>NZ_BMOK01000003.1 GCF_014647035.1 Sporolactobacillus putidus | reverse complement strand
GAGGATATCACGCAGTACCCGAGCCGAATAGAGAAAACGATTAACTTCGAAATTAATAATACGAGGAGAATATAATATGGACTTGAGAAGAGTGGCCGTTCCTGTAGCCACTGTCTGGACGGATCCTGCTTCGGTACGGCCGGTGGATGCCCAGGCGGTGTCTGAAACACCGGACATTTTAGGCTGGCTGGCCGCGATGACCCGTGAAGAAAATATTGCCTTGTGTGAGGAGAAGAGGCTTCAGACCCAGGTCTTATTCGGAGAGGAAGTCCTCATTGACGAAATACAGGGGGGATGGGCGAAAGTTGTTGTCCCCTCACAGGCATCGGCCAAAGATACACGCGGTTATCCGGGTTGGATGCCGCTCGGCCAGCTTGCCTCTGGCAGGGCTTTCGGCAATAACCGTGAAAGAGTTATGGTAGAAAGCAGGACAACTCCATTTATCCGAAGCGATGGACATCCGTTATTTGACTTAAGCTTCGGTACGTTCCTCCCGTTTCTGGGTGAGGATGAATCTGCGGTCGAAGTGGACAGTCCGATTGGAAAAGGCTTTCTTCGCCGCGAAGCCGTTATTTTTCCATCCCGGCAGCGCCCTGCTTCAGGTGATCAAATCGTGAAAAACGCGCAGCGCTTTATTGAGCTCCCTTACCTCTGGTCAGGCATGAGTGCCTATGGTTATGATTGTTCAGGTTTCAGCTTTTCAATGCTGCGGGCGGGGGGATACCTGATTCCTCGGGATGCGGATGATCAGTCGGCCAGTGGCAAAGAAGTCGATCCGCAATCGATGGAGCCAGGTGATTTACTCTTTTTCGCCTATGATGAAGGGAAAGGCTATGTCCATCATGTCGGTATCTGCGCGGGTGACGGGCAGATGATCCATTCTCCGACGCCGGGCAAAAAAGTCAGTCTTACTGCGCTTGCCGGAACTGTTTTTGAAAGAGAACTCTGTGCGGTCAGACGCTATTGGAGGGAGTGATGAATATGGCCGAAAATCCGCTTCTCGAAATCAAGCATGTCAAAAAGTATTTTGAAGTCGATCGTCATCGTTCTCTGAAAGCAGTCGATGATATCAGTTTTGCAATCCGTCCCGGAGAGACGTTGGGTATTGTCGGTGAATCCGGATGCGGAAAGTCGACACTCGGACGTACGATCATGGGTCTTTATGAAAAAACGGATGGTGAAATTTTTTTTGATGGAGAAAATGTGGATCAGATGGATCGCGATCAGCGTTTTCAGCTTCACCGCAAAATGCAGATGATTTTCCAGGACCCGTATGCATCGCTGAATCCCCGTTCGACTGTTCTGGATCTGATAGCTGAACCGATGGATATTCACCGGACATATAACAATCAGTATGAGCGCAGGGAAAGAGTTGAGGTTCTGCTGGAGAAAGTCGGTCTCAGCAGGACCTACCTGAACCGTTATCCTCACGAGTTCAGCGGCGGTCAGCGCCAGCGTATCGGCATCGCCAGAGCGCTTGCACTTGATCCGGATTTTATCATTGCCGACGAACCGATCTCTGCGCTCGACGTTTCTGTCCAGGCGCAGGTTGTGGTTCTGCTTAAAAAACTTCAAGAAGAAAAAGGCCTGACCATGATGTTTATCGCGCACGATCTGTCGATGGTTAAATACATCAGCAACAGAGTCGGTGTGATGTATCTCGGGCACCTTATCGAGCTGACCTCAAGCGAAGTGCTTTATGAACATCCGCTTCATCCTTACACAGAGGCGCTTCTTTCGGCTATTCCGATCCCAGACCCGGATATTGAGGAAACCCGAGAAAGAATTTTGCTGAAGGGAGACCCTCCGAGTCCGGTCAATCCGCCGAGCGGCTGTGTGTTTCGAACGCGCTGTCCTTTTGCAATGGAGATTTGTGCAAAAGAAACCCCCATGTTTCAAGAAGTGGAGCGGGGACATTTTGCCGCGTGCCATCTCCATCAGCCGAAGACGGAAGGTCCTAAAGTACATAACAGAAATAGGGGCGAGTGAGTGTGTCGGAATTAAATGAAAAACTGTCGGAGAAGATTGACGCTCTTTCCGCACCGTTCAGAAGCCATATTGGGATTAAGGCAGAGGGATCGGATGGTTTCCATTTCTCGCTGAATGAATCCATTCCGATGCTGTCGGCAAGTTTGATCAAGCTGCCGATTCTGTTGTATGTCTGCGATCAGGCTTCTTCAGAACCATCGATTATTGACCGTAAGGTCTCGCTCAGGAACAGTGAAATCGTCGGAGGGTCTGGCGTCCTGCAGGTATTAAGCGGTCGCGAATGGTCGGTTCGCGACCTTCTGGCATTGATGATCAGTGTCTCCGATAATACGGCGACCAATCTGATTATTGACACATTTGGATCTGAACGTATTCAGAAGTGGATTCACGATCACGGATACTCTGAAACGATCCTTGGACGTAAGCTGATGGATGAGGCGGCGGAGTCGGCCGGATTCAGGAATATAATCAGCGCTCGCGATGCCTGCCGAAGCATTCAGCGGATTTTTACCGGCGAATCCCCTTACCCGGAAGAGGTAAAAAGATGGTTTTTATGTCAGCAGTTCCGCTATAAATTGCCTGGGCTATTCGATGAAATGCCGAATCCGGTTTCCGTTTATAATAAAACCGGGGAGATAGAAAAAATGGACCACGATGCTGCCTTTTTCTCATATCGCGGTCATTACCTTGCTATAGCTGTTCTCACCCGTGATTTTGCAAACAGGCAGACGGCGCTGGCCGTTATTCAGAACATCGGGAAAAGCATCTCGGATTATTTGATTAAAGCCGCGGAATCCGATCATTCATCAAGTTCTTTATAAACGGCGCCATTCGCAAAAATAGATCGCCGGACAGCCGAAAATATCATCGCTGCAGATAATGCTTCCTGTCGTTGACAAACAAATTTGCCCGTTTTAGAATGAACATAATCAATTGTCACGCTCCCAGGGCGGTTTATGCGCCTGACACTTCAATAAACGGGTTCAAGCCTCTCTGAGTCTCGGGAGGCATTTTTTGTGAAGGATCCACACTTTGATCATTTATAAAAGGCAGGAAAATACGAAAAAAATTTTTCTGTATCGCTATTTCAGGAGGTTTCACCATGCTATCCAATCATTTCATTAGAGTAGCGGCGGCCTGTCCAGTGACGCAAGTGGCTGATGTCGACTATAACGTGCTTCATATTAAGGCGTGTATCGACCGGGCCATTCAGGAAAAGGCAAAGTTCATTGTATTTCCTGAACTTTGCGTGACATCTTATACGTGTGGCGATCTTTTTTTGCAGCAGCTGCTTCTTGATCAAGCTGAGCGGGGACTGCAGGAAATTTGCGCTTATTCATTAAATAAAGATGCCCTGATCGCGGTTGGTGCCCCGCTTAATCTGCATACCGCCGTTTATAACTGCGCCTATCTCATTTTTGATGGCAGGATTCTTGGTATTGTTCCGAAAAGCTACATTCCGAACTATGAGGAGTATTATGAGCGCCGCTGGTTTACGTCAGGAAGAGACATCGTTGATAAGACGGTGGACTTGTTCTTTCAGAAAGACATCCCATTCGGAGTCAATCTGCTGTTCGGAAGCGGGCTGTTTCAATTCGGTCTGGAGATCTGCGAGGACTTATGGAGTGTCGTGCCGCCAAGCAGTTATCTGAGCCTCGGAGGGGCCAACATTATCGGCAATCTGTCCGCCTCGAACGAAGTGGTCAGCAAATCGGATTATCGAAAACAGCTGGTTGTTTCTCAGAGCGCCAAGTGCATGTCTTCCTATATTTACGCAGGAACCGGAATTTACGAATCTTCAACGGATGTCGTCTTTGGAGGAGAACTGCTCATTTCCGAGAATGGTAATATGCTCCAGGCGAATGCTCGTTTTCAGCGCGATGACGAAGTAATCACGTCGATCATTGATATTGAGCGGCTGAATCTACAAAGACTGAAAAACATCAGTTTCCGCGAGGCTGTATCGGCCGTCCCGTGGAAGATGCGTCACATTCCTTTTTCATTCAATGACACGGATTTTGGCCGTTTTGATCGGAAAGTGGAAAAGCATCCGTTTGTTCCCACAGATGAAAAACAGAGAGAACAGAGATGTAAAGAAATATTTAATATTCAAACAGCGGCCCTGGCTAAACGTATCGAACATACCGGTCTTAAGCGGGTGGTGCTGGGTATATCCGGCGGACTGGATTCAACCCTGGCTCTTCTTGTCGCTGTCAAAACATTCGATTTACTGAAACTGCCCCGGAAGAATATCATCACAGTGACTCTGCCGGGATTTGGCACGACGGACAGGACGTATCATAACGCTGTTGAACTTTGCAAAAAACTGGAGACCGATTTTCGTGAGATTAACATTGTGGCCGCTTGCCTGCAGCATTTCAAGGATATCGGACATGATCCCGCTGTTCACGATGTAACCTATGAAAATGTTCAGGCTCGTGAACGCACACAGATTCTGATGGATATCGCCAACAAAGAAGGCGGACTTGTGGTCGGCACAGGCGATCTGTCTGAGCTCGCTCTCGGATGGAGCACATATAACGGCGATCACATGTCGATGTATGCAGTCAACTGTTCCGTACCGAAAACGCTGGTCCGCTATCTGGTCGATTATGTCGCCCATGACGAGACGACAGCAGAGATTGCGAAGATTCTTATGGACATTCTCGATACACCGGTCACTCCGGAACTGCTCCCGAAAGGCAGTGAGGGACAGATCACACAGAAGACCGAGGACATTGTCGGACCTTATGAGCTTCATGATTTCTTCCTCTATTATTTTGTCAGAAGCGAGTTTGCCCCGGATCGGATCCTGTTCCTTGCTAAAGCAGCCTTTGCGGACAGCTACGATGAAGAAGCCATCAGGAAATGGCTAAAGGTTTTTATTAAACGCTTTTTCACTCAGCAATTCAAACGCTCGGCGATTCCCGATGGCCCGAAAGTGGGCACGGTCAGCCTGTCGCCGCGCGGAGACTGGCGGATGCCCTCGGACGCGAGCTACAATCTTTGGATGAATCAACTGTAAAAAGGGCAAAACTGCCGGCAATTACTGTTTTCCTCAATGGAATTGGGTTTTGAGCCGAAAAAAGCCCAGCCTTATCCATTTGGACAAGGCTGAGCAAAAGGAAACAGGCTTTTTTACACTATAGGAAAGTATAAAAATTTTAAGGATTATAGTGTAAGCGACCGAACAGATCGCCGCGTCCTGCGGCATGTTCGGCATTAGGCCGTCCTGGCCCCCGCAACTAAGGCTCAGCCGGCCTTCTCACTATGCCGGGCCTGACAAGCTTTTTACAGGCGCATCATAATCTGTTCGGTGTTAACGAACCATCCCCGCTTGTGTCCATTGAGGCTGCCCTTGAGCGGGTGCATACATGTTGAGCATTTGCTGCATATCCTGCTGAGCCAGCAGGGGCACTTGATAATACTGATGTTTGTTCTGGTAAAGCGAAATCTCGTAGGCCATTTCAATGCAGTTTGGAACGGACGCTGCGAGCACGCGGCGAACAACCGGATTCGTCGATTCCAGCGCCGCTATGGTTTTCATCGATGCGGCGGATTTTGCGGCGCCCAGCAGAGAACCTGCAATGAATTCATCTGAAATTTCCGATGGGGATTGCCAGGGCTTTTTGGGCTGAGAAGCTTTCAGGCCGTATGTGAACTGGTTATCCTGTTTCATCATATAGCTTTCTGTCCGCTTCGATGGTTTCTGCCCTGTCTTAAAGCATTCACACGTCAGGTTGTATTCATCAAGAATAAACTGATAGTGACGATCCATCATATCCCGCAGTTCCGGATCCTTTACATGCTGGCGCAGCAGCATGTATAAGTTCAATGTGCCGATGGTTCCTGACAATACTTCATGAACATCGAAAACTTCGTGTCCGCCATGGTTCATCTGGCCGTGTACTTGTCCTGTGCTTAAATTCGGGTTTACTTGTGTGCCTTGCATCATTTACAATGCCTCCTGATTGTTGTAAATAGATTTTTAACATACGTTAGTATGCATTAAGGAAAATGAATGATGCATCATTGACGGACAATTTGTCCGTATTTCGTGAAAGATTTTATTGCACTCTCTGATGACAAGATCCAGTAAAAGAGACACTGACGATTACCTTTTATTTTTGTGATCATTTGAATCTTCTCCTTGCATTCGGTCTATCGAATCGCTTACACTAAAATTGTTTGGTGATTATTGGATGGAATAAGGACATGCGCAAAAACGTGTTTCTAATGACTGGACAACCAAAATAACAGGCTTGTGCTTTACTTTAGAAAGGAACGTGACAAAATGTCAAAACAGCAAATAGGACTGATCGGACTGGCGGTTATGGGCAAGAATCTGGCGCTGAACATTGAAAGCCGCGGTTATTCCGTAGCCGTGTTTAATCGGACGGCGAAACGCACGGAAGATTTTATGGAAGATGAAGCAAAGGGGAAGAATATCACTGCCGCGTACAGTCTTCAGGAACTCGTGGATTCTCTGGAATCGCCAAAGAAAATATGGTTGATGGTTAAGGCGGGAGCTCCGACTGATGCGACAATTGCTCAGCTCAAGCCTCTTTTGAAGAAAGGCGATATATTGATCGACGGCGGCAACACTTTTTTCAAAGATACGATTCGCCGTAATAAAGAGCTGAGCGAAGCCGGCATTCATTTTATCGGAACCGGGGTTTCCGGCGGTGAAGAGGGCGCACTCAAGGGACCGGCTATTATGCCCGGCGGACAGAAAGAAGCCTATGATCTCGTTGAACCGATTCTGACGGCCATTTCAGCGAAAGTGAACGGTGATCCATGCTGTACATATATTGGCGAAAACGGCGCGGGCCATTACGTCAAAATGGTGCACAACGGCATTGAATACGGCGATATGCAGCTGATTTCCGAAGCCTACTTTATTTTAAAACACGTGCTTAATCTCGATGCCGGAGAACTGCACAAAGTATTCTCCGAATGGAACAAAGGCGAACTTGATAGTTACCTGATCGATATTACGAAAGACATTTTTACAAAAACGGATGAAAAAACCGGTAAACCGCTTGTTGATGTGATTTTGGATACGGCAGGTCAAAAAGGGACGGGAAAATGGACGAGCGAAAATGCGCTTGATCTCGGTGTGCCACTGCCCCTGATTACCGAGTCGGTTTTCGCGCGTTTTATTTCGGCAATGAAAGAAGAGCGTGTGCACGCAAGCGAAGTGCTTAAGGGACCCGAGCTGAATCCATTTGACGGAGATAAAGAGAAATACATTGAAAGTGTCCGTCAGGCGCTCTACTTAAGCAAAATTATTTCATACGCTCAAGGATTTGCACAAATGCGCGCTGCGTCCCTTGAATACGGATGGGATCTCCAATATGGCAAGATCGCAAGTATTTTCCGTGGCGGCTGTATCATCCGCGCGCAATTTCTTCAGAAAATAACCGATGCCTTCAGCAGAAATGGCGAACTGACGAATCTGCTGCTGGATCCTTATTTCCGCAAGATCGCCGATGAGTATCAGCACGCACTGCGGAGAGTTGTCTCGATTGCCGTGACGGACGGCATTCCGGTTCCGGCATTCTCATCTGCGATTGCTTACTATGACAGCTATCGCCGCGCACAGCTGCCGGCAAACCTGATTCAGGCGCAGCGGGATTATTTTGGTGCTCATACCTATCAGCGTGTCGATGAGGAAGGCATTTTCCACACAGAGTGGCTCGAAAAATAATAAGTTTGGATAGGCAGTTCCGGTTGTTCTCATTGAGAGAGCAGCCGGGATTTTTTTTATTATTTGCCTATGTTCACAGTATTTTCAAAAAATCGTCACTAAAATTGCAAAATATAACAGTTCCCTGTAAAATTTTATAGTGAAAGCGCTTTAATTCATTTTTATTTTCTACCGGGAGGGATGTTTATTATGCATTGGATTCAAAACTACAATCCGTTTGGAAACATGCTTGTTTCGTTTGTCGTTGCCTGCGTTCCGATCATTTTTTTCTTTTGGAGCCTGGCAGTGAGAAAAATGAAGGGATACAAAGCGGGGCTCCTGACCGTTCTTGTTGCCGTTCTGGAAGCGGTTATCATCTATAGGATGCCGGTTTCTCTTGCACTTGAATCCACAATTTTCGGGGGATTGCAAGGTCTTTGGCCGATCGGCTGGATCATCATTACCGCTGTTTTTCTTTATAAATTGACGGTAGTTTCCGGCAAATTCAATATTATCCAGAGTTCTATTGCTTCCATTACGGAAGACAGGAGGCTGCAGGCTCTTCTGATTGCCTTTTCATTTGGCGCGTTTCTTGAAGGAACAGCAGGCTATGGAACACCCGTGGCCATCGCCGGCGCGCTTTTAGCCGGTCTGGGATTCAATCCTTTTTACGCGGCCGGCCTATGCCTGATTGCGAATACCGCACCCGTTGCCTTCGGCGGAGTCGGTATCCCGATCTTGACTGCCGGCCAGGTTTCAGGGATCGACGTTCATGCGCTAAGTCAGATGGTCGGCCGTCAGGTTCCGATTTTATCGATATTTGTTCCGTTCTGGCTTGTTTTTATAATGGCAGGCTGGAAGAAAACGATCGAAGTGCTGCCAGCCATTCTTGTTTGCGGCGTTTCTTTCGCACTGACTCAGTTTTTCACATCTAATTTTCTCGGACCGGAACTTCCCGATGTCACTTCTGCGCTTGTCAGCATGGTTGCATTAGCGGTTCTTTTGAGATTTTGGCAGCCAAAATCTGTTTTTCGTTTTAAGAGTGAGAAAGAGTGGAACGGCAGGGTTTCCGGAGCGGGCATTACCGAGCAGGCAGCGGCACTTTCTGAAAATCAAAACCGCTATTCGCTCCTTCAAATCACGAGAGCGTGGTCGCCTTTTATTTTACTGGTCGCTATTATTTGTCTCTGGGGCGCCTCAGCCAATATAAAAGATCTTCTCGGGAAAGCGACGATGTTAATTCCGATACCCGGTCTTCATCTTGCTATCGAAAAAATCCAGCCCATCGTCAGTCTGGCAACACCTTATCCGGCGATCTTTAAGTTTGATATTTTGGCTGCGACAGGGACCGCAATCCTGCTCGCCTGCGTGCTCAGCAAATTTCTGATCGGCATCAGCTGGAAGACTTGGATCCAAACGTTCGGGGATACATTAAAAGAATTGACTTTCCCGCTTATCATGGTCGTATCCGTCCTTGGTTTTGCCTATATTGAAAATTACTCGGGAATGAGCGCGACGCTCGGTCTGGGCCTTGCGTCAACGGGATCTGTTTTCCCTTTTGTATCGCCAATCATAGGTTGGTTGGGTGTCTTTCTTACCGGCTCGGATACCTCCTCAAATGCGCTCTTTTCAAATCTGCAAAAAGTTTCGGCCCATCAGATTGGCGTCGATCCGACATTGCTTATTGCGGCAAACTCGACCGGTGGGGTCGCTGCTAAAATGATTTCGCCGCAATCGATAGCCGTCGCAACGGCGGCGACAGGCCAAGTTGGCAAAGAAGGCAGCCTGTTCATGTTTACAATTAAACACAGCCTGCTGCTTGTTGCGATCATTGGGATTATAACTTTGCTTCAAGCCTACGTTTTCCACTGGATGATTCCATAAAGCTCTTTAGAATAAAGAATTTTTTTTCAAAATACGATTTTAATACGATAAAACCATCGCCCCTATCCTTACCTGGAGGGGGTTTTTTTTATAGGTATCCGGTTAAACTGTATTCATAACTTGGCGGGATAAAAAGTGATCATTTCCGGGCCAACTGAGGATGTATAAGTCATTCAATTGACAATGCCGGTGGCTCTGCCTGGGAGGAAGAACAGTTTGAAGCGCAAAAGGAAAAAAATTGTTATGATCATAGCCGGTTTCACGCTAAGTTCCTTGCTTGCTGGAATTGGGGCGGTCAATGCCGCTTCGTCGTTGATCGTCGGTCCGCAAGCCGATGGAACAGGTGTGACGCCCCACGGCTGGACGCTGACACCTGCCGGGAAGGGAGTGACTCTGAACCCGTTCCCCATTGGCGGCGCCATAAGTCCTGACCGCCGGTATCTTGTCGTATCGACCAGCGGATGGGGTACCCAATCGCTCCAGGTCGTCGGCCTTCCCAGTCAAAAAGTGATCCAGACTATTTCCTACAAGAGTCCGGAGTCCCTTTATCTCGGTCTTGTGTTCAGCCCGGATGGGCGGAAGCTATACGCCTCAGCTGCCGGAAATAATAAAATCCGAGTCTTTAATTTTAATCAGGGAATTTTGTCTGAACAGCAGTCTGTTAACATGAGTGATCCGAATCACTCCAATTTCTATCCACAGGGAATCTCCTTGTCTCCGGATGGAAAATATCTGTATACGGCCAACAATCTGGATAACACCGTCTCCTGTCTCGATTTGACAAACGGGAAAATAGTCGCGTCCGTGCCGGTTGGGAGATACCCCTATATGACCCTTCTTAGTCCGGACGGAAAAATGCTGTATGTCAGCAATTGGGAGGATCATTCCATTTCGGCTTTACGTACAGGGGATATGGCGGTGACGAAAGTCATTCCAGTCGGCATGCACCCGAACGCGCTGGCTTTAAATCCTAGAGACGGGAATCTATACGTTGCCGACTCGGACAGCGACAAGATTTCGGTTATCGATGGGAACAAGCTTTACGTCACTCAGAATATTTCACTGGCCCCATACGTTGATGCCCCTGCAGGCAGCATTCCGGACGCGCTGACGTTCAGTCGCGACGGAAACACGCTTTATGTAGCGAATGCGGGAAATAATGACATTGCTGTCATTGATCTGAGAGGGCGTTACGGCAAGGGGACCGTAAAAGGTCTTATCCCGACTGCTTGGTATCCGACAGGCGTGTTCCTGTCCGATGACGATAAACAGATTATGGTTCTCAGCGCAAAGGGGCTCGGTGCGGGCCCTGAATCCTCAAGGCAGAATATCGGCGATATGATGATGGGGACCCTGTCCTTTATCAATGCCCCCGATCAAGTGCAGCTGGAAGCATACACCCGGCAGGTTAAAGGCAACAATCAACTTTATGCGGCAGCCTCCGGAGGCTGGATCAACCGGATATTTGGCCGGACGAATGGAAAGGGCTCCCCGATTCCGCGTTTTTCCGGTGAACGTTCCCCGATTAAACATGTTATTTATGTGATTAAGGAGAATCAGACGTACGATCAAATCTTTGGCGATATCAAAAAAGGAAACGGGGACCCAAACTTGGCGATTTTCGGAGGCAAGATCACACCCAATCTTCATAAGCTGGCCAATCAGTTTGTACTTCTGGACAATTACTATTCAAATGCGGAAGTCAGCGAACAGGGACATGTCTGGGTCAGTCAGGCGGAAGCGAACGATTTTACAGAGAAAAGTTGGATGCAGCACTACTCGGGCCGCAGAAACGGCGGGGACTGGCATTATGGAGAAGCGACACGAGTCAGTCAGGGCTATATTTGGGATAACGCTTTGAGGTCCGGAGTGTCGATCCGCAATTATGGTGAATCCGTCAACTTTCACGCCGGTACCGGTCTTTCTTCGACCAATGTGCCGGGTCTTGGTCAATATACAGATGCACGCTATCCGGGATGGTCATTTAATGCTTCCGATATTGAACGGGTAAACGAGTGGGCAAGAGAGTACAGCCAATTTGAACAAAAAGGAAATCTTCCACAGTTTGAAACGGTTTATTTACCAAATGACCACACGGAAGGAACGCGTTCGGGACGTCCAACACCGCAGGCTTATCTTGCCCAGAACGATTACGCACTCGGGAAGCTGGTCGAAATCGTCAGCCATTCGAAAAACTGGAAGGATACCGCCATTTTTGTGACCGAGGATGATTCGGGCAACGGCGCCGATCATGTGGATTCGCACAGGGAGGAGGGTCTCGTAATCAGTCCGTATACCCAGGCACATCAGGTGGACAGCACGTTCTATGATCAGATGTCCATGTATCGCTCAATCGAGATGATCCTCGGGCTGAAACCGATGACGCAATATGATGCTTCAGCGATTCCCATGCTGAACGCATTCACAAATCAGCCGAATTTTTCGCCCTATACTGCCGAGAAACCGACTTATCCGCTTAATGCCACCAATGGAAAAAATGCCCCGATGAGCAGCAGTTCCGCAAAACTGGACTTTTCGCGGCCGGATGCAGCAGACGAGGAAAC
This sequence comes from Sporolactobacillus putidus, assembly GCF_014647035.1. Taxonomy (GTDB): domain Bacteria; phylum Bacillota; class Bacilli; order Bacillales; family Sporolactobacillaceae; genus Sporolactobacillus; species Sporolactobacillus putidus. The sequence continues at coordinate 313,577 of NZ_BMOK01000003.1, read as the reverse complement.
ACTGAGCCACGCGCTCTGGGAGTCCGCCAAGAAAAATCAGCCTTACCCTTCTTTAAACCGGTGAAATTAAGCCGATTCTGCAAAGAAATACGCGAATGTGGAAAAACGCTCCTGTGCAACGGACAGGGGCGTTTCTTCATACTCTCTATATCGAATCACAGGTTTCAGGCGTGGCTGACACTTGCCAGCAAGTCTCTTGCATCTTTATAGTCAAGACCATGCGCTTCCGCAACAGCTTTGAAGGTTACATAACCGTCCAAAGTGTTCAAACCTTTCAAGAGCGCTTCATCTTCCAGGCAGGCCTTGACGTAGCCTTTGCTTGCGATCTTGGCAGCGTAAGGAATCGTGACATTGGTCAGGGCGAGGGTTGACGTTCTCGGAACGGCACCGGGCATGTTCGCAACTGCATAATGGATGACACCGTGCTTGATATAGGTCGGATCATCATGTGTGGTGCTGTGGTCGGAAGTTTCAACGATACCGCCCTGGTCGATAGCAACATCGACAATCACCGAATTCTCAGGCATCGAGGCAACCATTTCTTCGGTTACGAGTTTCGGAGCTTTTGCCCCGGGTATGAGCACACAGCCAACAACAAGATCGGCGTCTTTAACGGCTTCAGCAATGTTGTAAGGATTCGACATCATCGTGTTCAGCGAAGTGCCAAAGATGTCATCCAGTTCGCGAAGTCTGTCGGCACTGATGTCAAGAATGGTTACATCCGCGCCGAGACCGACGGCAATTTTAGCGGCGTTGGTTCCGACAATGCCGCCGCCGACAATCGTCACTTTGCCTCTCGAAACGCCGGGTACGCCGCCAAGTAAAATGCCTTTTCCTGCTCCGTCACTGAATTTTTCGAGATATTGGGCCCCGATCTGCACAGCCATTCTTCCGGCTACTTCACTCATTGGCTGAAGCAGCGGAAGTACGCGGTCCGCACGCTGAACGGTTTCATAGGCGATGGAAACCACTTTGCTGGCAACCAGCGCTTTGGTCAGTTCGGCGCCGGCAGCCGGTGCCAGATGAAGATAAGTAAACAGAATCAAACCTTCGTGGAAGAAATGATATTCCTCGGGTTCCGGTTCCTTAACCTTAATCACCATTTCCGCTGACCATGCCTTTTCGGCAGTGGTGATTGCGGCGCCCGCTTCTTCATATTCCTTATCAGTAAATCCCGCACCCGCACCGGACAGTGTTTCAACATACACCTGATGGCCTTCCTGGACTAAATGATACGTTCCCGCAGGGGTAATCGCCACACGACGCTCGTTGTTTTTCAATTCTTTTGGAATACCGATGATCATTTTCCATTCCTCCTAAAAATTTTATAAAATCCCTAATCATACCGAATAATCAAACACCACGGATTCGGTTCTGTCCGCGATCTGAGTGCCGTTTTAATGAATTCATCCACCTTATTCCGGAATTCACGCGGTCTTCATATCGTCCTATCATGACGCAGTGTATGTTATCCTTTATTAAGAATAGTACAAATAAAACGTCTTTATTTCATCATACGTTTTGTCTACTCTTTCTGGTAGTTTGCTTGACAAAACAAACGAATGTAACATAACATTACATTCGATGATATATGATGTGACTTTACGAGGTGACGGCTATGGTTGAGGAAATGTCATTTTGCATCAAAGACGTTCTAGAAAGACCACTTTTTCATCGTGCAAAACTGATTGCCGGCGGAAAAGGGATCTATCGGGAAGTTCGGTGGGTTCATATATTGGAAATTACACATGCTGCTCCTTATGTCAGTAAAAATGATCTGATTCTGACCACCGGCCTTTGGTTGAAACGGTCTGTGGAATCCGGACTTGATTACATGCTCCAGATCATTGACCATGAGACCGCCGGCCTCTGTATCGAGTTTGGAACGACAATTGATGAAATACCTGAAGAAATCATTAAGCTTTGCAATGAATATGACTTTCCGCTGATACTATTCAGACAACCGGTCCGTTTCGAGGAGATTACACAGGACATTCATTCCTTCCTGATCAATCAGCATTTTGAAGTCATGAAAAATCTTGAGCAGTTTTCACAGAAACAGCAGCAGATTATCCTGCGAAGCACGGATATTCCGGCTGTTCTTCGTCTGCTCCATAAATATACATCCGGTCAGATTGTTTATCTTTCTTCAACTGAGACGAACAAATTCTATCCTGAAATAGATAAGGAGACGGCCGAACAGTTCAGCGCCTTTTACAAGGAAAAAAAAGGGGACTTGATTTCCGTGCAGGAGGCAAATGTATTGAAGATGGACGAGCATCATTTTTTCCTGATCCAGCCCGTTATCTGTTTCGGACAGGTTTTTTCCCATGTCGGCATGATTCTTCATCAAAGCCATCCGACGGAATATATGATGCTGCTGACCGATTATACAGCAAAAGCCGTTGCGACCCTTTTGCTTCGAACGCAGTTCCTGGAAGAAAAAATATTAAGAAATCAGAATGAACTGATACAGGATATTTTAAGCAGGCAAATAGAAAGCGAAGAACAGGCGCAGATGCGCATGGGACTTCCCGCACCCAATGAAGGAAACTATCTCTTCATCGGAGGAGTCATTGAATTCGAACACAATGTGATCGAAGCGGGACCGGAACGCATGGAAGCGATGAATCAGGACATTCTGGTTCTCATCAGGTCTCTCCTGAAAAAGTACCAAATGCATCATCTGATCATGATGAAAGGCAACCAAATCTATCTCTTATGCGCTAAAGAAAAGGTAAACGATGCATCCGTGATTTTATTAAAGGACAACATTCAGGCACTGATCGAAGGCCTGAAAAAGTTTATCGAACAGGCACTAGGCGGTTTAGTTTTTCATGCCGGCTTTGGAAAAGCGAGGAATGAACTCCTTGAAACTTGGAGAAGTTTTAACGAAGCCTATCAGGTTATTGAGCTCTCGAAAACCGTTCCGTCCATGAAACGGTACTGTTTTTATGATAATATAGGTATCTATCAATTGCTGAAAGCCATTCCGCAGCAGGTTTTGACTACCTTTGTCAGCGATGAATTAGGCGATTTAATCACCTATGACAGCAAGCATCACTTAAATCTGATCGCAACGCTTGACGTTTACTTCAAAAACATGGGCTCAAAAGGTGAAACCGCTAAACAACTGTTTATACACAGACAAACTCTATACAACCGTCTGGAAAAACTGACCGATCTTTTGGGAGAAGATTTTTTTGAGCCGCAAAGGCGCTATTGTCTTGAAATGGCTTTGCTTGGCTATGAAATGCTGGGTTCCGGTCATTCGTAAAAAATACATGATCATGCCTCGGAAAAAAACTCAGCGTTATGCTATTCAGGATTGGAATCGTAAGGAGGGCATGAATGGACTATTTGAAAATCTATTGGAAAAGGTATCGTTTGAAATTTATGATCGCTATTGCTTTTCTGACAGGTGAGGCTTTGGCTGATCTGATGCAGCCTGCCATGATGTCCCGGATTGTCGACCAGGGTGTGGCCCGTTCGGATGTTTCATTCATTATCCATTACGGGATGCTGATGCTTCTGATTACTCTTGTCGGCGCCATCTGTGCCTGTGTGCGTAATGTCCTTTCAGTCGACGTTTCACAGAACTTTGCCATGGATTTGAGACAGGATTTGTACATGAAAATTCAGGGCTTTTCTCAGAACAACATTGACCGGTTCGGCAGCGCCACATTGATCACCCGGCTGACAAACGATGTAACCCGGGTGCAGACTTTTGCCAATGGGCTGATGCGGGTGATGATGAAGGCGCCGATTGTCGGCATCGGCAGCCTGCTGATGGCGATCCGGCTGAATCCGAGACTATCCGTCACTTTGATTGCGATCGCCCCGATCATCGCTCTCTTGATCTATCTGAACATGAAAATCAGCTACCCTTATTATCGAAAGGTGCAGTCCGCATTGGATCGTGTCAATATGTCCATGCAGGAGTATCTTTCCGGTATCCGGGTTGTCAAAGTGTTCAGCCGTTTTTCATATGAAGAGGAACGCTTCCGGAAAAACAATCGAAACCTCGGCAATCTGTCGACTTCGGCAGCCAAAGTCGGCAGTCTTTTCGGCCCGCTGGTCAACCTGTCTATTAATTCGGGAATCATTGCCATTATCTGGTTCGGCGGGATCGGCGTGAACAACGGAACGATGCAGGTCGGCTCAATCATCGCGTTTATCAGCTACATGATGCAGATCCTGTTCGCCGTCATGGTAGTCAACGGCGCTTTTAACATGTTTGTCAGAGCGAGGGCTTCTGCTGAGCGGATCGGCGAGGTGATACGGGAGGAAAATGACATGTTTTTTCCCGATTCGGATGACGAAGAACAGAGCAGATCAGTCGTTAAAGCGCAGAAAGGCAGGCTGACTTTCCGTCACGTCTCTTTTTCGTATGTTAAAAACGCAGAACATACGGAACCGTTCATCAAAGACATCAGTTTTGATGTCAATCCGGGAGAAACCGTGGGGATCATCGGTCCGATCGCATCAGGAAAAACAACGCTTGTGAACCTGCTCCTGCGTTTCTATGACCCGGACAAAGGCGAGATCATACTTGACGGAAGAAATATCAAAACGTTTAGCGAAGATCACCTGAGGAGAAAGCTGGCCGTTGTTCCGCAAAAATCCCTACTTTTTTCAGGATCCGTCAGGGAAAATATACGCTGGGGCGATGAAAAAGCAAGTGATGAAGCTATTCTGAAAGCTGCGGTTACTGCAGAAGCGGATGGTTTTATCCGAAGTACGCCGCATGGATTTGATGCGATGATCGGTCAGGGCGGTGTTAATTTTTCCGGCGGCCAGAAGCAGCGCATCGCGATCGCGCGGGCATTGATCCGCCGACCCGAGGTGCTTATTCTTGACGACGCCACCAGTGCGGTAGACGCACGCACGGACGGGAGAATCAGAAAAAAGCTGAAGAACCTTGATGACCGACTCACGTGCATCATCATCTCGCAAAGAATTTCCTCAATTATCGACGCAGATAAAATTATCGTGATGGACAACGGAAAGATTGAAGCCATAGGCACCCATGACCATCTTTTTAAAACCTCTTCTCTTTACCGGGAAATCTGCAGGACACAGTTTGAAGAAGAAGGTGATGAAAATGGCTGAAAATCGGCGGGACACGCCGGATCTGCGGCAGACGCTGTCAGGCAGAGACCGGCGAAGACGGGGGGCTGCGCGTTTTGCCCCCGTAGAAAAACCGAAAAATATGAGAAAGACTCTGAGCAGACTCTGGACCTATTTTGCCGCAGAAAAGAAGACACTGATTTTCGTTTTTATTTTGATCATTGCAGATACTCTGGTCACACTCATTGCCCCGTATGTCGTCGGTCTGGCCGTCAATCAAATCGGATTGCGTAACCATTCCGCTAATTTTACGATGCTGTTCATAATTCTGCTGGTCTTAGGATTGTCTTATCTTCTGGATGGTCTGCTGACCTTTTTTCAAGGATGGATTATGGCCTCCGCAGGACAGAACATTGTTATCATCCTGAGAAACGGCTTATTTCATAAACTGCAAAAACTGCCGATTGCCTTTTTCGATCGGAACCATAACGGCGAAATTATGAGCCGGCTGACCAATGATATTGAAAATGTGGACGTGACGATTTCGCAATCGACCGTCCAGCTGATGAACGATGTCATTACGATTGCCGGTTCGTTTATCCTGATGGTCTGGATCAGTCCGGTTCTGACGCTGGCAAGCCTCATTTCAGTGCCCCTGGTCTTTCTTCTGACCCGGACGATCGCATCGAGGACTTCCCGGCTGTTTGTAGGGCAGCAAAAGGAACTGGGTAAGCTGAACGGTCATATTGAAGAATCGATTTCGGGACTAAGCATTGTTAAAGCGTTCAGCCATGAAAAGGAGGAAACTCAAAAATTTACGGAGATTAACCGGCGGCTCACAGATGTCGGGATGAAGGCACAGGTCTGGTCGGGTTTTCTGATGCCGATGATGAATGTCATCAACAACCTGAGTTTTACCGCGGTCGCCTTCGTCGGCGGTCTCCTGGCAGTCAAAGGCATGATTACGGTCGGCATGATTGCCAGCTTTCTCACCTATTCCAGACAATTTTCCAGGCCGCTCAACGATATCGCCAGTATCTTCAATACGCTGCAATCCGCAGTTGCGGGCGCAGAGCGCGTATTTGACATTCTGGACGAGAAAGAGGAAAAACCGGATCGTGAAAACGCGAGGAAAATTGAGAATTTCAAAGGGGATATCGTATTCGATGATGTCTCTTTCCACTATGAACAAGATCACCCGATTCTGAAACAGGTGGATTTTCATGTCTTTCCCGGTGAAATGATTGCACTCGTCGGACCGACCGGGGCAGGGAAAACAACGATTATTAACCTGCTGACCCGATTCTATGACGTCAGCGATGGTGCAGTCCGGATCGATGGCGTGGATATCCGCGATTACAGGAGGTCGGAGTTCCGCCGATTGTTCGGCATCGTGCTTCAGGATACGTATCTGTTTAGGGGGAGCATCCTTGCAAACCTGCGCTACGGGAAACCTGATGCGACTTATGAGGAGGTCAGGCGGGCGGCGCGGACGGCAAATGCAGACAGCTTCATTATGAAAATGGAAAAGGGCTATGAAACCGTTCTTCAGGAAAACGGCGAGGAACTGAGCGAGGGGCAGAAACAATTGCTGACAGTTGCCCGGGCGATTCTGACAGATCCTGCGATACTGGTCATGGATGAGGCAACGAGTCATGTCGATACGCAGACCGAAAGGCGGATTCGGACGGCGATGTCGCGGTTGATGCGAGGGCGGACCAGTTTTATTATCGCCCACAGGCTGTCAACAATACGCAACGCCGATAAAATCCTTGTTGTCGATAACGGGCAAATCGTGGAACAGGGGACTCATCAGGAACTTTTGCGGAAACGGGGACTTTATCACGCTCTCTACACCGATCAGTTCCCTTTTGCGGCGGAATTATCTGAAAGACAGCCTAAGACGGATTTTTGATTACGATTCTGTATCTACGGGCGAGGCGATCCCGTCTTTAAAAAGATCAAAATATAATTGTCCGTTCGTTCCCCGTACACAATAGGAAACATTCACCGGATTCAAGCCGCGGTTATTCATTTCTGCATGCAACCAGCTTTTTGTCAGCTGGTTTTGTTTTAAATTTTTTTCCATAATCCTTCCGTCCATGATCAGTTCGACCGGAAAGGATGCGCGGACGGGAGCGAGGATTCCCAGATCTTTTCTTGTTACATTCCGATGCTGCGGTTTCTTCAGCACCGAAAGATGCCCGTCCGCTTCAATAATCGCGTGGTCAACTTGATCAATATCAAATGCATCCTTCTCTCTCAAGGCCTGATTCAAAGAATCCATAGTCATTTTTAATTTTTTTAAGTTGTTTTCGAGAATTTTTCCGTTTTGAATGACGACAGTAGGCTCCCCGTTGAAAATCGCTCTGGCGTATCTGTTTTTCAGCGACATAAGCGTTGTAAAGAAAATGATGGCGCTGAACAGGACTGCAGCAATAATGAAATTGCTGAAATGAATCGACGTATTGAACGTCAGATTTCCCGCAATCGACCCGAGTGTAATGGAAGCGATAAAATCGTGATAGGTCATTTGCGAGATAGCCTGTTTTCCCAGCAGGTGGGCGATACAGATAAAAAGAACGAATGCGGCAATTGTCCGGATAACAACTTCATACACGCTTCCCATTTCTCAAACCTGCTCCTTCTTCATAGATGCTTTCTATCTTTTTTTCCATATCCGCCCCGAGCTATACACTCATTCCTGTGAGAGCGGGTCTTTTATTCGCTCAAGAAGGAAAATCAAACGATACATTTCCATAAAATAGAAGGCCGCCGTCTGCGGGGGAGCCGGTTACCGCGTGGAGCGTCCGGAAGATCTTCTGCCCGCTTTCGAAGAGACCGCGGTACAAAAATGTCCGTGTATTATTGACATTGTTGTTGATGCGGATGAAGCTCCGATGCCGTCGAATATCACCTTTTCGCAGGCCTCAGGCTATGCGAGACACATGATTAAGGCATTATTCGAAGAAGGAAAAGTTGATCTGCCACCATTGTGAGTAAAGGAAGGGATGGGCGACAGGCAAATTACAGGTTGAAGACCCGGTCAGTCTTTTCTTTTCAAAAAATCTTCGACCTGTTTCACAAACTTGGTCCGGTCGTAATCTCGGTAAAGCGTGCCCGCCAGCCGGACCGGATCACCAAAGAAAAACCGTTCGTACAGCGTCTGCCTGCCGGCGAACGCACTCAAAGACAAATCCCAGGCGAGGCGGAACAGTCTTACTTTTTCGTATCCGTCACGGTCGGATGACTGCAGGTAGTTTTTTATATCAGCTCCTGACGCCGATTGAAAATCTTTTTCCATCGGAATGGAGACGAGCCCGCTGGCACCGATCAACTGCATGATCTCAATAAACCGCGGATAGATTCTCGGATACAGGTTCATGGCGGCCATCAGCGGCTTGCGATCCGGTGTCATCGTTCCCCATTGATCGATCGACGCGTGGACTTCTGAAGCCGTCAGCAGCGCCTTGAGCGTTTCGAGTCCGAGGATAACCTCCGTGATTTTTTCCTGAATATGCTGGTATTCTCCAATATTGATCGCATCGACCAGAGACTGCAGAACACCGAGGACAAACTCGGTTTTGACGACATTTTTCGATGTGACCTGGTGCACCTGCTGAGGCAGAAATCCGCTTTCCGTATAGAGTTTGCCTGCGATTTCCGTATTTCCATGCAGAAAGACTCTGTCCCACGGAACCGTGACATGATCGAAAATAACGATGGAGTCGATCTCTTCAAATCGCGCACTCAACGGATGATCGAAGATATTTTCTCCGTTATTAAAAGGCTCTCTGCAGAGAAACTTCAGGCCCGGTGTATTCGAAGGAATGGAAAAGGCATAGGCATAGTCCTCGTCAAAGTGAAAGGAGCCGGTGGGAAAAACAAGAATCTCATCCGTCATGCCGCCTTGTGTTGCAAGCAGCCGGGCGCCATGAATCATAATTCCCTGATCATTCTTCTCGATCACACGCGCGGCAATCGCGTCAGATGGGTTTTCAAAGTAGAGGGACGACCGGTTCACCTGCGGCTGAATGAACGTATGCGTCAGCGAAATATCGTTCTCCCGGCAGTATTCATAGAAACGGCGCATATTCCCGCTGCATTGTTCATCATTGAAAAGATCGGCGCAGGCGGCAAACGTCATGACGACGGTATTCATATAATCGGGAGACCGGCCCATCATTCCGGCGTTCTGCCTGGCCCATAGCTGAACAGCTCTTCTTCTTTTCGCCAGATCCTTTTTGTTTTTCGGTTCGAGATAAGTCGCTCCGACTCTTTGTCCGCTGCTCGGAGATCTATAAGTCAATATATTAGTGCACGTTTTCTCGTACTGCATATCATATAACTTGGCCTGGCTTTTCATCGCACCCTTAAATGCCGGATGTTCGGATATTTTCCCTGTTACTTTCGAACCGTTGATCCAGACATCTGATTGAAGCCGGTCGATTCGGTCGAGATATGTCTTTCCGTCGATGCAAGGCATAAACTCCGCTCCCATCCCTATAAATTGTTCTGTTTTACAAAATATGAGAGGGCGGCTCAGGTCATGCCAAGAGAAATTCTGGCGGAAGATGCCCTGTTCTTCAGCATATTTTTACCCCTGTTTTTTTGCGGATCCGGCGTCCGCCTCAGCATTCTGAGGCAGAGCCTGAAAGTGGATTTTTATTTGTATGGCACAGGGAGATAATCGAGTTTATGTGCATTCCACGGACTCGATTGGAGCATCTTATATCTGAGTCCCTGTTTAAGGATCAATTGGAGGAGACACGATGCCGTATATTGACACACCCAAGGGAGTCAGACTTTATTATGAGACATATGGGCAAGGACGTCCGATCGTTTTTATTCATCCGCCTTTGACGGGGCATGTTATTTTCAAATATCAAAAAAAGCTGGACAAGAACTTTCAGATCATCCTATACGATCTGAGAGGACATGGGAAGAGCGGCTATCTGCCCTCGCAGTCGGAAGACCGTGTATTTCCGGATCACTTAGATGACTTAAAAGCACTGATTGAGGGCCTGAAACTCGAAAATCCGGTCGTTGCCGGCTATTCTGCCGGGGGGCAGCTCGCACTGTCTTACGCGCTCGCTTACACAGAGAGAGTGAGCGCCCTTGTTTTATCGGGAGGCTATCCGGCGATCGATTCGCAGCTGCTGGCCTGGGAATATCAGATTGGCATAATCCTGATCCGTACGAAGAAAAAAAACGTACTGAGCAATATTTTGGCAAAAAGCCATAAAGTTACGGAAGCCGACATAAAAATGCTGTATACATATGCCATGAAAGCGAATGACGATGCCGTTCTGGATCTTTATGTGACAGGAAAGCGCTATAATGCGGTTGAGCAGCTCCCGAGGCTAAACCGTCTGCCGACGCTGATCCTTTACGGAACCCGGGACAAGTTTATCAGCAAGCATAAAAAGTATTTTGAAATATTGACAAAAACGAAAATCATTTTTATTGACCGGGCTTTTCATCAGCTGCCCACACATCAGCATGAAGAATTCAATCAGGCGCTCACTCAGTTTTTAAAGGAAATTTAAACAGTTGCTATGTACAAAAATTTTGGTAAATATTGCATGAGTCTATCTGCTCCTGTTTTTCTTGAGATAATGACATTAACATGAGTGCATGTTATAATAAGCATGTAAATCAAGTCTGTTCGCAATAAAAGGGTCCGTGGTGATGACACGGACCCTTTTGATACGTGAAGATATGTGCATCCATTCCTTCACGGTCGCCTAGAATAAACTGAGAAGCCATTTAAGAAGCACAGGCAGAACAACGATTAATAAAGGAATGATAACTTCCTTTAAAAGAAATCGCTGCCGTGCTTCTTTTTTCTTCTCGCGACGATCAAGTCTGTTACGCAACGTGTCTCACCTCCTCCACGATTAAACGCGCAAGGAAGTTTGATAGTTATCATAGACGACACTATCATTATAGCAAACATATGTTCGATTTGATAGTGATATCTCGAAGCATACCCATTTTTCTTAATGCAAAAGAAGATGTACGTTATCATGAATCTTGGGACCAATAAAAAAACTGAGATATCCTATCGTTGCAGGTCCTTTTAATGCCTTATTCTCGATATTTTGTCGAAATCATCGAACATGAACAGGAAAACATGGGAAATCATGACAATGACAACGAAGTCCGCAACGATTATATTAGTTATAGCGGACCTTCAACAATGCTTGAACACAAAAACAGAGCCGGGCAAAAGAACTTTGAAAGGAAACCTGAAGGTTGTGAAATTCTCTTTTGCCGTCAAACGGTGTTTATCCATCGTTTTTTTTGATTTGACTGTAAACGGCCGGTTTTATTCGAGCGGACAGGCCGTGTGGAAATTTTCGTGATTATGTCTCCTTGAAAAATAAATGTATAAATAGTTTCTGACAGGGAAAAGGATTTTCACTACCTTTTCCTATGTTTTTGCGTGAATTAAAAATAGCGAGGCCAATCCACATGCACGAGAAAGGTACGGTAGGCACATGAAGCAGGTTTTTGCCGAATCAGAAGAGAATGGCAGTCTGAATACATACGAAGTTGAAACGGGTAAGAAAAGGGACGGGCTGCCAGCGACGAGCAGGTTCAAAGCCCTGAATGAGAGACGAAGACGGCGGCGCTATATGCCGGGACTGGACGGACTGAGGGCTGTCGCCGTTCTGGCCGTGATTTTCTATCACCTTGGTATTCCATGGGTCAGCGGGGGACTGCTCGGTGTCAGTGCTTTTTTTGTTCTCTCAGGCTACCTGATTACCGATCTGCTTATTTCCGAATGGGAAAGATCGCAGACGATCAATCTTAAGAATTTCTGGCTGAGGCGGGCGAAACGCCTGCTTCCGGGGATGATTTCGACGGTTGTCCTGCTGCTCATCTGGACTTCGCTATTCAGGCCTCAGCTCCTCGGCACCTTAAAAGGGGACGCCTTTGCGGCTCTTTTCTACGTGAGTAACTGGTGGTACATTTTTCACCAACTTTCCTATTTTCAGAGCTATGAAAATCCATCGCTTCTGACCCACTTCTGGTCGCTTGCCGTCGAAGAACAGTTCTACCTGATCTGGCCGTTATTCATCTTTTTCGGTATCAGGCATAGGAAGACACGCAGACATTTGTTTTTCATTTCAATAGTCGGTGCTGCACTATCGGCAATGCTGATGGCCGTTCTGTATCATCCCGATACGGATCCGAGCAGAGTATACTATGGCACGGATACGCGGGCGTTCTCCATTTTGCTTGGTGCGGCACTTGCCTTTATATGGCCAAGTCAGAGACTTTCTGCCAGCCTTACAAGGTGGTCGCGAGTCTTTCTCGACTTAATGGGCGCTCTCGCCCTGGTGATGATTTTCATCATGATTACGATGGCTAATGAGTATGACCCGTTTCTTTATCGGGGCGGGCTCCTCGTGCTCTCCGTTGCGACCGTCATTGTCATCGCCGCCGTGTCCCATCCGTCAACCTGGCTGGGAAAGTTCTTTGGACTGGCTCCGTTTCGCTGGATCGGCGCCCGTTCATATGGAATGTACCTTTGGCACTATCCGGTTATCATGTTGATGAGCAGCAGCTTTGATTCGGGCGGAATGCAGATCGTTCATGATTTACTGGAGGTTGCCCTGGTTTTTCTGATTTCGTCGCTGTCTCTCAGGTATCTTGAAAACCCGATCAGACATGGCTCGTTCGCTCAGCTGCAGGAAAAAATACATAGAATAAGCAATCTGGAGTCGCGACGGAAAGTCATTGGAGGCGGTCTGCTCGGTATCATTTTATGTTTGGCAGTCATTGGCACCTTTGCCATCTTTAACGAGTCGAATGCAAATGATCGAAAGACGGCAATGACACGGAATGCCTCTGCCGTACAGCAGGTGAAAAAAGCAGCGCACGGCAGCAGCGAAAATGCTCAGTCAGGGGAAAAATCGGGTAAACGTGCAGATACTAATGAGGCGGCAAAGGCAACACCTGTCAAAAGTGAACCGGCAAAGACTGCTGCAGCAGTCAGCGATCAGCCCGTCACGGCAATCGGCGATTCGGTCATGGCCGATGTTGAACCGTTTCTGATGAAAAAATTTCCCAATGCGGCTGTAGACGCAAAAGTGGGGAGGCAATTTTACGAGGCCATGGGCATTATTCAACAGCTTAAAAACCAGGGAAAACTTGCTGACACGGTGATCATCGAACTCGGAACCAACGGTCCGTTCTCTATGGACCAGCTGGCGTCGATGATCCAGGAAATCGGTTCCACCCGTCGTGTGATTTTGGTGAATACGCGTGTGCCCAGACCTTGGCAGGCCATTGTCAACCAATCATTGCAAAATGCGGTATCCATGTATTCCAATGTAAGCCTTGTAAACTGGTATGCGGCGAGCGCGGGTCACGCCGATTATTTCGAGCCTGACGCCGTGCACTTGAACACTAGCGGTTCGCAGGCATACGCCGACTTGCTGGCGAAATCGGTTGAGACATGGAAGAAATAGATCGATTAACATTTCGTAAACGTCGGGTCGTTCTACCATTTATGTGTCTCAATTTTACCTTATCATGTCTTAAACCGATAAAGAAAACTTGGCGAAGCGGGGCCTTTGGCGCAGGCAGAGCCTTAGTTGCGGGGGCCAGGACGGCCTAATGCCGAACATGCCGCAGGACGCGGCGATCTGTTCGGTCCCTTATAGTTCTTAAAATTTTTTACTTATAGTAGAACAAAACATTGACATTTTTAAAAACATCGTATAAAGTATGAAATGTAAGTGATCACTTGCATTTTGATTGAAGGTTAAAATGGATGACTGAGCAAAAGAGTACGCAGGAACGCATTATTGAAGCATTTATCGAGCTGTTCCGCGATTACGGCTATAAAGGGACGACGACCCGGGCAATTGCTGAAAGGGCCGGTGTGAATGAAGTGACCGTCTTTCGCCATTTTGGCAACAAGAGAGCCATTATGGATGCAGCGATTCAATCCGTGTCCTACAGTCCTCGGTTGGAAAAACTGATACAGGAAAAAGTGACGTGGGATCTTGAAAAGGATCTCCGGATGATTGCGTCAGGCTATCTCGGATATATGGAAAACACGAGGGACTTACTGATGATCGGTTTTCGGGAGGCCGGGAACTTCCCGGAACTCAACAAAATGATTGTGAAAATACCGCTTGAACTGAAAAGAGTGCTGGTTAGGTATTTTTCAGAAATGCGGCAAAAGGGGAAGATCATTGACGCGGATATCGACTACCAGGCAATGAATTTTCTTTTGCTGAATTTCGGATACTTTTTGTCAAAGTCCCGTTTTGCTGATCAAGTCATTCCTGATTCACTCGATGACTTTCTCAACAGTAGTATTCAGCTTTTCGTAAGGGGATTGACCCCCTGATTTTTTTGGAAAATATGTAAGCAAGTACTTACTTAAATTGGAGGCTTACTATGAAAACATTAAAAGAGTTTTTAAAGTATTCGGAGACTTATCTAGGTATTGCCACTGCTCTCGTATTTATGCTCATTTTCTTTTGTGTCTGGATGACAGCCTATAATGGTGTAACCGATCGCACCAATCACCTGAAGATCGGTTTAGTCAATGAAGATAAACAGATAGGAGCAACCCTGGAAGAAAATCTTAAGAAAAATCTGCCTTTTGATGTAAAAACCTATCAGTCGATCCATGCGGCAAAACAAGAGATGAATCAGCGGAAGCTGGATATGGTCATGGAAATTCCCGAAAGTTTTTCAAAAGATCTGCAAAGTAAAGGAACCACAGATGTAAAATATTTTATTAATCAGGCGAACTCTTCGTTAGCGAAGCAGATTATGAATGGCACGGCCGGTAACATCACTCAGGCAATCAACGGCAATGTTTACAACTATAAACAGAACTTCATACTTTCACATTTATCCGGTCAAATGAACGCGGTCATTCCTTCTAAAAATCTATCACAGGCTATTTCGAATAATATCGCGCAAGCCTTAAAGTCATTAACGATCGATTCTGTTCACTCGTCGATTGTCAAAACCAATAACACAGATGGTTTTCCCGCGACGATGGTGCCGCTATTGGTTGTGCTCGCCTCATTTGTCGGATCGATGATTATGAGCCTGAATTTAAACGGTGCCGCGATAAAGATGAGGCAGACTTTTGACAAGTGGTCCATCTTCCTGGCAAGACAAATCATCAATATCGGCGCGTCGGTTCTTCTCGCCGCGGTGACGTTAACGTTTATGGCCATTTTCAACATCGATTTGAAGACATCGCTGCTTGAGACGGGGATGTTCCAGATGCTCGTCTATTTCTCTTTCTTAAGCCTGACACAGATGTTTGTGGTTCTGTTCGGTCCCGCCGGAATGCTGTTCAATATTCTGACCATGGCGCTTCAACTCGTCACATCCGGCGTCATTGTGCCGAAAGCGATGCTGTCCGATTTTTATCAGACCATCGCGGCTTATTTTCCAGCCACCTATGTTGCGGATGGCTATTATACGGTGATCTTTGGCGGTGTGCGTCTGTCCGGCGATCTGCTGCCGCTAGCGGCTATTTCAGGAGCGGCACTTCTTGTCGCGATGATCCGGGTCCTATTCCAGAAAAATAAATCGTTGGTAACGAATCCAATAGAGCAGAAAAAAGTTCAAACCGTACAATAAGATAAGTTGTGCGAACACCTGGATTCAGAACCTCTGAAGCTCTTCCTGCGATTGACAAAAAATCCGGAAGGAAGCATCGAACTGTCACGAAGTGCGGCTTAAGATGAATTTTACAACGATTCCGCAAACGACACCTATAAACATGGAGGCGAGGGTGCCTAATAGAAAATATTCCGCGAAATCGCGGTCATCCATCTGCTTGAACCGTGCGATCGATTTGGCCGCCGCGATGAAGGCGATGCCTGAATAGGCTCCTATGACAATCAGGACCATGACCAGCAGCCTCTCAAAATAACCGATAATAACGCCTCGCGTGCGATCGCTCTTTTTATTGATTAAATAAGTGTATTTTTCCTGTATAGAAGGCATGTTCCGAGTCGCGTCCGGTCCTGTTTTCTCGTTTGTCAGAACATATTTTCCTTCGGACAGGGATAAGCGGTCGGGAATCATGCCGACAAGAAATCTGATGAAATGACCGCTGACCGTTGTTGCAACGATCAGCATAATAATTAGAAAGAGAAGAACACTGACCGGCGATGCCTGAAGAGGGATTCCCTTCTCAACAACTGCAGTCAGCCGATTGAAATATGCCGGAAAGTCTACGTTCAGAAAAAACGCACAGACGAGCATGATTGTAGCAAGGTGCAGAAGCTGGTCGATCACAAACAAATAAAGCGAATATAAAGGTTGACCGGATTGTTTTTTAGAAACGATCATTTTTCCCTGATCGATGCCATAATGGAAAAGAACGATCGTGAGCGATGCGCAGGCGATTTGAAAGAATGAAAGATGCAGTTGATTGTTTCCGATCAACAGGAGCGTCAAAACGAAAAAGGTGAGGATCAGATGATGCGTTAAATGCCTGACAAGGTATTTGGATTTATGTGTGACCATTGTATTGGTTTGCAGATAAAAATCGACCGCTAAATGGGCCAGAATCAGGCCAGAAGAATCATTTCATTTTCCCTTCTTAATCTGTTCTTTATTATTAAAGAGAGGAAGCAAAGGCATCGATTTTTTCAATTGCACGCGGATGGCATCATTCAGGTCGTGAATCAGCAGCGGGATTCGATTATAATCCTGTACCCCGGCTCCTTCTTCAAGACCAAGCAGTTTCTGAACCTGAAGAAAATTTTTCTGCAGGAGTTCGCTTCGTCCTCTGGTAAAATGCGAAGATATCGTGGATGGCGTCTTGTTCAGGAGTCTGGCAATTATTTTTTGTTCATTAAAAATCGAATAGAGAGCATAAACCAGTCTTTGATTTTCCGATTGACTTTGCTGCAGAACGAGCTGATTTTCGATAAACGGATTCAGGACGTCCGCGGTTGAAGCCAAGAAGTGTAAATCGGATTCACCGGCAAAACGCATCGTTATTTTTCGGTCCCTATCCCGTTTAATTTTTTCATTCTGGGCCCTTGCCTGTTTAATCAGCGGATGATTCCAGACCTCGATATCAAGCCGGTCGATGTTTTCTGACACGGCACCATACGACAGTCCGAAATAAGGCCTCTGTTCCGCAAACTTCCAGAACAGGCTTATGTAATGGGCAATCGTGTAAGCGGAAAAGCAGTGATCGCCGACAAACAGGATTTCGTCGCCGCGGCGGTGCGACACCCTGGCCGTAATAATATGGTCGCACCAACTATTTATAACGTGCTCCCATTCCTGCAGATAATCGGTAATCTGGTTCCAATTGTCCTTAGAAGAAGAGCTGCTGACATCCATAATAAAGACTGAAATATATCGTTTCATCTGCTACCTCCATTTTACCATTAAAAACATTTGTTCGCATGTGTTTTTCAACTTTTTAATTATATTAATAAGGGCGCTGCTATTAGTATAAATTTATTCGACAAAATAGTCTAACTGATGTTTGATTAGATGTATTTATCGAATTTATAATGAGTTTGATAAACCAGTCTACATCAGTTAAATTATGATGTGCTGCGACAGCAGGTAATTCCTTTGATTGACAGTACTCCGGCTGAAGCAGTATCTTATAGTGAAGACATCATTTGTTCACAATATAACGAGGCTTAGGGTGATTGTTTTGACTGTCTCTTATGAAACAGAAGAGTATGACGAGCTGCTGGCTGCCGTTCAGAAGGCCAATAAACTGAGACGGAATATCTTATTCAGTCTGACGGAAAGAGTCGGCCGGACCGATCCGCTGTCGTTCTATTACAGGGGTCAGGCCCAATTTTCCGGAGCGCGGTTCTTTTGGCAGAACGAGACAGGGAATCAGATCATTGCCGGATTGGGACAAGCGGTTAAGATAGATGCAGATAAAGAAGGTTCACGCGTAAAAAACGTCAGGAACAGATGGCGGGAAATTCTGGATACGGCTGTCCTGTCCGGAGTTTCCGGCGGGGAAGGCACCGGACCGCTTCTCCTTGGCGGTTTCTCCTTTGATCCGAAAACAAAACCTTCAGGACTTTGGCACCGCTTTGGGGCCGGCTTGTTTTATATTCCAGCTTTATCGTTGACTGATTTTCACGGACAGACTTATCTGACGATAAATTTAGCCTGTTCAGCCGGCGATGATCCTGAGAAACTGATGGATCGGCTGCAGGAAATGAAAAAAAATATTCCCGGAAAACTCGGCACGATCCCGATTTCAAGAGAACGATTGATAGAAAAGAAAGAAAAAGAGCCGGATGAATGGAAGAGAACAGTTCAGAGGGCTGTTTATAGGATGACTGCGTCTGATCTCGACAAAATTGTTTTAGCGAGAGCATTGGAATTGGTTTTTGATGATCCGATCAATTCTGAGTCCGTCATGGGAAGGCTGCGTGAGCAGCAGAAAGGGAATTTCATTTTCAGTCTGGAATCATCCGGTGACTGCTTCCTTGGAGCGACTCCTGAACGTCTTGTCCGGAAAAGAGGCAACGAGTTGTTTTCAACATGTCTTGCCGGATCGATTATCCGGGGAAAAGACGAGGCAAGCGATAAACTGCTGGGGGACGAATTATTAAAGGATCCTAAAAACCGGCTTGAACATCAGTACGTTGTATCAGCGATTAAGGAGGCGCTCGAAAGGCTTTGCAAAAGTCTAAGCGTGCCCGATGAACCGATAGTGATGAAGAACAAACATATTCAGCATTTGTATACCCCTGTACAAGGAACCTGTGATCCGGACGTTTCTGTTTTCGATGTGATCGACAGGCTTCATCCCACACCGGCTCTCGGAGGGGTTCCGACAGACAAAGCCGTGATCTGGATACGCGAAAATGAGAAACTTGAACGGGGGCTGTATGCCTCTCCGATCGGCTGGGCGGACGCGTTCGGAAACGGCGAATTCGCGGTTGGGATTCGCTCGGCGCTCATCCATGGAAAAAAGGCGACACTTTTTGCCGGATGCGGCGTGCTTCAGGACTCTATACCGGAGAAAGAATATGAAGAAACAGCGGTCAAGTTCCGCCCAATGCTGAGCGCTTTCGGGGTGAAGTTATGAATCATATTGAATCGCTTACCGCCTATTTATCGTCTTTTGTTGATGAACTTGTTATTAATGGGGTCCGCGATGTCGTTGTGAGTCCCGGCTCAAGATCCACACCGCTCGCATTGCTTTTTGCGGAAAATCCGGAAATGCGAATTTATCTCGACATCGACGAGCGTTCCGCGGGCTTCTTGGCGCTTGGTCTTGCCAAAGCAAAGAAAAAACCGGTCGCTCTGCTTTGTACATCAGGCACGGCGACGGCAAACTATTACCCGGCTGTCGTTGAAGCGTTCTGTGCCCGGATTCCGCTTCTCGTGCTGACGGCGGATCGGCCACGCGAGCTCCAGAGTGTCGGTGCGCCGCAGACGATCGGCCAGTCGGAACTGTATGGCAGCCATGTCAAGCGTTTCATCGAAATGGAGATTCCGGAAAACAACACCTTCATGCTCCGGTACACCCGGACTGTCTGTGCCCGGGCCGTCTTCGCAGCTACTACCCGTCCTTTTGGTCCGGTACATCTTAATTTCCCGTTAAGAGAGCCCCTTCTGCCTGATATGAAGGAGGCCGTCAACTACCGTGCGCAGGAAAAAAAGGCCGTTTCCATAACAAGCGGGACGCTGGCCCTGTCTTCTTCAGCGAATCATTCGATTGCTGAAACGATTCGAAGAGCGCAAAAAGGTATCATCGTCTGCGGGCAGCTGGAATTCTCAGGAATGAAAGAAGCCATAACAACTTTTGCAGAGCGCCTTGGTTTTCCGGTACTCGCCGATCCTCTTTCTCAGCTCCGGCGCGGATCGTACACATTCTCAAATATTATCGAGTGCTACGATTCTTTTTTACGGGATGAACAGACGGCTTTGCTTCTTCAGCCGGATTTGGTCATCCGCTTCGGCCCGATGCCCGTTTCCAAAGCACTGATGCTTTGGCTGAAACAGCAAAAATCGCCTCACCTTGTGGTTGACGGCGGCCAGGGCTGGCGCGATCCTTCGGCAGCGGCAACGGAAATGGTTTATTGTGATGAAGAACGGTTTTGCTATGATCTGATTGATCTTCTTCCGGAGAATAAGCACCGGGACTGGCTGGCGCTTTGGAGAAAAATCAATGAAGCCGCCAAAACTGCGCTGCTCAGTATCCGTGATGAACAAGTCCTTAGCGAGGAGAAAGCAGTGGTTCTGACCAGTGATTTAATGCCTGATCACTCCTGCCTGTTTGTCGGAAACAGCATGCCGATCAGGGAACTGGATACGTTTCTCTTTACCGGCAGCCGGGATATAGCAGTCTATGCCAATCGGGGGGCAAATGGAATCGACGGGGTGGTTTCGACAGCTGTCGGCGTCAGTCTTGTCAGCAAGCACACCGTGCTTGTGATCGGTGATCTGAGCTTTTTCCATGATATGAACGGCCTCCTGGCGGCGAAACAGTATCAGGCTAATCTGACAATCGTTCTGATTAATAATGACGGAGGCGGAATCTTTTCCTTCCTCCCGCAGGCTTCGGAAAAAGAAAACTTTGAGACGCTGTTTGGCACACCGCACGGACTGGATTTTTCAAATACGGCAAGGCTCTATGGAGCCGATTATAAAAATGTCGGGAGTTGGAGCGAATTTGCGTCAGCTTTCACTCATTCATTTTCAAAACCGGGACTGAAAATCATTGAAATTAGGACAAACCGTGAGGAAAATGTCCGGAAGCGTCGTCAATTGAGACTTCTTGTTAACGAACAGATATCCGAGGTTTTGGGCAGGGACAGACAATGATTTTAACGATTCGCGGAATCACCTACCATATTGAAGTGCTTGGCAAAGGCGAACCGGTGCTGCTTCTTCATGGATTTACGGGCAGTCTCGGAACGTGGCAGTTTCTTGATAAAACACTAGGTGAATATTTCCAGCTGATAAAGGTCGATTTAATCGGACACGGCCGGACGGCGTGTCCGGCAGATCCGCGGCGATACGCAATGGGTGAAGCGCTGAATGACCTGGCAGCCTTGATGGATACGCTGAAGCTTGAGAAAGTACATATTTTGGGCTATTCGATGGGCGGCCGACTCGCACTCGGTTTTGCCTGTACACACCCTAACCGTGTTCAGAGCCTGATACTTGAAAGTACTTCCCCTGGACTTTCGGATGAAGAAAGCAGAAGGGCGCGCAGGAATCATGACCGGAAGCTTGCAGAACGGATCAGGAACTCGGGCCTTCAACGGTTTGTTGATTATTGGGAGAATATTCCTCTCTTTGAATCTCAAAAGAAGATGCCGCAAAATAAACGAGACACACTGAGGAACGAACGCCTTGCGGGCAGCGAAAACGGACTGGCAGGCAGCCTGCTTGGCATGGGCACCGGTTCCCAGCCGTCGTTTTGGAACGATCTCGAGTCGTTTTCTTTTCCGGTTTTTCTGATTACAGGTCAGCTTGATGAGAAATTTTGCAGAATTGCTGATCGGATGCGAAAACATTTTAAAAAAGCGGACTGGCAGGTTATTCACTCGGTTGGTCATGCGGTCCATCTTGAAAATAATTTAGTTTTTTCTCAGATAGTCATAAAGTTTCTGATGGCGCACGCCGAAGCAAAATAGGCCTTTTGCTGTGCCGATATATTTTTATTCAACTTAATTGGGGTGATGACATGAAGATTGATTCGATTACACTTCGATTAATTTCATCACCGCTGAAAACGCCTTTCATCACTCATCTTGAAACAGTTACAAAGCGGGAAGCCATTATTATTGAAGTAAAAGATCGAGAGGGAAGAATCGGCTACGGAGAAGCCGATCCCTTTTCAAGTCCCTGGTATACGGAGGAAACAATCGCCACGTGCTGGCTTATGCTTCGCGACTATTTAATTCCCATTACTCTTCAAAAGGAATTTTCCGAGCCTCAAGAGCTGGATTCACGATGGTCCGGAATCCGAAGGAACAACATGGCCAAATCAGGCTTAAGTCAGGCTATATGGGATTTGTACGCAAAGGAAAAAAATGTGTATATCGGCCGGTTATTTGGCGCGGTGAGAAAAAAAGTTGCCGCAGGTGCCGTGATCGCTGCGAGAAATAGCGAAGAGGCAGTGCGGCAGATTGAACATTATTCAGCATCTGGTTATCAGCGTTACAAAATAAAGATTTCCCGTGCGACAGACGTAGCATTGATCTCTTTGATCAGAAGCCGATTCCCAGATATATCATTGATGGCTGACGCCAATTCAGCCTATTCTTTGCAGGATTTGGAACATTTGAAAGAGTTAGACGCATTTAAGCTGCAAATGATTGAGCAACCGTTTTCATACAACGACCTGGCGGAGCATGCGATTTTACAGAATCAAATCAAAACACCGATCTGCCTGGATGAAAGTATATGCTCGATTAATGACGCACGTTCAGCTTTAAAACTCAGAAGTTGCAAGGTCGTTAATTTGAAAATGGCCCGAGTGGGCGGCTGGACCGAGGCCATTAAAATCCACAGTCTCTGCCTGAAGGAACAAGTCCCTCTTTGGTGCGGAGGAATGATTGAATTCGGTGTGGCCAAAGCTCACAATATTGCACTTTCGGCGCTTAAAGGCTTCACACTTCCTGGAGACTTGTTCGCTTCCTCGCGTTACTGGCCGCACGATATAATCGAACCTGAAATTAATGTCGAAAATGGTTTTATCCATGTTCCGAACGGTGCGGGGATTGGATTTAAGATTAATCAAAAACAGCTTGAATTAATGACACTCAATCACATAATGTTCAAAAAGTAATTTTTCTTCGATTTCATACCTCTACTTCCTAAAATGTTCAAACAAGAAAACGAACACGCTCATTTGTTTTGTCCCAATCATTCTATTATTTATGCTCAGGTAGAATGCCCCACATCCCGGTCTTCAGCCAACTTATATGTTTTCCCCTTTAGGCTTTCTCTCGTCAAACCCATCGAAACCGGCTCTAATCGGGCAGCTTATGTCAGCTGCGAAAAAGCGCTGCGTCTCAGCGGACTATTCAGAGATTCTATCTGAAGAATTGATTTGCCAGAATCAGCCTTATCTTTGATTCACAAATAGACTGGAAAAATAGATTATCGGAAAATTCCATTGAAGCATTTCGTGAGGAAGTGTTGCTTTTAGCCAGGCAATCCGTCAACTTTTCGATAAATAGGTGCTAGTACAATCAAAAATGCCTAAAAATTAATAACGTATAAAGTAATTGAGATATGAGGTGTTGAACTAATGAAAAAAGCCATAATTACCGGTATTACTGGGCAGGACGGATCCTATTTAGCCGAGCTTCTTCTCAGGAAGGGCTATGAAGTTCATGGCATTGTTCGACGAAGCAGTTCCCCGAACACTGAAAGAATCGATCACTTATTGAAAAACCAATCCAACGATCAACAAAGATTATTTCTCCACTATGGAGATTTAAGTGATTCAAATAGTTTAAGTAAATTAATTTACACGATTCAACCAGCTGAATTTTATAATCTGGGAGCCCAGAGCCATGTAAGGGTTTCATTTGATATTCCGGAATTCACATCGGACGTTAATGCATTAGGTACTTTGCGTATACTGGAATGCATTAAAGAAATAAATCCAAATATTAGATTTTATCAAGCTTCATCGAGTGAATTATATGGCATGGTTAGAGAGATCCCTCAGAACGAAAACACCCCCTTTTATCCGAGAAGCCCCTATGCAGCAGCGAAGCTCTATGCCTACTGGATAACGGTGAACTATAGGGAAGCGTATGGTTTGTTCGCCTGCAACGGAATCCTTTTTAATCACGAATCGCCAAGACGAGGCAAAACCTTCGTGACCAGAAAAATTACAACAGGGATCGCCAATATATTGAACGGAAAACAGGAAAAGCTCGTTTTAGGAAATTTAAATGCAAAAAGGGACTGGGGGTTTGCCGGTGATTATGTGGAAGCGATGTGGTTAATGCTTCAGCAGGATCGGCCTGACGACTATGTGATTGCTACGGGAGAGACACATACTGTGAGGGAATTTTGCGAACTTGCCTTTAGATTTGCCGGCATTAAATTGATTTGGACAGGTGAAGGTTTAGATGAGAAAGGTATCGATGCGGACACCGGCAAAGAATTGATATCGGTCAACAGCAAGTACTTCAGACCAAGTGAGGTTTATTTACTCTTAGGGGATCCTTCTAAAGCGAAGAACAAACTTGGCTGGGGGGAAAAAGTTTCCTTTGAACAACTCGTCGAAATGATGGTTAAAAGCGATCAAAATGGTTATTCAACAAATTATGAATAGCAAAAGGTGTTGACTGCGATGGAAAAAAACGGCCGAATATTTGTGGCAGGACATCAAGGACTTGTCGGTTCCGCTCTGGTAAGAAGTCTTAACAGAAAGGGTTATAAGACTATAATCGGAAGAACCCATGAAGAGCTTGATCTAACGAATCAGGCAGCAGTTGAAAATTTTTTTGCAGAAGAGAAAATTGACTATGTATTTTTGGCAGCAGCCAAAGTTGGGGGAATAGGAGCAAACCGGACTTTGCCATGGATAATCTGCTCATAGAGTGTAATGTGATAAAAAGCGCATTTAACTATAAAGTCAAGAAGCTTCTGTTTTTAGGCAGCTCTTGTATTTATCCCAAGCTGTGTCCTCAGCCGATTAAAGAAGAATATTTATTGACAGGACCGCTCGAGGCGACAAATGAAGCCTACGCTCTGGCAAAAATATCAGGACTCAAAATGTGCAGATATTATAGAGAACAGTATGGCATGAATTTTATCAGTGCGATGCCTACAAACCTTTACGGCCCAAATGACAAATTCAATCTTGATGATTCTCATGTGATTCCTGCCCTAATATCGAAAATGGAAGTTGCTAAAAGATTAAATAAACCGACTGTGGAATTGTGGGGTACGGGAACCCCTCTAAGAGAGTTTTTATTTGCAGAGGATTTGGCAGACGCATGCGTCTATCTGATGGAAAATTATGATGGCAGTGAACACATTAA
The DNA here is from genome assembly GCF_014647035.1 of Sporolactobacillus putidus. Lineage (GTDB taxonomy): Bacteria > Bacillota > Bacilli > Bacillales > Sporolactobacillaceae > Sporolactobacillus > Sporolactobacillus putidus. The sequence continues at coordinate 288,486 of NZ_BMOK01000003.1, read as the reverse complement.
TATTGGCACAGGTCAAGAAATAAGCATTCAAGATCTTGCATCGCTTATTAAGAGAATAGTTGGTTACAAAGGCGGCATCATGTTTGATTCGAGTATGCCGGATGGAACACCCAGAAAATTATTAGATAATTCCAAAATAGAAAAATTAGGGTGGAAACCAAAGATCGGCTTAGAAGAAGGACTCAAAATGACTTATGATTCTTACATTCAAAGTCAGAAATCATAGTCTGTTTGAATTCTTAAATTCTGAGCAATCTACATTAAACCAACAGGAGTGCATGATATGGAAAAATACGCTGTCATTCTGGCAGGAGGTTCTGGGACAAGGCTGTGGCCTCTCTCCAGGGAAAGTAAACCTAAGCAGTTTATTAGTGTTGATGGCAACAAGTCATTTCTCGTTCAAACCATTGAACGTATATGTGAAGTGATTCCAGCAGAAAATTGCTTTGTCATTACAAGCAAAGTTTATCTTGATATGACAAAAGAAGCCGTTAAGGATTTAATTCCTATTTCAAATATAATCTCGGATCCCCTAAAAAAAAATACGGCAGCGTCCATCGCCTACGCAACCTTATATTTAGAAAAAATGTTTGGCCGCGGAGTGGTCTGTTTTATTCCGGCAGATAGTTATGTCAAGAATAAGACTGATTATCAAAATACCGTTAGACAGGCTTATCAGGCGGCTGAAAGCAGTGGAAAAATAATGATCATCGGTGTTAAACCGACTTATCCGTCCACAGGGTTCGGATATATTCAAATAGATTCCGAGGATCAAAAAGGGATATCAAAAGTCGTTCAATTTAAGGAGAAACCGAATAGAGAAACTGCAGAAGACTATGTCAAAGCGGATAAATATTTATGGAATAGCGGTATGGTTGCTGGGCAATTACACGTATTAGCAGTTGGGATCCGGCATCTCATGCCCGAACATTATGCAAGATTATCTGAGGCCTTAACTTATAAAGGGACTTCTGATTTTCTCTCCAGTATTGAAACCGCCTACAGCAGTCTGGAAGATATATCCTTTGACTATGCATTCCTTGAAAAAAGTCATAACTTGCTTGCGATAAAAGGCGATTTCGATTGGTACGACATAGGAAGCCTGGACGCTGTTTCCATCTTACTCGCCACAGACGATCATAATAATTCTATCTTTGGAAAACATTTGGGCATAGATACTGAGAATTCCACGATCTACAGTCTTGATAGTCTAATAACTACGATAGGACTTAGTGACATGATCATCATGGAAATCGATGGTATGGTTATTGTGTGTCCGAAAACAAGGGCACAGGACGTGAAAGCTCTTGTTAGAATGCTAAAGAAAAATGGATATGAAAAATATTTATAAACCGGGCCGCTCAGGTAAGATAACCATGATTCTTTTAGAATGGATTTCGTCAATAAATGGCATTCGATGATTAAAGAATAGAAGACTTTTAGAAGACGGCATATTTTGTTTTTGGAAGAAAATTTATAGGGAGAGGTGTTTTATGCAGTCGGATCAATTGAGTATCTTTCAAAAACATGAAAATTTCAGCTTTAGAGCCCTTCAGGATAGAGTGGAAAAAATTACAGAAAGCAAAACCGAACGAATCGATCAAGAGAATAATGAATTAAAAGATAGTGAAGGATCAAAGAACACGGAAAGTACAAAAAGTATATTGATCGCAACCTCTGTTACACCCAGCAGAATTGAAACACAGATCACAGCAATTGACACATGGTTGAAACTAGGTTTTAAAGTCGTTTCCTTAAATACTAAAGAAGAAGCTGATCGGCTTCAACACCATTTCCCTAATATGCAGTTCCATATCGTTGAAAGAAGCGCTAAAGAAAGATACGGGAAACCCTATGTTTATATTTATGATTTTATGCGCTATCTGGACAGCACGGATTATAACATTGTTGGCATTGTCAATTCCGATATCCACTTTAAAGGTGTTCAGGATGATTTTCTGGATTTTATTTGCCAAGAAGCAGCGGACAGTCTTGTTTACGGACATCGGCTTGATGTAAAGAATCTTAATGATTCCTACGGCACCCTTAGAAATGGAGTTGATTATTTCTTTTTTGATAAAAACGTCATTTCTATTTATCCGGATGATGGACTTTGTATAGGACAGCCCGCTTGGGACTGGTGGATGGTCTGTGTTGCGGCTTCAAAAAATATACCTACGAAGCGGGTGTTAAGCAAAATCGCCCTGCATCAAATCCACCCCAAGGAGTGGTATGAATCGCTTAACCAGTATCTCATCGAAAGTATCGTTTTCAAAAATTATCTTCAAAAATTGTATCCCGATGCAACAAAAGATGAACTAAATAGTAAAATGTGGGACATCGTTATTTCAAAAAGCGGGATTGAATATAAGATGGAAGATGCGGAATATGCTCTCGAAGATGATTCAAATGCGGGACTTGAAACGCAGAATAAAGAAACAGAAATTCCTGTCATTTCAAATCGAGAAAACCTTAAACCCATTTTAGTTGCCACTTCTATTGGACCTGATCGGATAGAGACACAAAAAAGGGCCATACAATCATGGTTATATGCGGGTTTTGACGTCGTTTCTTTGAATACCAAAGAAGAAGCAGACAATCTTCAATCGTATTTCCCTGATATCGAGTTCCATGTTGTAGAAAGAAGTGCTAAAGAAAAATACGGAAAACCCTATATTTACATCTATGATTTTATGCGTTACCTGGATAGCACGGATTATGATGTTGTCGGAATCATCAATTCTGATATCCAATTTAAAGATGTAAAGCAGGATTTCGTTAACGGTATTTACGAAGAAGCATTAGACAGTCTTGTTTATGGACATCGAATTGATGTCAACCATATTAGTGATTCCCATGGCACGCTCAGCAATGGCGTTGATTATTTCTTTTTTGATAAAAACTTAATTTCAATTTATCCAGATGACGGACTCTGTATGGGACAGCCCGCCTGGGACTGGTGGATGGTCTGTGTTCCGGCTTCAATAAATAAAACCACGAAACGACTATTAAATCCAATTGGATATCATGAAATTCATCCTCAGCAATGGGATCAAGGGCTTAATAATTATTTGATTGACAGCATTGTTATGGGAAAGTATCTGAGAAAATTGTATCCTGATGCGAGTTATTACGAATTAAACAGTAAAATGTGGGACATCGTCATTTCAAAAAGCGGTATTGAAATTAGATGATACATTTCATTTTTGCCCTAAAAGAGAAGAGTTGTAATAAGGATGATAAACTATTCCACCTTCCTTTCAATCCTTTAATCATTTCTCAGTGAGTGATGATCCTTTCCATTCAGAAAAGAGAGGTTTTACAAAGAGAAAAAGTTCGCAGTCATAAAATAAAGTCTTCCTTAAGAACCGATCGATGATTTATTCAAACGTACGGTTTTTATTTTTTTTTTTAAGGACCGCAAAAGATTAGTGTTTCCTGTATTCTTTAGGGTAAGATAAAAAAGAAATCCCGAAAAGAAAGAAGGTGGTTCTATGCCGACCAATAAGAAACCCAATCGATTAATCGCTGAAAAATCCCCATATCTGCTTCAACATGCATATAACCCGGTTGACTGGTATCCATGGGGAGAAGATGCATTTGACAAAGCGAAACGCGAAAATAAACCTGTTTTCGTATCTATTGGGTATTCCTGAGTTGGTATCGTAAAGCTACATGTCACTGGTGCCATGTCATGGCGCACGAGTCATTTGAAGATGAGGAGACAGCAAGGATATTAAATAAGTATTATGTATCCATCAAGGTGGACCGCGAGGAACGTCCGGATATTGACGCGGTGTACATGAAAGTATGTCAGGCACTCACCGGACAAGGCGGATGGCCTTTGAACGTGTTTCTGACACCGGATCAGAAACCCTTCTATGCAGGAACCTATTTCCCGAGACAAAGCATCTATGGGCGCCCGGGATTTAAAGATGTCCTCATTTCACTAAAACAGCAGTATGACGAGAACCCCGATAAAATTGAACGTTTAGGGAATCAGATTGTCGAAACACTTTCCGAGAAAACGAGGAGGCGTTTGCCCCTTGCCAAAGATATTGCGGACACGGCTTTCTCGCAGCTTTTACAAAACTTTGATCCGCAGCATGGCGGTTTTGGTCACGCGCCTAAGTTCCCGGCGCCGCATCAGCTGATGTTTTTACTCCGCTATGCCCGGTCGAGAAAAAATGGGCAGGCAACCGAAATAGTCAGAAAGACGCTTGATGCGATAAGGGCGGGCGGCATCCATGACCATATCGGCGGCGGATTTGCCCGCTATTCAACAGATGAAAAGTGGCTTGTTCCGCATTTTGAGAAAATGCTCTATGATCAGGCGCTCTTAGCGATGGCCTATACGGAAGCTTTTCAGGTCACCGGAAATTCATCTTATAAAAAAACCGTTGATGATATTTTCACTTACTGTGAACGGGAACTGCGTGATCCCGAGGGCGGGTTCTACTCTGCGGAGGACGCGGATTCAGAAGGGGTCGAAGGCAAGTACTATGTTTGGTCTCAGGATGAAGTGCGTAAAGTTCTTGGAGAAAAGCAGGCGGAGCTTTTCTGTGCCGCCTACCATGTGACTCCCGATGGAAATTTTGAAGGGAAGAGTATACCGAACTTGATTGGGACTGATCCGGCCGACCTGGCTAAGAAATTCTCCGTCAATGAACAGGAGCTCACGACAGCTTTAGATCAGGGGAGGAAGAAGTTACTTAAAGCACGAGACGACCGTATACATCCTCACAAAGACGATAAGATTCTGACTTCTTGGAACGCGCTCATGATCATTGCGCTGGCAAAAGCAGGTGCAGCGATACATAAAAAAAATTATGTAAACTTGGCGGAATCTGCTTTTACGTTTATTGAAACCTATTTGATCCGGGATGGAAAATTAATGGCGCGTTTTCGCGATGGTGAAGCGAAGTACTCCGCTTATCTGGATGACTATGCTTTTCTGTCGCTCGCCTGTGAGGCCCTCTATGAAGCAACGTTCAATCCCGCTTACCTGGAAAAAATGAAACGTTACGCTGATGAAATGATCGCACAGTTCAGGGATAAACAGGACGGGGCGTTCAGTTTTTACAGCAATGAGCAGAAAAAACTGATCATACGGCCAAAGGAAGCCTATGATGGTGCGATCCCCTCAGGAAACAGCACGGCTGCCTATCTGCTGCTCCGTCTCTCGGAGAGAACAGGAGACAGCCACTATGCGGAAGATGCAGAAAATGTACTTTCCGCTTTTGCGGAAGAAGTTTCGGCTTATCCGTCCGGCTACACGTTTATGCTGACGGCCTTGCTTTTCCACGCTTCCGTTCCGAAAGAACTGATTGTTTTGGAAGGCCTGACAGGGGATAACTTTGAAGAGGCGGTACGGACGCTTCGATCACTGTTTCTTCCGGAAGTGATTCTTTTTGCCGGTGATCAGGAAAATATGAAAACAATGAATGAAGGTTTAACGATCTACTCACCGATCGGCGGCCGGACGACTTATTTCCTATGCGAAGGTTTTGTCTGCCATCTGCCGGTGATTCATCTGAAACAGTTGCTCGGGCAGTTGAATGCGGGGGATCCTTCATAGAGGCTTCACCTTGTCTTTACAATGAACACTAAGACATTATGATATTACTATAGAGAGAAGTAAAGAGATCAGATATGGGGAGGAGATAAAATGAAATTCAGAACCGTACTTTTTGATTTTGACGGGACACTTGCGAATACGCTTCCTTTGACGATTTACGGTATGCAAGAAGCCTTTCAGAAATTCGACGGCCGGTTGTTTGATAAGGAAGGCATCGTTATGATGTTCGGTCCGACCGAAGACGGCATGATCGCCAAGAACTTCCGGCACAGGGAAAACATTCAGGAGGCCATCGACTTTTATTATCAGTTCTATGAAAATCGGCATCACGATTATGTTGAAGACAACGCGGATATTTTGAAACTGCTGCGGGAATTGAAAGAATACGATGTGAAGATCGGCGTGATTACGGGAAAAAGCCGCCGCGCCTACTTGTTGTCTGAAAAAGCACTCGGCTTTGAAGGCCTCTTCGAAAGTGTGATCACAGGTGACGATGTCAGCCGCCCGAAACCGGATCCGGAAGGCATAATAAAAACCTTGAAAAAGTTCGGCGCTGCGCCGGAGTCATCCATCTATATAGGGGACAGCAACAACGACATTCTGGCGGGAAAAGCCGCCGGAATTCAAACTGCAGCCGTTCAGTGGCTGCCCGTTTCACAGTCCAATTCTTTCCCGGCAAAACCTGATTATTATTGGACAAAAGTGCATGAGTTTATGGATTGGCTTAAAGCCGAGAAAGCCTTGTAAAAAGTGATCATTATATTTTGATTAAGCCTGAAATTAAAAATTTCTTTTGTCACTCGGCTGAAGAGAATCAGGATCAAAATGATTAAAATCCGCTTTGATAAAGTGGTCGATGCTTTCCGTTTGTTCGGCGGGCCGGTCGTTGACAAGCAAAACCGGAACGCCGTTCATAGCCGCGTAAACAGGAAGCAGGCTGGCAGGCGCCACGGTCAGCGATGTGCCGAGAATTAGCAGCCTGTCGGCAGTCCGGACGGCATTTTCGGCCCGATCAAAATCACGGACAGCTTCACCGAACAGTACAATATCGGGTTTCAGAATGGTTCCGCAAATGCCGCCTTTTAAATCTTTGGCCGTGCAATGCGGAACCTTTTTGTGCCGTATTGAATCGGTCGGGTAGACGGAACCGCATGTCGGACATACGGTGCGGTCGAAAGCGCCGTGTACCTCGATCACATGCCGGTTACCGGCTTTCGAATGCAAGCCGTCAATGTTTTGCGTGATCACAGTAACCTCTTTATTCCGCTCAAGGCTGCTCAGCCAGCGATGTACCGGATTGGGCCTCGCGCCAAGCAGGAGATCGGCGTCAAACAACGACCAGTAGAACGCCCAGAAGGCTTCCGGCCGGCTCTCGAAATAGTCAATTGAAAGATAGCGCTCAACATCAGCATGCCGATAGAGTCCGTTTATTCCCCGGAAAGGGGGAATTCCGGAGGGAACGCTGACACCTGCGCCTGTCAGAACGGCGATCCGCTTATCGCCTGCGATGATTTGATTTAAAGTTTTCATATGCCGAACACCCCTTTATGATATTAACATGCATGGCCGGCTCTCTCTTTTTATAGTAAAATAAATCATCCGCTTTATATAGCGAACACTCATTCGTTATGCTATAATTTAAGGCAAAAGTCGTTCTGGTAATCCAAATGGAACCTTGTGAAATAAGGAAAAGGAAGGTGTCTCAGGATGAAAGTACGTCAGTCGATGGCGGATCTGCTGGCTATGCTGAAAAAGGATCCGAATATTGTTCATTGGCACACCATTCCCGGAAGAGAGGCAGCCTCGGTCTCCTTTCCTGAAAAACTGGACTGGCGGCTGAGAAGGGCCTTAGTCGAGCGCGGCATAGAATCGCTTTATGTACATCAGGCGGAGGCTTTTCAGACCGTACTGGAGGGAAAAAATCTCGTTCTTGTCACACCGACGGCGTCCGGGAAGACACTTTGCTACAATCTTCCGGTGCTGCAAACTGTTCTTTCCGATCCCTCTTCTCGGGCACTTTATCTTTTTCCGACTAAAGCACTCGCCCAGGATCAGAAAAATGAGATGGAGGAACTGATCAACGAGATCGGGGTCCCTCTGAAAAGTTATACATACGATGGCGACACGGCGGGGGACATCAGGCAGAAGATCCGTCGGGCCGGACAGATCGTGATGACCAATCCGGACATGCTCCATTCGTCCATCCTGCCTCACCATACAAAATGGGTCTCACTGTTTGAAAATCTAAAATATATCGTCATTGATGAACTGCATACGTACCGGGGGGTTTTCGGAAGCCATGTGGCTAACGTGATCCGGCGTCTGGAGCGGATCTGCAGCTATTATGGCAGTCATCCTCAGTTCATCTGTACGTCGGCGACGATTGCCAACCCAAGGGCACATGCGGAGGCACTTACCGGACGGAAAATGTTTCTGATCGATCGCAACGGCGCGCCGAGTGTGCGAAAACACTTTTTGTTTTACAATCCGCCTGTTGTCAATAAACAATTGAATGTTCGCGAAGATGAAATGCTTGCTGTAAAGAATCTTGCGGCCCGGTTTTTAAAGAATGGCATACAGACCATTGTTTTCGCAAGAAGCCGTCTGAAAGTGGAGCTTCTTGTTAGCCACCTTCAGGAGATCAACAGCGGACGCGAGGAACGGGCGAAAATCTGCGCTTATCGGGGCGGGTACCTTCCGCTTGAAAGAAGAAGAATTGAAAAAGGTCTGAGAAACGGCGAGATTATGGGCGTGGTCAGCACGAATGCTCTGGAGCTCGGCGTCGACATCGGCCAGCTGCAGGTCTGTATCATGACCGGCTATCCAGGCAATATGGCCAGTGTCTGGCAGCAGGCCGGCCGCGCAGGAAGACGTAAGGAGGATGCGGTGATTATCATGGTGGCATCCTCCAATCCTCTTGATCAGTACATGGCCGGCAATCCGGACTATTTCTTCTCCAGAAAACCGGAGGAGGTGCGGATTAATCCCGATAATCTGATGATTCTTATCGATCATGTCAAATGTTCCGCCTATGAACTGCCCTTTAAAAAGGGTGACACTTTCGGCGGTCAGCAAGCAGATGAGCTGTGCGAATTTTTATCGGATGAAGACGTTCTCCATTATCAGGCCGGCAAATGGTATTGGATGAATGACGCGTTTCCGGCTAATGAGATTAGTCTCCGTTCGGCTGTCCAGGATTCTTTTGCTATTGTCGATATCACGGACAGGGGTCATGTCAAAGTGATTGGAGAGATGGACCGGTTCGGAGCTATGACCATGCTCTATGAGGATGCGATTTATATCCATCAGGGTAGGCAATATCATGTGGACGAGCTGGACCTGAAAGAACGGAAGGCGTATATCCGGCGTGTGAATGTCAATTATTACACGGATTCGGATCTCGCCGTTCAGCTCGATGTTCTGGAAACGGATGATCACGGACTCCTTCCTTTAGCTCATTCAGAGAAGGGCTACGGTGACGTTTCCGTGCGCGCCCTGCCGACCGTTTTCAAGAAAATACGGTTTGAAACACTTGAAAATATCGGATGGGGGCGAATCCACCTGCCCGAATTGGAAATGCATACCAACGCCGCGTGGATCAGTTTTTCCACGGACTGGCTCGATCGTTTCGGAAAGGACGTTTTCCAGGGAGCACTCGTCGGACTGAGTCATCTGCTTCGTCACGCCGCTCCGCTCTATGTCATGTGCGACCAGGCTGATCTTTCCGTTGTGCCGAAAATCAAGGCGCCGCACAATGAGCTGCCGACCGTGTTTGTTTATGACAAGTATCCGGGAGGAATCGGCCTCAGTAAAAAACTCTATGAAGCAATGCCTGAGCTGCTTGAAAGGGCGAAAGAGATGGCCGAGGGATGCGGATGTGAATCAGGCTGCCCTTCCTGCATCGGGTTCGTAAATGAAGGGAAAGCGGCCAAACAGGCATTGCTGCATCTGTTAAGGGAAAGATGAATGTGTCGTTAAAGCAAAAACTTCAGCTCTACAAAAAACAGCTCCATCAGGCGCAGGAGACAGAAAATCAAAATCGCCAAGAGAAATCCGAGCGCATGGATTCGGATGTTTATGAACGTGAAATTCGGCAGGCCGCACGAGACATGAGTGCAGAGATACGTCATTTTGACAATGAGTCTGTTTTTGTTCATACCGAGAAACTGGAACTGGAAACGCGGATCGGCCCCTATTCGGCTGGCGATCTTTTTGAGACTGTTTCAGACTGGCAGAAGGGATCGCAGGTTCATCCGCTTTCCGCATACGGACTGGACGCAGATGAACTGCTCTTTTTTGATACGGAGACTACCGGGCTGGCGTCCGGTACCGGGCAGATGATTTTTCTGATCGGCTTGGCACATGTGACTTCGGGCGGTGTGGAAATGAAACAATATTTTCTTCCGGGCCCTGGGCATGAGGCGGCATTTTTTAACGCTTTTCTGAGTGACAGTCACTCACTGAAGAACCTGGTGACGTTTAACGGTAAAGCATTTGATTGGCCGAGAGTGAGGACACGGCATCAGTTCGTCCGCGATCAGGTGCCCCGCCTTCCGGCCTTTGGCCATTTTGACTTGCTGCATGCATCACGACGCCTGTGGAAGAACCGTCTGGAATCCGTACGTTTACAGACGGTAGAAAGGGAAATCCTCGGCCTGGGGCGTGAGGAAGATGTTCCGGGCAAGATGGCCCCTTTTCTCTACTTTCAGTTTCTTAAACAACCGAACGCACAGCTTGTTAAAGGGATCATCGAACACAATCGGGAGGACGTGCTGTCTCTCATCGCTTTATATATTCATCTTTCAAATAAAGTTCTTGGAAAGGTCTCCAGTGATGAAGAAGAACGCTATGAGATCGCCAGATGGTATCTTCAGATCGGCGATGACGAAAGGGCACTCCCGCTCTTCAGGAGACTCGCCGTTCGCGATTCGATAACAGGCATTCGGTCCAGAGCCCAGATGGCTGCTTTATACAAACGGGAAGGCCATTACGAACATGCTTTGACCATGCTGCAGTCGGTCATTCGCGAAGACAAAAGTCCGAACGATCATATATACATCGAAGCTGCGAAACTGATGGAGCACCAGTTCAAAAAATATGAAAGCGCCATTAGCTATACGGAAAGCGCGCTTGAGTATCTCAGGAAGAAGCTGAAAGAATCAGCGGATGAGGCAGCAGGAAGAAAAGAGTCGGCGTACATCAAACGTATTAATCGGCTGGATGAAAAGTGGGAAAGAGAAAAAGAACGATCCCGCAATCGTGAATAACGGAAATATTGCGGAAATTTTATTACCCGGGTAAGCGCAAATAGCGCCCGCAATCGGCAATTCTCGAACATTTGCGAATACTTTTTCGGTAAATTCGACATGATTTGCAATTTGAGACCTCGAAGGAACCTGTTCCGTCGTTAATTTCCCAGGATCTTTCGATGGAAAAGCAAAGGGGGAAAATCATGGATTCTCCGGAAGCTATACTTGTAACAGGATACAAGCCCCATGAACTTGGTATTTTTACAGCTGATCACGATGGAATCACTGTTATACGCCATTGCCTGAAAAGGCAGATCCGGGAACTAGCCGTTCAAGGGACAAAATGGTTTGTGATCAGCGGGCAGGCAGGGATCGAACTTTGGGCAGGCGACGCATGTCTCGAAGTGAAAAAAGAAGACGGTCTCGATATTAACCTTGCCGTTCTGGTTCCTTTTCTCAATCAGGAAGAACGCTATAAGGACTGGCTTAAGGAGCAGTATCATCAAATTCTTGAAGCAGCAGATTTTACAGGAGCGATCAGCAAACGCCCATATGAAAGTCCGGTGCAGCTGAGGCAGAAGAACGATTATCTGGTCGCAAAAACCGATGGAGCCCTGATCCTTTATGATGAGGAGACTCCGGGTTCACCGAAATACTGTTTGGCTGCGGCTAAAAGAAAAGCCCGGTGCCAGGATTATCCGATCCGGATGATCGATCGTTACGATCTTTCATTTGCGGCAGAGGAGCTGCAGGAACAAAATCCGGATTATTGGTCTCAGATGTAATTGACATTGCAAGGCAAATTTGAAAAAATATAATGTAATCAGATTCGAACTTTGGGGTGATGATTCAGAATGGCAGATCAAAAAACGATCAGACTGACAAAGAATGATATTTTACACAAGGAATTCAAAACGGTATTTCATGGCTATCAGGCAGATGAGGTTGATCAATTCCTCGATATTGTAATCAATGACTATGATACATTTAATGGAGAAATTTTGCGCCTTCGCGAAGAAAACAAACGGCTGAAAAGCGAACTTCTTTCGGGAGGGGAATCACGGAGAGCCCCGTCGGCTCCGGAAAACCAGGGGCAGACCAACTACGATATCTTAAAGCGGCTTTCTAATCTAGAGAAGCATGTTTTCGGCAGTCGTCTTGATGAATAAAGTACGGAGACTGTCGAACAAGGGTTGACTCTTTTATAAAAATGAATTATAATGTGTATCTGTGACATTGTTTGTGTTCGGGTGATCGCTGTATTCCTTGAGAATATAGAGGAAAGTCCATGCTCGCACGATCTGTGATGATCGTAGTGTTCGTGCCTGGCGAAGTCATAAGCCAGGGTAGTCCGGAGCTATCTGGACTAACGGCAGATGAACCGGCCTGTGTCCCTTTCAGGGATATGGCTCAGTAATCTTGAAAGTGCCATAGTGACGATCTCTTTCGGAAACGAAAGAAGTGGAACGCGGTAAACCCCTCGAGCGGGAAACTCAAACTTGGTAGAGGAACCCTTTGGAAGGAATCAAACGGAAAAAGGGACAGATGATTCTGTAGATAGATGATTGCCGCTTTTGTACGAGGAGCGACTGCTCCGTTTGAGTGCGAAAGTACAGAACATGGCTTACAGAACATGAATAATGCATTTTTAAAAAGAAAAGCCCTTTACGGGCTTTTTTTGTTGGTGAAAAAATGTGTTAGGGCCAAGAGCACGCCAAAAATTTCAAGACAGAAAACCGCTTAGGAGGGCAAAGCGATGGCAAAAAGTTTGTCTCTGATCGCGACGACGGCTATGGGCCTCGAATCAATCGCCGCCGATGAGCTCAGAAAACTTGGCTATGAGGATCTGACTGTTGAGAACGGCAGGATTACTTTTTCGGCAGATCCGATTGATATTTGCAGAACAAACCTCTGGCTGAGAACCGCTGATCGGGTGAGAGTGAAAATAGGAGAATTTGAGGCGCTGACCTTCGACAGCCTCTTTGAACAGACGAAAGCTTTGCCGTGGGCAGATTTTCTTCCCAAAAATGCTGAATTTCCGGTAACCGGAAAATCGTATAAATCCCGGCTTCACAGCGTTCCCGATTGCCAGTCGATCGTGAAGAAAGCAGTTGTCGAGAACATGAAGGCACGTTACCACGAAGATTGGTTTACGGAAGACGGCCCGATTTATAAAATACAAGTCGCCATTAATAAGGATTGCGTCACTCTGTCCATTGACACGAGTGGTGAAGGTCTTCATAAGCGGGGTTATCGCCGGCTTCACAGCGCCGCCCCTTTAAAAGAAACGCTGGCAAGTGCGATGATTTATTTGAGCCGCTGGACGCCTGACCGTCCGTTTGCCGATCCTTTTTGCGGTTCCGGCACCCTTCCGATCGAGGCGGCCATGATCGGGCAGAATATTGCGCCCGGGTTTAACCGCTCGTTTGTTTCTGAAAGCTGGCCGATGTTCCGGGAAAACGAGTGGAAGGCTGTCCGTGATGAAGCCGAAGAGCTGGCAAATTATAATCAACCGCTGAATATATTGGGAAGCGATATTGACCATAATATGGTCGAGCTTTCGGAACATAATGCTTTGGAGGCAGGTTTTGGCGGTTTAATCACGTTTAAACAGATGCAGGTCGCCGATTTTACAGCAAAACAGGATTACGGATGCATGATCGGCAACCCTCCCTACGGAGAACGATTGGGCGATCAGGAACAAATTGAACAGATCTGCCGCGATCTCGGCCGGCTTTTCCAGAAAAATGAGACATGGTCTTTTTACCTCATTTCATCGTTTGAAGCGTTTGAAACGTTCTTCGGCCGGAAGGCAACAAAGAAACGAAAGTTGTATAATGGCCGTATCCGAACGGATTATTTTCAGTATTTCGGGCGTAAAAAGCCGAAAGAAAGTTGAAGATCCGTTCGATTAGGCGAATCCCTTAAAGTGCTTTTACGATGTTCATGCAGGACATTATCTTTTGGAAAGAGAAATAGACAACAGAGTTCTTCTCAATGAGCGAAGAGAAAAAGGTGGGGTTATGATGCCGGTTGAAGAAACAGTGAAGGCTTATTATCAATACGTTAAAAAAATTATGGATTTCAATGAGGCCATTGCTCTGGCGGAATGGGACATGCGTACAGGTGCTCCGAAAAAAGGCATTTCGCAACGTTCTGAGGTTGTCGGAACGCTCGCAGATGAAGTGTTCAAACGGTCTGTATCTGATGAGATGAAGCATTATATTGATGTGCTGACCGATCCGTCGGTACAGGATGAACTGAGTGAAGTGACCCAGCGGATGATTGAAAAATCAAAAAAAACATACGATCATTACGTGAAAATCCCTGCGGAAGAACATAAGGCGTATATCATTCTGCAGTCTGAAGCACAGAGTGTCTGGCAGGACGCCAAATCAAAGAGCGATTTTTCGCTGCTTCGTCCTTATCTTGAAAAAATAGTGGATTTTAAGCGGAATTTTATCAGATACTGGGGAGTTGGGACAAATAAATATGATGCGCTTCTGGATCTTTATGAACCGGGTCTGACTGTCGAAACGATCGACCGGGTATTTGGAAAACTGCGTCAGGGAATTATTCCGCTTGTACAGGTGGTCGGGGCTTCTGAGGAACAACCGGAGAGCAGTTTCCTATCTGTCCACTTTCCTGCCGAGAAACAGAAGGCGTTTTGCCTACATATTCTGCGTGAAAATGGTTATGACTTTGCGGCGGGCAGGCTTGACGAAACAGAGCATCCCTTTGAGACGACACTCAATCCAGGCGATGTGCGTGTCACAACAAATTATCGTGAAAACGATTTTATCGCTGCTGTGCTCGGAACGGTTCACGAAGGCGGACACGCCATCTATGAACAGCATATTTCCCGCGATCTGGTTGGAACGCCGCTGTGCGAGGGCACGTCAATGGGCATCCATGAATCGCAGTCGCTGTTCTTTGAGAATTTTATAGGCCGCAGCAAGGCTTTCTGGGAATATCATTATGACGAGCTGAAACGTTATGCTAGCGGACAGTTTGACCATGTACCGCTCGATGACTTCTACAGGGCGATTAATAAGTCCCATCCTTCTTTCATCCGCACACAGGCGGACGAGCTGACCTATCCGCTGCACGTCATGGTGCGCTATGATATTGAGAAGGCACTGTTCGACGGTAATCTGGAAGTCAGGGACCTTCCGGGGGTATGGAACGAAAAAATGAAAGAATATCTCGGCATTGAGCCGGGAACTGACCGCGAAGGCGTACTTCAGGATATCCACTGGCCGGCCGGTGATTTCGGCTATTTTCCGTCATATGCCCTTGGATATGTGTACGCGGCTCAGTTCAAGCATGCCATGCTTCGCGACCTTCCGGATTTTGACGGACACGTGCGCAGCGGGGATATTGCGGCCATTACGCAGTGGCTGAGCGAGCATATTCACCGGTTCGGAAGCCTGAAGAAACCGCTCGAAATCCTGAACGACACGACAGGCGAGGGACCTAATCCCGACTATCTGATCCGTTATTTAACAGAAAAATATAGCGAAATTTACAGGCTCAATTGTTAAAACGAGAAATACGTTATTAAGGAAGACTGGTCAGCCTTTTTACAAAGACAGAAATATACCGCCTATTTACGAAGCTAAGTCAGTCAGGCGGTGAAAGGGGTTTTTTATTTGGCAAGACAAGTATCGGCCTATGATGATGACACCATTCAAATTTTGGAAGGTCTGGAAGCGGTCAGAAAACGTCCCGGTATGTACATCGGATCAACAGATTCGAGGGGCCTGCATCATTTGGTCTACGAAATTGTCGACAATGCCGTTGACGAAGCTCTGGCCGGTTTTGGCAACGAAATCCTGGTCAGAATCCATAAGGACGGAAGTATCAGTGTCCGTGATTTCGGACGGGGCATGCCTACAGGTATCCACCGAACGGGTAAGCCGACAGTCGAAGTCATATTTACTGTCCTCCATGCCGGCGGAAAATTCGGACAGACCGGCGGCTATAAAACAAGCGGTGGTCTTCACGGGGTCGGATCGTCTGTAGTAAACGCTTTGTCCGAATGGCTTGAAGTCACGATCTGGCGGGACGGTTCCATTTTCAGACAGCGTTTTGAACAGGGCGGCCATCCGGTGTCGACACTTGAAAAAATAGGCACATCCAGAGAAAGCGGTTCGCTGATTCATTTTAAACCGGACGCCTCTGTTTTCAGCACGACAACTTTTCAGTTTGATGTCCTGAGCGAGCGGCTGCGCGAATCTGCTTTCCTGCAAAAAGGAATGAAGATTGTCCTCTCCGATGAACGTTCCGGAAAAGAGGAAGTTTATCAGTATGAGGAGGGATTAAAGGCTTTTGTTTCCTATCTGAATGAAGATAAGGACACCCTGCATCCCGTTGTTTCGTTTGAAGGAAAAGCAAACGATATGGAAGTCGACGTCGCTTTCCAGTTTAACGACGGTTATTCGGAGAACCTGATGTCGTTTGTCAACAACGTCCGGACGAAAGACGGCGGAACACATGAGTCCGGATTCCGCACGGCTTTGACACGCGTATTCAATGATTACGCAAGAAAGTCGGGACTGCTGAAAGAAAAGGATAAGAATCTTGACGGCAGCGATATCCGCGAGGGATTTATGGGTATTGTTTCCTTACGGATACCGGAACAGTTGCTTCAGTTCGAAGGCCAGACGAAGGAGAAGCTAGGGACGAACGAAGCTCGGTCGGCAGTCGATACCGTTGTTTCCGAGCAGTTGTCCTACTTTCTAGAAGAAAATCCACAGACGAGCGAAATGCTGATCAGGAAAGCGATCCGGGCCCAGCAGGCGCGCTTCGCCGCCCGCAAGGCGCGCGAAGAAGCCCGGAACGGCAAAAAGGCACGGCGGAAAGAGTCCCTTCTGAGCGGAAAACTTACACCCGCCTCATCAAAGAACGCGGACCGCAACGAGCTCTACCTGGTTGAGGGCGATTCGGCCGGCGGTTCTGCCAAGCAGGGCCGGGACCGGAAATTTCAGGCTGTTCTTCCGTTACGCGGAAAAGTCATCAATACACAAAAAGCGCGGCTCGAAGATATTTTAAAAAATGAAGAAATCAATACCATCATCTATGCGATCGGTGCAGGCGTCGGGGCTGATTTTTCGATCAAGGACAGCAATTACGATAAAATTGTCATCATGACCGATGCGGACAATGACGGGGCTCATATCCAGGTGCTGCTGCTGACCTTTTTCTACCGATACATGAGACCGCTGATTGATGCGGGTAAGGTTTATATTGCCCTGCCCCCTCTTTACAAGGTAAGTCGCGGGACGGGGGCAAAAGAAGTTCTTGAATATGCCTGGGACGAGAAAGGCCTGAAAGAAGCGATAAAAAAGATCGGCAAGGGGTACACCATCCAGCGGTACAAAGGTCTGGGCGAAATGAATGCGGATCAACTATGGGAGACAACGATGAACCCGGATTCCCGGACGCTGATCCGGGTAAAAATTGATGATCTTGCCTACGCTGAACGGCGAGTGACGACCCTGATGGGCGATAAGGTTGAACCGCGCCGCAAGTGGATCGAATCTCATGTCGCGTTCGGTCTTGACGAAGAAACAAACATCCTTGAAAATGAGAACCTGACAGTTGTGAAAGGTGTTGAATAAAGATGGTGAGCCGAGAGAAACTGCTCGATCTGCCGCTTGAAGAAGTCATCGGCGACCGTTTCGGCATATACAGCAAATATATTATTCAAGAGCGCGCGCTTCCGGATGTCCGGGATGGATTAAAGCCGGTACAGCGCCGTATTTTGTTTGCGATGCTCCGTGACGGAAACACGAGCGACAAACCCTTCCGTAAATCGGCGAAAACGGTGGGCAACGTTATAGGCAACTATCATCCGCATGGCGACGCGTCTGTCTACGAAGCTATGGTCCGTATGAGTCAGGACTGGAAGCTGCGAATGCCCCTTATTGAAATGCACGGAAACAACGGAAGCCTGGACGGCGACCCGCCGGCGGCCATGCGTTACACGGAGGCGCGCCTGTCCCGGATCTCTGAAGAACTGCTCCGCGACATTGACGCAAAGACCGTTGACTATGTCCCGAACTTCGATGATACACTGGAAGAACCGATTGTCTTTCCTTCGAAGTTTCCTAACTTGCTTGTGAATGGATCGACCGGAATTTCGTCAGGGTATGCGACAGAGATTCCGCCGCATTCTCTTGCCGAAATTATCGATGCGACCGTGATGCTGATGGAACATCCGAACTGTACGGTCGACGATCTGATGACCGTCGTGAAAGGGCCGGATTTTCCGAGCGGCGGCATTGTTCAGGGCATTGACGGAATTAAGAAGGCTTATCGAGCGGGTAAGGGCAAGATCGTGATCCGCGCGCGTGCGGAATTTGAAACTTTGCGTACCGGCAGGCAGCAGATTATCATCTCTGAGCTTCCCTATGAAGTCAATAAGGCGCAGCTCGTCAAAAAGATGGATGAGCTGCGATTGGATCACAAAGTGGAGGGCGTTACGGAAGTCCGCGATGAAACAGACCGCAGCGGAATGCGTGTCATTATCGAACTGAAAAAAGATGCGGATGCCCGCGGCGTGCTGAATTACTATTTTAAAAATACCGATCTTCAGATTGCCTATAATTTCAATATGGTCGCCATCGATCATAAGGCTCCGCGTCAACTGGGGCTCAAAGAGATTCTTGAGGCGTACATCGAACATCAGAAAGAAGTCGTTACACGACGCTCACAGTATGAACTGGATAAAAGCAAAGATCGCCAGCATATTGTCAGAGGCCTGATCAAAGCCGTTTCCATTCTTGATGATGTCATCCGCGTCATTCGCGCGTCCAAGGACAAAAAGAATGCGAAGCAGAATCTGTCGGAAGCGTTCGGTTTCAGCGAGGCTCAGGCTGAAGCGATTGTCAATCTGCAGCTCTATCGGTTGACGAACACCGATATTGTGACGTTGCAGAAAGAAGAAGGAGAACTCGCCAGGACGATTGAACGGCTGGAAAGCATTCTCGCATCTGAAAAAAAATTGATCGCGGTGATCAAAAAAGAACTGAATGAGGTCAGAAAAAAGTACGCCGACGCGAGGCGGACAACCATCGAGAATGAAATCGAGGAAATAAAAATCGATCTTGAAGTCATGGTCGCTGCCGAGGATGTCATTGTTTCCCTGACGAAGCATGGATACATTAAGCGGTCCAGTCTGCGGTCCTATTCCGCAAGCGGAGAGGATGCCGCGGCCATGAAAGACACGGACCGGGTTCTCTTTCAGCGTGAAATGAATACGACCGATACACTGCTCGTCTTTACCAACATGGGACGCTATCTCTACCTCCCGGTTCACGAAATTCCGGATAGGCGCTGGAAGGAATTGGGTCAGCACGTGGCCAGCCTGGTGGCCGTCGAAACGGATGAGCAAGTTATCGCGGCCGTTCCTGTTGCAGATTTTCAGACGAAAACCCTTTACATGACTTTTATAACAAAGCTTGGCATGGTGAAACGTACGGAACTGGCAGAATATCAGGCTCAGCGCTATTCCAAACCGCTGACTGCGCTAAAATTGAAAAAAGGGGATGAATGTCTTCATGCGTTCCTGACAAACGGAAAGATGGAGATCATTGTCGCTACTTGGCTCGGCTTTGGCCTGCGCTTTATTGAAGATGAAGCGGGTACCGTTGGTCTGAGGGCTGCCGGAGTCAAAGCGATCCAGCTTAAACCGGGGGACAGGGTCGTCGGCAGTGTTATATTTTCAGAGGGCTCGGAAGACGACCTGTTTATAGCCACCGATCGGGGCGCAATTAAAAAAATGCGGGTAGCCGGGCAGTTGGAAAAAAGTGCTCGTGCACGACGCGGTCTTGTGATGCTTCGTGAACTGAAAACGAAGCCTCATCATATTGCCGGCATTGAACTTGTATCTGCCAAAGACACGATTCAGCTGTTAACGGAAAAAGGTCAAACCGTTACCGTGGATAGTTCAGAAATACGTCCATCCGACCGTTACAGCAACGGTTCCTTTATCGTCGACCAGGATGAAGACGGTAATGTTTCTGAGATATGGAAAAATGTTTCAAATGAGAGTCAGGATGATATCGTTTAACTGTGACAGAGAAATTGAACGGTGAAGGAAGAAAGAAAGTGAACACACTTTTTGTTGGCGTGGGCGGTGCTTTGGGCGCCGTCATGCGTTATCTCATTGATTTAGCGGGAAACTGGATTTGGCCATTTTCCTTTCCGCTGGCAACGCTCGTGATCAATCTTTCCGGATGCTTCGCCCTGGGCTGGCTGAACGGTTATGTTTTCAAACACTTGCCGGTAAAATTTCAAGCCGGGATCGGCGCAGGGATCATTGGCGCCCTGACTACTTTTTCAACACTGAGCGTTGATGTGGTGCGGATGATTGAGAGCGGCGACCTGGGCGCTGCGCTGATTGATTTTTTGATCAGCAGTATCGGGGGTCTGATCTGTTCGGCATTAGGCTATCAATTCGGCAGTGGTATTGAAGAAAGGAAGAGAATGAGAAAATGACATTTCTGCTGGTAGCATCCGGAGGGTTTGCGGGGGCTGTTTCAAGGTATGCGATCAGTATCGTGCTGAACGGACGCACGGCTTCAGGATTTCCCCTGGGTACATTTTTTATAAATCTGACGGGAACTTTTCTTCTCGGCTGCCTGATCGGATCAGCAGCGGGCGTGACGTGGCAGCTTTTACTTGGAGTCGGCTTTGCCGGTGCATTTACAACGTTTTCAACGTTCAATTTCGAAGCCGTGCAGCTCTTTATCAACCGTAAGGGAACGACCGCCCTTTATTATTTGCTCGCAAGTTACGGCGCCGGGCTGATTTTAGCAAGCGTAGGGTATTGGCTTGGACATTTTTTTGCTTCAGCCTGATTCTTTAATAAACAGACGGTAATAGATCATCGTCACAGTCAATGCCAGAAGGTAGAACGGCAGCGAATAATACTGGCGGTAGCCGTTCAGATAATGGTAAACTCCGGCATGCCAGGCAAGAGCCTCGAGAAGAATCGCGCCCAAAGCCCAGACTGAAATGTAAAAAAAATAAGCTGTTCTGCTTTTTTTGACATTCGAGTATCCATATACAAAAAAATAAGCAAAAGGGCTAAACATGACATAAGTCAGCACATCCCATAGTTCCATGAACGAGGTATTGTTAATATCGTAATAGTTGAATGGACCGATTCCGAACGTTTCATCGAACGTGCAACCGAGATAGAAGCCGATCAGGAGCATAGTCAATGTCTGTACCCGGGTGAATCGCTTCGGCATGAGATACACTAACAGAAATACGACCGTTCCGGTGAGCAGGATAAACCATTCATTCAGATTAAAAGCAGTATGATAAAATTTCACCGTCATCCCCCTTTTCAATGCAGACGCGGCATTTCATCTTAAAGGTTCTGTTTCCGCTAAAAGTCGAAATCCTTTTAGAAGAAGAAGAATGAGTGCGAAATAAAGGAAAAAGAAAGAAATCCGGGATGGCAGAGAGACGTGGGATACAACAGTGTATCTTTCTTCAATATAGCTATAGAGAATAAACGTCAAGAATGAAATAAGTACTGTCACACCTTTTTGCCACTGTATACCATATTGCATCAGGTTAACAGCAATGATGGTCAGAAAAGGGAAGATAAGATTTCGGTTAACTAAAAAAGCGATGCCTTGTTCGGCGCTGTAGT
This sequence comes from Sporolactobacillus putidus, assembly GCF_014647035.1. GTDB lineage: Bacteria > Bacillota > Bacilli > Bacillales > Sporolactobacillaceae > Sporolactobacillus > Sporolactobacillus putidus. The sequence continues at coordinate 266,987 of NZ_BMOK01000003.1, read as the reverse complement.
GCAATCCAGGATCTCCGATGTACAGTCGTTTTGCGGGATTGATCAGCGCAAACATAATGAGGAGCGAACTTGTGAGAAAGAGAAACAGCGTTTCGTCTCTCGTAATTTTCTTAGGCAGCATGACAAAAAGATTGACCACGATCCAGAACAGGCACAAATTCGATGCAAGTACCATAATGTTTACCTACCCTGTTAGAATGGTTTATTATTTAGGATGAGCTGTTTCAGAGAAAATAATCCGCTCTTGCAGGAAAAACCTTCATACTTTCAGATTTTTTTCAGATAATGATGATACCTTATTTTTTAGAGGTGAGAACTTGCAAGTGAGAGGCTCGAAAAGAAGGAAGGAAAATTGTTCCAGTATAAGGTTGTGGCTAAATTTTTTAATCCTGCCAAAAACGGTATCTTCTTTTGATTGACGATAGAGTCGGCCGAATGAAAAACAGACATCGTTTTTTCATTCACGGCACGATTCAAAATTTTTCCAAAATGAATTCTGGAGGGATTGTTTTGACGGAAGATCAAGCTCTGTATGACGTAACGATTATTGGCGGAGGTCCGACAGGACTGTTTACCGCTTTTTACGCAGGACTGCGCCAAATGAAGGTAAAAATAATTGAAAGTCTCCCACAGCTGGGCGGTCAGCTGGGAACACTTTATCCGGAAAAAGACATCTTTGATGTTGCTGGTTTTCCGCGAGTGAAAGCGAAAGATCTCGTAAAGCGTCTTGTGGAACAGGCAGGGCAGTTTCATCCGACTATGCTGCTTGATGAAAGTGTCGCAGCACTGCAAAGACTGGAAGATGGCACGATTGTCCTGAATACAGAATCTGGTGCCAGCCACCGGACAAAAACGGTAATTATCACTGCGGGAGTCGGCGCTTTTTCACCCAGGCCATTGAAAGTAGAAGGCGCAGAGACATATGAGCGGACGAATCTTCATTACTATGTTGACGACGTGCAGAAATTCAAAGGCAGAAGGGTTGTTATATTGGGTGGCGGTGACTCGGCCGTCGACTGGGCCAATACGCTGGAACCGATAGCGGAAGAAGTAACGATCGTCCATCGCCGCAATGAATTCCGTGCGCATGAAACAACTGTTCAACAGATGAAGAACTCTTCGATTAACATATTGACTCCTTTCACTGCAAAAGCAATTGAAGGATCAGATGGGGTCATTGAACAGCTTATAGTATCAGAAGTCAAAGGAACCCGCGAGGAGAATCTGCCTCTCGATGATTTAATCGTTAATTATGGTTTCGTATCCGCCCTCGGGCCGATTAAGGACTGGGGTTTTGAACTGGACAAAAACTCGATCGTTGTCAATTCAAAAATGGAAACCGGCATTCCTGGTGTTTATGCGGCCGGCGATATAGCCACTTATCCCGGAAAAGTAAAACTGATTGCGACAGGATTCGGCGAAGCCCCGACTGCTGTCAACAACGCAAAACACTACATTGATCCGGATTCGCGGACACAGCCGATGCACAGCTCAAGTGCCGAAGAACTTTTTTCAAAATAAAATGCCCGTCGACTCTTTGCGAAAGAAAAAAACAAATGATTTGTTGATAAACCAGTCACTGAGCGGGAAGCGGTGACTGGTTTTATGCTAAAATTCAGCAAAACTGATCGTTTTTTCGCGGACATTACCCTTATAATAATGATAAGGTGCTAAGATCCGGATGAATATTAAGCTTTACAGTCCATTTGGGAGCACACGGTTCAAGCATCCATCGGCACGAATCCTGGGGTTCAAACAATACGAGGAGACATATGAATGAAAGATCATACATCAAAAGAAGAATGGATAAACGCCGTGATCACTGCGGTCAGTCTGATCGAACAGGCCGGCGTGCCTTATACGCTTGAAGGGCAGGGAGCACTCGCCGTTCAAGGTGTCGTGCCTGATCCGCCGGAAAAATCAGATACACGGATGTCCGTACAGTGGGATGCGATGGATGACATCCGCCTCCTGTTCCAATCCTATGGGGCGGGCGCCATGGAAAAACAGGGAAAAGAGGTCTCATTTCTCTTTCGGATTGACCGTTTTTCCTTCAAGATTGTCTGCAGGCACGGCGAAGTTATCCGGACGGATCCCGAACGTCTCATCGCAAATTGCGGCGGCTATTCGTTTTATGCGAAGTCCGTCGATTCCTTCTTGAACGTATTAAAAAAAGATGATCCACTTTATCTTGCGATAAAAAAATATCTGTACAGGCTGCAGGAGTCTGCCGCTAGTCAAAATGGCCGGGCCTGGAACGATGATGCGTACGAAGCGTGGATCAAGCGGTTCGGCACACCGAAGCAGGCCGCCGAAAAAATCAGAAACGATCCGGAAGGCAGACTTGCGCAGCTTGCTTCGTATATCGGTGATCCCAAAGGCAAAAAAGTCATCAATTTACTCGGTTCACACGGCGGCAAGGCGCTGGCTCTCGAAATGCTTGGAGCCCATGTTACAGTTGTTGATATCTCAGAGGAGAATGCGGCCTATGCAAGACAGACAGCAGCCGCACTCAATGTTGACTTGAACTTTGTCGTTTCCGATGTCTTACACCTTCCGGAAGAAATTAAAGTACCAGAAAACGACATTGTCCTGATGGAGCTTGGCGTGCTGCATTATTTCGTCGATCTCGAGCCCCTGGCCGCTCTGATTTATCAGTTGCTGAAACAGGGAGGGAAATTGGTGCTCCAGGAGTTTCATCCGGTATCGATGAAGCTTGTAACGACCCGGGGAAAGAAGCAGGTCGTTTTCGGCAACTATTTTGACAAGACACTGAAGGAACGGAATGTGGCCTACAGCAAACATCTGACGTCAGGAAGTGAGGATCTGCAGAATAAAGTTTATCTCAGAGAGTGGACACTCGGTGAAATTATAACGGCGTTTGCTCAAACCGGTTTACGTGTCGAGCGTCTGGATGAAACGCCAAATATGAAAATCAGCGACATAGGTATTCCCAAAATATTCACACTTATCTGTTCCAAATGAGCGGAACGGAGTCTTTGGAAGACCCAAGGAGTTGATCCGCTGTTTTGAGTAGATCTGCTATCCGCCTCCCTTTGTTAACCTGACTCTTGCTAAGCAGTCGCCGATCACCTCTATCTTAAAATCATTTGAATAGTTGGTTATCCGCCCCCCTAAAGTTAGATATTTTGTTGTCCAACTTCAGGGGGGTTAGTTTATCTTGAAACATATCCATTAATTAAACGTTTGTTTAGTGAATATATTCGTTTTAACAAGTAGCTCTGACAGATCTCCAGCATTGTTGAAATATTATAAACTTCATTTTGATGGCAAATGAAAATGGCGGTCCACATTTAGTTTACATAATTTCTATATCTTAAACTAGAAATTATCGATTTCAATGGAAGCTGGTATGGGTTTAAAAATTCGGCCCTATCAAGCACCTATGCCCATTAACCGTTAATGTACGCTAAGCATCAATAGATCATAGAGTAATTTTTGCAAATTGTTCAATATGCACACGTTATACATATAAACTGTGCATATATACGCATATAATGTACGTATGTTCTACTTTCATTATACGTATAAATCGTGTATATTTATATTTATAATCTGAATAGTCTCAATCCATATCCTAAATGAGAGGAAGTTGCTCCATGCCGAATAAAACGATTTACGTTCCGGATGCCGATCTCCAGGTTTTTGATCAGGCTCAGAAAGTCTCGGGGAATAATTTATCGGCAACTATTGTTCAGGCTCTGCGTTTCTTTATCAAAATTGGAGAGGGAAAGGGATTTGAACAAGTAGACGTCTCTGAAGGAGAAAGCGGTTTTTATAGAAGAAAGCGGTTCATTGGCCGGGAACTTGCATCGGCCGGCGTCTATGACGATGCTGCCGAACGCTCGACAAATTTTGTTGTTTACGAGACGGTGCATGGACGTTATGCTGTATTGATAACAGAGGAAAAAAAGATCCCTTTAGAGCAGTCAATTGAACGTGAACTCGAAAAAAGGATTATAGAGAGGCTCGCAGGCGAAGATAAGAGAAGCATTCAGATTTCTAAAGAAGAGGAAGTTCCGGATGTGCGCAGGCTGGAAGTTTATGACTCCATTGACATGCTTGCCGGACGTGTGCCGGACGATCTTTACCGCGCACTTCATGAGATAAAGGACAGTGAGTTTCTTGATATTTGATCCGTTGCTGCGGTATTGAAGGCCATTAAATTCACTTTATTAGAACAAATACTTGGTGCACACTCATAATTCAGATACAACTTTCGAGTAAATTGTTACAGGCAAAAAAAGGAATAAGCGTCTTTTGAGAAGCCTGAAAAAAGCTTTTCATTGAATACTGGAAAGCGTTATTATTAGTGTAGCGGCGGAAGTATGTGTCATTTTATCTGTATTTAGAAAAACGTGATTTATATTAACTTAATCGGAGGTTAATTGAATGTCTATTTTTAAAAGATTGCGGGATTTAGCAGTATCCAATGTGTATGCGTTAATCGAAAAGGCAGAAGATCCGGTCAAGATGACGGATCAGTATCTCCGTGACATGCAGGAAGACGTTCAGGACGCGGAAAAAAGCGTTGCAGCGCAAATTGCCCTCGAAAAAAAATTCAAAGCACTCTATGAAGAACAGTCCGAGCTCGTTGCCAAGCGTGAGAAACAGGCGCACCTTGCTGTTGAAGAGGGCAATCTTGATCTTGCGAAAAGAGTCATTGAAGACAAACAGAATGCAGAACAGAAAATGAATGAGTACAAAGAACGCTATGAGCAAAACAAGGCGGCTTCTGAAAACCTTCGCTCAAAACTTGATGAGATGCGCAAACAGGTCGCTGCACTAAAAGATAAAAGAGAAACACTTGTTGCGAGGGTTAATGCGGCAAAAGCGCAGAAAGATATTAATGAGAAAATGTCCGGTTTTGATTCGAATACGGCCATGGCCGGTCTGAAGCGTATGGAAGAAAAAACATTGCAGATGGAAGCCGAGGCGGAGGCGAGCGGCGAAGTCTACAAAAAAGAAAAATCCATTGATGAAGAGTTTGAGAACCTGGGCAAAGACAAGAAAGTGGAGGATGAGCTTGCCCGGCTTATCGAGCAGCACAAAAAGTAAGGATGTTTAAAGGGCAATAAAAAAAAGGGCAGTAGGCCGGCATGCCGAAAGATTTCAATAGACGGCTGCCGGCTTTATTATTGCTATAAAGTTTAAAATTTTTAAGAATTATAGTGTAAGTGTAACTAAGGCTTCATCTGCGCTAAAGGCTTGGCGGAACCAAGTTTTCTAATGCGGATTGAGAGGAGACAAAATATGTCAGTGTTTCGCCGAATCATCAACTTAGTCAAAAAACCGGAACCAGCTATCGTGGAAAAGACGCCTTACACGTTATCGGTGGGCGATATTGTCGATATCTCCTTTTCAAGCTATACAGTATCAGGCAGAACGTTTTTCCCGCAGCGCCAGGAGGTTTTTTTAACTTTAAAGGATGGAAGCACGATCAAATATATGCAGGTAGCCAAGAGAGAAAAACTGAATCTGGCACTCTATGAGGCCATTGACGGACGCCTGGAAGATATCAGTGAAGTTCCGACGACGATTGAAATGGACGGAACTCTGTACCACATGGGAGAACAAGCGATCGGCACGGCCCACTCGTCGGGGGACACTCCTTTTTCATCTTCAGACGAACGATACCTATGGGACTTTGAATCTGATGATCGAAAGCTGCTGCGTATTGAATGGCAGTCCGGTCAGATGATGTTGTATGAAGGGGAAGCTGTCCTGCCCATGGAAGTCAGAATCATTCAGTCATGAGAAGGAAGCGTTGAACATGTTCAAACAATTGTCGAACGCCTTGAAAATTGTTCTGGCCGCGGTGCTTAGTGTTTCCGTCTTAGCTGGATGTTCCGGACAATCCGCAGTAAGTGCAGACTATCCGCTGATTTCCGTTTCAAAAAATGGTAATCAGGAGTCGTACATCTATCAGGCCGACAAACAAACCGTTCCGGAAGTAGCAAAAAAACTAAGCGATCAGAGGAAACCGGAACAGATGTCTAAAACAGACAGTCAGCAAATGTTCCTGGTCTATCCTGATGAGCTTTATGATATTCAAAGGGATAGCAAAAACCCCGAAAACACTGTGATTGAAGTAAGCAATAAGGCATTCGTGGACAACAACTACAGTTCTTCATTCCTCAAGGGGTATCTGTCGGCTGTTCTGCTTGATCAGATATTCCAACTGGGTAAGCATGCTTTAGGGAATTACCGTGGTTATACGAATAGCAAAACTTACCCGTCCGCATCAAAGTACCGTTTGCCGACTGCGCAAGAAAAAAAGGTTATCCCGCCGATAACAAAGCAGACGACGGGGTCGATTATCCGGCGGAGTCATTCGGGTAATACCTCGAGCTCTCCTTCGAGTACTTTATCGAAAATAGAAAATAGCTTTTCAAAAGATGTGGGTCAGGCGATCAGTTCCGTTGAGAAGAGTACAGGGAAAATTTTCAAATCAGATAGTAGTTCCGGTTCAAATAGAGTGACTCCAAAGAATTCAACCATTTCAATACCGCGGAATAATTCTCCCCCAAAAGTGAATTCAGGCGGTTTTGGAAAGGTCATAAAAAGAAGCAAATAACTTTACTCATCGGTGATCGTTCCCGAAAATTCCCCTGTCCCGGTCATTTGAGCACTCCTCAACTGCCGGTTCAGGATCTACGTTTAATGTCTCCGCATAAACAAAATGGGGAATATGGACTTATTGCGAAACAGGAGCTGCATCATACCGGCTCCTTTTTTTCGCGAAATTCCACCCGTGTCCTCGAATTAACGTGAAAAGGAAAAATATGTCAAAAACTAGTCACTCAACAAAGACAAGTGTATACTTTTTTAAAAAGCAGTTTATTTTTGGGAATGTTGTTCTAGGAGGGATGGGGAACGAATGGAAGAGTTAAAGAAGCGGATACGTGAAGAGGGCAAGGTGATCGACGGCGATATTTTAAAGGTGGACCAATTCTTGAATCATCAGATTGATCCGATGCTGATGAAAAAAATAGGCGATCAATTTGCGGCTGTTTTCCGCCCGGCAGGTGTCAGCAAAGTTGTTACTATTGAATCGTCAGGTATTGCCCCGGCGCTAATGACAGGACTTGCTATCGGAGTACCTGTGATTTTTGCGCGTAAAAAGAAGCCTTTAACTCTGAACGGAGGAGCGTTGGTCACCGATATCTACTCATATACGAAAGAAGTCAGGAATCCTGTTTATCTTGAGAAGGACATGCTGTCACCGGAAGACCGGGTGCTCATCATTGATGACTTTCTTGCCAATGGTGAGGCTTCACTTGGGTTAACACGGCTGATCGAGATGGCCGGCGCTACAGTGGCCGGAATCGGCATTGTCATCGAGAAAGCTTTCCAGGATGGGCGGAAGAGGCTTGATCGATCCGGTTATTCTGTTTTTTCTCTGGCCCGAATTGCCTCGCTGGATCACAACCGTGTGAGTTTCCTGGATGATTAATCGGTAAAGCTGTTAGCATTCCCGCAAAATGATAAACGGGGAGGAGGATTCGTCATGGATTATGTTAAAGAACTGCGACAATTAATCGGACACCGTCCGCTAATTGTTGCGGGCTCAACGATTCTTGTTTCTAATGGCAAGAAAGAAATATTGCTTCAACTGCGGTCGGATACAAAAGAATGGGGGCTGCCTGGGGGTGCCATGGAACTCGGTGAATCATTTGAAAAAGCCGCGAAACGTGAACTATTTGAAGAGACCGGGCTGAAGGCAGAAAAGCTCGGATTTATCGATGTGTTTTCCGGGAATAAATTTTATTTTAAATATCCGAATGGTGATGAAGTCTTTAATGTGATTGCCATATATAAAACGGACAAAGTGACAGGTGAACTGGCAATGAACGACGGGGAGAGCCAGGAACTGAAGTTTTTTGATTATCGGCGTTTACCGGAAAATCTTGATGAAAGAACGAGAATTATTTTTGAGCGCGTTATTGTTCAAGAATTGAAATTAGAATGAGCGTAGAAACAACAAGTAAGTTGATACATAAATTTTATTATGTAAACTAAAAGGGGAGAGCTGCTGTATACATGGGGTCAGGTTAATACTATTCTTCAGGAAGCCGCTCCTGATCGTCAAAGTGATCATCCATCTGATCAACGGCTTTTTTCAGTTCGTCATTAGACAAATGTGTATAGATCATCGTCGTCTGAATGGATGAATGGCCCAATTGACGGCGCAGCTTCGGAATGTCATTATTCTCGGCCTGATAGCGTGTCGCAAAGGAATGGCGCAGTTTATGAACCGATAGCGACGGTTTGCCAAAAGCTGCCGCGTATTTTTTTACAAGGTTTTCAATGGCGCGCGGGCTGAGCCGCCGTGTCGTGTCTTTCGGTCCCATCGGCGCGGACACAAATAAGGCTTTATTTGATGGCGGCAAATTGTATTTTTTTGCGCGGACACCAAGGTAATCCTCAAGATCGAGGCCAGCCTGTTCGCTGAAAAAAACATACTGTTCCTTGTTTCCTTTGCGAATGACACGAACCATCCGCTTTTTAAAGTCAACGTCGCCGACATCAAGACCGACCACTTCGGAAAGGCGGAGTCCGGATCCCAGTATCAGGGAAACGATGGCCGTGTCGCGTTCAGCATTCTGGCTGTGGAAATGAAGCAGTTTCCGGTTATCCTTTACAACATCGCGATAGTCGTGTGCGACAAATCGGCGGAATTGTTCATATTCATCATTCCAAAGAATTTTTCCGGCCATTTTCTGGGCGACTGTTTCCTGATCCTCTTTTATTTTGTTAAAGGCAATTTTAGCCATGACATTGCGCAGCAGGTAGGGCTTGAGATCAGAAGTTTCGGCGACGTTCTGCAGATAGTTGAATAATGATTTCAGCGCGGAAAGTTTGCGATTGATTGTAAATTTGTCATTGTGCAGCCGGAATTGCAAGTAAGACAGGAAATTTTCCACAGATTGAGGCGTCAGCGACTCAAGACAGTCCAAAGGAATATCTGTGCGTTTGCCGGCGAATAAACCTTCGGCAAGCAGCCAGTCAAAGAAGATTAAAAAATCATGGCAGTAATTAAGCAGCGACTTTGGCGACATCGTCCGCATTTTCTTGTCGACATATTCACGGACATACCAAGGCAATTCAGCCGTTTTTTCATCAATTCGGTCATAAAGATGGTGGTCGCGTTCATCGGCCATTGAAAAAACCTCCAGAGATAGATGATACGTAAAAATGTAAATCTGCTGATCATGTATGAAAAACAAAAGAAAGGATGATTTTATTTTAACACCTGGACATTACTTCGTCAAAATTATATTTTACGTAGTAATCTTAAGCGATTAAAAGAACCCCTTTATTCTATTTTTGTCTTGTTGTCGGGCAACACAAACTTGGGGATTTTTGACACAAAGATTTTCAATTGCACATCTTAAAAGAAAAATGATAATCATCATTTGCTCTTTAAGTCACTTGGTTTCGTGCTGCTGCTTATAAATAACTTTAGAAAAATCATACACAGATCTTTGACGAGCGAAACTTGCTTCAAATTCCAAATGCTTTGCTGTGTGTTCTCTTTTCTTATCAAAATCTCTATTTGATGTTCTGATGATCATGCATTTGAATATTTAATTTCAATAATACTCTCCTCTTTGTTTTTATAAAGAACCCACATTTCAGGAATTGAATGCATCCCTTCCCTATTGATTGTTTCTTCAATAATGATTATATGAATTATAGTCAATATTTTCGGCTAAAAAATTCAATTTCCTCTCGTATCATGCACATTAATTGCACTTCATAGACAAAATCTAAAATACAATCAAATTACCTTTTTAGCTTTGCGTTGCAAAATAGTTTTTGTTTCCACCCTCTCCTTTTGAGGCTGCTTAAGCGTCCGTCAAGCTGAATCATGCGGTTCAAGTTTTGTCCGATCTGCTGAATGCGGTCAAACAGATTCGGCGATAAATTGGCGAAGACCGATAAACTTGAGCTGACGACCGATAAATCTCAGCTGATGACCGATAAATCGAGCCAAACGACTGATAAACTCGTATCAACGACTGATAAACCGAGCATAACGACCGATAAACTGCGCTGAAGTATCAAACATGTAAAATCACTGAGCTTGAAATTTGAACTATATATAATCTAATGTTAATATTTGTTTGTGATTATATAAGGGAGAGATTATATGAATGATATTAATCTGGAAGACATGTCCTTTTTGTTGAAGATTATCAGCGACAAAACAAGATTAACAATGCTGGCTTATTTAAAGAATGGTGAGATGTGTGTTTGTGAATTTGTTGATATGTTTGATCTGTCTCAACCAGCAATTAGCCAGCATTTAAAGAAATTACGTACTGCAGGTGTCATTCGTGAACGTAAACAGGGGACGTGGGTATATTATTGCTTAAGCCCGGATCTTCCAGTCTACATTTCAGATCTTATTCAGACACTCCCCACGTTAAAAACTAAGAAATGTAATTGTCAAACAAGCGAAAATCTAGTTCAGTTGGAGTCATCGAAATGAAAAAGTTGTCTTTTCTCGATCGTTATTTAACATTGTGGATCTTTTCAGCGATGGTTATCGGTATCTTGCTTGGCCGTCTCATCCCGTCTTTTGTTCATGCTCTGAATGCCTTTCAGGTAGGAACAACGTCCATTCCGATCGCCATTGGATTAATCATTATGTTATATCCACCTTTGGCTAAGGTACGCTATGAGGAGCTGGGAAAAGTTTTTAAGGATGTTAAAGTTCTCGGCTTATCCCTTGTGCAAAACTGGATTATTGGACCGGTTTTAATGTTTTTACTGGCGATTATTTTTTTACATGGGTATCCGGCTTACATGACAGGATTGATTATGATTGGCTTGGCACGGTGCATTGCTATGGTGATCATCTGGAATGATCTGGCTCAAGGAAACCGTGAATATACGGCAGGACTGGTGGCCTTTAATTCGATTTTTCAGATCCTCTTTTATTCTGTTTTGGCCTATTTCTTTGTGACCGTGCTGCCCGGATGGCTGGGTTTGGAAGGCCTTCAGATCCGTGTCACCATGTTGGAAATCGCCCAAAGCGTCTTCATTTACTTAGGGATACCCTTTTTGGCAGGCATCCTAACCCGTTTCATATTAGTTTCTGTGAAGGGAAAAGAGTGGTACGAAAAGGCCTTTTGTCCTCTGATTAGTCCCCTAGCCTTAATCGCACTCCTTTTCACCATTATTGTGATGTTTTCGATTAAAGGAGATATGATTATTCAGCTGCCTCTTGATGTAGTCCGAGTAGCCATACCGCTCATGATTTATTTCATCATCATGTTTTTTGTCTCCTTTTTTCTCTCTCGGAGAATTGGAGCCGATTATGGTAAGACATCGGCTCTGAGCTTTACGGCAGCCAGCAATAACTTTGAACTTGCCATCGCAACAGCCGTAGGGATATTCGGAATTCAATCCGGAGAAGCCTTCGCTGCCGTCATTGGTCCACTTGTGGAAGTCCCGGTTATGATCGGCTTGGTCAACGTCGCACTATTCTTCAGAAAAAAATTTAGCTATAAAACACCAACCACAAGCGTAAAGGATGGAATTTAACATGAATAAAAAAATCATTTACTTTCTCTGCACAGGGAATTCCTGCCGCAGTCAAATGGCTGAAGGCTTTGGGAAAAAATATTTGGGGGACAAATTTGATGTGCATTCGGCCGGCGTTGAAGCTCATGGATTAAACCCGAATGCAGTTAAAGTCATGAAAGAAGCCGGCGTTGATATTTCACAGCAAAAATCCAAGCTAATCGACATGAGTTTGTTGAATCAGGCTTACCTGGTCGTCACCCTTTGTGGGGATGCCGAAGAACGGTGCCCGATGACACCTCCAAAGGTTAGACGAGAACACTGGGGCTTCGATGATCCAGCAAAGGCACAAGGTACAGAAGCTGAAAAATGGGCCGTATTCCAACGTGTCCGTGATGGCATTGAAAAGCGGATGAAACAGTTTGCAGAGGAAGAACAAAGGACTAAATAAAAAGGAGTCGTTAATATGGCAATTTCGAATGACCAAATTAGACAAAACGTTCGGAACCGATATAAAAAGATCGCTCTTCAGGATGTTTCTACCCCATCCTGTGGCTGTTCCTCTGAAGTGGGATGCTGTGATACTCAAGCTGATCGTAACAGTGTGTCCGAAAAAATCGGCTACTCTGCAGAAGAATTAAATGCAGTTCCTGAAGGAGCCAATTTGGGTTTAGGATGTGGCAATCCACAGGCCATTGCCTCTTTAAAGTCTGGTGAAAGTGTCTTGGACCTTGGGAGTGGCGGAGGATTTGACTGCTTTCTTGCCGCTCGTCAGGTGGGTGAAACGGGTCAGGTTGTTGGCGTTGATATGACTCCCGAAATGATTAGCAGGGCACGTCAAAACGCTGTTAAGGGGCAAATCGACAATGTTGATTTTCGCTTGGGAGAAATTGAACATTTGCCGGTAGCCGATCGGTCCATTGATGTCATCCTGTCGAATTGCGTGATCAATCTTTCACCGGATAAACCTCAAGTATTTAAAGAGGCTTTTCGTGTACTGAAGAAAGGCGGACGGCTTGCGATTTCAGATGTTGTACTCACTGCTGAATTGCCTGCCGAAATAAAGAGTGACTTGGACGTTTCCTACTCAGGTTGTATTTCAGGAGCTTCTTCGATCGCTGATCTCCAAAACATGCTCGAACAAAATGGATTTTCGCAAATTGAGATCAGACCAAAAGACGAATCCAAAAAATTCATCAAGGAATGGATTCCAGGAGCAAATATCGAAAGGTATATTGTATCGTCGACAATTCAAGCCATTAAACCCTAATTTAATAGATAAAAAAACCGACTTAAAAAAGTCGGCTTTTTTATCTATATATTACTGTATCCGTATATTGCTTTTTAAAAAATCATCCGGTTTGTGTAAATAAACGATCATTTCATTGACCTGTCCTCTTCCCCCTGATGAGATCCTTCCGGAGATGTTCCATCTTAAACCCGTTTTATGTTACATTATAGTTACTGACACCATTGAAGATTAAACCAGGAGGAAGATTGGATTCATGCGCATCTCTGATATTAAGAAAAAAGCCAGAAAATCATTGAAAGATTATTGGGCGGTTGCCGCACTGCTTACTTTTCTATCGGCACTTATTGTTGTCGGTGCCCCTTATTTTTTTGAAATCACGCTCTGCGGCGGAGTGAGCAATTGGCTAAATAATTGGTTCCTGCCGAACCAGACACCTTCATCCGTTCAATTCATAGAATTGGTGTATTCCATCGTGCTTACTCCCTTAACATTCAGCATCTATTGGTTCTACCTCTCGCTCTCGAGATCTGAGAATCCGCAGTTATACGGCGTGTTTGCGGTCTACACCGATATGGATAAATCGCTGAAATTAATCTGGGCTTCTATTCTCGTGGAAATATATGTGATTCTGTGGTCCTTATTGCTTATTGTTCCCGGCATCATCAAAAGTTTAGCCTATTCTCAAACCATTTTTATTCTAAGAGACCACCCCGAATATTCCGTCTCAGAAGCGATTACGGAGAGCAGAAAAATGATGGACGGTTATAAATGGAAGTATTTTTTATTAAATTTAAGCTTTATCGGCTGGATTTTTCTTTCCGTATTCTTTACGGCGTTTATTGGTCTATTGTGGGTTATTCCCTATATTATCGCTTCCTTTGCCGAATTTTATAATGAACTGAACCAAAAGAAAGATAGTGCTTCAGACTTCTGAGTCAGAGGTTTCAGCAATAGAATTATTACCATAGATTGTTCGTAAATAAGAAACATCCGTCCGGCATGAAAAAACCAGGCGGATGTTTTTGTCAACCTTATTTTCACAAGTTCAACGGTGCGACAACTGCTAACAGCTTCCCTCTCACCCTCAATTCAGCGGATTTTCATCTCTACAAAGATAACGATTCTCGGAATCTGAATGCGGAAATGCCGGCGTTCGGGAATTAGACCGTTTTTCGTCTCACATGATGAATCACCATTCTGTCTTTAGGCAAAGTCGGGATTCGCGACAAGCTAATGCTCAAGTCCTGGACGGGTACGTCATAATCGATCTCGTTTGTTAGAAAATGCAGGCTGGCCTCCATCACATTGATGGTCAGCCACTCACCGGCACAGCGATGCCCACGGGCACGGTCTCCGCCTCCCTGCGGAATAAAGTCAAAGGGACTGCCTTCCCAATGATCAAATCGCTCCGGACGGAATTCATCAGGCTGATCCCAAATACGGGGATCATGATTCATTCCATAGACATCAAGCAATACCAATGTTCCATTTTCAAATTGATAATTTTTCCATGTAAAATCACGGCGTACCCTTGCGCCGACAAACGGAGTAAACGGGTAGAAACGCCGGATTTCCTGAACAAATTGCTGAACATACTGACCTTCGCCGGATTGCATCTTTTTTCGACATTCGGGATGTTCATGAAGGGCGTGAACGCCAAAGGCGACATACGTTGCAATGGCTACAATGGGTCTCAGAATATTCAGCAGCTCAACAGCGGCAACTTTGGTTTCCAGAAGCTTGTTATTCAAATCACGGTGCCGGGCGGTCATGCTGGCCGCAGTGCCCTCCGGAGGGTTCAGCTCTCCTTTTCGGATTTGTTCGATAACTGTTTCAATCCACTGCTCGGCTCTTTTGCGTGCCCCCTTTCCTTGCCAGTGTCGCGGCCCTACTGCTCCAAAGCCATCCACCATTTCACCAAAATCGTCGGCTCTTTTCCTGACTTCGGTTTCTTCCAATGGAACACCCGCCCACTCGCAGGCGACCCGGCACAGGATTTCCTGAACGTCATCAAACAGGATGATTCGATCCTTGCTTTCCCATTTTTTAATTGTTTTCTCCCATTGAGCACGGGTCAGATCAACGATGCCCTTTAACCGTTCGGGGGTCATTAAAGACATAAACAGGAGCTTGCGATGCTTATGCGCCGCTCCGTCAAGACCCTGGACACCATTTTGGCCGAACAACGTTTTCTGGACCCTTTTCGGTGCCGCCCCCTTCCTTATAAACCGTTCTTCATCGTAAAAAAGTTCGGCCGCCTCGGTTCCGGTCATGCAGATCACGTTTTGAGCAAGTAAACGTGTCTGGAAAACGTCGGTCTGCAGACGCCTGCATCGGTTCAGGATAAACAAATAGCCTTCTGACAGCAAGTCGAGACTGTTATCCAAGCCTTCGGAACGGGGAATCTGCACTTTCATGTTCATGTGGACCTTCTCCTTAATCGGGATGTGAAACATTATCTGTTTTTACCTGACCAGGAAAATCTATTCATAAAAAAAGAAAAATCTTCTGAGAAGCAAGGAGAATTGGATAAGAACGAATTTCAATACGGCAATGAAGCGCGTAATGATCAATGACAATAAAAAGTTTGTTCCTGAACAATATAGTTGTTTACGGGACAAAAACGTTGTTTCCTGAAGAGGCGTTTGCTGGGCATTAGGATACGTACCGCGAAGCGACTTTGACTTGATTCAACTTTTCGTAATTTTGGTTCGACTTTTTGGTGTTTCGGTTTGACTTTTACCGGATTCGGTTTAACTTTTCATTATTTCGGTTCGACGTTCTCCTGATTTGGTTCAGCTTTCTAAATTCGATCGGACTGTTGCGCATTGTCCGTCAATTGCGAAGTCGTTCATTTCTTTAATTACTTCTTATTTCAACGGAGAATGCGACTGGCCTTGATGTGAGTAAACAACTTTGTTTGTATTTCTCACGTAAAACAAAAAAGGACTGTTTGTCCTTTTTTGTTTAATCGCGGGCGGCAAATTTGCCGGTGTTTATGTTGGTTTGTTCACTTAAGTACGTCAATACTTCATTCCGGACCGGACAGATCCGGCCGCCTCCCCTTCTGTCCTTCTGAACAGAAGGGAATTCTACTCGCCTTCCGGAAACCAGCGGTAGAAGTGATGCGTCGGTCCGTGCCCGTGTCCCAGGGGCAAACTGTGTTCGATTGCCCCCTGAATATAAGTTTTGGCTTCTTGAATGGCGTCCGCGAGGCTCAGTCCTTTCGCAAGATAAGCGGCAATCGCCGACGACAAGGTACAGCCGGTTCCGTGTGTGTTGTTCGTATCGATCCGCTTGCCCGCAAACTGATGAAACTGAGTGCCGTCATAAAAAATATCAATCGGACCTTCCTCCAAGTGCCCGCCCTTGACGAGGACGCTTTCGGGTCCCATGTCGAAGATCTCTTTTGCAGCCTGGCGCATGGCTTCAAGTGTTTCCACTTTGCGGCCGACAAGCCGCTCCGTTTCAAAAAGATTCGGAGTCACGACCGTCGCAAGCGGCAGGAGTTCACGAATCAGCGTTTCCCTCGCTTCCGGTTTTAATAAGTCAAATCCGCTTTTGGACACCATGACTGGATCGAGTACAACATATTTCGGACGAAACTCCTTAAGTTTTTCAGCAATCGTCCGAATCGCGGCGCTATTAGAAACCATGCCGATTTTAACGGCACCGACCGGAATATCACGGAATATGGCGTTAATCTGCCCGCCGATAATTTTTGGCGAAAGATCCTCGACATCATCTACTCCCTGAGTATTCTGGGCGGTGACACTGACAATCGCGCTCATTCCATAAACGCCAAGAGCGGAAAAAGTTTTCAGATCCGCCTGAATACCTGCTCCTCCGCTTGAGTCCGATCCGGCAATCGTTAAAGCCGTTTTCATTTTCGATCACCCCTAAGAAGCCGGGCCATTTCCGGGTGAACGGCCATCATTTTCAGTAAAAGGTAAGCAATGAGACTGCCGCAAGTCGTCGCGAGCAGAAAAGGCACGACAAAAAAAGTGGCCGCCACGTTCTGACCGAGAATGAATTTCGCGATCGGGAACGAGATAAACGAACCGATCAATCCTGTTCCAACGATTTCACCAGCGACGGCAAAAACAGGCTTCTTAAGCCAAAGGTAGAGAACTCCGGCCAGGAAGGCGCCGATCATGCTTCCGGGAAAAGCAAAAACGGATCCTGTTCCAAACAGATTACGGACCAGCGAAATGGCAAAAGCCGTGCCAACAGCATATCCAGGACCGAAAAGGACAGCCGACAGAACATTGATGATATGCTGAACAGGAAAAATTTTTGTCACGCCCATAGGGATATACAATAAATTGCCGGCAATCACCCCGCTTGCAACGAACAAAGCTGAACAAGTGAGCTTGTACAGCGGTTTCATATTAAAACCTCCTCGTATGGAATAAATAAAAGATCGGAAAATCTCTTTTACCTGATCAGAGCATGCTGAATTCCGGCAAAGCGCCTTGTTTTTTTTTCTCATTAAAAAGCGCAGGCCCTGAGAATGCCTGCGCTTGAAAATAATCTTCGCTAGAACGCAACTTCCCTACGCTGGCATCATCCAGATCAGGTAAAAAGGGTCAAAGACAGTGAGTCTTACTCTCAGCCGGCCGCTCCGGCTCCCCCAGTGCTTTAATGTAATTGTCTTTTTATACTACATTTCTAAACTACCATAAGTTCAGCGGTGATTCAATTCATTCTTCTTTTTTGACTTCGAAAAAGCACCGAAGTGAAACAAAAATGTTTGCTTCATTTTTTTTGTTCGAGCACAATTTTAATATTTGACGGATCGCTGACAACAACCCGGCCGTTTTGCTCGCTGACCGGCGCTCCCATCGCCTTCAATCGTTCAATCGCGGCATCCCTATTGTCAGGACCTGTAAACACGAGAGTAAAATCTCTCATGCCTGCTTTTTCACCTTCCGTCACCGGAACACCCTTGCTTCTCCATGTATTAAGGCCGATGTGGTGATGGTAACCCCCCGTAGAAATAAAATCCGCCTGATCGCCAAAGTTTGCGACAAGATCAAAACCCAGTCCTTTGCAGTAAAAGCGTTCGGATGCCTTCAGATCGGCCACCTGCAAGTGGATATGCCCCATGATTGTTTGTTCGGGCATCCCTCTCCACTCTCGGCCGTCCAATTCATCCAGAATGTGATCATCGAGTGCTTCGGTGGTCATAAAGACTTTTCCATTGCTCCATTTCCACTGCTCGGATGGCCGGTCGTGATAGAGTTCGATTCCGTTCCCATCCGGATCGG
Source organism: Sporolactobacillus putidus (assembly GCF_014647035.1). Taxonomy (GTDB): domain Bacteria; phylum Bacillota; class Bacilli; order Bacillales; family Sporolactobacillaceae; genus Sporolactobacillus; species Sporolactobacillus putidus. The sequence goes on along the minus strand of NZ_BMOK01000003.1, from coordinate 248,909 downwards.
CCAAGTATACTGCCTCACTGACTGCATGATCGGCTCCTCCCTGCAGCGGATATCCTTCCTTGAGCAGATGGGCCAGAATGAGTGCCAAATCGGTTCGGGAAGGAAGTAAAAGGGCGATGTGATAAAGTCCCGCGGTTCTGGGGCGCCTGGGGATGATCGAATCAGGCTGCTCAATTGTAACCAGAGGATCAGCGCCGTTTGCGGTAAAGACAATTATATTCTGCTCTTTTTTAAGAACACGCAATCCAAGTGTCTGCCTGTAGAAATCAAGAGATCGTTGCAAATTACTCACGTATAAAAAAACTTCGCTTGCGAAGGTGTTGGGATAATTGTGGAATGCCATAAGAAAAGCGCCTCTTTTTCTAAATAAAATTTATCTAATTACATTATGTAAGTAAAAGCGGCTGCTGTCCACAAATTGTTCTCGCTTCTTCACGATTTAAACTTGGCTATGAATGTCTTCTCTTAACGTTCGGGCGACATCTGAAAAAAACGGCATGATTACGCCGACATACATCATTGCTCATCCGCTGATTTGTAGTTAACGGACGCTGGTCGCGTCCGCTGAATGATTTATGGATTACGATACGGCTATTGATATGAAGTCAGGCCGTCATCAATGAGAAAGTCTGCCTCCGTTTTGTTCTGCACTTCATGAAGCGTGGCGCCCGGCTGAATTTCGACGAGCCTCATTTCATCATCCTTAAATTGAAAAACAGCAAGATCAGTGATCAGGCAATCGACAACTCCCTGTCCTGTCAGGGGAAGGGAACAGCGTTTTTTAACCTTGGATTCTCCATGCTTATTCACGTGGTCCATGATGACGATCGTCCGCCCGGCACCTTGCACAAGGTCCATAGCGCCGCCCATGCCTTTAATCATTTTCCCGGGGATCATCCAGTTTGCAAGATCCCCCTCTTCGGAAACTTCCATACCGCCCAGAATGGCAAGATCAATATGGCCTCCGCGGATCATAGCGAAAGATTCGGCACTGTCAAAATAGGACGCGCCGGGCACAACCGTTACCGTTTCTTTTCCAGCGTTGATCAAATCCGGGTCCGCCTCTCCCTCTTTTGGATAGGCACCAATACCAAGCAGACCGTTTTCAGATTGAAGCATCACGTGAACATCTTCCGGAATCCGGTCGGCGATTAATGTTGGCATACCGATGCCGAGATTGACATTCATCCCGTCCTTTATTTCCTTTAAGGCGCGTTCCAGAATAAAATGACGTTTTCCCGCCATTTAAGCCTCTCTCCTTTCTTATGCCTTTACGGTAGTCAGCTTTTCAATCCGTTTTTCATAATTTTTCCCTTCAAAAACGTACCGTACATAGACGCCCGGCGTGTGAATTCGATCCGGGTCCAGCTCGCCGATACCAACCAGCTGCTCAACTTCCGCGATGGTTGTTTTTCCTGCTCTTGCAGCCACAGGATTAAAATTACGGGCTGTTTTTCTATAGATCAGGTTACCATAAGGATCCGCCTTCCACGCCTTGACGAAAGCGAAATCTCCTGTAATCCCTTTCTCCATAATGTAGGTTCGCCCATTGAATACTTTATGCTCTTTGCCTCTGGCGATATCCGTTCCGACACCGGTTGCCGTGTAAAAGGCAGGTATTCCGGCCCCGCCTGCTCTTAAGCGTTCGGCAAGCGTTCCCTGAGGGACGAGCTCCACCTCCAGTTCCCCATTTAGGTACTGCTGCTCGAACAGCTTGTTCTCGCCGACATAAGAAGCGATCATTTTTTTTATCTGTTTTGTTTTGAGAAGCAGTCCGAGCCCCCAGTCGTCCACTCCGCAGTTGTTGCTGACGACGGTCAGATTTTTCACGCCGCTTTCGCGAAGAGCGAGAATCAGTTTTTCAGGAATACCGCATAGGCCGAACCCGCCGGCAATCAGTGTGGCGCCGTCATGGATTTCACTGACGGCATCCTCGACCGAAGAGATGACTTTGCTCATTTTTCCGTCTCCTTTTTCCATTAAATAAACAGCGAACTGCAGACAGCGATCAGAAACACAGTAACCGTTTTCAGAATCGTAATCATAAAAATGTCTTTATAGGACTGACGATGCGTCAGCCCGGTGATCGCCAGCAGCGTGATAACCGCCCCATTATGCGGCAGTGTGTCCATACCGCCCGATGCCATTGAGGCAATCCTGTGCAAGAGCTCCGGACTGATGCCCATGCTTGCGGCCGTGTGCAGATATTGTTTGCTCATGACTTCAAGAGCGATGGACAGCCCTCCTGAAGCGGATCCGGTAATACCGGAAAGCACGTTCACGGATACTGCCTCAGAAATAAGCGGGTTGCTGCTGGCGTTGAAAACATGATGCTGGATCGCGGAGAAACCGGGCAGTGTTTTGACAACATTGCCGAAACCGACTTCGGAAGCGGTGTTGAATATAGCGAGCAGCGCCCCGGAGGCTGCGAGGGTCAGACTGGCGGTCAGTTTCGTTCTTACCTGCTTCACATTCAGCAGCATCGCCGTCAGAATCCCAAGAGCAAGCGCAACAATCAGCGACCATGATGAAACCAGAGTGGCGATATTCACGATATTAAAGCTGTTCTTCAAGGTTGCGGGATCGTACCAGTTCTTGGCAGAAATCGCGGTGCGGCTGAACAGAAAGTTGCAGGTGATGACGACGATCAGCGGCAAGATGGCCAGCCAGAAATTCATCATCTTGGTTTTGTCGACTGCTTCGGGTTCATTGATATGGCCCTCTCCGTATCCTTCCCCGCTGGCAACCGCCTGCCGGCGCCGATGTTCCAGCCAGAGCATGCCACCGATAAAAACGATCAGCGCACCGATAATGCCGACAACAGGTGCCGCATAGGTGTCCGTCCCGAAATAATTGGTCGGAATAATATTCTGAATCTGAGGCGTTCCCGGCAGCGCGTCCATGGTGAATGTGAAAGCGCCAAGTGCGATCGTTCCGGGAATGAGGCGCTTCGGGATGTCCGCTTCTTTGAAAACGGCAGCGGCGAACGGATAGACGGCAAAAGCGACGACGAACAGGGAAACGCCCCCGTAAGTCAGAATGGCACAGGCCAGGACAACAGAAAGCATCGCGCGCTTTGAGCCGAGCGACCCGACAATCTTATGGGCTATGGAGGCCGCCGCTCCAGTCATTTCCATCACTTTTCCGAAGATAGCCCCGAGCAGGAAAATCGGGAAAAAGGATTTAACGTAATTGGCGGCGTTTGTCATATAAACTTCTGTGTAGCTGGGAAGCAGATGCCCACCCGACATAAGCACGGCAAGCAAGGTCACCGCTGGGGCAACAATGATAACCGGGAAGCCGCGATAAGCCAGAAAAATTAATAAACCAAGAGCAAATACGATAGCAAAGATCTGAAAAGCCATGATCATCTCCCCATTTCCGCAATTTTATAAGAGACAAAGAAAAGGAAACCGCTTACAATGTTGCGCATTCATTTTCAATGACCACTGCGAAGTGCTTGCGCAGCGACAACGCCTCTTTCTTATACAAACCTCCTCCTTATTCAAGTTTTTTTGTGAGACATTGGGACGATTTCATTTTATTTTTTTGATTTGACGATTATGTGACAATCTTGAAGGCATAATTCTTTTTATTTTTCTTATAAATTTATTAAACCGATCCGTACGTATGGATCGTTCACTGATTTCTTGACCATTAACATTTTGAGTCACATCTCTCATTTGTGCCGGGAGTGACCGATAAGGAGGATCCGGAGAGTGAAAAACAAAGTAGTGATGATTACGGGATCGGCCAGAGGAATTGGCTTTGAGATTGGCAAAGCTTTTGCGGAAAAAGGCGCGACGGTTGTTTTATCCGATATCAACGGTCCGGCAGCGGAAGAGGCGGCCCAGTCTTTACGCAGAAGAGGCTTATCCGTCAGCGCGCTAAAAGCTGATGTCACAAAAGAAGAAGATATCAGAGCCTTAATTGAACATTCGGAAAAAGCATACGGACACGTAGACACTTTCGTCAATAACGCTGGCCTTCAGCATGTTTCACCGATAGAGGAATTTCCTGTTGAAAAATTCGAACAGATGATCAAAATTATGCTGACTGCACCCTTCATTGCCATGAAATATCTCCTGCCTATCATGAAGGAGCAAAAATTCGGGAGAATCATTAATATCGCTTCGATCAACGGTTTGATCGGTTTTGCGAATAAAGCCGCTTACAATAGTGCCAAGCATGGAGTGATTGGACTTACAAAAGTGGCCGCTCTGGAAAGTGCCGCTTATGGCGTTACGGTTAACGCGCTCTGTCCGGGTTACGTTGATACAAAGCTTGTGCGCGGCCAGCTTGAAGATCTGGCAAAAATGAGAAATGTGCCGCTTGAAAGCGTCCTGGAGGAAGTCATTTATCCCCTCGTTCCGCAAAAAAGGCTTCTCGACGTAAAGGAAATTGCAAATTATGCGCTTTTTCTTGCCAGTGAAAGCGCCCGCGGTGTGACCGGACAGGCGGTTGTTTTAGACGGCGGTTATACAGCACAATAAATACGGCCCGAACCAAGTAGGTTCGGGCCGTATTTTCAAAAGTCGGACGATTGCTGTTCTTTACATTTTAAAACGTTTAATCAATTTATCCAGCTGTTGCGCGGCTTCACCCATCAATTCCGCGTCCTTGCGGAAGCTTGTCATGGTTTCGTTAACACCGTCCATTGATAGAGAAACCTCGCCGACACTCGCTGCCGATTCTTCGGAAACGGCAGCGATCGCCTCAATGGATTGCCTCATGTTCACTCCGATTTCGCTGACTTTCCGGAGACGTGTGGACATGATTTGCATTTTTTCACCGATTGTCTGCATCTGCTCGTCAATCTGGGTGAACTGACGGCCGGTCATGTCGATCTGTTCCGAGCCCTTTTCTACTTTTTCATAACTTATATTGAGCGCTTTATTGACTTCTGAAGAATCCGCCCGAATGCCGCTCATCATTCCCGAGATTTCTTTGGCCGATGCGGAAGTCTGATTGGAAAGTCGGCGAATCGATTCGGCAATCACCGAAAAGCCTTTCCCATCTTTCCCCGCTCTAACCGACTCAATTGAAGCATTAAGGGCAAGCAGGTTGGTTTGCCCCGCAATCTCTTCAATTAAACCGATCAATTTGGAGATGTTTTTCATCCGTTCTTCCAGGTGATTCATTTTTGCTAAACAATTTTGAACACTGCTATCTATAATCTTCATATTTTTGATCGATCCGTCAATCGATACTTTTCCTTTTTTTGTCACTTCAATTGCTGAGAGAGACAGATCATATATGGACACTGCCCGCGATACTTCAGCTGCCAGATCTTTCATGAAATCGCGTGTCATGTCCGAGATCCGGGAAGTATTCTCAGCCTGGCCTTCTATGCCGGCGGACAATTCCGACATCGTATGTTTGACATCCTTGCTGCTCTGTGAAACTTTGTAAGCTGAATGAATCAATTTATTGCTGTTATTTTTCGTAGTTTCAGAGAGTTTCGCCATTGACTCTGTCATCGTCAGCAGATTCGTTTTCATTTTAGTGATGGACCCGGCAATTAAGCCGAGCTCATCTCTTCCGGAAATAACCTCATCAGATTGTCTTAAATCACCTGAAGCAATCCGTTCAGTCATGTCCACGACGTGATCGAATGATTGCCTGAGCCTGCGTTGAATCAGAAAAGTTACTGTTCCGCCAAGCACAATGGAAAGGACGAGACTTGAGACAAGGAATCCGATGGCCCATTTAATCTGTGCCTGTGCATTCTCCACTGCGGTCTGCTCTTGTTTCACAACGGAGGCCCGCAGTTTCTGAAGAAGGTTCATGGTATTATCCTGAATCTTGTTTTGTTCGCTGCGGAGTTGCTTCGCTTTATTCATATCTTGCATAAGTACGGCAGGAACAAACTCATTTTGAAAATTATTATAAGTCATCGAATCGTTTCTCATAATCTGTGAAAAGATCTTCACTTGCTCCGGTGTCTTCATATAAGGTTCAATCTTCTTTTCTGCCTGAGTCAGTTTCTGCTGATCTTGTGAGTAGGCACTGACCGCCGCATCGCCGGGGTTCAGAAGATAGTCAACGACCCGAGTGTCTTTTGAAAGAAATAAAGAGCCGATCTCTGTAATCTGCACTACACGATTTCCCTGAGCCCCAGCGCTGTCCACTTTATATAGCGATAAGATAAGCAGTGCAGCCGAAGCGACGACTGAGGCAAACGTCAAAACGAGTACAACGCCAAGATTCACAAGATACTTCTGTCCGATCCTTAAATTACGCCACCGCAAGTTTTCCAATCGTTCATGATCCATGTCGATCCTCCCGTAATTCCAACAAATATCCAAAAATACATTAACAAGTATCAAACGAAACAATCACTCAATCAAGTCTAATCATGTAAAGTTATTGTAAATTCTTCTTAATTAATGATTGGGAAGAGCATTTTGATTTTGCGGATGTTCTTTTTTCCTGATCTCTCTCAAACTTTTTCGGAGAGTAAAAGTGTAAATGAAGTCTATCTTTCTCCTTTCCGATCATAGATTGTTAAAGACGGCACGTACACGCCTGATGATTGGAGGGACAAGCTTGAAACAAATCACACAGCAAAAATATCCATCACTCTTTCACGAAATCTTCTCTCGCTATCTCTTTCTCCTTGTCTTAGTTTATGGGCTCGCGGTTCTGATTGTTGCCGGACAAGTAAAAATCGGTTTTATTGATGATACGCTTCAGAAGGTCGATTTGCCTGCAGAAATTCTGCTTCCTGAGACATTCGGCAATGAAAATGCTTTATTCAGTCACGCCATCCTGCCCAAGGATCGCCCGAGAAGTATCTATCCTCTCATGCTGGAAGCCATGACAAACCTTCGTTTCGACGACATTCGCAGTCTTTTCGGTTCGGAACTGCCGGGGTTCACGATCTATAACGCAAAGATATTCAGCGCCGGAAAAGGGCTTAATTATATGAATCTGCCTCAGGATTCTCCTCCCCCTCCGCAAATGAATCTGCCAGCGCCGAAACCGGCTGCTCCGGCAAAAAAACAGGCGAATCCGAATCCTCAGACCAATCCGATGAAAAAAATGGTATTCCTTTATCATACGCACAGCTGGGAATCCTACAAACCGGCACTTGCCGGCCAGAGCAATGCGTCCGGCGCCGTCAGTGCCGATCCAGGCCTGGACGTTATCCATGACGGTACGGTGATCGGACAGGAACTTGCTGCGAACGGTATCGGATATGTCCATGACATGAGCAACAAAAATGTGATGCTTCAGCAGCGGGGCTGGAATTACAATGAGGCTTACCAATACTCGAGGATCATCACTCAGGCTGCCATGAAACAGAATCCGGGCATGACCTATCTAATCGATATTCACCGCGATTCATCCGCCGGGTCAATCACTACCTTGTCGTTGAACCATGTCTCCTATGCAAGAATCAGTTTCATCATTGGTGAAGACAATCCGAACTATTCCGCGAACCTGTATCTGGCGAAACAGATCAAATCTTTGCTGGACCAGCGTTACCCGGGCCTCGTCCTCGGTATTATCGGCAAGACCAAGTATTCCGGGGACGGTGTATACAATCAGGATCTGTCGAAAAATGCCCTGCTGATCGAAGTGGGCGGCGTCGATAATACACTTGCTGAAGTGGACTGCAGTTCAAAAGCGTTTGCTGACGCATTGAGCGCCTATATTAAAAAATCAAATCATTAAAAATGTAAAAAAAGTTGCTTTTTTTAGCACCTGGTATTAATATTTGGTTATATAAAACAACCTGTGCCTTCCGACCGGATTCGTCCGTTTGCCGAAAAACAGGCCATTGAACTAAGGAGAGGTGTGAGCCGTCTATGGAACTGAATGATTTGATTGCTCCGGAATTTTATAATCTGACAAGCGAAATTGATCGTTACGATTCTGATAAAATCGCCTTGCGCTGGGAAAACGAAACAGGTGAAAAGAAATCGGTGACTTATCACGAATTGATTGAGAAAGGAAAACGTTTTGCCAACGTTCTGACCGGCCTGGGCATCAACAAGGGAGACCGGGTGATGGCCATCGTCCCCCGGATCATCGATGCCTATGTGATCTATCTGGGTGCGCTCCGGGCCGGAATCGCCGTTATTCCCGGTTCGGAAATGCTGCGCGCGGCAGATATTGCCTACCGAATCAATCAGGGTGAGGCGAAAGCAATCATCGCCTACCGTGATTACACTGCTCAGGTTGAACAGATAAAGGAACCCATGCCGTCCCTTCAGCATAAAATTTGTGTCGGAGGCGCGGCTGAAGGCTGGCTGTCGATGAATGAACTGATTCGCGGAGCTTCTGAGGATTTTACAACTGTTGAAACGCGCAGAGACGACATCGCTTTTCTGACCTATACATCCGGAACAGCAGGCACGCCGAAAGGTGTCGTACACAATCACGGCTGGGCTTTCGCGCATCTGAGAATCGCACCCCATCGCTGGCTGGATATTCAAGAAGGGGATACCGTCTGGGCAACGGCGGGACCGGGGTGGCAAAAGTGGATCTGGAGCCCCTTCCTCTCCATTCTCGGGCTGGGTGTTACGGGAATTGTGTATCAGGGGCGCTTCCATCCCGCGAAACAGCTTCAGCTGCTTCAGGACTATAAGGTAAACGTACTCTGCTGCACGCCGACGGAATACCGCCTGATGGCAAAGGTGGATCATCTTGATCGTTACGATCTTTCCCATCTCCATACAGCTTGTTCGGCCGGTGAAGCGCTGAACAGCGGTGTCATCGACATTTTTAAAAAGACGTTCGGCATTGAGCTTAAAGACGGCTACGGACAGACAGAGAGCACACTTCTGATCGGGACAATGGTTGATACCGAAGTCCGCCAGGGCTCCATGGGCCAGCCGATTCTTGCCGATTTTATCACGATTGTGGATGAGGAAGGCCATCCGGTTCCTGAAGGGGTTGTCGGCAACATTGCCGTACGCCGGGATTTTCCGGCGCTGCTGCGGACCTACTACCATCAGCCGGATCGTTACAAGGCCGCTGTGATCGGCGATTATTTTCTGACCGGAGACCGGGCATCCAGAGACAAGGACAACTATTTCTGGTTCCATGGCCGGCGCGATGATGTCATTATCAGTTCCGGGTATACGATCGGACCGGTGGAAGTCGAAGACACGCTGCTTAAGCATGCCGCCGTCAAGGACTGTGCCGTCGTCGCAAGCCCTCATCCGATCCGCGGCAATATCGTTAAAGCGTTTGTCGTTCTGAAGGACGGATACACCGGAAGCCAATCTCTAGCCAAAGAACTTCAGGCCTTTGTCAAAAACGAAACAGCCCCTTACAAATATCCAAGGGAACTTGAATTCGTCACGGATCTTCCGAAAACCGTATCTGGCAAAATAAAGAGAGCCGCCCTCAGGGATCTTGAAATTCGCAGAGCACGCGAAAAAGGAATCAGAGTCTGAATCTCTGAAAGATGATTAAGCCGCCTCTTCACTTTTTGAAGAAGCGGCTTATTTGCGTCTTAAAAGGCAAAAAAGAATCTGTTATGGTGTTGGCTCTAATACATTTTTGCCAGTCGCCAGCAGGTTAAGGTGAACACTCGCGTTCAACGACCATGATCAGTTTTTTTAATTGGTCAATACTTTGAGTTAGGGACAGTGAATAATAACGCTGCGTTCCCTTCTGTTCGATCTTCACCAGCCGATGATCCGACAGGATTTTTAAATGATGGGATATGGCCGGCCGGGACAGAGACGACTGCCCCGCGATTTCATTGACGCTGAGCGGCTCTCTCTCAGCGAGCAGAATAATAATATCCTGCCGGACCGGGTCGCCCAAGGCTTGAAACAGCGGAATGCACTTTCGAAACACATTAATCGCGTGGTCGGACATGTCTTTCTTAATCCCCCTCTTCTGAAAAAGGAATTGGGAACGATCACTTTTCTTCTGTTACATATTTTGCCGCTTTTGCCGCCCAGCTGCTTGGTAAAAGTTTGGCTGCGATCGTACCAAAACGGTTCATTCCTCCGGCGACGACGATGCGCTTCCCGTTCATCAATGCCCTATATCCCATTCCGGCAACAACCCCGGGGTCCATAGTCCGGCTGAACATTCTTGTGCCTTCCGCTTTAGCAACCGCTCCGAAACGGGTTTGTGTCGGTCCCGGGCAAAGCGCTGTAACGGTCACTTCAGTCCCCCCCAGTTCTTCTGCGAGCGCTTCTGAAAGGGAAAGAACATAGGCCTTGGTGGCAAAATAAACGGCCATACACGGACCGGGCTGAAAAGCGGCTGTGCTGGCCACATTCAGAATCCGGCCGCCCTTTTGCCTCATTCCGGGCAGAACGTAATAGGTCAGTTCCGTCAGTGCGGCGACGTTCAATTGAATCATCTGCAATTGCTGCTGAATGTCCAATTTGTCGAAAGCGCCCAGCAAACCGAATCCCGCATTATTGACGAGAACATCGATATGAAGACCCTCTCTGCCGATTTCTTCAAAAATGTCTTTCGCCGCACCCGGAACACTAAGATCCTTTGCAATATAGTGAACGTCTGTACTTGTAAATGTTTCTTTTATTTCGTCAAGCTTCTTCGCATTTCTTGCAACGAGTACGAGGTTGTAGCCATCCGCTGCAAACAGTTTGACAAATTCATAGCCCAAACCGCTTGTAGCCCCGGTGATCAATGCTGTTTTTGTCATATGTATCCCCACTCTTTGTTTAAATGTTTAAACATATAATAATTAATGTTTCATCACCTGTCAATTTTTAAGGAAAAACTTGACGAAGCCAAGTTTCAGAAGCAGGCTGAGACTTATACTAAATTCCGCTAATCTGTTTATGCTTTCATATTTGTAAAATAGAGGCTGTCCGTAAAGATTATCCGCAAGTAACTTTCGATGCGATCCGGTTGCTCGCTTTCCGCGGGCGATCCGGGAGCCTTCTCGCTTGACACACATGCGCTGCGGGGTCTCCTCTGGCTGTTCCTGCAGGAGCCCGCGCACCTGCGCGCTTCATTCATAACTTACGCTTCAGATGCTTTATTAGTTTATTAAAAGGGTGTCTCACGTCAAATTGACTTTTGAGACACCCTCGGGAACTCAGGTTATTCATCCTGCACCTGCACTTAGAAGCAAGGCATTTTCCGTTAATTGTCGATTACATTTGTAAACGGGGTCAGCGGCATCCAGTTGGAAAGAAGAAAGCCAAAGGCGACCGTGCACAGGATCAGAGCCAGGAAATACAGATCATAACGGCTCCAGCCGATCTCGTAATAGTAGGTCCGAGTTTCGGTCATGGAGAAGCGTTTGGCCTCCATGGCAACAGCCGTCCGCTGAGCGCGGCGGATCGACTGAGCAAGCATCGTCAAGGCATAACGTTTTGTCCGATCGTACAGGGCGCGTACACCCTTTTTCCGGGTCATGCCGCGGACGACCATCGCCTGCCTGACATGTACGAACTCTTCCGACATCATCGGAAGCATCCGGAACGCCGCCAGACAGCCGTAAGCATATCTGACCGGAACCTTGAGCTGCTGCATGAGTGAATAGAAAAACGGAACAGGCAGAGTTGTTGAAGCCATGATCATTCCGATGATGCTGAAGATAAATGTTCTCAGACCAATCAGAATGCCCCGGGCAAGACCTTCCTCAGTAATCTCAATCAAATACCAGTGGAACAGGACATGCGTGCCCTGCCCGAACAGGATCATCGCTCCCGCGCTGAACATCGATACGATCAGGGTGAGCAGCACAATCCAGAAGGAAAACCGTCCCGAGAAACCATTCACGAGTAAAAAGAGGACGATGAAAAGAACAGTGGCCCAAATCATGCTGTTTAAGTTATGCACAACCAGGTAAACAACGAAAAGAGAAACACTGATTAAGAATTTAAAGGAAGGATTGATTTTGAAAAACAGCCTGTCCGTGTTCGTCCAAAGCGTGACCATTCACTCCCCCCTTTCCGTCATTGTCCGGCACCTGCAGGAAGTCCTCGACAAGCCGCCCTTTTTCGATTCGCAGAACACGCGTCGCAAAATGGCGGACAACTTCCATTTCATGGGTAATCATCAGTACGGTGGTCCCCTTCTGTCTCAGCTTCTGGAATAAATCCAACAAGGCAAATGTGTTGCGAGCATCCTGCCCGAAGGTCGGTTCGTCCAGAATAACTGCTTTTGGATTATCAATCAAAGAGGAGGCGACACTCAGTCTCCTTTTCTGACCGACGGAGAGCTGAAAAGGGTGCTGCAGCCGCTGGTTCGAAAGCGAAAACTGGGTAAGCGTCTGATCCACGCGTTCGTTGATTTCGTCCCTGTTTCTTTTTTTCAGAACGAGATTGAACCCCAGTTCATCATCCACCCGGTCGGTCACAAATTGATATTCCGGATTTTGGAACACAAAAGCGACCTCATCGGCAGGATTTTTGAGATGCCAGTGTACTTTTCCGCGATGGCGGACCAGTCCCATGATGCCTTCGACCATTGTACTTTTTCCTGCGCCGTTTTCTCCGATAATCGCGACCCACTCGCCCTCGTGAATGATCAGGTGGGAAAGTGAAAATTTAACTTGCCTGTCGCGGAAGACATGAAAATCGTCCAATTCAAGCAGCGGTTTTGCGGCCATGGAATTTTTCGAATGATTGCCGGGATTTTTTTTTTCGAAAGCGTGCCAGACCCCCGGATACCAAATGCCATAATCATCCAGTTCCTTTTTGTGATGATGAAGCACGTCGGATTTTGGCCCGTCCGCAATGATCCGTCCGCTGTCATCAAAAAGCACGATCCGTTCAACAAAGTCAAGCACCTGATCGATCTTGTGTTCAACAATCAGAACCGTACGGTCCTTGCCGATGCGCTGCACCGTCTGCCAAAGCTGCTCAGTTCCCGCTGGATCCAGCAATGCCGTCGGTTCGTCAAGAAAAAGGATATCAGGCTCTAGGGCCAGTATACTGGCTGTCGCAAGCCGCTGTTTCATCCCTCCAGAGAGCGAGCTGATCAGCTGATGGGGATTTGCGAACGAGAGACCGGCCATTTGCAGATAATGACGAATCAGTCGGGCCATGTCTTCTCTTGGAATACGCCTGTTCTCAAGAACGAATGCGATTTCCTCATCGGCATAGGGCATACAGAACTGCGTATCCGGATCCTGAAAAATAAACCCCCAGCTTTCCGGAACGGACAGCTTGTCAGTTTTCATCGGCAGCTCAATACTTTTCGGAACGAGTCCCGACAATACCTGAAGAAGCGTTGATTTCCCGCTTCCGGACGGACCAAGCAGTAAAATTTTTTCTCCTTTTTGATAGTGAAACGTCAAATCCTTGAAAAACATGTTTTGTTTTTTGGGGAAAGCCAGACGCAGGTTCGTGACCCCCCACCGATCCGGATTACTTTTTAAGGACATCATAGTCATCCTTCGTTACCGGACGAACGAGATTGGTCACACCCATCTTCTCCAGGGCCTTAACGAGCACATCGGAAAATGCTCCGCCCAGCAAGGCGCCCCCAATGAGACGGAAAATGATGCTCAAAGTCAGGTTCCATCCGGCAAGATCCGCCAGATAGCCATAGAACAGATCGATAATAAATGAACCGAGTGCTGCCGCGACGCCGGAAAGCACCGAAACAGTGATTGTGAATTTCTGGTAGCGCCAGGCGGCAAAAATGGCTTCAGAGAACAGTCCCTGAACGATTCCATAATAAAAATTAATGATTCCGCCGCTTCCTCCGAAAAGCACTTCGGCCATTGAGGCGGCAACTTCGGCAAGCAGTGCCACACCTGGTTTCCGTATCAGCAGGGCTGCAAAAGGACCGGCGATAAACCAGATGCCGTAAAGGAGTGCGTCGAGATGCAGACCGAGCGGCTGCAATACATTATACACAGGCTCCAAGACCCGGAAAACCAGTCCGAATACCAAGGCAACTACAATCGTGACCAGAATATCCGTCAAATTCAGTTTGCTATTCTTACTTTTTTTCATGTAACTCTCCCCTGTCTGCGTTCATCCCCTATTTTCTAAAAGAGCGTATCCTCGGGCCGGAAGAATTCAAAAGCACAAAAAACCGCTTTCTCGTATACAAAAGAAAGCGGCAGCTGCCTGAAGAACTTCAAAACCACTTTCCTACGCTGGTATTATCCAGATCAGGTCCAAGGGTCAGGGCCATGCCCTTCTCAGCGAAATGCTCCCCTAGTGGACAAACGCTATTCATTTAACACTTTAACCATACTACGCCTCCAAATAATGGTCAAGATAGAACGTTCAATTAATCGTCATAAAGTGTTGTTTCATGAGCGGGAATGAAAATATTTTTCACTATTTTAGAAAAACAGGTTTAGCGGCCATACAAATCGGGAATAGAAAACCATACCGTCATTGACATAAAGCAGTGAAAGGAGGGAAAAAATTTTTCGAATGCCGCGAACCGTCCTTCGTTTAAGTCGAAAAACCAGAAAATAAAATTTGAGGTGATGTGAGTGAAAACGATTCGATTAAATGAAACGATCCGTTTCGGAGAAAATGAGCCTTTCGTTCTGATTGCCGGTCCCTGCGTGATCGAAAGCGAAGATCTCGTCCTGAAAACAGCGGACGCAATCAAAAAAGTTACCGATCATCTCGGTATCCCCTTCGTATTTAAAGCCTCATATGACAAAGCCAACCGTTCGTCGATCTATTCCAGGCGCGGTCCGGGTCTGGAAAAGGGACTCGAAATTCTGAGCAAAGTCAAAGAAAAAATCGGAGTTCCTCTTACATCGGATATTCATGAAGCCAATCAGGCGTCTCCCGCAGGTGACGTGCTCGATATATTACAAATTCCCGCGTTTCTCTGTCGCCAGACCGATTTACTGGTCGCTGCAGCGCAAACCGGGAAAATCATCAATGTAAAAAAAGGCCAGTTCCTCGCGCCATGGGACATGAAAAATGTCATTACAAAACTTGAGGAAGCCGGTAATACGAACATCATGCTGACCGAGCGCGGTGCATCGTTCGGTTACAATAATCTCGTCGTCGATATGCGCTCGCTTCCGACGATGCGTTCGTATGGTTACCCGGTGATCTTTGACGCCACGCATAGTGTTCAGATTCCCGGCGGAAACGGCACATCGACGGGTGGAAAACGCGAATTTGTCCCCTATCTATCACGTGCCGCCGTGGCGGCTGGAGTGGATGCCGTTTTTATGGAAGTGCATCCGGATCCGGATCAGGCATGGTCTGACGGACCGAACATGGTGAAACTTGAAAATCTGGAAGAAACGTTGAAACCGCTCCGGGAAATCGATGCCATCGTCCGCAACCTTAACGCAGTGGAACACGTTTAATACAAGGGGAGGTTTGTCTATGAACCCGAACACTGAGAGAGGCAGAATCAACTATGTCATTGAAACGCGTCTGAAAAATACCGAAGCGTACATGGATTCGTTCAAGAGGACATTTGATACGGAAATCCGCGAAGTGCTGAAACTGAAAAAAAGGATTGACCCGAAGACGATTCAGGAAGTGATCAGTCTGATCCTGAATTGCAGAGGCCGCGTTGTGATTACCGGGATGGGCAAGTCCGGAATCATCGGGAGGAAAATATCTTCGACGCTTGCCAGCACGGGCACACCTTCGTTCTTTCTTCATCCCGCGGAAGGACTGCACGGAGATCTGGGCAGGATTACGAGAAACGATATCGTTTTTGCGATTTCCAACAGCGGTGAGACGCAGGAAGTGCTGCGGATTCTTCCATCGGTCCGGCGCATCGGTGCAAAACTCATCTCTATTACAGGGAATGCCCGCTCCACTCTTGCCAGGCTTTCCAATGTGTCCATTGATACCGGAGCTATTGAAGAAGCATGTCCGCTCGGTCTCGCACCGACATCGACAACAACGGCGACGCTCATACTGGGTGATGCCCTAGCTGTCGCTTTGCTGGACGTCCGCGATTTCAAGCCTGAAGATTTTGCCGTTTTCCATCCTGGAGGCTCTCTTGGCCAAAAGCTGCTGTTGACGGTCAAGGGCGTCATTCGCACCATCAGCAGAACACATCCGGTCGCTCATCAAAACGCCAAGGTAAAGGAAGTGCTGTTCCGAATGACCGACAGCGGGATCGGCGCGGTCTCCATTGTTGATGAAGAAAATCGGCTGATCGGCATCCTGACCGATGGCGACATTCGGAAAGCCTTGTCGAACGGCAACATTTCATGGGATCAGACCATCAGTGAGATTTACACAACCGATCCGTATTATGTGACGACAGACCAGTTGGCCGCTGAAGCCCTGCATTTAATGGAAGAAAAGGATATCAACGTCCTTCCTGTCGTGAGCTCCGGAGAGAGCGAGCCGATCGCCATCATCCGAATTCAGGATCTGACACGGATCGGCCTTTAATCGTCAAGCATCTTAGTCGATCATTTCGCAGAATGAATCGAAGAGAGGTTCGGTCCGCGAGACAATCGACACAGCCGTCTTAAGGCTATGGATTAAAAGTCAGTGCCGCTGCATGCATTCCGGTATTCAGATTGCCCCGGGCGAAAGCCGCGGGGTTATTTTGCGTCCTGAATGACGGATAATATTTGCGACTCCCGCCAATTCTAATAGAAAGCCACTTCATGGAAACGGAGAATCACCAATGACTGTTTCTTCGCGCTTGTTGCAAATCTCTATTCTGACCGGATTAGTCCTGGTTTCCTGTCT
Source organism: Sporolactobacillus putidus (assembly GCF_014647035.1). Classification (GTDB taxonomy): domain Bacteria; phylum Bacillota; class Bacilli; order Bacillales; family Sporolactobacillaceae; genus Sporolactobacillus; species Sporolactobacillus putidus. The sequence continues at coordinate 232,296 of NZ_BMOK01000003.1, read as the reverse complement.
CTCGATATCAAACGAGGTTACGGCCCAACCCTTTCCAACGAAAATCATCGTAACGGAGCGGAATCCGGACTTCCGATCACTGGTCGCAACCTCGGATCTTATTGTTTATGCGCACCTTGATGTCAGGATCAACAAATGGGAGACGGGAAGAACCCTGCCTCCAAACCGGAGACTGGTCAATTCGAGACAGGAGATTCACATTCTGAACACGTACAGAGGAACGGCTCCCTCTCCCGCCTATCTTCTGACAACGGGTGTCGAGCCGCTTCCACGGCCCGACGATCCAATGAATGCGCTCTATACAGGTCCTCTTGCAGACGGGGACTACGTCCTCTTTCTGAAAGAATACGGTGATAAGCGCTATTATACACTGAATGGCGGATTCAGCGCCGTCTACCCCGTCTATGGCGGGAAAATCATCGCTCTTTATGAAGGGTTTAAAGAACTGGATGGTCAATCGCTTGAGGAACTGAAAAGTACTATCCGTCGCTAGCGTCGATGGCCGCAGGCCGCACTTTACTTTTTGGTCGTTATATTGTCTCCCCCGTCCTTCACTAGGAAGGAATAAAAAAGAGAGACAAGCCATAAATTGATAGAAAACAAAGCCGCGAGGAGGGCAAATTATGGAGAAGATGACCACAACACCGATTCATGAAAAACAGAGGGAATGGTCCGGACGCTTAAAACAGTTTGCCGGAAGGATGGAATGGCTGCCTGCAGAAAGATCTTTTGAAACGATTGCTTCTATTATGTACTGGATCATGATCCTTTTTGGTGTTCCCTATTTCTTGTTCGTGCTGGGGTCTTTCATTCATATGAATGGCTGATCAGAATCCGGAAAAATCCCTGTCTTGCTCAATTTGTCCGAGGATATTTTCCAAAACGTAATCAACAGCTTTAATCGTTTCAATAAAGCGGCGCCTGCGTGTATCTGTCTGAAATGCAGTAACGCAGACAATCGCCAGGTTATCGTACGTATCTTTTATTTGTATTGGAAAGACGTATTTCGGTTTTTTGCTGCTCACCCAGTCCTCAGCAAGAGGCCGCCAAGCATCGATCAGCAGCTGTACACGGTCGGCGAACGGCTTCACTTCGCCGTAGAAATCGTTTTTGTAACCCGGCCGGCTCGTCCGACTCACAAATTGCTCATACGCTTCCCGGTTTTTTTCTTTCAATTCGGCGGTCAGCTGCTTCAGCCGGCTGCTCTCTTCTTCTCTCATTTTACGTCACCTCTAAAAAAATCCGCCCCTATCAGTGTACCATGGGTTCTGAAGAAAAACATTTCCCGTGCATCATTAACCTTGGCTGCCGTTTATTCTCTTTAAGGAGCTGCCATTTGCGACTCCGGCAGCGCCGTCTTGGCTGTTGCTTTAAAGAAGGCATCCAAATTTTTTTCGAGACTTTCAACCGAACGATTCATACACGCCATTTCACTGCCGATCCGGAGCAGTTTCCCGCGGCAATTGCTGAACTGTTCTCCGATCATTTCCTCGGTTTTTCGAACCAATTTATTGTCCAACTGCTCCAGTTCCATTAACAGGAAGTCCATTTTATAATCAAACACCTGTGCCGACAACCCTTTTCGTGTATCAACCACTCTAAACCTGCTCATTGGTTAACCTTCTTTCCCGCTGTATTGCTTAGATTTTCTAGAGGAGATTATGGAAACCCTGCTTGTCCGACAGAACTCGAACAACTCCGGCAAAACTAGTGAAGATCTGTCCGGATATTATAAATTTGTCAAAATATCCGGCCAATCATGGGGAATACATGTTTGTTTGTGCACAAATCATCACACGACCGGCGTTCATTTTGGTATACTGTGGTAAAGATATTACAATTTGTTATCAAGAAATATTGGAAAAGTTTCACGAGTTTTTGGAAAGGAGTCTTTATCATTTGACATTATTTTATCCGAACGGACAGCCATATAGAGAATCGGGGAACCGTGCGGAGCATATGCCGCCGGGATCAGTCGTCTATGGCCATCGCGGTATGACCCTTGAAGAGGATCTGAATGCGACCAATCAGTACTACAGAGACGCAGACCGGGCCATCATCTATAAAAAACCGACACCTGTTCAGATCGTTCATGTCGACTATCCCAAACGCAGCGCCGCAAAAATAACCGAAGCCTATTTTCGCAAAGCCTCGACAACGGACTATAATGGAGTCTACAAAGGAAAATACATCGATTTTGAAGCAAAAGAAACCACACACGCCAATTATATTCCTTTAAAGAACTTTCACAGCCATCAGGTCGAGCATATGGAGCGGATCAAGCGGCACGGAGGAATCGGTTTTATTATCGTCAGGTTCACTCAGACCGATGAAGTATACTTATTGGACGCGGGAAATCTGGCTGAAAGCTGGAACGCCTCGCAGCGTAAAGGCGGCCGCAAGTCGATGCCGAAAACGCTGTTTCAAAAAAAAGGATTTCTCATTCCGCAAAATTATTTGCCGCGAATTGATTACCTTCGCGTCGTTAATGATGTATACTTTTAAGCTGGTCATAATCTCCCGGTTCGCTCGAATAATATGAAGCGTAATACCCATGGGACAGGCTTTCCGGAAAGGTAGGATTTTTAACATGGTTGAATATCACTCGCGCATGGAGAGACGGCGGTCAGCTGAAATGGAAAAGCTGAAGGCAAATGAGTCTCAAACACAAAATAGGAAAAAATCTTCGAAGGGAGGAGGCAAAAAAAGACGATGGTTTAAGCGCATCCTGCTCATTTTGTCTCTTGTTTTCTTATTTTTACTTTTGGCCGGTGCGGTTACCGTGCTTGCGGTAATCAAAAATGCTCCGCCGCTGAATGCAGATGCACTCCGCAATCAGGTATCATCCGTCATTTATGATCAGAACGGCAATAAAGCAACAAATGTGGATACCGGCCAGAACAGGATGTACACGAGTATCAATTCGATTCCGCTTGTGGTACAGGATGCCTTTATCTCTACAGAAGATGTCCGCTTCTACCAGCATTTCGGGATCGATCCGATCCGTATTCTTGGGGCGACTGTTGCCCAGTTTACCAACGGCTATAAATCGGAGGGCGGAAGCACAATCACGCAACAAGTTGTGCGCAATGCCCTGCTCACTCAGAATAAAACATTTACAAGAAAGATTCAGGAAGCTTATCTGGCGGTTCAGCTGGAAAAAAAATATACTAAAAAGCAAATTCTTGAAATGTACTTGAACAACATTTATTTGGGCGAGGGCCCTACTTACGGTGTGGCGGCTGCATCAGAAAGATTCTTCGGGCGCCCCATTCAGAATGTCACCCTGGAGCAGGCCGCAATGCTCGCAGGAATGACGCAGAATCCGGGCTACTATGATCCGATTCTTCATCCTGTTCAGGCAAAAGCGCGACGCGACCTGGTTCTCGACCTCATGGCCAAGTACAACGCCATTACACCGGCTCAGGCCGCAAAAGCCAAGAGCGTTCCAATGAAAGAAATGACTAAAGATCATCATGACATTCCGGTCAGCAACAGACAATACAGTTCTTTTGTGGACTATGTCCGTAAAGCGCTTGTCAACGACCAAAAGATCGTCACCGATAAACAATTTGATTCGGGCGGTCTTAAAATTTACACGACACTCGATCCCGCCATTCAGCAGCAGACGGAAGATATCCTAAACAACAGCAATAACTTTCCCAATGTCCAGAAAAATTTTCAAGCCGGTGTGGCCGTGATCGATACTCAGACGGGGGCAATCCGTGCGCTCGGCGGCGGGCGAAACTATCAATATCTCAATACAAACTGGTCATATATTAATACTGGCAGTATCGGCTCAACCGCTAAACCCATTATGGATTATGGCCCCGCGATTGAATATCTGAACTGGGCGACCGATCATCAGGTGGATGATACAAAAACCTATTACACACAAGCAGGCTCGCAGGGAGTCTCCGTCTCCGACTGGGACGGACAATACATGGGCAAAATGACAATGCGCCGGGCGCTGGCTTTATCCCGGAATGCTCCTGCAGTTCAGACGATGCAGACTTTGCTCAACATGCCAAACGGTGTTTCGAATGTCCGCTCGTTTGCGAACAATCTGGGATTTAATTTTAAAAGTATTTATCAATCTTACGCGATCGGGCCGTTCTTCTCCTCGCCTCTGCAGATGTCGGGAGCTTACGCTGCGTTTGGAAACAGCGGTGTCTATAACCAGCCCTACGCCGTAACAAAAGTTGTCTTTCCGGACGGTGAAGTCATTAATCTTGATCATACACGGCATGTGGCGATGCACGATTATACAGCTTATATGGTTACCGATATGCTGAAGAGCGTTATGACTTCCGGAACCGGAACAACTGCGAATATACCGGGCGTTCCGCTCGCAGGTAAGACAGGGACACAAAACATCGACGACAAATACGCACAGCAGTACCAGATTTCACCGTATAACCAGAGTCACGGCGCGCTTGATGCGTGGTTTGTCGGCTATACAAGCAGGCTGACTGCGGCCGTCTGGACCGGATACGACGTCAATCAGAACAAGCCAAGCGATCCAAATTACGGAACTTATCTTGGTCCCAATGAACAACGGTACGCTCAGATTATTTTCCGTGACATTATGAGCGGCTTTATGCCGGGAACGCCGGACTTTACACGGCCGAGTTCCGTTGTTAATATCGGTGGCGAACTTGCGATCAAAAATTCAAGCGAGGCTTTGAACTATCTGACACGGCAGCAGCAGAATCAGCCGCCCCAAAATACAAATAATAATAGTTCGAGCAGCTCAAGCAGTTCATCCAGCTCAAGCAGCTCGGTAAGTTCGAGCAGTTCCAGCAGCTCGAACAGTTCAAGCAGCCAGGGCGGATCGGACGGGTCTTCCCCTTCAGGTTCTCAAGGCGGAGCTCCGATCACTCCGGTACCCGGGAATCCGAATCAAGGAAATCCACCAAAAACTAATCAAAATCAGAACAATGGTCCTTCTCAGAACGGACAATAAAACCGCAGAGGCTGTCCAAGAGTTGTTATTCAAGGATCAGCTGGATTCTCAAATTTTAATTGATCATTGTTGATGAAATAAAAAGAAGGCGTCTCATAGTCGAAATATCTATGAGACGCCTTCTTTATTCTTTTTTCTTAGAAAAATAAACGGCAAGTTTTTTCTTCAGCTCTTCTTCCAACTGATTCAGCTGTATGAACGAAAGATAATGATCGGGCTGTTTTATGATATAGGAAAGCCTTCCCTCAATGTTAAGCGGGGCATACGGCAGGCTTTTTATTTTTGCCATCAGATGACTCGGCGACAAGGTCTCCACCGGTTTCCCGGATGACCAAATGGCCAGATCGATAAAAAGTGCCAGCGACTGAATCATCGGTTTCCCGGCCCGTTTTCGGTCGCGCTTTCGGAACGCCTCGGCGATTTCACTGCGCCTGTCGGAACAGTTATTATTGAATTCCTGAGGGGATTGCTCCCACGGCCATGAAGAAAGTGCTGAAGGCTTTTCGATAAACAAGATGTCATAAAAGAAAGGCAGCTCCGTTCCGGCCATAACGATGTCGGAGAATGTGATTTGATCCTGTTTTCTATAAAACGGAGGAAAGCAAAAAGCTGCGGGTACTTCAAGCATCGTTTCGCTCCTGTGCAACAGCAAGATCTCCTCCCTTCATTCGCTTCCGTCCTTCCCTGCAGAGATCAAGCAGTGGACATTCCGGACATTTAGGAGCCTGTGCTTTACAGTGATAACGGCCGAAAAAGATCAGGCGATGATGCGTTTCCGACCACTTCTCACGCGGTACCCGTCGCATCAGCGTTTTTTCAACTTCAAGAACGCTGTCTTTCCAGCGGCAGATGCCAAGCCGTTTCGTCACGCGTTCGACGTGCGTATCGACGGCAAGCGCCGGCTCTCCAAACGCGACGGACACAATCACATTGGCCGTCTTGCGGCCGATTCCGGGAAGCTTGATCAGTTCCTCACGATTTCGGGGAAGCTCCCCGTCATAATCCTCAATCAACCGTTCGCACATCTGCCGGATGTGTTTCGCTTTATTGCGATAAAGCCCGATCGACCGTATATCATTTTGCAGTTCTTCCAACGGGACGGAAAGATAGTCTTCCGGTGTATGATACTTCTCAAAAAGACCCGGCGTGACACGATTGACCAAGGCGTCGGTGCACTGGGCCGACAGCATGACGGCGATCGCCAGTTCAAAGGGATTCCGGTGATTCAACTCGCAATGCGCATTCGGGAACATCTCCCCGATGGTCTCAAGCGCGAAGTCAATCTGGCTCTGATTCAGAATGGACTCCACCCCCTCTCAGCCTTTATCCAGCCAGTCATAGGCAGGCATTTTCGGTTTTTTTGGATTCTCATTTCCTCTTCCTTGCCTCGGCAGCTGTTGATGGCGTCTGATATTCTCGCCATGCTCCTTCGCCTGAGTCAGCGTTTTTATTCCATTCTTCTTCCAGTCAAACAGGATCCGATCGATATAACGGAAATTCAGTTTGCCTGAAACAACGGCTTCACGGAGCGCGGCTTTGATCAGCTGCGGTGAATGGTGATCTTCATCCATCCACATGGCCAGAGATTCACACTCAATCGGCGAGAGCGGACGGCCGAATTCATGTTCAAAAATTGTATAAAGCGCTTTTTCACTCTCCTTTTCTGAAGCCTCGCTCTCCTTTCCATAGGCATAGTTCAGCAGCTTGTCCCAGAGCGGCAGAAGAGAATAGGCTTCAGAGTAAATCTGATTTTCCGTTTTCTGAACAATGGACAGGAACCCATGCTGGATTAGCCGGCGAAGCATGTCGGCACACGCCGTCTCATCAAGAGTCATCCTTTGGGCCAAGTCATCAAAAGTGGGAAAATCATCACCTTTTATAATAAAAGAATGAACCTGAATCAGTATCATGCATTCCTGTTCATCCAGTCCGATCGCGTGATAATGCTCAATAAGCAAAGCCGGAATATTGATATCGCCTTTCATCAGAAGATTCAGCATGAACTTTTTATCCATATTCGACACCTCACGGACCATTATATCATGATTAAAATGAAAAAAAATGAATCCGGCACAGCTTTGACAGGACAATGGTAAGTCCGCCCGGTGTTAGAGACTCATCTTAGCAAAAAAAAAAACGGTGAAAAAATCGTCTGTGATTTTTCCACCGGTCCGTCTGTCATTAGGCTGTCTGATCACGGGTAAATTCGGTTAAGCAATCTCGGGAACGGGATCGCCTCGCGGATGTGTTCAAGTCCGCAAATCCAGGCAATCGCCCGCTCCAATCCCAACCCGAAACCTGAATGCGGTACGGAGCCGTATTTACGAAGTTCCAGATACCATTCATAGGACGGATCCGTCAGATGGAACTGTCTGTAACGCTCCTCCATCAGTTCGAGGTCGTCGATACGCTGGCTGCCTCCGATGATTTCCCCGTAGCCTTCCGGAGCGAGAAGATCGGCACACAGAACGACTTCCTCGCGGCCGGGGACAGGCTTCATATAAAACGCTTTAACCTCTGTCGGATATTCCGTAACGAAAACCGGAACTTCAAAACGCTCGGCAATCGCCGTTTCATGCGGAGAGCCGAAGTCATCGCCCCATTCGATATCGTCAAAACCTTGTTCTTTTAAAAATTCAATCGCCTGATCATACGTGATTCTCGGGAATGGCGCCTTGATTTTTTCGAGTTTCGATGTGTCTCGGCCGATTGTCTTTAGTTCGGGCTGACAATTTTTCAGCACTTCCTGAACAATGTATGCGACGTAATTTTCCTGAACCTTCAGATTTTCTTCATGATCAACGAAGGCCATTTCCGGTTCAATCATCCAGAATTCGATCAGATGGCGTCGTGTCTTGGATTTTTCCGCCCGGAAAGCCGGTCCGAAAGAAAACACTTTTCCGAAGGCCATCGCCGCGGCTTCCATATAAAGCTGGCCGCTCTGCGACAGATAGGCATCACGGTCAAAATATTTCGTATGGAACAGATCGGTTGTCCCCTCAGCAGAGCTGCCGGTCAATATTGGCGGATCAACTTTGATAAAGCCGTGATCATTAAAAAAGTCATACGTCGCTTTAATGACCATGTTGCGGATTCTTAGAATCGCATGCTGGCGGCTTGATCTTAGCCAAAGATGGCGATGATCCATCAGAAATTCGACACCATGTTCCTTCGGCGTAATCGGGTAATCATTCGCAATCTGAATGGGTTCAACAGAGGAGACGGTGAGCTCAAATCCTGAAGGAGCGCGCTTGTCTTCGCGAACCGTTCCTGTGACGTACAATGAACTTTCCTGGGTCAGCTCTCTGGCTTCTTCCCAATCTTTTTCACTCACCTCATTTTTCAGGATGACACCCTGAATGTACCCAGTTCCGTCCCGAAGTTCGAGAAATTGAATTTTCCCGCTGGACCGTTTATTTGCAAGCCATGCTCCGATTGTAACCTCCCGGCCAACATAATTTTTTACTTCAGCAATCGTTGCTTTCATTTTCTTAAAGACCCCCATGGTTTAACCTTGTACAAATACAAATAAGAAAGTATAAAGAAGATTAGCGGAATTTAGCATAAGAAAAACTAAGGCTCAGCTGTCTTCTGAACCTTGACTTCCCCAAGTTTTCCTTTACCTGATTTATTTCTGATGCGTTTTAATAAAATGTTCTATTCTGTCCAAGGCTTTTTCGAATTTTTCGAGCGAGGTCGCATAGGACAGGCGGATGTGTTCCGGTGCGCCAAATCCTTCGCCGGGTACGACCGCCACCTTTTCTTCCTCGAGCAGGGCCGAGACCCAGTCCGAAACCCGATCGAAACCGCAGGCATGGCTTGCTTCCTGAATATTCGGGAACAGATAAAAGGCTCCCTGCGGTTTGACGCAAGTGACTCCCGGCATAGAAGTCAATCGGTCGTAAACCGCGTTCAGGCGCTTCTCAAATGCTTGACGCATCTCCTCAACGCTCTCCTGAGAACCATTATATGCCGCAATCGCCGCATACTGAGACACGGATGCGGGATTGGACGTACTGTGGCTCGCAATATTCGTCATCGCCTTTATCAGTCTTGAGTCTCCGGCGGCATAACCGATCCGCCAGCCCGTCATCGCATGCGATTTGGAGACGCCGTTGATGACGATCGTCTGCGCCTTGACCTGATCGGAAATTTGCGCAATAGAGTTGAAGGAATTTCCGTTATAGATCAGTTTTTCATAGATTTCGTCCGAAATGATCAGGATGTCGTGATCCAGGCAATATCCGGCGATCGGCTCAAGTTCGTCACGTGTATAAATCATCCCTGTCGGATTGCTCGGCGAATTGATGATGACCGCTTTCGTTCTCTCCGTGACGGCTTTCTCAAGATCGTCAACCGTTATTTTAAAGTGCTGCTCCTGGGTTGCGGGAATGGACACCGGCACGCCGCCTGCCAGCTTCACCTGTTCGGGATAGCTCACCCAGTAAGGGGCGGGGATGATGACCTCATCACCGGGATTAAGAAGCGCCTGAAACAGCAGGTAAAGGACATGCTTCGCGCCATTTCCGACAATGATCTCAGTAGGTTGGTAGTCAAATCCCTGATCGCGTTTCAGTTTACCGATGATCGCTTCTTTAAGCGCAGGCAGGCCTGCCGTTGGTGTATATTTCGTGTGTCCGGCTTTCACCGCGTCCATGGCTGCGTCGATGATAAAATTCGGCGTGTTGAAATCAGGCTGACCGGCCCCGAGACCGATCACGTCATAGCCCCTGGCGGCGAGTTCGCCCGCTTTCGCCGTTATCGCCAGCGTACTCGAAGGCGTGATGGTCTCCACCCTTTTTGCCAGCTGCATCGTTTATTCCTCCCTTTTTGCTGTTATATTTCTTCCTATTTTGCATGAATATCAAAAGTTAAATATTCAGGATACGCTGTGCCTCTTTGCCGTTGTCAAAATTGATTGAAACATAATTGTAATTACCGCGGCTGTTCAGGAATGTAATTTCCCAGATCGGAGTGGTCTGAATCGCACCTAGCCGAACAGCGAGGACTGTTTTAACATCCAGATGCATCCCTGCCAGAATCTGAAGAGCCTGACGGCTCGTGATCCCGTTTTTTACAACTCGCGTAAAATAGACGCCTTTCTTGCTGTCCGGCACCCAGAAATACATCTGTACGCCATTTCTCTTTCCCTTAATGACCTGATAAGATTCCGTGCCATTATAATAGGTGACCGATTCAATCTTATCCGGGTGCGACTGTTGATCCGCTTTGGCAACGGCTTTACCGGACAGCCCGTTTTTATAGTTCATATTGCTGTTGTATAACTGCAGGGAGCCCCAGCCAGCGAACAATACCACGGCAGGAAGGCCAATGATTATCCAATTTTTCATCTGATCACCTTTATTTATGTATCTGCGGAACCGCTCTTTGTTGTTCAAACAAAGAACGGAAATCCCGCAAATGAGGGAAATAAGAATTCTAAACCTTTGATTCAGTCTGTTAGACTAAACCAAATTAATCGTAAACATTATAAATAAGAAATGCAAGACGGGCAATGTAAATTCCATTTCCGGGATCATAGTTTAAAGGATCTGCATGGGTTTCTCGCCTTTAAGAAGCTGCTTCACTTGGTTATGCTCATCCAAAAGAACGACGACCGGATCATTTTCTGACAGCTCTTCTTCATTCATCAGAGCGTACGCCATTATAATGACAATATCACCCTTTTGTGCGAGTCTTGCAGCCGCACCGTTCAGGCAGACGACTCCTGATCCGGGCTGCCCGGAAATGATATAGGTTTCAAGCCGTGCGCCGTTATTATTGTTGACCACCTGAACTTTCTCATTGGGGAGAAGACCTGCGGCTTTCAGAATCGTTTCATCGATCGTAATACTGCCGGTATAATTCAGATCCGCGTCAGTCACCGTCGCACGGTGAATCTTGCATCTCAGAAAAGGTCTCAGCATCAGTCAGACCTCCCCTTCTTTTTCTGAAAAAAGTGCCGCAGTACTGCCGGTTATGTTGTCAATAAGTCGCGCGCGCCCGTAGCGGACGGCGCAGGCAATGATAAAGCGTCCCGACAGCACGGTACCGTTTCTTTTCAGGTCCGGATAATTCAGGACGTCGACGTAATCGATTTTACCGAGTTTCAGATGGCCGCGATAGTACGACCGGACGGCGTCCGCTATTTTTTCAAAATCCCGTTCTCCCTGTTTCAAAGTCTTCATGCCTTGCTCAAGCCCCTTGCGGAGTTCCGCGGCTTCCTTTCTTTCATCGGCATTGAGCCGGACGTTGCGCGAACTCCTGGCGAGGCCGTCCGGTTCGCGGACAATCGGACACGGGATCATTTTTACCGGGAAATGAAATGCCTGTATCAAGCTGCTGACGACCGCCACTTGCTGCGCGTCCTTCATCCCGAAATAAACGTGATCCGGTTGCACGATCGTGAATAATTTGGTCAAAACGGTTGCCACACCATCGAAATGTCCCGGCCGGCTCCTGCCGCATAGCACATCGGTTTTTTCATTGACTTTCACGGTCACTGCCGTGCCGTTTGGATAGACCGCGGACTCATCAGGAAGAAAGAGTGCATCTACGCCAGCCTCTTCCGCAAGCCGGGCATCACGCTCCGTATCTTGCGGATAGTTGATATAATCCTCACGTTCGCCAAATTGTGTCGGGTTGACAAAGACACTGGCTATGACACAATCTGATGTTTCCACCGCTTTTTGAAAAAGTGACAGGTGTCCTTCATGCAGAAACCCCATGGTCGGAACAAAGCCAACGGTCCTGCCTGCTTTTTTCTGTTCCTTTACAAATCGCGCCATGTCTTCAGGCGATTTGATGCGGAGCATCCTTTTTTTCTGAACTGATTCCATCGTTCTGTTTTCCTCCTCTTGTCCTGAGGAGGTCCGGTCCGGCGCACAGCCTCAACCTAAAATCAGGCGGCAAAGGCATTACCCGGCTTCGCCGGCCCTCCGTCCACGTCCGTAACCGGATCATGGCAGACTTTATTCTGTTTTTGCATCAAGTCCTCCCCCCAAGTACCGCTATCCTACGGACATGCAGCCCTAAAATAAAGGGTTCGGGTTGTTGACACAATCTCATTATAGCAAAACCGCCGTTTTTTTTCGCCGGCAGTGCCTTCCTGTTCCCGAACACTTTAGATCAGACGGGCGGAATCGTCATGACCATTCAATATCGGCGGAATAGACACGGGTGATCTCTTTATCCGCATCTTCAAGAAGCAGCACACCCTCGTCGTTGATCCCGAGAGCGACGCCTTCGATCGTTGTTCCGCCTGGCTGCCTGACCTTGATTTTCTTTCCAAGACTTATGGCCCGCTTTTCCCACTTCGGCTTGATCGCCGAAAAACCTTCCCGAAGAAAAAGCCGATAGAGTTCCTCAAATTTTTGCAAGAAGGCCTGGACAAAGGCGACAAGATCATAGCTCTTGCCAGTGATCGCTTTAAGAGATGCCGCCTGCCGCCTGACATCGCCCGGCAAAGCACTAGGATCTGTATTGACATTGATGCCGATGCCGATCACCACCGCTTTGACAAATGTCGCTTCCGCCTGCAGTTCGGTCAGAATGCCGACCAGCTTCCTGCCCTCATAAATGATATCGTTCGGCCACTTGATTCCGCATGAGACACCGGTTTGCTCTTCGATCACCTCCACCGCCGCAACAGCGGTTACGAGGGTCAGCTGGGGGGTACGATCAATTGGAAGATCCGGCCGGAGAATCAGGCTCATGGCGATGTTCGTTCCCCGTGAAGACTGCCATGTATGCCCGAGACGCCCGCGTCCCGCCGACTGTTCATTGGTAATCACCACGGTGCCGTCCGCGGCGCCTTCATCGGCAAGCGCCAGAGCTTCCTTCTGCGTCGACCCGATTGTTTCAAAGAAACAAATCGAGCGTCCGATCGTTTCTGTTTTCAGTCCAGCCGACAAGGCGGCTTCATTTAATCCCTCGGGAGCCGCGACCAGCTTATAGCCGCTTTTCTGAATGGCCTGAATCCGGTATCCGTCATTTTCGAGTTCTTTTATATGTTTCCAGACTGCTGTACGTGAACAGCCGATAGACTCAGATATCTTCTGCCCCGACAGAAACCGGTCCTGATTTTCATAAAGCATTTTCAGGACGGCTTTCTTTGTTTTTGCCATGCTTTGAACCACGATTCGATCTCCTCCATTTCGTTCGCAACGGATCCTGTAATCACCTGTTTTTCAAGCATTGCCAGTGCCTCGGACAGCCAGGGTCCGGGATGCTCGGAAGACCATTTTAGAAGATCGTTCCCGGTCACTGCCAGTTCCCCGCGCTGGTGTATCCGGCAGGTTTTCCAGAGACTGTCGATGTCCCGCTCCATTCCTGCGAGAGAGGCGGTATCCGCTCTACCAAAGGCTACCTGGAGCCGCTCAACCGATTTGGCAAGTTCAGTGCCGGCATAATAGACACGTACCGGATTCCAGCCGTCTCTTTTTCTGACCGCGTCGTATTTCTGCAGCGCGGACACAGTCTTCTCTCTTGACCGCGACCAGTTCCACACCCGGGCAAAAGCGTGTAAATCAAAAATTCGAAGGGCTGTCAGAAAAGCCGTCCAGCGCTCGGCGTCCGTCTTCAGAATCGAAAAACGCACCCTCTCAAGAGCCCTCCTGTCTGCAGCTTGTTCAGGAAACGGCAGCGCATCGAAACACTTTGTCTCAAAAAGCAGCCCGATGGCCTTGTTCACCGAGCGGCCGGCCAGGAGTTTCGTCATTTCCTGATCAATCCGTTCCACGGAAATCTTTTTCAGAAGCAGCGAACGGTCCTTGAAGGCAGCCAGTTCCGCTTGTCCAAGTGTGAAACTAAGTTCAGAAGTGAAACGTATCCCGCGCATCATTCGCAGCGGATCTTCGGAGATCCGCTCTTCAGGCCTGCCCACTGTTCGGATCAGTCCGCGCGCCAGATCATCCCGGCCTCCGAAGAGATCAATGACCCTTCCAGAACGGTCCATCGCTAAAGCATTGATCGTAAAATCGCGCCGCATCAGATCTTTTTCCAGTGTCGTTTCAAAAACAACCTGATTTGGGTGGCGATAATCGTCATATCCGCTCTCTGAACGGTATGTCGTCACCTCAAAGTTAGTTCCGCTGCTGAGAACGACGACCGTCCCGTGTTCAATGCCTACAGGAATGGTCCGTTTAAATAAAGCGACAACGTCAGCAGGATGCGCCGACGTTGCAATATCAATATCATGTACCGGCCGGTCAAGCAGATAATCGCGGACTGCACCGCCGACGACATAGGCTTCGAAGCCGTGCGCCGTCAGCGTATCCAGAATACCGGCCGCTTTTGCAAAGGGAAATGACAAGGAAGACACCTCATTTTTCTGTTCTCTGCAGGCCGTAAAGTGCCGGCAAAGCCAATCATTTCTGTTTATTTTTCAAGTGTTCCAGTTCACGCCAGTGAAATTCACCACGCGTCAGTGCGTGCATCAGAATTTCAGCGGAGGCCATATTTGTTGCGAGCGGAATCCTGTACACATCGCTTAGTCGAAGAAGCGCATTAACATCCGGTTCATGGGGCTGGGCCGTCAGCGGATCCCGCATAAAGATCACCATGTCCATTTCATTTGAAGCGATCATCGCGCCGATCTGCTGATCGCCGCCGAGCGGCCCGGACTGGAACCGGTGCACTTTCAGACCCGTCGCCTCCATGACTTTTTGACCGGTTGTCCCGGTCGCATAAAGTTCATGCTTTTCCAGAATGTACTTGTAAGCAATCGCAAACTCGATCATTTCAGGCTTTTTCTTGTCATGAGCAATGAGCGCTATTTTCATCACGCAATCCCTCTCCTCTTTTTGCGGATGTTCGAAAAGTCAAAGAAAAATTGCATTCTCAGCTTTTTTGGTCCTCCTTTTCGAACAGACTCTTTATGAATGATCTAGAACTGCAGACTTATGTTTATTCTGTAGCGGAGCAGCTTAATTCAGTATATTTTCCAGCCCGTAAACCAGCGAATCCAGAGACATGACCTCTTTAATCGCGAAGCCAACGCCGGTCATGAAGGACGCCCGGTCCATCGAGTCATGGCGCAGCGTCAGCAGCTCGCCTTTTCCGCCGAACAGCACTTCCTGATGAGCGATCAGTCCGGGAAGGCGGACACTGTGGATCCTCATGCCATCAATATCCGCACCGCGTGCGCCTTTTAATGTCTCTCTCTCATCAGGAGCACCCTGTTTTTTCGGCTGCCTTGTTTTTTCAATCAGTTCAGCTGTCTTGACAGCCGTCCCGGACGGAGCGTCTTTCTTTTTGTCGTGATGCAGCTCGATAATTTCAACATCCGGAAAATACTTTGCGGCCATTTGGCTGAACTTCATGACCAGAACGGCCCCGATCGCAAAATTGGGCGCGATGATCCCGCCGAGTTTCTTATCAGCCATCTGTTTCTGATAATCGGCAACATCCTCATTGGAAAAACCCGATGTCCCGATTACGGGGCGCACACCGAACTCAATGGCCGACTGCAGATTCCGCTTTCCTGCCTCCGGATTGGTAAAATCAATCAGCACGTCCGGCTCTTCCACTGAAAAACAGTCTGCAATATCGGCATAAATACGCGCATCAAGCTCCGGAAGTCCCGGAAGGCTGCCGACCCGCTCCCCGTCATGGCCGTGATCAACTGCCGCAGCCAATATAAACTCCGGTGCCGAAGCAATCATTCGGATCGTCTCCGAACCCATTCTTCCCCTTGGACCGGCAACGGCCACACGGATTGGTCTTTCTTCCGCCATCTTCATTTCGCCCCTTCGTCTGTTTTCTTTGTCCAGCGACCTTTGTCGCGCGTCCGGAACTTGTCCAGATCTTTTTCAAGTGCGGCGCCAAGATCGATATGTAAACTGTTCGCCATGCAGATCACAACGAACAGCAGATCACCCAGTTCTTCTTCAACCGTTCTTTCAGCCTCAGTCGTTTTCTTCTTTTTCTCCCCATAATAATGATTGACTTCCCGGGCGAGTTCGCCCAGTTCTTCCGTAAGACGGGCCATGAGCGCGAGCGGGGAAAAATAGCCTTCCTTAAACTGGCTGATGTAACCATCAACTTCTTGCTGAAGTGCCTCAATCGTTTTTTTCTCCAAGTCCGATTCCTCCAGATTTTTCTCTCTTCTATTGTAGCGAAAAAGAGGAGCGTTGCCAAAAACGCGGCAATAAAGCCGCTGCCCCTTCTTGTATCGAACACAATCCGGCATTTGCAAAAAGATTCGGCAAAGCTATCATACCACTGTTTTCAATTGATGAAAACGGTGTTATTGCTTCTCAATTTCCGTCTGAATAATGATGCGTGTTGAACGTTTTAGCACGAACGCTTATGATTAGAGTTGCGAACTTGTCTTGAAGGGTTGTGCACGCATGAAACTGAATCTGAAAACGAAGGATATCCTTTTTATTTTGCTGGGCGCTGCAATCTACGCCTTCGGACTCATCAACTTCAATCTGAAAAATCAGCTGGCCGAAGGAGGCGTGACCGGACTGGCTCTGATTTTTTATAATCTCTTTTCTATTGATCCGGCATGGAGCAATATTGTATTGAACATTCCGCTCTTTTTCGCTGGCTGGAAATTTTTCAGAAGAAACGAATTCATTTACACACTGATTGGCACTTTTTCCCTATCCTTTTTCCTTTTTATCTTTCAGCACGTGATTACATTCAACTTTCTGCTGAATCGCGATCTGCTGCTCGCCGCTCTGTTCGCGGGCGTCTTTATAGGGGGAGGCCTCGGGATTATCTTTCGCTACGGCGGAACAACAGGCGGTTCGGATATTGTCGCACGCATTACGCACAAAAAATTCGGCTGGGCAATGAGCAAGACCATGCTGGTTACCGATGCGTCCGTCATCGTTCTCTCGATTGTCTACCTGGATTACCGGCAGATGATGTATACGCTCGTCGGTGTCTTTGTCGGTTCAAGAATGATCGATGTCATTCAGAAAGGCGCTTATGCTGGGAAAGCCGTGATGATCTTTTCCAAAAAAAGCGACGAGATCGCCCGAAGCATTATTGCTTCGCTTGACCGGAGCGTGACACTGATCGACGGAAAAGGGGGTTATACACGCCGCGAGATGAATGTGCTCTATTGTGTCGTCAGCATGAATGAAGTCTTCCGTCTGAAGAATCTGATCCAGGAAATCGATCCGGACGCTTTTGTCACCGTCAATGATGTTCATGAAGTCTTTGGCGAGGGCTTTACCTATGACAAAGCAAAAACAGAATAGTATCAAGCTTATCCAAGATTAAAACGGAGGACACAGGTACCCATTTTCCCCTCCAATTCTTTCGGTCCCGATTGACTTGCACCCCTCGGAAGTTCATACTTTTCATCTTTAACCGGATCATCTACAATGCTGCTGTCGCTGCGTTTTTCACATTGAAAAAGATCGGCGGCAAAAAAAGAAAGGATGTAACGATTTGGCAAACGAACCGCATTTGAGGGGCGAAAATGCTGCAAAGGCCAAAAAAAAACAAAGAGCCGGAGCTGCTTATGCCATTCTCGCGTATTTACTTTGGGGCCTTTTCCCCCTGTACTGGAAACTGATCAGTCAGGTACCGGCATTTGAAATTCTCGCGCACCGTATTTTCTGGGCTTTTATCTTTATGATCGCACTCTTAATTTTTCTCGGAAGGCTCGGCGAATTTTTCCGCAATTTCAGGACTCTTCTTTCTCATCCGACAAGCTTTCTGCTGATTGTTTCCGCCTCAATGCTGATCAGCATAAACTGGCTCGTCTACATATGGGCTGTAAATAACGGACATATCGTCGAGTCGAGCATGGGATACTATATCAATCCACTCATCAGCATCCTCTTGGGCATCATCTTTTTAAAAGAGAAATTGAACCTCTGGCAGGTCGTTGCTTTCGTGCTGGCGGTTGCCGGAGTTCTTATTCAAACCATCGAGTTCGGACAAGTCCCGTGGATCGCGATTTCACTTGCCCTGTCGTTCGGATTCTATGGCCTGACAAAAAAGTTCATCAGGCTGGATACAGTACTCGGGTTGACTTTTGAAACACTGATGGTCACACCGATCGCGTTCATTTATCTGATTTATGTACAGATTCAGGGGACGGCAGCTTTTGGCAGCAGCTCATTTTTGACCACGGTTCTTCTGATCGGGACGGGCATTGTAACGGCCCTGCCGCTGCTCTGTTTTGCTGAAGGCGCGCGGAACATATCATTGACCATGATCGGTTTTTTTCAGTATATTTCACCGACACTGACACTGATTCTTGGTATCACGCTTTACAGGGAGGCATTCTCGCAAACTCAGCTGATCTCATTTTCCTTCATCTGGCTTGGACTCCTTGTCTTCTCTGTATCCGGAACGCCATTCATGAAGCGCCTGCTTCCGGTCCACCGCCGTTCTTTTGAGACACACCAGCATTAACGACAATAAAGGGACACGTTCGCAATGAGCGATGTCCCTTTATTGTTCTTAAATTTGGTTCACAGTCAGAACTTGTTCAGTGTATAAAAGTAAAGAAACCAGACCGCATGCTGCTGCTCGTCTTTCGCAATTCTGTAATAAATCGACCGTACATGCGGATTATGTGCTTCATCCCCAGATTCAAGGTAAAAATCCACCGCGTTTTGTTCACTTTCGATGGCATGACGCAATCCTTCGGGATACGTATTCGGACACATTTCCGTCTGATGCGCTGAATACGTCCGACCGGTCAGCTGATGATACAAAGCTGAAAAAGTGTGGTAATGGCGGACCTCATCGTTCCGAATCTCTGCAATCTGTCTCTTTTCCGTTTCAGTTCTTGCCTCATTCATCAAAACCTCATAGCAATGAATCGCATTATACTCACTGGTGATTGATGTGCCGAGCCGCTCAATCATCTGTCCTTCCGCACTTTGTTCAGGTGTCTGCCTGAATTCCGCCTGTCCGAAATCCATCATATTCTGTGCCTCCTAAGTCATTCTGCCTTAGCAGTCTATTCGAATATGCAGATAATTGTGCCTAGTCAGGCCGGCGGCGTGCATGGACACCGAGGCACATGCGAGTTCATGACAATTCCGGTGCCTTGCGGTTTTTCGTCACCTGTTCATAGCTGTATGCCAGCTCGATCAGTTTCGGTTCACTGAAGGCCATTCCTGTAAACGTCACCCCGACCGGTTCACCTTCATTTGTATAACCAGCAGGGACGGTAATTGAGGGATAACCCGCTTTTGCCGCAATATCGCAGCCCGCCGAATTCGCAAAAATCAGTGCGTCGAGACGATAATTCTTCATTACCGCATCAATGCCTTCTTTTCGTGATAGTCGGATGTCGTCCGCCCTGTCGACCAGATATTGCTGTTCGCCAAGATCGCCGCTCATGCTCTCCGACTTTTCCAGAACGGTTTGTCCATATTTTAAAGCGGCATCGGCGTGATCCTTGTTGTAGGCAATCACTTCTTTGAGACTATGGACCGGAACACGAGCAGGCAGCTGTTCAAGGTACCGGTTGAGGTCCCATTTGAATTCCTGATACATCACGCAGGACTCCCTGCCCTCCAGCGCATCGGAAGAAGGAATAGCCACGGGATCGATCACAACGGCGCCTTTCGATTTCATCACCTCAAGCGCCCGGTTAATGATTTTCACCTTGTTATCGCCCAGTGATTCCATATAGTGCCGGTCAATACCGATCCGCGCACCTTTCAGGCCGCCGTGCTTAAGAAAAACCGAGTAATCTTTCGGGATGTCTCCCCGGCTCCAGACGGTTTCCTCGTCTTCTTCATCCACTCCTGTGATTGCATTCAGCAGCAGAACCGCGTCCCGGACTGTTCTGGCCATGGGACCCGCAGTATCCTGGCTGTGCGCGATCGGGATGATGCCGCTGCGGCTGACGACACCGATCGTCGGCTTGATTCCGACAAGCGAATTGGAAGAAGCCGGGCTCAGGATGGAACCGGACGTCTCCGTTCCGATTGCAGCCGCTGCGAAATTTGCGGCGATGGCCGCGCCCGGACCGGAACTTGAACCGCCGACATCGAAGGAAGCGCCATAAGGATTCATAACCTGGCCGCCGAGCGAACTGTATCCGTTCGGCATTTTGTCTGTCATAAAATTAGCAAACTCCGTCAGATTCGCCTTACCAAGAATAATCGCTCCCGCTTTCCGAAGCTGCCGCACGACAAAGGAATCCTCTTGGGCGATATGATCGGCGAGAGCTACCGAACCGGCAGTCGTGTGCATTTTGCCTGCCGTGTTCAGATTGTCTTTAACAAGAACGGGAATTCCGAATAGGGGACCGACATTTGCCGTCACTGTTCGTTTCACATCGCACGCCTCTGCATCGTGCAGCGCATCCGGATTCAATTCAAGGATCGAGTTCAGCTTCAGGCCATCCCGGTCAAAACGTTCAATCCGGTCCAGATACATCTGAACCAGATCCTTAGACGTTGTCTGACCGAGCTTCAGCGCTCTCTGCATGTCGCTGATCGTGGCTTCCTCGATCTCGAACGGCCTCCGTTTAACAACTTCCCTGCGGACAAACATGCCCGCCGTCAATACGGCTGCTGTCGCACCGGTCAGTGCGGCGGCGAGCGCAAATTGTTTCTTTTTAGACATCGTGCTTCACTCCATTAATCAAAAAGTCTCTACCTTATAAATTTTACAATCAGTCCATAAAATTAACTATAATCTTACAATTATCCCTGAAAACATGCAAATACGAATTTCACATCCGAAACTGTTTTTATATGTAGCAGTCGCCACGTTTTCAACAAAAAAAGAACCTAAGGGGAGTCCCTTAAGTTCCTGAAAAGTGCATGAGGTAAGCGGCGTAACAGTATCGGCTTTGAATTTGAATCACTAAATGGGTTTTTACAGAACATTCATGGCTTGGTTTCCAGGCCTGAGCCTATTGGATTCCGTCAGTCATTATCGTCCATTTTGAAACCAAATGATTTGATCGCTACGATGTCATCCAGACAAATATCTGTGGTCGATACTCTATGCGACAAGTCTTCACAGTCGAACAGAACCAGCACATTCCCCGACACTCCGGCAAAAAAGCCTTTAACCGGTCTTGAGCTTTTCAGAAAAACCTTAATAAAGTCGTTTTTCTTGATGCCCCTTAACAAATCACGACCGTCGCATTTTCTGCGGAAATGGAGGTCATGCACCAGCAACCGCCGCATGCTCCATTTCCGCCAAAGAGGGATGTAAAATCGTCCCATCGCTCTTTATCCAGCGAATAAGCCGTGAGGCCCATCTCTCTGTTTTCATAAACGAGCAAGTTTTTTCTCCCCTTCAGCATATCTCATACCTGCCGGTTCTTTTTCAAAGAATAAGGTTATTATAGACACCGATCTTCCGGTAGGCAAGTTACCGAGTTTCATGAATAGAAAGCCGCCGGCAAAAAGCAAAAAACCGCACAAGAAAAGCGGGGAAGCCGGTTCTCCCAGCCAATGACTATTCGTTTTCAAAGGCGCAGTAAGTATGTTTATTTTACGATGGCCGTTCTGTTCAGTTTTCTTCTCGCACTCTTCCCGACCATCCATTTTCTGAATTCCTCAAGAACCATGATCACCGCCGGACACAGGGGGAGCAGCAATAAGTGGCTGAACTGCGGCGTTGCTGTACCGAACAACAGTTGTAAAAAGGGAACATAGGCGATCAGCAGGTAAAGGGTGATTTCAATCAGAATCCCCAGAGCCATTAATCTGTTTCTCTTGTGAAGCATGGAAAAGAACGATAGATGCGGAGAACGGCATTCCAGAAGATTGCCGATCTGACAGAAAATCACAGCTCCGAAGGCCATCGTTACTGCGTACTGGTAGACGTACCCGATATGCGCGCTCGCCGTATTATTTGCGAGCACTGATGTGAAGGACCGCACATCGGCCGGTGAATAGCCGAACTGGCTCCAAGCCAGGAAAAACATGACGAACAGTACGCCTGATTCAGCCAGTCCGATAAAAGCGTAAGAGCGAAGCAGAACGCTTTTATTCAGAATGTTTTCACTCGGTCTTCTTGGCGGATAGTCCAGTACATCCTCGTCAGGCAGTTCTTCCCCGAGAGAGATAGCCGGAACGAGGTCGGTGCCGATGGAAATAGCCAGCACCATCAGCACAGTCAGCGCCAGAGGAATATGGAAAACAGCCATGACGATGAAGGGAACGACTTCCGGCACGTTGGAAGCCAGTATATAAGTGATAAATTTTCTTATATTGTCATAGATTGCGCGGCCCTCCTTGACCGCTTCCACAATCGTCGCGAAGTGATCATCCAGAAGGACGACATCCGATGATTCAATGGCGGCATCCGATCCGTTTTTCCCCATTGAAATCCCGATATCCGCTTTCCGCAGCGCGAGAACGTCGTTCAGACCGTCACCGGTTGAGGCGACCACATGCCCGAGACTCTGATAGGTTTCGACAATCTTCAGTTTGTCTTTCGGCGTGGTGCGGGCGAAGATCACCGGCAGATCCGTGTCAATTTTCTCAGCCAGTTCCCGCTTGCTCATATGTTCAAGTTCCGCCCCCGTGATGGCCACGTACCGGTCTTTGACGATGCCGATCTGTCTGGCGATCGCGGCGGCTGTCAGAATGTAATCTCCGGTTACCACCGTGACCTTGATACCCGCTTTGTAGCAATCGGCAATCGCCTCCCGGACGCCGTCCTTCGGCGGATCGTACATGATCGTCAGACCGAGCAGAATCAGGCTGTTATCCGCCTTCTCTCCCTGTTCCGACGGATCCGAATAAGCAACAGCCAGAACGCGAAACCCATCATTAGCCATCTGATCGTTGACCGCACGAACCTTGTTTTTTTCTTCGGCCGTAGCCTTGATAATTCCCCCCTTTTTGTAAAGAAATTTACAGTGGTCAAGAACTTTGGAGGGATCTCCTTTTGTGAACTGAATCACATGATGCAGTGGAAACAGCGGATTGTCCTGATTGACGGCCGACACAGTCATCGTTTTCGTATTTGAACTGAACGGGATCACGTTCATACGTGAAAATTGTTTTTTGAGCTTTTCAGAGTCCAGCCCGTATTTTTGCGAAGCGATCAAAATAGCGGCTTCAGTTGGGCTGCCGATAATCTTCCATGTATCCTTCTGATCCTTATCGCTGCGCAGCACCGTATCCGAGCAAATCGTCGAAGCGGTAAAAAGCCGTTCAAGCGCAGGTCGGTTTTTTTCGGTGACTCCGATGAGTGCCCCCTTCTTTCCGTAGCCTTCCCCACTGATGTCCACGACCCCGTCGGGTGTCCAGATCTTCCGGGTAAAAATCGCATTCTGTGTCAGCGTCCCCGTTTTATCCGTACAGATGACCGATGTCGTGCTCAAAGTTTCCACGGCGGACTGCTTCCGGACGAGCGCATTCTTCTTTGCCATTCTCTGGACACCGAGCGCCAGCGACAGACTGACGGTCGGCATCAGGCCTTCCGGTATGTTCGCCACAAGGATACCGATCGCGAAAATCAGCGCCGCGTTTCCTGACAAGCCCGAGACGAGCGTCGCCGCAAGATAGGCCATGATACCGATAACGACAGCAAGAACAGCCAGTGTTTTGGTAATCTTTTGAATCTGGGTATCAAGCGTGCTTTTCTGCCGGACGATCTGAGCGGTTGTCTGCGTGATGTTGCCGATCTGGGTATTTTTCCCTGTCGCATAAACCACCCCAGACCCGTGTCCGTCGGTGACCGATGTTCCTGCGAACAGAACGTTGCGGCTGTTGACCAGCGACTGCCCGTCAAGCGGATCAGCCGCCGCATCACGATCCACTGGTACAGACTCTCCCGTCAGCATTGAATTATCGACGAACAGTCCTTCCGAGACAACGAGCCGTATATCCGCGGGCACGTGGTCGCCCGCGGATAAAGATACGACATCCCCGGGCACCAGCTTCTCGGCGGGAAGCACGATCATGCCACCGCACCTGTAAACCTTTACATTGTTGGGCATCATCCTTGCCAATGCCTGAAGTGCATGGTCCGCTTTTCGCTCCTGCACTAATGAGAAAAATGCATTCAGAATAATAATCGACCATATGGCAACAGCAATTACCGGGGTCCCTGAGAAAAAAGCCAGAGCCCCCGCTGCCCAGAGCATAAGAGCCAGCAAGTTGACCAGCTGCATGGCAATACGGCGCAACGGATGAAAGGAACGCTTGCTTTTAATTGAATTCTCGCCGCAGATTTCGGCACGCTGCTGCGCGATATCTTCAGACAAACCGCTTTCCGCAGTACCAAGATAGTCATACACAAGACTTGGCTCGAGTGCGGATATTCTTTGTAGATTAATGTTGATCCACGTATCCTTGTCTCTATTGTTTTTTACCGTGTCAGGCATGTCCGACATCCCCTTTACGTAAAAAAAACATTTTCATCCTTAGCTTCATCTTAGCACAATCTGTTTCTCATGCGTATAAACGAGCTGAAAAAAGCTACCGACTCAGACGGAATCCAATCAAAAATAGTGGATCATTTTAAAATGAATGATTCAAGAGGATCTGCAAAGATAATAATAGCGTTTTCATTACAAATTCTGTTCTTTCATGTAAAATAATAAGTGGTGAGTTTCTGCGCGAAACAGGATAAAGCCGGCCCCTTTCACGTAAAATTACAGATTATTGACGAGTGAAATTCTGATCGTTGAAACGGGTTATGAATCGCTTGCGTAGGCTGCTTCCTATCATGTCGCTCGACGATTAATCAGGAAATGGAGATGAAAGCATGGAGATTAAAGAGGGTAAAAACAGATTTTATGTAACGGACGCAACAGGAAATGAGATCGGCGAAGTCACCTACTCTGACGTCAGAGATTCGATTCTGAGCATCGATCATACCTTTGTGGACCCGCAATATCGCGGGCAGAAAATCGCTCAGCAGCTGATTAAGGCGGTTGTTGATAAGGCCGTCATCGACCACAAAAAAATCATTCCGGCCTGCTCCTATGCCAAAGCCCAGTTCGCCAGAGTCAAAGACTATCAGCAGGTTGAGTTTAAAGGCTGAAAGATAGATTGATGCATGGATTAATGGATACTTTTACCGTGAACCTGGTACTTGCTTATCATCGAAACACAGGCCAGCTTCTTGTAGAATTCTTAAAAAAACCTGTTGCCAAAACGAATCCAATTGATGATCACACCTCTGCCCCTTCCGGATAAGATTCTTATGAAGAACAAACATAAAAAAGAAAGCGAGGGAAAAAGTTGAAAATCAGAGCAGCCGTTATTACAGAAATGGGAAAGATTCGCCCTTATAGAGAAAGCCGCCCTTTGATCATCCGAGAACTGGAACTCGAAGAGCCTCAGCTGGGGGAAGTTCTTGTCCGTATCAAGGCCGCCGGGCTCTGTCATTCCGATTTGTCGGTCATTAACGGCAGCCGGCCGTGGCCGATGCCGATGGTTCTCGGTCACGAAGCGGCAGGAGTGGTTGAAAAGGTCGGTGAAGGTGTCGATGATCTCGCGCCAGGCGATCACGTCGCCTGCGTCTTCAAGCCCAGCTGCGGGCGCTGCCTGCCCTGCCGTGAAGGCAGGCCCGGGCTCTGCGTGGAGGGCACAAAAGCCAACAACGCCGGGACGCTGCTCAGCGGAGCAATCCGTCTGCACGACGGAGACGATAAGATTTTTCACCATCTGGGCGTTTCCGCATTTTCCGATCATATCGTTGCATCAAGACGTTCACTGGTTAAAATCGATCCAAGCGTTCCCTTCGACAAAGCGGCGCTTTTCGGATGCGCCATTCTTACCGGTGTCGGGGAAGTCGTGAACACGGCGCACATTGAAATGGGCGCGAGTGCAGCTGTTATCGGACTTGGCGGCGTCGGGCTCAGCGCGTTGATGGCTCTGGTCGCATCCGGTGCAGGTGAAATCCTGGCCCTGGACATTAACGACGCTAAACTGGAATTTGCCAGAAAGCTGGGCGCCACACACGTATTCAACACCAGAAAAACCGGCATAACCGAGGAAGTGAAACAGCTGACCGGCGGCGGTGTCGACTACGCCTTCGAAACGGCTGGCGCCGTCCCGGCCATGAAAATCGCCTATCAGCTCACCCGCCCCGGCGGCGAAACGATCACCTCCGGTCTTCCCCGCCCGGAAGCAGCCTTCTCATTCCCGCAAGTCACACTGGCCGCCGAAGAACGGACAATCAAGGGCTCCTATATGGGCAGCTGTGTGCCGGATCGCGACATCCCGCGCTACATTAATCTGTTCAAACAGGACCGGCTGCCCGTCGATCAGCTGCTCAGCAAGATCATCCCGCTTGAGGACATCAACGAAGGCTTTGACCAGCTCGCATCCGGTGAGGTCAACCGTATTGTCGTTATCCCGTGACAGGCGGTTGTCACTTTATGTGAAAGCGATTTAATCAAGGATTTTCTAAAGAACTGTAAATTTAGAATGAGAAATTCGTTAAAACAGAACGCCGATTCCGTGGTTTTCGGAACCGGCGTTTTTTCAGTTCAATCCTTATCGGCCAAGTTGGGAGTTCTACCGGTCTAAATCAGACGTCTACCAGAGTTAGTCTAAATGCGTTCACATCCGGACTCTAGCAAAAAAAACGACTCCTTTTGTCGGCTTTTTCAAATTCATTTCCATGATAATTCTGGACCTTAACGCCAGCCAAACAGCCGGGATACCAATCCTTTTTTATTTCTTCCTCTTGCCCCATCCCCGACTTCTCTCAGACGGCTGACCAGTTCCTTATCTCTCAGCTCAATTCTGCGCTGCATACTTCGGTCATATTTCTCAATGACTTTGTTGGCCGTTTTCTCCGCTGTCGTCACGGCCACCTGTTCCACCATCAGGCGAAGCTGGTCGGCTGTGAGATGCAGTCTGACATCCGGGCTCACCTGAGTACTTGTCGAACGCTGGTTTACACTGCCCACGTCGGTCGGTTCCCTAGTCGCGCCGATGCTTAATTCTCCGCATACCTCTTCTGCCGCATCCTCGATTTTCCTGCCAGCCCTCATTTTTCTCAATAATCGGTGAATGGCCTCAATATCCTTATCAAAATAGATGCGCTGTTCCCTGTCGTTCCGTGTCATCTCGTAGCCATGCTTTTCCAATGCCGTCGTCAATCGTCTGAGCTTACTCCGGGTCACATCCAGCTTTTCAGAGACACTCTGCGTAAAGTAACCGATCTCTCCGTTTTCCGGCGCCATGTGATCACGCTCCGTTCAGATGGTGTTTACTAATACTAATTAGACATCGGATCTCTCAAATCCTACCTGAATGAGTTTGAAGAATATTAAATTGTCTTAACAAGTTCTGAAGTTAGGTCATTCATTACCAACCATACTTCTTGAAAAAAAGATTGGTTTTCTTAATCATGGGCAATGAATACCCGCGCATAAACGCATTTGTGAACGTACACAACATTCGATCTTTAATGATCCCGCTGGCCGGTCACCAGACGTTATATACCCTTTTTCACAAAATCAGATATTGTACGGCAAGCGAAGTGACCGATAAAACGCCCCAGCAGATCAATCCGAGAAAAATCGGTTTCCCGCCGTTTTTTACAAGTTTTACTACATTTGTATTCAGTCCGATTGAGACCATAGCCATAACAATCATAAACTTCCCAAGCTGCACAAGAAAATTAACGATGTCGACCGGTATCGGCAAAAATGTGCTTAATACTGAGGTCGCGACAAAGCCAACGACAAACCAAGGAAAGACTTTCGAAAAGTGATACCCGTTTTCGCTTTTTTGAACCGTCTTCCTGGAAAAATAAAAGGACAGTGCCAGCGTCACGGGCACGATCATCAATGTCCGAGTCAGCTTGACGATAACCGCCAGATTTCCGGCGGCGTTACTGTACGTATAACCCGCAGCCACAACCGACGAGGTATCGTTGACAGCGCTGCCCGTCCACAGTCCGAAATTGTGATCGCTCATTCCTAGGACATGCCCGAAAAAAGGAAACAGAAACGCGGCAAGAACATTAAAAAGGAAAATGGTGGAAATAGAGTGCGCCACTTCTTTTTCATCGGCTTGAATGACCGGCGCAGCCGCGGCGATCGCCGACCCTCCGCAAATTGCGGTCCCCACTCCGATCAGTGTCAGCGTTTTACCTTCAATTTTCAAAAGTCTTCCAGCAATAAATGCGGTCAGAAACGCTGCCGTCAATGTAAAAACCATGAGTTCCACTGTCTGGCCGCCGACTTTGACGATATTGAACAGATTCAGTCCGAAGCCCATCAGTATAATCGAATATTGCAGCATTTTCTTCGAAGTCCATTTGATTCCGTTATTCAGCAGGGCCGGCCTCTTACAAAAGGACAGTACCATCCCTAAAAGGATGCCCAGGACCGGACTGCCGACAATGGGAAAAAAAGTTCCAAGCAGCCAGGCCGGGACTGCTGCCAAGCCTGAGACAGCAATACCCGGCATTATATTTGTGATTTTTTTCACGTTATCCCCCCTCATGTCGTTCATTATATAACTTGCCTATCGATAATCAAAATATTATTATTTAATTATAATCATAATCAAACAGTTATAGTTGGAGGAAATGAACATGACATTCAGGCATCTTCGGATATTCGTTACAGTCTGCGATACGCTGAACATGACCGCGGCGGCCGAAATTCTTTTTATGTCCCAACCCGCGGTCAGCCAGGCCATTTCAGAACTTGAAAAACATTACGGAGTCCGGCTTTTTGAAAGGCTGTCAAAGAAGCTCTACCTGACCCGTGCCGGAGAAAAACTGCTCGGCTATGGGCGCCACATCATCCGAATGAGCGGTGATGCTGAGAAAGCATTGCGGATGTTGAATAACCAAGGGTTTATCCGTATCGGCGCGAGCGTTACGGTCGGTGCGCACGTGCTTCCTAAATTTGTCTGCAGCTTCAGAAAATCAAACCCTGAAATCAATGTGGAAGTTATTGAAGAAAATACAGCGCAAATTGAAAGATTCCTGTTGATGGATGAAATTGACCTAGCGCTTGTCGAGGGAGAGACAACATCCGCGGATCTTATTCAGCGACCTTTTATGGAAGACGAACTCGTACTGATCTGCGGCAGCCGCCACCGCTTTGCTCCTCTCTCCGAAGTCGATCCTCAGGAGCTTGAAAAGGAAGCTTTTATAATCCGGGAGAAAGGAAGCGGAACCCGAAAAACATTTGAAGCGGTGATGGCTGCTGGAAAAATACCTTGGAAAGCGAGCTGGACGTGCAATAACGCCGATACGATTAAAATGGCCGTCGCTGAAGGGCTCGGCGTTTCCGTAATTTCGAAACGCTCCGTAGAAAATGAGGCAGCAGCCGGTCTGTTACTTGTCAAAAAAATAGCCGGCCTGCATTTCCATCGTCAATTCAAACTCATTTATCACAAAGATAAATACTTGACCGAACCGATGAAACAGTTCATCGAACAGTGCTTTTCGTGAAACATTCGACTTCAATGACCTGTTTAAATTAATGACCTGTTTAAATTGCCGGGTTTATGCGGTTCGCGAAGTAATTCCGCCGATTTTCTACTGGTTTGTTTAAAAATGTGCAGCCGCCAGTCCGTTCTTCTGTATGTGTTCATCTGCGTACCACGGCTTGCGCTTTATGGCATTTCATTTTGAAAAAAATTTTTTTACTCGTCCTTTTTTTCCATGTTCTCTTTTTCATTGAGGAGCTTTTTAATCGCTGCGATTTCCCTTTCCAAACGATGCAGGTGCCCTTGTATGTCGTCGACTTCCTGCCCGGCCTTATAGTTAATCGCAAAATCTATAATCGACTCGTGTTTGTCCCGGGCCGCGGACCGGTTCTGGCTCATCATAATGAACGGCGCCTGAAAGGCAGCGATGAACGAAAGGCAAAGATTGAGCAGAATGAAAGGCGGTTTATCAAACTGCAGGCTACTGGTCAGGACAATTGTGTTCCAGATAATCCACACGGTTAAAAAGGCGGCAAACATAATAATAAAGCTCCAACTGCCGCCGAACCGGGCAATAAAGTCGGCAATGCGGTCACTGCGCTTCGTCTTTTTCACATATTCCGAATTCAGCTGCCTGACAATTTCCGATTCATAACGGTCGACAAGCCGGTCAATCCGCTTCAAATTTTCATTATTCAGATCGATGTCAAACCCTTCAATCGTCTTTTCCTGATCGTCTATTTTCGCTTTGTCATTATCTTTGGACTTCCAAATCATCATTCTACCTCCCGAAGGTTTCTTAAGATCAAGAATAAGTACAAACTATTTTAACGTAACTGAAAATCTAAAGGATGGTTCTATAAACCGATTAGCTGAATCCTACTTCATCAATGTTTTCCTGATAAAAGGCGTTTTTTTTTTTAAATCCCGGCTTCCTCTGCGGATTGATGAAGTACGCGGCGACACCGGCCAGGGTGATGAAGCCGCCGATCATCTGCCACAAGTCAATCGATTCGCCCAGCAGAAAGAGAGCCGATCATCGTAAATACAGGCTGCAGCGTTAAAATGACTGTAGAACTAGCGACCGACGTTAATTTCAGGGATTCCATCCAAAATAAAAAATGGAGTGCAAGAAACAGTCCCGAAGAAACCAGACGGATCAAGTCTCTCCTGTTCAACTTTACAGATCCGAAAAGATGGGCACTCATCCCTGCCTGGTCTCGTATACTGTAACGGTCTGTAAAATACGGAAGGGATTGGGAACTGCGATGAGTCTGATTTATCCTTATTATGGTACAAAAATGGAGTGCAAGGAAATTCCGCTGACTTTTCCGCCACATCGATATTCTGATCAACAATGCTGGCGTCCAGTTCCCATGTGCCTCGCTTCTTGATATCTCCGAAGAACAGCTTCATACGACTTTTGAAATCAATATAAAATCATTCATCCGATTAACCAAGGCCGTCCTTAAAAGAGATTGCCTAATAATCTAACTTAACGCTCTAGGCAAATGAACCGTAAAGGTACTGCCTTCTCCCAACCTGCTTTGAACCGTTATGTTTCCGCCAAGTGTTTTGGCAATTTCCTGTGAAATATAAAGTCCCAGGCCATTGCCGCCAAATTTTTGATTGCGCGATTTCTCCACTCGATAAAGACGTTCAAAGATGTGCTTCTGCTCTTCTTCTGGAATACCCATTCCTGAGTCCCGGATGGACATCTGAATCGCATCATCTTTTGCGGTTCCCTTAATCTCTATCGGTGTCCCCGGAGGAGAGTACTTCAGGGCATTCGCAATCAGATTGTGCAGGATTCGATTAACTCCTTCTTCGTCAGAGTAGATAAAAGACATTTTCTCATCCAGATCGATGGTGATACCCCGATTTTCCGCCTTCAATTGAACCTGAAAACTATTCAATGCGGCGACTAATAGTTTATCAATCCAGACCTTTTTTATTGTCGGTTTCTGTTTTTTATTCTCCTGCGTAATAGTGAGCTCGAATAATTTATCAGTCAGCTCGCTTAAACGCATGGCCTGATTTTGAATGGATTCTAAATAAAGAGGCCTTTCTTCTTCACTGACCATTTGATCCAAAATCGCTTCGATTTGAGAACGAATGGATGTCACCGGTGTCTTAATATCATGGGATAATTGAGAAATCATCGTCCTTTTTTCATCTTCAGATTTTTTTATCTGATTGAAGGATTCTTCCAATTGTCCGGTCATATAATTAAAGTCTTCCGAGAGCTCAGCTAATTCCTTTGGCGACCGGATGTCTGTTATTTTTTCAAACCGGCCTTCAGCCAGCTTATGGCTGTGGCTGCTTAGTTTTCTGATTGAGCGAAAAGTCGGCAGAAACAGTAAGTAACTTAATATAAAGCCAAATGTGCAGGCCGTCACCATAATCACTGTGACGATATAAGCGATATCAGTCTGAAAGATCATATATTTTACGCTGAAAAAAACGATGATCATGACGAATAACAAGGCTGATCCATAAGATAAGAGGATTAAATGGCGTAATTTCAAATTCAGTCTCCCTCCAACTTATAACCAAGACCCCAAATGGTTTTAATAATAGGATGCGGCCTGCCGCCCGATGCACGTTCAAGCTTTTCTCGCAGATGATGAATATGAACGTTCATCGTATTGGCGTCTTCAAAGTAATCCGAGCCCCAGACTTTTTCAAAGAGCTCCGATTTTGAATAGACTCTTTCCTTATCGAGAGCAAGCACCCATAGCAAATCAAATTCCTTGATTTTTAAATCAAGCGGGATATCATAAAGCGTAGCTACCCGCTTCTCATAGTCGATTTTTAGAACACTCCTTTCGATCGTCGTTCTCTTATTTTTGTTAACGCGCCGTAAAATGTTTTTCACTCTCAGGACGAGTTCGCGCGGACTGAAAGGCTTGGTGATATAATCGTCGGCACCGAGCGTTAATGAGTATAACCGATCTTGTTCCTGTGTCTTAGCACTGATGAACAGGAACGGAATCTCTTTATCTAAGTCAAGCATTTGCAGGATAAAATCGTATCCATCGACTTCAGGCATCATGATATCGGTCACAATTAAGCTCATTTGATTGTGCTGGCAGATTTCCAGAGCTTCTTTACCGTCTGAGGCGGTGAGCACTTTAAAGTTTTCTCTTTCAAGATAACGCTTGGAAATATCTAAAATGGTCGGCTCGTCATCGACGATGAGAATCGTTTCATCCATCTCGCTTTCACCTCTTTTTTATAACATAATAACATACTCGTGATGATTCTTTGATTCAAGTCAGAACAGACCCATTCTGAAAAATGGGCCTGTTCGATCATTTCTATCGCTGCTGGATGGATCGGATACTTTCTTTTTTTCTTTTCATCCGATCCGATAAGTAAAAATACAGGTTCGTTAAACTGAAAGAGGAGGCGTATTTCATCGTCATCAGCAGGATAACCGCGATCAGCAGCTGCAACGGATAAATATAGATCATATTGGAGAGCCAATAATTTATGTTCATGAAGAGAGCGCCTGAAAGAGCCGGCAAAGTCAGAATACCTGTTATTAATCCTATTCCCGCAAGGATCTCTCCCCAAGGAATCAAAATATTGAACAAGGCTGTATTGGGCTGGACAAAGTATACCATAAACGTTTTATACCAATCCGGAGTCACGGTGTTGCTCGCGATGGCTTCGGTAAGACCGGACATGGTAAAATTCGCCTGCAGTTTGAAAATGCCTTGTTCCAGCCAGCTGATCCCAAGCCCTATTCGGATCAGTGAAAAGAGAACGTTGCCCACCTGAGTCAAAATTTTCATGACCTCTCTCCTTCCTGAAAATTTACATGAGATTTGCTTCTCCGAATTTGACATGAGCTTTGTTGCAGTAAATGACCACAGTATTGTAATCTTTTGGATTAACCCCGTTTAAAGAGAAAGTTTGTTCCGGGTTCTTCAAATCAATTTTTGCAATCGACTTGCCGGTCGCAACGTCTCCATCCTTAGTGAAATAAACATAAAGATCTGGACCCTCATCCGTTTTAAAGCTGCTTAACATCAATTTGCCGTCACTGATCTTAACCATACCTGAAACCATTTTTCCATTTTTACCCCTGAAGTTTCCTGTTGAAGAAGCCATGGATTCACTCTTTGGCATACTCATGGACGAGCCCGTTGAAGAACTGGCAGTTGAACTATATCCTGAACTTTGGCTGCTGCTATAACCTTTCCCACAAGCCGCCAGGACAAGCATCATCATGAGCAAGAGTAAAAAAGAAGCAAAACCGGCTTTTTTCTTCATAAAAAAATCACTCCCAAAGTTTATTTATTACAGACATAACTGTAACAAACAGAAGTGATCGGATACTTGCCTGATTCTTAACTGTTTATTAATCGTTGAGTAACTCTTTACGACTGAAAATCCCGAAAACCGATTTCTGATATTTGGTGACTTTTTGAGTTGAAAACGCCTTTATAAGCTGTCAGATGGCGGCAAACAAAAAGAATAACTCCAACTTGTAAGAAGCAAAAAGACATTCGCTCACTGCTGATTGGACAACTGAATCCAAGGACGTTCGATTCTCCTAACTATGATCAAGTAGGCCGCAGCCCCGGAAAACATTGTTAATGAGAATCATTCTTTACATATCTTTTGATTTGATTTTACATTGGCTAAAACAAATTTGAAAACTTCTTATATAAAATAAAGATGTCAAACAAATTTATTTTCAATATAGGGGTTGCAGATGTTGTCAAGATCAGAAAATGAGCTTAGCCGGTTTGAGTACGATTTCAAGAGACTTACCCGTTTGATTACTAATTCTGAACGAGCGCCATTTTAATAATCGGAGGGACTTCCATGAGAATTGCTATTTTTACAGACACCTTTACACCCCAGGTAAATGGCGTAGCGAAAACCCTGGAACGTCTGACTCGGTACTTGAACAGAAAAGGAATCGAGTATACTTTATTCGCCCCGCAAAATATCAAAGAAGAAAATGAACGCATGAATATCCAAAAAGTCAAAAGTATTCCCTTTGCTGTTTATCCGGAATGCCGACTTGCCGTACCCAATCCCTATTTGCTCAGGAAAAAGCTCCTCAATTTTCAACCGGATCTGATCCACGTTGCCACACCTTTCAATATGGGATTATTAGGGAAATATTATGCCAGAAAATTCGGTATCCCCTTGGTCGGTTCGTACCATACGGATTTTGACGCTTACCTGGCTTATTATAAAATGGAAATTATTTCCCCCATTCTATGGAATTATCTGCGTTGGTTTCACAATTCCCTCAAAAAAACATTCGTGCCATCACACGAAACCTTACAACAACTGAAGAACAAAGGATTTCACAACCTGGGTATTTGGAGCCGGGGCGTTGACTGCAGCCTGTTTCATCCTGATGATGCCGATAACGCGATCCGGCGGAAATACGCGATCAAAGCGAAACACATCCTTTCCTTTGCAGGGCGGCTCGCGCCGGAAAAAGACATTGAAACTTTGCAAAAAGTGATGAAAAATGTGAATGAAAAGATGGGAGACGACGTTCACTGGCTGATCGTCGGGGACGGGCCGCTTTCTTCAGATTTCAAGGCGAATTTCGGCGAGCACGTCACGTTCACCGGTTATTTAAATGCTCCAAAAGTGGCACAGGTCTTCGCCGCTTCAGACCTGATGGTGTTCCCTTCTTCAACAGAAACTTTCGGCAATGTTGTGCTCGAATCATTGGCGTGCGGAACGCCGGTCATCGGCGCGAACGCGGGAGGAGTCAAAAACATTATCGTCAATGACAAAACAGGCATACTCTGCACACCGAAATGCGTAGACGAATTTACTTCGGCTATTTTTAAGTTACTGGATAATGAATCAAAGTGGCGGGAAATGAGCACCGCCGCCCGTCGCTATGCGCTGACACAGAGCTGGGATCAGATATTCGGGAAATTGCTTGACGATTACGCGGATGTCTTGAACATTCCGAGCGGGGCTCTGCTGAAAGACGGGCTGCCCTCTTGAACAACTGGCGCAAGCTGCCGGAATGCAGTATAGTTAGTCATTAGGAACGCCGATATAACCCATTCATGATGTTCCTAAACTTTTTATGGTAAAATATTGTCATGCAGGTATTCAGCGTGGGAGAACGAAAAAACGGGCGAACGATCCATTTACGGAAAAGTAAGCTTTGTAACGGTTTCTCTGGAAGCAGCGATTCCATACAATATGACAGCTTGAACGTTTTGTCCCTTACGAGATCATCGATTGGCTGAACCTGTCTTGACCGTTTCAATCTTATTCTTTGATATGCTCTTCATTTCCCTTGTGGATTTAAAGAAATCTTATTATGTAATATAATGGTTGTGCCGATTAAATTCATTATTGAGGTGTAACATGTTTTCTAAATCAGTAGATGAACTCTACCAGATTGAATGTCGAATATTCAAACGAATTAACAATAGTTATGAAAAAAGAATGCTGAATTTCTATTTCCGCTGGATAACCAACGTAGGGGGTGCAGTCGCCGAGATCCTGGCCGTTCTGATACTCCTTCTCCGTTCTCACGGCCGCCTGCATCAGACAGCATTCGCCAGCGCGATTTCGCTGACCGTCAGTCACATCATCGTCCAGCTCCTTAAGCGATACGTACCCAGACAGCGGCCTTATCTGACGCTGGAAGGCACAAAGTTTCCGGAGAACCCGATCGCCGACCAATCCTTCCCGTCCGGGCATTCGACGGCTGTTTTTTCAGTCATTGTTCCATTAATTTTGTTTAAGCCGTCGCTGGCCATCCTGCTTATCCCCGTTGGATTAAGTGTCGCGGTATCCAGGATCTTTCTCGGACTCCATTATCCAAGTGACGTACTCGCAGGGATATGCTTAGGTTCTCTCACCGGTCTGATCACTTACGTTCAGCTGTCTCCGTTTTAATACTGGAAAATTTTGAGCATCCCTATGCGTCAGGTGGCGATGGACATCTGGACGGAAGGGGCACAATTGCTGTAGCTGATGTCCAGAGCCCCCCCATTGCTGTCGGAAATTTTTTTCTGACCCAAGCAATTTCGTGTAATACGTATCCATTCCAATCTTTCCGAGAAACTGATAAAAACGCTGGCCCAAAACAACGCATCTCAAGGATTAGCGTGATTTGTCCCATCATATTAAAAATAAATAGCTTAAGAAAACGAGGCTGTCCCAAACCTTCCGGGACAGCCTGTGTTTATTTCAACTGATATGCGGCAATGGGTTGGCCGGACTCCGCATATCTTATTTTTCCTTATGATCATTATCGTTCGTTTTGCCGGATTGCTTAAAGAAGATGTTATTTAAGAAAAATTTACTTTGCTTAATGGGTATCTCATACATTTCTTCCCATTTTTTGGCCACTTCTTCTGGGCTGCTATCCATCAAACTCTTCTTCTCTTTCTCGCTTAGCTGACTGATGATTTCTCTGAATTCATTATTCTTATCCATTATTCTTCATCGTCCTTATTGAGAATTCACAAGTAAATGGGAAATGAACAGCATCCTATTCGAACGCAAATATGGTTATCTTTGTTTCATCTGATTCCTGACTTTTTATGCAAGGTCCCCCATGCCTTAATTTAAATATATCACGCAACCGCATTCAAGTATATTGCCACTGCTCAGTCTTTCATTAACAAAATGCTGTTCATCAGTAACTTTTTATATTTCCGCTTTTTATTTCCTAAGCTTGCTCGAGCATGCACTCATCAAAGATGCACTTTCTTTGCAGATTTTGTTTCTGATCACTACACTTAAGATAAGTCAAAATCAGAAAGAAGGGTGAACGGTGTCAGTCTATGATTTCTCTTTCCCGAAGTTGACGGGCAGTGATAACACTTCTCTTGCCGATTACAAAAATCAGGTGCTGTTGATCGTGAACACCGCCAGCAAATGCGGTTTCACGCCGCAATATGAAGGACTGCAGAAGCTCTATGAAACGTACCGGGATCAAGGCTTCTCGGTGCTCGGTTTTCCAAGCGACAGCTTTCTGAAACAGGAATTTGCAGATAGCGAAAAGACGGCTGAATTCTGTAAGCTGAATTACGGTGTCACCTTCCCCCTCTTCAAGAAATCCAAAATGAAGGGAAGCGACATCAATCCGCTCTTCCAATACTTGGTGAACGAGACAGGCACGAAAAAGATCACCTGGAACTTCAATAAATTCCTGGTCAACCGTGACGGAAAAGTCATTCAATACTACGGATCACGAACCAAACCTGAAGAAATTGAAAGTGATATTCAAACGCTGTTGAAAGAAGAAGTAAACGCATAACATCTTTAGCCTGCGGTTTCCACAATGCTTAGGTCTATCGATCACTCCCTCGGTTTTTTTCGCAATTTTTTTAGTCAGTTTAATCAAAATCCGCTCATTCATGTAAAATTCGCCTATTCAGACAAAAACAAACTTATCTCCCATTTCGGAGATAAGCCTTTTTCATTTTATTATGTATTTGAAAACCCTAGGCTATGCCTAGGGTTCCGGAAAGCTTTTAGCGATGTATCAAAAAAGCCTCTCTTCAGCTAAGATAAATTTTGGTTCGCCAACCAAATTAATAAGCCAAGGAGAGACTTTTTTATGCCATCGGATGTAAATAGTTTAGCCTCACACTTGCCCGCAGGGGGCGCTGTTCTTTAGAACGGCGTTCCCTGCCACACGGCGAGTGGGGAGAGTTCCAGAGGGGGAACGCCTCTAAAAAGCCCGTGGACAAAAATGAGCCGGTAACTGTGAGTAATCTCACATGTTATCGGCTCTGCGTCTTAGCGTCTGGCTCTTTGATAACTGATATATTCAGTTGTTTTGCATTGATTAGCGTTTCATGTTTACACTTAGGACAAAATAGCGGGAAGTTTACAAGCAGTGTATCACCGCATATCTTAACCCGTGTTTTGGTGCCGTAAACAGGGCATAATATCCACTTATATTTACACACGGTACATCCCTTTTCTTTTGTTTTTGATACATACCAGACTAATGCCTGCAAACATTAAACTGCTTTACGTTTATAGGCCAGCATGGCGAAAATATACGCGACAATAAGAATGCCAAGGCACCATGCGAGCGAAATCCAAATGTCGTTGCCGACAGGCTTCCGCGCGAGCAGGGAGCGGATCGCATTAACGATCGAGGTCACTGGCTGGTTTTCGGCAAAGGCGCGCACAGGCCCAGGCATAGAAGTTGTCGGTACGAACGCCGAGCTGATAAATGGAAGGAAGATAAGCGGGTAGGAAAAGGTGCTTGCGCCGTCCACCGACCTTGCGGTCAGTCCAGGAATCACCGCGATCCAGGTCAGGGCCAGCGTAAACAATGCGAGTATTCCGGCCACGGCAAGCCATGATAAAACTCCTGCCGATGAGCGAAAGCCCATAATCAGCGCTACGAGAATGATGACGACAACCGAAATCGCATTGGATACCAGCGAGGTCAGTACGTGCCCCCACAACGTAGCCGAACGCGCAATCGGCATGGAATGGAACCGCTCGAATATGCCCTTTTGCACATCGTAGAAAAGGCGGACAGCCGTATAGGCTATACCACTTGCAATAGCCATCAGCAGGATACCGGGCAATAGGTAATTCACATAGTTATCCGTGCCGACTTGAATGGCACCGCCAAGTACATAGACGAACAACAGCATCATCGCGATCGGCGTGAGGGTGACCGTGATGATGGTGTCCATGCTGCGGAAAATATGACGCATGGAACGTCCAAGCATCACGCCCATGTCGCTGAAAAAGTAGCTCTTTGTCGTTTTCATTTACTTTTCCTCCTTCTTGCCGACGATTGCGAGGAATATCTCCTCCAGTGTCGGCTGTTTTTCAACATACTCCACCTTTGCTGGCGGAAACAGATTTTTCAGCTCTGCGAGCGTGCCACTTACGATAATCCTGCCCTCATGTAGAATGGCAATCCGGTCGGCGAGCTGCTCGGCTTCATCCAGCATCTGTGTGGTCAAGAATACCGTTGTTCCGCCGTCGGCAAGCTCTTTGACCGTCTTCCAAACCTCGATGCGCGCCTCGGGATCAAGCCCGGTGGTCGGTTCGTCGAGAAAAATAACCTGCGGCTTTCCGATCAGGCTCATGGCGATGTCGAGCCTGCGGCGCATCCCGCCCGAATAAGTCGAAACCCTGCGGTCGGCGGCCTCCGTCAGGCCGAAACGTTTCAGTAAATCGTCAGCGACCTGACGCGGATTTTGGAGGTGACGCAGCTTGGCGATCATGATAAGGTTTTCCCGCCCGGTCAATATCTCATCCACGGCGGCGAACTGCCCGGTCAGGCTGATCGACTGCCTTACAAAGTCGGGCTTTGATGTAACATCAAAGCCGTTTACGGCGGCGGTTCCGCCGTCCTGTTTCAGCAGTGTGGTTAGGATTTTAACGATTGTCGTCTTGCCCGCGCCGTTGGAACCGAGCAGGGCGAAGATACTGCCTTTTTCCACCTCGAAATCCACGCCCTTCAGGACTTCCGTGGTCTTGAAAGACTTGCGCAGACCTTTCACTTCAATGGCTTTTTCCATCCCGCTCCCCTCCTTTACTTTGTTTTTCCGTAACCTTTTTCATGGCCTTGTTCATTTCTTGGCCAACAGATTCCTGATAGATGTCAGCGTAAGTTTTTGAATCTTTGATTAAATCGTCACAGAAAGCCGCTACATCACGGCCCGTCACTTCGAGTACGCCTTTCCCCGAGGCCGCGCCCTCTTCAAAAAGATCGACAATCCCCGAGAGCAGACCCATCCCTTCGGTCAGCTCAACAGGGCCGACCTTAAAGAGATATTTTTGCATCTCTTTATAAACGATCTGATAATCTTGCGGGAGTGCTTTGACACGCGCCATGTGCAACCGCCACTCTTTTTTGCCTTCGATGATATCTTGTATGCTCATTTTATCCTCCTATTTACCTAATTTTTTAGCAATATTCTTGTTGAGTTGCTCGCGCCACTTATCGCGATAAGACTTTGCCCCTTCTTCACCCGCCAGCGCTGAACAGAAGCCTTTGATATCGTCACCCAAAACCTCCCCGACACTCTGACCGTCCGCCGCCGATTCTTCAAGCAGGCCAAGCACACCGTCAAGAATTGGCATGAGGTTGCGACCGGTGAAATCCGAGTGCGTCCAAAGATTGGCATTGATTTTTTCCCATGCCGCTTGATAATCAGACGGCAGCTTTTTGACTCGCGAATTAAAAGCTTTAAATTCTTTAGTCATGTCGCTGCCCGTAATTTTTTCCCAAAAATTCATTGCTTTTTCTCCTTTAGCTCACTAATTTTTGATGATACGAACTCCCATTTTTCCCAGAACTTCCTCAGTTCCTCGCGCCCCGCATCGTTGAGCGCGAAAAATTTTCGCGGCGGCCCCATGTCGGAGGGCTTTTTGGTGACCTCTACCAGCTTACTTTTTTCAAGTCGGATCAGAATGGTGTACACCGTCCCATCCACAACATCTGTGAAGCCGAGGGCATTTAGCCGCCGCGTAATTTCGTAGCCATAGGTTTCTTTGCGGCTTATAATTTCAAGGACGCAGCCCTCAAGCACGCCTTTGAGCATTTCCGTTAGGTTTTCCAGCATAACTCCTCCTTTGCTATTTTGTATGACTTGTATGATGTATAACTTACTACCGCTATATAGTAACACATAATAGATGGTTTATCAATAGAGATTAAGTTTCCTATCAAGTTCCAAACTCGTGCAACATCGGGCCAAGCCGCCCCGATGTTGGGGCGGAATAAAACACGATAAGCGATCTAATGGAAACCTTCTCTCGTATTATCATAGAAAACATCATCAACTTTGTTTAAGACATTCGCATATCTGGCAGCCGCAAAAAAATAATCCGATAATCGATTAACATATTTTAAAACAACCTCATTTATTGATGAATACTT
Organism: Sporolactobacillus putidus; assembly: GCF_014647035.1. Lineage (GTDB taxonomy): Bacteria > Bacillota > Bacilli > Bacillales > Sporolactobacillaceae > Sporolactobacillus > Sporolactobacillus putidus. The sequence goes on along the minus strand of NZ_BMOK01000003.1, from coordinate 191,135 downwards.
TTGTAAAGCGACAATTTGACGCTCCAGCCGTCTGGTAACCGTTCGTGCAACATGTAATACCGCAGCTGTCCGGCTTCCGCCCGGAAGAATAAATTGTTTGATTTGAGGGGAGTGGTCACTATAGAAATCAATCCTCTTTTCGAGCCAGTCAATGTTCTTTTCATGAAATATATAGACCGGATGATCAGAAACGGTTGCCAAGTCACGCCCGGCGTCAAATAAACATTGCTGAATCTCCTGCAATTCCTCGACAAAAACAACCGCCGGACCCTCGCAAAAAGTGATCGAATACCCAAGCCATGAATTCAATTCGTCCATCGTTCCATAGGCTCTGACCCGTTCACTATCTTTGGAGACCTTGGTACCGCCGATGAGCTGAGTCATCCCCAGGTCGCCTTTTTTCGTATACAATTTCATAATCCTGCACCCTCTTGCTTTTATCAGACATCCGGCATCTTGTATTCCATCGATTGATTAAAAATTTTCATTTTCTATGGCTTTCAGATCAAGCCCGGACTTTTTATATTTCAGCATTTTATAGAGCAGTTTACTAATATACGCCCCTGCTTCTACGGCAGGAATATCTTGCGAATGGATGTTCTCCGCGTGGCGAAGGTCCTGAAGTAAGGAAAGCTTAAAAAAGGATTTTAAATGCAGGTTAAAATTTTGAATAGTACCAGATGACCGTGTCATGAGGTTTGACGGGCGTAGCGCCCGCACCGACGTTCGGCACTTTTCCGTTCACTGAAAACATCCAACCGCTCTTGCCGCCGGCCTTAACATTTTCAAGACTGACAACATAGGCCATATTCCCTGATCCGGTAATCGCAATCTCAATATGATGAGCGGAAGTATACGATTTCAGCTGCTGCAGGGCCGTCTCCCCTTTCGTTACCGGTATCTGATCTTTAACGACTTTGTTTCCATTCTTTAATTCAATAGTGGCGGATGCGGCCACTATTTTGCTTGTCTGCTCTTTATGAGAGACAGGGTGGGAGGAAACGATTCGATAAAAAAACATGCCATTCACAACAATCAGTGCAGCAACAACAAAATAAATTAACTTCTTATTATTCAACGCAACAGCCTCCTTTTAAAATAGTATAAGAAAATCCCGCATCCCAAAGTGATGCAGGAATAGATCACCAGTTGTCGACCGCAAGAGGGGAATGTTTAAAGAAACCAAGAAAAAAAGATCGGACTTTAACCGTTACGGGATAGCTCAGAAGTTCCACCTGATTCCATTTTTCAAGGCCATTATTTAATTTTTAGTGCTTGTTGTTCTTTCTGAAACACTTTAAACAGCAAAGGAGACAATAGCCCGAACATTAAATTTCCAACCGCATGATATGTGTCAAAAATCAAGCCGCTCAGGTACATCGCCATTACTGTCCAGACATTTGACGACATCAAAAAATACGAAAAAGCCATAATGAACCCAAAAACATAACCGGAAACGGCCAGCCAGCCGATATAAAGAGCCCTTTTTTTCGGAATGAAATGGGAGATCAGCCCAATTAACCCCCACGCTGCCATTTGAAAAGGTGTCCAGTAGCCCAGGCCCAAAATCAGATCGGTGACAAGACCGACCATGATCCCTTCTGCCAGACCCGCTTTCCAGCCCAAAAACCAGCCCGTCAGAATAATGATCAGTGTTGCGGGCTGGATGTTCACACCATGAATGAGCAGCCGGCCGACAACAGCGATTGCAGTCAGCAATGAAACAACGGCTAATTTGCGAAGCTTTAACAAGGAAACCCCTTCTTGCTAAAAAACGTTTGCCATGCTACAGCAAGAGTCATAAAAAACATAGATATATTGTACATTTGAAAAGTACTTAGCTCAATAGATTGAAATCAAAAATAAAATTCTTCTCCGTTGACACAACAGCAAGGTTATGTTTTAAATAAGCGGTCTTACTTAAAGTAATTTGAAAATGATTTAAATAATCAAAGCTTCCTAAGTGTCTGCCTTGATACTCCGTCAGTAAATCTTACACATCCAATTAGTGCTTGAATATTCTTCGTACCTGCGTAGGTCTCGAAAACCATTTCGGTTTTCCTTTGCCAAATGGTACAGGCTTAAAGCATTCATGCCGATTTTGTTTAATCTTTTAATGAATCGAAGACCTTTACACTTTTTATTGAAGTCAGCATTATAGCTGTAAAACCCACAATAAGCACGATAAGCATGGAATAAAGGAGCCGTTCATCTCTCAGGATGAAAGCACCTGATAAAATAATGGCGGAATCCATGATCAGCAATGAAATACCCACATTAATGGAGAACATTTTGGAAATCATCAGAGCCAGTAAATCAATTCCGCCCGGACTGATGCGCTGTCTTAACAATAAACCGACGCCCAGCCCAATGGCCGCACCCCCAAGGACGGCACTGGAGAGCGTCGATAAGTGCATCATGTGCTGAATCGGGCTTAACAGGGCAACCACGCTGCTGGAAATCATGATGCCTATGACCCCATTCACAAAATAATCCCTGTCGTACATACCCGCGAAGAGAAAAACAGGAAGATTTAAAAAGGCAAAGGTCAGGGCAATTTTGAAACCCAGTAGATAATGGAGGATGAGACTTACACCCCATAAGCCGCCGTTTATCAGATGGATGGGAATAATAAATCCATTGATTCCTACACCGATCAGTGTGCTTGCGAACAGTATTGTCCCTATTTTCCTAACCATTCCATCATTCCTGTCCGAACTTATTTGTCTATGTATATGGTTTAGAGTAATTTATAGACCCGTAACGGTGTCCTTCAGAACAGTCTCTGAGAAATGCGTGCTGTTCAAAGTCTCAAGGCCATGAGTTCTGTATTTCTCTGGAAAAACGAGATGAGTGAAATCTTTTAGCGGAATGAAAAAGATTCCCGTATTCAGGAATCTTCGTTCGTCGCTTTTTTTAAAGGATTTCATCAAAATCATTCCAGCTGCCAACTATTTCTTCAGGTTTTCTCTATTCAGCTTTATTTTTCAATCAAAAAGGGAATTTCCTGTGCATCGAAACACCGCATCATCCGTTCCTTAAAAGATTCTAACGTGATCTTTCGTTTGGCTTCATCAATCGTAAAGTAACCGGCGTCCTTCGTTTCGCTGGAAATGGACAGCTTTCCGCTCACCGGGTTTGCTTTTAATAAGAATACGATCGTTGATTTCATAACGATTTGTTCAACTCCCAGTAGGTGAAGATGATCAATGTTGATTCCTGATTCTTCCTTTACTTCCCGGATCCCTGCGGCTTTAATGGATTCATCTTTTCGGACAAATCCTCCGGGAAACTCCCAGCCCCTCGTATAGCCATTCACTAAAAGAATTTTATTTCCATGATTGACCACCATCACCGCAACGGCTAATTTAGGACTTGAAATTTGATTCCCCTCCTTTTAATCCCTTAAGATACTGCTCTAAGAGATAAACAAATTGTTCCATATCTTTATAGGTTATAGCCCCCATGTTCGCTACACGAAAGGTTTTTTTGTCGTCAAGTTTCCCGGGGTAAATGGTAAAGCCTTTAGAGTAAAAAAAGTCATGCATTTTTGTAAAGTCATAGTTTGGGTCAGAGGGTTCCACTACCGAAGTTATGAGTCTGGAATGGTTGTTTTTATGAACTAAATAGTTTAAACCAAGATGTGTTAATCCTTGAATCAATGTCTCCCACGATCGCGTATAACGACTGTACCTGTTTTGAATGCCTTCCCATTGCGTTTCGATAATGGCCTGCTTCAAGGCATACAGAGTCTGAACGGGTGGTGTAAACCGCATTTGTTTTGTGCTTTTAAAATGATGGTATTGATCATAGAGATGGAGGTAAAGATTCCGCGGTTTAATGGCCCGCAATTTTTCGAGCTGCTCAATGTCCGCAATCACAAACGACACGCCTGCCATCCCTTGAAGGTTTTTATTTGAGCTGGCCGCAAGATAACAAATATTCATTTCCTTCATCCGAATAGGAACCGCAGCATAGGAACTCATCGCGTCGACAATCATTAAGATGCGATACTTTTTACATAACTGCCCGATCGCTTCGATGTTGTTCAGAAGGCCAGTCGTTGTTTCACTATGGACAACGGAAAGAAAACGAATCTTGTCGGAAGCATTTTGAATATAGGTTTCAAGATCATCGAGATTAATGGCTTCATCAGGTTCGCTTTTGTATTCGAGAAAATGTAATCGATACACTTCCGCGATTTGAACCATTCGTTTTCCATAGGCGCCATTGTTGATGATTAAGACAGTTTCCTGATCGATGACTGAACTCAATACGGACTCTACCGCAGCGGTTCCGGATCCGCCAAATAAGACCGTTGTATAGTCTTTTGGATTTCCGACAAACTTTGTGAGTTCCGTTGCAATAAATTCCATGACCTGACCAAATTCTTTTTCTCTCGGACAGATATCAGGTACAACCTGGGCGTATTTCACCGAATCCGTCGTCGCCGCCGGTCCTGGATTCAATAAGATGCTGCGTTTGATTGGAACGGGGGCATTTTCCCTAGCCAGGATCATTGGATAAACGGTACTCATCGCCCGCGTCCAATGCTGCTCGTTATCCACCTCGCACCATACCAAATCATCCTGTTTATCCACGTAAAAATCTATCCGCTCAGCAATCCCAACGAGACCGTCCTCGTAATCCAGACCCAGTCCTGCAGGGAAGAGCTTTTCTGCGTATGCACATAGCTTTTTATAGGTTTGAAAGGACAATTTCGTGATCCCGACCAGTTCGGCATCAATACGATTCAGTTTTTCTTGTTTTTTTGACATCGTGACAAGAAAATGGTTTTTGTCAGTCTCTATATAAACCTCGTCTCCAGTATCCGTTAGCCTGCTTGCCAATATCACATCCGGTCTCTCAGACGCTTTGATGATCTTCACAGCAGCCTTTTCATAGATTAAATCAGATTCTAGTAATAAGAAGTCCTCTTTTATTATGTCCTTAAACTGGAAGAGGGTGAACAGACTCCCTGTTGATTCATAGTTTGGATTATAGACGCAAGTAATCTGTGAATAGTTTTCCGTTAATTTTTCATAGACTTCTTTCTTGTATCCCGTCCCTATATAAATGTTAGTAAAGCCTTCTTCAATTAAAATGGAGAGGGATCTTTCAATCATAGTCATTTCATTCATTGCTAAAAAGCCTTTCGGCAGCTTTCCTGTTCGTTCCCGAATGCGGCTTCCAAGACCTGCCGCCAGGATAACGGCTGTGTTAACCATTGATAAACACCTGCAATCTTTGTTTAACCTGGTAAGGCTTTGTTTTCGGACGGCCCAGCTCTTTTTTAGAACCTTTGGCGATCTTCATATATAAAAATGTCAGTTTGGGTTCCAGTTTCCATCTTTTGATTGCGTTCTCTAATTCTTCAAGTGTATGAATATAGACGGCATTGACGTAGCCGCACGCGGCAGCTACCTCTACGAAACGCACATTATGTGAAACTGTTTGTTGTCCTCCGGTAGAATCATGTGTGTTATTATCGAGAAGAATGTGAAGTAAATTCGGCGGAGAATAGGTTCCGTTCGTCGCCAGATTTCCCATCCGCATGAGTAAAGCTCCGTCTCCGTCCAAAGCGATAATCGACTTTTCCGGCCGGGTTAAAGCAAGACCTAAACCGAGCGAACTCACACACCCCATCGATCCAACCATGTACAAATTATTTTCCGCATCTTCCAGTTCATAGAGTTCCCGGCCTGTTTTTCCTGTTGTCGCCAGCTGCACAGTCTGTCTGTCTTTCAGTGAATTAATGATTTCAAGCGCCCGGTATCTTGCCGGCAGCTGATCAGCCCTCTCTTTTTCACAAATAAACGCGTTTTGAGCAGGCTGCAGCTTTTGTTTCCGAAGGACAACCGGTTCGAATGTCCCTCTTTTTACAATAAAAAAGTAAGGCTCATTTTTCTCAATGCACTGATTAGCCTGCTGAAGCTGTTTTCTGACTTCTTCGATATCAGAGGATAAATAGCCCCATTTTATATTCATGATGCTTAGCATTTCCGCTGTAATTCGCCCCATTAATTCATGTTGAGGTTCATCGGGCCGACCCGGTTCGCCCCGAAGGCTAACAAAGCCTAAAACAGGAATTTGAAAAGGATGAATCAGGGAAACCAAAGGAGAAACCGCATTGGTTAACCCCGAATTCTGCATCAATACAACAGATTTCCTGCCTCCAATAAAGGCACCGGCTGCGATGGCAACTGCCTCTCCCTCATTTGCGGCCATCACAAATTCAGATTCATTAATCGCATAATTAATTAAATCCTTGAGATAGGAACAGGGGACTCCGCTGTAAAAGGTAAATCCCAAGCCTTTTAGTTCATCTCCAAATAACGAAGTGTTAATCATTGATGTCACCGTCTTTTTGGATTTTAGTGAACGTCTTCCTGTCGAGCCATGATCCGTTCGTATATTTTATGGAAATGGGATGGACAGACTGGATCGCGGTAAAAAGATCAATCAAAGAAAGCTGTTTAAAATCTTTTCTACGCGCAAGTTTCTCTAAAACATTTTTAAAAACTCCGGCTCCTTTGCCGGAAACGCTCCATAATCCGATAAATTCTCCGTGAGTTTGGTCCCTTACCGGTTTATCCGTCATTTCAATAAAATCGGACGTCTGGTCATACAGCCATTTTGAATAAGGAATCTTTCCTTTAACAAAGTATTGGGGGCTGTCCTTCCATTCATAATCCGGGTCGACAAGGATCGTGATCTTGTTATTTTCCTTTGTTAATTCTTCGATAATATACTCCTTGTAGGTTATCTCACTATTACTGATTATCGTATTTTCCCCGATTTGATCTCTGGCCGAATAAAGGGCATAAACATCACCATTCTTCGGATTTTGCCGGTTTCCCTCTGAAACTTCAATCTTATGAATCTCTCTGATTCCGAAGGTGTTCAGTTGATGGATCTGGTCTTTTAAAATGGGATGATAACCTGATTTTGTAACAAGAATAATAGCATTCATGTTCTTTTCTGAAGCAGCCAGATAGGTTTTTTCGGCTGCCGCGAGTTCTTCCATCCCTTGAAGACGAAACACGTCTTCCAATGGCGTAACCGTACGCTCAACGTTGATCAGACTTTCTTCCAAGTAAATTTGATTGGATGTCTCCCGCATGGCTTTGATGGATGACCGTAAATTATGATTCGCCCATATGGCCAGACTGATGGACAGTTTACGAAAACGTTCGGTTGGAACGGAATAATATTTTGTCGGAACAATCACTAACGGATGCCTTCCGCCCCATTCTTTGACGAACGCTTCAATTTCTGATATATCTGATCGCTTGCTGTGGATGAGAATGGCATCTGCGCCCGCTTTTCTATACGCTTCCGCCCGCTGCAGCGCCTCCTTCAAACCCCTGCCGGCGATAAGAGCCTCAACTCGGGCGATAACGACAAAGTCTTCATCGCTCTGACTGTCCTTCATCGCTTTTATTTTCCCGCAAAATTCATCAATATTGGCTAACGGCTGTTCTTCGCCTTTTATAAATGAATTCGATTTTGGAAAGACTTTGTCTTCGATACAAACCCCGGCGATACTGCGCTGTTCCAGCTTTTTCACTAATCTTCTTGCATTGTTAAAATTGCCGTAGCCCGTATCACCGTCCACGAGTATGGGTATTGATGTCGCGTCGCTCATAAACTCCAGGACTTCGAGTACCTGCGTCCATGAAGCCTCATTGTTATCCCGGACACCCAGTGCGGCCGAGATGGATAAACCGCTTGCCCAAATCCCTTTAAAACCGGCCTCCTCCACAATTTTTGCAGACAAGGCATTATGAGCTTCCATAATGAATTCCAGCTGCTTACTCGCAATTAAGTTTCTGAATTGTGTCGTTTTCTTCACTGCAATTCTCCTTGTCTATTACTCATGATCTTTTACAATCATTTTCTTTCTTAACGCTTTAAAAGTCGGTTTTTTCATCACGCGGTGTGTAACCTTCAAGAGAATGATCGTCTGATCATTTAAATAGGGATGCAGAACCTCATAGACTTCATCACCCGTCTGACAGAAATGTACGCGGTTCGGATCCATTCCTATCTTCAAGGCGGCTTTTCCTATACCCTCTGCTTCTTCTCCTACTGCAACAAGCACGTCAACACCCGTTTCCGCTGCCTTTTTCCCCATTTCTTCATATTGCTGAGAGGCGTGAGGCCCTTCTCCTAATTGGGGCATATAACCTAATAAAGCAATTGTTGTTTTTCCATTGGAAAGTTCTTTAAGAACCTGAAGAGCCGCAGCCATAGAGAGCGGAGAAGAATTCCATGAATCATCGAGCACGATGCATCCGTTCGTTCCCTGCTTCATTTCTAGATGTTCTTCCACCTGTTCAAATAAAGCGAGCCGCTGGATTGAAGTCGGAATATCAATACCCAGTAACGATACTGCAGCGATGGCTGCCAGCGCATTGTAGATATTGTGCGCACCATAGCCCGGGACAAAGGCCCCGTAAGATTCCCCTTTATACTCTAAGGTAAAATTCATGCCCCCCTCCGTATACCGGGAATTCTTTGCCCGAAAATGAGAACGTTCGCTCATGCCAAAATAGACAACATTTTGGTATTTCCTTTCATCAATCACTTTTTTTATATTTTCATCATCTGCATTTAAAATGAGGGTTCCGTTAATGGGATCTAATCCCTCGACAATTTCTCCCTTTGCTTTCATATACTCCTCGGGAGATTCACAATCCGCCAGATGATGGACTCCGATATTGAGCAAAAGTCGAATTTGGGGTTGAAAACACCTGCAAGCGACTCTTAAATAGCCCGGATAAGCGACCGGCATTTCAAAAACGGCTACTTCTGTTTGATCATCAATACCGGTTAAATAATGCAAATTTACAGACATCGAGTTCATGCTCATCCAAGTCGCCTTCACTTTGTAATCCTTTCGGAGAATTTGGCGGATCATTTCTTTTGTTGTTGTTTTTCCGCAAGTCCCTATAATACCAATAATTGGGATGTCGAAAAGTTTCCGGTAGTAGCCAATAAACTTCCAATAGGCGTCTTCTAAATCGTCAGTTCTGATTAAAATAACTTGATCGCCGAGCCCGGTACAGAGATCAGGACGATCGGTTATGATAACAATCGATTTATTGTATTTCCAATATTTACCTCTAATTCGTTCTCGATCCATGTGAATGACCAGAGTATGATCCTCAATATCCTTTGCGGAATAATCCATCACATGCTTGATGATCGGGTTGCCTGATCCGTGAAGGACATCACCGCCGGTTTGGGTCAGGATTTCCTCTAACGCTAAATCTCTCATATTGAATCACCTCCAATTAAATTTGATGATCCTCGTAGTCATAACCAGCAAGTGAAGCCGCGTAATTGAGTAATCGAATACCGGCCAAATTCCGAAGCCGGTACGCCCTGATCTGCGCAAATAAGTTATCCGGCTTTGAATTGATTTCCAAGAGTTTGATCGCATTGTACTGGTCGATGCACAAGTCAACGGCCAGCTCGCCAAATGGACCGACTTCGTTTTCGATCGTCGTGACGATATTTCTTGAGATTACGGCCAATTGAGTCAGGATGTAGTGGCGTTCGGCCGGATCGGCATACAAGTGTTTCAAAACCTTGCTTATACGAAGGTTCGTTTCTGTTTCTTCTGTAAGCACATCCTCGCTTGTCAGCCGGGTGACCATTCCGGTTCTGAACCATTTTTGCTGACCACTTTTTTGCATATAGACGCGTATTTCTAAATTCATTCCGTTGAACTGTTTCCTTCTGATTCCTTCCTGAATAAGATAAGTATTTTTACTCAGCAAAGGAGTTACGATGGTAAACAATTCATCCATATTCGTCAGCTGCCGAAGAAATTTTTGTTTCATGTCCATTAAAAAGATTCCTGTCGGTCGGCGTATGACCCGAATAACACCTGTGCCTAAGGCACCGCCAACCGGTTTTAAAAAGATTTCTCCATAGCGATCGAGCATTTCAGTAATGTCTGAAGCGTTTTGCAGCAACCGGGTTTCAGGGAGAATTTCTTCATGGTTTTTTAATAGAACCTGATGGCAATCCCACTTGTTTCCTGTCAAATAAAATAAGGTCATCGAATTGATAAAGGGGATATGGTAAACGGATTGAAGCTTTGCGCGGACCTGATCGATGTCTGCTTTTTTCTCTCCGCCGAGAAAAAATCGATCATAAATAACGGCTGGGAAAGGGAACAATCCGTCCCCATTTATCGCTGTTCCTTTTATGACCTGTTGATCCCAGTCAATGTCATGAGGTTCGAATATATAGACGAGCATTTGCTTTTCATTGGCAAGCCTGCATAGATGCTGAAAATATGTTTTTTGCCTGTCAAAAGGCCGGGCGGCAAGGATGCCGATAATGGGTCCGAGCGTGATCACCCCTTTTTCAGCCGTTACCTTTGGATTCCACTCCTTCGGCAGCACGAGTTTCTCGCGCAAAGCTTTCGAGAGCTGAACCATGTTTGAATAACGAAATGAAAAGGGATACGCACGGACAACGGCAGGTGAAATTCGTTTCCCTGCACAAACATAGGTTGTCACTCCATCTTTAAGTTTGTATCTTTCCCGTGTTTTTTTCGGAATTTGGATCGTCAATCCGGGTTCATATAATTGTTTTGTTGGCGTAATCCCCCAATTCCAACGAATATCACTCGACTCAGGATATGAATATCCTTTTTCAATGGCTTCAAAAAGATAAGAAAGTTCACTTTTGTAAAGGGGATAACTTGCGGTTTTTATAAGCGTTGCTTTTATTTCGCTCCATAGCTGTTTGAGTAAAATATGGTTCCCTTGGTAGTAAGCCCGCTGAACAAGAGGATGAAATAAAACTTGACTTTCTAATTCAACGTGATGGGTTGCAACAAGGGAGGCGAGACATAATATGGCGAGGGTCAGTTCTGGATCAATGACCCAAGAGCTCAAGGATATATATTCAAACCCATATGGCTTTTTGCGGAAACGTCCCAATCCTCCGTGCTTTGTTTTCCGTCTAAGTCGTGCCGTTCGCGGGTTCTCGATCATCGCGACAGGAATAGCAAGAAAATAGTCAAGCGCTCTTAGAAGCGATAATGAAATGGGAATTCCAAAATGGATGTGTCCCCCGCATTGATAACCTGAAAAAGGCATACTGCCGGCCAATAATTCCACATTTTCATAAGGCGCCAGTTCTGATGCTTCTATGATTAACGCTTTAATATGCTTAAACAACTCTTGAGGTGTTTTTGCCTCTTTCGGTCTTATTTCGGCAAGCGCATATTCGCCGCTGTCTTGTTCGATTTGCCTTTCATCACATCCCACGCTTCCTTTAAGCGGAAAAAACGTTGATGCTGGTAAAAGCTCATGATCACAACTGAGCATCAACTCAACATCGGCCCCCATGGTAAAAGGAACATTGGGTTTCGTGACCGAATCTTTATAAAGAGTGTTTGCGTCGTTTATATCTGTTACAATAACGGATTCACCCGACAACATGCCCATTTTTACAAAGCCATTCGCAAGCCCTGTAACATAAAGTGCTCGAATCGCAATATCCAACCAATCCGTTGGTATACTGCTCACCTCTATTTTCTGCCAGTTCCAGCCGAATACTTCCGTTCGAATCGGAACTTCATAGAATATCACCTGTTGACCTGCAGCGATTCGAACACTTTTTACAGCTAATCCTTCAACTTCTAAACAGTATTCTTTTTCAAATGCGTATAATTTGGTAAAAAAATCAAATTCTTCATCAATTGCCTGCTCCTCTGTATGGACAATGCTAAGGTCTTTCCCGCTATGATGACCGTATTTTCTTCCTATGATAGGATATGTGCTTGTTTTAGGATCGACCAGTTCAACAGATGGAACATGATTCAATTGAAGGGTTTGCAGCGTTTGTTCTTTGTCTGAAACCATACAGAATTGCTTTCCCGACAGTTCCACAGAAAAACCTCCAGTTAAAATGATCTCAAAAAGACTTGTATTCCTCTGGCTGCAATAGCTTTAGTCCTTGCATTTCCTGAGATTGCGAGTATTGAATTTTTTAAAACAAAAGGCTATGTTCAAAATCTAATGTTGTTATTTCGACGAAAATGCAATGCGCGAGACGCCTGCGGGAACAGCGTGCCGGCGAGACTCCGCAGCCCCCAGCCTGTTCGAGGAGGTTCGCGATGCGCCCGCGGCAAGCGAGCGCATGAAGCATATTTATAAAAATGAAACACTACTTTTAAAAGGAGCAGATCTATGCCACTACCATTTATTCAGCAGAATTTCTTAAAATATAATAAGGGTAAAGGATTCATATCCGGTCATGTCGAAGCCTTACATGCGATGCCGCCTTCCGCAGATAAATTTACTGATAAAATTGTGGAACAATTAATTGTAAAAACCGGATGTGCAGGAATCGTCAGTATCGTTTCGAGAACAGAATGTGACTTAAATAGAAGCCCTAATAAACACCCTAATAAACACAATGATGAAGGGATAAAAGAATATAGAAAAACCATCCAGGATATTCTTGATTTCTTACATCTCCTGGATCCTTCCAAAACCCGGTTAATGAAACCTTATCTCCATTTATCTTTTCACGGCATGAAGGATATTCATTACGGTCCGTTTGCGATGGAGATCGGAACGCTCAAAGGAGATTCGTGTTCACCTGCAGTCAAAATGTGGCTTGCTAACCTATTATCGAAGAAAGCGAAACAAATTTCGCCTGAAATAAAAGTTGTATGGGATCAAAAATTTATTGGCGACAAATCGATTGGTTATCATAGACTCGGGGATGAAAATGGCTATCCAGGCTACGGAAATCACTTTCATACTTTTCAGATTGAGTTATCTCAGACGATGCGCAGAAAGCATTTACTCCAAATGATCGATTTATTTTCGGAAGTCATTTCAGATTTTCAAACCAGGTTTGTCGCGTTTGAACCGTAGAATGAGTTTCTCTTTAGCTCGCTCATCGACGAGACATCTTTCATCGAAAAATCCGGATGATGTCATGGTGTCTCTTCTTCAAGAATTTCTTTAACATATTTTGGTAAAACAAACGAGGCTGAAATCACTTCCGGTGTAATGTATTTGGTATCGTCCTGTTTTAATCTGCTGAAGTCTGCCTGAAGCGGATCCCACTTCTTTGAGGCAAGGGTAAAGCTCCAAATACCGCATGGAAAAACCGGAATAGAAACCAAATAAGTGCGTACAATCGGAAACAGCTTCTGCAAGTTGTGTACAGTCCGTCTTAGAATTGAGGTATTATAATAAGGTGATCCTGACTGAAAGGCAACGACTCCTTCTTCCGTAAGGCAATCATAGACATACTGGTAGAATTCCTGCTGGTATAATTTTTTCCCGGGTCCGATTGGGTCGGGCCGGTCAATCATCAGGACATCATAATTTCCTTTATTTTCCCGAATCCAATCCAAGCCATCACGATGGATTATTTGCACTCTTTTATCTGTTTCAAGGGCAGATCCGGGTGTTAACCATTTTCGGCATACTGCCGTGACCCGTTTATCAATTTCCACCACATCTATTTGTTCTATTCCCGCATATTTTATGGCTTCTCGTGCATGACCGCAGTCCCCCCCTCCAATCATCGCTACTTTCTTCGGATTCGGATGGGTAACAATCGGAACGTGGCTAATCATTTCATTATAGATAAAACCATCCAATGTTGATACTTGCGGGAATCCATCAAGAACAAGCATTCTCCCAAAGCCTTTGGTATCGACGATTCCGATTTGCTGGTACTCTGATTCTTCATAATGCAATAAAGACTGGACTTTATATCCGACTTTTAACTTGGCATTGACTACATAATTCCATATCCACAGACCGTCATCATCTTTTCTATAACAAAAAAGCGAATTACGATCCCCCATCTTCTCACCCTCTTTACAGAACATAATATTAACGTATGAAAAAAGTTAGTTCATTGTACTGCTTAAAAAAAACAAATTCTCTGCAGAACAAGGCCTCATCTGCCCGATTGGCAAAAAGCTGCTATTTTATTGAAGCTGTTTTGGTTTTAGCGATCGAGCAGAGATTATTTCAGAAAATTTTTGCTATTGTGCAGAGGGGCAGAAGATTAAAACGAATCGGCGGCGCTGACGGTAAATTCAGGCTGGAGAGATATATGAAGACGCACGCCGGTTACCTTGAAACCTCAAAAATGACTTCTTATTTTAGTGATGTATATAAAAAATACAAAATCCCGGAACGGCAAAACAACCGTTTCGGGATTTTTATGTGCATCTGTAATAAATGGGAACAACCAAATAATTTCATCTGAACGATATGATTCACTATAGCCTGAATGTCGACGATAAGGTCCTATTATTGCGGTCCAAAGAATAACGCATTTAAGAAGACCTAATTCCTGATTTTTGAAAAGCATCCATAGGCATATGCCTGTAATGTTTTAATGAGTTCCTTACACACTCGCTTTTGGATAAGGGCCATAAACGTTCTCTTTGTCCTGGCTATCTGTGCAATCATAAATCAGCAGAACAATCCATCCGAGGATAGGAATCAGTGCGAGAAGTATCCACCACCCCGTCCGGCCGATATCGTGAAGCCGCCGTATTGACACCGCGAGAGAAGGCAGAAAAACAGCTAACGTATACAAATAATAGATCAGCTTCCCGCTCCCGAGCAAATAATCAAGCTGTATTGCAACATATGACACAATAACATTAATCAGTGTGAACACCCAGAATTCAGTCCGTGTCGCCCTACCGCTAAAGCCGACATAGTTCTTGATAACATCAAGATACCAATGCATGGAATACCCCTCCTTTAGATGATTATGGCATGATACAATATTTAGTCTATTATTCTTACAAAATTAATCAATAAATAATTGGCAATTTTCCCAAAAAATAAATCGACATAATATGCTAATGCAGCCTTCCCAAACATCAGGTTTTGTCAGATTAACCCTATTCCTCAATCAACACAAAATTGACAAGCAATTTTTCAAAAGCTTTTATCTTTTCTGCGCCCACCTGCCAAGCTGGCGATAAAACTTGGTGCGTATATTCAACTGATTTTGACAAAAACAAGCACGAAAAAGAAGGGACTTTTATCCTAAATATGATCCATGTGTATTCCTCGAATGGAGGGTTAAATAAGCTATCTGAACGCTCATTCAGTTTCTGAATCAATTGTTTTAGAAGTATTACTGACCTATTTTTCTAAAAGAACTGCAATTATATTACTCGATTTCAACATCGTCACCGAGTATTGTTTTGATGTGATCTGCAAAATTTCTGTGTATCTTCTTAAACTTTTCATCAAACTCTTCCTGACTGATTATTCCTTTATCCATCAATAAATAGAACAACGCGGTAATCCGTTCATAATTCAGCACAGCCTCAGTGCCTAATTCAGTAATGATCTCATCGTTTGTCTTTGACATCGAAGTCAGCTCCTTCACGGTTATAATGACCAACTCCAGTCATAAATATCAAAATACCGCCAATTTAAGACATTGACGGGTTCGATTTTTAATCTCAGTATTCTTTTACAACAGTTTCCCTCTTGACTGCTTTCAGCTATGATAAAAGTAATTAATCGTTCTCCGTACACGTGAGAACCCGGAGAAATATGCTGCAGGAGGCAAATCGTCCATTGAGCGATCTGAATAAGATTATTCAAAAGCGTTATGATCGGGTGTCAGGAATCTATAATTTGATGGATCGAATGATTAAAAGTGAATGGCGTAAGGATCTGCTGTCTTCTTTGAGCGGAAATGTGCTGGAAGTCGGCGTGGGAACGGGTGCCAACCTGCCGTTTTATTCGAATGACGTGCAGGTGACCGGCATCGATTTCAGCCGAGGCATGCTTGAAAAAGCGCGGACGAGATTGCACCAACTGCATGCCGAGAGCCATATCCGCCTGATGGAAATGGATGCACAGGATCTGAATTTTCCAGATCACTCCTTCGACTTCATTGTGTCGACCTGTGTGTTCTGCTCTGTCCCTGATCCTGTTAGAGGGTTTCACGAACTCGGCCGTGTCTGTAAACCGGACGGCAAAATCCTGATGCTGGAACATATGCGCAGCGAAAACCGGATTGCCGGTTCGATTATGGACATCCTAAATCCACTGGCGGTCAAACTATGGGGTGCCAATATTAACCGGAGAACACTGGACAATATTCAACTCGCGGGATTGAGAATCGAAGAAAACGATTTGCTGTTTGGAACCGTTTTAAGAAAATTAGCTGTCAGACCTGTAAAATAAACTGTTGAACTGAATCACTGCTCCTTTACAAAATCCGATACAGTTCATCAAGCTGACGTATTTGGTGAGTTGGAACAAATTCAGTGTTATTGGGGATCATTCCGGGGTTGAACCAGCATGTGTCCAGTCCAGCGAGCTGCCCGCCTTTAATATCCGAACTGATAGAGTCCCCGATAACCAGTCCTTGATCAGCAGAAAAACCAGGGATTCGTGCAAAAACATAATCGAAATATTCCTTCATCGGCTTTTGAAAGCCAGTGGCCTCTGAAACAAAAATATCCTTAAATAGTGGAAATAAACCCGAATCACGCAAGCGTCTCTCCTGAGTTTCAGAAACACCATTCGTGACGATATATAAGTCATAATGATTTTGCAGATTTGTAATCAATTCGAGGGCCCCTTGAATGAGCTGGTGTCCCTTTTCTAAATAGCGGCGATAGTTCTTTTCCATTAAAACCCCGTCAACCTCTTGACCGTATGCGTTGAACAAACGTGAAAAGCGTGTATAGACGACCTCATCCCGATCCATTTTCCCTTCTTCATAGGATCTCCAGAGATCTTGATTTAATTTTTTGTATCGAGCTTCGATATCTGAAGTTAAGGGGATTTTTTGACTCGCGAAAAGCAGCTTCAACGCTTGGTTTTCTGCTGCCCCGAAGTCTAACAGGGTATCATCGACATCAAATAATAAGGTTTGGTATTTTTTCAACTCGTGTCTCTCCGTTTATTCTGTTCTGTTTTATGCCGTTTCTTTTTAATTTCTGGGCGTTACCATTTAATTCCAGGCAAGCGTTTTATTGTTGAAAACAGGTTAACTATCAGTCAATGAGACGGGGATAAGCGCAAGACATCACTCCGAATCCGGTTGCTTCCTCTCTCATTAACCGTTTTTTTTCGGGCTATGTCAAGTCATGCAAAGTTTCACCGTGCTCGTGTTGTCAATCGACCTTACCGGTCTAACCGAAGTTGAAAAAAAGGAGGAACTCCGGTGATGGATTCCTCCTTTTTTTAAAGCAAAGACCCCGCCCCTTTGTAAATGGGCGGGGTCTTTGCTTTAATGATTTAAGCCATCAGTTTGCAGATGTCATTTGTGAAGGCCACCGGATCCTGAACCGGCAGGCCTTCAACAAGAAGCGCCTGATTGTACAGCAGATTTGTGTACAGATTGAATTTTTCTTTGTCATCCAATGTATAGGCCGCTTTAAGGGCTTTGAAAACGTCATGATGTGTGTTGATTTCAAGAATCTTGTCCGCTTTCACATTTTCGTTGTTCGGCATGGCATTGAGCACTTTTTCCATCTCAATGGAGACTTCGCCTTCGGTCGCGAAGCAGACCGGATGGGTTTTCAGACGTTTGGAAGCGCGGACACCTTTCACCTGATCCGACAGCACGTCTTTCATCTTATCGAACAGTGCTCTATCTTCTTTCTCTTCCGCTTCATCCTGCTTTTTGTCTTTATCGTCCTCGATACCGAGATCGCTGCTGGATACGGATTTGAATGATTTTTCTTTGTAGGAGATCAGCATCTTGATTGAGAATTCATCGACATCATCAGTGAAGTAGAGAATTTCGTAACCTTTGTCCGCTACTAGCTCCGTCTGCGGCAGCCTCGCGATTTTCTCGTTCGACTCGCCCACAGCATAGTAAATATATTTCTGTTCCTCAGGCATGCGCGACACATATTCGTTCAGAGTGACCATTTTCTTTTCCTTTGACGAATAGAACATCAGCAGATCCTGCAGGTCTTCTTTGTTGCTGCCGTAATCCATATACACACCGTACTTCAGCTGACGGCCGAAAGATTTATAGAAGGTTTCATACTTCTCGCGATCTTCTTTCAGCAGCTTTTCCAGCTCTTTCTGGATTTTATGCTTGATGTTTTTAGCGATCAGCTGCAGCTGCTTATCCTGCTGAAGGATTTCTCTTGAAATGTTCAGAGACAGGTCTTCCGAATCAACCAGCCCTTTCACAAAGCTGAAATAGTCGGGCAGGAGATCCGCGCATTTCTCCATGATCAGCACACCGTTCGAATACAACTCCAGACCCTTTTCATATTCCTTTGAATAATAATCGAACGGAATATTTTCGGGAATATAGAGAATTGCATGATAACGGACAACTCCGTCAGCCTGAATATTGATATATTTAAGCGGCTTGTCATAACCGTAATGCTTTTCGTTATAGAAATTCTCGTAATCTTCATCTTTAAGTTCATTTTTATTCTTGCGCCAGATCGGCACCATGCTGTTGATCGTTTGTTCTTCTTTAACTTCCTCGAATTCCTTGTCGTTGTCTTTCTTCGGCCTGCTCTCCGTAACTTCCATCTTGATCGGATAGCGGATAAAATCGGAATATTTCTTGATAATGGACCTCAGGCGATATTCCTCAAGGAACTCGTCATAATTTTCGTCTTCGGTATTTTCTTTTAACTTCAGGATGATGTCCGTTCCAACAGTATCTTTTTCACAAGGTTCAATGGAATAGCCATCCGCGCCTTTGGATTCCCACTTATACGCCTGATCGCTGCCGAGCGCTTTAGTGATCACGGTCACGACGTCAGCTACCATAAATGATGAGTAGAATCCGACACCAAACTGGCCGATAATATCATGCCCGTCTTTTGCTTCATTATCATTCTTGAAAGTTAATGAACCGCTCTGTGCAATAGTCCCGAGATTGTTCTCCAATTCTTCCTCAGTCATGCCGATCCCGGTATCGGAAACCGTTAGCGTCCGATTATCTTTATCCGGTGTAATGTGGATATAATAGCTGTCTTTTTCAAAGTTCAGTGAATCATCAGTCAGCGCCTTGTAATAGATTTTATCGATCGCGTCACTTGCGTTCGAGATGATTTCTCTTAAAAAAATCTCTTTCTGCGAATAAATCGAATGAATCATCATATCCAGCAGCTTTTTCGATTCCGCTTTAAATGCCTTCGTTGCCAAGAAAATCTCCTCCTTCAATAATATCTTATCTTTTATGTAACTTTTGTACAATTCGCAGACTAAGATTAGCACTCGAACAATGTGAGTGCTAACAATATTTTTATATCTCATTACAACGGATTTGTCAAATCAGTGAAGACACGAATCTCATCAGGCGATTGCATAGATTAGCAAAAATGCGTGTAATATTGTAAAAAAGGATTAAATTTATAAGATGATTAAGAAGAAAAAATCGGAAGCAGCCTGGTCTTTTTTGATGATGAAAGGGTTAGCACAAAAGAGCTGAAAACTCTTTATCCAGCGTGGCTATTCTTTTAAAAAGCAGTTAAGTAGGTAAAAAAAAGCACTCCGAAGAATACTGAAATCGCTCCAAAGTGTATCCATAATGGTGGCTTTCCGATATCCAGACTCTAAATAGTCGCGTGCTTAAGGTTTCACTTTTTTATTGATTGTTCGTTCAAACGCTCAACTTCTTCTTCAATTTGCTTAGCGTCTATTGGGTCGAATAGCGGCGCCATCGTCTCCGGAAGACTTGCGGGACAGACCACTGGCTTCCAATTAAATGGTCCCATATGAAGACTTTTACCCAGCTTTTTGCTGGAAAAAGGGAGAAATGGCGACAGCAGTTGTGCCAGATTGGCCAGACTGTACAGGCAAGTATTTAATGTTCCGTAGGCGGAGGATTTATCCTCACGTACGGCACGCCAAGGCTGCTTTTCATCAAAAAATTTATTCATCCGGCGAATAAATGCAAAAAGATTTGTGAGGGCAGTTTTCATATGCGCCGCTTCAATTAAACGTCCGGTTTCATTGTACAAATCATCAATTCTCTGACGAATGCCGGGATCGATGCCGCTGTCATCCACTTGAAAGTCGGAGAGTTTCTCAATAAATTTCAATGTTCGGTTAACAAAGTTTCCATACGCTCCAAGTAGTTCACCATTGTGGCTTTCGATGAATGAACGCCATGAAAAGTCCGCATCACGTGATTCCGGAGCGTTAATCAGCATAAAGTAGCGAATGCTGTCCGGATCGTAACGGGCGAGAATATCGGGAACCCAGACCGCCCAGTTGCGGCTTGTCGACAGCTTCTTTCGCTCCAGCGTCACATATTCATTAGAGACAAGATGTGTCGGGAGTGCTTTTTTCCCAATGCCCAGAAGTATGGCCGGCCAGATGATCGTGTGAAACGGCACGTTATCCTTTCCTTGAACATAGTAAGACACGGTTTGTTCATTCCAAAATATAGACGCATCACGGCCCGTCTCCTGCTCCCACTGTTTGCTCGCTGAATAATAACCGGACACCGCTTCGATCCAGACATATACTTTTTTATCTTCAAATCCCTTGATCGGGACAGGTACCCCGATGGGCAAGTCCCTTGTCACCGCCCGATCTTGCAGACCCTCGTCCAAATAACGTCTGGTCAGTTGGATGGCGTTGTCACGCCAAGCCCGGGTGTTCTCCGCTCTGGTGAGCAGCCGACTGATTTCGTATTGAAACCGGCTGAGAGCAAAATACAAATGGTCCACATTGCGCAGCCCAGGCGTGCGGCCGCACAGTTTACAGGAAGGATTCAGAAGATCGGCGGGATCCAGTATGGTCGAGCACGCATCACACTGATCGCCGCGGGCATGCGCGCCGCAATGAGGGCATTCGCCTTCAACGTAACGATCAGGTAAAAACTGGCGGCAGTGCGCACAATACATTTGTTTCGACTCACGATGGTAAATGAATTGATGATCATACAGTGTTTTAAAAATCTGCTGCACAACCTGGTGATGCAAAGATGTGTCTGTACGTGTATAACAATCGTAAGTAAATCCAAGTCTTTCAAAACACGCTTTGAATGATTTGTGGTAACGATCAGCAATCGTCCTGGGTGAAACGTTTTCCTGCTTCGCCCGAATCGTAATGGGTGTTCCATTGCAGTCGCTGCCTGACACATACAGAACCTGCTCCCCTTTCAGTCGAAAATAGCGAGCAAGACAATCTCCAGGAAGCAAGCTCGACAAATGTCCTAAATGGAGCTCTCCGTTTGCGTACGGCCAGGCTCCTGCAATTAATACTGCCATTTTCATTCCTCCTGTCTATCATATAAAAAGCAAAAAGCCCCCGTCCCTGTGCATGATGTATGCATAAGGACGGGGGCATTGCCTGCGTGGTACCACCTTGTGTTTACCGACGATTCACATCATCGGCCTCTATAGGTACAGAGCTAAATCGCTCGATACTTTGGTTTTGATAACAAGAATCCATCTTGTCACAGCCTAAACGCAACTCGTTTGCGGCGCGCATCGGTGTAAACGCTTGGAGGCCATTTTTCAGCAGCAAACCGTTGCTTCTCTCACCTGCTCGCGAAGCTCTCTGTGGAACGCCTTGCTGCTTACTTCTTCTCTTCATCGCGTGTCTTTTTTAAAGTTGTATTTATTATAATATTCCGGAAACCCGTTGACAAGAAAATGGCCGTTTTTATCTTTATTCCTATAAAGAAAGCCTCGCAAAAACAAATCCGTTTTTGCGAGGGCTGGATCAGTCTATTCATTTTAATTCGATACCGCTAAAGATTTTCCATGAATCGGCGTATCCGCGTCATCGCTTCCTGGAGCTGCGCCATAGACGTAGCGTATGAACATCGGACATAGCCTTCACCGACGGAGCCGAATGCATCTCCAGGTACAACGACAACTCTTTCAGCCTGGAGCAGTTTTTTCGCAAACTGTTCGGAGTTGAGGCCGGTAGACTCGATCGAAGGAAAAGTATAAAACGCCCCTTCAGGATTGTGACAAGCGAGGCCCATTTCGTTCAGTGACCGGACAATAAAATTACGGCGCTGCCTGTAGCTCTTTCTCATCTCGGCAACATCTGTTCTGCCGTTTTTCAATCCTTCAATGCCGGCATGCTGCGCCATGGTGGAAGCACACATGATGGCATACTGATGGATTTTCAGCATGCCTTCCGTAATCTCCGCCGGTGCGCAGACAAAGCCGAGCCGCCATCCTGTCATGGCCAAATCTTTGGAGAAACCGCTAACCAGAATCGTGTGTTCGCGCATCCCTTCGATTGCAGCAAAACTTGTGTAGAGTTCGTCATAAACCAGTTCGGCATAGATTTCGTCGGAAAGGACCAGCAAATCGTGCTTTTTGACGACATCTGCGATCTTCCCCATTTCCGCTTTACTAAGCATGGCCCCGGTTGGATTGTTCGGAGAACAGATCATGATCGCTTTCGTTCTCTCCGTGACGGCGTTCTCCAACTGCCAGGCACGGACTTTAAAATCGTTCTCCTTTAGAGCCTGCACGATGACCGGAACACCTCCGGCAAGAGTCACGAGGGGCGCATAGGATACAAAGCAAGGTTCAACGACCAGCACCTCATCGCCAGGATCCAGAATCGCTCTCAGTGCGATGTCGATCGCTTCACTGGCACCGACCGTAACAGTAATCTCGGACTCAGGATGATAAGTCACACAGAAATCTCTTTCCATGTATTTCGCAATTTCTTCCCGTAGCTCCGGCAATCCGGCGTTAGCCGTGTAAGAAGTATAACCGTCTTCAAGCGATAGAATAGCCGCTTCCCTGACATTCCAAGGTGTCACAAAATCGGGCTCGCCGACACCAAGCGAAATGACGTCCTTCATACCCGCTGTGGCATCAAAAAACTTGCGGATACCGGAAGGTTTCAAGTCTCTTACATGCTTAGCCAGATAAGTGGTTTTCAGTTCCATTACGGTGACACCACAATTCTATTATCTTTATCATCCTGATTGTAGACCGTACCGTCATGTTTGTATTTTTTCAGGACAAAATGCGTCGTTGTTGAAATGACACCATCAATCGTTGAGAGCTTCTGAGAGACAAAATGAGCCACTTCATTCACCGATTGCCCCTCGACAACGACGGAGAGATCATAGGTTCCAGACATGAGATAGACCGATTTGACTTCTCTATGCCGATAGATCCTTTCTGCTACGTTGTTGAATCCGACATCCCGTTTTGGCGTCACCTTGACATCAATCATTGCGGTAACCCCCTGATGGCCGTCAATCTTCGTCCAGTCCACAAGCGATACATAGCGGACGATGACGTTCTCTTCTTCGAGTTTTTTTACGATGGCACTGGTTTGATCTATACTCAGATTGGTCATTTTAGCAAGATCTTCATTAGTCAGACGGGCATCTTTTTCCAGAATTTCTGCAATCTCGATCTCGGTTGCCGTCAGTTTCATTCGAATCTCTCCTCTCGCTTCACATCTTTAATTTACAGGAACATCACAATTATTATATAACTTCGGGCTTTCAGTGAAAACTGTAACCGGAGAAATTTAATCTTCAATCAACATTGCCCGATGAGCATAAAATCCAGTTGCTCCGTACGGTTCAACAGCGTGCCTACTTTCGTTCGCCGTGACGTCAATCATTGGAAAAAATTTTTCAATGAAGTATGCTTGACAGCATAAAGTTTTTTTAATTTGCTGGATGCTGCGTTTCAAAAATGTCGGCAGACACATGCATGCGGAGGGATCACATGATGAAACTTGTCGTCGTCAGACATGGTGAAAGCGAATATAATGAATCCAATCTGTTCTCCGGCTGGGAGGACGTTGCGCTGACTGAGAAGGGTATACGCGAGGCTAAGGCTGCCGGCCGGATTATAAAAAAAATGGATATTTCTTTCGATGTCGCATACACATCGGTTTTAAAACGTTCGATCAAATCACTCCAGTATATTCTGGATGAGATCGGACAGGAATGGCTTCCTATCCATAAGACATGGCGTCTGAATGAGCGCAGCTACGGAGCACTCCAGCGACTGAACAAAGCGGAGACTGCGGAGCGGTGCGGTAAAGAACTGGTCGACGGCTGGCGCAAAAGTTACGCTATCCTGCCTCCATTACTCGACGTCAGCGATCCTCGCCATCCGTGCCATGACCCCCGTTACCGTCACGTCGACCCGCATCTTCTTCCTGCCGGCGAGAGTTTAAAAACAACCCTCGATCGTGTGCTTCCCTGTTGGACAGATCGGATTGCTCCGCATCTGATAAACGGTGAGAACGTTCTGATCGTCAGCCACAGGAATACATTACGTGCACTCCTCAAATATCTGGATCATCTTTCTGATGAAGCCATCGTTCATGTAGACGTCCCAACCGGAACGCCAATTATTTACGAATTCGATCATGAACTGAATATCCTCTCAAAGAAAGAACTGGCAAAAGAACCGTCAGCCGGTGAGTGAGAAGGATTCTGTCCGTGCGGTTAAGATGCGCGACTACAAATGATTGAAACCTCTTGAGGAGAGAAAAGCCGGGTTGTAATAACCCCGGCTTTTCCTGTTCTTCGACGAGTCCCCCATCGTCCGACGATCCTTTCAGTCGTTTTTAATAACCTTTTCGTGCTAAAACCAGACCACTGAGACCGCCGATCAATGCAAAAATGATCAAATAGGAAAATCCGACAGTGAACGATATCCCCAAAATAAATGTCCCAACGGCTGAAATAATGTTTTCGAGTCCGTTCAGCATGCCCGCTCCCGCTCCGACACTTTTGCTTGGGAACATGCGCTGCAGTGAGCTCCAGACCGTCGGAAGAATGACGCCGTTCATCGCGCTCGATATCGAAATCAGCGTCATCGCCAGGACAATATTGCCAACGTGCGTGCCGATCAAAAGGCCAAGTCCCGCGATCAGCGTTCCGATCGCTGAAAAAATGGCGCGCTTCATGATTTTATCGCTGAGAAAAGATGTGGCGATAATACAGAGCGTCATCAGAATATAGGGCATCATATACCAGAATCCGGTCATGCTTACAGATAAATGGCGTACGTTAATCAAATACGAAGGCAGCCAGAACAGGATGCCGTAAAAGATAGTTGCCATGCCGGACCAGTTGATCAGCAGGAGCCAAAAATCCGATTTCCGGAACACCTGAGACATTTTCACCGTTTCGGCAACCTCCTCCGTTTTATCCGACTGGATATAAGTCAGCTCATCCTTGGATACAAACCTGCTTTCTTCCGGTCGGTCCTTAGCAACGATCAAGATCAGTGGAACCATAATAATGAGCCCAAGAAGTGCAAAAACGATAAAAGGTGTGCTCCACGTTCCGGACGCGAGAATCATCCAGGTCACGAGCGGACCTGTAATAATCGGTCCCATTGACAATCCGAAGTTCCAAAACATGTTGGCGCGGGCACGTTCATGGGCCGGGAACCACGCCTTCACCCATTTCGAATTGAGCGGCCAGTGCATTCCTTCACCCAGACCGAGAAGGACGCGGGAGAATACGAGAGACAGTGAGCTCCAGACAAATCCGCAGAACAACGTCATCAAGGACCACCAGGTCAGTGCGATAAGAGCAATTTTCTGCGGTCCGTATTTGTCACTCAGATAGCCGCCGAAAATATTGGACAAGCCGTACATGATCAGAAAAAGGCTGTTCCCCAGAGCAAGTGCAGCAACCGTTACAACCCCGTGGCTGACCATGACCGGACCGGCAATTGAAATATTCGTCCGGTCAATATAGGAGATCAGAAGCAAAAACCAGAGAGCAACCGCAAACCACCAGCGAAAATTTGTTGAAGAAGCGATTGTTTTCAGACGGTTGTCATAGACGGACCCTGATTTTTCAATCTTGGACACTCTTCATTCCCTCTTTCCTTTTCAAATAATTGCAAACGCTTACACTAAAATACACAAAATGTTCACAGATCGTACTCCTTTATCATAAAATAATCATTTTCAATGATCAATTTTTTCGTAATGTTTTTTTTGTTGATTTTTTCTTTTGCCAATTTTATAATTTATCGTACAAATTAAACGTTGTAATCGTTCCCAAATTTATAAAGAAAGAGATGAAAGGTCTATGTTTGATTACTTGATTATCGGCGGCGGCATAGTCGGCCTTTCCACCGCCTACGCCCTCAGTATAAACTATCCGCATGCCAGAATTGCCATTCTCGAAAAAGAAAAGACGCTCGCTTACCATCAGACCGGCCACAACAGCGGGGTCATCCACTCAGGAATTTATTACCGTCCGGGCAGTCAGAAAGCGCGGTTTGCCAAGGAAGGAGGAGCAAAGCTGCGTGCTTTTTGCGACGCCCAGGGCATTCCTTATGAAAACTGCGGCAAAGTCATTGTTGCGGTTACAGCTGAAGAACTGCCGCTGCTGGACAATCTTTATCATCGCGGTCTGGAAAATGGGCTTGACCTCGCTTTGCTTGATCCTGAACAGCTTCACGAAATTGAACCGCACGCTCAATGCTTAAAAGCGATTCAAGTAAAAGCCACGGGCATCGTCGACTACAGGAAAGTTGCAGAGGGGCTGGCGAACGTGATCAGGCAGCGGGGAGGCGAGATTCTTCTGAATTGTGAAGCGCTAACCATTCATGAGCAAAAAGACGGCGTTATCGTTGAATGTGCCCGGAGCACCTATTCCTCTCATTTTCTCGTAAACTGTGCAGGATTGTATTGCGACCGGGTTGCAGTTAAAGAGGGCGTCAAACCGGAAATGCGCATCGTTCCGTTCCGCGGTGAATACTACGAATTGAAACCTGAAAAACGCAACCTCGTGAAAAATCTGATCTATCCCGTTCCCAATCCGAAATTCCCGTTTCTCGGTGTTCATTTCACGAGAATGATCGATGGCCGCGTCCTCGCCGGACCCAATGCTGTTCTTGGTTTCAAAAGAGAAGGCTATCGAAAGCGCGATTTTAATCTCGGCGAATTCTTTGATGCCGTCGCATACCCCGCTTTCTGGAAAATTGCGGCAAAAAACATGGGCTACGGAATCGGGGAAATGGTGCGTTCATTCAGCAAGAAGCGGTTCGTTGCCGGCATGAGACAAATGATTCCGGAAATCCAGGAAGAGGACGTTTTTCGTTCTCAGGCGGGCGTCCGTGCCCAGGCTTTAACCCGTGACGGAGAACTTGCCGATGACTTTATTATGATCGGCCACCGCCATTCGCTGCACATTCTGAACGCCCCCTCTCCGGCCGCCACTGCTTCTCTGTCAATCGGAGAAGCAATTTGTAAAAAAATTCCTGAGCCGGAGCGCTTCATCCAATTTTCATAAGTTTCCGGCTGTCGTCAGCATTTTGAAGGACAGACACAAACAGCGAAAGAAAATTTAAAACTAATTGTTGCAAGCGCTTTGCTTTGGCAGTACAATCTTTAGTGTAAGCGTATACATTATGTTGTCTTAAACTGGGTTCACTGTCATACACTCTTAATAAATCTCTTATCAGAACAACAGCACGCAAAAGAAATTCAGAAAACCTCGGGAGGGGTGATGCCGAACGGGTTGTAGTTACTGCTTTTGAGCTTTCAAAATTAAGATTGGATGAGGCGCAAAAACCCGTTTCAATTTTCCGGATCAACCAATCACAGACTTACTCCATCCATTACCAAGCAATCAGTAAACAAACAGGCGATTCGAGAAAGTCATTCTTTTGGCGAACTGTTTTGTAAGCGTTTAAAAAAAAGATTGTTTTGCCCGGTTGGTTGATGTCATCTACCAAACTGCCGGTTTATCCTTCGTAATGATAACTTATGTGTTCTTAAAAAAGCGCTGTCAAACTTGTATTCAAGTCGACATGTAATCAGGAGGGGAATAAAATGCCAATATTTATTGTCGCACTAGGTGTACTGCTTCTTTTGCTGCTGATCGTTAAGTTTAAAGTGAATACCTTTATTTCACTCATTATTGTTTCGGCCCTCGTTGCCATGGGACTGGGAATGAACATCACAAAGATCTTCACTTCGATTGAAAATGGTGTTGGTGGTCAGCTCGGCCACTTAGCTCTCGTTTTCGGATTTGGTGCAATGCTGGGTAAACTTGTCTCCGATGCTGGAGGCGCGCACCGCATCGCGATTACACTGATCAATAAATTTGGAAAGAAAAAAATTCAGATTGCCGTTGTTATTGCGTCTTTTATCATCGGTATCGCCCTCTTTTTTGAGGTCGGGCTCGTCCTGTTGATTCCAATCATTTTCGCGATCGCTTCCGAGCTCGGTATTTCTATACTTTATCTGGGTATTCCAATGGCCGCAGCGCTGTCTGTCACTCATGGGTTTCTGCCGCCTCACCCGGCGCCTACGGCCATCAGCGCGGCTTATAATGCCAATATCGGCCAGGTACTGCTGATCGGCTTCATCATCGCCATTCCGACAGTCATTGTAGCGGGTCCTCTCTTCAGTAAGTTTGCCAAAAAAATTATGCCGGACGCCTTTAACCGCGTTGGAAATATCAAAGCTTTGGGTGAACAGAAGACATTCAAACTTGAGGAGACTCCGGGATTCGGCATCAGCACGCTGACCTCGCTCTTCCCGGTTATTCTGATGGCTCTGGCAACCATTTTCTCACTGGCAATAAAAGGAAGTTCGCCGCTAAAGAATGTCATCGAATTTATCGGCGCTCCCGACACGGCTATGCTCATTTCACTGCTTCTCGCAATCTATACAATGGGCATTGCACGGAAAATTCCAATGAAATCGATCATGCAGTCGGTTGAAACCTCGGTCACGCAGATCGCAATGATGCTCCTCATTATCGGCGGCGGCGGGGCGTTCAAGCAAGTACTGATTGACGGCGGTGTTGGCAGTTACGTCGCAAAACTGTTTGCTGGCTCGCATATGTCGCCACTCTTGCTCGCCTGGCTGATCGCTGCTATCCTGCGTGTTTGTCTCGGCTCGGCAACTGTTGCCGCGCTCACGACGGCTGGACTCGTCACTCCGCTGATGACAGCCGGGGCCGTTAGTCCCGCCTTAATGGTACTTGCCACAGGTTCTGGGAGCCTGATCGCTTCCCACGTAAACGACGCGGGGTTCTGGATGTTCAAAGAATATTTCAATCTGAGCCTGAAAGAAACATTCGGCACGTGGACGCTGCTGGAAACAGTTATATCGATTATGGGCCTGATCTGTGTGCTCGTTCTCGGATTGTTCATTTAAGTAAGGTGAAGCAATTGCCTGTCATAAAACAGTGACCCGCAATCGATCTTGAACACTATTCAAAGGGTTGATAAAAGTCCCGATAGCAGCCGAAATATGGCTCTATCAGGACTTTTTTGTATGGCTTATTCCCTGTTTGTCCCAATGTTCAAGGGTTCTTTCAGAAAGGACCTTCCGATATTGATGCAAAATGGCCAATAGTATTACTTATTTCAATTTATGAAATAAATTTCAAAAATGTATGCAATTCGTTCAAATAATAGTTATAATGTATTTATAATTTTTTGTTATGGTATTCATTAATAGTGGTAATGAATTTCGAACAAGAGGGGGATTCTATGAATCAGCCGAGTAAGTTCACGACTCCGCTCAATTCTAATGTAGCAAACCGTTTGGACCGACTGCCGATTTCACGCCTGCACATTTATGTCCTCGCAGCCTTAGGCGTTGTTTATTTCTTTGATCTTGCCGATTTGTTTACATTAAGCAATGTGGCTCCGGCTCTTATCGAGCACTGGGGTATCAGTCTGAAGACGGTCGGCAACATCACGGCCTTCTCATTTCTCGGCATGTTTATCGGTGCCACGGCAGGAGGCTGGCTTTCCGACCGAATCGGACGAAAAAAAGCATTATCCTGGTATGTCCTGCTCTTTTCACTGGCATCCATATTAAACGGGTTTTCATGGGACGTTCAGTCTTTGATTGTTTTCCGCTTTTTCACCGGACTCGGGCTTGCAGCGGCAATGATCGTTACGAACAGCTATCTGGCGGAATTTTTCCCATCGAAAGTGCGCGGAAAATATACGACGCTTTGCGCGATGATCGGACTGATCGGCGTGCCGATCACTAATCTCGTTTCAGCATTTGTTATTCCGCTCGGCTCGTGGGGCTGGCGCCTTGTCTTTGTCTGGGGAGCGGTCGGCATCGTTTTTTTCTTTTTATCGCATAAAATTGAAGAATCCCCGCGCTGGTATGAAAATCGCGGCGACCATGATCAGGCCGACGCAATCATGAACCGTATTGAGGCGCGTATCGAGCAGGAGAAAGGTCCGCTTCCTAAGCCTGACAAACCGGTCCATATACATACTGTAAAACATGCCGGATATTCGGGGTTATTTAAAGGGAAAAATCTGAAGATTACGCTAGTGTTGTCCGGGGTCTGGATCTGCGAAACATTCGGGTTCTACGGTTTTGCATCCTGGGTCCCAAGTCTTCTGAAAAACAGCGGAATCAACATTGAGCAAGCACTCTGGTACAACGTTTTACAATCTATCGGCGCTCCGCTGGGCGCCTTTATCGGCTCCATCGTTTCCGAGCGTTTTCAAAGAAGATCCATTTTGGCTGTCAGTGCTCTGTTCACTGCTTTTGCCGGTTTGCTTTATGGGATGACGCTGATTCCACTCATGATTATTAGCTTCGGCCTGATTGTGAATATGACCGAACGTGTCTTTACCTCGAATCTTTACGCCTATACGTCCGAACCTTACCCGACGGAATACCGTTCCTCCGGCAGCGGGCTTGCTTACGGTCTCGGACGCTTTTCCAATATTTTCGGTTCGCTGATTATCGGATTTATCGCCGTCAACCTTGGTTACGTCAGCGTGTTTCTCTTTATAGGCGGGTGTTGGCTGATTTGTACTGTTCTGCTTCTCTTTTTTGGTCCGAAAACCAATCAGCAACAGATTTAGTATGCAAGGTGCCGCGCCGGTCTGCTGATTAAGAGCAAGTCATTCTGATATAGCTGAACGCTGTTAACGATTTATGATACACGACAGAAGTCACTATTTGGTCGCTTCAGGACAAAAATTGCGCTTTTTTCCTCTTTCACGCGCTATCCATCGTCCTATACTGGAGTTAAACAATTAACTTGAGGCGAGCGCTTATGCAGATAAATCCTGTTATCCGTACCGTGATTACAACCGGACAATTTTCAGATACGTATACCCAATTAAGAGCGCTTCTGCAGGAAAAACATTCACTCCAAGACAATTTACAGCAACTTCAGTCGGCAGACAAAACAAAATCGGTTGCGGACGCACTTTTTCAAACTCAGACAAATATTAACCGCATTGACCAGCAAATTCGCCAAATTCAGTCTGAAGAGGATTATAAACAGAAACCGGCGAGCATCAGGCTTCAGACGGAGATTATTTAACGATAGTAAAAAAAGCTTACTTGTACAATAAAGTAAAAGCCGGCTCATCCTCAGTCGAGTGATGAGCCGGCTTTTTTCAGACCTTACTTTGGAAAATAACCAATCATCTTATTTACAAAATTATCGAGCCAGCGATAGTCATCGTCTGTTCCGTGAAAATTTGTGCTGAAAGTCATGGCCTTCCGGAAGGTCGTCACGGCAATTTGAAAATAGGGAGCATATTTGATCGATCCGGAAATCAATGCATCCTCAACACGAAGGCCGTTAAAATACAATTGCTTATCGTCCAGTATACCAATGTTGGTCATTCCATTAAAGGGTATGCTGTAGATTTGCGGAAAGCGTTTCTTGGCTTCTGACAAAGGCAGCGTCTGATAAACCTCCTCCAGATCCCAGTAAACTTTGAGCGGCTCCAGATTGCCTTTTTGCTGATCCATTACTTTTTTGACACTCATTAAGGCTTCATCAAATGATTCACCGGCGTGACTTGGAACAGCACAAATGATATTCGAGGTCAGGTTGCAGATGCCTGGCTGATGGCCTTTTGGAAGATAAGCACGAATGTTGACGGGACAGTCAAGCACAATCCAATCGGTTTTGAGAGCGTCGGAGAGAGCGCAGACGTAAGCCGCAAACAGTGCATCGTTAACGGTTGCCCCCCTCGTTTTTGCATAATCTTTGATCAGGTCGAATTGCGCAGCCGGAACTTGATGCGTAATAATGAAAGGGTGCTGTGCGTCTCCCGTCAGCGGCAGATGATCCTTTTCCGACTGGGGGTACGATTGAAGTTCGGCATTACGGATCCTGCCCATCTGCTCGGGGCTCATGCTGCCGAAAACCTGATGAATACTGCGCAATCCCGGATCGGGCATGTCAACAATCGCATGATCCGGATCGACTGCAAATGCGGAGTAGCACTTACTCAGCAAATACAGATAGTCCCTTATTCCTCCCCCATCGCAAATCATATGGTTCAGAATGATTGCGAGTGTGTCCGCTTCTTCATCCCTGATCACCGTGATGCGCAGCTGCGGACCGACCTTCTCATCCGGTTTGATCACCAGATTGTCCTGTACGTCCCTTTCACGGTCTGGCGATTTAATAAGAAAGACCATGTCATCGGCTGTCCATCCTGCCTCCTCCCAGAAAGCTTTCCTGTCACTTTCAACAAACCGGCATGTCAGCAGAGGAACAGCTTTAAACGTTGCTTGAACCGCCTTTTTAAGCAGGTCGATATCAACATTCCAGTCAAATCGAATGACGGCATGCAGATAATGATCGTTTCTTTTTTTTTCTCCTGAAATGAAATGTTTGACATCAGCACTTTCGGCAGGATAAATATTCTTTTGACACGTCGTCATTCTACCCATCTCCCTTTTCTGTTGTGTCGTAACGCTCAGCCGTTAATTGGTTTACATAATATATTTATTGTGTTTTTTATGCTTTTCGAAACGCTCTCCGTTCGGCATAATCCAAGCACTGGGGGCAAACGTAAATGACTTCGTCCTCGTCACTTTTATATTTTCTCATACCTGCCTTTTTCCGATGGCAGAAATAGCATCTTTTTTGAAAAGGCAAAGACTTGAATCTGCCTCCTGCCAGTTTCCTGAACCAATTCACTCAATGTCACCATCCTTGCCGGTAAAGTTGGTTTTTATGAGTTCATTATAATTGTTTCGAAAGCCTCTGGGCAAATGATCCATCCGGAAGACAGTCTCTGTTCAGATAAACGGTCAATTTAAGCCGAATCTTAAGAAACCAGAGACATTATAAAAAAAACGGCAAAGTGTCTTTTCTGCAAAGATTCCTTGCCGCTCATTAGTATGATTATTTTGGGTGAGACTCTGAACTTAATTGATATTTCTCCTAATAACTCTATAAATCAGGCGAGATAAGCTTCCCTGACCTGCTCGTTGGTCATTAATTCACTGCCTTTTCCTTCGAGCACGATGCTGCCGGTCTGAATAACGTACCCTCGATTTGCAATTTGAAGGGCCTGAAACGCGTTTTGTTCAACAAGGAGAATGGTCATGCCTTCTTTATTCATTTCCTTGACAATATCAAATATCTGTTCGACGATAATCGGAGCAAGACCCATTGACGGTTCATCGAGCATCAGAAGTTTAGGCTTCATCATCAGCGCGCGGCCAATAGCAAGCATCTGTTGTTCGCCGCCGCTCATCGTTCCGCCTTTTTGTTCCAGCCGCTCTTTCAGCCTTGGAAAATAACCGAAAACACGTTCCATTCTTTCTGAAACGACTTTTTTGTCTTTTACCGAAAAAGCACCTATCTGAAGATTCTCCCTGACCGTCAGTCTTGGAAAAATACGCCGTCCTTCGGGAACCTGAGCAATACCTGATAGGGCCGTTTGGTGCGGTGCATTTTTGGTGATATCCGTTCCATCAAACAGGATCGTTCCGGTTTTGGGTTGAACCTGGCCGCTGATCGATTTAAGTGTCGTCGATTTACCGGCTCCGTTGCTGCCAATTAGCGTGACGATCTCGCCTTCATTAATATAAAGGTCAATTCCGTTTAACGCCTGAATTTTGCCATAAAAGGACTCAACCTGTTTTAATTCTAGAAAATGCGTACCGTTTTCGTTAGCCATTCAACACCGCCCCTTTGCCGAGGTATGCTTCAATTACGCGCTTGTTATTTCTGATCTCCTCAGGTACTCCGGAAGCGATAAGTTCTCCATGATCAAGAACATAAATAAAATCCGAAATTTTCATAACCAATTTCATATCGTGTTCAATGAGTATAATCGTCACGTCCAGTCTTGTCCGCATATCATGAATGAGATCGGTAAGCTTCTGCGTTTCCTTTGGATTCATTCCGGCCGCCGGTTCATCAAGAAGCAGCACTTTTGGCTTTGCCGCAATGGCACGGGCAATTTCAAGGCGCCTCTGCGCACCGTAAGCCAGGTTCCCTGCATTTTCATTCACATATTCTTCGAGACCGACATATTCCAGTATTTTGTAAGCTTCGATTTTAGCGTTCTCTTCTTCCCTTTTCACATTGGGGAAATGAAGCAAAGTACCGACCCAGTGACCTTTCAGGCGCTGATGCATGCCGACGAGAACATTGTCGAGCACCGTCTGTTCATTGAAAAGCCTGATGTTCTGAAATGTTCTTGTAATACCGAACTTCGATACTTGGTGCGGTTTAAGCCCCACCAAAGACTTTCCGTTCAGCAAAATATCGCCGGATGTCGGTCTATAAACCGCGGTGATCATGTTGAAAAATGTCGTCTTGCCAGCTCCGTTAGGACCGATTACGGCGGTTATTGAATTCTTTTCGACACCCATGCTGATGTCAGAAGTGGCTGTCAGCCCGCCGAATTGTTTTGTCAGATTCTTCACTTCAAGGATACTCATCAGTCCGTACCTCCTGTTTCAGCTCTCTCTTTCGACAGCAGAGCTCCCCCGGGTGCCTCAGATGCTTCCTTTTTCAGCTTTTCCACATTTATTTTTCTATTCTTATGCGGAATCAGCCCCTGCGTTCGGTACAAGGCGAATACGACCAAAAGGATTCCAAAAATCAAGCGCTGCATTTTCGCCGGTGAGAGTGCGTCCGGTATGGATATCACGCCGTTTGTGCTTAATTGGGTCAGCCAGTTGGATAAATCGGTCAGAACCTGCGTATTGAGAATGGTCACTACCGCGGCGCCTAAAATGACACCGGGAACGCTTCCCATTCCACCCAAGATGACCATAACCAGAATCATTGTCGATTCAAGGTAGGTAAAACTCGTAGCGTCTACATACATCTGTTTTGCGGCAAAAACGGCACCCATCATACCAGAGAACGAAGCCCCGATGGCGAAAGCCGCCAGTTTCGTTTTTACAAGCGGAATACCACTCGCCTGCGCAGCAATTTCATTATCCCTGACGGCCTTCCAGGCACGCCCGAGTTTTGAGTGTTCCAGTCTGGTAACAATGTAAATGACGACCAAAAAAATCCCTAGAACAATAAAATAAAACTGACTGGAGTTTCCGATTGGAATTCCCAAAAAATTTGGAGGTGTAATAGAAGAAATCCCTAGCGCTCCATTTGTAATATTGATCGGATGATCCATATTGTTGAGAACGATACGAATGATTTCCCCGAATCCTAAAGTCACAATGGCCAGATAGTCACCCCTGACTCTGAGAACAGGAATACCGAGCAAAATGCCAAATATCGATGCAATGATTGCTCCAATTAAGATAAACAGCCAGAAGGTGTCTCCTGGTAACGGATAATGACCGAACGGCATAAAGTGGGAAGCTTGTGTACTGGCAAATATGGCATATGTATATGCACCTACCGCAAAAAATGCGATAAAGCCAAGATCAAGCAGGCCGGCAAAACCGACAACGACGTTCAGTCCTAGTGACATCGCCGCATAAATACCGACAAGCGTCCCAACTTCCATGTATGATTGAAACGATGGACCCTGGCTTGCAACAAGAGGTACCACAACCGCTATAATAAAGAGCCCGATCAGCCATTTAGTTCTCGTTTTCAATTTCAAATAGTACAATATCAGAATTGAAAACAACAGCAGCAGAAAAGCAATGACCGAAGTTTGCATTAAATATAATCCAAGAGCAGTCACAATGACATAGGCCGCAAAAAAAATGGCTTGAGCTTTCGGGCTTTGTGAAAACTTACTTATCTGTTCTCTCATCTTAATCACCTACACTTTCTCAACAACGGCTTTGCCAAATAAGCCTTCCGGTTTGAAGATCAGAACCAGAATTAGGATAATAAAGGCAAAAACGTCTTTATATTCGGCACCCATTGCACCGTGAGTAATTGTCGAGAGATTGGCCGCCGCAAACATTTCCATCAGACCTAGCAAAATACCGCCCAACATAGCACCGCGGATGTTTCCGATTCCTCCGAGGACCGCAGCTGTGAATGCTTTAATCCCCAAAATAAATCCGATATAAGGATCAATCGTTCCGTACTGGATCATAAACAGTACACCTGTTGCCCCGCCCAGAGCTGAACCGATGAAGAAAGTCACTGAAATGACACGGTTCACATTGATCGACATCAGAGATGCTGTTTCACGGTCCTGGGCGACAGCTCGCATGGCCATCCCCCATTTAGTTCGATTAACAAAAATGTCCAGAGAGATCAGCATGACAACCGTCACAACAAGCACGACGAGAAAAGAGGCCTGGAAAGTCACGTTATGAAAGAACGGCATGATAGAGTGAATGTTTAGATGATACTGAGTCTTGAATAGCGAAGGTGCCGTTATAATATAGTTTCCGGTCTTTAATTCAGCAATAAAACGGACCACGTCTTCCAAAATAAAAGATATGCCAATTGACGTAATTAAAGCAATCAATTTCGGAGCATTACGCCTCCGCAATGGCCGATAAGCAACGCGTTCAATGCCCACCCCAAGAAATCCTGTCGCTAACGCTGCGATGAGAATGACGATAATAAATACGATAAGGGAAGGTACAGAGGATAAGAAGCCTATGCTCATCAAAAAGAAAAGCACACCTGCCCCAATAAAAGAACCGGTCATAAATACATCGCCGTGGGCAAAGTTGATTAACTCAAGAATACCGTATACTAGTGTGTAGCCAATGGCAACAACAGCATAGATAAAACCCAGAGTCAACCCATCAACGAGAACCTGAGGTAGAATCTGAATAATTTGCTGGAGCATCTTTTCACCACTTTCCACTGGATTAAAACGTAATTTTCAATTAGCAAGGGCAAGACTTTACTTGTACTTTGTTATACAAAATTTCTAAAAGGGTATAGTTCGACGTCCATACCCTTTTAGATTTTGCCAAAATACTGAGAGCTGAACACAAGAACATTTCCTGTACTTTTCTTTAATTTTGAGCTCAGTCAGATTTTGAATAATTTAGTTGTACCATTATTTTTTTGTGATTTCAGATACCTGTGTTGCCGGATAAGCGGCTTTGTTGAATTTATAGATGTAAATCTTTGCAAAGTTGTTATCGCCCTTTGAATCAAAACCTACTTTAGTTGCAATTCCATCAAAGTTCGTGATTGCGCGGACAGCTTGGGCGACTGCCTGGCGAGTCGGAAGTTTTCCGCCGTTCTTGTCGATGGCATTCATCAAACCTTGGAGGAGAACAGATGCACTGTCATAACCGTATGCAGAGTAAGACTCAATGTTCTTTCCAAACTTCGCCTTGTAATCATCAGCAAACTTCTTGCCTTTTGCTGTTTTTGTTACATCGCCGACAACGGTTGAAAAATAAAAGTTCTTAACAGAATCTCCGGCAATCTGAACCGTCGCGGAAGAATCCATACCGTCGCCGCCCATAATCGGAATATTCAATCCCTGCTGGCGTGCTTGTTTGATAATCAGCCCGCCTTCAGCATAAACACCACCGAAATAGATCAGATCAGGTTTCTGTGCCACTGCCTGACTGATAACACCACTGAAGTCTTTTTCACCAACAGTAATGCCTTCATAGCCGACGATCTGGGCACCAAGTTTCGCCGCCTGGTCTCTGAAAGCCTGAGCCAAACCTGAACCGTAAGCTGTTTTATCCTGTATAACGAAAATTTTCTTAGCTTTCAGAGTATTTACAGCGTAGTTTGCACCAGCCGGACCTTGAAAATCGTCACGAGCGCAAATACGATTGACTGTTTTCAGTCCTCTGTCCGTCACTGCGGTAGCCGTGTTGGCAGGCGACACCATAACGATATTGTTTTTGTCATATACTTCAGAAGATGGGATTGCAACACCTGAGTTCAAGTGGCCGACAACGCCGAGAATCGAACTGTCCGAAGCAATCAATTGAGCATTGGCAACACCTTTTTTAGGATCGGCCTGGTCGTCATAGGGTGCGATCTGTAGATCAAAACCCTTCTTTGCAAAAGCAGCTTTCTGATCATCAATAGCGAGTTCAGCTCCTAACTTAAGCGCATCGCCGATTGTAGCTTCAGGACCGGAGAGAGGTGTCTGAGTAGCGATTTTGATTACTGTCTTCGCTTTTGATCCCCCTCCCGCTGAACCTGAAGCGCACCCGCTGATAACTCCTAAAATAAGTACGATAATTGAAAATAGTGGAATGAGTCTTTTAATATTCATTTTAAGCCTCCTTTTTTTAAAAAACGGTATAACTCATAATAATCTGATAATTTTATGTATACCTCACCCCCTGCTCTCTGCTCTTTTTAAAGTAAGGCTGAACAACTATTTAAAATCATGTCCTTAAAAAACATAATAACGGCTTATGCTTCTAAAGTCATTATGAATGTCAGATATTCTTACATAAAAAATGTAACAATTTTATAATTTTTGCGCATAGTTGTTGCAAATTCTGTATTTATCATGCTTTCAAATCCATGCGTAGTACTTTCGAATGATTTATTTCATCCGATGAAACATGCCATCGCCAAGCAAAATTTTCATCAGCCCTGTTGGGGAGCCGGATAGGTGATTCCAGTCATTTGTTCGGCGATAGTCCATAATTTCTGTGCAACGGCTGCATCATAAAGACGCTCAATCAGCGGTTCTTTAAACGGATAACCCTTCCGGCCGCCCTTTCCATCCGGTCCGATGTACTCTCCTCCCGATATCTTGCCTGATGTCGCAGCAAATAATGTGGGAAGAGCGCCCATCGATGCCGGCTGGCTGATCAATTTTGAAATAAGAAGGAACAAGCGATTGGCTTTCTTTCCCGAGTTTCGCGAAGATAAGTTGGTATGCGAAATACCGGGATGAGCAGCCACGCTCAGGGAAGAAATTTTTAATTCGTCAAATTTATACTGAAGCTGCCGCGCGAAAAGCAAATCGGCCAATTTACTCTGGCTGTAAAATTTCATGGGTCTGTATCCTTTCGACCCGTCTAGATTGTCAAAATCGATGGATGCATGATGCGCCGCAAGACTGCTCAGCGTGACCACCCTCGAATTGGCCGCAGACGTCAGTTTGTGAAAAAGCAGACCTGTTAACGCAAAGTGGCCCAAAAAATTGATACCGAACTGCAGTTCAAAACCATCTTCCGTTTTTCCGTACGGAGGCATCATGACGCCTGCATTGTTTATCAGAAGAGACAATGAGCGATGAATCTGCGAAAAAGAGTCTGCAAACTGATGAATGCTGTTCAGGTCGCCAAGATCAAGTTTTCCCAGGCTCACCTTCGCATCGGGGGCGATCTTTTTAATTTGTTCTTCGGCCTGCCTCCCCTTTTCCAAATTGCGGACAGCCAAGACCACTTCCGCTCCATGGATCGCCAGAGCGCGGGCCGTTTCGTACCCCAGTCCGCTGCTTGCGCCTGTAACAATTGCCGTTTTCCGTGTCAAATCAGGTATCTCTTGTTCTGTCCACGGTTTGTCCATTTAACTTTCTCCTCTTCTTCAGTTTTTACCCGCTGTATTTCCTGAACCCCATAAACGGTCCAGAAAAGTGAGAGGCAGAGTTCCATTCAATCGAGAGTCACACCTAATAAAAGGCAATCTTCACCTGTAATTCTTTGATCGGCCCTCAGGTATAAGCCGCTCGGTCTTCCCCCCAGCAAATACGATCCGTACATTACCTTCCCATTTACCGTCCCACCCCACGTTTTAACTTGATGGGACGGCAGTTCCTGAAATTGCTGAATAATGCACGGCTGATTTATATACCATTTATCCGCCTTAACCGGATATTCTTCCACTTTGTCACTGATAATTTTTACACCCTTGCCTTCCCTACCGAAGACAGGTTTCAAAACAACCGTACTTCCCATCTTTTTTTGATAATCTGAAATACTTTTTCGACTATCAAAAGCGTAAGCAGGCAAAAAGTAGCGATCAATATCCTCGTGCTCCTGCGCTGTAAACACATCTGAATGTGTTTCATGCAGCCTCCATATCATGGCTAAAATCATTTTTGATTGCATAATCGTCGCCGATAGCGGATTGATCAAATGAATCCGATTATTTGCTATATGATCGAGCAACAAAATCCCGATCTCTTTTCCGTGACTATCTTTATCAAAAGGTAAAAATTCTAAGGGATACAGCATATACAGCAAATGAATGGGATTCTTATCTTCGTCATATACCCCTGTTTCGCCGACCCTGATCTTTTCAAGCGGAATAAATCGGATTTCTCTGCCATCTCTGCAGCAGCCGCCGATAAAAGTAGCGGTATTATAATCTTCTGAAAACCATTTGTATGTTGTGCAATACAAAGGTTCCGAATCTGAAATCCCCTGATGTTCAGATAAGTAATCACTCCACATGAGCTCCAAGTGTTCTTTAATTTGATTTGGAGAAGTAAATCCATAATGCTCACATAGTATGTTATTTGCTATATGTGATTCGGGAAGTCCCTGGGGCGTCGCCGTATTTGCTTCACACAATTTAATCTGCTGGTCATTGACTATAAAATCAAAGCGCGTAATCAAACTGAAATAACCTGGATCTGCAGATTGAGCACAAGCCCGGCTTAAAACAGCCGGCATACCCAATAAGCCGATCAGCTTGCGATGCTTGCAAATATGGTGATAAAACTTGTTGAACAGATGTCCCGTCCTTACGGTGGCCCGATTGATGGCTTTCCATTGCTTCCTGTTCAAACGAACAATGGAAGTGGTCATGTATTGCTTGAAACAGTCTTTTTCAGGAACCATACCCCAGCTAAACCCCATACGGGCCATTCGGTAATGCAGTTTGTACCACTCGCCAAGATATTTATCAGATTCTGTCGTCATTTCGATAAATTAACCACCCACAGCCCCATCGGCGTGTCCCGCGCCGATGCCTGTCGTTCCCCGGTCTCCTCCGCCTGGATGAGCCGTCGGAATGAATGTTGAATGATATCCCGATGATTGTTCGCACTGTTTTTTGTTTTTCGAATTCTGCGTACACTTTTGATTACCTTGATCCGTACTACCTGGTGTGCATCCCCCAACAACCAGTACTAATCCTAACGACGCGGCAACCATACTCATCTTATTTCTGGATATTTTCATTCTTTATCCTCTTTATCCCTTAATTATTTTCATCATAGCACCACCGACCCTCTTAAGCTACTTTATCAAAGAAAAATTCTACAATTAACCATTTGTTTCGGCGATCATTAAAATGTATCTTCCGTCAGTCGAAAAAATCCGACGAATTCGACATTCGCATATGGATTTTCAGAAAACAAACCGTTAATCATTCAACTCAGGTGCTTGAAACGATACTTCCCGAAGAGGATTCAACAACGAAAAAGCCCCTGCCTTTGAGAAAAAAAACAAGGAAGGGCGTTGTATAAAAGAGCTTGTTGTATAAAAGAGTTTATTGGAACACTTAATTTGGAATCATACAATGAGCGGCCAAGAGGGCTCATTCGGCCAGGCTCTGCCGGATAAAAGCATCCACATCCGCCAGCACGCTCTGCTGCCGCAGGCCGTCACGGTACATTGGGTCAAGCAGCTTTCTCAAGCACGCCGCTCTTTCACTCTGACTGAGTGATTTCTTTTTAAGCCCTTCTCGCAGCCTGGACAAAAAGTCGAGGTAATCTTCAATTCCATCATCAAGCCGGTCCGCGATTTTATCACGTAGTCTGACCGAAAACAAAGGGCTTGCGCCGCCCGTGGATACGGCGATTGTCAGTCTTCCGCGGTGCAGCACTGCCGGCAAATAGAAATTACCGAGTTCAGGCTGACCGGCAACATTCACGAGCTGATTTGCATCGGCATTTTCGGCAATTTCACGATTTATTTTAGGATTATTTGTTGCGGCAACGATTAAAAAAGCTTTTCCTGTGTCCTTTTTTCTCCATAACCGTTGGTTCCAGGTGATCTGTCCCGCTTCCGCCCATTTTTTCACAGGTTCCGATGCTTGATCAGTGATGACGGTTATTGAGGCACCTGCTGCTAAAAGCGAACGGATTTTTCGAACTGCGACTTTACCGCCGCCAATGACAATTACCTTTCTTCCTTTAATCTCAAGCGTAATTGGGTAGCACATTTTTGAGCGACTCCCTGATACGTTTTTTCATCAGCTGCACCAAAAAAGGATGGTAGCCGAGAGGCCTGCATAAAACAAATGAGGCGCCTGAATCATTTCTAGTATCTACTGATTTTTTTATTGTCTCCATTAAAATACCTGTAAACAGCAGATAAGGAATGACAAAGGTCTGTTCCCAGCCTTTTTTTAATGCAAGATCAAGACCTTCATTAAATGAGGGAGAAGCAGCTGCCATATAGCAGGATTCAACACGATTCACCCCTTTCTTATTCAAAAAGCGGCAAATTGAAGCGAAATCGCGTTTCGTATCCGGATCACTCGAACCTCTTCCGACAAGCAGGATACCGGAATGCTCAGAAATGGTTTTCTGCTTTTCATAGACTCTCTCGATCAAGATATCGACAATTTTTTGATCAACACCAAACGGTCGGCCATATACGAAATTGACTTCAGGGTAAAGCGGCTTTGCTTTTTCGATTTCCCTGGGGATGTCACGTTTGTCATGTCCTGCGGATAACAGAAGAAGCGGCTGGATGAGAATGAAGCTCGCCCCTTTCTCAACGCAGCGGCGGATTCCTTCCTGAATGTCGGGCTGTATAAGTTCAAGATAACAGATTTGCTGAATCGGGGCCGAAATACTTTTCATGCATGAGTAAAGAAATTGGTTGGCCTGCCTGACGCCATCGATCACACGCGTTCCGTGACTGACATAAAGAACGGCGAACACGTCAGAATGCCTCCCTTACAACGCTGAACGGACCTTCCATGTTCTCAAACCATTTCAGTTCCTGTCTCAGCCGCACAACCTCGCCGACAATAATCATTGCCGGACTCT
The DNA here is from genome assembly GCF_014647035.1 of Sporolactobacillus putidus. GTDB lineage: Bacteria > Bacillota > Bacilli > Bacillales > Sporolactobacillaceae > Sporolactobacillus > Sporolactobacillus putidus. Next base: position 148,087 of record NZ_BMOK01000003.1, on the reverse strand, counting down.
GAATGTGATGCTTCGCTGCTTCTTCAACGATGCCGCTGAGGGTGGACGCAACGGTCCGTTGATGAACAGTCGTTCCCCACTCTATGAGCGCGACGGGCGTTGAAGGAGTGCGGCCATGACTGACGAGTTCAGATACAATATTCGGAAGACCGGCGACACCCATATAGATGGCCAGGGTGTCAACCCCTGTAGCGAGTTTGTCCCATTGTATTTTTTCGGCTCCCCCCGATTTCGGGTGTCCTGCGACAAAAGCGATCGAACTTGCGAATTTGCGATGCGTCGCCGGAATACCTGCATAAGCCGGAGCCGCAATACCCGCTGTAATGCCCGGTACAATTTCAAAGGCGATGCCCTCCTTTGCTAAGAAAGCAGCTTCTTCACCCCCGCGTCCGAAAATGAACGGATCTCCTCCCTTCAACCGTACAACTGTCCGGTTTTTACGTGCGTTTAGCACTAACAGATGGTTGATGGCTTCCTGTTTCAGGGGATGCGAATGAGGCAATTTTCCACAATAAATCAGTTCGGCAGAATGTTTCGCTTCACTCAGCAGTGCTTCATTGACGAGCCTGTCATAGAGAATAACGTCAGCAGAACGGATCAGCCGCAGCCCTTTAACCGTGATCAGGCCGGGATCGCCGGGACCCGCCCCTACGAGGTATACTTTTCCCATCTTATGTTCCCCTTTACTCATACGCTTTTCGCGTCTGGATTACGAAACCCGCACCGTTTTTGTGTATCTTTTTCTTTTCCACCAGAGCGATACCGTCGACTTTTAATCGCTTCAGAAAGGTTCGCTGCACTTCTGCGTCGACGACCCGGAAAGCTGTCTCCTCATCTTCCGCAACAGCCACAACTGGAATTTCATTTTCGCCGGACGCCACGATAAAACGGAATAGTTCCATTTTCTCACCTCATCCGACACTTTCCACACGATTTTTCAAAATGTCATCCAGCACCTCTTGCAGTACATCTGTCCCAACCCGACTCTTAAATGCAAAGAATGTCTCACCTTTTCTCTTGTTTTCCTTGAAATATAATAAAAAATATTTAAGAACTTCGGGTAAGATAAAGTCTGCGATTCTTCCTTTTAGGCGTTCATTAAAATGTCCGCTGTTCAAAAGTGTACCGCCGACAAAGATTTCATAGGCATCGACTAATTGCTTATCTTTGGTTCGCAGTTTCAGCCCCTGGATGCCAATGTCGGCAATGTGACGCTGCCCGCACGAATTTGTACAACCGACCATATTAATCCGGACCGGTACGTCGATGTCTACTTCTTGATCAAGGTAGGCAGCGATCTCCCTCATCCTGTCCTTAGTATTCGTAAGCGCCAGATTGCAAAATTCGTTCCCGGTGCATGCCATCGCGTAACCCGTGAAAAAGGTCGGGTGGATCGGAAATTTCCTGAACAGGTCGTTTTCCAGCAATTCACCGGTTTTTTCAGTCGGGATATACGGAATGATTAAATTTTGAGAATTAACTGTCCGCAATTCACCTGTTCCATATACTTTTGCGAGCCGGGCAAATTCGTAGAAATCAGACGCCTTCATCCGGCCCACGGGTACACTGACACCTACATAACTGTACCCAAGCTGCTTTTGCAGGTGCGCCCCGTAGAAATAGCCCCCGTTCCAGCCCGAGGTTTCATCATGGCCGGCCGTCAGCAAGGGTCCAGTTAGTTCCAGCACCTTTTCCTGGAATTTTTCAATTCCCCAATCTGCGACAAGGTACTTGAGACGGGCTCTTGCGCGACTTTTTCTGTAGCCGTAATCCCGGTATATGGCTGTCACAGCCGCAGCCACATCCTTCGTCTGTTCCGGACGAACAAATATGTCCAGCTGCTCTGCAAGATACGGCTTCGCCGCCAGGCCGCCGCCCACTTTGACATGGAACCCTTTCACCTCTTCGCCGTCAATGACTTTCGTCGCCGGAGTAAAAGCGAGATCATTAATTTCCGCATGACCCGCATTATGAATATTGGCGTTGATCGAGATCTTGAATTTGCGCGGGAGGTTTGAAAAGTCAGGGTTATCCTGAAAAAAATGAAAAACTTCATCCACGACCGGACGCGTGTCAAAAAGTTCGTCGGGATCGATTCCGGCAAGCGGATTGCCCATTATATTCCTCGGCGCGTCGCCTTCTGCCTCGCTCGTTGTCAGCCCCGCCTGTTTCAGCCGTCCGAAAATTTCCGGCAGTTTCTCAAGCGGTACCCAGTGATACTGGATCGCCTGCCGAGTCGTGATGTCAAGCACATTCCGCGCATAAATCCTGCCAACATCGGCGAGAGTCACCGCCTGCTCGTTCGTCATGACCCCGGACGGCACTTTCACCCGCATCATAAAGAGCCCTTTATCCTGCGGCTGCTGAACTGTCAGCCCGGCATATTTAAAATACATGTATTGATCTTTCGGGATGGATTCAAATCCGTTTTTCGCATACTTCGGAATGTCATCAAAAATGGACAAACCGTCTTTTGTCAGTTTATTGATTTCATTTTTATTGAGCCTTTCGTCCTTTGCCCAAACTTTTTCATAAGCCATTTCCGCCGTTTCCTCCTTTTGCCGGATCCTGCTGTCCGATGTTCTCTTTGATAATGCCGGATTTTTCGAGCAAACGAATCACTTTTTGCGCGCTTTCTTCAACCGTTTCTTCAGACGTATCAATAACAAGCTCGGGCGACTCAGGCGCTTCATATGCTGATCCGATTCCTGTAAAATTCTTTATTTCTCCTTTGCGTGCCTTCTTATACAGCCCCTTTGGGTCGCGCGACTCACACACACTGAGTGGACACTTTACATATATTTCAAAAAATTCGTGGTTTCCAACCCGAGTCCTTGCCGCTGCACGATCCTCTTTAAAGGGCGAAATAAAGGCGGTCAGAACAATAGCGTTGCTGTCGACGAACAATCCGGCGACCTCGCTGATTCTGCGGATATTCTCTTTCCGATCCGCCTCGGAAAATCCAAGATCACGATTCAGGCCGCTCCGAATGTTGTCACCGTCAAGCAGATAGGTACGTATCCCGCTGGCAAACAGGAGGGACTCCACTCGGTTGGCCAAGGTGGATTTCCCCGAACCAGATAAGCCGGTGAACCAGATAACGGCGCCTTTATGACCGTTTCTCGCTTCCCTGTCCGCTTTTGTAATCGTCGTTTTATGCCAAACAATGTTGGCCGGATCTGCCATTTGATTACCCCCCTTTATTCCGCCAGATGCGCTTCTTGTTCGCTCTTTGTTCCATCAATTAATACCTGGACGACTTCAGGCCGGCTGAATGTCTCGGGGGGACGAATGCCGTCGCGCAGCATGCCCCTTACTTTCGTGCCGGATAAAGACACATGGAAAGATGAATCATGCGGGCACGTTTTATTGGAAGCCATACTCCCGCATTTCGTGCAATAATAACTGTTTTCAAAAAACATCGTTTCAATATCGAGCTCTTCACGGGTAAAATTGGAAAATATCTTTTGCGCATCATAGGGGCCATAATAATCTTTGACCCCGGCGTGATCCCGGCCGACGATAAAATGCGTGCAGCCGAAATTTTTACGACAGATCGCATGGAATACCGCCTCCCGCGGTCCGGCATAACGCATCGCCGCCGGAAAAACAGCCAGCGCCGTCCTTTCTTTCACATAGTAATGGTCAATCAGAACATGATAGCTGCGCATCCTTATATCAGCGGGAATATCGTCCTTCTTTGTTTCTCCGACAAGGGGATTGATGAAAAGTCCGTCAACCGTTTCAAGTGCAGTCTTTTGAATATGTTCGTGTGCCCGGTGGATCGGATTCCGCGTCTGGAAACCGACAATCGTTCGCCAGCCGCGTTCTTCAAACAGTCTTCGCGTCTCCGCCGGATCGAGGAAATCATTCACATATTCAGCCGGACGTGCCGATCGCCTGAGAAGTTCGATCGGTCCCGAAAGATACACGTCGCCGCGCTCAGTAAGCCGCCGGACGCCGGGATGCGCCCGGTCCGTCGTCAAATAAACTTTTTCCGCTTCTATCCTTTTATCCGGCCGAAACTTGCCGGTCACCTCAAGCGTTCCGTACACATCGCCTTCATAGATCAGTTTAACTTTGTCACCGACCGATACACTGTCAGCGGTACGTTCCGTTACAGGAAGTGTAATCGGTATGGTCCAGGCCAATCCATTCACGAGACGCATTTTTTCAACGACAGAGTAATAATTCTCTTCGTCGAGAAATCCGGTCAGCGGGCTGTAAGTCCCGTTGGCAATGAGTTCTAGATCACTCAGCGCCACCCGGTCGATCATTATTCCGTGCTTCAGATCACTTGCATTTTCATTGAAATGCTGGCGGTTAATCAGTACCCCGCCATGCGGCCGACTTGTCATTTCATATCCGCTCCTTTTTTTGGCCGACTTCCGCTTCTATACATCTCGAAACATCTGAACGCCAATCCTGCTCAAAAAGATAAACTTTTTCCTTTTCTATCCGCCTCAGTCTTTCACGTGAAGACCGCATTCTGTCTTATCAAAAGCGCTCCATCTTCCCGCTCTCATGTCTTCCCCGTCCCTGACCGGAAGCGTGCAATATTCGCAGCCGATACTTGGGTAGTGGCGGTCATGAAGCGGGTTGTACGGCAAGTCGTGCTCACGTACATAAGTCCATACTTCCTGCCACGTCCAATGAATGAGCGGGCAGATTTTGATCGACCTGAACTTCTCATCCTTGTTGACAAATTCGACAAAGCGCCGTGTCGCCGACTGATCGCGCCTCAGTCCGGAGATCCATGCGTCGTATTGTTTCAGCCGACCGGCGAGCGGGTTGATTTTTCGTAGTTTACAGCACAAATCGGGACGTTTGGCCCAAAGCGACTCCCCGTATTTTTCTGCCTGCTCTTCAGGCGATAATTCCGGTTTCAGTCGGATAATCTTCAATTTCGGATAGTTTACCTGCACCCGGTCGATCAGTTCATAAGTTTCTTTGAAATGAAAATCAGTGTCCAGAAAAATCACTGCGGCGTCGCTCTTTATGTGACCGATCAGATCGATCAGCACCATTCCCTCGACGCCGAAGCTGCAGGAATAAGCAACTTTATCGCCATATGCGCCATACGCCCAGCGAAGCACCTCTTCCGCCCCTTTCAGCGGATCCCCTGATTGAAACTTCGGCAGACCTTCTCTCGCCCAGTTGCTGTAGGTCAATGTATCCCCCATGATTCACACCTCTTTTCTACTCCTGCCGGAAGAATCTTACTTTCAGCCGCACACCCTTGAGACTTTCCCGTCATTTTTGCCTGAAAAAATCTCTGTTCAGCTGAATATACGTTCGTTCGCTCCCCGGCACCTCATCCTCCGGATAAATTGCTTCAACCGGACAAACGGCTTCGCAGGCGCCGCAGTCGATACAAATATCCGGATCAATAAAGAACATTTCATTGCCTTCCGAGATACAATCCACCGGGCAGGTTTCCACGCATTCCCCGGACTTTTCACCGATACAGGCAGATGTAATCACAAAAGCCATCTTTTCACCTCCTTAAATCTTCTGACCGCTTATGACGAAGTCTCTGTTTTCTCTAAACTCACATATAATTCAAACAATAAAAAAGACCTCTCCACTCTGAAAGAAGGGAAAGGTTTCACTGAAAAACGCTGCCTATCTTCCAAAATGGAACACCATTTTGCTGGAATTGGCACCTTGGAGGACATATGTCCTGCAGGTTGCCGGATGTCATCGGGCCAGTCCCTCAATCGCTCTGGATAGATTTTGTAGTGTTCATTCTAGTCTGAATAAAAATCATTGTCAATAATTCAGATGTTTTTTATCAGGAATCAATTTCGCTCGTCATTACTGAGTCATGATCATTAAGTCGCTGTAAAGCGAACAGTCAAAAAAATAATATTTTTTTTAATATTTGTGTTGCACAAATCATACTGACATGGTAGGATTAACCCAACTTAATTGACTCTTATCAAGAGAGACGGAGGGAATTGGCCCGATGAAGTCCGGCAACCACTTTTCATAAAGTAAAGGTGCCAAGTCCAACAGGTTTTCCTGAAAGATAAGGATGTGCGGAGACACTCTGTACGTATCGACAGTCCTCATTCTTTCAGAATGGGGATTTTATTTTGAAAAAGGCGAGGTGGAATTCATGTTGAACATACAAAATTGTTGCAGTCAAATGTAAAGTAATCTTATGTGAATAATTATTTTATGAGAGTCCTATAGTTGCTGTTGATCTAATAACCGCTGTCAAAGCTTGAGAATGCTTATATCAGCATGGTGGGATTAATTTATGTCTGTCGATTTAACATCATCCGGAAATTCGGAAACAATCAAAAAGAGCGGCTGGTTTGAACTCGTTCGAAAAGAAGATTGGCGGGCGGTCTGGATTGGTCTTTTCCTTGTTTTTCTGGGCGTCTTCTTCTGGCTGTCAGGGAGTTCGATTAAAGTTCTTACCGCTCAGATTCCTAAATGGAATGATCTTCCAACTTTGGCCGGTGCATTATCGGCACGCCTTGGTTCCATTTTTCTTTTGTATTTAACCTTTTTAATCTTCAGGGGGAACCTATCTTGAAAAAAATCAATCTGTTTATTGTATCCATTCTGATTGTCGGCCTCCTCAGCGCGTGCGGGAGCAGCAGCGCGGCATCGGGTTCCGGAAACAGCAGCAAGTCCGTCCATTTATTAAATGTTTCCTATGATCCGACCCGAGAGCTCTACAAAGAGTTCAACCAGGCGTTCGCCACCTATTGGAAAGGAAAAACCGGGCAAACCGTGACCGTTCAGCAATCGCACGGCGGTTCAGGGGCACAGTCCCGTTCCGTGATTGACGGCCTTAAAGCGGATGTTGTGACTTTGGCGCTGTCCGGTGATATCGACGCCATTGCGAACAAGACAGGACGCCTCCCGAAAAACTGGCAGCAAAAGCTGCCTGATCATTCAACGCCTTACACATCAACCATCGTCTTTCTTGTTCGGGCGGGTAACCCGAAACACATCAACGATTGGAGCGATCTGACAAGAAAAGATGTCTCCATCGTGACCCCTAATCCGAAAACATCCGGAGGCGCAAGATGGAATTACCTGGCGGCATGGGCCTACGCCGATCAGAAGTATCATCATAACCAAACACAAATCAAAGCTTTTATGAAGCAGCTCTATTCAAACGTAAAAGTGCTTGATTCCGGAGCACGCGGGGCAACCACGACCTTCACGCAAAGAGGAATCGGCGACGTCCTGATTGCCTGGGAAAATGAAGCCTATTTGAGCCTCAATGAGCTGGGCAAGAACAAGTTCCAGATCGTCTATCCTTCAATAAGCATCCTGACTGAACCGCCCGTTGCCGTCGTCGATCAGAATGCGAAGAGCAACGGAACGGAAAAAGTGGCTAATGCCTATTTGAACTACCTTTATACGGATCAGGGCCAGGAAATTATCGCGAAGAATTACTACCGGCCGCGTAACAAATCCATTTTACAAAAATACGGCAAGCAATTTCCAAATATTAAACTTGTGACGATTGACGGCTATTTTGGCGGCTGGGCAAAAGCTCAGAAAGAACATTTTGATGACGGCGGTACTTTCGATCAGATTTATCAGCCGAAAAACTGATCGCTGTCCGTCTCAGTTTTCCTGTATTAATTTTATGGAGATGATCAGAACTTGAATGTGATCAAGAAATCGCGGAGAAAGAGAGTCATTCCGGGATTTGGTCTGACTCTGGGCCTGTCTACACTTTACCTGTCATTAATTGTTCTCATCCCGCTTTCCATGCTGTTTGTGTATTCAGCGAGAATGGGCTGGCATGCTTTCTGGTCAGATGTCCTCGATCCAAGGGTGGTTGCTTCGTATATGCTCAGCTTCAGAACATCGCTCCTGGCGGGCCTTGTCAATCTTATTTTCGGGGTACTGATTGCCTGGGTGCTGACCCGCTATACATTCCCGTGGAAAAGGCTGATCGACGGCTTCGTCGATCTTCCTTTTGCGTTGCCCACATCCGTCGCCGGAATTACGCTTACAACGCTCTATTCCGCGAATGGATGGATCGGCCGCTTGCTCCCTTTTCAGGTGTCCTTTACTCCTTTAGGTATCACAGTCGCTTTAATCTTTGTCGGGCTCCCTTTTGTTGTGCGGATGGTCCAGCCTGTCCTCCAAGACTTTGAACACGAAGTGGAAGAGGCGTCGGTATCCCTTGGCGCCTCCCCTTTTCAAACGTTTCGAAAAGTGATTTTTCCGCAATTGCTGCCTGCCGCATTGTCGGGATTCGCGCTTGCGTTCGCCCGTTCGCTTGGCGAGTATGGATCCGTCGTTTTTATTTCCGGAAATATGCCGTTCAAAACGGAGATCGCCCCTCTGATGATTGTTACAAAGCTTGAACAATTTGACTATTCGGCGGCGACGGCCATTGCTGTGGTCATGCTTCTTTTATCATTTGCTTTGCTTCTCGTCATCAATGTCTTGCAATGGTGGTACGGTCGCCGCTTTGCAAATAATTAATCCTGTAAAAAAAGGTGTTTTAAATGGAGAACATGATACAATCCGATGTTTCAAAACAAACTTTGTCCGTCCGATCGTCTTTGAAATCAGCAATCGTTCGCCGGCTGTTCATTTCGCTTGTTTTCCTGTTTCTTTTTTGTTTTCTGGTCGTTCCTCTGATTTCGATCTTTTTTGAAGCCTTGAGGCAGGGAGCAGGAGTCTATTTCTCGTCCTTTGCGGATCCAAACACATTGTCTTCTATTCGCCTGACACTGATCGTTACGCTCGCTGTTGTTCCAATAAATACCGTATTTGGCATTCTGATCGCCTGGACGGTTACGAAATATGCTTTTAAAGGAAAAAACATGCTGGTCACATTAGTGGATCTCCCCTTTTCCGTTTCCCCGGTCATTGGCGGCCTGATTTTTGTCCTGTTGTTCGGGGAGCACAGCGAACTCGGACGCTGGCTGATTGCGCATAATATCAATATTGTCTTTAACGTGCCGGGCATTGTTATTGCCACCCTTTTTGTCACTTTTCCTTTTGTCGCTCGCGAGCTGATTTCATTGATGAACCATCAGGGAACGGCGTTGGAGGAGGCTTCGCTTGTTCTTGGGGCCGGCGCCTGGCAGACCTTTTTTCGGGTCACGCTTCCCAATATCAAGTGGGGGCTCCTGTATGGCATTATTTTGTGTAACGCGCGCGCCATCGGCGAATTCGGAGCGGTTTCGGTCGTTTCCGGACATATCAGCGGAATGACGAACACCATGCCGCTGCAAATTGAAAATCTGTATAACGAATATCAGCTTGACCCCGCTTTCGCACTGGCTTCGATTATGTCGCTGTTTGCGATTATCACGATGATCCTTAAAATGATTCTGGAAAAAAATGTTCAAAAGGCAGCGAACGGCAGACCCTGATCACATGCCCGAAGTGGATTTATTATGGGGAGGAATTGTTCATGAGCATCGAGATAAATCATGTCTCTAAATCATATGGCTCTTTTCAAATTCTGAAAAATATTAATTTTACGATTCAGACGGGTGAACTTATCGCTTTATTGGGTCCTTCAGGATCGGGAAAAACATCATTGCTTCGAATCGTGGCCGGTCTGGAACAGGCGGATGAAGGACAAATCGTCTTTAATGGTCAGGATTTGACCAACGCTCGCATCAAGGACCGGAAGGTAGGCTTTGTTTTTCAGCACTATGCCTTATTTCAAAATATGACTGTGTTTCATAATATCGCTTACGGTCTTAATGTACTGCCAAGAAAATACAGACCCAGTAAAAAAGAAATCAAAGAGAAAGTAGAAAAATTACTCTCACTTATCCGCCTTGAACCCTACGGGAAACGCTATCCTTCACAGTTATCCGGGGGTCAAAGACAGCGGGTGGCCCTCGCCCGTGCTCTGGCCATCGAACCCAAAATTCTTCTGCTAGATGAACCATTTGGCGCTCTCGATGCTAAAGTCCGGAAGGAACTGAGGGATTGGCTGAGGCATCTGCACGAATCAGTCGGAATAACCAGTATTTTTGTCACCCATGATCAGGAAGAAGCTTTTGAAGTGGCTGATCGGGTCGTGATTATGCACGATGGGAAAATTGAACAAATCGGTACACCGGAACACGTTTATGATCATCCGGCTAATCCATTTATTTACGATTTTATCGGAAGTGCCAATCGATTCGAAGGAAAGATCGCCGGGGGAAAATTTGTTGACGGCGACTTTGAAACCGATGCTCCGGAGTATCCGGGCGAAGTCACGCAAGGCCTGGGATTTGTCAGGCCTTATCACTTTATCATTGAAAAACAGAAATCCGGAAATCAATCCCTGAAGGCAAAGATTAAACATGTCCAACCCGTTGGCCCAATAGTCCGTCTGAATCTCGAACGTTCAGATACACATGATTTGCTTCATGTCGAAATGAATAGAGAGGAATTCAGCCGCCTTGATTTACACGCTGACGAACTCGTTCATCTTAAAGTCAAAAAAGTGCAGATTTTTTCTACTGGCCAATAACAGCTAAACTTACTGAAAGATTAAAGACACCCCTTTTTATTTAAAAGAGGTGTCTTATTGATATTGCTGTAGTTTTTAAAAAAGTTTGATCAAAACTCACATCGAAGTTTTAAATCGAAAAGGGAGAAAATGGTACAACAATCTTTACTTCACTTTTTAATACAACCATTCGTTAGTTTATATACTAATAATATAATATTTTAACCCAATAATCCGAATATCTAAAACTCTATTTCAGTATTCTATGCACATAGGATGTTCTTTTCCTCAGACAGTTTTAAAAGAAGAAACCATGTTCTGCATGTTGGACGATACATAGTCAAGACTGTCGGTAATCTGTTTCAGGCGCGCGATTTCCTCCAATACCGATTTCAGTAAATCAATTGAGGCTTCGCTGCTGCTCGCATCCTGTGCCGTCCTCTCATTGATTTCGTCCGCCGACTGGTTGATGCTGATAACGACTTCATTCAAATCTTTGCTTTCTTTATTTGTGATGTCGAGGAGGGCCTCCATCTTTTCCGCGATTTCACGGACGTTAGCGGAAATATAATTAAATGTGCTGATCGTATCCTTGATTTTCGATGTCGAATCATTGACTTTTTCACCGGTTTTCTGAATTTCTTCAAGTGTCCGGTTCGTTTCACTCTGAATATTGTCAACGAGTTTTCCGACCGATCGTGTGGCCTCTTCTGTCCGTTCAGCAAGTTTCGAGACTTCTTTTGCCACGACGGCAAATCCCTTTCCGGCGTCTCCTGCCCGCGCTGCTTCGATCGTCGCGTTTAGCGCAAGCATTTGTGTCTGCTCGCTGATCGCAGAAATCGTCGTCACGGCCTTGGTTATGGCTCCTGAATGCTGATGAAGGGATTCAATTCTGTTCAGCGTCGCCTTCATTGTTTTTTCAAGATCGCTAATCAAAGTGAGTACAACAGATGAAGTTTCATTCGCCCGGGTTGTCCGGCTGCTCGTGTCCTCCGTTTTACCGGTCACCTGATGAATCAGCGCCCCCATCTCCTGTATCGCTGCTGACAGGTTGTTGAAATGTTCGCGGGCATTTTGGAAAACTTCATTCTGCTTTTTTGCGGTCTCTACAAGATCTTCTACAGTCCCGGCAACTGTTTTCATACTTCCGGAAATGTTGTTCGTCATGCCCGACACTGTTGTAGCAGCACTTTGGGATGCCTTTGCCGAAGAACCGACCCGTTTAATCATCGTCATCTGATTATTAATAAATTTATTAAACCATCTGGAGAGTTCACCGATCTCGTCATTGGACTTTTTGTCTACTCTTGTCGTCAGATCCCCCTCTCCTTCGGCGATCTGATGGAGAATACCGACCGTTCGATTGAGTGGGCGAACAACCATGCCTTTTGCGGCAAAGTAAACAGAGAACGTCAGAAACAGCCAAGTGGCGGCTGAACACCAGATCCCGGCAGCAGCCGATACATGAAAGGCGAATCCGTTAGCGGTTCCGGCAATAGCCGTCCAGATTGAAAAATAGAGCGGGAGACGCAGATTAAGACTTTTAAAATTATAGATTTCATCTATATCCCCTTCGCACATCATGCCCCAGACCTCGTCAGAGTATGGCGGCCGGATCAATGTTCCTTTCCCGCCGACCATGATATGCCTGTAATCAGGATAGCCGGGCCAAACGTCCAGATTACTGCTCTTGTCAATCGTGTTCTGAACGCCCTGGTGCAAATTTCCGGTTTTCGGATCGGTGAAGCGGATTTCAAACTCAGTATGTTTCTGAATTTTGACCATACCCCATTTTGCCGTCCGGACCCCGTCCTTTAAGTTGTCCCCCAGTGTAAAGGCATCGTCCTCAAACCGGCTTCGGGAAATCGCCGTACCGGGGAGGATCGGGCGGTCTGTTTTGACCATGAACAAATAATTATCGCCCGATTCTTTGTAGACATGCGTATCCTCGTCCTGTATCACATTGCTCATATCGTCATTAAGGACACGTCCCAAGAGTACCCTTCTCATTCCCGCAGCGTTTTCCAACGGAATGGAAAACATCAGCGTGACCTCATCCGCAAACTTTTTCCTTGTCAAGTCGAGATCCAGCGTCTTCGGATCTTCGTAAGGTCCGTACATCAGACGCTCGTTAGTCAGTGCCTTTTTAAAGTTGGGACAGTCGGCTATCGACAGACCAAAGTGATTTTCGAAGGTAGTGGCGATAATGGTGCCTCGCTCGTCAAGAAGCATGAACTCAATAAAGTCCTGGCTCTGGTTCAGCCGACCGGCCATTGCGCTGACGATTTCCGTTTCCCGTCCATCAGAACTGAGAACCATTTGACTCACATTTTCAAGTTCCACCCAGCGATCCCGGAACCAGTTGTCCAGCGCTTTCTTTCTTCCCTTCGAAATGCCGTCGAAGACTTGCTCCGACTGTTTTTTTATTTTTCTGTTTAATGTGTACATGAATGTTGATTTCAGCATTGTCGCCTCTCCCCAGACTCCCAAAAAGTGAAAAATGTAAAAAAGTATGTAAATTTCAAATCTATATTTAAGTTTTATTATAATCTATATTTCTTTAAAGTGTCCCATTTTTCTACAAACCATCAATAAAAATGAATCGAAACGCATCAAATGTTCTTTCCTGTTCAAGTGATTGAAGTTTGTTAAATTCCGTTCAGCTGCTCAGAATTAATGCTGGCTGTAAGGTAAAAACTGAGCTATAATTGAAATAATCCAGCTCAAAGCAGTTAAAACAAGCTATCGTTTTATAAAGCAGAATTTTATAAAGGCTATTAAACCAAGTTAACCGTGAGGAGAACTGATATTATGCCGATTAAAATACCTGAATTGCTTCCCGCAAGAGAAGTCCTTGAAAAAGAAAATATTTTTGTGATGAACGAAGACCGGGCGGCAAGTCAGGACATCCGTCCGCTTAATATATTGATTCTCAACCTGATGCCTGAAAAGCAGAAGGAAGAAGCCCAGCTTCTTCGTCTGCTTGGCAACACTCCACTTCAGGTGAATGTCTCTTTCATGAGGACGGCCACTCATGAATCAAAGCATACAAGTCATTTGCATCTGGAGCAATTTTATACGGTTTTCAGTAAAATCAGACATAAAAAGTATGACGGATTGATTATTACCGGGGCACCTGTTGAGCAGCTCCCGTTTGAAGAGGTTGATTATTGGAATGAACTGAAGGAGATTATGGAGTGGTCCAAGACCTCCGTAACCTCGACAATGCATATTTGCTGGGGTGCCCAGGCAGCACTTTACTACCACTTCGGCATTAATAAGGTACTGCTTCCGCATAAGCTTTCCGGCATATTCGGCCACACGCTGGGTGATCGGACGGAAAAACTGTTGCGCGGATTTGACGATGTCTATTTTGCGCCCCATTCCCGTTACACGGATATTGACCGGGCTGAACTCGCGCACCATCCGGAAATCAAGCTTCTCTCTTCGTCCGAAGAAGCAGGACCGTTTATCATGCTTGCAAACAACGGAAGACAAATTATGGTCACCGGTCATCTCGAATATGATACCGGGACACTTGCGTTGGAATATGAGCGGGATACAAAGAAAAACATTGATCCGGATATACCGGAACACTATTTTCCCGCTGACGATCCTGAACGGCCACCGGTTAACCGGTGGCGCTCGCACGCCCATCTCCTCTTCTCAAACTGGCTGAACTATTATGTCTATCAGGAAACACCGTATCGCTGGGAATGAAGCGGGGCTCTGCGGTTCACGCGCATTTCCCAGGACATTCAAATTAATCACACTCTTATCTTTACCGCTAAAAAACCTCGGGTAAAAAAACATACCCGAGGTTTTCTTCAATTTATGTTATTCTTTTCAGGCTTTGCTGTTCAGCCACGTGTGCTGGCTGTCGTTGATCGTCTCGCCAATGATCTCAACCACATGTTCTTCCACAACCGCTTTGGCCTGTTTGATCGCGGTGAACACCGCATCGCTTTTTGCCGCGCCGTGGACTTTGATAATCGGAGCGGACAAGCCGAACAGCAAGGCTCCGCCGTATGCCGAATAGTCCATGCGCTGTTTGATCCCCTTCAGCTTTCCATACATAAGCCCTGTCAGAACTTTGGTATACAGCGAACCGCCCAATGTTTCTTTCAGCAGCCCAATGAGCGACATGGCCGTTCCCTCAATACTTTTCAAGACCAGATTACCGGAAAAACCGTCCGCAACAATGACATCGGCCGGGCCCTGAAGCAGTTCGCGCGGCTCCACGTTGCCAATGAAGTTGATTGGCGCTTCACTCAGAAGCTGATAGGCTTTTTTCGTCAACTCATTCCCTTTGCCCGGCTCTTCGCCAATATTCAGCAAACCGATACGCGGGTTGGAGCGATGCAACACTTTTTCAGCGTAAATGGAACCCATCGTTGCATACTGAAGCATATTTTCGGGTTTTGTTTCGGCATTGGCACCGACATCAAGAAAGAGAAAGCCTTTATTTTCATGAATGGTTGGCAGAGTCGGAGCGAGTGCCGGGCGATCGATTCCTTTAATTCGGCCGACTCCGAAAAGGCCGGATGCCATCAGGGCACCGGTGTTTCCCGCAGAGATAGCAGCCTCACAGCGTCCTTCTCGGACTTCCTGCACGGCGAGAACCATTGATGCCTGTTTCTTGCGGCGTACGGCCTGCACCGGGGCGTCTGTTCCCTCAATTTTTTCAGTCGTATGCAGGATTTCTATTTTGCTTTGTTGACCGACCAGCGGTTCCAGCTTTTCTCTGTCACCAATGAGAACGAAGTGCAAATCCGGGAATGTCTGCGCCGCTCTGATTGTTCCTTCAACAATTGCTTCCGGTGCGTGATCTCCGCCCATTGCATCAATTGCTAATCTCATTCTTGTAGTCTCTCCTTTTTTAATGACGAACCAGCTTGTTCCGTCATCGGACCGTCCGGCCCTTTTTCACCGCATACCCTCTGCAGGTGTGCCCAACAATTTGTACAAGCGGAGACATTACCGCCTTGCTTCAATACTTTAACACTAAATACGTTTACTGTTCAAGGTAGGTTTCAGGACTTTTTCATATTCATTGTTCCGACTGCCCTTTTTCCCGGACAATAAACAAAATAGAAGATAGAAAGAGGCCACCAGGCAACGAGAAAAACCGGGTAGATCGCCCAGATTGTTTCCGGGGTCGTCATTTCGTTCAGCACGCTGAAAAACAGAATGATAAGTCCCGATCCGACCGACGCAAACGTCAGCGGTTTTCTAGCCAGAAACAGGCTGAGCGGCCACCACAAAAAAGCAAAGGTTGTAAAAATAGCCCAGGGATATCCGGATTCAAAGAAAATGTTGAGAGCCAGGTAATAACTTATCAATCCTGATGCGGCGGCTGATGCAAACTTTCTTGTCAGACTGCGTCTCCCGAGAAACACCATCAGGGGGCCAAGTACGGCCGGTGCTAGAACATAAAGTATCCAGGGATATCCGGGCGTTTCCATAAAATTTTGAAATGCACACAATCCGGTAAAAACCAGACTGATTATCAAAGAAAAAAACTTTAGACCCTTGTCATGATAAAACAGCAGAACAAAAGGACACATAAGAAAAGCAGAAGGGTAAATCGCCCAAAAGTGAGAAAATCCGGTAACCAGATTAACAGCGATCAGGAATACTGCCGTCATCATTGAGCCAAGGGCAATAAAACCAAGAAGACCGTTATTCTTCACTTGTCGTCCACCTTTTTTCTATACCAGTTATAGAACATCGAGAGCGGCCACCAGGCAATAGCAAAAGTCGGATAGATAAACCAGATGATACCGGGTGTGTAATAAAAGTTAATGAAGATTAATAACGCAATGATTAATCCGCTCCCCCACAGAGAGAACCCGAGATTAAGCCGGGCCATTTCACGTCCCCTCCTGGCCGAGTTATCCGGGAGATCCAGTTCCCTTTTGATTTCATCAATATCGCCAAACTCAACGATCACTTTATTAACCGCATCTTCCTCCGATTTTCCTTCGTCCATAAGATCGGCTACTTTCTCCTCCAGGTCTCTAATGATTTCTTCTTTCACGCGATCCTTCTGCTCACCCGCAGGTATCCCGTCAAAAAGATGATTAATGTATGCGTTCAGCCGTTTCAATCGTCCATCCCCTCCATAAAGCGATCCATGATTTCTTTGATTTCCAGCCATTCCCTGACCATTTCGTGCAGATAGGCTCTTCCCAATGAAGTGATCGTATAGTATTTTCGTTTTCCCCCATGGGAACGTTCCCCGTAATAGGACTCAATCAACTGTTTTTTCTCTAACCGCTGAAACACGGCATAGAGCGTCGCTTCTTTAATCTCAAAACGCCCGTTCGTCCAATTGCTGATGGTTTTCGAGAGTTCATAGCCATAAGAATCGCCATCACGCAGCAGGCGCAATATAATCGAATCCAGATGGCCTCTCAGAATATCGCTGCGTATAATAAAACCACCTCCAAGGCTCCTATTGTCTCCTTTTTTCCTTAAGCACTTGCAGACACAAAGCTGTTACTTTTGCATGAAAACTTGAGCGTCCATTTGGCCAAACAGAAATCAAACAAATAAGTACTCTATCTGTTAAAGTAATATTAACATGTATTGCTCTATCTGTCAAAGTACTTTCATTCATTTTTTCCGCTTGTACTCAAGCAGAAATTAAGGGAAGCCGTTTTCGGCTTCCCTCAGCATTTGCGTTGTCGTGTATTGCCACCGTGTTCTTTTCTAAATCGGGATTTTTAAAATCACCGTTTTTCGTTTCATTTACGGTTGGACCGATTCTCCGTTCCACTTGATTATCCCGCTCGTCGGAATAAGCAGATTCAGAATCATGCGAAGGGTTGTCGTCTTCCTCGCCCCATTCTGCCCGATCAGTCCGAAAATTTCACCGCTTTCGGCTTTAAAACTGAGATTGTCTACTGCAATGAAGTCTTGAAATCTTTTTGTCAGATGATCAGCCTCAAGTGTCATTTTCTTCCTCTCTTCCTATAAGCTGATTATTAATATAAACTCATGCCGGCTGCTAAAGATTTCCAAATGAGCGCTAATAAAATTTTATCATAGTTTTTTCAATTTTTAGGTTAATGTTTCGTGAAAAGAGCTGAACAGTCTCTTTTGACACCTTCTTGTTTGCAGCGGTACGCCCTTCAATAAAGTCACCCTTATCGTGCAGCACTTTTTTTAGGACGATTGAAGCGCAAAAAAGACCGGAACGAAGGTATTGCGCCCCTCCGTCCCGGTCTTTCTGCAACCAGTAAATTTATTTTTCGTAAACCGGTGTGCAGGATTCGGTATATTTCGGATTCCGGCCGGTTGTCAGTCCAAAGAAAAGTTTTTTGATCTGTTTGCAGACTTCGCCTTCGTGACCGTTCCCGATCGTTCTGTGATCCACTTCGACGATCGGAGTCACTTCCATTGCAGTCCCGCTGAAGAAAACCTCATCTGCGACATAGAGTTCAGATCTTGAAATGCTCCGTTCAAGTACTTCCAGTCCCATTTCTTCTCTGGCCAGTTTCATAACCAGCTCACGTGTAATGCCTTCAAGGATGTTGTCGGACGGCGGAGGGGTGATCAGCTTGCCCTTTTTAAAGATGAAGATGTTTTCACCGGATCCTTCACAGACATTGTCGCCATTCGTCAGAAAAATAGCTTCATCAAATCCGGCGCGCTTTGTTTCAAGAGCTGCGAGCGCGGAATTCATATACGCTGCAGTTGCCTTTGTACGCGGAGGCAGCTGGTTGTTCGAGAGACGCCGCCACGAGGTGACCCCGACGCTGAGTTCAGGTTTGCCGGCATACTTATTCAGCGGCTGGGTATAAATAACGACTTTGACGTCCTTGACGTCCAGTGTTGGTCCGATGTCCTGGGCATCGTTGTAGACAATCGGCCGGATGTAGGTCGTCTGGCGACAGTTATTCTTTTTCAGCAGTTCAACCGTGCCGCGACAGAGATCGTCGACTGTAAGATCAAAGTTCAGATTGACGGTCTTTGCCGATTGTTTCAGCCTTTCATAATGTTCCTTAAGTTTAAAGCCGTACAGCTGTTCTTCCTCGTCATCCCAGTACGCCCGAATGCCTTCAAAAACGCCCAGGCCATAGTTGAATGCTTTGCTGCGGACGCTGATTTTCACATCGTCCTCTTTAACTAACTCGCCTTGATAGTAAACATAGTTCTCTGACATGTAAACTCCTCCTCGTTTTCTGATTATTGCAGATGAGCCCGGCCGGTCTTAGGGAATAGAAACCTCATTTGGACCATTCACAGAAAAAAGGTTCATTCTATCGTGTCTTTCGGTTTTTATGTAGTCACCATTCTAGGCGCATCTGCTTCTTTTTTTTGTAATTCCTATAATAGCATAAAATTACAGTTTATTTCCTGAAATTCAAAAATTAACAGATAATCTGATTGAGAGATCCGAATCGGACCCTCGTAAAACCCAATTAATCGTTTGGGTGGGACGCGCCTTCATCATGATTCACGGGGTCAACGGGTCATTCAGGATTTAATCAGTCCGCCAATTTTCATCGTCCCTCTAATGCTGTCAGCCGTGGCACGCAGTTTACCAAGTTCATCCTCATCAAGCGGAACCGCAAGACGTTTCTCGACACCTTGACGCCCGATGACACACGGAAGGCTTAGCGCTACTTCGCTGAGCCCATACTCGCCATTCAGAGTTGTTGATACGGGAAAAATGCTGTGTTCATCGAGCATGACGGCTTTTGCGAGCGTGCAAGCGGCCATGGCAACGCCTGAATTGGTCCATCCTTTTAGGTGAAGAATGTCGAACCCGGTTTCAACAACATTTTGCGCAATCTGTTCTTTGTCAAGCGGTGTATCGAGAGAAAAATAGTCGTCCAGCCGGTTGATGCCGATTCCTTCGATGTTCAGCAGACTCCAGACTGGAAAAGCTGTACTCCCGTGTTCACCAAGCATATAGCCGTGAACGCTTTTCGGATCGACACCGTATTTATTAGCAACAATTTTTCTGAAGCGTGCTGAATCCAGGCATGTTCCGGTACCGAAAATACGGTTTTTCGGATAATCAAAAAAGTTTCCGGCGAGGTAGACCATTGAATCAAGCGGATTCGTGATAAAAATGATGATGGCATCCTTTGTATAGTTGCTGATGCCCGCCATCACTTCGCGGATAACGGAAACATTTTTTCCAATCAGAGTGCCCCGGTCCTGAAATTGTGCATCTTTTTGTACGCTGGGTCCGGCCGCGACGATAATCACATCGGCATCCTTGCACGTATCGTAATCAGCCGCATACAATTCCGTGTTCGGACAGTATGTAAATGGCGTAATATGACTTCCGTCCAGGGCCTCTCCTTCCGCTTTTTCTCTGTCCTGATCAATGACGGCAATCTCGGCAAAGAGATTAAGTGCCAGCGCATCGGTAAGAACTTGTGAACCCACGTGCCCCACACCGACAATGACCAACTTATTGTTCTTCATCTTTTTTCGCCTCTAATCTCTATTATTAGATTAATCATAACATAAAAAATGGAAGGGTTTCACACTAGTTCAGCAATTTATTATAGTCAAACAATGCGATAAAAAATTTTGCTTCACAGATTGATCACCTGGATCCCGTTCGTTTTTTTCTTATCCACCCGTTTGTGATAAAATGAGGGAATGATAGAAAGAGATAGCGAATTTTCTTGAATCAAAGTTGTGCATAGAAAGGATTTATCAACGATGCTGATTGATTACCGAACAGATTCCGGCACCCTGCCGACGGAAGAAATGAGACGGGCGATGAGCGAAGCCAAATTGGGAGACGACTATTACGGAGAGGATCCGAGTGTCAATCTGCTTGAAAAAACGGCTTCGGAAATGCTTGGAAAAGAGGCCGCCATTCTGACAACAACGGCGACACTTGGCAACCAGCTGGCGCTGCTGAGTCTGAGTCACAAAGGATCAGAAATCTGGGTTGAAAAATTTTCGCACATTGCGGCGCATGACTATACCGC
Organism: Sporolactobacillus putidus; assembly: GCF_014647035.1. Taxonomy (GTDB): domain Bacteria; phylum Bacillota; class Bacilli; order Bacillales; family Sporolactobacillaceae; genus Sporolactobacillus; species Sporolactobacillus putidus. Next base: position 127,672 of record NZ_BMOK01000003.1, on the reverse strand, counting down.
GTTTCTATTGCCAGATAGAAAGTTTCGCGTTTATGAAGCCATTAAAGGCCGCGAGATCGCCGATGATGATCTCGCGGAGGCTGGGGAGGGCGCGCATTCTGTATTCTGCATTGAGAATACCCATAATCGGCACGGTGGTACGATTCTTCCAATTTCCGAGATGAAGAGAGTTTATCGTCAGATCAGGCAGGCGGGCGGCTATGTACATCTCGACGGTTCACGGCTGTTCAATGCATCCGTCGCTTCCGGCGTCCCCCTGAATGAATTTGCCGCTTGCGCCGATACAGTGGTCCTCTGTCTCTGCAAAGGGCTCTGCGCCCCAGCTGGTGCGATACTTGCGGGTTCGCGCGAAACGATACGCCGCGCACGGAAATGGCGTACAAAAATGGGTTCAGCCATGCCACAGGCCGGCGTTATTGCGGCACCCGCATATATCGGTTTGAAAAAAATGATTCCAAGACTCGCGCAGGATCACCTGCTTGCCCAAAAACTGGCTTCCGGACTCGCCGTACTCACGGGTCTGTCCGTGGACCTGTCCCTGGTCGAAACCAATATTGTTCTTGTTCATCCGAAACACCCCTTAAAAACGGCAGAACAAATCCAGAACGAGCTCAGACAGGCCGGAATTCTCGTTTTGCTGCTTGACAGCAAAACCATTCGATTTGTTGTCGACAGGAATATTCATCCTGAAGATATACCGGCAACAGTAGGGATCATGCAATCGATTTTATAAAATACGCGCTGTGATTGATACGTTTATCAGGAGCCATCCTTCGGGTACCCCTGAACGTACTGTCACAGTGCTTTTTCCTGTCTGAACATTGGAAAATTATGTCAGGGCTGTTTTTCTTTTAACAGGAAATTGTACGGAGAGAGAGTCATACCGTTTTCAAACAAGCTGCCGACAAGCGCCGCCATTTTACCTTCACCAGTCTGATCATTGAACGCCTCAAGATCGATCGCCTGCTGGTCAGGAGTGACATTGAAAACAATCGCGGTATAAGCATTTTCCGAACGGAAACGAACGAAGCCGAATAACTCTCCGATTGAAAAAGGGAGATAGTCGCCCGACTGAAGATTCTCATCATTCCTGCGGCACCGGATGGCTGATCGGAATATTTCCTGAATTTTCACGTTTTCCCGTCCCCACGGAAAAAAACGCCGGTTATTGGGATCCTTTCCCCCATATAGGCCCGCTTCATCTCCATAGTAAACACAAGGAACACCGGGAAGGGTCATAAGCAGCTGAACCGCAACCCGCAATTTATTTTCATCACCGCCCAGCGTGGTAAGAATGCGCTCCGTGTCGTGCGTACCAATATTGTTCATATTGGCGTTAAAAGCATACGTTGGGTAATTCGACTTCAATGTGAAGCTGGCACGAACCGCCTGAGCTGCCGTCATCCGCTGGTTCAGAAGACCGATAATCAATGAACGGAACGGATAATTCATAACCCCATGCAGCATGCCTCCTTCAAGATAGTGATGCCTTTTGCCGTAAGCAATCTTGTTCGAAGCATCTTCCCAGACTTCGCCAATCAGAACTTTACGCTCTGTTTTATTCGAGTGGCTATCCAGCGCCCTCCGGATCCCGGCAATGAAATCGTCAGGCAGTTCATCGGCAACATCCAGCCTCCAGCCGCCAATTCCCATATTTGTCCACAAGTGAATGATGCTTTGATCGGATTGATAGATATAATCCCGATAATGCGTGTTATTTTTATCTACAGTAGGCAGGTCTTCAATGTTCCACCAGCTGGTATAATTATCCGGAAAAGAGTGAAACGTAAACCAGTCGAAATAAGGAGAGCGGGTATTATTGTAAGCCCCCCCTTCTCCATAGGTTTTAAATCGATTGAAGTAGATACTGTCGGCACCGACATGATTAAAAACGCCGTCGAGAAGGATATGCATACCCAATTTTCGTGTTTTCACAATCAATTTCTGAAGCGTTTGTTTGTTCCCGAACATTGGATCGATTTTCTCATAATTAGCTGTATCATATTTGTGGTTGCTTCTCGCCTCAAAGATCGGGCTCAGATAAAGTACGGTGACACCAAGCGAACGCAGGTATGGAAGTTTGTCAATAATCCCCTGCAAATTGCCGCCGAAAAAATCCCATCGTGCGATGTTCCCTTTTTGATCGTGGATATAATAGGGATCATCCTCCTCCGTCGCATAGAGAAATGAATTTTTTTTTGGAGAATAGACCGCATGATGGCGGTTGCCATTGTTGAAACGATCGACAAAAATTTGATAAACGACCCCGTGCAGATACCATTGAGGTGCCTGATCCGGATGATCGTAGCAAGTGATCTGATATTGCTCGACAGCGGCCGGATCGTAAATAATCTGCCCCTCTCCACCATAATTATCACCGGCCTTGGCATAAAATATAGTTCTCCTGCCCGTCTGGCCATCTTCACAATCAAGTTTAAAATGGTAAAAATAGAGGCCGCTTTTTCCTTCCGTCACAAATTTCAGTTTATAAATATGGGCATCTTCACCGTTTGGAAACATTTCAAGTTCCTGAGAGGAATCCCCGTCCTTCTGAATGACCAGATCAACACGCCATATTTTTGTCAGATTGACGGCAATTGAAAAATAGACACTTTTTCCGGCTTGAATGGCTCCAAAAGGCCGTCGGTATTTTTCAGACCATGAATTGAAATAAATTGACGGCAGATTCATATGTGCGTTTCCTTCTTCCTATCAAAAGGTGACTCATTCTTTTTTCGGCAGGCCTGATTTTCATTGCAGAAGATTTCATCCTGTGTGCCTGGCCTATGAACGGTCAGACTCGCCTTGCCTTTGCCGCGACATCCCATATGTCGGTTGCATATTGCAGCACCGTATAATCCGATGAAAAGACACCGGCGTCCGCAATATTAATCAGAGCCATTCTCTGCCATTTCAGCGGATCACGGTAAAGACGGTCTATATTCTCCTGCGCCAGAACATAGGCGTCAAAATCTTTCAAAACAAAATATTCATCCCCATACAGAACAAGAGAATTAAAGATGTCTTTTCCTTCCGCTTCAATGCCAGGAATCGTTCCGTCAATCAGTGCGTCAAGTACTCGACGAAGGACAGGATTGTTATCATAATAGCTCTTCGAGTGATAAGATCGATTATGATAGTACTCGTAGACCTCCTCCTCCTTCAGCCCGAAAATAATAATATTTTCATCTCCTACACGGTCACGGATCTCAACATTGGCTCCATCCAGAGTCGCGAGTGTCACGGCACCGTTCAGCATCAGTTTCATGTTGCTCGTTCCCGAGGCTTCCTTTGAAGCAAGTGAAATCTGCTCGCTGACGTCTGCCGCAGGAATGATCCGTTCAGCAAGCGAAACGCCGTAGTTTTCCACAAAGACAATTTTCAATTTATCATGGATGTCTGGATCCTTGTTGATCAGGGACGCAACGGAGTTTACTAATTTAATGATTTCCTTTGCATAAGTGTAGCTTGGTGCCGCCTTTGCTCCAAAGATAAAGACGCGCGGGTAAATGTCTGCTGCCGGATTATCTTTCAGTTTAAAGTAGAGACTTAGTATATGAAGAAGATTCAACAGCTGTCTTTTATAAGCGTGGAGACGTTTAATCTGCACATCAAAAATCGCGTCCGGGTTAATCGTCAGGCCCATGTCCTGCTGCACGTAGGCTGCAAACCGTTCCTTATTAATTCGTTTGATTTCCGCTAGATCCCGCAGCGTCGCCTCATCGTTACGGAAAGCCTTGAGCATTTTCAGTTCGGTAGGCATCGATTCCCAATCACTGCCGATTTTGCTGTCGATCATTCGGCGGAGCGGTTCATTGGCAAGCATCAGCCAGCGGCGCTGGGCGATGCCGTTCGTTTTATTGTTGAAACGCGACGGATACATGAGGAAAAAATCATGCAGTACCTTTTCTTTGAGTATGGCCGTATGCAGCTTGGCAACGCCGTTGATACTATGGCTTCCGATGATGGCAAGATGGGCCATCTTCACGTGCCCGCCTTCAATGATTCGTGTTCGCTCAATAATTTCTCTCTCATACAAGGCACCCATCTTCACGGCATAGCGCCGGTCAATTTCACAAATGATCTGATAAATTCTTGGAAGCAGGGTGCTGATCATGTCGGTTGGCCATTTTTCAAGAGCCTCCGACATGATTGTATGATTGGTATAACTCATCACATTGACTGTCACATTCCATGCGTGTTCCCAGTCCATATGCTCCTCGTCAAGCAGAATCCTCATCAGTTCGGGGACGCACAGTGCGGGGTGGGTATCATTGATGTGAATGGATACTTTCTCTGCAAGACGGTTCATTCTTACATTCATTTTCCGGAAATGGCGGATAATGCTCTGAACGCCGGCAGATACGAAAAAGTACTCCTGTTTCAGGCGCAGAAGACGCCCTTCAAAGTTAGAATCATCCGGATAGAGTACTTCCGATATGCTTTCGATCCTGTTTCTCTGCTGAATGTAGGACCAATAATCGGTGCTCTCATCCTGAGGCGGCATCTCGGCCGACCAGAGTCTTAATGTATTAACCGTTTCATTTCTATAACCGATAACGGGGGAGTCGTAGGGAACAGCAAGCACTTTGCTATCATTCTCATAGTGCGGAATAAGATAGCCTTCGGGGCACTTTTCGAGCCAGACTTTGCCGTAAAAATTAACCGTGACCGCCATGTTCGTTCTGCGTATTTCCCATACGTTTCCATTTTGCAGCCAATTTTCCGGCAGCTCAACTTGATAACCATTGACAAATTTTTGTTTGAAAAGGCCGTACTTGAAGCGGATACCGTTGCCGTGGCCCGGTATTTCACAGGTCGCCATCGAATCAATGAAGCAGGCGGCAAGACGTCCCAGACCGCCGTTGCCCAGACCGGGATCCAGTTCCACTTTAGCAACTGTTTCCAGATCAATGCCCAGTTCTTTTAAACCGGAACGTACTGTATCAAGAATACCGAGATTCAATAAATTACTCTTCAGCATCCGGCCGAGCAAAAACTCCATTGAAAAATAATAGACTTGCTTTTGTTTGCGATCCAGGTAATGCTGATTGGTCCGGCTCCAGTTTCTGGCCGAATACGAGCGAACCAGATTTCCTAAAGTAAAATACTGTTCGGCCGGATCCGACCGAGGAACATCCATAGAATATAGTTCTGTAAGCATCCGCTTGAAATCTTCTTTGAATCTTCTTTTTGACAGTTCCATTCGTCTACCATCCTTAATTCTCAATTCCTTCTGAACAGGTAAAATTGGCTATGATAAACTTGCGAATCGCGAGGCTTTGACTTGTCATCTGATATCCGATGCAAAAAAAGGTTTTATCTGCGATATCTTCATCTTCCGTGCAGCCGGTCAATGGTGGCCAGTATTTCCAGAACCGTGAAGAATTATAAGCGTTGCTGTCAGATCGATATTAAACTTCGAGTTCGTTCCTATGAAACTGGGAAACTCCTTTTAATACTTGTTCTCCTTCTTCAAAAATACGGCTGATCACCGAATTTTTCTCAATGACGATCGGCTTATCTTTCGTTCCGATCAGTTTCGTGTTAGGTTCAATCCGCACCTGTTTATCCAGGATCACGTAACGCAGCTCCGCGCCGCTGCCAATGTAACTGCCCTGAAGTATTATCGAACTGTTGACCACCGCGTTTTTTTCAATCGTCACATTTCGAAAAATAACAGAATGAGTCACTTCCCCATTCATAATGCATCCATTGGCAACGAGCGAATCGCTGACATCCGATGTGCGGGCATAAAATGTCGGCACCTCATTCTTCACTTTTGTATGGATGCTTTGACTTCCCTTCAGAAGAGCAGTCATATTCGCTTCCTGAAGCATGTCAATATTCGCATCAAAATAGGATTTTACTGAATTGATGCTTTTAAGATATCCTGTATATTCGAAACCATTTGTCGGCAGTTTAATCATTGCCTGGTGCAAAACGTCATTTAAATTGCAATGTTCATTCTCGGCAACAACATTTCGGATCAGTCTCATCAACAATGAGCTTTTCATCAAATAGATTTCCATATTGACAAGCGCCTTATTTTCTTTCATCTGAAGGGAGCAGGATTTCAGCCCCTTGACCAATCCGTCATCCCCAATCGTCATGCAGGATACATGTTCATCCTCTTTGGAAAGATAGTCGACAGACTTATAGACAACCGTGATGTCTGCCCCCTGCTCAATATGGCTTCGCAAGACCGCCTTGACATCGACATTGCAAAGCATCCTCGTGCCCATCACGACAACATAGTCCGCTCCGGATTTCTCTATAAACTCGATGTTCTTAAAATAGTTGTAGATATCCCCGTCCGTTCCCCTCAAACCTGTTCCGCGGTCCGCGGAAAGCGCCGAGAAGAAGAAAAGTCCGCCGTCAACACTGTCAAGGCCCCATTCCTTCCCGCTTCGCACATGATCATAAATGGAACGCAGACTGTCGTTAAGAAATACACCGACAGTCTCGACACCCGCTGTTGTCAGATTGGTCAGCGGAAAATCGATCAGACGATATCTGCAACCAAAGGGAAGCGCCGCCACGGGACGAAAAAGTGTCAGAGGATTGGTCGCCAGTCTGGATTCTGTTAAATTAAGAATACCGCAAATTTTATTTTTCCTCATCATCATTCAGCCCCCCTATTACTTCGTTATAACCGACCACCTCAATTTCCTGATCACCAATGATCTGAGCATTATCTGCAAACACGGCATGCTCGCCCACAATCGCCCGTTCGATTGTCACATTTTTTCCGATCACTGTGTTTGCCATAACAATAGAATCTCTCACCACACTGTTCGCTCCGATTTTCACATTCTGCGCAATAATTGAGTGATCCACGTCACCTGCAATATAGCATCCGTCGACGACCAGCGATTCTCTGACTGTCGCATTGCCGGTGAGATAATGGGGCGGGGCAACCGGATTTTTGGAATAAATGCGCCACGATTTATCCCGGATATGCAGTTCATGATCAGGGTCGATGAAAGCCATGTTCGCTTCCCAAAGACTCTCAATGGTGCCGACGTCTTTCCAGTAGCCCTCAAAAGCATAGGCGAAAACATTCTCTCCGTTCGCCAGAAAAGAAGGAATCACATTTTTTCCGAAATCGTCCATATTCTGCCCGGTTGCATGGCTTTCCATCAAATAACGGCGAAGCACTTCCCACGTAAAAATATAAATGCCCATTGATGCCAGGTTGCTCTTCGGTTTTGCCGGTTTTTCTTCGAAATCAATTATCCTGTCGGTGTTATCCGTATTCATGATGCCGAACCGTGATGCCTCTTCAAAAGGAACATGAATTACGGCGACTGTTGCCGTCGCTTTCTTCTTTTTATGAAAATTAAGCATATGTTCGTAATCCATCTTGTAAATATGATCTCCTGACAGGATAAGCAGGTAGGTTGGATTGTTGCTGTCAATGTAACTGATGTTCTGGTAAATGGCATGAGCGGTCCCCTCGAACCACTTTTCACCGTCAAGGCTCGAATGGGGCTGTAAAATGGTTACCCCGCCATCCTTGTGATCCAAGCCCCAGTGTGAACCATTGCCTATATGGCTGTTCAGTTCCAGTGGCTGATATTGCGTGACAACACCAACTGTACGGATACCTGAATTTGAGCAATTGCTCAGAGAAAAATCAATGATCCGGTATTTCCCGCCGAACGGAACAGCCGGTTTCGCTATGGTTCTCGTCAGTTTGCCGAGCCTTGAACCCTGTCCTCCAGCCAAAATCATCGCAATAATCTCATTTTTCATTGTTTTTTTGGAAAAAGAATGGAGGACCATTCCTTTCCATCCACCTCCTTTGCTTGCGGAAAATTACCTATGGACTTTTCATTTTTAACTACTATAATGTTTATTAATTTACAAACCTCCCAATACGGAAAAGATATGTTATTATCGGTAACTAGCTGTACAGCCGCTTGAATAGACACTGACAATGAAAATTTTCGATGACGCAATTACAATCTATCAATCCAACAGCTCGTACGTAACCGCTTTCACCTGGATATTACCTCCATTCTTTTTATTATGGAAAAACCGCCATGAGCTTGGGCTAAGGCGGTTCAAAAAGACCTCATTAAAAATTAATCATTCAAGAACAGCCATTTATCATGAACTTATAATACTAGCAAGAATCATAGCTTCAAATTATTGGTAAAGTCGAAAATTATTTTTCTTACGTTTCTATTATATAACAAATTATCTGTTTTTCGGCTGTTTTTCATTAAATATTTCTGAAAATTAATTTATAATAAATGGAAATTCGATTGTCCTGAATGAAGTCCATAACCTATTCAATCAAAGAATAGTACAGATCCCGATAAGCCGCTGCAGACGTTTCCCATCCGAAATTGAGCTGAAGTGCGCGATCAGTCAGTTGTTTCCATTTATCCTGTTGATTACGATAAAAGTTCAGAGCCCTTTGAACTGTAAAAAGCATATCGTGGGCATTGTAATTCGTAAAACTGAAACCATACCCCTTACCTGTAAATTCATTGTATGAAACGACTGTGTCTTTCAACCCGCCCGTCTCTCTTACGACTGGCAGACTTCCATATCTGAGGGCAAGCAGCTGACCAATTCCGCAAGGTTCAAACTTTGAAGGCATCAGAAAAAGATCACTTGCCGCGTAAATTTTTCTTGCCAGCCCGTCGTCAAAAAAGATATTAGCCGAAACCTGTTCCGGAAAACGGGAAGCCAGTTCCCTGAACGCGGACTCATAGTGCTGTTCTCCTGTTCCGAGAAGGACGAGCTGAATATTAAGGCTGATCAGTTCGTGAGAGACACGTAAAACCAGGTCGATCCCCTTTTGTTCAGTGAGACGGGTAATCATCGCGACCATGGGTATATCTTCATCTCTGCTAAGATTAAGCTGTTCCTGCAGACGGCTTTTATTTTTCTTTTTGCCATCAGCAGTATGGTATTGAAAATAAAGCTGACGATCCGTTTGTGGATCATAGATTTCCCGATCGATGCCGTTGACAATGCCATGGAGATCATGGCTCCTCCATCTGAGGAATCCATCAAGATTCTCACCGTAAAAGGGCATTTGAATTTCTTCCGCATAAGTCCTGCTCACCGTTGTCAGAACATCCGCGTATGCAAGTCCCGCCTTCATATAACTGACTCCGCCATAGAATTCAAGACTGTCAGGGTTGAAATACCGGTCATCAAGATCAAGAAGATCAGAGAGAACAGATCTCGGGAAAATGCCTTGATATTTTAAGTTATGGATGGTAAAAACCGTGCGGATCTGCTGATAGAACGGCCGTCCGGCGTAATGGCTTTTCAGCAGGAGACTGACCGGTCCGGTCTGCCAGTCATGGCAGTGTATGACATCAGGCCTCTCAGCCAGAAAAGGAAGAACTTCAAGTACGGCCCTGGAGAAAAAGGCAAAGCGTTCCCCGTCATCGAAGTAACCGTAGCAACCATGCCTTTTAAAATAATATTCATTATCGAGGAAATAATAACGAATTCCGTCTTCTTCAAAATATTCGATACCGCAGTACTGTCTTCTCCAGCCGACAGGAACGTCTATATACCGGATAAGTGTCAGCCTGTTTTGAAACTCGGCAGCCATATCTTCGTATTTTGGAAGAATGACGCCGACGTGAATGCCGCCCCTCTTCAGGGCTTTCGGCAGCGCACCGACCACGTCTCCCAGTCCGCCGGTTTTGATAAAAGGAACACACTCAGAAGCAGCAAACAGAACATTCATCTCTCTATCCCCTTCCCCATTCCCGACAACTCTGTCTCGTTAACTCTTTAAACGTCATTTAATGTGGCGAACCACTGCGCTCCGTTTTTTCGTTTCCTTCATGAAAATGGTTATTCCTAAAGGCGGAACCGTGATTTCCATGCTGAACTTCTGGTTATGGTAGGGCTCCGGAACTGACTGAACCGGTTTTCTGTTCAGCTGCCCTGATCCGCCAAACTCTTTTGCATCGCTGTTCAGCATTTCAAGATAGTTTCCTTCAGCAGGCATGCCGATTCTGAAATGATGATAGACAGCTGGGGTGAAATTGCAGACAATGACACAATAATCCCCTTTCCGTTTTCCCTTGCGGATAAAACTGATAATGCTTTGTTGCGCATCGTTCGGATCGATCCACTCAAATCCTTCACCTTCATGATCAAGACGCCAGAGGCACGATGTATTCTGGTAGAAATGATTAAGTTCGGAAGAATAGTGAAGGAACGACCGGTGTGTTTTAAACCCGAACAGATTCCAGTCCAGTTGTTCCAAATCCTTCCATTCATCAAATTGCGCAAATTCCGATCCCATGAAAAGAAGCTTCTTCCCAGGGTGCGTCATGAAGTAGCCATAGAGCACACGCAGGTTTGCAAATCTCTGCCATTCGTCGCCGGGCATTTTATTCAGCAGCGAGCGTTTTCCATACACGAGTTCATCATGAGAAAATGGCAGGACAAAATTTTCGGAAAAAGCATAGAGCATTGAAAATGTGATCAACTGGTGATGGTTGCGCCGTTCCGAAGGATCAAGTTTCATGTAGCGCAAGATGTCATGTACCCAGCCCATGTTCCATTTATAATTAAAACCGAGGCCGCCGTCTTCAACTGGTGAGGATACAAGCGGATAATCAGTTGCCTCTTCGGCCATCATCAGCGCCTTTGGAAACTTACTGAAAACAGCTGTGTTGAGCTTCTTTAAAAAGGCAATCGCTTCAAGATTTTCATCACCGCCGTTCTTATTTTTCAGCTCAAAGGGCAAATCATTATTATGGTTCAAATAAATCATTGACGAAACGGCATCAATCCTGAATCCTTCAACATGATAAACATCCATCCAGAATCGGGCGTTGGAAATCAGAAAGCTGATGACTTCGTTTTTGCTGAAATCAAAATTGTAAGTTCCCCACTGCGGACGATCAGTTAGTTTCGGATCGGTAGGTTCATAAAGAGGCGTGCCGTCGAAACGTCCGAGCCCGTGTGTGTCTCTGCAGAAATGAGCTGGTGTCCAGTCGAGAATGACACTGATATCGTGCTCATGGCACGTGTCGACAAAATACATAAAATCTTTCGGGGTACCGAAACGGCTTGTCGGTGCATAATAGCCGGTAATTTGATAGCCCCACGAACGGTCATAGGGATGCTCCATAATCGGCATCAATTCAATATGAGTGAAACCGTTTTCCCTGATGTATGGAATAAGCTCGTCCGCCAGTTCGCGGTATGTGAGAAGCCGGCCATCTTCTTTCTTTTTCCACGAACCGAGATGGCATTCATAAACGAGCATCGGACGATGGTAAATATCCTCTTTGTCTCGTTTTCTTATCCACTTGCTGTCCTGCCATTCATACCCGTCCAGCCTGCAGGTCAGCGAAGCCGTGGACGGCCTTGTTTCTGCATAAAATGCGTAGGGATCCGCTTTTAATATAATTGAGCCTTCCGGCGTCTGAATGGCATATTTATACCGTTCTCCCTCGCGAATATCTTTGATAAAGGCCGTCCAGACGCCGGACTTGCTGACACGGGCTAACGGGTTTTTTCCTGCTTCCCAATTATTGAAATCTCCGACGACGGATACCTTTCCGGCATTGGGCGCCCAAACGGTGAAACGGAAACCTTCGCGATCCTCCGATCTTTCAAAGTGAGCGCCGAACATCTTATAACCTTCGTACAATGTGCCTTCATGAAATAGATACAGATCAATATCACTTGGATAATGTTGCGGAACGTTTTCGATAGTTATCATGAATTCACGCCCTTTATCACTTATTAAATATTATTTCTACGAAATCAGCACAAGTCCTTCAGAATAATCAGTCAAAATATGTCAAATTTAAAAATATTTTTTGGGAAAAAGGTGTCCTTTGATCCTCTATCGCAGAATGACACTTAATGTATTCATCTTTCAACTTAAATAGATACCTTTATTTTAGTTCCTGTCCGAAACATACTCAATAGAAAAAAGATTTCCAATTCATAAAATCAGGAAATCTTTTTTCTATTTATTTCTTTTTTAATGCAGTCCTGTTTATCCTCTGATCAGTTTTCCGAAGTGACCCGGGAAGGCTCCGGAGTTTGTTCTTCGGCGCTGCCAAGTAAACTGTGCCGGTAACCATAAGTAAAATAAATGATCAGACCGATTGCAAACCAAATCAGAAATCCGATCCAGGTAATTTTGGAAAGGTTCACCATCAAGTATCCGCAGGCAAGAACGGCGAGTACGGGGATGAACGGAACAAAAGGCACTCTGAAATTCCGCTTGATATCCGGGCGGGTGTGCCTCAAAACGATGACGCCCAGTGAGACAACAATAAAGGCAAACAAGGTTCCGATATTGGTCAGCTCCGCAAGTTGATTGAGCGGAATGACCGCTGAGAATACGGTCGCCATCAGCCAAGTTAAAATAATGCTCCGGGTCGGTGTTTTCGTTTTGTGTGTCAGTTTTGAAATCCCCTTTGGCAGCAGCCCGTCGCGGCTGATGGCAAAAAACAAGCGGGTCTGTCCGTACATCATGACAAAGAGTACGGTTGTTATGCCGAGAATAGCTCCAAGAGAAACAAAACCCGCAACCCAGTTCTGGTGGACGAAGCGCAGAGCGAATGCCACAGGATCGCCGACATTCAGTTTTGTATAAGGGATCATGCCGGTTAGAACCGCCGATACAGCAATGTAAAGAATCATACAGATGGCAAGAGAGGAAAGAATCCCGATCGGCATGTCGCGCTGCGGGTTTTTGACTTCTTCTGAAGCGGATGACACAGCGTCAAAACCGATATAAGCAAGAAAAGCGGTTGCCGCTCCCTGCATAACACCGCTGAAGCCGAACGGCATAAACGGCGACCAGTTTGACGGCCTGACATAAAATATGCCGACGACAATGAACAGCAGAACCACTCCGATTTTAATGATGACCATGATGTCATTAATGCGGCTTGATTCCTTGACGCCTGTCATTAAAACGGCTGAAAGTAAGAAAACGATCGCAACCGCCATAATGTCGACATAGGATCCTTTAGATGGATCGAAAGCACCGCTGAGCAAAGCCGGCAAATGTATGCCGAATCCTCCGACCAGTTCCTGAAAATAGGCTGACCAGCCGCTCGCCACGACTGAACAAGCGAGCCCGTATTCCAAAATCAGATCCCATCCGAGAATCCAGGCAAAGAGTTCTCCAAAAGTTGTATAACTGTAAGTATACGCGCTCCCGGAAGCGGGAATCATTGAAGCAAATTCCGCGTAGCACAGTGCGGCAAAAGCACAGGCAAGTCCCGAAAAGACAAAAGATAAAATAATCGCCGGACCCGCGTTCTTCGCGGCAACGACACCTGTCAGGACAAAAATACCCGTTCCGATCACAGCCCCCACGCCGAGCATCGTTAAATCGAACGCTCCTAACGCTTTCTGAAGACTTTTTTTGCCGCTTGCCTGCCGGATCATGTAATCCAGAGACTTCTTTCTGAACAATTCCATTTCTAAAATCTCCTTCTGAATAAAAATGCAGTCAACCCATCCACACTGGAGAAGCCATATATCACTGTTTGCTTTTTGAAGCAACAGTGAATTTTCTGATTTTATTTATGCTGTACCTCTTTTCAAGTTTAGGGATTCGCTTCATTGAGTTGTAACTGTCATTCTACATAAACAGACTTTTTTTGTAAAGGCCACTTGTAAAATCAGACCGAAATAAACGCCGCATGCCATTTATTCCGGTCTGAAGAAAAAGAAAGGGTCTATTCAATTCAATGATGTTACGAATATCCCGGTCAGTTCGTTCCGTCAAACAAACTGGTCTGCATTCCCCAGCGAATATCGACGAGGTCATGGCCGACCATCTTCATTCCCATCATCCTGACTTTCTCAATAAAAGCTCTTGGCACCCCGTGAAAGGACGCTTCGTCCATTGAAAAGGAAATAGGAGCGTCACATTGAATTTCAGCCAGTCTTCGTGATAGATGAAACATGTCCAGATCCGTGGCGATTTTCTTCTTCTGACCGGTCGGGAGCAGATCCAGATGATCGAGCAGCGCATCCATATTGCCAAACTGCTTGATTAATTTAAATGCGGTTTTCTCACCGATACCGCGGACACCCGGATATCCATCGCTTGAGTCCCCCATTAACGCTTTGACATCAATGAACTGGCGGGGGGAAATCCCGAATTTTTCAGTAAATGAGCGTTCCGAATAACTGCGATAATTGCCATAACCTTTTTGCAGGAGATGAACGCCGATATGATGATCAAGCAGCTGCAGAAGATCGCGGTCTCCGGTAATGATTGAGACGTCGGCATCATCCTGTAGCTTCTTGGCAATCGTTCCGATGCAGTCATCCGCTTCAAAACCTTCCAAACCGATGTTCGGGATTTTAAAAGCTATGGTCATTTCCTTGGCCAGATCAAACTGCGGAATCATTTCGACTGGGGGTGCGGCCCGATTAGCCTTATAACCGTCAAAAAGATCGTGCCGGAAAGTCTTTTTTCCCATGTCCCAGCAGACGGCTACATGTGTCGGTTTGCGGTTCTCTAACGCCAGGAGCAAATGGCGCAGAAACCCCTGTACACCATTCGTCGGTATCCCCTTCTCATTGATCATCAGTTGGCCGCTCGGCGCTGTCGCATAGAATGCTCTGAAAAGCAGGGCCATTCCGTCTACAAGCAGTAATCTTGGTCTTTCCGTCAAAAAATCTCCCCATTTCATTTTGCTCTTAGGCTATTATAACATAACAATATTTAAAAACAGGGAGCGTGCGTTAAGCAGACCGGAGAATGGTCACAATGGTGTCAACCGCTTCAGTGTGACCATTTGGGATATACAGAAAGCCGGCTGATTTTTGATCAATGGTTTCAAAACAGCTTCAAAAGCGTTATGATTTATGAGTGACCCTTTGAGTTCTTCTTATATGGTGCTCTCTGCTTTAATTTGAAAGAGATTGTGTTCATCGAATGGCAGACACCGGTAAAAATTTAAAATCGATTGTCCTGCAGATCCTATTTAAGGGACTTCAAAAGAAAAGGTGAGTCTGATGAACGAGAGTACATTCCATATTCATCAATTGCACTACAAAAATATCCTGTCGATCGACGATCTGTCGATCCCGTCCGGAATGATTACCTGTATTATCGGAGAAAGCGGGAGCGGAAAAACGACTCTGCTCAAAATGCTGAACCATATGATCAGTCCGGAATCAGGCGACATTGAAATTGAGGGCCGGTCGGTTTTTGAATGGAACCCGGTTGAACTTCGCCGCGAGGTTGTCATGATGGCCCAGACACCGGTCATGTTCGGAGGGACTGTAAAGGACAACCTCCTGATTGGTCTGCGTTTTTCAGAAAAACCTGCCGTTACGGATGCTCGTTTGAAAAAAGTGCTTAAGGATGTGCATCTGGACAAAGCGCTGGATGAGGAAAGTGATGCACTTTCCGGCGGAGAAAAACAGCGTGTCTCCCTTGCGAGGATCCTGCTTCTCGATCCTCCCGTTCTTCTCCTTGACGAACCTTCATCCGCTCTAGACGAAGAAACCACGCAGTTCATCATGAAAAAACTAGCCGAATTTGTGAAAAACAATAAGAAAACTCTTGTTATGATCACACATTCCACCGCCGTTGTCAGGGCATTTGCAGATCATATCATCGAAATAAATAAAGGACAAGTTGTGAGGGAGAGTGAACATATTGAGCAGCAATGATCTCACACTTTGGCAGCTCGTTTCCGCCTACATTTTCATTTTGATATTATTAATTATCGTGAAGGTTAAAGGGATTCAGCGAGAGAAAGAAATATTAATCTCTTCTGTCCGCATGACCATTCAGCTGATGATCGTCGGTTACATTCTCGCATATGTCTTCGGCAACGCCAATCCCGTTTTTACGCTCGTTATCCTTGCACTCATGTTAATCTTCGCTATTTACAACATTTACCAACGGGCTAAGATACCGTTGAATAAAGAACTGAAAAAGAAAATCGCTTTGTCAATGACCGTCGGTGTGATCGCGACGCTCATTTATTTTATCCTTGTAACCCTCAACGTGAAGCCGTGGTACAATCCAAGATATGTCATTCCCATTGCCGGTATGATTATCGGAAATACGATGACGGGTGTTTCGCTTGGCGTCAACACATTGCTCGAAGGCATGCATACGAAAAAACAAATGGTTGAATCCGCACTGATGCTCGGAGCTAAACCTAATGAAGCATCACGTCCGATTATCAACCAGGCCTTTGACAGTGCCATGCTGCCGACGATCAATTCCATGGTGGGTATGGGCATTGTCTTTCTTCCAGGGATGATGACCGGCCAGATCATCGGCGGGGCTTCCCCGATACAGGCCATTCGCTATCAAATCGCCGTTATGCTCGGCATCGTCGGGGGCGCATCCCTTACTGTTCTTCTGTTCGTTCAGATCGGGTATAAAGCCTTTTTCAACAGCCGCTGCCAGCTTCGCGAGAAATAAAAAACCATTCGGATCTATTGTACAAAAAGCGCCTTGCAGTAAGGCGCTTTTTGTTTAACGAATATCAAATGCGTTTGTCAAAGTGGATGCGCTGATTCACAGTATACATAATCGGTGCACCTACGAGCATGACGGAAAACTCACCGGCTGCCGCAGTCAGCCAGGTCCAGAAAAACGGAAGATGGAGAACAATGTTCAGTTCCCATGCAATAATACACATGGTCAGCGTAAAAACGCCTGTATTTATCAACAATCGTGACCAAATATGCCTGACATATTTTGAACAGATGATCGTCGTTAGAAGAGCGATCACCGACTGTCCCGTCCCGAAAATAAGATCGTAAGGCAATAGCGGCGAAAAAAGAAGATTTCCGATAAATACGCCGCAGACGATGCCAATGAAATATTTTTTATTAAACACGACCAGATGATTCAGCATTTCTGAAATTCGGAACTGGATAGCTGAAAAACTGATCGGCTGAAGAAAAAAGGTCAGCACAATGTAGAGAGCTGCCAATATCGCATTCACAATCAGTGTCCTGAGTTTCATCCAAGAACTTCCCCCTTAGTTTTTTGATAAACGTGGGATGGTTTCGAACCACGTGGGTCTATCATTGCTTTAATTTTTTGACCGTTAATTATCGATCTTTCTTTCAAACAAAATAAAAACTGCCGGACCTTGGCGAAAAGACAGGCAGTTGATTATAAAAACTGAATGTTCCCGTGTGAGCGTCAGTTTTCCCGGTTGTTTGAAAGAGCAATCATTAAAATGAAGCGAACAAGTTCCATTGCGGATACGAGTGCTGCAGCGACGTATGTCATTGCTGCAGCAGAAAGCACTTTTCTTGCCTGTTTCTGTTCGCCGTTCTGCACAATTCCCAGGTTCACGATTTGTTTCAGAGCACGGCCGGACGCATCAAATTCGACGGGAAGTGTGACAAGCTGGAAGAGAACCGCCGCAGCGAAAAAGATGACGCCGAGTGTCGCCAACTGCATAGCGCCAAAAAGAAAACCGGCTAAAATTAAAAAATAAGACAGATTCGACCCGATGTTTGCTACTGGAACAAGAGCACTTCTGATACGCATGAACGTGTAGTCATTTGCATCCTGAATCGCGTGACCCACTTCGTGAGCGGCAACAGCCGTTCCTGAAATCGTCGCGCTGTTATAGATGTCTGTCGACAGATTGACCGATTTGTCACGCGGGTCATAGTGATCTGTCAGCGTTCCATCCACTTCACGAACCGACACATCATAGAGTCCGTTGTCGTCCAGAATCTTCCTCGCTGTCTGCGCGCCGGTCATTCCGGTTGAATTCTCGACCTGGGCATATTTTGAATACGTTGATTTAACACGCATCTGCGCCCAAAGCGGAACCAGCATCAGAACGGCCATGTAAACCAAGAATTGTATCATGCTTATTCCTCCATATCATCTATACAGTCAATTTTAGTCAAATGTCGACTTTTTGTCAAAATTCGGGATATGCACTGTGCAGTCATCGTATTTCTTTTCTGCGTTTAAATCGTTCTCCAAAGTACTTGCGAAGCGAAACATAGATAAGCACAAACAACAGGAAACTGCCGACGGCCAGGATTAGCGGGGAAAGACTGTCGATCGTCGAAGCAGGTGATCTGTCGAAAACACCTGCCAGTTCCTTCTCGATCAAAGTCAGTTGTTGAATACGCATTTTGTCCTGAATCGTGCTCATGCGCTGATCGGCGAAAGCATTCACACTTTTGTTGACCACGATTACACCTTCGGGATTGCCGTCAATCATCATAGAAGGATAAATGAGTGCGTAACTGTCAAGAAACTGGTTCAGTTCTGCTTGAAAGCCTGGATAATCCTGATTTTTCAATGATGTTTGCATTCCCTTAATCGGCCCTAAAACCTGAGACCGCATGGCTTTCCACAGAGGACTGCCGCTTGTGGTCAGCGCATCAACACAAAGGCGCAGCGCAATGGCCGCATCCCTGATCTCGCTGGAATTACCCCCTGAATCAAGCAGAATTTTCAGCCGGAGCGCGACTGTGCCGACGATCCGTCCATCCTCGTCGGGATAAGCCGTCTCCGAAGTGCTCCAGGTTCGATCAAATTCACTTAATAGATTTTTCGCTGCATCCTCCTGATTTGCATCCGCATACTGGAAAATCCGATCGGACAGATTATTCAGTTCCTGCTCGTGAATATTCTTATCGGATGTCCGGGCATATCCATAATGAGGACCTATAAAAAAGAACATGAGGCAGAGTAGAACAGCCGCAAATTCAGTTTTCATCGCTTGCCCTCCCTTTCTTCCTTACGACATTATATGAAAAAAGGGACAAGAGTAGACCGGTGTTCATGGGACACCGGTCGTGAGGAGGCAATTTCAATGAACTGAATCAGAAATCAGACAATTTTGAACGCTAACCATCATAACTTCCTCATCCATAAGAGCGCAACGATTCGTTATGGAACAAAAGAAAAGTTTAACTTCTGAGTGCTCTTAGTCGTTCGGTCAGTTGATAAAATCGCTCGGCATCGCCCCGGTCGAGCGCATCATTGATCTCCTCATACAGTTTTTTTTCCGTGTAAGCTCTTTCGGCAGCTCCTGCAGCATCTTCAGCTGCCCGCCCATATTTTTTATGCACCGTTTCATCCATATTCGGATTTTCCTCAAGAACCGAAAAATACTCGGGATAATAACGCGCCGACGAAAGATCAACTTTGACATAAACCGCCTCATCCTGATTCAGTCTGAGGTCATGGAAGGCTTTTTCCGGATCACTTGTACGAACGGTCGCTTTAGCATATTCAAAGTCTTCAGGACCGTTCTTTTTTTCGGAAATCGTCATCGCCCGGTTGCATCCTGTTATGCTATCCACAAAATGGATCAGACCCAGCAGCTTTTCATTGCTCATCAGATAATTCAACAGCCAAATCGTCTCGCGATTCTTCAATTCGCGACGTTCCAACAGCCATTTTAAGAAAGCTTTCTTTTCTACATTCGACACGATCTGCTCCATTCTATCATCCCCTCTCCGGAATTCAAGAAACGTGTGCCTTCACTCTCTATATATCATATTCTCCGCTCACTCTCAATCATCCTGCTTTAATCGTTCAACAAATAAAGCCAAATCCTGATTTTCCGGGGCGAGGCGCGCCGCCTTCTCCAGCACTCCGAGAGCGTCTTTCCTTTTTCCCGTCTCTATCAAATATTCCCCATATTCCTGAAGAAATTCAGGGTTGTCTGAAAAGGCGGAATGGCATGCAGCATAATAAGCTCCGGCTTTACCGGGCTCATCCGTGCGATTGCAGGCAGTCGCCAAAAACCAGATCAGCATCGGATCGTCCGGATTTGTAGGACTAAGCAGATCGACTATGGATTCGTAGTTTTCATGCTGTGCATCAAGCTCAACCATGCGTGTCAGGGCTTCTATATTTTCCGGATCATGCTCATGCCATTTTTTAAAATAATAAGCCGCTTTTTCAGAATGGTGAACTTTAAGCGCAAGCTCCCCTGCTTCCTTGTAAAGACGATCATTGTATTCATCCGCAGCAAGCCCTTCCTCAACCGTCTTCAGTGCCAGATTAAGATCCCCTTCATGCTGGTAGGCGCGGGCAAGAACCGGATAGAGCGTGCTGTATCCGGGGTCGAGTTCCCGCAGCTCTTCAAGTGCCTTTATAGCCGTCTTGAAATGTCCGATCCGCGTTGCCGTCACGGCATAGCCAAATAATCCATCCAATGTCTTTTCTTTCTTCAGACCCAATCTGTACGCCTTGATGGACTGTTCAAATTCCCCGCAAAGACTCAGTGCTTCAGCCAGTTTCATGTCGACATTCTGATTGGCAAGTTCGCTATTCCCTCTGATTGTTTCGAAAAAATCAACCGCCTTTCTTGCCTGTCCGTTTGAAAGATAAAACTCACCGAGCGCCAGGAGCAGAACAGGTTCATGGGGTGCCATCTTTAGGGCTCCAAGAAGCCTTTTTTCGGCAGCCTCATCCAGGCCCTCTATCTGATACAGATCTGCGAGTGACACCTGCGCGCTCAAGTAGTTTTCGTCCAGGGGATGGATCTTCAAAAGATAATCAATGGCGCGATTTTCCTCATTCTTATCAATTAAAAGGTCGGAAATTTGGAGCAGAAGCCCGCTATCGTTCGGATATCTTCTGAGCAATGTCGCGTAAGCTTGCTCCGCTTCTTCGAGAAAGCCGAATTGCTGATAGATCGAAGCCGCACCATAAACGGTATCATCATCCGCATCCCTGAGCATTTCTTCAAGCAGTTTCAGCCCTTCTTTAGTTTGTCCGCTCGCCAGAAGCGCATTGGCCGTCTCCAAATGTTTCATTACTCTATTCCTCCCCAAATCACACCATCGTCTCATTTTTCTCTTCTACACTTATCTTAGTAAAAATAGTACGTCCCATCAAGAATTAAATCCCGGACGCGCAAAAGAACCCTAGCCTTAGAAGAATAGGGTTGATTCGCCTGCGTTTTTTGAATAATTTTTATCTCTGAATCTGAGCAAGCTGGTCGCGGAATGTCGGAAAAGAGACAGCGATGGCTTCTGCCTGACGGACTACTACCGGTGCATCGGATTTCTGAGAGGCAACGGCCAGCATCATGCCAATCCGATGATCGCCGGAACTATCGGCAGGCCCCCCTGAGAAGCGACGGCCGGGATGGCCATGAATGATCATGCCGTCTTCAGTTTCCTCGATATCCGCTCCGATCCTCTTCAATTCGTCAACAGTGGTCCGTATTCTGTTCGTTTCTTTGACTTTCAGCTCCGAAGCATCCCTGATTACTGTTGTTCCTTCAGCCTCCGTTGCAATAAGCGCCAATATCGGAATCTCGTCAATGAGTTGCGGGATCAGGGCTCCCCCGATTTCGGCTGCCCGAAGTTGTGCATGATCGATCACGATGTCGCAAACCGGCTCGCCGTTCCATTCCTTTTTATTGACTAAACTGACTTTAGCCCCCATTTTCTCCAGAACCACAATCATTCCCGTTCGTGTCGGATTCATGCCAACGGAACGCAGAACCAGATGACTGTCTGGTGTCAGCAGAGCTGCAGCGATAAAAAAGGCCGCGGAAGAGAAATCCCCAGGAACACGAATGTCGGTCCCTGTCAGATACTGGGGACCGACCAGTTCATGCACAAGTCCCTCTGTCCGGATCGTGCCTCCAAATGCTCTGAGCATGCGCTCAGTATGGTCACGCGATGCACCCGGCTCGGTCAGCGTTGTTTTTCCTTCTGTCTGTAACCCGGCCAGGATCAGAGCGCTTTTTACCTGGGCGCTGGCGACAGGCAAATGATAGTCAATAGGATGAAGCTTTCTTCCTTTAATCGAGATTGGCGCGTAACTGTCTCCGCTCCGTCCCCACAAATCGGCGCCCATTTCCATCAAAGGCCTGATCACCCGGCCCATAGGACGTCTGTGAATGGACACGTCGCCCGCAAGCACCGAATAAAAAGGCAGTGCGCTCAACAATCCGGAGAGCAGACGAATTGTTGTGCCGGAATTACCGACATCCAGAACACGATTCGGTTCGCTCAGGCCGTCAAAGCCTTGTCCATTGATCGTCAGATGGTCGCCGGATTCATCAATCTGCACCCCGAGTGCGCGCATACATTGAAGTGTGCTGATACAGTCGTTGCCGCGCAGGAAGCCCTCCACGGTCGTCACTCCATGGGCGATAGCCCCGAAAATGACAGCTCGGTGCGAGATCGATTTGTCGCCCGGCATTTTCAGTTCCCCGTTCAAAGGTTTTCCGCTGCCCTTAAATTCTAAGTCCGTCACATCAATCACCCGTTAATCATTCAGATATGTATGATAGCCCTTCTGCTGCAAAATGGCGCGGGCTTTATCCCGCTGATCCGCATCCTGGAACGTGAGCCGCATCACGCCCATGATATTTTCTCTTGCCTCGATAATCTCAATATTCGTCAAATTGATTCCTGCACCGCCTACATAACCGGTCACTGTTGATATCGTGTCCGGTTTGTCCGGGACGTCTATGAACAGATCGTAATAACCGGGAATCGCACCCTTCTCTTTTTTAGGAAAGCCGTCACGGAATAGCTTGGCTTTTCGAAAAAAATCATGAATGGACGGTCTGTTTCCTTCCATCAGTAAATTTTTCAATTGTTCCATGCTTCTGGTCCACTCATCCAGCAGATCGAGCAGATCATCGCGGTTGCTTATGACCGTATCTGTCCACATTGTCGGATCCGAGGACGCAATACGCGTAATATCGCGAAAACCGCCGGCGGCAAGAAGACGCAGATTAATCCCCTGTATCGGATGATTCTCCAGATGATGAACCAGCGCGGATGCAATCAAATGAGGAAAATGGCTGATCAGCCCGACGATCTGATCATGAATTTCCGGTGTCACACGAAAAAACTTTGCGTGAGTCCCGGACAATAAATTCTCAAGTTTCTGCATCGGTGCCGATTCCTGATCCTTTTCTGCAATCAGAAAGTAATAGGCATTTTCAAATAAATTGGCACGCGCCGCGGATACACCGCTCTTGTGAGAGCCCGCCATCGGATGTCCGCCTATGAAATGACAGCGTCCTTTTAAATAGTAATCAGCCTGAAGCTTGATCAAGCGTTTCGTGCTTCCGACATCGGTCACGATCGTTCCAGGTTTAAGTTCTGTTCTTCCCAGCTCCTCAATCATCGCAATAATTGCGGATACCGGAGCTGCAAGTATGATGATATCGGCCGCAGACGCACTTTTCGGAAAGCTCTCCGCAGACTCGTCGATGACGTGCCGGCGGATGCCCTCTTCCATTGTTTTTTTATTTTGATCAAAGCCGATAATTTTCACGTCGGAATGAGCGGAACGTATGGATTCGGCGATTGACCCACCGATAAGGCCCAAGCCGGCGATCAGGACGGTTGTTTGCATGAGACGTAATCCTTCAGCAATTTAATAATGGCGGCATTCTGCTCTTTTGTACCAATTGTGATCCGTACATACTCGGGGCAGCCCAAAGCGGATCCCGAACGGATGATATAACCATTTCGAACCATGTATTGGAAGACGTCTTCTCCGGAATCGCCGATTTCCATCAGAATAAAATTGGTGTCCGTCGGAAAATAGTGTATGCCGGTTTCTTTACAAAAATCATAATACTGTTTTTTTCCTTCAGCGTTCCGCTCGGCGCATTCACGGACAAAGTTCTGATCATCAAGCGCCGCCGCGGCTGCCGCCTGTGAGAGACGCGAGACGTTGAAAGGATCACGGACATGTTCAAGCTCGGAAATCAAAACTGAGTGAGCAACTCCGTACCCGATCCGGAGACCGGCCAATCCATAGATTTTTGAAAAAGTGTGTGTTGCTATTAGGTTTGGAAAGCGATCTATAAAATCAATCGTATTTGGATAGTTTTCTGATGTGACATATTCAGAATATGCTTCGTCCGATACGACAACAATATTTTTCGGAACCCGCTCCATAAAAGAAATAAATGTTTCACGGTCAATAGAACGGCCGGTCGGGTTATTCGGATTGCAGATCCAAATGACCCGAGTTCGATCATCAATCAATGAGAGCATCCGTTCAAGATCATGATTTCCTTCGCTATCGAGAGGAACTTCACGAGCCTCCCCGCCCTCAATGATCACATTGCGTTTATATTGGGAAAAAGTCGGATCCGCCATGATGCTGTTCGTTCCCGGCTCGATAAAAGCGCGGCTCACCATATGCAGAATCTCGTCACTGCCGTTGCCGAAGATCAGGCAATCAGGCCGGACATTCAGAAACCTGCTGACTTTTCCACGAAGATCAGCGGCATGCCCGTCAGGATAAATCATCAACTCAGTGAGGCCTTTTTCAATCGCCTGCTTCGCTCCGGGCGACGAACCAAAAGGGTTTTCATTTGACGCCAGTTTCTCGATTCTATCCAGTCCGTATTCTCTCCGTACTTCGTCAACCTGTTTTCCCGGTTGATAAGGTTTCAGCCTGCTGAGCTGTTCTTTCATGATTCTTACCCACCTTATGTTTGCCAAGCAATGTATTCAACAGATACTCGCGTATTTCTTCAACAGCGGGTGAAAGGGATTCTGATTTTTGAAGCCGATCCGCTCGCCTTTCAATTTGGGACACAATGGCGCTCCCGACAATAAAGCCGTCGGCATGCCCGCGCAGTTCATCCACTTGTTCGTTTGAAGAAATGCCAAATCCCACCGCGATCGGCAGTTCACATGCCGCACGAACCCGTTCGAGAAAAGGGAAAACGTCCGGATGGAACTTTTTTCGGACACCGGTCACGCCGAGTGAGGATACACAATACAGAAAACCTTGCGCAGATGCACCGATTTTTCCCATTCTTTGCTCAGAAGTAGTCGGCGCGACAAGTGAGATTAAGCTGATCCCGTGGTTAATGCACCGTTCTGCAAGACCTCTGCTTTCCTCGAATGGCAGATCAGGGACGAGCAGTCCGTCAATCTCGTTTTCCTTCGCTTCTCGAAAAAAGGTCTCTTCACCTAATTGTAACAGAAGGTTGCAGTATGTAAATATGATAACCGGAATTTTCACTCCCCTCAGCCGTATTTTTTTCACAAGCTGAAGTGCGCCGAGCAGTGACATTCCTTTTGAAAGCGCACGTTTGGATGCCCTCTGTATTACTGGTCCGTCGGCGAGCGGGTCGGAATAGGGAATACCCAGTTCAAGCGCACACGCTCCGACGGACTGCAGCATAAAAGCCAGCTCGACGGTTGCGTCCTCGGAAGGATCTCCCGCTGTTATAAATGGAATAAACATCATATCCTGCTTTTTGTTCATATAATTACTCATACGGTTCATCATTTCCTGCCTCCTTGATCTGTCTTTGCTTCATCGAGTACATGCAGAATCGTATTGACGTCCTTGTCCCCGCGGCCGGAAAGGCAGACCAGTATCGACTGATCGGTCTGCATTGTTTTTGCTTTTTTCATCGCCAGTGCAAGACCGTGCGCGCTCTCCAGCGCCGGCAGAATACCCTCTTTTTCGCTCAGAGTCATCAGTGCGTCTATGGCCTCTTGATCTGTGACGGCTTCATAGCAGGCCCGGCCCGATTTAGCAAGATGAGCATGTTCCGGACCGATACCCGGATAGTCAAGGCCGGCGGATATTGAATAGGGCTCAATAATCTGCCCGTTTTGATCCTGAAGCAGATAAGTCATCGCGCCGTGAATGACCCCCGGACGCCCTTTGGTAAGCGTCGCGGCGTGTTCCGGCGTGTCCGTTCCTTTTCCTCCGGCTTCGGCCCCATAAAGAGCCACAGGATCATTTAGAAAAGCAGTAAACAGCCCCATTGCATTGCTTCCGCCGCCGACACAGGCGCAGGCGGCATCAGGAAGCTTCCCCGTTTTTTCAATCATCTGCGCGCGCGCCTCGTCGCCGATGATCCGCTGAAAATCGCGAACAATCATTGGATAGGGATGCGGCCCGACAACCGATCCGTCAATGTATGCCGTGTCCTCAACATTTGCCGCCCAGTACCGCAGCGCTTCGTTGATCGCGTCTTTCAGCGTTCCGTTTCCGCTTGAAACCGGAACAACCTCCGCTCCGAGAAGTCTCATTCGGAACACATTGAGTGCCTGCCGTTCAACATCCACCACGCCCATAAATACTTTGCACGGCATACCGAAATAAGCCGCAACAGTTGCCGTAGCGACACCATGCTGACCTGCACCGGTTTCAGCGATCATCCGTTTCTTCCCCATCCGTCGCGCGAGAAGAGCCTGGCCCACCGCGTTGTTAATTTTATGAGCCCCGGTATGGTTCAAGTCTTCACGTTTCAGATAAATCTGCGCCCCGCCGATCCTCTGACTGAGCCGTTCGCAATACGTCACCGGGGTAGGGCGGCCGGAATAGTCATGAAGAATCTCGCGATATTCTTTTAAGAATGAAGTGTCGTGAATCGCTTCATCGAACCCTTTTTCAAGCTCAAGCAAGGCGTGCATCAGCGTTTCGGGTACATATTGGCCTCCGAACTCGCCGTAGCGCCCTTTCCCGCCGTCCTCTTTTATATTTTCAATCTGTGGCTGCCTGATCATTTTGCATCCTCACCTTTTCTTCAATTTTCCGGATAAGTCTGCCATCTTTTCGAAAGTTCGTCTCTATTCCCGACGCAATGTCGATGCCAACCGGATTCTGACTGAGCAGACTTTCAATATTTTCAGGCGATATCCCGCCTGCAATCAGACACTCCGCATGCTGACGGGTTGATTCCGCCATGTAGCCGGGCACACTGTCCCAGTCAAATGAAACGCCCGTCCCGCCAATGGCGCCTTTAACTTTTGTATCAATGACATACCCATCGGCAAGACCTGCATACCAGCGCATCTTTTCAGGTGTCCCCTTTTCATGGTGAAGCGCCTTCCAAACCGTTTTGCCTGTTCTTGACTTGACTTGCTCCACGTACGGGGGCTGTTCTTCACCGTGCAGTTGAATCACGTGAAGGGGAACGATTTGCAAAACTTTCTCAATCAGCTCGATGGAATCATCCGCAAAGACACCGACAAGCTTTTTTTTCTTTATCCCACCGACATCTTCCAACCATTCCGCGACCTGATCCGGCCGCACAGTCCGTTTACTTCTTGGAGTAAAAATAAAACCGAGGTAATCTGCTTGGCTCGCCATTGTTACCTTAATATCGGACAGCGAGTGGTTGCCGCAGTATTTAAGCACGGGCCGCATGCTCATTCACTTCCCTGCCGAACAGTTCCCGCACTTTCTCTCTCGGTGAATGCGCACGAATCAATACTTCACCGACGAGCGCCGCATCTGCCCCGTGATTCTTCAAGTACATCACATCTGCCGCCGACTGAACACCTGATTCACTGACTAAGACGACGTCTTCGGGAATTGTTCCCTGTAGCGCTGCAGTGACTTCCAGTTTCGTCTCAAACGTTTTCAGATCCCGGTTGTTCACGCCCATAATTTCAGGTGTAAATTTGGACAGAACAGCTTCAGCCTCCTCGATCCGGTGCACTTCAACGAGTGATTCAAGTCCCCTCTCCCGTGCTGCAAGATAAAGTTCGTACAGAAGATCCGGCTCAAGTGCGGCAGCAATCAGCAGGACAGCGTCCGCACCGATCCGGAAGGCTTCCTCAATCTGGCGCTCGTCAATGATAAAATCCTTTCGAAGTACGGGAAGCCTGACAGACTTTCTGACCTTAATCAAGTTCTCTGCCGATCCGTGAAAATAAGTCCTGTCTGTCAGAACACTGACAGCATCCGCACCGGCATGTTCGTAAGACTCCGCGATGGCCGGTACATTCATTTTCTCCCGGAAAAGGCCCTTCGATGGCGACGCCTGCTTAACTTCGGCTATCAGTCCGAGCGCGTGATGCGGGCGACTCAGCGCCTCTCTGAGTGAATACTTTTCACTTCTCGGCATCGGTTCCGGCATCTGAAATCCATCCAATTCCTCTTTCTTTGTTTCTAAGATCCGATCAAGAATATTATTATACATGGGAAACTTCCTTCGCTTGTGCCCGGAGGAGATTAAGTTGTTTCAGGGCTCTTCCATCATCAACGGCCTGGTTGGCCTCGTGGACGCCTTCGGCTATAGAATCCGTCCTTCCGGCAACGTACAGGCCGGCACCGGCGTTTAGCAGCACTGCATTGACAGCGGTGCGGTTTTGCGTGTCGCCTGAGAAGATCGCTTCGATCATAACGGCGCTTTCTTCAGGGTTCTCAACTTGAATTTCTTCCAGTCTGCCCGCGCTCAGCCCGACATCTTCAGGGACAAGCGAAAAAGATTTTATTTTATGATCTTCAATGAGATACGCTTCGGTACGGCCGGCAATGGTCAGCTCATCCATTCCGTCATCACCGGTGACGACAAGCGACCTTCGTGTGCCAAGTTTCACAATGGCGTTTGCGTAGGCTTCAGCTGCTTCCTTGCTGTAGACACCCAGAAGCTGGCGTTCCGCTCCCGCCGGATTGGTCAAGGGCCCAAGCATGTTGAAGATCGTTCTGAACCCGAGTGCTTTTCGGGGTGCAATCGCATATTTCATGGATGCGTGGTACAACGGGGCAAACAAGAAGCACATGTGCGCGCGGTCAAGAAGAGACGCAGCCTGTTCAGGAGTCGACTGAATGGGAATCCTGAGCGCTTCCAGCACATCGGCGGCACCGCTTGTTGATGAAACCGACCGATTGCCGTGTTTGGCCACGTTAACACCAAGACCGGATAGCAGAATGGCACTGGCGGTCGAAATATTGAACGTCGCCGTGCCGTCGCCGCCTGTTCCGACAATGTCCAGCAATTCTTTATCATAGCGTATCGGCTTTGCGTGCGCCCTCATGCTCCGAACGCATCCCGTCAGTTCATCTACCGTTTCGCCCCTCATGCTCAGGAGCGACAGGAAGGCGGCAATCTGACATGGATCGGCCTTCCCTTCCATGATTTCATCCATCAATTCCGCAGCTTCCTGCTCAGTTAAAGTCTTCCCTTTTACTAATTCTTTCAACTTTTCCTGAAACATTTCTCCCACTCCTCTTTTTTGAGGAATGAGCGTGGTGAGGTTAAGAGAGGGGAGCGTGACGCTCAATGCTCAGCAAAGAGGCCATCAGAAGTTAATAAAAACCCGCAGGCGAAGTCCTGCGGGATCATTTTTCAAGTTCAATCTTTCAGCCCTCAGCTCTTCTCAACTCAGCTCATTCTGTTTTCTCAACTCTCAATCCATGCCGACCGTATCCTGTGACACAATCCGGCTGACTCTCTGGCGACTGTTCCCCAAAGATGTAGTTTAATAATAGCCAACTCATTTTAATCTGTCAACATATGATTCATGAACGAGAAAAGCGTCCCCCTGACCAAACTTTCCGGAACCTGCCTTGTTTCAGGCCTTCCAATGGATTTCATCAGAACAAAATGATAGTGTCCGTCCCTGTTTTTCTTATCATACTTCATTTGTTCCATAAGCCCCTCTGCCGTCAGCCCATCGGGAACTTTGGTCGGCAGACCGAGCCTGACATACCATTCAGCCAACTCTTTAACAGGCAGCGGGTGACCGTAATAGGCTTCGCTCAGTTTCAGTGCAAAGAGCGAGCCGACGGCCACGCCCTCTCCATGAGTCAGCGTGCCGAAACCAAGTTCCTTTTCAAGTGCATGACCAAGCGTGTGGCCGAAATTGAGAAACTTGCGCGGTCCGCTTTCATGTTCGTCAAGCTCGACAATTTTAGCTTTTACAGATATTCCGCGTATGAGAAAAGATCCGACTGCATCTGGTGTCAGCATAGATCGCTCAGGTATCGCCTTTTTCAGCTCTTGATAAAAATCTGGAGAACTGATCAGGCTGTGCTTAATCAGTTCGGCAAAACCGGACTGCAGCTCCCTAAACGGCAATGTTTCAAGTGTTGCCGTGTCGTAAATGACGGCTGCGGGCGGGTAGAAGGCACCGATCAGGTTCTTTCCCAAAGCGTGATCAATGCCTACTTTTCCCCCGACACTGCTGTCATGGGCGAGCAGCGTTGTCGGCATTTGCAGAAAAGCGACGCCTCTCAGATAAGTCGCGGCCACGAAACCGGCAAGATCTCCGACCACTCCGCCGCCTAGTGCAATGACGCAAGTATTCCTGTCCAGTTTTTTTTCAAGCATATCGGTAATAATCCGATTATATTCGGCAAGATTTTTAGACTGCTCCCCTGCTTCGGCAATGTAATGAAAAACTTGCCTGTTCCGGAGCGTCTTCTCCAGCTCGTTCAGATATCTTGGTGCGACATGACTGTCCGTAATAATATAACTGCTTGAATAAACATCTTTTATCAGTTCATCCGCCCTCGGCAAAAGCCCCTTCCCGACAAAAATCGGATAACTGCCGGTCTGCGTCCTGATCATCAGCGTTTCCATCAGAAAGCCTCCGCACGTTTTCGATAGGCGGCGTACCCCGCCATCATATCGGTCAGGCAGTCTCCGCCAAATTTTTCAGAAACCGCGTTTGCCAGTTCCCAGGCGACAACGGCTTCACAGACCACGCTCGCCGCCGGCACCGCGCAATTATCCGATCGTTCGATGCTGGCGCTGAACGGTTCCTTCGTGTTAATATCTACGCTCTGAAGCGGTTTATAAAGTGTGGGAATCGGCTTCATGACGCCGCGCACGATGATCGGCATTCCGTTCGTCATACCGCCTTCGAATCCGCCTAGACGATTGGTTCGCCGCGTATAGCCCGCCTCTTCCGACCAAAGAATCTCATCGTGAACATCGCTGCCGGGACGGTGTGCCATTTCAAAACCGATACCGAACTCAACTCCCTTAAAAGCATTGATACTGAGCACCGCACCGGCGATTCTCGCGTCAAGCTTCCGGTCATAGTGGACATGACTTCCGAGTCCGATCGGTGCTCCCGTTGCCACAACCTCGACGATACCGCCCAGCGAGTCTCCATTTTCCTTCGCGCGGTCGATCGCTTCGATCATTTTCCGGGCCGCTTCGGGATCGAGACAGCGTACCGGCGAAGCCTCTGTTGTTTTTTTAATCTCTTCAATGTTGTCCGGCAGCGGCGTACCATCAGCGACACCGCCGATTTCCGTGACGCGACCGGCTATGTCGATACCGAACGGTTTCAGAAACTGCTTCGCTATGGCGCCGACCGCCACACGAATCGCTGTTTCGCGGGCTGATGATCGTTCAAGAACATTGCGCATATCTCTGTGATTGTATTTAATGCCCCCGTTCAGATCGGCATGACCCGGGCGGGGCTTGGTCACCTGTTTTTTTATTTCCTCCGTATCCTCCGGAACCTGGGTGCCCATTATATCCTGCCAGTGCGCCCAGTCGCGATTTTCAATGACCAGAGTCACGGGCGCACCCGTCGTTTTTCCGTGGCGGACACCTGAGAGAATCTGCACCTGATCGGATTCGATGATCATGCGGCGGCCGCGGCCGTGGCCGCCCTGCCGCCTTTTCAGTTCGCGGTTGATTTCTGAAATGTCAATAGCCACCTCTGAGGGAAGCCCCTCGATAATGGCTGTCAATTGCGGACCGTGTGATTCACCTGCAGTCAAAAATCTCATGTGATTACCCCTCAATATCCGATTTTTCATAAAAAAATGTTTCTGCCGAGCGCAGTTGATACGTTTCAGGATGAAAAATTTGTTCCGTGCTCCCTACAAACAAAATTCCATTTTCTTTTAATGAATGGCTTAATTTATGGTAAATCCTTTTCTTGCCTTCCTCAGTAAAATAGATAAGGACGTTTCTGCAGACAACCAGATCAAACTTTCCCGGAGCCGGATCACTTAACAAATCATGTCGGATGAACCGAATCGATTGTTTCAGCTTTGCATCGACGCAGTAAAAAAGCCCGTCTTTCCTGAAATAACGGCTCCTCTCTTCAGGAGTAAGCGATTCGACGGCTCTGCCCAAATAGCGCCCCTCCCTGGCCTTTTCCAGTACGGCTTGATCAATGTCACTTGCGGTTATGGAAAACCGGCCGTCAGGCAGAAATTTGCTAAGTATCATCGCCAGCGAATAAGCTTCCTCTCCTGTCGAACAGGCAGCACTCCAGACTTGCAGAGAGCGCCGATTAACACAATATTGGCGTATTTTATTTTCTAAAATATCCCATCTTTGCCTGTTCCGAAAAAATTCCGTAACATTGATGGTCATTTTGGCGAGAAACTCACTGAACATGGGTTCGGATTTTCTCATCTCCTGGAAAAAGGTAACAAAGGAAGGCATCCCCTTACGGACTCTCAGCGTATTGAGGCGCCGTTTCATCTGTTCTTCTTTGTAGAGGGACAGATCAATCCCTGTGAGCTGAAAGAATAGATTTTTAAATTGTTCGTAATCCTGATCCGCCAACTTAAGGTTCTCTCCCCTCCGCCATCAGGCAATCAGCACTTGACAAGTTCGTGATCATCAAAAAAGAGATGAATTTCCCGGTCCGCGCTTTCAGGAGAATCGGATCCATGAATCACATTGCGGTTGACAAGGTTTGCAAAGTCGCCGCGGATTGTACCTGGAAGTGCTTTTTGGGGATCCGTTGAACCCATCATCATTCTTGAAAGATCGATAATGTCATTGCCTTCCCAGACCATGGCGAAGACAGGACCCGATGTCATAAAAGAAATCAAGTCTTTATAAAAAGGCTTGCCTTCATGTTCGCTGTAGTGTTTCCTGGCAAGTTCTTCGGGAATCACCATCAGTTTGCCCGCGACCATTTGAAATCCCTTTTCCTCGAATCGCGACACGATTCGCCCGATCAGGCCTCTCCTCACGGCATCCGGTTTTACCATTAAAAAAGTTTGCTGCATGACCTTACCTCCTTAAGAGCCTGAAGCCCTTGTTTTCCTGTTTTCCTTATTCAAAAATAAAGCTTTTAACAGTCTGTTCAGCTATGTATTCAGCTTATACCGTATAGCCGCCACCCTGCTTCTCAAGAATCCGGATGATCGTGACACCTAATTTCAGTATCGTCTCTTTCCGACATATTCGGCAATTTCCATGAGCGAACGTGTCGCCTTTTTAACAGGTAGTTCATCCAATATGTTTTTTGCTTTCTGAAGATAGCGGTCGCTCAGCCTTTCCGAAGCCTGAATGGCTCCGGACTCCTTAATCAAGCTGATGACTCTCTTCCAATCGTCCTCTGATGGATTTTCAGATTTCAGAATACCGACAATCCGATCATGGAGTTCATTTTTCTGAAGGGCATAATAAGTCGGCAGCGTAACGTTTCCGTTTCTCAGATCACTGCCCGCGGGTTTTCCCAGTTGCTTCTCGGTTCCGACAAAGTCCAGAATATCGTCGGTGATCTGATAGCTCATGCCAAGAAAATATCCGTAGTAATAAAGCCTGCGGGAAACGGCCAGTGTGCAGCCCGATGAAAGTGCTCCCAATTGACAGCTAAGCGCCATCAGAATGGCTGTTTTCCGTTTGATTCGCAATAAATAACAGCGCAGATTCTGTTTCCAGTTATAGAGCTCTTTAATCTGATCAATTTCCCCGAGGCTGAGGTCGCGGATCACACGGGAAAGAATCCGATGGGCTTCTGGACGGTCGAATCCGGAAATCAGTTCAATCGCTCTGGCAAAGATAAAGTCGCCGGTGTACATAGCGACCCGGTTGTCCCACTGAGCCTTGACCGTAGGCTTTCCGCGGCGCAAATCAGAATCATCAATGACGTCGTCGTGTACTAGGGATGCCATATGGATCAGTTCAAGAGTCGCCGCTGAATCAATAATCTCCGGCCGCTTCGGATCACCGTATTGAGCTGAGATAAGTGCGAGCAGCGGACGGATTCTTTTCCCCCCCGCTCTGAGCAAATTCATGGAAGCTTCGTGAAGAATCGGGTGCGGCGCTTCCAGTGCTTTTTCAAGCCTGCTCTCAATCGCCTTCATATTGTTTTTTTGTTCTGCATAGATCCCCGCTAGTGTCATTTATTTCACCCTTCATCGCAATCCTGCACTCATTTCATGTCTCGCGAACCCCGGAACGAAAAGTCTTCGTCAGGCTTTTCTAAAGCTTTTCTCCGGTTTGCAGCACCCGAGATCTCCGGAAAAATACGTTCGCTTCCCGGTCGTTTTCAGTCCGCGGCTTTCCTAAGAGGTTTGTCCGCATGGTGAATGGCAGCGATGCCCCCCATAAACGATCGGACGCTCACTTTTTCAAAGCCGGCCGCATGAAATAGCTGAACCAGTTTTTCACGGTCGGGAAACTTCTGCGTAGATTCGTTCAGCCAGGCATATTCTTTGTAGCTGCCGGCAAACAATTTACCCAGGAGCGGCATAATAAAACGGAAATAGAAGAAATAAAGCTGCCTGTAAACCGGAATCTTTGGCTGGGAAGTCTCGAGACAGACGATCCTCCCTCCCGGTTTCAGCACGCGAAACATTTCTTTCAGGACCGTCAAATAATCAGGGACATTCCGCAAACCGAACCCGATCGTCACCCGATCGAATGACGCCTCGCTGAATGGAATGTTCATTGCATCTCCGTTCACCAGTGCGACATTTTTCAGCGGTGTCACATCAAGCTTCGCTCTGGCGACCTTTAACATATTATCGCTAAAATCCAGTCCGACAACTTTTCCGGTGGTGCCGACAGCCTTTGCAAGAGACAATGTCCAGTCTCCCGTGCCACAGCAGACATCAAGTATTTGTTCGCCTTCTCTGGCACCGACAGTTTCGTCGGCTTTTCGACGCCAGGCCTTATGGCGGTTAAAACTGATTAGCGAGTTCATTGAATCGTATTTTTTATAAATTGTCTGAAAAACCTGATGCACCTTTTCATGTTTTTCTTCCCGTTCGTTCATTTCCAATTTATCCTTCCTCCACTGTGAGGCGGCAGAAAGCGTTCATTTTTTCAGTCAGATAAGGGAGAAGCTCGAAAAGTGTACCGGAGTTTTCTTCAGCCTGCCTTATACTATCAAAAAAGCGCGCTTTTGTTTTCTTTATTTCTGCTTCCAGTCGTTCTCTGAATGACACGGAATCATGGGTCAGGCTTTCAATCAAATAATTGCACAGAAAAGAACGCGAGTCGTTCTGCGCCTGCAGTTCGTATTCAGAAACCAGTTTCTTGCCCAAAAAAAAGGCGTTAAGAAAAGGCACCCAGTGTTTAAGACCAAGCCTGTCTGCAATCTTTGCCACAAGGGCACTTTCAATCGTTTCCAATGCGGCTACTGCCTGGGTCCAGCTTAATGTGTGCTTCGGATAGAACAGCAGGCATTTATTTACGTTAAATGTCTGAATGGCTTCAGCCACCCATTTCACCATTTCAATATCTTTTTTTCGAGAAAGATAATAATAATAGAGTGCGCTGTAAAAATCGCCGGACAGCGCGGTCAGTTGCCTCTTTTTAATTTCCTTTTTCCCGTTAAGCCTTTCCGTGGTCATCGACTCATGAGTGGAAAGTCCGATTTCGGCGACCATCAAACTTTCCACGTAGACTTCTGTCCGTTTGCCTGATCGCTTCTGAAACAAATAATAGTATACGAGCAGTTTATCTTTATCAATCTCAGGAATCGGCAGGTATTTACTGACATACGGGTGGCTCAGGTCGCGCCTTAAATTTGCGTAAATGCTTTCAATCTCTTCTCTTACTGTCATGGCAACGCCCCTAAACATTGCTTTTTTTCTAATTCCCGATCTGAGCAGACAGCGGTAAACCGAACAGATCAGCGGATGCCGTCATCGGCGTCAGGGGCAGTGAATCATAGGAACTCCTGCTCCCGATTGTCCCACAAAATTTCTGCTCCCATTATATCATACCGGCAGGTGTCACCGGCTTTACTCAGACATGATCGTCCCGTGTTTCGTCTGAATCGTCGCCTTGCCATGCACTTTAATTGCTGAAGTATGTTCTGTAAACTGAGCGATCATCACTTCGCCCTTATCAAGCTTCTCAGTGTGAAAAAAACGTGTTTCCGCACCACGCGTCAGGCCGATGACGTTTACGCCGTCCTCTTCAGCCTTGATAACAAAATAGTCGCCCAGCACCTCTTCGTTTCTTGGTTCCACTTTAACCAACCTGCTTTCAAGCCTAAGATTATTGACGGTTGATCAGCGATAATGCCTCCGCTCTCGCCGCTCGATCCGTCTGAAAAATTCCGCGTACGGCGGACGTTATGGTTTTCGCCCCTGGTTTCTTGATGCCGCGCATGGTCATACACATGTGTTCCGCCTCAATAACAACGATTACTCCATAAGGACGAAGGGTCTCAACAATGCTGTTTGCCACCGTGGTCGTCAGACGCTCCTGCAGCTGCGGTCTCTTTGCTACCGCTTCCACTGCCCGGGCCAGTTTGCTGAGTCCGGTCACCCGTCCTCCTCTTGGTATGTAGCCGACGTGTGCTTTGCCGAAAAAGGGAACCAAATGATGTTCACACATGGAATAAAAAGGAATATCCTTAACGAGAACCAATTCTTCATGAGCCTCGTCAAACGTTTTCGACAAATACGTCTTCGGATCCTGCCTCATTCCCTGAAAGATCTCTTCATACATTCTGGCAACCCTCTGAGGCGTCTCTACCAGCCCCTGACGATCCGGATCTTCGCCGATCGCTTCTAGAATCATCCGGACTGCCCGTTCTATTTTCTCATGATTCACGTTCAAAGCTGAACCTCCAATTTAAACCAAGCCAGAAAAGAAAAACTTGTTTCACTGTAAAAATTCTAGCATAGAAAAACGCTAAAAGTAAAGAAAACAAGGAAAGAGACCTGTTTCATAATTGAAAAAGAGAAAAATTCGTCTCTATCAAAAAAGAGCCACCACATGGATGGCTCTCGCGTTCTTACGTCCTATGTATCAATTCGATCATTGGACGGCTTCTTTTAATGCTTTGCCGGGTTTGAAAGCCGGAACTTTGCTTGCCTGGATTTCAATTTCCTCGCCGGTTTGCGGATTGCGGCCCTTGCGAGCAGAGCGCTCACGCACCTCAAAGTTTCCGAAACCGATTAATTGGACTTTGCTTCCGCTTTTCAACGCGTCAGCAATCGTTGAAAGGACGGAATCAACCGCCTTTGTAGCATCTTTTTTTGACAGTTCAGCAGATTCTGCAACTGCAGTAATCAATTCAGTCTTATTCAACACCTTCACCTCCTTAAAAAGGAATTCCTCCTTTTTGCGCTGGAAGAAACATTAACAACGCTTATAATATACGATGTGATGGAAGAATTCAACAGCTTTGATAAAAATATTGCCAATTTCGCTCTTTTTAAACCTCTTTGTTAAAAAAGAACTTCCGAAAATTCGATTCAACAAAAAAAGACCCCGGGCGGAGTCTTTCCGACTGCTATGAATAACCTAGAGAATGATCGCAATTAAACCGCCCGAGCCTTCGTTAATGATCCTTTCGAGAGTTTCTTTTAGTTTGTAGCGGGCATTTTCCGGCATGAGCGCAAGTTTTGCAGATATGCCCTCTCTGACAATTGAATTGAGCGAACGGCCGAAAATATCGGAATTCCAGATCGAAAGCGGATCATCTTCGAAATCCTGCATCAGATAACGGACCAATTCCTCACTCTGTTTTTCCGTCCCGATAATCGGCGCGAATTCCGATTCAACGTCGACTTTGATCATGTGTATGGACGGAGCAACCGCCTTAAGCCGAACGCCAAAGCGCGATCCCTGGCGAATGATTTCCGGTTCATCGAGACTCATGTCGCTGATTGTCGGCGCAGCAATGCCATAACCGGTCTGTTTGACCATTTTCAACGCCTCTTCGACCTGATCATACTCCCTTTTTGCATGAGCAAAGTCCTGCATCAGTTGCAGAAGATGATCCTTGCCCCTGATTTCAACCCCCACAACCTCCTTCAAAACCTGATCGTATAGATTATCCGGCGCGTAGAGATCGATCTCTGCCGTTCCTTTGCCCATTTCGATACCCGAAAGTTGCGCGTTCTCAATAAAATCATACTCACCGAACGTGCCGACCACCCGGTCCACGTCGCGCAGCCGCTTGATGTCTTTCACTGTCTCCTTAACCGCTTCCTCGTAACTTTTTCTCAGCCAGTGATCTTCTTTCAGGACCATAACCCAGCTTGGTAGATTAACATTGACTTCCAGCACCGGAAATTCATAGAGCGTTTCACGCAAAATATTGTTAATGTCATGTTCTGTCATGTTCTCAACGCTCTGTGTCAAAACAGGAATATCATATTTATCGGCGAGATTTTTCCTGAGTGCCTCCGTTTCCGGATGGTACGGGTGCGACGAATTAACGATCAGAATAAATGGCTTCCCGACTTCTTTCAGTTCGTCGACAATCCGTTCCTCTGCTTCCACATAGTCTTCCCGGCCGATCTCGCCGATCGATCCATCGGTCGTGATCACAACCCCCAGTGTGGAGTGCTCCTGAATGACTTTGCGCGTCCCGATCTCCGCGGCTTCCTGAAACGGAATCGGTTCGTCATACCAAGGGGTGTGAACCATACGCGGACCGTTCTCATCTTCGAAGCCCTTAGCGCCTTTGACGGCGTAACCGACGCAATCCACCACGCGGATGTTGACTTCCAGTCCCTCCTCTACGGTCACCGTGACTGCATGATTCGGAACGAATTTTGGTTCGGTAGTCATGATCTGTTTTCCCGCGGCACTCTGAGGCAGCTCATCCTGTGCCCGGACGCGGTCCGCTTCATTTTCGATATTGGGCAGCACGATGAGTTCCATGAATTTCTTTATAAACGTCGATTTTCCGGTACGAACAGCTCCGACCACACCCAGATAGATATCTCCGCCTGTTCTTTCCGCAATGTCCTTAAAAATGTCCACCCGCTCAAGTTTTTCCAAAGTTTGCACCCTCCCGCTCCTCCATTCTATCGATGACGCTCGGTGATAGTTCTATGCATATGACTTTGTCCATTGAATATGCCAATGAATTGGCGTCTTCTGACGCGCCGTTCTATGGCCGGGAGGCCCGGCAGTCAGAAATTAGGCGGCCTTTCCCTATTTAAAAATATTGTCCGAATGTTGTTTTATGCCTATTGTTTATAAAAAAGCGGGAGAAAACAGATTGTTTTCTCCCGGCATGACTAAATCCTTCCACGCCACTCAGCTCTTGCAGAATGATTGACGCACGCTATAACGTATGCTATTCCTATGCATTTTGCCGCTGACGACGGCCCAATGTTACTTCTTTGGGCCGAACATTTTTGACAGGGACGAGAAATTGCTAGGCATATTGCCCGACGTAATCGCTTTGACAATAGCCTCTTCCTTCTCTTTTGAAACCGGGACACCGGCTGTCCTTCCAATTCGGGCGATGAGCTTTCTGACTACTTCGGGATCGCTGAAATCAGCGTTTGACACAGATTCAGCGATTGCAAAAATGTCCTCTTTCTTCACATGCGTCTTCTTCTCGATGTTATCAAAAAAAGGATTTTTTGAATCCAATGAACGTCCTCCTTTTCCCTGCATTCCTTACATCCTATGCGAGAAAAAAAATGAGGTGCGAGCAAAGGATCAATCGTGCGGAGCTGGGTCAGAAAGGCTTTCCGATAATGCGGCGATTTCATCCTTTTTATCCCGCCCCATCAATTCATCGACCGCTTCTTTCGGGTTCTTGTTTTCAAACAGCACTTGATAGATCGCCTCTGTAATCGGCATCTCGACTTTTTCACGTTTTGATAAGGCATAAGCCGCCTCGGCCGTCCGCACGCCTTCAACTACCATTCCCATTTCGCTGAGAACTTCGCTGAGTTTCCGCCCCTTGCCGAGAAGGTTTCCCGCACGCCAGTTCCGGCTGTGGACGCTCGTACACGTCACAATCAGATCCCCCATACCGGTGAGGCCGATGAAAGTGAGCGGGCGCGCGCCCAATTTCGTTCCGAGCCGCGAGATTTCCGCCAATCCGCGTGTAATCAGAGCGGCTTTCGCATTATCGCCGTATCCAAGGCCGTCGGATATGCCGGCTCCCAGCGCGATGATATTTTTCAATGCGCCGCCAATTTCAACGCCAACGATGTCTTCATTTGTGTACACACGAAAATAGTGATTAAAGAATAGATCCTGAGCCTTTTTCGCGGCCGCTGTATTGACTGACGCGACGGCCACCGTTGTAGGGTGACGCAGAGAAACTTCTTCAGCGTGGCTCGGGCCGGAAAGAACAACCACAGCTTTCCTGAACTTCTTCGGAATTTCTTCTTCAATGACTTCCGACATCCGCTTGAATGTTCCCGGTTCGATGCCTTTGACGCCGTGGATAAAGAGCATCGGTCCGGCCAGGTGCTCGCGAACCCTGCCCAGCACTTCTCTCATTGCCTTTGCCGGAACAACAAGAAGTACAGCGTTCGCCCCGTCAAGCGCAGCTTCAAGGTCATGTGTTCCCGCCACGTTTTTGGGAAGCATGATACCCGGAAGATACTTCCCGTTTATATGTCTCTCGTTGATTTCATCCGCCTGCTCACGGCGATGGCTCCACAAGCGGACAGAATAACCGTTATCCGCCAAAACCATGGAGAGGGCCGTTCCCCAGCTTCCCGCACCAATTACGGCAATATTTCTCATTTCAGCTGCCTCCCCTTTTTAACCCTGATCCGTTCGCTGCCGTTTCTAAAAACTTTTGAATCATACCTCTTGCCTGTGCGGTGCAAAGGCTCTCAGGCCTGTGACTTTTTTCGGCCAATCTTATTTTCTTTCCCATGCAGGAGACGGGTAATATTTCCTCTGTGCTGATAATAACCCAGCGCTGTGATCAGAAAAACTGCGGCCAGGACAGCTGGCGAATAGTTACCGAGAATACAGCCGAGCACAGGCGTGAAAAGAAGGAAAAAAAGTGAACCGACGGACACAAAACGGCTGATCACGATGATCAGAATCGTAATGATTCCCGCCATAAGCGCGTCAAACGGCATAATCATGAAAAACACGCCGATCGTAGTGGCGACGCCTTTTCCGCCTTTGAATCCGTAATATACAGGAAAGTCGTGGCCAATGACGGCAAACAGCCCTGAGAGCGCAACCGCCCAGTCTGTAAGGCCGAACGACCTGGCGATTAATACGGCAGCGACTCCCTTCATGACGTCCAGAATCAGAACTCCGATCGCTGGACCCACACCGAGAACACGCAGTGTATTTGTCGCTCCCGCATTGCCGCTTCCCGTCTTTCTAATATCGATCTTTTTAATCTTCTTCGTAATCAGATAGCTGAAACTAATTGCTCCGATGAGATAAGAAACGATAACCGACACAACCGTCAACACTGGATGCATCCCTCTCTATTGTTCGTTTTTTTTGCGGGACAAAATTTTAATAGGCGTTCCGACAAAACCAAATGTTTCTCTGATTCGGTTTTCGATATGACGGATGTATGAAAAATGAAGAAGCTCCGGATCGTTCACAAATAAAATAAATACCGGCGGCCGGACAGCTACCTGTGTGGCATAATAAATTTTCAAGCGTCTGCCCTTGTCGGAAGGCGGCGGTGTCATCGCTACCGTATCCATGATACAGTCATTCAGAAGGCTTGTCTGTACGCGAAGGCTATGATTTTCGGCAACCTGCTGAATCATCGGAAGAAGCTGTGGAAGACGCTGTTTTGTCAAGGCGGACAGAAAAACGATCGGCGCGTAGCTAATAAACTGGAACTCGTCCCGAATTTTTTTTCTGAACTTGTCCATGGTCTTATCATCTTTATTCACGGCGTCCCATTTGTTGACCACGATAATGACCGCACGTCCCGCGTCATGCGCGATGCCCGCAATTTTCTTATCCTGTTCAATGATGCCTTCTTCTCCATTTATCAGGACGAGAACGACGTCCGATTCTTCGATCGCACGCTGCGCGCGCAGCACGCTGTATTTTTCCGTCTTCTCATAAATTTTTCCGCGGCGGCGAATGCCGGCCGTATCCACGATGACATAGGTCTGACCGTCCCGGGAAAACGGAGTGTCAATCGCATCGCGTGTCGTCCCGGCAAGGTCGCTGACAATGACACGTTCTTTCCCGAGAATCGCATTAACAAGCGAAGATTTCCCAACATTCGGACGGCCGATCAGTGTAAATCGAATGGCATTTTCGTCTTCCGGTGCGTCTTTTTCATCAGGAAAATCTTTGATGACCTGATCCAGCAGATCGCCTAGTCCAAGCCCGTGTGCACCGGAAATACCATAAGGGTCGCCCAGTCCAAGCGAATAAAATTCATACTTCTGATCCCGGATCTTGGTATTGTCCAATTTGTTGACACCAAGCACTACAGGCTTTTGGGATCGTCTTAAAATACGTGCCACTTCTTCGTCGGCTTCAGTCAGACCCGTTTTGCCGTCTACGATAAAAAGAATGACATCCGACTCTTCAATCGCAATTTCAGCCTGTGCTTTCATTTGCATGAGCAACGGTTCATCACCGATATCTATGCCGCCCGTATCAATCACATGAAATTCATGGTCCAGCCACGTCCCGTTACCGTAAAGCCGGTCACGTGTCACGCCGGGCCTGTCCTCAACAATAGCCGTCCGTCCGCCGACAATCCGGTTGAATATCGTTGACTTCCCGACATTCGGGCGCCCGACTATGGCCACAGTTGGTTTTGACATAAATTTCCTCCTTAATGGAATGCGCTTTACTTTTTTCATAAAAGAAACCCTTCCTTCTAAAGTTAAAGGAGAGGCTCCTGTTCTCTGCTCCCACGTGTCGTTAGCTGCTTCTGGATAAAACATGGGAGCACAACGTCCAAAATGGAAATAACTTATCGTTAATCTGCAAGCGTGCGGATCCTGTTCGCTTATCCATATTACCAAAAAAACAGATGGCGCTCAATGTGGGCCGTTCGGAATCCTGAAACATCGTATCGGGCCGCACTGTTGAAAACGCGTTAAAAAAGCGGAAAAAGAAGGAATCAGCAGATACCCCTCTTTTTCCGCTCTTTATTTCACTTGAAAATTATTTGTACTTCTTGAGCTGATCGCCGATCATATCGCCGAGCGAAAAACCGGATGTCGATTCATCAATATCTCTCGCCGTCTCTTGCTGAGTCTCAGTATGCTTCTCTTCAGCCGCTTCGTTTTCAAGAGCCTTGATGCTGAGCGATACACGCTGATCCCCAAAATTAACATCAAGTACTTTGACCTTGATTGTCTGGTTTTCAGACAGTACCTCATCCGGTGTTCCGATATGGGTATGCGAAATCTCGGAAATATGCACAAGACCTTCAACTCCCGGAACAAGCTCTACAAATGCGCCGAACGGAACGAGACGTTTGACTTTGCCTTCCAGCACATCACCCGTATGGATTTTTTCTTTGGCCGTTTCCCACGGTCCCGGTTGAGTCGCCTTGATTGACAAGGAAATACGTTCGTTCTCAGGATCAACTGAGAGCACTTTGACCTTGACTTTGTCCCCTTCGGAAACAACCTCGGACGGAGTTTCAACACGGTAGTGTGCGAGTTGTGAAATATGAACCAGCCCATCGACACCGCCTATATCGACAAACGCGCCGAAATCCGTCAGACGCTGAACAGTTCCTTCGATGATGTCGCCTTCTTTAATGCTTTCAAGCGTCCTTTCCTTTTTCTTATCCGCTTCGTCGTCCAGAACAGCGCGGTGTGACAGGATCACTTTCCTCTTTTCGCGGTCAAGTTCGACTATTTTTACGTCAAGCGGTTTGCCCTTATAATCACTGAAGTCCTCTACAAAGTGCCGTTCAACAAGTGACGCAGGAATAAAACCGCGCACACCAAGATCAACGACGAGCCCGCCTTTAACAACGTCTGCTATTTCAACGGAAAAAGTTGTTTTATCCTGAAACTTCTGTTCCAGATCGCCCCACGCATTGTCGGCGTCAACTTCCCGCTTGGACAGAACGAGTTCATCATCCTCAAGCTTCGTCACTTTAACGGTCACTTCATCGCCTTCATGAAGCAAATCCGTCACTTTCTCCACATGCAGGCTGGACAGCTCACTGATAGGCAAAATGCCGTCGACTTTATATCCTACATCTATTAATGCATGTTTTTCTTCTGCTTTGGTAACTTTACCGCTGACTACGTCTCCTACTTTCAATGCATCAAAAGATGCCATTTCATTATTAACTTCCTCAACCATCCTCAGGGACCCCCTTTAATTACAAAACACGAATATCTTACTCTTAACTTCTTACAAATAGACTGTTTTGTCAAGCAGATGTACTCGCAGGAATCGTCACTTTCCATGTTGATCCAGCAGCTGCAGGATATGTTCCATGATAAC
Organism: Sporolactobacillus putidus; assembly: GCF_014647035.1. GTDB lineage: Bacteria > Bacillota > Bacilli > Bacillales > Sporolactobacillaceae > Sporolactobacillus > Sporolactobacillus putidus. The sequence goes on along the minus strand of NZ_BMOK01000003.1, from coordinate 83,624 downwards.
AGCGGATGCCTCCGTCGATCTTAGTTTCTCGGACTTCATGGAGGCAGTATCGATCGGCGGACCGAATACGACTTTTATCTTCCCGCGGAATTTATATTGCCCGATTATCGCGCAGGGAATAACGACCGCGTCGGTCTTAAGAGCAAAAAACCCTGCGCCGGACAGCCCTTTTTGCAAACGATTGCTGCTGCGGTTGCGCGTGCCTTCCGGAAAAATAAGAAGCGTGTGTCCTTCTCCGAGCAGCCGTACGGCTACGCGAAGTGCGCCGCGATCGCCTGTACCGCGCCGGATCGGAAAAGCATGCAGATGCCTCAAAAGTCTGCCGAATAAAGGAATTTCAAACAGCTCTTCCTTTGCGACAAAACTTAAATCCCTGGCAATTGAAATACCGATAAGCGGAGGATCAAAATTGGATCTGTGATTGCAACAGAAAAGTACGCTCCCGCGATCAGGAATATTTTCCTGCCCTTCTACAGTAACTCGAAAGTAAAGTTTATAAAAAAGAGCAACTAACGGCTTGCCGATTGAATAAATGCTCAACGCCGAATCCTCTCCTTGGCTATATTGAGAATTCGATCAACAACCTCGTCAACGGACAGAGAAGTTGTATCCAGCTCAATCGCATCTTTGGCTTTAACCAGTGGGGAAATCGTGCGTTCCATATCCTTCTTGTCTCTGAGGGCAATCGCTTCCCTCAAGGCTTGAATCGAAGGATGCAACCCCTTCAGTTCTTCTTCTCTGAAACGCCGGACCGCCCGTTCGTCGACGGAAGCTTTCAGAAATATTTTAACCTGTGCCCTGGGAAGAACGTGCGTCCCTATATCGCGACCGTCCATAACGACGCTGCAGTGTTCCGCCAGTTTTCTCTGGCGGCGGACCATCTCGGTACGGACTTTTCCGAACGAAGAAACGAGCGAAACCTGGGCCGTCACATCCGGATACCGAATTCTTTCGCTGACATCTTCTCCGTCAACAAAAACTCTTTGTCCGATCTCACTATGTTTTAGAACGATATCCGTAACGTCCAGTAATTCTTTTAACTTAATACCGTTTTTCATATCGGTACCCGTTTTCAGCGCCTTATAAGTCAGCGAGCGATACATGGCACCCGTATCGATATACACAAAACCCAGAGCTTTCGCCACAATCTTTGCGACCGTGCTCTTCCCCGCGGCGGCAGGGCCGTCAATCGCGATTTGAAATAGCCTCTCCATTTCCAAACTGACTCCAATCTCTCTGATCTGTTGCCTTTTTATGTTTCTAACTATAACACAGCCGTGAGTGAAAATCCGGCGCTTCAATTAACCGCGGGAGTGGTTCATCGTCCACTCAATCATTTTTTTCCTGTTCTCCAGCTGTTTTTCAAAACAGAAGCGGATAATCGGCTGCCGTTCCCGGTCCCCGGAAAGCATAAACTGAATTGAAGCTCTGTCTGTATGGGTTCTCTTATCAGTAAAAATACGGACGACTTTCCCCTTTAATCTCAGATATACATTCTCTCCGGATGCCATAGGAAGACAAAGCCAGATCTTAACCTCATCTCCTTCAATGATTTCAAGATGTTCCGGCAGGATGATCAACGTACCGCCGCCGCCGATGTCGCTCGTGAGTGTGGAAAAAGGCCGGAATCCCCCATTAACGGAATGAATGGCAATATCCAGGTTGGCATCCACACGGACAAAGTCCCTCCGCTGAATCTTTTCTAGGCTATCTTCTCCTCCGAATTTTAAAAGCATCATCGGTATTTTACCGTGGACCCTGTGGAGAAAGACTGCCTTGAAGCTATAAACGCGGCCGTTCTCCACATAGTTCGCCGTAAATTTTGTTCCATTCATAAACACCGGTGTTCTGCCGCTTTTCTCATCGACAGGATAATCAATGGTTAGAGCATCCTGCGAAACATCAGCAATTCTGCACCTGTAGCGTTTGACCGGACCGGAACTGTCCGTGTGTTCCAAGATTAAAGTTTCCCCCGCCTTTAATTCCATCTGCGCCTTCCCCCCTGCTCCTGACGTTGCAGCTGTCCCAAAATGCGGATAGTCCTCCGATCAAACATTTTCTACGCATTATTATACATGAAAAAGAGGAAAGAAAAAATCTTGTCTTCTCTCCCCTAGTTTCTCAACAATTCAACTTTTTCCTGATCTCCATTTTCGGCATTCAGCAGCACGCGATAGGTGTCCTGCCCCCTTGTAGCAAAAAATTCATAGCAAAGTACGTTTTGTAAAAGAGGGTTCTGAAACACGACAAGATGAGACTCCTGAACAACCAGTTTCGGATTCAACTGCTTCATGACTGCTTTTGCCGACAATTTAGGTGTCATCGGTATCTGATCATACTTATTGAATAAATAGTCCGTTTCATCAAAAGCGATCACCTCTCCATTATCCAGCGTTACTTTAAGTCTCAGCGAGGCAGGGTAGATACGGATGTTATTCCTTTTCAGGACATACGTAAAAATAGCAGTGCGATCATAACGTTCCTTTTTTGTCAGCTCCATTCCGGTCAGCCCATGCTTTTTTAAAAAAGCACCGGCCCTGTTTGCGGCTTCATAGAGACTGATTTTTTCTTTTCCGACAGGACGGTCGGCAAAGAACCAGATCACATGTCCCCCTTTTCTGGTCACCGACGCTTCAATTGGTATACGGTCTTTGTTTTGCAAGGTTACTTCGTAGGCGTCCATATTTGAGCCCTTTCCCGTTTCACTGATTTTTGAAGTCCGGGCATCGGTGAGGTTCATCCATTTTTTTAAAGCGGAAGCAGCTTCTTTTTTATTCATCACCGGACCTTCCAGTTTCTTTAAGCTTTTCTTCTTCAGCGCAGCATTGCTCGGGTTTTCAGGGCTGAAGCTCTGGGTGTAGCTGGTCGCCTGACCGTCGACTTGTTTCAATCCGTCAATCACCTGGTTGTCCTGATTCTGTTTTTTCGTTTTAAGCGCCCATTCTACGTCCATCCAGCGCAGGTGCCGTGCCATCACATTCTCCTGAATATCCCTGAGACCCTGACGTATGCCCATCGATTCCCGATAAAGTTTTTGCAGGCTCGCATACTCTTTGTCGGAAAGCGGACGGTCATTCGTTGCCTTTACCCCCGTTTTATAGCTGAACGCCCCGACATGAGAAAGAAATTCATTGGTCTTGTTAAAAGGCAGCAGCGTCAGCGGAAGCTGGTTTGCTGCTCCGTGTGCTAGTGTGCTTAATCTCCATGTTTCGACCAGCTGCGGTCTCATTGTTTCACGGGTATGCATGGCAAGCGACATACCAAGAGACTTTTCAAGCGAATCAACATAGTAGGTCAGTTCATGAAAAGACTGCTGATATTGATTTTCTGCCTGAATCATCACTGCGTCTTTAGCCATGCGCTCCTGATCGCCCCAGATTCCGAAGGCAATCATGGCTGCTGCAAATACAGAACTGAGGATGATCCAGAATCGACTTTTCATACGAGTCCCCCCTTATTTGCAGAAGATATGTTTTCCAATTTTCTCGATCTGCGGACGGCTCCAGATCCACGCAGAAGTTGCCGTTTCCGGATTAAAGTAATAGAGCGCCCCATGAGTCGGATCCCAGCCATTAATCGCGTCAAGAACCGCCCGTTTTGCTGTTTCATTGGGTGTCAGCCATATCTGTCCGTCAGAAACGGCTGTAAAAGCTCCCGGCTGGAAGATGACATCTGGAATATTTTTGGGGAAGCGCGGATCGGCCACCCGATTGAGAATGACGGCCGAAACAGCGACTTGTCCGATGTAGGGTTCACCGCGCGCCTCACCATAAACGGCATTCGCCATCAGGTTGATATCAGCTTTCGAATAACCCTGGGGCAGATTGTCCATCGTGTATCTTCCTTGCGACACGCGGTTTTCTTTCGTCGCATTCGGGGTACCTGTTTTTTTTCTCACCTGCTGATCCAGCGGCACCCCGCCAAAATAAGTGAATTCGTTGCCTGCCTCAAGATTCTGGTGAACAAAAGCAGCATCGAAATTGGATGCTTTCACCAGTTTCTGTTTGGTTAAATCCCCCGCCTGCCCGTCAACGTTAAGACCGTATTTCTGCTGGAAATCCCGAAGCGCCCAATAGGTGCCATATCCGAATCGTCCGTCTATCTTTCCCTTAAAAAAGCCGATATATTGCAGACGCGCCTGAAGCTCAATCACATCATCTCCCGATTCACCTTGTGTGATCACTTGATCTGAAAAAGCGGTCACCCAGCCGTCATTTGGAAGAATGCCTGTCAAAACAAGCATTGCAGCCAGAACTCCTGGAGTCAGACATTTTCTCAATTGCCTATTCCTCCTCACTAGAAAACTTGGCTTCGCTAAGCCTTTGGCGCGGGCGTTGCCTTAGTTGTGCTTATACTATAATCTTTAAAAAATTTTGTATTTATAGTATAAAATGGAACATTCAAGGCAGGGGTTTAGACCGTGCCGGTCAAATTTCATTAATCATCATTAGATTTCCAAGAAAACGGCGGTTTATGCGGACTTGGCTTCTTCGGTTTAATCGCGAAAAAAAAAACAGGTATGATGGGAGTTATCCCTCATACCTGTCTGCCTAAAACCCTTTTAGTAAAAACGTGCATCTGGTCAAATCCATCCGCGATAGCGTACGGATTCAGCCAGTTTTTGTACACCAACTAAATAAGCGGCTGTCCTCATGGTGGTTTTTCGATCTCCGGCCATCTCACGGACCTGTTCAAAAGCCGAACTGAGAACTTCCCGCAGCCTTTCTTCCACTTCTTTCTCCGTCCAAGTGATTCCCTGGTTATTCTGTACCCATTCAAAATAAGATACGGTGACATCGGCCGCACACGATAAAACTTCCGGTACAAAAAGAATATTTCTGTCTGCTAAAATAATTGCCGCCTGATCTGAAACCGCGTTTTCCGCCGCTTCGACCACCACTTTTGCGCGAATATCGGCCGCGTTATTTTCTGTAATCTGATTTTCAATCGCAGCAAGGACTAAAATATCGCAAGGTTTTTCGAGAAGTTCCTGGTTGGTAAACGTATGCTGAAAAAGTTTTGTTACAGTACCGAAGCTGTCGCGGCAATTCAGCAGCTCTTCAACATCAAGTCCGGAAGGATTATAGAGCGCACCGTAGGCATCGGAAATTCCGACCACTCTGGCTCCTGATTCAAACAGCGTTTTTGCGACATAGCTTCCGGCGCTGCCGAAACCCTGAATGATCGCCTCCGCACCATTAAGCTCAATCCCTTTGCTGCTGGCCGCTTCATGGACAAACCTCGATATACTGCGTGCCACGGCATATTCCCTTCCCCGCAGGCCGCCCAGTACGATCGGTTTTCCGGTAATAAACCCGGGCGATTCAGTACCTGAAAACCGGCCGTACTCGTCCATCATCCAGGCCATAATCTGGGTGTTTGTGAAGACGTCAAGCGCAAGTATATCTTTGCGGGGACCGATGATTGAGCGAATCGCGCGAATGTAGCCGCGGCTCAGTCCCTCCAGCTCCCGAAATGACAGCTCCCGAGGGTCACAAATTACCCCGCCTTTTGCCCCGCCGCATGGGAGGCCCAGAATGGCCGACTTAATGCCGTTCAGAACCGACAGCGCTTTAACTTGAGTGAGACTCACGTCCGGATGAAAAAGCACCCCCCCCTTTGTCGGACCGATTGCGTCACTGTGCTGAACGCGATAGCCCGTAAAAATCCTGATTTTTCCATTATCCATTCGGACCGGAATTTTCACTTCCAGAGCGCACTTCGGCTCTTTCAGCAGTTCGATCATTTCCTCTGAATAGCCAAGTTCCTCCAATGAGTGCCGCACAATGGCCTGAACGGAACGAAGAAGATAATGATGCTTCTCATCGCGGCTGCGGCTTCCGGATCCCTGATTGACGGACACTCTAATCTCTCCTTCGTTATTTGCACCTTGCCCACGTAGCCCCATTAAACGAATATGAAATCTTACGATAAATAATCAAACCAATCATGAATGCTGTTACACAGACATACATAAATAATAACGGCAGACAATGCAAAGCTCCGTGCGCTAAGCGTGCGGAGCTTCGATAAAATACCGGTAAATTACAGCGACGGCTTCGCCCTCAATCAGGCATTTGCCATATTCGTCAAGACGATGGATCGTAATGGTCGATGTGTCGCCAAACTCGGCCAGAACCGCCACGAGCGTCTCCAGATCCACTTCCGAATCCAACTGGTCTTCATCAAAATGCAAATAATATTTATTTTCGAATAGATACAGGCTTCCTTTTGCAACACCTAAATCATGCAGCGTCTTCGTCAATGTTATGACGTCTTCAAACTGTTCAAACTGATAAAGGACATCCTGACTTTCATCAAGCGTTACCTGCATCTGAATAAAATCATCTTCATCTTCTTCATCGAAATCCTGCCGGTCATCACTGTCGTCCGATGCTCTTCCCTTGGAGACAATCACAACCATTCCTTGAGCAGGCAGGGAAAACACTTCAACATCAATTGGACCGTTTGCCTCGAAGCCAAGTTCATCATCTGCCTCAAGCATCATCTCTCGAAAAAGCTGTTCCACTCTGGGCAAGTCATGCCACATGTCTTCTTTTGTAATGCCCCGCTCTTTGAGATCGTCAAAAGTCAGGAAAATTTTTATCCTGTCGCCATTCAAACGTTCCAATCGCATCGCCAACATCCTCCTTGCCGTCCAGCCAATTCTCTCTGCGCCGCAGACCTTTTTCTTTTATAATATGTTCGCGACACTTTTTCGGTGTCTCCCACGGGTTGCAGCCAAACTTACCTTCAATTGATGATGAAAATTTCAAACAGCCTGTACGTCTTAAAAAGCAGTTGACTTGAGTGTAGTATACAACGCCCGCCGAAAAATGTACATGCTTTTCATCTTCATACCGGCCGGTTCAGCTTTCTTAAGTATTCATCAGACACCGCTCCCGATTTCCGAAGGCAACAGGCACTCGGTGCCAGCAAACGACCCAAAAAACATTATTCCGTCAGAACAGGACAAGAAATAGAATAGTTCTTACTTGTCCTTATACTTAAGTTCCACAATAAGGTGCAGGTTTCCTCTTTTTTAAGGATAAGAAAAGCATGACAAAAATTTTCCTACAAAACATTGCGGGTCTATTGACAAGCCTGCACTGCATATAAGAGTAGCGGCACAATCTTTGTGCAATGAAAGGAGGTTTTCGCTTTGCCTACCTACAGAAAATGGTTCCAGCCTTATGTCGGCCCTTACGACCCTTGCCCGCCGCTTGGAGCTGTCGCCTATGAGACACCCGTTCAGCTGTATCTCGGTTTTCAGCCTGCCGGCATGGAACAGTATTCCCCTGTTCAGGCGCTTTCTTACGGCACCCTCTGGCCAGGCCTTTACACACCTTATACCAATCCATTCAACCCGGTGAATAAGGGGGCCGATTCATGATTCAGCCAAATCAGCCGCCGGAAAACTACTATACGGACTTGCAGGCGCTGCAGGCAATTGATTTCACGCTTGTCGAACTAACCCTTTATTTGGACACACACCCAAACGACCTGGACGCGCTCAGACAGTTTAATTCGACAGCACAAAAAAGTGAAGAGCTGCGTATTTCATTTGAAAAAAAATACGGACCGCTTAGACAATTCGGACACAGTTACTCATCTTATCCGTGGCAATGGAGCAAGCCGCCATGGCCATGGCAAGTGTGAATCGGCGGAAATTCCAAGGAGAGAGGAAGGGGACGCATGTGGTATTATGAAAAAAAGCTTCAGTACCCCGTACGAGTCAGTACATGCAATCCAAAACTTGCCAGATTTCTTATTGAGCAATACGGGGGTGCCGACGGTGAACTCGCTGCCGCCCTCCGGTACCTCAATCAGCGTTATACCATTCCCGACCGCGTCATCGGTCTGCTGAACGACATTGGCACCGAGGAATTCGCCCATCTTGAAATGATCGCGACAATGGTTTATAAACTGACGAAAGACGCAACACCCATTCAGCTGAAAGAGGCAGGACTCGGATCGCATTATGTCAATCATGGCAAATCGCTCTATTATGAAAATGCCGGGGGCGAGAGTTTTACTGTGGCTTATATTCAGTCGAAAGGCGATCCGATTGCTGATCTTTATGAAGATATTGCTGCTGAAGAAAAGGCGAGGTCGACCTATCAATGGATCATCAATGTCTCGGATGATCCGGCGTTGAACGATTCCCTCGGTTTCCTGCGCGAGCGCGAAATTGTCCATTCACAACGTTTTCGTGAAGCAGTGGAACTGATTAAAGAAGAACAAGGCCAGAAAAAGGCATACTGAACGAATGACGGACGGCTGCTTCCGCAAATACAAGAACGGGACAGCTTTTTTCATCAAATCCGTTAAATTTCTTAATCGGCGATCCTACTTATAAAAAAGATTGATTCCTTTTTTTTTAAGGAGAAACTGCATGACCGTGTACCGCGTCGATCCGTCCGGTTCCTTAGGCCATAATTCTTCTCCGCGATCGATCACTTCCTTCCTCAGTTCATCGAAATCATCTTCAGCACTCTCAGATTCACGATGCGTTCTTAAAAAGACAAAAGCCGCAACGAAACTGGCACCTCCGAGCACCCATGAAACAGGGTTATTCAGAAACTGAATAAGTCCGGACAGCGATTCAATTCGGCCCTTCTGAAAAAAGAACATAAACAGGATCAGCCCGCTGGAGCTTAGGATCAGGCACAAACCGTAAAGAGATTCCTTTTTCTTCCAGATCTTCTCCTTTTCTTTCCGCTTCACTAATTCGGTGAGAATCTCGTAAGTCATTCCGGGCAGTGTTCCGATATCCCGAAGTTTCTCAAGTGTCAAAACAGATCACCCCTCCCGCATACTAAACTATGAAAAAAGAAAGCAACTTAGGACATTTCCTCCCTGATTGCCTTTCATTCGTCCGTATACAGGTTTCTCTGCACCATTGCTTCCTAAGATTATAGTTGCCGCAAGGATGTTTTTTTGGAAAGATAAAGAACCTTTCTGATTCTTTGCCGGATGGTTTAGCAGTCATCGGACGGTTTCAATCTCTCGGTCTTCCGACAAGCAGCGTGCTGAGACGTTTCTCCCAATTCAATTCCGGACCGGGGGAGCGCATCTCCGACTGATCCCGCTGAAAATCATCGATGCCAGCTCCGCACCGATCGCAGCACAATGGCGGCTTGTCAGAAAGTTTTTCATCAAAGAACCGCAGATAGGATGCCCGGCGGCACTCTTTTCCGGACATCCAGCTGCGCATTTTACCGAGATCCTCTAGCTGTTCTGTCCGCCTTATACGAATCAGCTGCAGGCACTGGTCCATCAGAGACAGATAGGCCGTACCTTCCCGTTTTGTCCTGACCTGCTCCAGAATAAAGCGGGACGCCGTTTCACCGGCCCCCGCACTTGTCATAATTTCCATAAAACGTTCTTCATCGTCAGGTCGCAGCCGTTCACGGTCCATCCGGCTCAGAACAGTGCGGAGCAAGGCGGCTGTCGGGTAATTACTCTCGATAAAAGCGGCGGGAAGACGGTCGTCCTCCTCAGAATAATACAGCACGGCCAGCCCCTGTCCGCCGTCGCGCGCCGCTCTCCCGATTTCCTGAAGATAGCTATTCAGGCTGCGCGGATAGTGAAAATGAACAACCAGACGCACGTCCGGCTTATTGATCCCCATTCCAAATGCATTTGTACAGCATAAGACATCCAGTTCATGATCAAGAAACTGATTCTGAATTTTTCTCCGATCTTCCGCCAACATGCCTCCATGGTAAAAAGCCGCGCGAACATTCAGTCTCGTTCGGATGATTTCCGCAATTTTTTCGGTCCAGTCCCGACTTGAACAGTAAACAATACCCGGCAGACTGACCTTTTCAATCAGCCGGAGCAGTTGTTCTATTTTTTCTTTACTGCCTTCAACCTTCCGGACAATAAGCGCTATGTTCCGACGATCAACACTCTGCAGCAGCTGCTCGCTCTCATGAAGATGGAGATGACGAATGATATCTTGTCTTACTCTGAAGTCTGCGGTTGCTGTCAGGGCGAGCCGAGCCTTGCCCTGACATCCGAAAGATGAAGATAATCCGGACGAAACTCGTGTCCCCACTGCGAGATGCAGTGAGCCTCGTCCACCACAAACAGTGAAATGCGCACCCGCTCAAGTGCATCAAGAACCGCAGGGCGCCTCAGCATCTCCGGCGAGACAAAGAGAAAACGCAGTCCTGTCAAATGCTCGAGCAGATACTTTTTTTCTTTAGGATGGAGCATGCTGTTCAGGGCACGTACTTTTTTTTCTCCGGCTCGGCGAAGTGAATCTACCTGATCTTCCATTAAGGAAAGAAGAGGAGACACAATCAACACCATTCCCGATAAGATGTAGCCGGGCACCTGATAGCAAAGCGATTTTCCGCTTCCTGTCGGCATCATGGCAAAGACGTCCCGATGATTCAGCAATGCCTGTATCACCTGCTTCTGACCCGGGCGAAAGCTTTTATAACCGAAAATTCTGTACAGAACATCTTCAGCCTGGCGCATTGCGCCCGTTTTATTTTTCATTTGTCCGGGTTTTTCCTTTTCCACCTGCGTCTTCCCCCCATTTCGCCGCATCCTGTGCCAATGCAAGCCGGATTTGGAAGTAACTGGCACGGTCGTGTAGAAGTTCCTTTATTGGTTTTAGCTGCCGTGTCTTTGTCAAGGATATGGCCTCATGAATCAGACGGTTCACCGGTTCAGGCAGATATCGGGCAGTACTGAAACCCGGAACCTTGAGCGCAATTTCGACAATATGATCCTCAATTGTCCCGGAAGACAGTTTTCTCTTTGCTGCTATCATTTTGACCGGCATACCCTCTTTCAAATAGCGGAAAGTCTGTCCTGCCGTCGCAGAAAGCGTACCCCTTCTCGCGTCCTGCAGGCGGCAAAGGTTTGGAAAGTACCCTGGGCTTTCTGACATCCGATGCAGAAGGCGCCTCAGGGCCGATTTAAACAAGAGCTGGCACTCAAAAGCGTCCCGTCTGAGACAATCGGAAAGCTGATTGATCGTCAGCCCGGCCATGCCAAAGCCCGTCATTTGACCAACCAGCATGTCTGCCTCGTCTTTCGGTATTCCTGATAAAAAACCGTGCAGCTCCTCAAATACGCGTTTTGCCAGCATACAGCGATCCAAAGCAGAATTTTTCAGAAAGCGGCGGACGCTTTCGGTTACCGCTCCCTGGCGGGTTACTGGAAGAAAAGCAGATTGCCGGTGTGTCAGTTCGGAGAGAGTCTGGACAGCCAGCTGAAGCTTCAGCCAGAAATCGGTTTCACTGTTTACAGTTTCCGTGAATAAGAGACCGCCTGGGAAGGAGCAGGTTTTTTCCAGCCGCGTCAGTACCTTATGTCCGTCTGAAGTCAGCACATACTTATCCTGACTGCCCTCTTTAGGAGAAATCCATTCTTTTTGCCTGCTTTCTTCTGTCAAACGATTGAAAATCCGGCGATCCATGCTGTCAATTGAGTGGAAAAAAGGTTCTGCATGAAAGAGAAAACTATCCTGAATCGTCTGGGCCGATTTTTTTCCTTTTAATAAATGAAAAATGCCGGATAGCGTTCGTTCACCATTGAATTGCCGAATGAGATAGAGAAACAGATAATAGCGGTACGACAAAGGATTTCCTCCGTTTCCACTCACCCGTGCAGAGTGTTCTTTTTCTCTTATTTTATTCCTTTTCTTTTTCATTTTCGACAATCGTTCAAAATATTCACGTGCCCGTCTCTTGAAAAAAAGACCTGCCTTTCTTACAATAAAGGCTGTATTAAATGTAAGAAGGGATGTTTTACAAGTGGCAAAATATACTATGGTGGATAGAGAAACCTGCATTTCGTGCGGAGCTTGCGGAGCGTCGGCACCCGACTTATTTGATTATGACGATGACGGGCTTGCCTTTTCACTTTTAGATAATAACATGGGGAAACGCTCAGTACCTGATGAATTGCTGGATGATCTGGCTGACGCCTTTGAGGGGTGTCCTACCGAATCGATCCGGATTTCGGACAATCCGTTCACTCTGGAAAAAAGCGGAAAAGCTTGAAATGCGTTCTCTCCGTCCGAATTTTTCTGGGTCTGAACCGGTCATTTTTCCGGAAGTAAACTGTTTTCAATATCTTGTCCGGATTCTTTTAAAAATGGCTTATGCAGCCTGCGACAGACAAACATGAAAAGTCTCAAAAACGGCCGATCGGTCTGTTTTTGAGACTTTTATACTTTCTGATATGATCGTGCTGCCGTCCTGATCAGCATCAGCCTTATCTTTTCTTCAGCAAAGGTCAGACGGCCGAACCGCTTAATACGGAAACTTTCTCAACAAACTTCCTGGCATTCTCTTCTACCACCTTGTAGTCTTCGCCGTTCATTGCTTTCGTCAGCACACTTCCGACGCCCACTGCGAAACTCCCTTCATCTAACCATCGGACAACATTGTCTAAACCCACACCCCCTGTCGGCATCAGGTTGATATTGGGTAGCGGTCCCTTAACACTCTTAATATAATCCGGGCCGGCGACACTTCCCGGAAACACTTTAATCACGTCGGCTCCCGCTCTCAATGCGGAAACCATCTCCGTAATCGTAAAACATCCGGGCAGATAGGGCACCGAGTAGAGGTTGCACGTCTCACAGATTTCCTTCGAAAAATTGGGGCTGACGACAAAAGCCGCTCCGTTCATGATCGCAAGTCTGGCCGTCTCAGCATCAAGCACGGTGCCTGCTCCGATCAATGCATGAACGTCTTCGTTTGAGAGCTTCTGAAGCACGCGCAAACTGTTCGGTGTTGTAAATGTCACTTCTATGGCTTTAATTCCGCCCCTGATACACGCTCTGGAAATTTCACAAGCCTCTTCAGCACTGCGGCCGCGAATAACGGCAACAATTTTGCTGCTTTTAATCTCCTGAAGAACTTCATACTTTTTTAACACGGAAAAGCCTCCCTTTTTATATCGTACGCACGGCGCCTTGAGCGGCTGATGCTGTGCTGGATGAGTACAGTTTTAAAAATCGGCTCGCTTCTTTTGTCAATTGAGCGAGATGTTCTTTTCTTTTCCGAAGCTCATCTTCAGGTACATCGAGGGAAATTGAGCGCGCTGGTACATCGATATGAATCACGTCCCCATCTCTGACCAGAGCCAGAATCCCTCCCTCCGCTGCTTCCGGGCTCATATACCCAATGGACAATCCAGCTGAGGCGCCTGAAAAACGGCCGTCCGTGATTAAAGCGATCCGCTTATACCTGGCGAGTATTTCTGTGCATCGGTGCAGTTCCCGCATACCCGGTCCGCCTTTAGGTCCTTCGTAGCGAATGACGACGGCATCGTTCTCGGCAATTCTGCCGGCCGTATAGGCTTCCTGAAATTCTTCTTCCGAATTGAAAACGCGTGCCGGACCAGAAAACACCATTAATTCTTCCGGCACCGCGGACTGTTTGATTAGTGCACCCTGACTGGCCAGATTACCTTTCAATACGGCAATCCCCCCCTCCCTTTCCAGAGGGAGATTCAGAGAATGAATAATTTCGCGGTCCAGAACTTTCGCGCCGGCAATGTTTTCAGAGACGGACCTGCCCGTCACAGTAAGCGCATCCATTTTTAGAAGAGGGGAAAGTTCTTTCATCAGTGCCGGCATTCCCCCGGCACGCTGCAGGTCATTTGTCGTATAGTCATTGTTGTTCGGCGTAACACCTGCAATAAATGGAACACGGCGGCTGATCTGATCAAAGAGATCGAGCGGAAGATCGACCCCTGCTTCACGGGCGATCGCCGGAAGATGCAGGCAGGCATTCAGTGAACCGCCCATGGCCAGCAAAACGGAAATCGCGTTGCTGAACGCGTCCGGCGTCATAATGTCACGCGGCCTGATTCCTGAGTCAACCAGCTGTACAATCTGCCTTCCCGCTTCTTCAGCCGAGTCCAGCTGTTCATCGGAAAGCGCTCTCATCCATGATGTGTTTGGAAGAGCCATGCCAAGCGCTTCAGACAGTCCCTGCATTGTATTTGCCGTGCCGAGAAACGGACAGGCGCCTGCGCATGGATAATATTTATTTGTCGTTTCGACAAGCCCTTTTTCGTCAAGCTTGCCCGCCAAAAATTGCTGCCTCGCCGCCTTGGATTCTTTCGGTTTGATATAGTTCGGCATGACTCCGCCGAGGACGGTCAGGCTCGGAAGGTTCAGACGCGCGGCTGCCATCAGCATGCCGGGCACGATTTTATCACATGAGCTGAGCACCACCATCCCATCAAAAATTTCATGGGCTTTCACCATTGTTTCAACGCTGTCGGCAATAATGTCCCGGCTTGGAAGTGAATATTTCATTCCGTCATGGCCTTGGGCGATTCCGTCGCAAACGGCGATCGTATTAAATTCAAGCGGAAGGCCGCCCGCCTCTCTGACACCTTTCTTTACCCGGTCGGCCAATTGTCTGAGATGAACATGGCCCGGCACGATTTCATTCCATGAATTGGCGATCGCTATAATCGGACGATCCATTTTATCGTAATCCACACCGCACGAGCAAAGATGTCCCTTCAAAATAGCTCTTGTATAAGGCTTAATTGTTGATAAGTGATTTTGTTTCATTGTTTCCACCGCTTCCCTTTTTTTCTTAGACCACCGGCACTGAAGCTCTTATTATTCTTTGAATAAGGCCCGCTGAAATGCCGCGATATCGCTCCATTCCTCCTCCAGTTTCCGTGAAAGACGAATAAAGATTGGGAAAAGCTGTTCATAAATCACGACGTTTTCCTTGATCGGCACATGCCGATGAATGGCGCCTACCATATCAGAAACCACCGAGAGCGAGTCCGCTTCTCCCGTTGCATGCAGCCCCAGCACTGCGGCTCCGAGGCAGGAACTTTCGAAGCTTTCCGGCACACTGACTGGCTGATTGAAAATATCGGCCATCATCTGGCGCCAGAGCGGGGAACGGGCAAATCCCCCTGTTGCCTGTATTTTTCTGGGTTCACCGGTTTGCTCCCGCATGGCAAGCAGCACACTGTACAAGTTGAAAATAATCCCCTCAAGTACAGAGCGAATCATATGCTGTTTTTGATGGTGCAAAGTCAGTCCGAAAAAAGCGCCGCGGGCATTCGGATTCCAGAGAGGCGCACGTTCGCCGCTGAAATAAGGCTGAAAAATCAGACCGTCCGACCCTGGGCTGACGCGTTCGGCCATCTTGGTCAGCACGTCATAAGGATTGATTCCGAGCCGCTTTGCTGTTTCAACTTCAGAAGCGGCAAATTCGTCCTTCGCCCACCGCAGAACACCGCCGCCATTATTTACGGGGCCGCCAACCACCCACATTTTGTCGGTAAGCTCGTAGCAAAAAAGTCTTCCCTTTGGATCGGTCTTCGGCTGATCGATGACGGTTCGTATCGCTCCGCTTGTTCCAATTGTCACCGCCACGACTCCGGGCTGTATGGCGTCTACGCCCAGGTTGGAAAGCACCCCGTCACTCGCTCCGATCACGAACGGAGTATCGGTCTTAAGATTCATCTGCTCCGAAAATGTCCGATCCATGCCTGTCAGGATATAAGTGGTCGGAACAAGTTCGGACAGACGCTCCGGTGTAATCCCGGCTATTTCCAGCGCTTCCCGGTCCCAGTCCAGATGAGCCAGATTCAGCAGGCCGGTACATGAGGCGATCGAATAGTCAATGACATACCGGCCAAACAGCTTGTGAAAGACATATTCCTTTATAGAGATAAACTTGGCTGCCCTGGAAAAAATCTCAGGGTTCTCGTGACGCAGCCAAAGCAATTTGGTTATCGGAGACATCGGATGAATAGGCGTTCCTGTCCTCAAGTAAATCGCATGACCGCCCATTTCGTTTTTCAGCCGCCTGCTCCAGTCCACGCTGCGGTTATCCGCCCAGGTCATGCATCTCATCAGCGGTTTTCCGTCAGCATCCACCGGTATCACGCCGTGCATCGCGCAACTGAATGAAACAAACTTCACACTCTCAGAAGAAACCCCGGATTTGCTGATCGCATTTTTCACAGCGCTTAGCACAGCCTGAAAAATTTCTTCCGGATCCTGCTCGGCGATCAGAGCAGTCGGCGTATAAAGCGGATAACCCTGGTTATCATGCGACACAACTTTTCCGCTTGTTTCGTAGAGTACGGCCTTAGTACTCGTCGTTCCAATATCGACACCGATCATATAAGATTTTTTCATCGTAAACACCCTTTTTTATGAATTTATACTTAGTAAAATGTCTGCTCATTTCATTCAGATGATGAAAAAAGATTGATTTATAAGTCAATGCACGAAACCCTGCCGTCTTTTGCAAGCCCCAAAAGTAAAGCGCTTACGTAATTGTTATTAATGACAGCGGTTTCATAAATGATGAATTTTAGACCTTTCTTCTCTTTTGTCTACTTGTCGACAACTTTTTTTGTTTCAAATAAGCCCTTTGCATTAAAAACCATTTTTATGCGTGCTTCTCTATTTACTCACTCGGCGGAAAAGCCTTGTTTAGAGTCTGTTTTGAATCGGAGAAGTACTCTTGAACCGATTTTTCGATGGCGGCCTGCTGTTTCGTCTGCAACCCTCTTATGATCTTTCGATGTTTTTCGATCACCCATTCGACGTGATCATCTCCGTGTGAAAACACCTCTTCCGTCGTCACGAGAATAACCGCCATCACAAGATGCCGAAGGCCGTTCCAAAGATTCAATATTCGCATGTGATTGGTCTTGATAATGATCGTTTCATGGAATGTCAGATCCTGATAGGCAAACTCGCTTTGATTCTGATACTTGAGCGCCAGTTCCATTTGATCGACAATCTGATTCAGCGTCAATACAAGATTCTCAAGATTTTGCTCCGGAATTCGCTGTTGGGCGAAACTTTCGATGAGATAGCGTACATCATATAATTCCTGTATATCCTTCAAATCAAGGCCTAACACAACCGCCCCCATCCGTTCCAGATTAATCAGCCCGTCGGCAGACAGCGCCTTCATCGCATCGCGGACCGGCGACCTGCTGGTTCCAAAGTCTTTGGCGATCTTGTTTTCAGACAAAATACTGCCCGGTTTAATCTCGCCACTGACAATCCGCAGTCTAAGAACATTGGCGATACGCTCTCCTAGAGAAGCGCCTTTCATCCATAGTGGGGGAAATTGCATGATCAGGTCTCCTATTTCAAATGAATTCAGGGGGATGCTCTGCAGATGGAACAACACCTGTGTACATTTACCGTCGAAAGCGGTTTTTTTTAACAATAAGCCTGAATAAGCATTCGAGGGTACATGTTACATAATACAGTAAATTTACGTATGATGTAAGCATTTCCACCAAAAATTCACTTGTTTTTCGGAAAAAGACACCTGGAAACAATCTATTTTTAAAAGATCAAGCGTGCGGCTGCACTTTCAAAATAAGAAGGAAACAGCTGGATTTTAGAAAAAATTTTAATAAAATTACAGAATCGAATAGCCAAGCGCCTGAATGTCTTTATTGAAGCCTTTGACCGTGTCGAGCGACACCTGCTCGAGCGGCTTGCCGACTTTCTTCAGTTTCCCGACAATTTCCGGCGTGCAGGTGATGATGTCGACGCCGAGCCGGTCCGCCTCATAGACGTTGAACAGTTCGCGCGAGCTGGCCCAGAGCAGGTTTGCGCCTTTTTTCGACCGGCAGATCGCGACGGATTTTTTCATGTACGGAATCGGGTCGCGCCCTGTGTCGGCGATCCGGCCGGCAAAGACGGAGACAATGTTCTCCACTTCCGGGTTCAGTGCCTCGACCGTCGCCTCGACCTGCTCCGTCGTTAGAATCGCCGTTACATTCAGTGAATAGCCTTTGGCTTCCAGCTTGCGGATCAGTGGGATGGACGATTCGCCCTTCGTGTTCGTGATCGGAATCTTGATGAAGACATTCGGGCCGAAGGAATGGATTTTCTCCGCCTCTTTTTCCATCGTCTCGAAATCGTCCGCGAACACTTCAAAGGACAGCGGCAGATCAGGAATCTCTTCAACCACTTCCTGGGCGAAGGCGACATAGTCTGTGACGCCCGCCTTCTTCATCAGGCTCGGATTGGTCGTGAAGCCCGAGACAAAACCGGACTGATAGGCGGAGAGCATGTCGCTCAGCACGGCACCGTCCGCGTAGATTTTCACTTTCAGATTGTTATCCATTCGAAATCCCTCCATCTGCTTAATAATGAAATTGTGATGTGAGCTCTCTAAAAAATCTGTCCATTAAATTTTGACAACCGGATGGCCGCCAAATTCATTTCGCAAAGCCGCAACAACTTTACCGGTAAACGTATCGCTTTCAAGCGAGCGGTAACGCATAATCAACGCAAGAGCGATCACCGGTGTGGACGCTTTCAGATCAATCGCCGTCTCAACCGTCCACTGCCCTTCCCCTGACGATTCCATTACACCGCTGATATGTTCAAGGTTGTTATCTTTGGAAAAAGCATCTTCCAGTAATTCAACGAGCCAGCTCCTGATGACAGAACCATGGTTCCAGACTTTCGCGACCGCCTGATTGTCAAAGTTGAACCGGCTTTTATCCAGAACTTCGAAACCCTCCGCCAGGGATTCCATCATACCGTATTCAATGCCGTTGTGAACCATTTTCAGGAAATGGCCGCTCCCGGATTCCCCTGTATATAAATAGCCATCCGGAACGGTGACAGCTTTGAACAAAGGCTCGACAAAATCAAATGTTTTCCTATCGCCGCCCACCATCAGACACGCACCTTTTCTTGCTCCCTCCATACCGCCTGAAGTCCCGACATCCAAAAAAGATACGCCGATCTGCTGAAACAGCTTATAGTTCTTAATTGAGTCTGTGTACTTTGAATTGCCGCCGTCCAAAACAATATCACCTTCGTCAAGGCAACTCAGGAGCTTTTTTACCGTTTCTTCCGTCGGTTTTCCGGCCGGTACCATAAGCCAGAGAACTCTGGGTTTCTTTAAGTGACGAATCAATTCATCCAATTTAATAAAACAGGCAACATTTTCTTTGTCTTTTAATTGATGAACGGCTTGCTCGGAAATGTCGAAGGCTTTAACATGAAAACCATGTTCAGACATATTCAAAGTCAGATTCTGCCCCATTTTTCCTAAACCGATCATGCCTATTTCCATTTACAACACCCCATTCAAACAGCGATCTTTTAATCAATTTGTATACTTGTCGACAAGTTAAAACTGATTGACTCTTTGCAAACGTCCGCAAAATTCACTAATAAAACACACAACAACAGACAACTACAATTCTATCCGTTGAACGTTTTACGAAAACCTTATACGTTCAATTATAACTAGCATCGAACCGACATGAAAACCCTTACATTTTATTTACGACCTAATCATAATCAATGAAACGCGATCTGTCAAGAGACGGATTTAAAAAAGTGGGTGCGAACCAAGGTTTTTCGAAAGAACCAGCCTTATGACTGGAAACTCCGGAGATGGCGATTCAGGATAAGACATTTTGCGTGAAAGGAAGGGTAAAACGAAAAGTCGTTCCCTCCCCCTTCCTGCTGTTCACACTGATCTCGCCACCGTGTGCCTCAATAATATGTTTCGCAATCGAAAGTCCCAGTCCGGTTCCGGACTTTCCTCTCGTTCTCGCTTTATCTTCTTTGTAGAAGCGTTCGAAAACAAAAGGAAGATCCTTTTTAGAAATGCCTGTCCCTGTATCCCGCACACGAACAACCACCTGTTCCTCTTCCAGACTGACACCGACGTTAACCGCCCCGCCCTTTTTCGTATGCCGGATTGCGTTATCGATTAAGTTGGTTAAGACTTGTTCAATACGGTCGGGATCAAGCTCAAAACGCATACTCTCGCTAATCTTCGTCTCCATATTCAGGCTGATTCCCGTTTCTTTGGCCAGATTGTTGAACTTATACACTGCGTGGCCGAGAAAATCGGCAAGCGGAACTTCTTTCTTATCGAGCTGAAAGTGTCCGGCCTCAAGTTTGGCGAGATCCAGAAGTTCGCTTACGAGACGTCCCATCCGCTTTGATTCATCCAGAATAATCTGCGCCATATCTTTTTTTTCCTGTTCCGTCTGGGCGATATCATCAATGATCGCTTCGCTGTATCCTTGCATCATGGCAATCGGCGTGCGCAGTTCATGGCTGACATTGGCAATAAACCCTGTTTTCATTTGATCGATGTGGCGTTCTTCAGTCATGTCGCGAAGCACGGCAACTGCCCCGCGCACTCTGTCCTGATCATAGAGCGGTGTCATGATCACCACCCAGAAATAGCCTTGCGAGCTCACCTCATGAATTTTCTGCCTGCCTTCTGCGGCCACTTCCTGAAACAAGTTGGTCAGGACATCCGGTGCCTGCGTCGTGTTGTCTGTCTCAGCACTCTGTTCGAAGTTCCATGAGCGGAGAAAACGGTCGGCCGGCGGATTGCTCGTCAGAATCCTGCCCTGATCATCAAGCATCAGAACGCCGTCCGCCATATTATTTACAATTCCGGACAGCTGCTCCTTCTCCTGATTCAGTGCCGTCATATTGGTCTTCAGTTTTTTTCTCATATTATTGAAAGCAACGGCAAGTTCGCCGACTTCGTCACGCGTTACGACCGGAACATTGATGTCAAAGTTCCCAAGTGCGACCTGAAGAGCTGCTGTTCGCATTTTTCTGAGCGGCGCACCAATTCGTGTTGAAAGAAAGAATGCAAAGAAAGTGGTTAAAATAATCGCAATACCCACACTGATATAAATCAGCTTATCTGATTGATTCATAGTATTCTGAGCAACCTGCAGCGGCTGAAAGACGTAGACAGCCCCCCGGGCTCCGGACTTCATCTGAAGCGGGACTCCGACAATCATCAGCCGTTCGCTCGTTTCACGGCCATTAACGCTAACTGTGAAACTGCTTTGCCTGGCTACACGCTGGTTGCCGTTAAGTGCTTTTTTGAGAACTGTATCCGATTCCAAAAAACGGCGGCTCAAATTCGGAAGACCGTCAGCCTCAGGAGAATGCCAGTAACTGTTGCCGGAGATTACCGCACTTCCAGCCGAGTAGACATCGACAATGTCCGAAATCGATGACCACGCCGCCGAACCGCCGTTTGATTTTTCCACGATCTGCACAATTTTATTTCCTATTTTTTCCAATTGAAGTTCGGCTTGCAATAGGTTATTATTCTCAAAAAGCTGAAGCAGAAGAATCGTCAGAAAAAGCAGGACAATGGTTACAAGCGCAATGATTGTCGCCCATAATTTTCCAATAATGCTTCGCCAGATCATCCCTCTGTCTCTACCTCGATTTTATAGCCGACACCCCATACGGTCACAATCATGTTCGCCGCTTCCTCGGATATATGGTTTAGTTTTTCCCTCAAACGCTTGACGTGCGTATCTACGGTCCTCAAATCCCCGAAGAACTCATAATTCCAGACATCTTTAAGCAGCTGTTCCCGTGAGAAAACTTTGTCGGGATTTTGCGACAGATAATACAAAAGCTCATATTCCTTTGGTGTCAGATTGACCTCCTGATTATCAACCTTCACACGATGCGCATCGTGATCAATCATCAGGTGAGGAAAAACAATGATGTTTTTCGCCGTTGTGTCCGTTTCAAAAAATTTTGTCTTGGACGAGCGCCGCAAAAGAGCCTTTACCCTGAGTACAACTTCCCGGGGGCTGAAAGGCTTCACAATATAGTCATCGGAACCCACCTCAAAACCCTGGACGCGGTTGGCTTCTTCACCCTTCGCGGTAAGCATGATCACCGGTGTCGCCTTGGATTCACGAAGCTTTTCGCAAACCTCGATACCGTCCATACCCGGCAGCATAAGGTCAAGAATAATTAAGTCGTAATCTTTGTCCAGGGCTGATTTCAAGGCAAGTTCACCGTCGCCGGCTTCATCAATCTGATAACCTTCCCTTTCAAGATACATTTTTAAAAGTTTGCGTATTCTTTCCTCATCGTCAACGACTAAAATCGCCGCTTTCTTCTCTTCCATCCCATGATCCTCCCTTGTTCCGTCAACCGTGCTCTTTAGTCTCTATATTACTGTGGCCGCCAAAAAGCTAATGAATCAAAAAGGCTGTTCACCGCATCTCTATTTCACATGCATGTATCGGACAAGCATTAAATTCAATAAGACGATGCTGATCAAAGTGCCATTTTTTCAGCGAACCTGCACTTGAAAAGCTGCCTACTCCTGAAGTACCGGAAAAATCCGTTATTAATTTTTATATGTGTCAATCCTATGTCTTATTTTAAACAATTTCATTAAAAAAAACAGCCTTCCGGACCAAATAGTTTCTTCTACTGTTTCATATTCTTTTAAATCAAGCCGAAAAAAATGCATCTGTTCGCAAAAAAAGAAAAAAACAAGCGGCAGACAGTCTACAGAGGCTGCTGCTTCGTATTGACCAGATGGTACAGCGTTTTGATTTCATGCGGCTTCAGCGGCCTTCCATCCCCAGGGTGAAGCCCGTCCAAACTCAGAAACCCATAACGCTCTCTTTTTAATTTTTTGACTGTGATGTCCAACGCAGAAAACATTCGGCGCACCTGACGATTGCGCCCTTCGTGAATCGTCAGCCGTACCGAAGCCGATCCTTTTTCCCGGTCACTTGTTACCATTTGTACTTTGGCCTTCGCCGTCATGCCGTCCTCAAGAAGTACGCCTGAAACCAATAAACGCAATTGTTCGGCCGTTGGGACCGGACTGACTCTTGCTATGTATGTTTTGTCTATTTCAAAGCTGGGATGCATCAGTTTGTTGGCTAATGTTCCATCATTCGTCAGCAGTATGGCGCCGGACGTGTCATAGTCGAGACGGCCGACGGGAAACAGCCGCTGCGGAACCTGTTTAAAAAAGTCGACGACCGTAGTTCTGTTCCGGTCGTCTTTCACACTCGAAATAACGCCTGTCGGTTTGTAAAGCAAGAAATAGACGAGTTCTTCTTTATCAATGGGAATCCCGTCTATCGTAATTTCATCGCTGGCCGATACTTTCGTTCCAAGTACCGTCACTGTTTGCCCGTTGAGCTTGACTCGGCCGGCTGCAATCAACTGTTCCGCCTTTCTTCTTGACGCAGCGCCTGACTGAGCAATCACTTTCTGCAATCGTTCCATCATTTCACCTCAGCAATATCATAACGCCGGCGGAAACTTTTCTCAAGTTTCAATCTTTGTTCACTCTTTTGGACCGTATTTACTTTAGAATATGTTGTTGAGTGGAGCGTTCGAGTTCATTTACTTTCCGAAGACGAGCGTGACAATCAGGACGGAGCAGATCACACCTATTGCATCAGCAAGAAGTCCGACCTTAAGGGCATCTCCGATCTTTTGAACGCCCACCGCGCCGAAATAAACCGTTACTACATAAAAAGTCGTGTCCGTACTTCCCTGCATGACCGACGCCAGCCGCCCGATAAAAGAATCCGGTCCGTACGTTTTAATCAGATCACTCATCAAGCCAAGTGCACCGGTTCCTGAAATCGGGCGCAGTATCGCCAGCGGAACGACTTCGGGAGGCATACCGATGGCCGAGAGTAAAGGTCCGATTGAACGAATCAGGGCATCCATCGCTCCGGATGACCGAAATACAGCGATCGCTGTCAGCATGCCGACCAGAAACGGCATGATTGAGACGGCAAGAGAGAAACCTTCTTTTCCTCCCTCCACAAAAGCCTCGTATGATGGAATCCGCTTAAAGGTCCCGTATAAAAGAATCATCCCGATGAGAGACGGGATCAGCCAGATGGAAAGTGCGGTCACTGAGGCCAATTACTTCCTCTCCCTTCGCTTGCGACGATGATAGAAGAACCGGTCGATCAGGATGGCCGACAGTGTGGTACACAATGTTGCCAGCAGTGTCGGTCCGACAATATCTGTCGGGGAAGCGGACCCGTACTTCATCCTGATCGCGATGACAGTCGCCGGGACAAGGGTCAGGCCGGATGTATTCAGAGCAAGCAGCGTAATCATCGAACGGCTTGGCTTCGTACTTCCCCCGTTTAATTTTTTCAGCTCCTTCATCGCCTTGATCCCCATCGGTGTCGCCGCGTTTCCAAGTCCGAACAGATTAGCAATCGTGTTCGATAGAATGTAGCCCATAGCCGGATGGTCGGCAGGCACCTCGGGAAAGAGCAGCCTCATGACCGGTTTAAATAAGCGGCTTAATTTTTCCAGCAGTCCCGATTTTTCCGCAATCTTCATTAAGCCGAGCCAGAAAATAAGCACGCTGATCAGCCCGATACAGATCGCTACCGCGTCTGAAGCAGATTGAAAAACGGCCTGATTGACCGAGTTCATCGTCCCGTGAAACGCCGCGTACACCATGCCAATGACGAACAGAGCCACCCATATCACATTAATCATGGCAACTCACTCCCTGTAAACTCCGCCTTAAAAAAATCTGCGAAAAGGGGCCATAATCCCTTGGTTTTCTCTTTGGCTTTTTCGTAGAAAAGGGGAACTTCGGCAATTTCGCGGTTTCCGAGCAGGATCACGACACGCCCCGCCGGTGACGGAGGCGTCCAATTTTTATTTTGTACCGGCGGTCTGATCAGAATCAGTTTTTTGGTAAAGCTTCTTTGCTCGTCTTTGGTAAGCGGAAGGAAAAGTGACCTTGAAGCATAGAGATGTCCGCGATAAAAAGGATCCGCATTTGCCTCGAATTTCCCTTTTCTTACCACTTCTGTCTGCTGATATACAGAAAACGCCCATTCAAACAGATTTTTGTGATCCAGCCAATCATTGCCGTCATTTAGCGTCACGGCAATCAAATCAAGCTGATTCTTTGAAGCGGTGGAAATCAGTGTGCGTCCGGCCGTTCTTGTAAATCCCGTTTTCCCGCCTGTCGAAAACGGATATTGGGTGAGCATTTTATTTTTATTCCGCCAGAGGCGGACGCCCTCCTTGTTTGTTGCGGATGCCTTATAGACTTTGGTTTGAACGATTTTACGAAAAAGGGCGTGACTCATCGCATATTGAGTAAGAATAGCCATATCGTCCGCTGTTGAATAATGATCGGGATTATCGAGCCCGTTCGAGTTCGTAAAATGTGTATCCGTCATACCGAGCAGCCTGGCTTTCTCATTCATCAGGAACACAAAACCGGCTTCGCTTTGCGCAACTGCCTCGGCTATAGCCACGGCGGCATCGTTTCCTGAGCGAAGCATCAGTCCGTAGACCAGATCTGCGAGCCTGATCTTTTCCCCGGGCTTAAGATAGATTGAGGATCCTCCGGCTTTGATCGCTTGATCGCTTATCGTCACCATTTGGTTCATTTTCCCCGATTCAATGGCAAGGACTGCGGTCATGACTTTTGTGATACTTGCGATCGGAAGTTCTTCAGTACCGTTTTTTTCATATAAAATGCGCCCTGATGAACGATCCATCAACACGGCCGCCTGTGCGGAGACCCCCGGTCCCGCTCCGAAGGCCTGTCCAGGGAGAATAGAAAAACAGATTGCCGTACATAAGAAAACACAGGCCGCTTTTTTCAATGTGACCCTCATGACACCCATCCCCTGTCCTGATGTTAATACAAGCTTATGCCTGGACAGGTAGATTATGAGTTAATCTTTTTTTGTTTGTTTTAGAAAGAGCAGGCCTGAAACAGATGATGCGGAAAAGGAGGAAAAGCGGAGCAGAGGCCGGAAAACTTGAACGGAATCGGGGATGCAGACCTATTATCTGTACAAGGCCGCTGAAAAGATCGAGTCAATGAGGAACAGAACCTTCTCACATTCTTTCAAAGTACGGAGCATTATAAATCTTTCACTGTCTCTTTATATTTATCGTAAAAAAGGTCAAAAGCGTCAAGCTGCTCGTTCGGATGGATTGCCGCGTCCAGCAGCGGCGGCAGTTCATCGAGTGTGTGCAGTCCGAAATAATCCAGAAAAACGGATGTAATTCCGTAAAGAATTGCTCGTCCTGTCCCCTCTGCACGCCCTACCTCCTTAATTAAACCCTTTGTCATTAGCGTTTGGATGGCCCTCTCCGACTTGACACCCCGTACCTCCTCAATGGCGATCCGGGAAATGGGCTGCTTATAAGCGATAATCGCAACGGTCTCCAGTGCAGCCTGAGAAAGCGGTGCTGTTTTTGGAATGGCCGTGAATTTTTCGGCATATGCCGCCATAAAAGGCTTTGTTGTCAGCCGGTAGCCGCCAGGAAGGTCAACAATCATCAGGCCGGAAGACTCATTATCCAGATTATCCTTCTTCATTTTCTCAACCATGTTTCTGATTTCATGTTCGGAACAATCCGGAATGACCCCTTTGATCTGATCAACCATAAGACCTTCCTCACCGGTCAGGTAGAGAAGACCTTCAATAATTGAACGCATCTGTGCCTGCTTCAAACTCATCAGCTCCTTCCCCAAGCCCGATCATAATATCGGCAAAATTTGTTTTCTGGATACAATAAATCACATTTTTTTTCATCAGCTCCAATAGAGCAAGAAAGGTAACAACGACGCTTGTCCGATCCCGATACTGGAAAAAGGAATCAAAACTGACAGGACGGCCGGCGCGCCTCAGAGTGCCGATCATTTCATTCATTTGACGTCCGATTGGCAGGACCTGCCGGGCAATTTTCGTATCAAGGGGTGCTTCCAGTCTTTTTCTGATCATCATCCTTTGAAATGCCTTCAGCATATCGTGAATCGTTGCCCGTCCGGATACGGGGATCGGTGTTGTATCATTACTGGCGTAACGGCTCAGATCACTCGGAAGTTTCGAAAAGAGCTGCATCCGCTCCGTTTCATTTGTCCTCAATTCTTCTGCCGCCTCTTTATAACGCCGGTAGTCAATCAGCTGCTGCATCAGTGCCTCGCGAGTTTCTTCCGGATCCTCATAGGATTCGTCCGCATCTTCATCAGGCAATTCAGGTTTGGGAAGCAGCATTCGGCTTTTCATCGCAATGAGTGTCGCGGCCATCACCAGATACTCACTAGCAATATCCAGTTCGAGCCTTTGCATCTGATGAATAAAATCCAGATACTGATCGGTGATCTCCGCAACCGGAATATCATAAATATCGATCTCCAGTTTCTTGATTAAATGCAGAAGCAAATCAAGAGGACCCTCGAAAGCATCAATTTTCACTGTGTATTCCAAACTTCATCCCTCTGATTCCATTCTTGATGCCAATATCATAGCACAGTGCATCTATTCCGTGAATCCGCTGCGCAATCAATCACAGCCGATCTTCGCCGTTCAGACCGTCTCAGCAGTGACGCATCCTTCACTTAACTGACGAAACTTGCAAAAAAACTTCGGCATCGCTATTTTTAAAAACACCGATAGAATGCACAACAAAACACGTTCGCTGAATCATTCATTTTCCAGATTATCAAATGAAAAAAGAAACCAGTCAATCTTTGGTTTCTTTTTCTTCTTCGCGAAAACAATTTTCAAAATAAGATTTTATTGCCGCTGACGGTACAACTCGCACGTCTTCGCCAAGCGCCGTGCCAAGTGCAAGAATAATGGCCCTACCGACGCCCTGCGCACGGTACGACGGGTTGACACTGATATGCTCAATCTCCGCTTCATGATCGTTTTTAAAATGAATGCCGACCACGCCGATGATGTCATCCCCGTTTTTCCATAAAAATAGCTGCCATTTTTCATCTTCTTCATACTTCCTTATTGTCTGCAGAAGCACCTTTATCTCTTTCTCCG
This sequence comes from Sporolactobacillus putidus, assembly GCF_014647035.1. Classification (GTDB taxonomy): domain Bacteria; phylum Bacillota; class Bacilli; order Bacillales; family Sporolactobacillaceae; genus Sporolactobacillus; species Sporolactobacillus putidus. The sequence goes on along the minus strand of NZ_BMOK01000003.1, from coordinate 56,006 downwards.
ACGGGACAAAAGACAGCAAACCCATAGCTATCTTTTCATAACTCTTTTTGTAACGAATCAGCATTTTTGACCCCTCATTACCACGAGATAATGAATTTTCCACACGTGAACCTTTACTTTAAAAAGATATCACGCTCTATATTATAACCAAAAGCTGTGAAAAGTGCATCCATATAAATACGGAGAGCCGAAATTGCGCAATACGCAGACTGAATCATTCACGTGATGAGAATGTCTTCAGCGGCACATCATGCCGAATCAGATCTTCATAGGTCTCCCTGCGCACGACAATAGATGCTTCCCCGTCTTCCACAAAAACGACCGCCGGATTCGGAAGCCTGTTATAGTGGCTGGCCATGGAGTAGCCGTAAGCCCCTGTACAGAGAACAGCCAGAAGATCCCCGCTTTTGAAGGATTCAGGAACAAGCGCATCCTTAATCAGAACATCACCCGTTTCACAGCATTTTCCGGCAATCGTCACACTCTGATCTGCCGGTTCATTGGCACGGTTCGCACAAATAGCTTCATAGTTCGCCTGATACAGGGCGGGACGAATATTATCGGCCATTCCCCCGTCAACGGCTATATATTTTCGGATACCTGGAATATCTTTTGACGAACCCAAGGTATACAGTGTTGTTCCCGCTTCGCCAACGATGGACCGGCCGGGTTCGATCCATACTTCCGGAACGCTCAGAGAATGCCGTGCACATTCATCCTCAATCGTATCAACGATAGCATCAATGAACCGGCCGATCGGAAGCGGATGATCGCTGCCGGTATACTTGATTCCGAAACCTCCACCGACGTTCAGCACCTTCATGTGGAAATTCATTTTGCGCGTCCACACATTCATATGGCTGAAGATCGCTCGGATTGCCCTGACAAAACCCTCTGTCTCGAAAATTTGCGAACCAATATGGCAGTGAAGGCCCTTCAGTGCGAGATGTTCAGACCTCAAGGCCAAAAGGACTGCTCTCTCGGCCATTCCATTATCCAGATTGAACCCGAACTTTGTATCATCATGCCCGGTCATAATAAATTCGTGGGTATGTGCCTCAACTCCGGGCGTGATCCTCAGTAGAATCTCCATATTCTGCCCTCTTTCGGCACACATCTGATCAAGTACATTCAATTCTGAAAAGTTATCAACAATGACTGCACCTATTTTCGCATCCAGAGCCATTGCCAGTTCATCCTTAGACTTGTTATTGCCGTGAAAGTGAATACGTTCTGCCGGAAATCCCGCTTTCAGAGCGGTATAAAGTTCACCGCCGGACACAACATCCAATGAAAGGCCGAAATCACCCGCAAGCTGGATCATCGCAAGAGTCGAAAAGGCTTTGCTTGCATAAGCAATCTGCCAGCTCAAAGCGGTGTGCTTGGAGAAGGCCTCCTTAAATGACCTGATTTTTTGTTTCATCAGAGCTGTATCATAAACATAAAGCGGCGTCCCGAACTCTTCGGCAAGCCGGACGGTATCTATTCCGCCAATATAAAGATGACCGTCTTTTCCGATCGTTTGTGTCCCGTACAAAAAAATCTCCCCTTCCATCCATGCCGACGCACTTCCGCTATATCCCGTTCCATCGCTCTTTTTGATCAGAGGCTTTCGCACCAAACAAATAGACCTGCATAGCGAAGTATACAGGCCGTGTCGTATCCGTTCGCTCGAAAAGTGCTCCACCGCTTCATTATTTTATCCGCAGTGACAGTCTGCAGCCTGTTTGGCGGCAGCCCAGCAGCCTGCTTTTAGGAAAACAGGCGCTTCGGCAAGTTGACCTTTCCGGAATGATCGCTGCTCCCTGGGCTCCCATTCCGTACTCATTCGCCTTGCTCCTCTTATCTGTTCAAAGGATGAGATCGTGTGAAATTTAGTGTAAGTGTATCATGATCAGGGAACAAAGACAAGTTTTAATTCGACTTGCTTTTAACAGGTTGACGGTACTTATCCAGCGGACGGACAATACTTGGACGAAGCACGGATGTCGGCATCGCTCGGCGGATCAGGATATTGTAGAGACCGGTCGGATTAAAGGGAATAAACGGCCATAAATAGGGTGTATTCAGGTTTTTGACATGTGAAAGATAGATGATTGTCAAAGTGGTCACAATCATGAATCCGGGCACATGAAAAAAGGCAACCGTCAAAATCAGCACGACTCTGACAATCTTATTGGCCAGCTGGAGGTCATAGCTCGGTGTTGCAAATCCGCCGACTGCTGAAACGGAAGTGTAAAGAATGACTTCCGGTACGAAGACACCCACTTCAATGGCAATCTGCCCGATCAGGACAGCCGCTATTAGGCCAAGAGCCGTCGAAAGAGGAGTCGGTACATGTATCGCGGCCATCCGCAACGTTTCGATACCTACCTCCGCAATAAGAATTTGAATGAGCAGCGGAATGTGGAAATTTTTTTTGTCCGGTCCGATAAAACTCAGCTGAGATGGCAGAAGATGATCCTGTACAAGTAAAAGCCAGAGAGGGACCAAGAAAATAGAAGCGAATATAGCAATAAAACGTGCCCACCGCTCATACGCGCCCGATATCGTTACCTGACGGTATTCCTCAGCATGTTGTATATGATGGAAGAATGTTGTGGGCAAAATCATGGCACTGGGGGAAGTGTCTGTGATCATGACGACATGTCCTTCTAAAATGTGTGCAGCAGCTACATCCGGACGCCCGGTATAGCGTGCAAGCGGGAATGGATTCCAGCCCTGTTTAAGGACAAATTCTTCAACTGCGTTGTCCGCCATAGGTATCCCGTCAATTTTGATAGACTTAAGCTCTTTTTTTAACGTTTTAATCAATTCTGGATTGGCTAAATCCTTTATGTAGCACAGACTTACATCGGTTTTCGATCGTTCACCGACCTGAACCAGTTCACTGCGGAAGTGAGGATCACGAATGCGACGACGGATCAAGCCGGAATTTTCAATAATGTTTTCCGTAAATCCGTCTTTTGATCCGCGCACAACTTTTTCGACTTCAGGTTCCTGAGGCTGACGCCCGGGATAGTGGCGAAGGTCGATCGAAAATCCGGTTGTTTCACCGTCCACCAACAAAACGATCCGGCCGGTAAGCATTTTATCAACCACATCATTAAGCGTGGTGATCTCCTCGACCTGTTCATGAACAAGATGCTGTTTAATTTCCTGGAAAACATCGGAAGTGTGTTCATTATCGTTTGAAAAACGCATGAACTCGCGCATCATAACTACCAGTATGCTTGTGTCCATCAGGCTGTTTGTATAGTAAATCTTGCTTTCCTGTCCAAGCAGCCGGATGCTGCGTTCCCCCATATCAAAATTGGCCGGACCAAAATCAAGAATTTGCCGCATTTTTTCGGAATTTTCTCTGATATCGGCACTGATCGGTGTTTTTTCCTCTTGCTTTTGCATAGCCTCCGCCTTCCTTCTAGTTACTTTCTGATTACCCTTTAGGCTTGAAGAAGAGTGCGACAAGAAAGCCGAACAGAATGGCCGAGGTAATGCCGGAGGAGGTCAGCTTAAAAATGCCGATCGCAACCCCGAGATAACCATGCTCATGCCCCTCTGACATCGCACCATGAAGGAGAGAGTGGCCGAAACTGGTAATGGGAATCGTCGCACCTGCGCCGGCAAACGCGATCAGTTTATCGTAGAGACCGAACGCGTCAAGCAGAGCGCCAAGAACGACAAATGAAACAACGACATGTACAGGTGAAAGTTTGAAAAGATCCATAAGCAATTGTCCGACCACGCATATTGCCCCGCCGACGAGAAAAGCGTAGAGAAAAATCATTGATCTCCCTCCTTCGCTGTCTCTAGAACGACACCGTGGGCAATGCACGGGATTGTGTCTTTCTGTTTTGGTGTCGCTTTATTCAGGAGCGCGCCGGTTGCCACGACCAAAACCCTTTTCAATGAACCTTCCGCCAGCCTTTTGTACAGATAGCCGTACGTAACTACCGCGGAACAGGCGCATCCGCTTCCTCCCGCACCGACCGGCTGGTCCGAACTATAGATCATGAGCCCGCAATCCTGATGAACGTTGGAGATGTCAAGCCCTTTCTCGATCAGCAATTCTTTCAGAATAGGGGTGCCAACGCTTGAGAGATCCCCTGTCACGATCAGGTCGTAGTCATCAGGCACCCGGCCCGTATCTTGAAAATGGGTCCAGATGGTGTCAGCGGCTGCTGGGGCCATCGCAGAACCCAAGTTGTTCGGATCCCCGATTCCCCAATCAATCACTCTCCCGATCGTTGCCTCGCATACCCTGACCTTACCCCGTTCCTTCGTCACGATGGCCGCTCCGGCTCCGGTCACCGTAAAGGTTTGGGTCAGATTCAGAGGTCCGCCGTATTCTGTTGGATTACGGAACTGGCGCTCCGCCGTGGCGTTATGGCTGCTGACCGCGCACAGAACATTATCCGCATATCCGCTGTCAACCAGCTGCGCCCCGGCAGCCAGTGTCTCCATGGACGTTGAACAGGCACCAAACATACCGATAAACGGAACACGGTTCTCCTTGGCGATAAAATTGGATGTAACCGTCTGATCCGTGAGATCCCCCGCAAGAAAAAGATCCATGTCTCCTTCTTGCTTTCCCGCTTTGGCGAGACAATATGAGATCGCCCGGCGCATCAGAGCCCGTTCTGCTTCAATCCAATCTTTCTCTCCGCAATTCAGCGAGTTATAGGCCTTATCAAAATTTCCGGAAAGCGGGCCGCGCGCCTCTAACGGCCCGACCGCCGTTCCGGTAGCGGCTAGATAAATCGGATGATCAAATCGCCATGTCTGTTTTCTTACCTTGCTCACCGGCATTCCCTCCTCTTTAAAAAATCTGCTCAATAAAGAGACGTATCATGCCCAGTACGGCCGCAGAAACAACCCCGAAGACAATCACGGCACCGGCAAGTGAAAAGAGATTGGTTGCAATTCCGAGAACGACACCTTCATTTTTGTGTTCTAAGGCCGCACTGGTTATTGAATTGGCAAATCCAGTGACCGGCACGATCGAGCCCGCCCCGCCAAAGCGGGCAAGTTTATCGTAGAAGCCGAATCCGGTCATCAACGAAGAAATGAGAATGAGCGTGGCAGCGGTCGGATCGCCGGCCGTTTGTTTTGTAAAATGAAATAAAGAGATATACAAAGTTTGGAAACATTGGCCCGCGAGACAAATAAACCCGCCGACAAGAAAGGCCTTCAGGCAATTCATGAAATATGGAATTTTTGGTTGAAAGGGTTTAATATTCTCGCTGTAATTTTTCGGATCATTTAGCATAGACTCATCAAGCTCCTTTCTGGAACTGCTGAGATTTAGTATCTGACAGATGCTGAAAAATATGCAGGCCATCTAAATTAATCAACCAAGAATTTTTTTAAGTGATTTTGAATCACCGTTCAAAAAAAGCTAAAAAATCCGGCCCCTTTTTGAGGCCGGATAACTTTTGAAAAGATGAATGGCTATTCAGCCATCTGACTTTTGATTTCCTCAAGTATTTTTTTTTCAAGCCGGGAAACCTGAACCTGGGAAATTCCGAGACGCGCAGCGACCTCTGTCTGTGTCTGATCTTTATAATAACGGAGATATACGATCAGCTTTTCCCGTTCATCAAGATGTTCCACCGCTTCCCGGATCACCATCTTATCAAACCACTTTCCGCTTTCTGCATCTGAAATCTGATCTAGAATAGTAATCGGATCACCGTCATTTTCGAAGACTGTTTCATGAATGGATGAAGGCGCCCGGATCGCTTCCTGAGAAAGCACAATGTCTTCAGGAGATAGATCGAGCGCATCGGACAGCTCACCGATCGTCGGATTCCGGCCAAGCTTCTTCGATAATTCGTCACGTTTTTTTCTGACTTTGATCCCGGTTTCCTTCAGCGAACGACTGACCTTAACCACACCGTCATCTCTTATGAAACGCTGAATTTCGCCGATGATCATCGGTACCGCATAAGTCGAGAACTTGACATCAAAAGATAGATCGAATTTGTCGACCGACTTCAGCAGCCCGATACAGCCGATCTGAAACAGGTCATCCGGTTCGTAACCCCGGTTGATAAACCGCTGAACGACCGACCAGACGAGTCTCATATTCCTCTTCACAAGCTGATCGCGTGCCTCATGATCTCCCGACTGGCTGCGCTTAATCAGTGTCTTAACTTCTCCGTCGTCCAGCAACGGCTCCTTCGCTCCAATTTTCCGATCAAGCTCCATAAGCATGTCTCCCTACTTGCAAACCGCTTTATTATGGATAATTTCCTTCGTCATGATAAGGGTCGTTCCCTTTCCTTCCTCTGTTTCCACCGCCACATGATCCATGAAATTTTCCATAATCGTAAATCCCATTCCTGACCTTTCCAGTTCCGGCTTCGTTGTAAAGAGCGGCTGCTTGGCCTGCTCAACATCCTTTATCCCGACCCCGTCGTCATGAACGCTTAATCTGACGGTCCCGTCTTCAAGCTGAGCAGTAATTTTCACCAGACCTTTTCCGCTGTTTTCATAGCCATGAATAATGCAGTTTGTGACCGCTTCCGATACAACCGTCTTGATTTCCGTCAGCTCGTCCAAAGTCGGATCAAGCTGGGCCACGAAAGCTGCCACCGTCACACGGGCAAAGGATTCATTTTCACTGACTGCTGAAAAAGAAAGCGACATCTCGTTTTTCATTCATGCCACCCCCAGGGTATGCAGAGCATATTCTTCATCCATTTCAAGACGGATGATTTTAAACATTCCGCTCAACTCAAACAGCCGGCGAACGTCCGGCGAAATCGAGCAGACGACCATCTCGCCGCCAAGACCGACAATCTTCTTATAACGGCCGAGAATCACCCCGAGGCCTGAACTGTCCATAAATGTCAGACTTCCAAGATTCAGCAAGATATGATGAACCACTTCTTCCTCCATTACCGCGTTGACCCTTTCCCGAAGTTCATCTGCCGTATGATGGTCAAGTTCCCCTGCGAGCCGGATACAGAGCACACCGTTTTTGACTTCCAAATCAATTTGTAAACTCAATATGACTCTCTCCTCTCCCTGTCAAACCTTATTTCTTAGCTGCAACTCATTCAGCTGCTATGAAACAATTTTACTAGTTGTTCTTTTCTCTACCCGTTCTTAATGTTCCTTCCCGCTGACAGAACTAGTGCTCAATCAGCAAATCTCGCGTTTTCACTCAATGCACCAAAATTGATCCGGCGCTTCGCTTAAAAAGCTGCCACCAGGACGCTCTTTTAATGTTTTCCTTTACAATCAAAGGCGTTTTGGAGATGACCTGATTGTGTTTACTGATTGTGTAGTAGCCAACAACTGTTCCCGCCTTGATAGGCGCCTGAAGCGGACGCGATATGTCGACTTTTTTCTGAAGCCCGTTCGCGCTCTCCCCCTTCTTTAAGAGCAGAACGGCAGAATTTCCGGTGACAATAGGAACCTGGCCATGATCACCTTTATTCACTTTGGCTGAAGCAACTGCTATATTTTTTCCAAGTATCTGCTTAGTCGTATAATTGGCAAACGCTTCGTCCATCAGCCCTGCTATTTCCTTATTCCTTTCTTTTGGGGAAGGCGCGCCCATGATAACAGCAATCACTCTCATGCCGTTTCGCTTAGCCGTCGCAGTGAGACAGTATTGCGCCTCATTCGTAAAACCTGTTTTCAATCCGTCCGCACCCGGATACGTTTTGATCAGTTTATTTGTGTTGACCAGCCAAAACTTCTTATCTGTGTTCTGACGAAGGTAGTCCTCATATTTGGAGGTATAGTGAAAAACCTGATCATACCGGGCAAGCTCGCGGGCCATGATGGCCATATCATGTGCGCTCGTATAATGATCCCGCACCGGGAGTCCCGTCGGATTCTGGAATGTCGTGTGCGTTAATCCCAACGATTTCGCTTCCTGATTCATCTTCTGTACAAACGCTTTTTCAGATCCGCTGATATACTCGGCCATCGCCACCGATGCATCGTTTCCTGACGCAATAGCGATCGCTTTGAGCATCTCGTCAACGGTCATTGTTTCCCCAGGTTCAAGAAAAACCTGCGACCCTCCCATGGACGCAGCATGCTCGCTGACCGTTACCTTCTCATTCAATGAAATCTGATGCCGACTCAGCGCCTTAAAAATCAATAAAAGCGTCATTATTTTCGTCATGCTTGCAGGCGGCAGTTCCTTGTCTGCGTTCATCTGATAGAGCACTTTTCCCGTTTCCTCTTCGATGACAATGGCCGACTTCACCTGTTGAACCTTCTCAGCCGGTGTTCCGGCGGTCTGCACAGAAGCTGCTGCTGCCGGAACAAGCGCGGTGAAAAGCAGCACCGCGCAAATCAAACATGCTGAAAATGCCTTCATGAATCTACCTCCTCGCTATTATCTTCACTATTTTTTCCACAATCGGATCTTTTATACGGACAAAGAATAGAAAAAAAAAGATCCTGCCAAGGCAGGACGTATACTTCTTTTTTATTGGTAACCGTTGCACCATTATGATCTATTCACTATGTGAATACCATCACTCAACGGCCTATTATCGCGTTAATAAACAGGCTCTCCCCGTACCATCTTTGAATCTTTGCAGACCGAGGGTCCGGCTGCTTTTCCGCAAAATAACAAGGGGTGATTCAGAAAAGAAAAAAACAGTGGAGAGATAAACAGCTTTTCAGATCGTTAAAACTGTTTTCTCAGGAACCAATATGCCGCACAATTTTTTTCACCAGTCTTGTGAAATCTTCTTTCACGCGATTCGCCGTATCGATGACTTCGGCATGAGAAAGCGGCTTGTTCAGGATACCGCTTGCCATGTTCGTGATACACGAAATACCGAGGACTTTCAGGCCCGCGTGGTTGGCTGCAATGACTTCCGGCACGGTCGACATGCCGACTGCGTCCGCACCAAGGGTACGCATCATCCGAATTTCCGCCGGTGTTTCATACTGGGGGCCATGGGTCGCAAGATAAACACCCTCCTGAATGCCGATGCCAAGTGAAGAGGCTGCCCTTTTTCCCAAATCGATCAAAGCGGGATTATAGGGTGCGGACATGTCGGGGAAACGAGGTCCCTCATTTTCATTATTGGGTCCGATCAGCGGGCTTCCGCCAAGCATATTGATATGATCGCGAATCAGCATGAGATCCCCGGGATGAAAATCCGTGTTGATTCCGCCGGCAGCATTAGTTACAATCAGGTTCTCGACTCCCAGAGCCTTCATGACGCGCACTGGAAAGGAGACCTGCCTAAGGGAATAACCTTCATAGTGATGATAACGTCCCTGCATCGCCATAACATTTTGTCCTTCCAATTGACCGATCACAAACTGCCCTTTATGCCCTTTAACGGTCGGTTCCGGAAAGTGGGGCAGCGTTTGATAGGGAATTCGGTCAGCATGCGTCATATCCTCAGCGATATCGCCCAGCCCCGATCCGAGAATCAGTCCGATCTTAGGATTTTGCCGGGTCATTGCCCGTACGACTTCAATAACGTCTTCAACCTGGTTCATCTTCATCTTTCCACTCCATTTGTTTTCTTTTTTTGGTCAAAAAGCTGTCAGGCACGGGGATGGAAGCGCGCATAAACGTCCTTCAGCCGTTGTTTCGCCGGACGCGGGTACCTTTGAGAAGCCAGTTTGTCCATGCGGCCCATCAACTCTTCCACTGATTCGGGATCCGCTCCGTTTTCAAGCATATGTGCTTCCAGTGAATGCCGCAGCGTTTCCGGAGACAGTGATTCTCCGATTCCCGTTTGCCTTGCATACTGTTTGAGAAGTTTCCAGAAGCCCTGTCTCGTTATCCGGCGTCCCTGACGATTAAGAAAGAGCGCTTGTTCATCCTGAAAACCATTCACTCTTTTCCGTACTTCTGTTATGTAGGTTTTCATGGTCTGACGCGCCTGCCTGCCGAGAGGAATGACGCGTTCGCTTCCTTTGCCCGTGCTGCAGCGGACAAAACCCATAGACAGATTCAGATCATCGAGGTCCAGCAGGACGAGTTCGCTTACCCGCATGCCGGTCGCGTATAACAATTCCAGCATCGCGCGATCCCTGCACCCCGATTCGGTCTCTTCATCCGGAGCGCCAAGCAGTGTTTCAACCGCACTCACTGAAAGGATTTGGGGAAGCTTCTGCTCGACCTTGGGTACTTCCATGGCGTATGACGGATCACGATCCGTCTGGTGATTTCTCAACAGAAAACGGTGAAAACCGCGAACCGCAGCTGCTTTTCGGGCCAGTGTCGCCGGAGCGCTGCCTTTGTCCTTCAGCCAGTAAAGATACTTCATCACGTCAACTTCCGTGACCTGCGACCATAAATGACACCCGGCTTCGTCATTCAGAAAATTTATATATTGTGCAAGATCCCTGCGGTAGGCTACCAGCGTATTCACTGAAAGCCCGCGTTCATGTTTTAGCCCGTCCAGAAACTCGTTCAGCTTCTCCTGCATGTCCCTCATTCTCCGTCTCGCAAAAATTCAAAGATCCGTGCCCAAAAATCCCAAGTCCTGTTCTCAAAATTTCCGCGGCCCGCCGCCGGCTGCTGGAGGCTGACTCTAACCGCACCACCGCCCGGTTCATCATAGCGATGAAAATTTGCCTGCTGCCTGTCCACCCAGGCGAGTCCGAAATAAAAAGCAGCCGTCAGCACTATGAAAAGCGTCAGCATTTTCCAGATCCGCAGAGTCATTTGCAGATACTCTCTCACCTTCCGTTCACCTCATCAGCACGGCTTATCCTACTTAAGAGGATTCACTTATATGGATATGCCTTAAGTGCCTGAAAACATACCGGCGGAGACTGCATTTTTCAATAACGGGTTTTGGCTCGGATTGCGGTCATTGCCTGCATGCTACAATTGTATCTGTTCTGATTAAATTAGAAAAGATCGAGGCAGAACAAATGAAAAAACAGCCTGCTCTTTTTGTTCAGACTGCCTCGTTCGATACGCTACTCGGCTCGATTTATATTTTCGCCGATCGCTGTTATACTTTTTCCACTTCATGTTCCAGCTCATTTTCATGATCCTGCCTGTTCTCAGCCTCACGTTTCTCCAGACACCGATGACAGATGCCGTGAAAAGTCAGGCGATGATCCTTTACTTTAAAGTGCCACCGGCGCTCCACGAGTTTTTCCACATCGCCAAGGAGATCTTCCTGTATCTCGTCCACTGCGCCGCATTCGATGCAAACCAGATGATGATGAAAATGGTTGGCGCCCTCCTGCCGCAGATCGTAGCGTGAGACACCGTCTCCAAAATTTATCTTGTCAACAACTTTCAGTTCGGTTAATAGTTCAAGTGTCCGGTACACGGTGGCCAGACCGATTTCAGGTGCCTTTTCTTTCACGAGGAGGTAAACATCTTCAGCACTGAGATGATCTTGTTCATTTTCAAGCAAAACTCTCACTGTTGCTTCACGCTGAGGTGTCAGCTTATACTTTTGTGCATGAAGCTGTTTCTTGATTCGATTGATCCGACCTTCCATACAAATCCCTCCCGGCATGATCACAGAAGAATTATAATCCTTATCAAATCGGGTGTCAATTTTAAATAAACTAATTTTTAAATTGAAATCATTTTATTTTGAGAAAGGAAAATGAATCGGTAAACCGCCGTGGAGTAAATTCACATTATCATTTGTTTAACCCATTCTCATATTTAATCTCTCAAATTCATTACGGAATAAAAAGGCGTATAAGTGCTGGTGAAATATACGCTTCATAACTGGATGCCGCGGCCAGAACGACAACCGAACCCGCAAAAGTTATTCCGTAGCCGACAAACTGGGGGAGAATCGGGTCATTGCGCTTTTTCACCAGCAGCTGACGGATAATCTTCAGGGAAAATGCCACAGAAATGACCGCAAGGAACAAATAGTTGGGCATGATCAGCAGGTTCTGTGGAAAGACACTCACCATTGAAGCAAGAAAACCGTGCAGACCCAGCTGGCTGACAAGGAAACCAACCGTAAATCCTAGAACCATACCCTTGACAAAAACAAGCAGGAAAATAATCGGAAGCCCTATTATCGAAAGCCCTAATAGAAAGATCAGCCCAAGATACTGCAGGCCGTTAAGCAGGCTCTCCTTGAACAAAAGGCCCGGATCTGCAATTTGTCCCCGTGACAGTTCCCCAAAGAACTGCTGAAGATAATGGAGCAGATCGCTCTTCGATCCATAGGAGAGACTATTCACGACAATCGCCCCGAATATAATGCCCATCAGAAACAGTCCGGTCACGAATGTGTAAAGCGATAAGTATTCTTTGACGTGCTCAAAAACAATCTTTTTAATCCTCTGCCCGATCATTTCAGAACCTCCCGCCCGGATTCTCTCAAATAGAAACGATAATCTATTCTATGATTCTCCGAGAAAGCTATGCCCGGGGAGGAAGAGATTTTATCCAGCCGGTTCTTTAGCAAACCTATTATTTTTGCATGGCCTTAAGCTGCATGTATTGGACGGCATAGACCGTTTTCGCATCGGCAATGCGATGATCGCGAACCATTTGAACGGCTTCGCCCAGGTCAACCGCATAGACTTCAAGAAACTCGTCGTCGTCAAGATGCTGCCTTCCATTTGTCAACGTATTGGTAAAATAGATGTTCAGCAGTTCATCGGAAAACCCGGGTGAAGAATAGAATGAAGCGATCCGTTCCAACTGCTCGCACTGATGTCCTGTTTCTTCTTCCAGTTCACGCATAGCCGAATCGTCAGGATTTTCTCCCGGTTCGAGTTTGCCCGCCGGAATTTCATAGATAATTTTGTCAAGAGGATAGCGATACTGTCTGACGAGCAGCATTTTCTCATCTTCAGTGACCGCTATAATTGCCACGGCGCCGGGATGCCTGACAACTTCTCTCGTCGCGTCATTGCCGTTCGGAAGGCCGACTTTGTCAACCAGAAGATGAACGACCCTTCCTTTAAAAATTTCCGTTGATTCTATTTTTTTTTCTGTTAATCCATCCATTACACCTGCACGCCCTTCTTTTTTCTACTATAAGTAGAAAATTTTTAAGGATTATCGTATAAGCAGCCGAACACAAGCACCGCGGCCTGCTCGGCATTAGGCCGTCCAGGTCCCTGCAAGCTAAGGCAACGCCCGCGCCAAAAGCTTGGTTAAGCCAAGTTTTCTAAAACTATTTTATCATATTTACTGATTGCATTTTTTGATTTTTAGACCGCCCTGTCGCTAATTGACGGCAACCCGAAGGAAGAATACACTAATTTTATATCACGAAAATCAGACGAGATCGTACAGTCTATTCAATCAACAATCGATTTCGAAAAACAAAAAAGTGAATGATCCTGATCGAAAAAAAGAGGCATTGAAAAATGAATGAAACACAGCGCATGACTCAATTACGAAAATATCCGCAGCTCATCGAACCGCTGATCGCTTCACGGGCATTTCGCGCTCTGTGGATCGGCAATTCGCTGTCCGTGTTCGGGTCGTCGATTACAAGTGTGATCGTTCCTGTCATCGTTTACTCACTGACCCATTCAACAGTGGCGATGGGACTGATCATGACGGCTTATATGCTCCCCAATGTTGTCATTCTGCCCTTCGCGGGCTTGATTGTCGATCAGGTCAATCGCGCCGTATTGATGCGTTCCGCCGACCTGATCCGATGTTTTCTAGTCCTCTCTGTCATGATCTGTGGATTAGCCAGCCTGCTGACCGTTCATTTATTAATGATTATCGCTGTTTTTCTTGGGCTTATGGACGGCTTGTTTCAGCCCGCTTTCTCAGCAATGCGCGCAACCGTTTTCGTTCCGGAAATACGCAATTCAGCCAATGCACTGACTCAGCTCACTGTACAGGGCATGCGCCTTCTTGGGCCGGCGATCGGCGGTTTGATCGTCGGCATTTTATCGGCTCCTGTCGGCTTCGGCGTTGACAGCCTGACTTTTTTCATTTCTTTTATTTGCCTGCTCTTTTTGACGAAAGAAGGGCGCGTCAAAAAAACCGGATCAGCTTCAGAAAAGAAGTCTTTCCTTCATGAATGTTTCGCAGGGATTCAGGTCATCAGGAAAAACACTTGGCTTTGGGTAACCATCCTTGCTTTCAGTTTTATTAACATATGCACCTCAGGGATTATTGCCATTCTGATTCCGTGGCTGATCAATATTCATCAGCATCTTCCCTCATATGTATACGGACTGGTTATGTCCGGAGACGCGGCCGGCGCCGCTCTGGCGGCTTTCGTCTTCGGAATGCGGAAAATCTGGCATCTTCGCGGGCTGATCGCCTACGGCGGTGTCGGAATCAGCGGACCTGTCCCTTATTTTCATGCCGCTCACGCATTCCGCATATATGCTGATCGGACTAATGATACTGGAGGGTGCCGGCATGATGGCATTCGGGCTGATCTGGGAAACAAGCCTTCAGGAACTGGTTGCTCCGGAAGCGTTCGGCCGTGTCGCCAGCCTGGACATGCTCGGATCATTTGCCCTGCTTCCGGCCGGATTCCTCTTTACCGGCTGGTTTGCCAATATCATCGGCGGAGCAGCGGCTATAACCATTTTGGGCGCCACGGTGGTTCTTTCGACGGTTCTCATTCTTCTTTGTATTCCCGCGATCCGCAAGTTCGACTGAAACCACTTTGAAACGGTTCATGCGTGTTCCGTTTTCTCTAAGATCTGCCTGTAGCAGAAGCAGCCGGTTTCGTGATCATTGACCATTCCGACCGCCTGCATAAAGGCGTAACAGATCGTTTCGCCGACAAACTTAAATCCGCGTTTTTTTAAATCTTTACTCATCAGCTGTGATTCCCTGCTTGAGGCCGGAATCGGGTCATGGGCCGAATAATGATGAACAATCGGACGATCCCCGACAAAATGCCAGAGATACTTACTGAAAGGCTGCTCTTTTTCAATCTCCAGATAGCTTTTCGCATTGGCTATAATGGCCTCTATTTTCCTCCGGTTGCGGATAATACCGGGATCAGTCATTAATTCTTCCACTTTCTCCTTTGAATAATCCGCGATCATCTGCGGATCAAATCCTGCAAATGCCGCCCTGTAATGATCGCGCCGTTTCAGGATTGTAATCCAGCTCAATCCCGCCTGCATCCCTTCAAGGCAGAGCATCTCGAATAATGTCCGCGAATCGAACTGGGGCCTCCCCCATTCTCGGTCATGATAGTCCAGATAAACAGGATCGGACGTATTCCAGTTGCACCTCTTCAAAATAAGTGATTCATTCTTCATTTAGCCGGCTCCTCTTTTTCTTTTCATTATAGCACATGTGTTCCCTTTCGTGATCATAAAAATCCCCGGTCTCCCGGGGGCGTTAGTGCATCACTTTAGCGATAAGTTCAAATGAGCGCAGCTTTGCTTCAAAGTCGTGAATATTGGTAATCAGCATGACTTCATCGGTTTGATAGGCCGCCGCAAGGTTTTCAAGTTCGCGCTTCACTTTTCGCGGACTGCCGACAATCATTCGGCCGCGATTTTCTTCCATCATCCCCCGTTCCCACTCTGATGGATTAAATTGTTCAGCCTCCTCGATCGTTGGAATAGCCGCGGACTGGCCCTGAGCGATTTTAATCATCCAATAACGGAGCGTGGAAGCTTGTCTTTCTGCTTCCTCATCGGTTTCGGCACAAACAGTAAAAATACAAACGGCAGACTTTGGATCCTTGTACAAGACCGAGCTTCGAAAGCGTGCTCGATAAGACTGAACAACTTCACTTCCGCCATGAGGGTTTATAAAATGGGCAAACATGAACGGCGTTCCCATTTCTGCTGCGATGCCTGCGCTTCCGTCTGATGATCCAAGCAGAAACATTTCAGGCGTTTTACCGGATCGCGGAGTAGCTCTTACCATTCGCAGCGGATGGTCCGGCGGAAGATTATCGGTCAGGAAACCAATCAAATCGCGCACTTTTCTCGGGAAGTCATTGAGGTCCCGCCGACTTGTGTCATTTAAAGCCCATGTGGCCCCCGGCATACCTCCCGGTGCACGTCCTATGCCAAGGTCAATTCGGCCGGGATGAAGATTTTCGAGCAGATGAAAGTTTTCGGCAACCTTATAAGGGCTGTAATGTGGAAGCAGCACACCGCCTGATCCGACATGAATCCGCGACGTCTGTGCGGCAACGTGGGCGATCATGATTTCAGGTGAGACGCTTGCCAGTCCTTCAGAATCATGATGCTCCGCGAACCAGATGCGCCGATAGCCCCATTTTTCTGCGGCCTTTGCAAGACGTGTACTGTTTTCCAGTGCCTGCCCGGGTGTCGATCCTTCGGAAATAGGCGACTGCTCTAATATACTAAGTTTAAGCATAAACTTAACCTCCGAACATTTGTATTGGCCGTCTTTCCTCTGAATGGAACCGGCATTTTCTTCTGATCGGATTTATCAGAATTTCTATTAGTGCTCGATTCAGCAGTCCGCTGAACGGCGAGCAGTTTCACTTCCCTTCTGTCTCTCTACTTTAGCATGTGCCGAGATGAAGACAAAGAAATTCAACCTGGCCGCATGTCGTGCAAAAATGTTGGAACTTATGATTCGATCTGTTAAAATAATTACATTTAAAATGAACCTACGAGAGGAAGCCCTGAAATGAAAGCTATTGAAACAGCGGAAGAATTCAAAGAAGTGACCGGCCAGCCGAAAACCGTGATTATCAAATTTGAGACAACCTGGTGCCCGGACTGCAAAAGACTGAACACGTACGTTGACGATATTGTAAAGGATTTTAGCTTTGAGTGGTTCTCGGCCGATCGCGATAAATTCCCGGATCTTAGCGAAAAATACCAGGTTCTCGGTATTCCGAGCCTGCTTGCTTTCAGGAATGGAGAAAAAACCGCACATCTGCGTGCAGATGACAAATCACCGGATGAAATCCGTGAATACTTAAAAACGATTGAGGCTTAAGAAAAACTTGGTGAAGCCAAGTCTTTGACGACGGCCTGAGCCTTAATTTTTGACGACGGCCCGAGCCTTAGTTTTTCTTATACTAGACACCTCTAATCTTTTATTTTTTATACTTTTGTATTTGTATAAAAAAATCATCCGCTCGGCGGATGATTTTTTATTCATTCATGCATGCTGTTTTCCCCCGGCGCAATCTGTATGACAACCTGAGAAAGCCGTTCCTTCGATCTGAATCGTCGAATGGTCCAGGTTATACGGTTCAAGAACCTGCTCGACTTTTCTGAGCATCTCGTCACGATCCGCCCGGTCATCGACTGTCAGATGACAGCTCAGTGACAAAAAACCGGAGGTAATCGTCCAGACATGCAGATCGTGAATCCCGCGTATACCCTCAACTTCAATGATCCGGTTGCGGACTTCTTCGATGTTCAGGTTATCCGGCCTGCTCTCCATCAATATGTTGATCGAAACCCTAGTTACCTGCCAGCCGCTCTTTACGATGATCAGTGACACAATGACACTTGCCAATGGATCGGCAATCGTCCAGCCAAAAAAGCCGATCATCAGCGCCGCTGCGATTGCACCGGCCGAGCCAAGCAGATCCCCCAGTACATGAGCGAACGCGCTTTTAACGTTCAGGTTTTCTTTCGTTTCTCCGCGCATCAGCATCCAAGCGACAGCAAGATTCACGAGAAGTCCGGCGGAAGCAACAATCAGCATGCCGGTGCCCGCCACTTTTACCGGATACATCAATCGCAAAATAGCTTCATAGATAATCCATGCGGAAACAATCAGAAGCAGAACCCCATTGAAAAGGGCGGTGAGAATTTCAAATCTCCGGTAGCCGAACGTCTTATTATTGTCGGCCGGCACTCTTGATCCGACTACAAGGGCTGTAAAGCTCAGGCCAAGTGAAACGGAATCGCTTAGCATGTGGCCTGCGTCCGATAAGAGTGCGAGACTATGGCTGACGAGGCCGCCAATTATTTCAATGATCATAAATCCGGTGATCAACATGAACCCGGCCAAAAGCGCTTTTTTGTTCGCTGAATGGCTGTGGTGATGTAAAATCTCATGATTGTGAGGAATTGTCTTCTCAGAATGAGCGGTTTTCATAACAAGGTCCCACCTATTATATGCTTTAAAAATCGGCTTCACCTAATCTCCGGCGATGCCGCGGGAATTAACATATGAATAGATATTCATGTGTTAAATATGACTGATTTTATCTGAAATGTCAATAGAACCGTGCCACTTTATGATAGCGCTTCCGTCTCTGAATCAGCCGTCCGTTTCTGATATACTATTCTTGAGCTTTTCATTCGACTGGAGGGTCAACTATGCAATGTCTGGGCATCCATCATTGTGCCATTATCTGTTCCGATTATCAGAAATCCAAGCATTTTTATGTTAATCTGCTTGGATTCAGAATTATCCATGAGACTTACCGCGCCGACCGGCAATCGTATAAGCTCGATCTGCAAATCGGTGACGGTTCATATGGACAGATCGAATTGTTTTCTTTTCCGGAGCCGCCGGAAAGGCCGACCCGCCCCGAAGCACGCGGTCTGAGGCATCTCGCATTCATCGTCGACGATGTCAGGGCGGCTGTAAGTGAACTGAAAGAGCAGGGAATTGAAACCGAGCCGATTCGAATAGACGAATTCACGGGAAAGCCCTTCACATTTTTCAGGGATCCCGATGATCTGCCGCTTGAACTCTATCAAAAATAGTGGACGGGACCATATCGCGTTGGTCCATTCGTTTTCCGGCATGGTAGAATATGAGGGATCCATACATAATCCGAGGGGGAATAACATGAGTATTCATATCGAAGCAAAACCAGGAGAAATCGCCGATACCGTCCTGCTTCCCGGCGATCCGCTCAGAGCGAAATATATTGCGGAAACATATCTCGAAGACGCGGCCTGCTATAACCATGTGCGGGGCATGCTCGGATATACCGGCACCTATCAGGGAAAACGTATATCCGTCCAGGGAACGGGTATGGGTATCCCTTCGATTTCTATTTATGTAAATGAACTGATTCGCGAATACGGCGTCAGAACACTGATCCGTGTCGGTACATGCGGAGGTATCAAGCAGGATATGCATGTCCGGGACGTTATTCTGGCCATGTCTGCCGCAACGGATTCAGCAGTCAATCATGCTGTTTTTCCTGACATCGACTATGCGCCGACGGCAGACTTCGAACTGCTGAGGAAGGCCTATGATATCGGAACGGAACAAGGTGTATCTCTCCGTGTCGGAAGCATTCTTTCCGCCGACGTATTTTACAGAGACAGCATGGACATCATGAGAAAACTGGCTGATTACGGCGTTCTGGCTGTCGAAATGGAAACAACCGCGCTCTATACACTCGCGGCAAAATACGGCGTGCGTGCGTTAACTATTCTTACCGTCAGCGACCATGTTTTTACCGGGGAAGAAACAACAGCTCAAGAAAGGCAAACTACATTTGACGATATGATTAAGATCGCTTTGGCGTCGTCGATCGGCTGACCCGCTGCAAATTTAAACAAAGAGAAAACGGACCCGTTGCAACCTATGCTGGGTCTTTTTTCAGTTCATGCAAATTTTCTTGAACTGCACCAATTCCATAATCCATACCCGAATTTTTCTTTTAAAGATAATCGTTAAGAATGTACCGATGGCTCTTTAACAGTTTTCCCGGAAGATTATCCGGGGCACGGAACTCGAACTTGATCGATTCGGAAGTATCGATGATGAACTCTCCTTTAAAAGTACTGGTCGAGTAGGCAACGGTGACGGCATAAAATTGATCACCATTTTCAGCAGTAACGAAATTTTGCGGTCCGGAATAGACATTAACTAACCTAAGCTGATCGATAACCAATCCCGTCTCTTCAAATACTTCCCGTTTTGCAGTTTCTTCGGCGGATTCCCCTAGTTCCATAAGTCCCCCCGGAATTCCCCATACTCCATCTGGAGAGCTGCGTTTCTGCAGGAGAATCCTGCCGATGTTATCGGTGATGATGGCCACAACCCCGACAAGGATTAAAGGCCGGTGTCCGACCAGTGCTCTTATTTCCTCTATATACCCCATTCTTTTATCCCCTTTCGCCTATCAAAGTATAGCATAACACGACAAGTTTACGGACAATAACGATTTTCTGTCTGACTATTATCTTATGAAGGATCCGGCTGATTCTGTCTGAATGCCCCCTAGCCAATTAAAAAAGCCCGCATTGACCAAAATAATGGCTACGGACTTTCCGGTACTGAGATCTATTCTTTTTCTTCACTTAATTGACATTCATCTGACGCCGTCTGACGGGCCTGTTCTGATGGCGGCTCGCCTGCAATACTTTCCAGGCGTTGGCGGCAAGCAGTCCGACAAGCAGATAGGACAGTTTGCTTAAATATAAGAACGCCACTCCGCTGACAGCGGCGGCCAAAATTCCGAAAAATACCTGCTCAGGATATTTTGCAGGGGAAGTCGGGGGATCCGTCAGCATGAAGAAAGCCAGGAACAAAGCTGAATTAATATAAGGCATGCGCAGTGCATCGCCTGCACCGGTTACCCCGAGAATACCCATCAAAAGGAAAAAAAGTATATAGGCGGCTAAAAATGAAAAGACAAGCGGAAATTTGTTTATGCGGTCAACCATGATGAAACCGGCAACGATTAATAGAGCCGTCATCCATGGTGGAAGCATGGACAAGCCGCTCCACCAGCTTTCGCCTGCTGAGAAGAACGTTGCACTGACAAGAAGTCCGATCGCCGCAGGATTAAAAACCGGTTTTCGTTTGTCTTTGAAAATATGCTTGAAGGCCAGAGCGACAACGGTTGTCAGCATGACAAGATACCAGGGCGCCGCCGGACTGAGTATGCCGCCGATAATTAGCCCGGTGACAAGTGCACCGTCCGAAAAACGCATAGGCCTCTCCATCAGATAATTCACGATATAATCCATAAATAAGCCGGTGATGACCGCCAGTATGATATTCCTGATGCCGCCTGAGCTGTTCGGATAAGCGAGCCCAATGAGCGATAAGACAATCAGGATTGAGAAAACGATCCCTTTTGGCGACTTGATGAATTTTTTGAATGAGAAACCGGCCTTTTTTCCGGTTTTCGCCGGATGCATTTTTTCCATTCTTGAATCAGGGATTTTTCGCAAGCCGCGCTGCGTATTCGTTCCTAATCGTTCCATGACCATTTCTCCTTAAATTTATTTGTTGATCGTACATCTAACGACCGAGTAATCATGACACAATCCAAATTCATCTCTTCCATTTTTTTCAGGCCCTTGTCGATGCCCATGATGAACGAAGCTGTAGAAAAAGCATCCGCCAGCATCGCAAATGGAGCGATAACCGAACAGCTGGCTATATTTTCCGGAGACTGATTTCTGTGCGGATCTAGCAGGTGATTCTCACCAGGCAGCACCTTACTAGGCCGTTCATAATCCCCCGACGTGCAGATTGCCGCATTCGATAATCGGACCGACCCAATCCACTCCGATCGTCTGGCGGGATTCCTGATTCCTATTTTCCACGGTTTTTCCCGTACATTATGACCCGCGGCATAAATGTCGCCGCCGGCGTTTATGATAAAATTCACAAAACCCTCATCCCGGATGGCCTTCGCCGCTACGTCAATTGCCATTCCCTTCGCTACCGCACTCAGGTCGATAACCATTGGTTTTTTTAATAAAATTTCCCTGTTCTCTTCGTCAAATGAAAGATCTTCGTAAGTTGCCCTTTCGGTATCGGCAAACGTTGACCGGACTTTTTCACCCGATAAATAATTTTTATCAAATCCGCGCCGCTCCATGGATCTTCCTATTGAAGGATCGAATGCGCCGCCTGTTTCGCGGGCCGTTTCAACTGCAAATTTAACGGCCTGATACAGAAGCGGAGAAACGCTCACACTCTTTCCTGCATGACGTGACAGCTGCATCAATTCGCTATCCGGGTCAAAGCGGCTGCAAGTCCTTTCAATTTTATAAAAAAAACCTGCCGCCTCGTCTATGGCTTGATCGATTTTATTTGTTTTTTGCTGTGAGACGATTTTAATCGTTACCGTCGTGTCCATGCAAATGAATTTCTTTTCATTAAAAAACATCCGAAGAAAAGAACATCTCCTCATTGTAAATTTAAGGGTTTATCAAATCAGAGATGGTTCATGCCTGTGCCTGAGAGAGGGCCTGCTGAACCGCCGTTACAAAGTCATTCGTGCTCTCGGTTGCTCCCGACACATTATCAACATTCGCGTTTTGACGGGAAACCACTTGTGCAGGTAGCGGATCAATTGCACTTTGAGGATAGGAAGTCGTGCAATCCGTAATCTGAACACTTGCAATTTTTCCTTGCTTTATCGTCACGCTCACGGCAACCGATCCAATCTGGTTCATTCCCTGGCCGGTATAAGTACCGTCTTTATAACCGGATTGGGATTGCGTTTGGCTGCTGCCCTGACTGCTCTGACCGCTCTGGCTGTTCGACGGAGCCTGGCTGCTTTGATTACCCTGACTGCCGGAATTCCCTTGACTATTTGGTGTGCCCTGATTTTGCGAGCCGTTTACCCCCGACTGTACACTGGACTGTGTTGCTAAAGAAACTGCCGCCGCCTTTGGTTCAGTGACTACATACCCGGCTGTATATGCCAAACCAATTGCTGCCGTGCACAAAGTAATCCATTTTGGACTGAGCTTGCTCATCCGACAAACCTCCTATAGAATAAATGTTTCATCGATTTCTTGCTCCATGTTCCATTTTGTATTCTACTAGGCAAGTCTGAAAAATTACTGAAAAATTCTTCAGGAACACCTGTATCCGGAAAAAGCGGCGAATAATTTCAAATTAATGTCTCCGGAGCTGTATCAGCTGATAGGTGCGCGTTACAATCACTTTGCATACCGCATAGACCGGGATTGCCAGCAGCATTCCGATTATTCCGGCCAGATTGCCGGCAGCAAGCAAGAGACAGATGATTGTCAGAGGGTGAACATCCAGTTTTCTTCCCATAACCATCGGAGAGATCACATTACCCTCAATCTGCTGGACAACGACGACTCCGATAATCACATAAAGCGCCAAAATGGGTTCCTGAATAAACGCAACAATAACCGCAGGAACGGTTGCAATGAAGGACCCGATAAAGGGAATGACATTTGTAAAAAAGATGACTAATGCCAGTACCAGGGAATAATTTAAGCCGATAATCGCGTACCAGATAAAAATGAATACAAAGTCAAAGAGAAGAACGATCATCTGGCCCTGTATATAACCGCTCAGTGCCTGATCCATGTCAGCGAGAATCTCCACGGCCTTTTCCCGGTGCTCTTCAGGAATTAATTTAATGATCCCTCTCGACATCTTTTCCCCGTCTTTCAGAAGGTAGAACAGAATGAAAGGAACGGTGACTATAATGAGAAGCGTTCCCGTAACCGACTGGATAATCGACAAGACATTGTTTCCTATAGATGTGGTTATAGCCGAAAGGGATTTAGAAAATCTGTTCGTTGTATTGATATAAGAAATCTCATTCAAGTGCAGCTTGATAAAAAACTGGCTGTGCTGAAAAGTATTCAGCTGGTAGCCCAGTTGCTGCACAAGACGCGGCATGCTTGTGACTAGAGATAGAAATTGCGTGTACAGCAGTGGACCGACCCATAGAATCAGTAGCGTAATAGATCCGATTGCAAGCAGATAAATAATTAATATGGCGACGACTTTCGGAATTTTTAACGCCGTCAGCCCTAAGACGAGCGGACGTAAGATATAGTACAAGAGTCCGGAAATAATCAGCGGAGCGGCCAGAGAGGTGATCAGAGTACCTACCGGCTGAAGTATAAAAGTGAGTTGTGAACCTACCAATAGAATTAGTAGAATAAAAAGCAGCCAGACTGCAAAACGAAAATACCTTGACTGTGGCATAATAGTTCCCCTATCCGTCAAATTTGCGAGTGTTTACGACCATCGTTCTTTTATATGACGCAACTATGCCCGGAATCACTGAATGGATGGCCGGTTTCTTCGGCGCCCCGGGCATGGCTTTTGACTGCCGGGCATGACTGCGTTGAATGGACGGTATCATTGTTTACTCATTGTCTTTATTATGAGCAATCTCTTATAGTATTGTAACCTATTTTTGGGAAAATTAATCCATCGAAAGGAATTCCTACGAAGAGACCCTTTTTAACAGAGCAAGGCGGTTCCCAATCGATGCGATGGGAACCGCCCTGCTTTGCCAAAACTGAAAGCTTCATTATAAATGGAGATTGAAGTTCATCGTCTTTCAATACGAAACGGCTTTTCAATTATCCTTATACAAAGTATGTTTCGCTTAATAACTAAAGGACCAGTGTAAATGGAGCTTCAAGATTCGCCTTGACAGCCGCAAGAAATTCCGCAGCAGGCGCTCCGTCAATTGCCCGGTGATCGAAGGTCAGACTAAGCGGCAGAAAACTTCTCTTTTGAATGTCGGCGCCTATATACGCGGGCTGCTCGCTGATCGTTCCAACGCCGAGTATGCCTATTTCCGGAGGATTGAGCACCGGTGTAAAGAAGCCGATCCCGTACGTTCCCAGTGAAGTAATTGAGAAAGTCGATCCTGTTAATTGCAGTGTGTCAAGACGTCCTTCTCTTGCGGCCCTGCTCGCTTTGCGGATTTCTCTGGAAATCGCACTCAGCGATTTCTTATCCGCATCCTGAATGACCGGAACAACTAGCCCTTCGGCCAATGCCACCGCAATGCCGAGACTGACTCCGTCATAAGTTGTGATTGTGTTATCGCTGTACGTGCTGTTCATCTCTTTATGCACAAGTAGAGCGTTGATCACGGCTTTTGCAATAAAATCCGTGATCGTCAGCCGCACTTCATCGTCGATCGGATAAGCTTCTCTGGCCGTTTTTTGAAAAGCGAGCAGGTCCGTTACATCGACGGTTGTCTGCAGTGTGAGCTGCGCGGTTTGCTGAAGACTGTCATACATGCGCTGGGCAATAACCTTTCTCATCCCGGTGACTTTCCGCGCTGTTCCTTTATCCGGTACTGCCGCTGAGCTTTCAGTCACAGATTTTTCCTTAATTAAAGTCGCAGGCTGAACAGGCAGGCGATTTTTTTGCTCATCAGCTGCTGCGGCAACGTCAGCTTTAGTTATCCGCCCGAGCGGACCTGTCCCTTTGACCGTCTTCAGATCGATCTTCTCAGTTCTGGCAAGCTTTCTAGCCGCAGGCGAGACACGTAATCTAGGTTGTACTCCGTCTCCTACAATCTCCGCCACAACTGCGGCCCGATCCTCTTTTGTTTCTATTGTCTGAACAGATGATGCCCCTTCCTTATCGGGAGCGGCGGTATCCCCACGTACCGATTCTCCCTCTCTGCCGATATAGCCGAGGGCCTGGCCGATCGGAACGACGGCATCTTCTTCAGCTTCAATACCGATCAGCACGCCGTCCTCAGGTGCTTCAAGATCTTTTTCAATTTTATCCGAGCTGATTGAGACAACCGATTCTCCTTTTTTTACCGGTTCTCCTTTATGCTTCAGCCATTCAACAACGGTTCCTTCTTCCATTCCCATACCCATTTTAGGCATAATGATTTCAGTCGCCATTTCGTCCACTCCTTTTTGATCAAAATGAGAGAGGAACACCTGAGGTATTCAGGAAATCGGCCGGTGCCGTCCCTCACCCTATGAAACTGTGTTGCCTTTTTCACACAGTCGTGAAAACGTTGTCACCAACCATCGTACTAAATGCATCAATGATTTTCTGAGGTGAAGGCATATACAGTTTTTCAAGCGGCGGAGAGAAAGGAACCGGGCTGTGAGGCGCCGTCACCCTTTTAATAGGCGCATCCAGATAATCGAAAGCTTTATCCCCTACGATAGCAGCAATATCTGTTGCGGCACTGCAGCGGGGATAGGCCTCATCGACAATAATCAGTCGGCCGGTTTTTTTTACAGAATTGATGATCGTGTCTTCATCAAGCGGTGAAAGTGTGCGCGGATCAATGACTTCTGCTTCGAAGCCTTTTTTCGCCAGCTGGTCGGCCGCTCTCAAAGCGGTGTACACCTGCTTGCCGATCCCGACAATGGTCAGATCCTTGCCGGCCCTCTTAATTTCCGCTTTACCGAACGGAATGGTGTAAAAGCCCTCGCCAACCTCCCCTTTCATGCCATAAAGTGTCTTGTCTTCGAAAACGATCACCGGATCGTCATCAAAAATCGCCGTGAGAAGCAAGCCTTTGATATCGTACGGACTGCTTGGTACGACGACTTTTAACCCCGGAATATGGGTAAATAGAGCATACAGACTTTGAGAGTGCTGAGCGGCCGCATTGAAACCCGCACCGTCAATCGTACGAATAGTCAGCGGCACTTTGGCCTTTCCGCCGAACATATAGTGGAATTTGGCCGCCTGATTCATCACCTCATCCAGACAGCTTCCAATAAAATCATTGAACATCAGCTCGGAAATAGGTCGAAGACCCGTTGCGGCGGCCGAAACTGCCGCACCCATATACCCTGCTTCCGCAATTGGTGTGTCAAGGACCCTGGTGCGTCCGAATTCTTCAACGATTCCCTTGGTAACTCCAAAGACGCCTCCCCATGCACCTTCATTCTGCAAGTGATCGACCTCGGCACCGCCTGCTACATCTTCGCCTATCAAGATAACGTTTTCATCTTTACGCATGGCCAGCCGGATTGCATCGTTGATCGCTTCAGAGTAAGTCATTTGTTTTGCCATTATAATCACCTCCAGATAATATCCATACGAATTTAATAGGAAACATAAACATCGGTCGTTAGTTGTGAAGGTTCCGGGAACGGACTTTCTTCGGCAAATTTGACTGCATGTTCAATTTCCGTCTTAACTTCAGCATCAATGGCTTTCATTTGTTCCTCGCTGAGCCATTCATTCGTTTTAGCATAATTCTGGAATCTTAAAATCGGATCATTTTCTTGCAGCGCGTGTTCCTGAACGTCCTTATCTTTATAGGTCTGTGTATCACCTTCGAAATGTCCGTAATCGCGATAGGTCAGGCATTCGAGAATAGTGGGACCTTCACCCTTTCTAGCCCGCTGCACCGCTTTTCCTGCGGCCTCATAGACGTCCTGCAGATTGCGGGCGTCAACGGTTTCACCCGCTATTTTATAAGCCTTTGCAAAATCAGAAACCCGATCGCATGCCGCGGCATAATCGAAAGGCGATGCTTCGCCGAACCCATTATTTTCGCAGACAAAAATAACGGGCAGTTTCCATATCGCGGCCATATTGACCGATTCATGGAAAGTCCCGTGATTGCTCGCCCCATCGCCAAAAAAGCAAACGGCCACATGATCAGTTTTCTTCACTTTAGCAGTCAGTCCTGCGCCGATTGAAAGAGGAAGCCCCGCACCGACAATTCCGTTGGCTCCAAGCATCCCTTTGCCGACATCGGCAATATGCATCGAACCGCCTTTGCCTTTGCAGAGTCCTGTTGAACGGCCGAAGATTTCCGCCATCATCCCGTCAATGTCACAGCCCTTCGCGATACAATGCCCATGTCCCCTGTGCGTGCTCGTAATATTGTCACTGTCTGTCAGGTGAGCGCAGACGCCGACGGCCACTGCTTCTTCGCCGGCGTAAAGATGCACGAATCCCGGAATTTCGCCCTTTTCAAAGATTCCATGGACAGTGTTTTCAAACTGGCGGATCTCCTGCATCTTCTTATAGATCCATTTCGCCTTCTCAACGGTCATGTCTCCTACGGATGCTTTCGTTCCAGCTTTCGTTCCAGCTTGCATTCTGACTCCTCCCGTCTAATCATGCCACACCTTGCAGTGTTGGTGTAAGCGGTTTCTTACTCTTTAATAATAGTCTATGCCGCCTTTTTTTGCAAAGCACACGGCAAATTTCAATAGTTACTTCATTTTTAGCCAGCGTCCTCCCAAACTCTCGACAAGTTCCGGACACAATTGATAGATTCTTGTCCCGAGATCCATATACCAGGGCAAATTAATCTCCCTTTTTCTCTTTTCAATCCCCTTAACTATTTTTCTTGCAACAAATTGAGGAGAAAGCATAAAACGACTGACTTCGTCCGCATAGTGTCCCGAAGGATCCGCAGTTTGAAAAAAAGCGGTTTGAATCGGCCCCGGATTAACCACTGTAACAATAATACCCCGATCTTCAACCTCCATCCTCAGGCCGTTTGAAAAACCGATGACCGCGTGTTTTGTTGCCGCATAAACCGTCGACTTCGGGGTGGCAAGTTTTCCGGCAATGGAGGCAATATTGACAATGTGCCCTCCCCCCTGCCCGATCATCAGTGGCAGAACCGATCGGGTGCAGGCGATCAGGCCAATGACATTTACGGAAAACATCTTTTTCACGTCTTCCATTTTTGTCGAATCTAAGGCGGCAAATTTCCCTGTGCCCGCACAATTAACCAGAACGTCTATCCGTCCATACTTACCGGCGATTTTTCTGAAGACTTTTTCCACCTGATCTGAGTCTCCGATATCAACTGCAAAGCTGCCCGTGCTGTATCCAAGTTCATTGATTTTACGTTCCGCACTTTTAAGTTTTTCGGGGTCCCGCCCAATAAGAACGGTTTCGGCACCTTTTCCTGCGCAGAGAAGAGCTGTCTCCAACCCGACTCCGCTCGACGCTCCGGTGATCACAACCACTTTGTGACTCAGCATTTCTCACTCTTCTTTACTTTTTATTTTTATCGATAAACCCATTATAAGAAATGCGGCCATTTTTAAAAACACCTCTTTGTTCTGGAAGACTTACGAATGAGGCGTTAAAAAAAACAACCTTTTATTGAAAGGCTGCCATGTGTTGGACTATTTCCTCTGACGTTAATCATAAGACGGGCATGCTTTATGCTAACTGAAAGACCGTACGGTGTAAAGAACCATGCGAACAATCCGTCCGGTAAATTCAGAAGCTGACAAATGACCCCTTTATCTTGCATCAATAACACCCAGCCTTCCGCGAATAAATAAGAAGGCGTAAAAAAAATCAGCAGATCGTAACATTGACAAGCCTCTCGGCATAGATCCATTTACGATGAATCATAACTGCAAAAAAGGTTCCGAGGACAGCGGCAATCAGAGCCGTCCCCGAGCCAAAAATGAAAGCATTAACAATTGACTGATAGGTGTAGCTTGGGCCGGATGAGGTGGCCACTCAAGATCGTGAAAATTTGTTTCACCCTAATACTATAGAAAAACTACCCATACGAAAACCCTGATCTAACAAACCTTTTTTATGAAGACTTCTTTTAAACAGCCCTCGCTTTCTTGTTAGACCTTCTCCTCTTTCTAAAACCGGGTAAACATATTCTCTGATTTTTTGTTTCTTCCGTACCGGATTGCGCTTCATTTTTTGATTTTTTCATTTCTTGTTTCAGCTCAATTTATTTTTTTAACCACACAAGCAGATAAATACTTAGTAAATAGAGACGAAAAACCCGATTCGATTTTTCGTCTCTATAGGAGTAACAATCGTTTTCAGCTCTATTATCATCGATCAATGATGGTGGCCATTATCCTTCTTCATCATAGACGGCATCATGAACATGTGCATTAACGGGCAGATAAGGAGCGCTGCCAAGATAAGCAAGCTGCTTGATCCTGAAAAACTGCCGGTAAAAAACAAAACTGCTGCAACAACTACCGGAATGACAAAGCAGATCGCCATAATCAAGTTATGGGCATGATGATGGTTACCTTGGTTTTGATTTTCCTGAGCATGGTTTTCATGATCTTGATTACTGTGATTGCCGCAACATGACATAAAGCATCTCTCCTTGAGTAATTATTCCTTGTTTTTTAACTGCTGAAGCTGTTCCCGCAATAGGTTGTTCTGTTCTTTCAACTCGTTCAGTTCATTGGAAACCTTTTGGTGTTCAGAATGATCCGTTTCAGAATGACTTCCATGACCTCCCTTCATCATAAACATCATCGGGAGCATCATTAGCGGACAAGCAAGTAGTAATAGCCAAGACCAATCCATAAGTTCCACCTCCTCTTGTTCTTCAATAATGATTGTAGAAAAGAATTGTGTGGAATCTGTGTTGAAAACATGTACTATCTGAGTAATTTATGGAAAAGAAGGAGTAAATTCATTTCATTCATTTTTATTCTTATAGTGAAACCACAAATAAAGGATGACAAGCAGTATCACCGGACAGGTGACCCACATGCAGACTTGGAAAAAGATT
The DNA here is from genome assembly GCF_014647035.1 of Sporolactobacillus putidus. Lineage (GTDB taxonomy): Bacteria > Bacillota > Bacilli > Bacillales > Sporolactobacillaceae > Sporolactobacillus > Sporolactobacillus putidus. Next base: position 25,938 of record NZ_BMOK01000003.1, on the reverse strand, counting down.
CTTCCAAAAGAAAGAAAACTCTCATGGCCAAATGCATTCGCAGCGAAGAACAGACAGGTCAGGCCCATAATGATCAAAATGAGCGAAAAAACCCAATCGATTTTTTTCATGGATTTATCCTGTCCTTTCCCAGCTTTTTTTCTTGAGGAAAAATCAATGTGAAAGTCGTTCCGGTACCTGGCTCGCTGTCAACCTGTACCGTGCCGCCCTGCATTTCGACATATTTTTTTACAATGGACAAGCCTAAACCTGTCCCGCCGTATTTGCGCGCCCGTGATTTCTCGACCCGATAAAACCGCTCAAAAATGTAGGGCAATTCTTCTTTTGAAATGCCAATACCCGTGTCCGAAACAGATAGAACAGTTGCTTCTTCATGCCTGACCAGCCGGACAAGCACACTGCCCTTCTCCGTGTAGCGGATCGCATTTTCCAGTAGATTTAACAGCACCTGTTCCATACGTCGACGATCCCCGCGGATGTCAGGCACCCGATCATGTAAATCCATTTGCAGACTCAAACGTTTTTTTTCTGCCTTGAGTTTCACTTTTCGAACGGCTGTTTTGATGATTTCCTTCAGATCCAGCCACTCCAATGTGAGTTTGATCTGCCCCTCCTCCATCTTTGAAAGGTCAAACAGATCATTAATCAAGTGTTCGAGGCGTACCGATTCCTGATAAATAATCGATATATACTGTTTTTCTTCTTTGTCGGATTCAACTAATCCGTCTGCCAGAACTTTGGCATACCCTTGCAGGTAAGTCACGGGTGTTCGAAGCTCGTGTGAAATATTCGAAAAAAAAGCCCGCCGAGTGTCCCGATATCTTTGCAGGCTGGCTGCCAGATCATTAATCGAGTGCCCAAGCATCCCGATTTCATCGCGGCTCCCTACCCGGAGTCTTGCATCCCAATTTCCATTCGCCATTTTTTCCGTCATTTTCTGCATCTGGAGCAGCGGGCGGGACAGCAGTTTGCTCATGATCAGAATCATGCCCAAAGCGAGGAGAAAGGCCCCTAACCCTGATAACATCAGCAAGTTTCTGAGCCGCAGCAAAGAGTTGTCAATCTTTTTCATAGAGGAGACAATATAGAGCGCCGACCGAGTCGATGATCCCGCCTTTATCGGTTTGCCCACCACATAGAAACGGTTTCCACTCGCGTCACTGGACATAAATTCTACAGGGTGACCGGAAAGCAGCCGCTGAGTGTCACGTACCCTGACGAAAGATGGATTCGTCAGTTTTGCCCCCGAAAGTGTCAGAATCTGTCCGTCGGCATTCAGCCAGAAGACCTTCACATCGGAAAACTCGGCAAAATTGCGGATCATGGTTTGTACAGACGGGTCACCGGACTCCGCCATTGTTGTAAAATGGTCGGCGATTCCCTGTGTATTGTCCCTCATTTGAGCATCATAAAAATTAGTGAATAACCGGTTAACAGCAAAACCGGAGGACACAAGGATCACAATCATCAGTACAATGACCGCCGCACCTAATTTCAGACCGATTCGATTGATGCTCATGGCTTTCTGACCTCAGCCTCGAATTTATAACCAACTCCCCATGTCGTTTGAATAGGATTGTAGGCTAAACCGGATCTTTTTAATTTTTCTCTTATATTTTTAATATGAATATCGACAACCCGTGCATCGCCTTCGAAATCATAGCCCCAAATTTGTTCAATTAATTGCTCCCTGGACAGAACTCGTCCGCTGTTTTTGGCCAGCGCGGCAAAGAGGTCAAACTCTTTATGCGTCAGCTCGACGGGTTTATCATGAACAAAAACCCGGTGCCCGTCCCTGTCAATCGTCAATGCAGGAAAATTCAGGACACTGTTGGCCGTTTGTTTCGATGAAACAGATGATGCCCGGCGAATCAGAGCGTGAACTCGGGCAATCAATTCTTCCGGATCAAAAGGCTTCGTTAAATAATCGTCTGCCCCGATTTCCAGCCCCTGGACCTTCTCTTTGGTCTCACCTAAAGCGGTCAGCATCAGAATGGGGACGGATTGTGTTTGACGAATAGACTTGCAGACCTCCCATCCATCCATATTAGGCATCATCACGTCAAGTATGACGAGATCGAAGGGCTGACTTTGAATCTTCATCATCGCCTCGCTGCCATCAGATGCCTGAGCGGTATCAAATCCTTCTTTTGACAAATAGATGCGCAGCAAATTGCGCAGCTTCCAGTCATCATCCACCAGCAGGACTTTTAATTTTTTCATGATCATCACCTTCTCTAATCATACAACAAACTTTTCCCAGATTACATTTTTTAACAGAAAACGGCCGGTTACTCTCCCTTTATCTTCTGAAAGACGGCACATTCCTAAGATACGCTGTTTTCAGAAAACCGACCATCCCCTGCTTCATGCTGCGGCATAGGCCGGTAGCACTGATCAGGCCTGTTATAATGAAGAGCATTTCATTAGAAGTAAAGATCTTCTGCCAAGTTTCTACATCTTTTTATGCACTTAATGTGCAGCCGGTCATCCGTCGATACGCTCCCCCAAAAAAGAACAGATCGTTTTGATTGTAAGCCCTTTCAAAAATAAATGAATATTTTTAATATTTAGTTGTAACTTTTACTAACACGATATGTTATAATATCTTCATAATAAATGAGAGGAGCATAAGCACATGAAAGTTGTTAGTCCTTATGAATTATGGGTATTTATTGCAGCAATCTTAGTCCTTTTAATGCAGGCCGGTTTTGCTTTTCTGGAAGCAGGATCACTGCGCAGCAAGAACGCCGGTCATATTACCGGCAAACAAATTATCACCTTGGCCGTTGCTTCCCTGGCTTTCTGGGCATTTGGTTATGGTATAGCTTTCGGAAACGGAAATGGTTTCATCGGTCTCTCGAATTTCTTTCTGAGCGGTTTGCCGACTGGAACAGATTCCGTATCCTTCCTTTTCCAGCTCGCATTTGCCGCCGTTTCCCTTGCCATTGTCTGGGGCGGCTTTGCTGAACGTGCGAAACTTTCGGTTTATTTCATTTTCGGTATCATATTTGTTGCATTTATCTATCCAATCGTCGGTCACTGGGTATGGAATTCCAGCGGCTGGCTGGCTTCGCTTGGCATGCAGGACTTTGCAGGATCTACAGTCGTTCACCTTCAGGGTGCGACAGCAGGTCTGGTCGCCACCCTGCTTCTCGGGCCGAGAATCGGGAAGTTCACAAACAAAAAACCGAATGCCATCCCGTCACACAATATTCCTTTCGTTTATCTCGGTACATTCATCCTTTGGATCGGCTGGTTTGGTTTTAACCCCGGGAGCATTGCTTCTACTGTCGGCCAACCGGAATTCTATGGATATGTTGCACTGACAACGAACCTCGCCGCGGCGGCTGGTGCTTTAGGTGCTTTGTTCACGGCAATGATTCTTTCGAAAAAGGCGGACATCGGCGCAATGTGCAACGGCGTACTCGCAGCTCTTGTAGCCATCACCGCTTCCTGTGCCTTTGTTGAACCGTGGGCAGCAATTGTTATCGGTGCGGTTGCAGGATCCGTTACTTATTGGACTTCGTTGTTCTTTGAAAGCAAAGGACTTGACGATCCGATTTATGCTTTTTCAGTACACGGCATCTCAGGTATGATCGGTACAATCTCGACCGGTTTCTTTGCGGCTCCGAAACTTGTTAAAATTGTTGGCGTCGGCCATCCGGGTCTCTTCTATGGCGGCGGTTTCTATCAGCTGGGCATTCAAATATTAGGCGTTGCTTCTGCCTTCGTTTTCGTAGGCGTTGTATCCTTTATCGTTCTGAGCATTATCAAGGCAACGATTGGTATCCGTATTACCGCTGATCAGGAAAAAGCCGGAATTGATATCAGCGAACACGGAGCATATGGTTACGGCGAAACGAACGGCGAATACAGCTTTGCTGAAACGGCAGCAAGAGAAGCCAAGTAATTTCAGGTATGATGTTTTTCTCTGAATAGTTATCAAACACAAAAAGGGTCCTTCACTTGAAGGGCCCTTTTTCATATATCAAAAAATGTTTATACATCTGAAAACTTGAAAAATAGTGTTATAAATTATATCTGAAACCGCGGAATCTTCAGCGCGGCTGGCGTATCAAATGATACGTCCACAGATCCGCAGCAAGCAGCGTATTTAAGAAAACGCCTTTTGCTTCCTTAAGAAGAGCAGACTGCTCTTCTTTCTGATATCTTGAACTGAGATGCGTCAGAATCAGCGTTCGGGCAGATGCCCTTTTGGCAATCTGTGCCGCCTGAACCGACGTAGAATGATGATAATCGTGAGCCATTCCGGCAGCTTCGTGACGAAACGTCGCTTCATGAATCAGAACATCCGCATGCTCGGAAAGTTCAACGGCCTGATCACACGGGCGAGTATCGCCGATAATGGCGATGCGTCGCCCCTTCCTCTTCTCGCCGACAAATGGCGCTGTTTTGACGCATCGTCCGTCCGGCAGAACAACAGCCGGTTTTTCCTTGAATTCCCTGTAAATGGGTCCTGGTTCAATCCCATTCTGTCTGAGCTTTTCAACAAGGAGCTCGCCGGGCTGATCTTTTTCGGTAATACGATAGCCGTAACTCAGTATCCCGTGATCCAGGCTTTTCACCGCTACGACAAAATGTTCATTCTCATGGACAATGCCTGATTGTACTATTTCACGAACAATGACCGGATAATGCAAATGCGTTCCCGAAACATGCAGAGAGGTTTCGACAAATTTTCCCAACCCCGGCGGTCCGATGATGGTCAGCGGAGTTTCGGCTCCTTGAAACGAACGGCTGCCGAGAATGCCGGGGAGACCGAACAAATGATCTCCATGCAGATGTGTCAAGAAGATCACCGTTAATCTGGTCAGCTTAACAGAGGAATAAAGTATCTGACGCTGAGTGCCCTCTCCACAGTCGAAAAGCCAAAGGTCGCCGTCGTACTCCGGAAAACTTAAGGCAAGCGACGTCACGTTTCTCTCTTTCGCAGGCATTCCAGCTCCGGTCCCTAGAAATGTAAAATCCATTCAATCCACCCTTTTTTCTAAAGAAAGATAAACGGTTGGGGAGCCGCATATCGGGCAGTAAAAAGCTGCAGCAAATACACCGCTTCCGTCTATCTTCTCGTTCAATCATCCACCGGCAGACTATTTTTTCTTTGATCAATCAGGCTGCCGGCCTGACGGATTGCCCCGTCTCCGAACTTTTCATTGATTCTGTCAATCAGATTAATCAGCGGCTCATTCCTGGCGTCATCCTGATAAGAAAATAAGTCAAGCTGTTTTGTAGACAGACTGACCGGCTGAAAAGAAGAGAGTGTCACCCCAAGAAGGCGCACCGCGCCGCCGCTCCAGTGTTTATAAAAAAGGTCAAGCGCATCGTCCATAATTTCTCTTTTGGAACGAATGGGCTGTATCGAAGACATGTGTCTCGTTACCGTTTTCCAGTCCTGATAACGTATCATCACCGTTATCTCGTAACATACTACATGTTCAAGTTTGATCTTACTCTCGAGTTTTTTTGAAAGCCCGTCAAATGTCTGGCGAATGATGGCGTCTGATTTCGTGTCACGGGCTAATGTGATCGAATGGCCGATGCTCTTATAACGATCCCACGCCTCCGGATCAACAGCGCGGTCATCGATTCCATTCGCCCGCTCAAGCAGCCTTTTTCCAGGTACACCGAACCATTCAGCGATTTCCCCCGGTTCGTGTTTTGCCAGATCGCCGACCGTTTGAATCCCCGCTTTATGAAAACGTTCTTCCGATTTCGGACCAACGCCGTGCATTTCCCCAATGGGAAGGGGCCAAAGTTTTTCCGACAGCTCGCGTTTCCGCAGAACGGTAAGACCCATCGGTTTCTTCATGTTGGAGGCAGTTTTTGCCAAAAATTTATTAGGCGCAATACCGATGCTGCAAGGTAAATGAAGCTGACAAAAAATCCGCCGCTGCAATTCTTTAGCAAGTTTCAAAGGATCAATAAGCGGAATCAGATGGCTGACATCCATATACCCTTCGTCAATCGAAGCCTTCTCGACAAGAGGAGTGTATGTTTTCAGCATTTTGAAGAGCTGATCGGATGTCGTCCTGTAAAGCTCAAAATCCGGATGTTTCACGATCAGCTGAGGACATTTCAGGCGTGCTTCCCGGACGGTCATCGTTGTCCGGACGCCCATCTTCCTTGCCTCATAACTGCTCGTTACGATGATACCGTGGCGTTCTTCTGCTTTACCGGCAATAGCGAGCGGCATTCCTTTCCATTCGGGATGATGGGCTATCTCAACAGACGCGTAGAAACTGTTCATATCAACGTGAAAGATGACGCGCGTTTTCTTCGCAGTGCTTCCCATTTGCATCCCTCTCCCCGCCAAACATTGTTCCTGGCGATTAAATTATCGGCCGGTCACTTGATGAATGAGTGAAAGGACCAGCTCGCTGGTTTTCTCAAGTTCTGCGATCGACATCCTTTCCCGAGTCGTGTGAATTTTTTCATAACCGACGCCCAGATTAATGGTCGGAATGCCCTTTCCGCAAATCACATTCGCATCGCTCCCGCCTCCGCTGCTCAACAGATGCGGCGTCCGGCCGATTGCTTCGACCGCTCTTGCGGCGATTTGAACAATCGCATCATTTCCGCTGAAACGATACCCCGGGTACATAAAATCCGTCTGCACAACGGCTTTTCCACTCATTTCCTCCGCAGTCTTTACAAAGGCGTCGGTCATCCTCCTCACCTGCGTTTCCATTTTGGCTTGGACCTGGGAACGCGCCTCCCCGAGCACACGAACGTAGTCACAGACAATGTTGGTCGCTTTTCCTCCCTCAAAACGACCGATATTTGCGGTGGTTTCTTTATCGATCCGGCCAAGAGGCATTCTCGCAATGGCTTTTGCGGCCATTGTGATTGCGGAAATTCCTTTTTCTGGAGCGATACCCGCATGGGATGTTTTCCCGAAAAGATCGACCGTGAGTTTCGTCTGATAGGGGGCTGCGATAATAATATCGCCGACAGGCCCGTCGCTGTCGAGCGCAAATCCGTATTCAGCTTTCACAAGAGATGTGTTCAGAGCCTTGGCTCCGAGCAGTCCTGACTCCTCGCCAACGGTCACTACGACCTGCACATCGGGATGAGAAAGCCGTTCTTCCTGAATGACTTTTAGTGCCTCAAGAATGGCGGACAGTCCTGCTTTATCGTCCGAACCAAGAATCGTCGTTCCATCCGAAACGATCCACCCCCCGGCAACGGAAGGGGTGATATTTTTACCCGGAAATACAGTATCCATATGCGAGCCGAAATAAATCGGTGTTCCTGCGGCATTTCCCGGAAGCGTACAAATCAAATTGTTCGCCGCGTGTCCGGTTATCGCCTTTGCATCATCTTCCTCAATTTTTAAGCCAAGCGCGGCAAATTTCCGCTTCAGAACCTCAGAAATTTTCTTTTCTTCTCCGGTTTCCGAATCTACTTTCACCAGTTCAAGAAATTCATTGACAAGACGTTCTCTATTGACCATCACCATCACCCGTTTCTATTCATCATCCGGCTGCACGTGCCCTAATCCTTCATTTATTTTATCATACTGCCCCATGAAAAATCAGTCCAATCGTTGTCAACAGGTCGCCGGGCCGTCTATAATGGGTAAGTAATCCATGTTTCTCAGATCGTCGGTTTCTATAAAGTAAAAGGAAGTTACGGACATGCCAAACAAACTCTTTAAATTTGTCATTTACATCATGATCGGTGCGCTGATTTTATCCACTGTCTCGGCCCTGATTTTTGCGATTATCGGCTGATGGAGGAGCGTCGTCCGTTCTTAGGTCAGATAACGAGCAGCAAGGCTCCGAGAACCGGAACGAGGATCATCGCCGTCTTGAGGGCAGTCGGAGGAAGCCTTTTTGTAAATTTGGCTCCGATATAAGCACCGCTCATTGTTCCAGCAACAACTTCAAGAAGCAGGGCCAGATCGAGGTATCCCAGCCGCAAATCATTGATCCCGGCAGACAGTGCAATGGGGGTAATCACAAGCATCGTTGTCCCTGCGGCGCGTCTGACAGAAAAGTTCAGCAAAAACATCATGCCGAGCTGAATAAACGGAGTGGATCCGATGCCAAACAACCCGGAAAGGATACCGCTGGAAATGCCGACAATCGCAGCGTACAGCCAAAAGTGAAACCCGGCAGGCAATATGTCCTGCCGTTGATTCTCCTTTATTCCGCTGTTCACCATCATTCTCAGCCAGATCAGCAGCGCGGATAGGAACAGTATGCCTGCGGTCATCCATTTCAATTCACCCGCGGGGATCATTGCCGACCAGGTTGAACTAAACCACGCTCCGGCCGCACCGAAAAGCCCGACCGGAATCCCGGCATTTAACAGCATATTCCCTTCTTTGTAATGACTGATCGATCCGGAAACCGACGTAAAAATCATTGCGGCAAGCGCTGTTCCGAGCGACGTATGGATGGAAAAGCCGAAAACAGTCGTCAAAATCGAAATAATGAAACCGGATCCCCCTGCTCCCACAAAACCAAGCAGAAGTCCGACCATAAACATGATCATAATAATTCCGACAATCATCAGTCTTTAAACGCTCCTTTTCCGGACGGCACCCCGCGCTCCGCCATGAGCACCTTTTGCAAACAGACAGTTTAATCATAGTACAGCTGTGATGGACTGTCGACAGCGAACATCACATGTTTTAAAAGCCGTGTGTCCCTCGCGTCATAAGTCTGACGAAAGTTACATATAATCGTTCTCATCGTCTTCTCACTAACTTCTCATCCGCAAATCATTACACAACGTTTCGTTGCTTGTAGAATGAAGAAAACGGTATTCATATGCCATTTTTCTGAGTCCGCATTCCCGCCGATGATGAATGGTCGTCAGGACTATTTGCTGAAATTTTTTTTCAGAAGAAAGAAACCGATTTTCAGACGTGTCAGCGAAAACTTTGTCGGTAGAAAAAAGACGATAGCGCTCTGAATGTTTCAGAGCGTCACAAGACCGGACAAAATGTGCGGCCATTTAAGGAAGTGCAGAGTATGAAAACTGTCAGTCAAACGAAGGTAAATTTATTATTTTTTATCGGAAGCGTCGCTTTGCTATTATTTACTCTCGAAAGCGTCACAATTGCTCAGAACATCCAAAGAATCGGCTACTTTGATCTTTATCTGATCTATCTTATCCAAGGTCACATCACTTCCCTGAACACAAGTTTCATGATCGCTGTGACACAGCTCGCCAGTCCCGTGATCATGATATTTCTGACATTTCTCGTCATCATTCTGCTTCTGATCAGGCGCTGTCTCGTCACAGCTTTTTGGATCAGCGCAACGCTTGTTATCAGCGCCGCCATAGTCAACCCGCTATTAAAACAGCTGATCGGGCGCCCCCGTCCCACTATTGACCGTTTAATCCATGTATCCGGCTACAGTTTCCCGAGCGGCCACTCGATCGCTGCTACGGTATTCTACGGAATGATCGCGACGATGTCTTTCATCTATCTGCGAAAAATCTATCAGAAAGTACTAATCGGACTAGCGGCAACAAGTATCATCTTTTTGATCATGTATTCAAGAGTCTATCTTGGCGTTCATTATCCGACGGATGTTGTCGGCGGTTTTTTGCTCGGAACCGCCACAGTCTGCTTTTCAACCGGCTTCTTTGTTCTTTACGGGCCGATTCTCCATCAACTTCTTAACTCAAAAGGGTGGCCCGACCGAAGCCTGAGACGAAACGAAGATCAAAATAATCTGGATATATTAGAAAATTTGGCAAAGTCAAGCCATGGCGCAGGCTGAGCCTTAGTTGCGGGGGCCAGGACGGCCTAATGCCGAACATGCCGCAGGACGTGGCGATCTGTTCGGTCGCTTACACATAATCCTTAAAATTTTTGTACTTTCCTATAGTGTAAAATCAATCTATTCATCGACCATTTTTGTTTCGGCCCTATCCTATCGCGTCAGTGATCATGATGGACAAGGGTTTTTTGAAAAAGATTCAGGCGGCAAGCAACAGCCATTATTTTCAATAGTTTAAGCCGCACCGAAACTGACGGGCGGCGCTTTTTGATGTTCATTTCTGATATCACAACGCTTAACAGGACGAGACACGCTCCGATATAGCCTCTGGCCGAAAGATTTTCACCAGCAAATAGATAGGCGAAAAACGCAGCAAAAACGGGTTCCAGCGTAAAAATAAGTCCGGCATGAACTGATGTTGTAAATTTCTGGGCGACCATTTGAAAGATATAACCAACCGCGCTGCATAAAATACCAAGTCCAAGAACAGAGATCCATGCTTCCGGCGTCTGCGGCAGCTTTGGTGTTTCTAAGAAAATACTGAGGATCCCGGCGAACAGGCCGGTAAAACCCAATTGCCAGACCCCCAGAGCAATTGAATCAACGCACTTCGTGAAACGGTCGGCGGATAGAATATAAACAGCGTTGAAAAGCGCTCCAAGAATACAATAGACATCCCCCTCACTGACACCGAAATGACGGTTCAAAGTCAGAAGGCCGATCCCCAGGAGTGCGATACCTATGCCAAGCCAGAACTTTATCTTCAATCTTTGATGAAGGAAGACAGAGGATAAGATCGGAACAAAAATGACGGTCAGGCTGACGAGAAATCCGGCATGAGATGTCGACGTGGATCTTAAACCGAACATAATAAAAGTAAAAACAAGAAGCAGATTGATTCCCAGCAAAAAACTGCGGAAAAGTGTTCCGGCATCAGCTCTAAGAAGACGATGATAAAAGAGCAGGCCGGTCAGGGCAAAAGCGATCATAAACCGTAAAGCGATTAAGTTAAATGTCCCCATTGATGAAAGTCCCGTTTTCATGAATAAATAGGATGAACCCCAAAAGACCGTGACCATTATAAGTACGGCATCCGCTTTTCTCTGACTCATTCTTTAATCCCCCGTTGATTGTCCCGCATTCTCGAATATCGCTATGATTATTCAGTATATCTTTTCTATTTACATAAATAAAATGAATGTTTATAATCTTTATCATGAATATTTTTCATGATGGGGTGGTTTATTTGAGTCTGGTGAAATACGGCATTTTCATCAAAGCGGCTGAACTGAGCAGTTTCACAAGCGCAGCGGACAGCCTGGGACTGACGCAATCCGCGGTAAGCCATGCAATCACGAGTCTAGAAAATGAGTTCGGGTTTCAACTGTTCAGCAGGACCCGTTCCGGCATCAGCCTGACAAGAGAAGGGGAGATCCTGCTGCCGTCAATACGCAAAGTTCTGCTCGATAATGAAAAAGTCCGCCAAGAAGCCGCCGGAATTCTCGGCATGACGAGAGGAACTATTCGCGTTGGCGTATTTACTAGTGTTTCAAAACATTGGCTTCCGCAAATCATTCAGGAGATGGATCAAAAGTATCCCCATATTCGGATCAGATTATCTGAAGGAAACTACTCTGAAATTGAGCAGGGAATTGTAGACGGTAAACTGGATTGCGGATTTGTGAATGTCTCTCACTCTCCCCTTTTTGAGGTTATTCCTCTGAAAAAAGACCGGATGTTCTGTATCGTTTCTAAGAAAAGCAGCCTGTACAACAAGACGTCCATATCGTTCAGGGAAATCGAAAAAGAACCCTTTATCATGCCCGCTTTCGGCGGCTTCCATGAAGTTAAACGCATTCTTGCGGAAAATCATGTTCAGCCGATGATTCGCTTCGAACTGCTGGAAGAGAATGCCATACTCGCTATGGTTTCGCACCATCTCGGAATCAGCATTCTGCCTGAGATGGTGCTTCCTTCTTCTCTGTCGCCGTTAAAAGCGGTTCCTCTCGAAAAAGATAGCTACCGGACCATCGGGCTGGCCAACCGGTTTTCCCCCTCTCCTGCAGCAAAAAAATTTGCCGAAATAACAAAACAGCTGCTCATTGATCAGGCTTCATTCCCTTTTCAGGACTGATTTGTAAGAAATGCAGATATTCATAACGCCGGGTGGTCAGCCCGGCGTTTTCATACAGTTTATTCTTTTGTTTTCTTAAGTCCGTAAAGAAAAGTTTTAATAAATCGGAGTGTTTTCTGCGGAAATGTTTTCAAGCAGCTCTTTAATCCGGGCAAGAAAATGCCCGGTAATCAGTCCGTCAAGCACGCGGTGATCGATCGATATACAGAGATTGACCATATCCCGGATCGCGATCATATTGTTGACGACAACAGGCCGCTTCACAATCGACTCAATTGACAGAATGGCTGCCTGCGGGTAGTTGATGATCGGCTGCGACTGTATGGAACCAAACGAACCGGTATTGTTGACGGTAAACGTTCCGCCCCGCATATCGTCGGGTGACAGCCGGTTATTGCGCACTTTCGACGCCAGATCATCGACAGCAATCGCCAAACCCTTGATGCTCTTTTCATCGGCGTTTCTGATGACCGGAACGTAAAGCGCATCCTCCGCCGCGACGGCAAGCGAAATGCTGACAGCTTTTTTCTCAATAATTTTATCTCCTGCCCAAGTGCTGTTCATCCGTGGATATTCCTTCAGAGCCGCCACAATCGCCTTAATAAAGAAAGGCAGGTAGGTCAGTTTATGTCCTTCCTTTTTCAGAAATGTATTCTTGATCTGATTTCTATAGTTGACCAGGTTTGTCACATCGACCTCAATCATCGTCCATGCGTGAGGAATTTCGTGCTTGCTGCGTACCATGTTATTGGCGATCGCCCGGCGTACACCGGTCAGCGGTACATCGACATCGCCAGCCTCATTCTGAGCACGCTGAACAGGTATTTGAATCGGTGCCGCCTGACGCGCAGCTTCCGAGAAAGAGGCAGCCCCTGTCTGCTCTGTTCGGGTCAGATCATCTCTTTTTTCCGATACTTTTCCGCTGATTGTCTCTGAACCTGCCGCGATAAACTTTTCAACATCTTTGCGGGTAATCCGGCCGCTTCTTCCCGAGCCGGTCAGTTTCTCCAAATCAACATGATTCTCCTGCGCCAACCGATGAACAGCCGGGGAGTAGCGTTTTTTCATCGATGTGTCATTCGCTTCAGGCTCTGAAACCGGTACGGCTGGACTCCGCCGTTCTTGAGATGAAACGCCTTCATGCTCTGCGCTTTCGACCTCAATGGAACAGATCGGCTGACCGACAGGAAGCGTTTCACCCTCTTCGGCAAGCAATTCAGTTATTTTTCCTGAAAAACTTGACGGAACTTCGGCGTTCACTTTGTCCGTCGTGACCTCGGCAATCGGATCATATTTATTAACGCTATCGCCAACGGATACAAGCCACTGACTGATCGTCCCTTCAGTGACACTTTCTCCTAATTGCGGCATCGCCATTTTTTCTATGCTCATTTATTCCGCCTCTTCCCTTAAAATTCCGCCAGATCACGGATTGCCTGTTCCAATTTTTCTGGATTAAGCAAAAAAGTTTTTTCTAATGGAGCCGCAAAGGGCATAGCCGGGGCGTCCGGTGCCGCCAGTCTTTTGACGGGCGCATCCAGATCAAACAGGCAGTTTTCAGCAATGATTGCCGCAACCTCGCTGATCACGCTGCCTTCTTTCGTGTCTTCGGTCACGAGCAGGACTTTTCCGGTCTTTTGCGCTGCTGCGATAATCGCCTCTTTGTCAAGCGGATAGACTGTGCGCAGATCAAGAATTTGGGTGGAGATCCCTTCCCCGGCAAGTTTTTCTGCAGCCTGAAGGGCAAAATGAACGGCAAGCCCGTAGGTGATAACCGTTACGTCGTCTCCGTCCCTTTTGACATCCGCCTTTCCGATCGGCAGCACGTATTCTTCGTCGGGCACTTCGCCCTTGATCAGCCGATAGGCACGCTTATGCTCAAAAAAGATCACCGGATCGTTATCGCGAATCGAGGCTTTCAGCAGCCCTTTGACGTCGTACGGTGTCGACGGCATGACAATTTTGAGTCCGGGCACGTTTGCGAAAATCGCCTCCATTGATTGTGAATGATAGAGACCGCCATGCACGCCTCCGCCATAAGGGGCGCGGATCGTCAGCGGCACCGACCAGTCATTGTTGGAACGATAACGTGTCTTCGCCGCTTCGGAAATAATCTGATTAGTCGCCGGAAGCATAAAGTCGGCAAACTGCATCTCAGCGACCGGACGCAGTCCGTACATAGCCGCGCCGATACCGACGCCGACAATCGCCGATTCGGCAAGGGGCGTGTCAATCACACGTTTTTCTCCGAACTCATCATATAAACCTTTGGTCGCCTGGAAGACACCGCCGCGTTTGCCGACGTCTTCTCCCATGACAAAAACATTTTCGTCGCGTTCCATTTCTTCCTTCAGCGCCTGAGTAACGGCTTCAATATACGAAATCACAGCCATGATCGTTCCCCCTTAATCCTTTTCCTCGTAAACATAGCGAAGAACAGTCATTGGATCGGCAAAAGGCGCTTTTTCGGCGTAGTCCGTCGCTTCGTCGATTTCTTTTCTGATCCGTTCTTCCATTTCTTTTTCTCTTTCTGGTGTTAAAACGCCGAGTTCACGTAAATAGGCAGCGAACGTCAGCACGCCGTCGTGCTTCTTCGCTTCTTCTACTTCCGCTTTCGTCCGGTAGGTCATGTCGTTGTCATCACTTGTATGCGGTGTCAGACGGTAGCAATTGGCTTCAAGGAGGGAAGGTCCCTCGCCGCGGTGTGCTCTGTCCGCAGCCTCTTTTACAGCCAAGTAGGCGGCCAGCGGATCATTGCCGTCAAACGTCTTTCCGAACATGCCGTAGCCTTTTGCCCGGTCGGATACATAGTCGCAGGAAAGCTGATGTTTCAGCCCAACCGATATTGCATAATGATTATTCTCACACATAAAAATCACGGGCAGTTTGTGTACGCCGGCAAAATTGGCCGCTTCATGAAAATCGCCCTGATTGGCCGACCCTTCGCCGAAAGTCACAAAGCTCACAATATCGTCGCCCTTTAATTTGGCCGCGAGGGCAACGCCGACCGCGTGCGGATTCTGCGTCGTGACAGGAGATGAATGGCTCAGCATCCGGAGCTTTTTGTAACCGAAATGGCCCGGCATCTGCCGTCCGGCGGAATTCGGATCTTCCCCCCTGGCAAAATTATTCAGCATCATTTCGCGGACCGTCATGCCCCAGGCAAGTACAAATCCGTAATCACGATAGTAGGGCGCAACATAATCTTTTTCACGGTTCAAAGCGAAAGCCGCGCCAACCTGCGCCGCCTCCTGGCCCTGACAGGAAACAACAAACGGAATTTTCCCCGCTCTGTTTAAAAGCCAGAGACGTTCGTCAACCCGCCTCGCCGTCAGCATGATATCGTACATTTTCAACACGTCCTGATCCGAAAAGCCCAAAGCATGATGACGATTTTCCATTATTCTCTCCCCCTCGTTTACTTGAATCATATATGAATCGCCTTCCCGTCTACGGCTAGTGCCGTTTCTCCGATAATCTCGGTCAGCGTCGGATGCGGGTGGATCGCTTCCGCGACTTCCCACGGAGTCGCGTCAAGCAGCTTAGCCAGTGCCGCTTCAGCAATCAGATCCGTTGCATGAGGCCCGAAAAGATGCACACCAAGAATATCGTTGCTCGATTTATCGGCAATGATTTTCGCGAAGCCCTCAGAATCACCGTAAACCAGCGACTTGCCGATTGCGCCGAAGGGCACTTTGCCGACCTTTATGACATGTTCCTTTTTTGCTTCCGCTTCCGTCAGGCCGATCGAGGCTGCCTCGGGCCGCGTGTAAATGCAGCGGGGCACCAGCTCCGGATCAAGCGGCTCAACAGGAAGCCCTGCCAGATGCTCCACAGCCCTTATTCCTTCACGCGCCGCTACATGAGCGAGCTGAAGCCCCCCGATCACATCGCCAATCGCATAAATGTGCGATTCTTTCGTCTGACCAAACGCGTTTGTCCGAACAAACCCTTTTTCCATTTCAATCGAGGTGTTCGAAAGTCCGATATCCTCTGTGTTCGGCCGCCTTCCGACCGAAACAAGCAGTTTCTCAGCGGAAAAAGTTTTCCTTTTCCCCGAAAGATCGGCTTCAATGCGCACACCGTCCGATTTCTCCAGTGTATCCGGCAGTACCCGGGCGCCTGTGTAGATTTCAATGCCGCGCTTCTTGAGATTTCTCGTCAGTGCCTGCGAAATCGCACGATCTTCTGTAGGTACGATCCGTTCGCTATATTCAACAATCGTCACCTTTGAACCGAAATCAGCCAGCATCGACGCCCACTCGACACCAATGACACCGCCGCCGACGATTAAGATTGAGTCCGGGCACTCCTTCAGATTCAGCGCCTCATCCGAAGTCAGGACGCGGTCACCGTCAATCGTTAAACCGTCAAGAGAACGCGGCCTCGATCCTGTGGCGATGATCACATTCTTTGAAGTCAGAATATCATTCTCGCGATCACCCTCGTATTCAATCGATACAGAGCCTGGAAGCGGTGAAAAAATTGAGGGACCAAGGAGCCGCCCAAATCCGTGATAGACATCTATTTTTCCTTTTTTCATCAACTGTATGACTCCTTGATGGAGCGTTTCGACAATTTTCTGTTTCCGTTCCTGGATCTTTTCAAAATGAAGCGTTGCCTCAGAGACCCCGATACCGAACGTATCACTCGCTTTCACTGTCGAGAAAACCTCGGCGCTTCTCAGCAGCGTCTTCGTCGGGATACAGCCTTTATGAAGACAAGTCCCGCCTAAAGCCTCTTTTTCAACAATGGCCGTCTTCAGCCCGAGCTGGCTGGCACGGATCGCTGCCACGTACCCGCCCGTGCCACCTCCTAATAGGACCAGGTCATAATTTTTGGCCATAAAAAAGTCACTCCTTCTCCATACTCTAACTACGAAACAGTTATCAAAAAGTTTCATGCGATTCCGGTATTTTAGTCGTATTAAGAAATAACAATGGCTTGAATTGCCAGCTCTTCATTCCTTTTCATATTACTCTTATTTAGGGAATGATACAAATTTAACTTCAGAAAACGTTATGTGAAAACGCAATATATATATTGCATTACGGAATTTATATGTTACAATTCTTGTTGTGAGGTGACTGAACGCATTGATGAACCACGTAAAAATTACCCGTGTCGAAGCCGGCCTGACACAGCAGCAGTTAGCGGAAAAGATCGGGGTGACGCGGCAAACCATCAGCCTGATTGAAAAAGGAAAATATAACCCGACGTTGAAATTGTGCCTGGCCATTTGCTACACGGTCAACAAAACGCTGGATGACGTTTTTTGGATCGAAAAGGAGGAGTAAAGATGAAACGAGTGACAGATGAACGGCTGAAAATAGACATGCTGAAAAACATCCGCATTGTTTTTATCTTTCAAACACTGGGAATTCTGGCTATCTTGATTTATACAGGAATTTCAAAAGGACCGGACGCGGCATTTCACTCCCCACTGTCTCTTGTATTTTATGGGACAGGGGTTATTTTAGGTTTTCAGCAGCTGAGAGTTTCTGCGGATATGGACGAGATGGGCAAGCACAAACTTAAAAAACCGATGCCTTATTATGGACTGGTTTTGATCGCGCTGGCTGTTGGCCTGGGTGCTGGTTTGCTGACGTTCCTCACCGACCCGCTGCATAAACTGAACGCATGGATCATAGGCGGCGTCTTTTTCATTTGTTTTCTCGCCGCTTATTCAGTCGGATACTTTATTAAGAAAAAACGTGCCGAAGATGATGAAGATGAATGAGTGCGGCGTTTATCCGGTCTTCAGTTCCCTCCGCTGCCGTTTGCGGCGATGACGGCGCCACGGAGGCGGCCATGACCGCCTCCTGACAGCTTACAGATGATCTTAATTATCATAAAATTGACTGAAGGAGCTGAATCAAGTGGGGATTCTCGAAATATTCATTCTGGGACTTGTTTTCCTGTCCGAATTAGCGATGCTCGCTGCATTCGGTTACTGGGGATTCAAAATGCCGGGTGGAATTTTTCTCAAATGGTTATTCGGCATCGGTGCACCGCTGGTTATTGCCGTGATATGGGGCCTGTTTATCGCCCCAAAGGCGCGCTTTCCTGTCGCTCTCCCGATCCGCGTCCTTCTGAAAGTGCTCGTCTTCACGCTTGGCGCATGGGCACTGCAGGTCGCAGGGCAAGGACAGCTCGCTCTTTATTTTCTGGGCGTTTCATTATTGCTCGTTGCCTTAACGGACGTTTTTAAAATATAGTTTGAATAGACCATCCAAAAATCGGCTATTCTATTACTCCTATACTCAACGTGATGAATCTATCAACTTGTTTCACAAATTCCCGTTTCAGGCATTCGCTTACATTAAAGGTTCTGTAAATGTGTCAAAAATCGTAACAATGCGGTTGCAAACATATGTTCTTTCCTGTATAATCGTTTTATGGAATAAGATATATGAAAAATGAGCAGGATAAAAAGGAGCTGATTGATCATGCCTTTGCAATTAAGCCCATATTTAATGATGAACGGAAACGCCGAGGAAGCCATTCAGTTTTATGAAAAAGCGCTGGATGCCAAAGTCGCCTTCAAACAGACTTTCGGAGAAATGCCAGAAGATCCGAATTTCCCCCTTCCAGAAGAAGCAAAGGGGCTCGTTTCACATGCCTTGGTAAAAATCGGCGATTCCGATCTGATGTTCTCCGACAATTTTCCTGGCCAGTCCAGCAAGTCGGGCAATCAGGTAACCATCTGTATCACTGTCGACGACAAGGAACAGTCAGACCGGATTTTTGAAGCTCTGAGCAAAGGCGGTTCTGTCAAAATGCCGCTGCAGGAAACGTTCTTCAGCCCGGCTTACGGCATCGTAACGGATCAGTTCGGCGTTACCTTCCAAATCTTCACGCAAGGTAAAATGTGAGAAGAAGACTTCAATTTATCGTGTAACTTACAGAAAAACGGCTCCGTCACCCATGAGTGACAGAACCGTTTTTCTGTTTTTTAAAGATTCGGACGGGCGCTCTATACCCACTATTTTTCAAAGCGATCAAGCACTCCATACTTAAACAGATACATTATTGAGGCATCGGCTTTCTGACTAAAGCCATGATTCCTGCAATGATATAGAGAATGCCCGGAACGATTTCAATTAGACTCGCTGCACCGGATAAGATCAGGAGCCATCCCCCAAGTTTCGGACGGCTGCGTTTCAGAAAAATGAGTGCAATCACCGCCAGAATGATGCTGATGATCGAAAGAATGATGAGAAAGGTTCCCGCAGTATGAAACAGACGAATGACATTATTAATATCCTGTGAACTCAAGTTGTTTCCTGCTGCGCTGAGCTGCTGTTTTAAGACGGACGAGTTCGCCGCAAGGGCGCGGATTCCGTAGAACAGCGCCAAAAGATTAACAACACCTGCGATAATAGATAGGACAAATTCACCGGTTCTTTTCATTAAAAAGGCCTCCTCGAATTAATCGATTCAAAAAATTTTTTGGTTTTTTCGAAAAAAGTCGCTTTTCTGCTTGATATTGTGCCTCGCTTATAGCTCTTTCTTCTCATAGAAATAAGCGGACAATAGGTAAGAAATAAGAACAATAATTACGGTGATGACCGCACAAGAGATAATCGGATCGTTAAACAATCCGGAAAGAATGCCGGATTTGAAATTCAATGACAATAGCCTTCCGAGCCCGAAGGAAAACGCGAAAAAGAGTATTATTCCAAACATCTGAGCAGCTTTATACCCGAATTTATAATAAACAGGGTAGGACACGGATGAAAGAATATAAGTGAAACATAGCGACAAAATGAGTATTTTCAAATCAACAAACGGGCTGAACGATTCATGAAGGACCCGTTTTAAAATACTCACCAGAATGATGGAGGAAATATATGCAAACAGCCACCAGACGCTGATCATGAGATACTTGGCATCGATGACCGAACGTCTTATCAGCGGCAGGCTGAGCACAAGGCTGTTTTGCATTTTGTCGCTTTCTCCCGTGCTGAAATTAGTAAAGATCGCCATGATATAGGCAATAAAAG
Organism: Sporolactobacillus putidus; assembly: GCF_014647035.1. Lineage (GTDB taxonomy): Bacteria > Bacillota > Bacilli > Bacillales > Sporolactobacillaceae > Sporolactobacillus > Sporolactobacillus putidus. The sequence goes on along the minus strand of NZ_BMOK01000003.1, from coordinate 6,034 downwards.
CAACAGCAAGACTGTACACCAAAGGCATTGGTGAACCCGAATGACCAAGCTCTTTTCCCATTTCCAAAAAATAAAGCAGAAAAAAAACAGGCGCGGCATAAGCCTCCTTTCTTTGCGTGTAAATGTCTTTCATCATTAAACGAAACATGGTATCTGCTCCTTTTGATTGACTTTCGACATATCTATCTGATATTGCGTAAACTTAAAAGTCCTTACTGCTAAAAAATTGAACCGAAAGCTCGTAGGAGATAAAGACGGCAACAAGTGTGATTGCGGCCGCAGGCAAGAGAACGGTTTGTTCAGAAACAGCACTCAGATAAGTATTCAGAAATGTAAAATTTGTCAGTCCACTGAAGAACAGGCCGATTGATATCGCCCCAAACAACTCCGCAGCCGTCTGAGCGACCTTATAGCCCAGTCGGTAATAAACTGGATAATAGACGGACATCAAAAAATACGTCAGGCAAAGGGACAGAATCAATGCGTTGAGATAAAACATTGGCCTTCCGGTCTGAAATGAAGAAAAATCTTTGATCAAAAGCAGCCCTGCACCTGGAATAAAAGCAGCCAAAAACCAGACACCATTCATGAAATATTTGGCGGCAATAACCTCTTTTCTCGTCACCGGCAGGCTCAGCAAGAGACTCTGCTGCGCTCTGTTCCCTTCCCTTCCATTGAAATTGGAATTAACCGCCATGACGAAGGCGATCAGAGCCGTGATCGCACTGAATATGAGAACAGAGGACTCTGTGTTGGAAAAATTCAAGATATAAATGAAAAGGAAGAATACTAGAAACGATTTTTTCCTCTGAATTCGGAAGTCTTTGATCATCAAATGAAACATTGCATGAGCACTCCTTCCTCCGTCGCTCATCCATAAATATGATTAATTTTTCTTACCCGATTTGACCATGTAGTACATGATCTCTTCCAGACTCGGCCGCTCAAGCCGAAGATTCGGTTTACTCGCCAGCAGCCTCGCTTCGCTTCCCTCCATGAATGCTTCGAACCCGAGAGATGTTTCCTTTAAGGCAATCGGCCGGGCTGTTTTGACTTGCGGCTCCGCGCTTTTTGGTCCTTTGACCAGTGAATAGGCTTCCAGCAACTCATCCGTCTCCTCGCTCGCCACAACTTTTCCATCAATAATAAACGTGATGTAATCAGCTACTTTTTCAAGATCCGTTGTAATATGGGTTGAAAAAAAGATCGCTTTGCTTTCATCCTGAATGACATCAAGCAGGACATCGAGCAACTCCTTCCTGAAAACGGGATCAAGCCCGGACGTCGGTTCATCCATGATGATCAGTTCTGCGTGATGGGAGAGCGCCATGGCCAGAGCGAACTTCATTTTTGTCCCCTTGGACAGGGTTTTCATCTTTTTGTTTAACGGTACGGCAAATTCTTTGATATAGCGGTAAAAAACATCATCATCCCACTGTTCATAAAACGGGGCAACAACCCTCTTATTTTTTTCGCCGGTAAGATCGTCGAAAAAAACGTCCTGATCATAGACAAACCCGATTCTTTGCTTTAGCGCCTTCATATTGTTATGGAAACTTTCGCCGAATAATCGGATATCGCCGCTGTCGATATGGACAAGATCCATGATGCAGCGGATCGTCGTGCTCTTCCCTGCACCGTTCGGCCCGATAAAACCCATGATGAAGCCTTTTTTCAGCGAAAAGCTGACATCTTCCAGAGCGAAGCCTTTAAATTTTTTGTTGACGTGATTCAATTCCAGAATATTTTCCATCGTCAGTCCTCCCTGTACCATTGCCGGATCAGCCGGATCAGCTGTTCCAACGTGAACCCGGCCCTTTTGCCGTCTTCAACAATCCGTTCCAGTTGTTTCTTGATCGCCTCCTGGCGCTGTTTTTTCAGCGTTTCTTTATTTTGTAGTGAAACAAAGGATCCTTTTCCGGGTACTGTATCAATGAACCCTTCATTTTCCAGCTCCTCATAGGCCCTCTTCGTCGTGATCACGCTGACTTTCAATTCCTTGGCCAGTCCGCGAATCGAAGGAAGCGGCGATCCTTGTGGCAACCGACCGTCCAGAATTTGCTCCGCGATCTGACTTTTGATTTGCTGATAAATCGGCTGGTCGGACGTGTTTAAAAGAATAATATCCATCAACAACACCCAATTGTTTATACTGTATATATTTAGTATATACAGTATGGATACAGAAGTCAACGGTATGTTTTTAAAATTAAAGAAGTTTTATTCCGTACATGCGCTCAAGGTCATAACATGCTATGATAATGAATAATTACATCTTTTTTGTGGAGTGACATCATGGTGAACAATTTTGATTGGCTGACAAAAATCACATGGACCGACGGTATCGTTGCCGTCGCCATTTTTCTCTTATTTTTTCTGGCAGGAAAACTGTTTTCAAAGTATTTTCTTAAACTAACCTCCAAAATTGCCAAGCTGAACAAAAGCCAGGTCGATGACGCGCTGTTTTCCGCATTTCGCAGGCCTGTCTTGTTCATCCTGCTGATGACCGGTATTTATTTATCGCTTTCCTATCTGCCGTTGCCGTCCGACTGGAAAACAGTTCTTTCACTTTTGTACAAATCGGCTGCCACTTTTTCGATCGGCTGGGGATTCTTTCTTTTTTCCGATGCAATCGGCATATTTTTCAACCGCATGGGCGACCGCTTCGATCTACAGTTCAATAACATTATCATTCCGTTTCTTTCCAAGCTGGCCAGATTTATTGTCATCGTGCTGACATTCGCGCTTATTCTCGAACAATGGAATTATCACGTGACCGGGCTGATCACCGGTCTCGGCATCGGCGGACTCGCTATTGCCATGGCCGCAAAGGACACATTGAGCAATTTGTTCGGCGGTTTTGTGATTATCACCGATACGCCCTTTACGATTGGCGATCTGATCCAGACCGGAACCGTTGAAGGAACCGTTGAAGATATTAATTTTCGTTCGACAAGGATCCGCACACCGGAACAGGCGCTTGTCACCGTACCAAATTCTACGCTGGCCAATCAGCCGATCATCAACCTGTCGAAAATGGAGAAGCGGCGGATTTCACTAAATATTCAGCTTGATCTTGAAACGACGAATGAACAGCTGACGGCCTGTATCGGACGCGTCCGCCGTCTTCTTTCCGGCGATTCACAGATTCTTAGTGACGGGCTGATGGTTTATCTCGACCAGATTACTTCATCCAGCAAGAATTTGATGGTTCAGTTTTTCATTCCGACGACCCAGTATGAAGAATGGCTGAAAATGAAAGAAAAGTACAATCTGGCTATTCTCAGCATACTGGAAAATGAAGGCATTGAGCTGGCAAAGGCTTTCTCGCAAACGATTCCGGAATCTGATCGGAATAAGTCGAAAAAGACACTCGGAATTCCAGTCAAACCGGCTTCCGAAGAAAAAAGTCTGACTGACACGATACAGCTCAGATCCAGAGAATAGGTACTCAGGTAAATAAAAAGCAAAAAAAAACGCATTCCATGCCCCCGCTCCACGCAGACGGATGCGTTATCCTCTTTCAAGTGTTTTTATATAAAATCGTTAATGATCTCCCTAATGCACGGATCGGGCTTGCAAAATTGTATAAATCTTTGTCTACTCAGTACACGGTTTTCTGAGCAGAGCAATGATACCCGCGGCCATTAGAATAAGTCCGGCCGGGAGGCCCGCTGCAAAAAGAACCACACTATTCTCTGCGCCCGCAAGAATCAGCATGATGCCTGTCAGTGTCCCTTTTTTACTGTCCATCATGAAGAGTGCGGCCGCAGCAATGATGAATGAGACAGCGCCCGCAATGAAAGCCTGGGCGCTAAAGGCTGTCAGACTGTTCACCGCGCCGTTAACATTTGCCATGCCGGCTGTTTTTACGATTCCCGCGTTGACTGCAGAATACTTAAGAGCAATTAGCAAGAAAAAGCCGAAAAAAGCTTGAAGAGCAGCAATTACGATACCGATGCCTCCCATAATTTTTTCGGCAAGTCTCCGATCTCTCATGGCTTCCTCCTTTGCCGCAGATCATTCTTATTATAAAGAGCACGGTTGTCTGACAATCTTGCCATCGATTTCCGATCAGAACGAACGAGGCGCCTAGGTGAAAGTTCTTCCGGTACATGGACAATCTTTTTTTGCTTCATTTTATGTCCCTTCGGATGAGAACATGCCTTTAAATTAAGAGAGAATTTGATTACCCTTTACGCTCTGCAGCACCCATCAGGCAATTTTCCTTTATATCAGAAAAGCGGGGCACCGCTGCCTCCGCTTTTCTGATTTCTTCTCTATTAATTTTGGATCGGACGGTCAGTTTTTCCTATATAAACCGGGATTCTCACGCGCGTTTTCCCTTGAGAGATTGATGGAATCCAGGATTTTCCGGTGCAGCCCCTCCGCATCTTCACCTTCAATGACAAGCAGTACTTCCTTCTTTTGGACAGAAGAAAGGAAATGAATCGTCTTCGGCAAATCGTTTATAGAGAAAGTCATTCCATTAACAGAAAAATACGCAGTACTCCGGCTTTTTTTTATCGTTTCATACAAGCGCAAAGCGCGTTTCAGTGTCAGCGCACTGACCGACTTGATCGGAACTTTGATCGATACGATTTGTTTTGCCATAATGAAAAATCACCTCGTACTCAATTTCTCTCCAGGTCTGCCATGCCTATTCTTATTATATGTCATATTCTCGTTAACACGGAAAGTGAAACAGAGTCTGATCGCTGATCATTAAAGGAGCCGCCCAACGCTTTCAGCAATTTCAATTAGGTTTCTCATTGCTGACAAACGGGTAATTACCTCGCCAGCGATTCGTTCAGCCTTCCCTTTCCGTGCTGGAGCTGATACATATTGAAATAGAGCCCTTTTTCTCTCAGCAGCGACTGATGTGTCCCCCGTTCAACGATTTCGCCGTGATGAAGGACAAGGATCTGATCCGCATCCTGAATGGTTGACAGACGGTGAGCGATCGCGATTGTCGTTCTTCCCTCTCTCATTTTTTTCAAAGCAGCCTGGATCGCTTCTTCTGTTTCAGTGTCCACATTGGCCGTCGCCTCATCGAGCACAAGGATTTTCGGATTTAACGCCATTGTCCGCGCAAAGGACAGAAGCTGGCGCTGCCCGCTTGAAAAAGTCGCTCCTCGCTCCCCGACCGGCTCGTGATATTTGCGGGGAAGCTTCTCAATGAACCGATCAGCCTGGACGAATTCAGCCGCCTTTTCCACCTCTTTATCGGTCACCTGATGGTGGCTGAGCCGGATATTGTCGGTCACATCGCCGACAAACAGGAAAGAATCCTGCAGGACAAGTCCCAACTTCCGACGCAGCTCTTCGTCTGAAAAAGCCTTTAGCGGTTCCTCGTCTATGTAGATACCGCCCCGCCCGACCGGATAAAAGCGCATCAGCAGGTTGATGATCGAACTCTTGCCGCTTCCCGTATGCCCAACCAGTGCAACGGTTTCTCCGGGCTCAGCAACAAACGAAATATTTTTGAGGACATCGGTCTTGCCATCATAAGAAAACGTGACATTTCTGAACTCCACACGGCCATTTTTGACAGCAGGGGCTTCCATACCTTGCTGAACCGGCGCTAACCGGTCATCATCAAGCAGACCAAAAACGCGTTCCGCCGAAACCATCGCCTGCTGAAAAAGCGTCAGCTGCTGCATAATCTGGTTGATCGGATCGAAAAAGCGATTCAGATAGTTGACGAATGCGTAAAGGACGCCAATCTGGACAACACCGCCAAAAGATTGAATACCAAAAAAGCTGAGAATCATGATCAGACCAATCAAGTAGACGGAATAAACAGCCGAGCGCAGCATCAGACTGTTCAGGCGTACACTTTTCATCATAGCATTTTTATGTTCATCGTTGATTTTACCAAATTCGCTCCGCAGACGCCTTTCCTGACGCATGGCCTGAATCATCGCCATCCCTTGGAGCGACTCATTCAGCTTCGCATTAAGCTGGATTGAGTCAAGTCTTTGTAGGCAAATTTTTATCTGCCAGCGTGTACCCAATAGTGTAAACGAATTCA
>NZ_BMOK01000002.1 GCF_014647035.1 Sporolactobacillus putidus | reverse complement strand
ACGGCAGTTGCCGTTAACGGTATGGACAGGAAGGTAATTTGCCTACAAATATTTTACTCATACAGACAACTTACTAATAATGAATAAACAGAAATTTTCATAAAAATTTCTTTCATTTGGTTTGTCCTTCCATCTGACAATTTAATGTCATGAAAGCCAACATTTTATTGATCCGAAAAATAATAAAATATTTTTATTTATGAATACGCTATTATTCGCTGTCTTATAAAAAATCTGAAGGGGAATGCGGTGACGGATTAGTCTGAGTGTATTGAATATTTGAGAATAATGAGTATAATGGATTCTATTGAATGTAATGTTTTATTACATTAATTTTTTACACTATTTATACTATTTTAAAAGCAGGAGGCATTTTATATGAGCAACATTTTTAAAACAAAGCCGATTGCAAGCCTGATTGCCGAAACAGAAGGCAAGCAGGGCCTGAAGAAGGCGTTGGGGGCGTTTGACCTGACCTTGCTCGGAATCGGAGCCGTAATCGGAACAGGTATTTTTGTTTTAACCGGTGTCGCGGCAGCCACCTATTCTGGACCTGCACTTGTCATATCATTCATCCTATCAGGATTGGCCTGCTTCTTCGCCGCTCTGTGCTATGCAGAATTTTCGGCGTCGGTTCCGGTTGCAGGTAGCGCGTATACATACAGCTACGCTGCTCTTGGAGAAATTTGGGCATGGATCATTGGCTGGGATCTGATTCTTGAATATGCCGTTGCGATCAGCGCGGTTGCTATCGGCTGGTCTGGATATGCCGTCACCCTGCTGCAAAGCATGGGCCTGACTCTTCCAAAGGCCTTTACATTAGCGCCGCTTGACGGGGGTGTCGTCAATCTTCCGGCAATGCTTATTATCGCTCTTATTTCCTGGCTGCTGATCTCAGGCGTGCGGCAGACATCGAATTTGAACGGCACGATTGTTATTATCAAATTAGTAGTCATCGCTCTGTTCATCGTTCTCGCCGTTTGGCATGTCAAACCGGCGAACTGGGTGCCGTTCATGCCTTTCGGCTTCAACGGTGTCGTTTCGGGCGCGGCCGTTATTTTCTTCGCCTACATTGGATTTGATGCCGTATCAACGGCGGCTGAAGAAACAAAGAATCCTCAGAAAAACCTGCCAAGAGGTATTCTGTATTCACTCCTGATCTGTACAGCATTGTACATTGTCGTTTCATTGATTCTCACTGGCGTTGTCAAGTATACCGCCTTTGCCCACACATCGGCTCCTGTTGCCTATGCGCTTCAGCAGATTGGCATTAACTGGGGGTCGGCGCTTGTTTCTGTCGGCGCCATTTGCGGGATCACTTCGGTACTGCTCGTTATCACTTACGGACAGACCCGTATCTTCTTCGCGATGGCCCGCGATGGTCTCATTCCTAAAGTATTCGGCAAGGTCAGCGAAGAACGCAAAACACCGGTGACTTCAACCGTACTTGTTGCTGTTGTAACGATGATTACCGCCGGCTTCCTCCCGATCGGGATTGTTGCCGAACTGGCGAATATCGGAACGTTGTTTGCATTTATCATTGTTTCAATTGGCATCTGGGTTCTTCGCGTGAAGAAACCGGATCTGAAAAGATCGTTCAAGACACCTTGGGTTCCTGTTGTCGTTCCGCTGGCTGTCCTTTCCTGCGGCTATCTGATCATTCATCTTCAGCCGGCTACTCTGCTTCGTTTTGTCGTCTGGTTCGCGATCGGCATGGTTGTCTACTTCGCGTACAGCCGGCACCACAGCTTACTTGGGAAGGCACTTGAATCAGAAAAGTCTTCTTCGGCGTCTTAACACAGAAGCACTAAATCAAACATTAAAATCAGCGGTCTTCTTCCTCAGCGTTGCGGAAGAAGGCCGCTTTTTGTCCTATCCTGTCAAAAATTTTTGTAATCTGCTTGAGTCCTTCATTTTTTTTGGTAAGGTGTAAAGAGATAGTTCACTTAGTAAGAGCAAATAATATAGTTGGTATGGTACGCACAAGATGTTGTGAAGGAGAAATGATTCAATGGATAAGACCAGGTTGTATAACCGATTGTTTATGGCCGCCTACTTTATCTTAGGTGCGGCGATCGTCGGGCTGCTAGTCTTTTTTATAATTCTCCTTATCGGCAACTATTTGACTGATGATCAAAGTCTGGTGATGAGCCGGACATCGGTCATTGTTGATGAACAGGGGCATGAAATTTCAAAATTATATGCAGAGAACCGGGACCCCGTTTCTTTAAAGAAGGTGCCGAAGTATGTCCAGAATGCTTTCATAGCTACGGAGGACACCCGTTTTTATCAAAATTCCGGAATTGATCTTCGCGGAACGCTGCGCGCCGCTGTAACGGATATTTTATCGGGCCAGAAGGCTGAAGGCGGCAGCACGATAACGCAGCAGCTTGCACGGAATGCCTATTTATCAAATGACAAGACGTGGCTCCGGAAACTAAAAGAAGCGGCAATCGCTGTCAGCCTGGAACGGAAGTACAGCAAAAATCAGATTCTCGAGATGTATCTGAACCAACTTTATTTCGGCAACGGCATTTATGGTATCGAGATGGCTTCGAAGTTTTTCTTTAATAAAGATGTCAGCCAGCTGACCGAGGACGAGGGCGCTCTGCTCGCCGCTCTTCCAAAGGGACCCAATGGCTATTCGCCGATTTTCCATCCGGATCTTGCGCTTCAAAGGCGCAATCTTGTGCTGGATCTCATGCAAAAAAACGGATATCTCTCGGCGGAGCAGGTCGTCCGGCTGAAAGGAAGGACACTGGGGCTTAACGTGACGAAAATCCAGACCCATCCGGAGTATAATACGTATATCGACATGGTTAAGGATGAAGCCCAGCAGCGCTACCATATCGGAAACGATGAACTCATGCGCGGCGGCTATAAAATCGTTGTTCCGATCAATATTCAGGCGCAGGAGGCATCCTACACGGCCTTTAATAACAACGGCTATTTTCGCGGCACGAATCCAACTGTCTCGCCTCAAGGTGCCTTTGTGCTTATGAGTAAGGATGGCGGGGTTCTCGCCGTTCAGGGCGGGAGAGACTACGTCAGCGGCGGCTACAACCGGGTGAACGTTTTAAGGCAGCCGGGATCGTCGTTCAAGCCGCTCGCCGTGTACGGACCGGCGCTTGATTCGGGGAATTATCAGCCTTTTTCCATGCTCCAGGACAAACAGGTCGTCTATAATAATTACGACAATTACGCGCCAAAAAATTATAACGGTGTTTATACCGGACAGATGTCTATGTATGACGCAGTCACGGTCTCGCAAAATGCCCCGGCGGTCTGGCTGCTAGATCAGATCGGAATCACCCGGAGTAAGGCGTATCTGTCCAAACTGGGATTCAATCTGCCGGACAACGGACTGGCGATCGCCCTCGGCGGTTTGCAGCAGGGCGTGTCGCCGCTTCAAATGGCGGCGGCCTATACGGCATTCGATAATCAGGGTGAGAAAACGACGCCGTATTTCATTCAGGCTATCTATGATTCCAACGGTCATCAGGTTGGCGATGCGCAGCCGAAGAAAACGAAAGTCTTTTCAGCCCAAACCGCCTGGTACATGACACGGATGCTCCAGTCTGTTGTAAAGAACGGAACGGCTCAGGCGGGCTATACCGATGCGGCGCTTGCCGGGAAAACCGGTTCGACGGCCTACACAAAATACGGCCTGAGAGACGCCTGGTTTGTCGGCTATACGCCGGATGTTGTCGGATCTGTCTGGATTGGATACGATCAGACGAGCGCCAATCAGTTTCTTTCGGGCTCAAGCGATGATGCCGTGCGCTTGTTCAAATCGGTGCTCAATAATGTCCCGGGTGAATCGCGACTCGCATTTGTCAAACCGCCGGACGTTTCCGATCTTGATCAGCCGATCCGGCTGGCACAGGTGACCGATTTAAGTGTGCAGGGAACGCTCGGAAAATTTGCCATGCCGGCATTGAAACTGACCTGGAACTCTGCACCTGACAAGCGGATTGTTTACCAGATTTTTGAGGAACAGAACGGGGTCAGGACACTTAAAGGGGAAGTCACAGGGAAAAATCAGTATCAGATCGATTTTGTCAATCCGACGGCCACAGCTACCTATTTCGTGATTCCTTATAATCCCCAGACCAATCAGCAGGGCGTACCTTCGCCCAAGGTTGATGTAAACTGGTTCTCGCATTTGTGAGAGGATGGATGATTTTCAGGAATTAGGGATGAATTTTGTCATTTTATCCCGTAAAATAGAATAGTGCCCGAAAAAACGAAAGGGTGCCGGGAGACTTGCGGAGATGATCCGTAACCGTTTCTTTAAATAAAACGTAGACTTGCGGGTGCCATCTGTCTCGTTTTTACTTTAGCCAGAAAAAGGGCTGAGTGAAAAAGCCAAGGGGCACCCTCCGAAAGGGATTGGACAAATTGTTTAATGATATATTTCTGAAAGCCTGCAGACATGAGGACGTCCCCTACACGCCGGTCTGGTATATGCGCCAGGCGGGACGCTACCAGGAGGAATACCGGGCGGTCCGCGAAAAGTACTCGTTTTTTGACATCAGCCGGAACCCGGATGTCTGCGCGAAGGTCACACGTCTTCCTGTTGACAAACTGGGCGTGGACGCGGCCATCTTGTTTGCGGACATTATGACGCCGCTCAAAGCGAGAGGACTCGGCGTGGAAATCGTTGAGGGAGTGGGGCCGGTCATTGAACACCCGGTAAAGTCAGGAAAGGATCTGGCCCGTCTTGGCGAGCTGGACCCCCGCAGTGATGTGCCCTATGTCCTTGACACGGTCAATTTGCTTCATCAGCAGCTTCAAGTTCCGCTGATCGGATTTGCGGGAGCGCCTTTTACACTGGCCAGTTATCTGGTGGAAGGCGGTCCGTCGAAAAATTATCACCGGACAAAAGCGTTTATGTACACACAGCCCGGGGACTGGAACGTGCTGATGGATTATCTTTCCGGGCTGACCGTCACTTATCTGAAGGCGCAGATTGAGGCAGGCGCTCAGGCTGTTCAGGTGTTTGATTCATGGGTCGGCGCTCTCGGAGAGGAAGATTATCGGACTTATATAGCGCCAACGATGGTTAAAATTTTTACGGAACTTAAAAATACCGGAGCGGTAAGCATCTATTTTGGAGCGGGAGCGGGACATCTTCTGAAAGAGTGGGCCAAACTGCCGGCCGATGTGCTTTCCATCGACTGGCGCACATCGCTTGCAGACGCGCGCAGACAGGGGGCGGACAAGGCCCTTCAGGGCAATCTGGATCCCTCGTTGCTGCTTGCTCCCTGGTCCGTGTTAAAAGAACGTGCGAAGAAAATTCTTGATGAATCAGACGGAAAAAACGGATTCATTTTCAATCTCGGCCATGGCGTTTTTCCGGAAGTCCGGGAGCAAACATTAAAAGCCTTAACGGATTTCGTGCACGATTATTCCCAAAACCTGAAAAAGCTGGTGCAAAAGAATGGAAAATGAGACAGTTGGTCTGCTCGTCATGGCTTACGGCACGCCCTATCAAAAAGAGGACATCGTGCCTTATTATACGGCCATCCGTCACGGAAGACGGCCAAGCGACGAGCAGATTGCCGATCTGACCCGGCGCTATGAGCGTATCGGCGGATCATCTCCGCTAGCGGAACTGACGCGGCAGCAGGCTCTGGCTCTAGAGAGCAGGCTGAACGTGCGACGGAAGGGTCTGACTTTTAAAACGTATCTTGGACTGAAATACATACATCCGTTTATTGAAGACACGGTAAAGCGGATTCACAATGATGGTATCGACCGTGCCGTTGCGCTTGTGCTTGCGCCTCACTACTCACGTTTCAGTGTTCAGTCCTATGCTGACAGGGCTCGTGCCGCTGCAGAAAAGTCGGGCGGCCCGAAGATCCTGCCTATTGAGAGCTGGTACAGGGAAGCGGATTTCATTCGTTTCTGGACAAAGCAGATTCAGCAGACCCTGGCGTTGATCCCGAAGCCCGAACAGGATCAGAGTATCGTTATTTTTTCGGCGCATAGTCTGCCTGAGAAAATTCTGAAAAACGGCGATCCGTATCCTGATCAAGTCGCGGAAACAGCGGAATCGGTGGCAAAGGAAGCGGGGATCATTCACTATGTCCGGGCATGGCAGAGTGCGGGCAAGACGCGCGACCCTTGGCTCGGACCGGATGTGCTGAATGTCGTCCGGAAACTGGGAGAAACGCAGGTATATAAACATTTCATATTCTGCCCGATCGGTTTCGTGTCCGAACATCTGGAGGTGCTCTATGATAATGATCAGGAATGCCGGCAGCTCGTCGAATCGTTCGGCGGAACATATCATCGCCCGCAGATGCCTGATACCGATCCGCTCTTTATCGATGCACTCGCGTCCGCAGTGCTCAAGGCCTTAGATTAACTCAAGGCGGGGCGATTCTCCGCCTGAACAAGGCGATTCGCGACCTTATTGGGGCGAAAGTGCGCTGCTATAGGGCGAATAGCTTTTCTTTCAGGGCGATTAACTCAAGGCGGGGCGATTCTCCGCCTGAACAGGGCGATTCGCGACCTTATTGGGGCGAAAGTGCGCTGCTATAGGGCGAATAGCTTTTCTTTCAGGGCGATTAACTCAAGGCGGGGCGATTCTCCGCCTGAACAGGGCGATTCGCGACCTTATTGGGGCGAAAGCTCGCTGCCGTAGGGCGATTACTTCTTCTTTCAGGGCGATTAGCTCCAGGCGGGGCGATTCTCCACCTGAACAAGGCGATTCGCGACCTTATTGGGGCGAAAGTGCGCTGCTATAGGGCGAATAGCTTTTCTTTCAGGGCGATTAACCCAAGACGGGGCGATTCTCTTCCTGATCACGGAATTTCGCCTTCCTTATTTTGAATTCTTGCGGAACATAGTCGGGGAGAAACGCCGACTTTCGGCAAAAATAAAAATCTGATGTTGAGGGCCTGACGAATTTGTGCTTTTATCTTGCAGGCTCTTTATTATGATGTTAAGATACGTACGTAATACTAAATGACTGATTTGTTCATTCGGTCAGAAATCGGTGATAAAAATGGTTGTCGATCGCAAAGAGAGCATTGCCGAAGCAGCGGAAAGAACTTTCGCGTCTTTCGGCTACAAGGCTACGACAATGGATCTCGTGGCCCGTGTGGCCAATGTCGGCAAGGGGACAATTTACACTTTTTATAAGAATAAGGAGGAATTGTTTTATGCGATTATGAATCAGTTTATCCAGAAGCTTAAAAAAGTAGCGCTGAACGCGATTCATCCTGAGGACAGCTTCTTCACCAACCTCCACCGGGCACTGTACAATGTGCTGGAATTGCGCAAGGAACACCAGCTGACTATCAAACTGACGCAGGAAATCAAAGAAATCGGCACGATGCAGGCGAAACAGGCGCTCGCCAATGTGGAAGACGCGATTCTGCTCTTTCTTGAAGGCTTTGTGAAGGATGCGGTTCTAAAGGGAGAAATTCAGCCTTGCGACGCAAAGATCACCTCTTTTGTCATTCTGAAACTGTATATTGCGCTCGTCTTTGACTGGGAGCAGCGGCACGACTCTCTGACAAGCGAGGAGATTGCAGACCTGTTTGATCTCTATTTGGTGAAAGGATTAAGAAAATAATTGTCCGATGCTTTTTTATGGCACAAAATGACCAAATGACTAATATGGTCATTACGACTGACTTCAGACATATAAAATGAATGTGCCGGTTAAAAGTTTATGGGTGCAAAGAAAAGGGTGTTTCGCTTCATGAATGTTTTTCATTTAATCTGGGAAGAAGGAAAGGCCATTGTCAGTAAGCCAAAAAATATTATTTTTATGCTCGCTGTCATGTGCATCCCGCTTCTTTATGCGGGAATGTTTCTCTACGCATTCTGGAATGCTTACGGGATGACCGGGCATCTGCCCGTTGCCGTCGTTAATCAGGATCAGGGTACAACCATTGACGGAAAGCGCCTGAATGCAGGCAATGATCTGGTGGCGGGACTGAAAAAAAACAATAATTTCGACTGGCAATTTGTCAGCGATCAGAAGGCGAATGACGGGTTTAATAACAATCGCTACTTCATGGTTGTCCGCATACCGGAGAATTTTTCAAAAAATGCCATGACACTGACAGATCAAGTCGTTAAACCGGCCAACCTGTACTACAAGGTCAATGCCGATTATAATTTTGTCGCTTCAAAAATGGCCGGGACCGGGCTGACTGAGCTGAAATCGGGTGTGTCGGCTCAAATCACAAAATTGTATGCTCAGTCCATGTATTTCCAGCTGGATAAGCTTTCACACGGTCTGAGCGATGCTGCAAAGGGATCGAAGAATCTTGCGAAGGGCAGCAGTCAGGAAGTCGATGCTCTGAATCAATTAAAAAACGGTTTTAAGCATCTGATGGACGGTGTGAATCAGTTTACTGACGGATCAGGGAAACTCGCGAGCGGCGCTTCCGATCTGAATAACGGGGCCAAAGCTTTAAATGCCGGAGTTCAGCAGTATACGGGTGCCGTGAGCAGCCAGATTGCGCCGGGGGCCACTCAATTATCATCGGGCCTGAACCAGTTGAATAACGGTATCCGTCAGCAGAACCTGGGTACAAATATCAGCAGCCTGAACAGCGGTATGCAGGAATTTTATTCGATGATTCAAGGATTGCCGGAACAGATCAACGGCTCCATTAATCCGGCTGCGATCGGGGAAGCGGCAAAGCAGCAGGTTGTGAACAGCCAGACAGCTATTGAAAATAACGCTGTCGCGCAAGCGGGTGATCTTAAAGGTCAATCAGAAACTGCTGCAAACGGGATTGTTGCAGGTATCACTCAATCTGTGACACAATCGCAGGGTTCAATCAGTCAGTCTTTAAATTCAAGTTTACCGACAAACCTGGAACCATTGCTCGTGGCAGCCATTCAAAAGGCTAACCCTACTTTGACGCCAGTACAGGCAAATGCTCTCGCTCAGGGAATTTTGGCTGATCCGCAAACAAAGTCACAGTTGAATCAATTATCCGCCGGAGTCGCGGGTCAGACTGTTTCAACCATTAACAGCGCCATTTCAAGCAGTACGCCAACAATTGCAGGAAGCTTACAGAGTTCGGCGGAAAATACCATAGGACAAACTGCCTTTGCGACAGCTCAGCAAGTCGCGCAGGAAACGGCCGCAAATACGGCTTCACAAATTAAGGGCGGTATTGCGGTCAGCCTGCAGCAAAAAGATCCGAAAACAGGCCAGACGCTTGAATCGGCTGCCGGGCAGCTGGCCGGCGGAACGGCTCAGCTGGCTGGAAGCAACGGTATTCCGTTTATTATTTCAAGTATCAATCAGGCCGCTCAGGGTGCCCAGACGTTAAACGGCGGATTAAATCAGCTGAACAGCAACTCTGCCGGCTTGGCAAGTGGGGCGTCGACACTGGCCGGCAGTACGGGCACTTTGGCAAATGGCGCTAAATCTCTGGCAAGCGGTGCCGGGCAATTAGCCGGCGGAACAGCACAGTTGCAATCGGGTACCGGAAAACTGTCCGCCGGGGCTCAGAAAATTTCTGACGGAAATGCGAAGCTGAGCGGCAGTCTGGCTGGCGCCCATCAGCAGTTGGCCGGCACGCCGACGAATAACGCGCATGCCGTTAAATTTTCACAGCCGGTTACGGCGATTGACGGCACGCATCAGTCGGTCAGCACATTCGGATCAGGCTTTGCACCTTATTTCATCTCTCTCGGGCTTTTTATCGGTGCATTGCTGCTGACGATCGTATATGACCTCGGCCGGCCGGCCGGTCTTTCCACAAACGGAGCGGCCATTGCACTGAGCAAATTTTTCATCACCGTGATCATGGGTATCGGCAATTCGCTTCTTGTCGATTTTGCAGTCCTTAAGGGGCTTGGGCTCAGCGTGTCAGCCCCGTGGACATTCGTCGGATTTACCATGCTGGCCAGTGTGACGTTTATGGCGATCATCGTCTTTCTTGCCGGGACGTTTGACAATATCGGCCGCTTCATCGCGTTGATCATGCTGATCCTGCAGCTGGTCACCTGTGGAGGAGCGTATGCTGTCCAGCTGATTCCGAGTCTGATTCAGCCTGTTGGGCAAGTCCTCCCGATGACCTACAGTGTTGCCGGTTTCAGAAATATCATTGACGGCCACCAGCAGGCCATGCTCGCGCAGAACGCACTTGTTCTGACCGGATTTCTGGCACTGGCTCTTGTGCTGAGCATGATCAGCTTCACGATTAAATTCCATCTGAACAACAGGGCGCCGAAGCCGGCCGTCCCGCATCAGGATGTTACCGCTGAATCCTAAAGCTGAAATGGTTCAGAAAAAAGCCGCCTGATGGGTTCAAAATGACCCGTCTGGCGGCTTTTTTGCATGGCTTTCGGCTTAAATCGGCTGATAGATTAAAGATTTTCAATCTGTCCAATGTAGCTGATGGTAAACGTACCATTATCGTACACGAGTTTTGTAACGCTCGTATTCGGGATGTATGAAACATGGCTTTCCCGATTTGAGAGAGAATAGATCAGGCAGTTGATGAACAGGCCGTGGCTGACGGCGAGAAGGCTGGACTCTTCTGAGCCGGCAAACAGATCCAGAACTCTGTTGATTCGATTTCCGACGTCATCATAATTTTCCGCAAGACCTACGGTATCCAGCTTTTTTAGTGCATCTAAACCTTGAATTTTTAATTCATCCGGTGAATCTCCGGTGATCACAAGATTCTCCATTGCCTCGCTTGCCCGCCGCCACATCAGATCGTTCGGGCCCCCTTCGAACATACCGAAACTGACTTCTCTCAGGTCGGCTGTTTCAACCAGGGGAGCATCGGGACTTGCCGAGTGTGACAAAACGATTTTCGCCGTTTGTCTTGCTCTCCCGAGATCGCTCGTGAATGCGGCGTCAAAGGTGATGCCTTCTTTCTTAAAAACGGCGCCTAATTCGGCGGCCCGGCGCTCTCCCGTTTCAGTGAGCGGTGAATCGGAGCACCCCTGTACCTTATTCAATTCGTTGAAAAGCGTTCGTCCATGCCTGACGAGATAAATCGTTTTCATTTTTCATCCTCCAGACAATGATCATGATGAACATTTTTTCTTGTTTTTATGGAAAAAACGGATAGAAAACAATCAACGTGTTTAGCTTAGCGTAAAAATGGTTTTCTTGCAAAGAACTGATTGATCCGGCATCATTCCGTTTGCAAAGAGACTTTCAGCAAAACAGAGATTCAGTCAGGCCAATGCCGCTGATCGGACGTCGTCCTAGACGAAATGGTGGAACCGTTTTAAGATTATAGAAGAAAAAGAGTGATGCCTGGCCGTTAGGAAGGGGACAGAATGATGAAATACATTAATAATCGCGATATTCTTGATCAGACCCTGAATTTCGCACTTGAGGAATTTGCGCTGACTCATTTGGACAGAGATGAGACTTATTTGATGTTTTACCGGATGACGCCGACCGTGATCGTCGGGCGCAATCAGAACACGGTTGAAGAGGTAAATATGGATTATATTCGTTCTCATGACGTCACCGTGACCCGTCGCCTGTCCGGCGGCGGGGCAGTCTATAATGATCCCGGCAATCTCAGTTTCAGCTTCATAGCCAGGGACGACGGTGACAGTTTCAATAACTACCGCAAGTTTACCGAACCGGTCATCCGGGCGCTGAAACATCTCGGTGTCGATGCTAGGCTTGAAGGTCGAAACGACCTGACCGTGGGCGGGAAGAAAATATCCGGAAACGCGCAATTCGTAACGAAAGGCCGAATATTCAGCCATGGCACTCTCCTTTTTGACGTGAATCTGGACAATGTCTCGCTTGCATTAAATCCGGATGCTGAAAAATATGAATCGAAAGGGATAAAATCGGTACGCAGCCGAGTAACCAATATTCGCGAGCATCTGAGAGAAGATATGGATATCCGGCAATTCCGGGAAACGCTTCTGCATTACCTATTTGAAGGCGACGATAAGATACCGGAATACACCATCACGGATGAAGACTGGATCCAAATTATCTCCCTCGCGAAAAATCGCTATCGGAACTGGGACTGGGTATTCGGAAAGTCGCCGGCATTCAATGTCAGAAAGGCCAAACGCTTTTCAGGAGGCCGGGTGGATGTCCGTCTCGTTGTCAAAAAAGGATACATTGACCATATCACGATCTTCGGGGATTTCTTTGGCACGGGAGATGTGAACGAAGTTGAGCGTCTCCTGACCGGCGTCAAATACGAAAAAGACGCTGTTGCCGATCAGTTGAAGACAATCGATGTCCATCAGTATTTCGGCAAAATCGGGTTTGATGAATTGATTTCTCTGATGTTCTGACAATCCAAGAGACCGGCGCTTTTTTGCGTGGCAGTCGGTGCGCACTGCCGTGGAGGGGGGGCCGTGCACCAAAAGAAAAAAGTCCGGTTTTTGGACATAGCTTTTAAAAAAGAGTGCTTGTTCTAAATTCAGGGGTGGAAAACTAAATTAAGAATAGCCGGTCCGTCAGCGCCTGAGGGCGGCTGAATCTTTGTATGGTTGAAAAGGAGGATTCCTTTTGAGAAAAGCTGCCTGGGGCTTTATTGTATTTTACTTCATTTATATTGTGATTATGGCCGGCTATTTCTTTGTCTGGTCGAAATCCGGTCTTCCGCCCGGCATCAAAGGAACCCCGGCTGATCCCTCACAGTTCATGACCGGGCGTCAGCTTGCCGAAAGCGCAGATTACAATGCCTGGCGTCATTTCTTGTCTTTTGCTTCCATTCCGCTTGAATGGGCTGTTTATCTGTTTGTGCTGATTTCGGGTTTTTCACAATGGCTGAGACGGCGTTCGGAGCAGCTGTCCTCACTATTTCTTGTTCGGATATTTGTTTGCTTTGCGGTGTTGTCGCTGATTTCCGCCGCCGTCTTTTTCCCGATAAATTTCGCCGAATACCAGCTGTCCCTTCATTACGGGATCTCTGTTCAGCATTTTTCGGACTGGATCAAGAATCAGGGCATTACTTTCGCGGTCGATGGCCTGATTTCGTTCATCACACTTACCGCTGTTTTCTTTTTTATCCGCAGAAACCCGCGAAGCTGGTGGCTGCCGGTCTGGCTTCTGTCCGTACCCTTTATCGTGTTTATCCTCTACCTGCAGCCGGTTGTGATCGATCCGCTTTATAATCATTTTCAAAGTTTGCAGGACGGCGAACTGAAAAGCGAGATTCTTCATCTTGCATCGAGTGCGGGAATTCCGGCGAACAATGTTTTTGAAGTGGATATGTCCAGCCAGACAAATGCGATGAACGCCTATGTTAACGGAGTTGGCTCTCATCTGAGGATTGTTCTCTGGGACACGACCGTTCAGAGGCTC
Source organism: Sporolactobacillus putidus (assembly GCF_014647035.1). Taxonomy (GTDB): domain Bacteria; phylum Bacillota; class Bacilli; order Bacillales; family Sporolactobacillaceae; genus Sporolactobacillus; species Sporolactobacillus putidus. The sequence continues at coordinate 382,090 of NZ_BMOK01000002.1, read as the reverse complement.
AGCCGGCCCGAGGTGCTGTTTATCATGGCTCATGAAATGGGCCATTATGTGATGCATCATATTATCTGGGGAACCGTTGCCGCGCTGGCCGGGCTATTCATCGGTCTTTTTCTTGCCGCTAAAGGTCTCCTTTGGACCGTTCAGCGCTGGGGTCCAAGCCTGAATCTTGCGCATCCGGGCGATTTGGCGGCACTGCCCCTTGTCTTGCTGCTGTTTTCGTTCCTTTCTTTCGCCGGCGAACCAGTTCAGAACGCCGTTTCGCGTCAATTCGAGCATGCGGCCGATGTCTACGCCATTCAAATGACGCAAAATCGAAAAGCGGCGATTTCCTCATTTCAAAAGATTTCGGCGGCAAGTCTTGGCGAAATTAATCCTCCGGCACTGGTAAAATTCGTGCAGTATGATCATCCGACCATGCTCGACCGGATTAACTTTCTGGAGCATGTGAAGTTGAAAAAATGAGTGATTCGAGGCGGGATGAGCGAACCGGAAAATGATCGCGCGGTCAAAAATTTTTGCCTTTTTTTTCTTCTTAAAGAAGTCTTCCCACCCTGCCCATTTGTGCTAAACTAAAAAAGACGGCTGATTCGTACCGGAACATAAAGAACGTCGTGCCGCCGAATTTTTGTCCGGAAGTTTTTGAGCAAAGGGCTCTGTTAAACATATCTGTTGATTTTCGCCCCATGCGCTCGCTTTCCGCGGGCAATCCGTGAGCCTCCTCGCTCGGGTACTTCGCTGTGGGTCTTGCCCCCTCGCTGTTCCCGCAGGAGTCCGCCACCTTCCGCTCAATCAACATTGAGTTTTAACATAACTAAGCAAAAAGAAAAAGAAAGAGAATTGAGGAAATCAGGATGACAAGTGAAAAAAAAACAGTCGCCGTGCTTTACGGCGGCAGATCAACGGAATATGAAATTTCGCTCTTAACTGCTTATTCGGTAATAAACGCTATGGATCTGGAAAAATATAGAGTGCTTCCCGTCTATATTCAGCAGGACGGACAGTGGATCGCAGGCCCCGAGATTAAGAAGAAGCTGGACTATAAGGATCAGCTGCTGCTTAAGGAAGACAGGGCTCTCGAAACGCGCGCAGAGCACTGGCTGGCTCCTTCCGCACCTTCTGCTGTCAATAACAGGCCCGATATCGTGTTTCCGCTGCTGCACGGGCCTAACGGTGAAGACGGAACGGTACAGGGACTCTTTGAATTGCTGAACATCGCGTATGTCGGTTCCGGCGTCTCGGGATCCAGTGTCGGCATGGATAAAGTGCTGATGAAGGATGTGTTTACGGCGCATGGAATACAGGGACCCAACTATTTGTCTGTGCCCCGTTTCGATTGGGAAAACGATGCTCCGTCGGTCATTCTTCAGGTCAAAAACTTGATCGGTTATCCGTGTTTTGTGAAACCCGCCAATTGCGGATCCAGTGTCGGCATCAGCCAGTGCCTCAGTGAAACCGATCTTTCCGCCGCGATCACTAAGGCTTTCCGGTTTGATACAAAAGTGATTGTCGAAGAAAAAGTCAACGGGCGCGAAGTGGAAATCGGCGTAATCGGCAATCACAAGCTCTCGGTTTCCGTCCCAGGAGAAATCAAGACCGGTGACGCGGATTTCTATGACTACCAGTCGAAGTACCAGGAAGGAAAGAGCACACTGATTATTCCGGCCGATCTGCCGGAAAAAGTCAGGGCAGAACTGGAAGACGTTGCGAAAAAAGCTTTTACCGCACTGAATCTGTCCGGCCTTGCCAGGGTTGATGTTTTTGTACGGGAAGGGGACAATCGTGTCATCCTGAATGAGGTGAACACGATGCCGGGCTTTACCCAATTCAGCATGTTCCCCCTGCTGTGGCAGCATACCGGGATTTCCTACCGTGATTTGATTGAAAAGCTGATCAGTCTCGGCATTGAAAAATACAATGAAAAGCAGAAAATCCAGTATCGGATTGATAAATAAAATGCGTGTGGACAGAAAATTAGGACGGTTGTTTTAAAACGTTGAAAAGACCGGATAGAAAAATCTTTTGCTTATCGTTCAGAGCCTGATACGCAAACTTGAATAGGCACGGCATGCCGGCGGGGTGTTCTTTCGCCGGCATACGTATATCCTCAAAAAACAGACGTGCTTCGAAGTCATGATAAGCGGTATATGAATATAAAAAAACCATCGATGAACGATTGTGTTCATCGATGGTTTTTAACCGTGCGGTCAATGAATAACGGTAACCGTCAGGGTTCTCACCCCAAAAGCGAGCGCCGCGTCTTTTGTCTGGAAATGTATGTCAATCCGATTACCGCTAATGCTTCCTCCTGTATCTGCTGCGATGTATGTGCCATAGCCCGGTATAACGACTTTGGAACCGAGAGGGATGACGGAAGGATCGACGGCAATGACTTTCGCGCCCGGATTGCTGCCCAGATCCATGCCGGTTGCCGTTATGCCATTAAGCGCATAGCCTGTGGCGACGACTGTCAGTGTGTTGCCCGTTGGCGCCGGAGCCGGAGCCGGCTGTGCCACAGTATTTGGCGTGTAGGTCACAGTTTGGACTGTCGGATTCTGAGGTGCCGTCGGTGCTGGGGATGCCGCCGGAGCCGGCGGCGCCTGACGCTGCTCACTGGCCGCCTGCTCGGCAGCCTGGCGGGCCTTTTCTTCAGCCGCCATTTTTTCCTGCTGTGCCATCTCAGCGGCTTTGGCCTGCGCTGCCTTTAGCTGGGCCTGATGGTAAGAGACATTGTAAAGCAAAGCCGTCGTCTCAGAATCCGCCACACCGCTGCCTGATAGACTATGATCTGCCTGAAAGGTGTCAACTGCTTTAAGTGTTAGATCTCCGAATACTCCGTTTATCTCGCCATGATAATAGCCAAGTTGTTTCAGCTCTTCTTGAAGCTTGGCGACGGAAGGATTTCTGTCCCCTTCGCGGAGCGAATTGTTTCCGAGTATACCATTGATGTCAATTCTGTCTGATTGCTTCTGAGGAACCTTTACGGCAAATCCTACAGCTGCTGATCCGGAACTTTCGGTTTTCATCGTGTGACTATCATTTGTACTGCTCGTCTTGGCCAATACGATGGTCGTTGGTGCCAGGACACCGATGCACACCGTGAGGCTGGTCACCGCCGTCAGCCTTTTAATGATATTCATAAATGTAACCTCCTTAATTGTGCAAACCATGTCTGAAAGGCAATGATTCACATCCATTGGTAATTGTAAGCGTTGAATATCTCATCCGTGTTTAAGCAAGATTACAGTTTTGTAACAATGAGATACTGTCTTATGAATTTGTCAAGATTGTTTCGATGGATTTTTGCTGTTTTTTTTATGTAAAGTTTCCCATAGCTTACACTTTCTTGTCAGGTGCGTACGAACTTTTTTTTCTTGAAAAGAGGATTATTCTGATTAATATGTTGAATATTTTCAAACTTTGGGTTAACATCGACTTGCTTTATTATTCATCTTGGAAATCATTTACGGCTGGCATGGGATCAGACCGGGCGATCAGGAGGAGAACCAGAAATGAAAGAAAAAAAAGTCAATGAATCACGTTCGGTTACGTCTGTGCACGTTATGCCGAACGATACGAACAACCATGGGACGTTTTTCGGCGGCAAGCTGATGATGTATGTGGATAACATCGGGGCGGTCGCGGCGACCCGTCACGCCCGCCAATTAGTTGTCACAGCTTCCATCGATTCCGTAGATTTTCTGTACCCGATCAATACGGGGTCATCAGTTTGCCTCGAGGCCATTGTCACCTGGACACACCATACGTCCATGGAGGTCTTCGTGAAGATTATTACAGAGGATCTGAAGACAGGGGAACGCAAGCTGTGCACGACTTCTTTCCTGACTTTCGTTGCGATTGGCGAAGACGGCAAAGCTGTTCCGGTGCCTAAGGTGATTCCTGAAAGTGAAGAAGAAAAGATGCTGTACAACAGTGCGGAAAAACGGTATCTTCATCGTCGGGACAGAAGGCTCGAAACGAGGAACTTCGCTTCCAAGCTGACGTTGAATAAACCTTGGGAGCGTTGAAACATGTGTCGGCGCTGTGATCACGACTAATGGCACCATAGGGACTGTTACGCGGAGCTGCAGCGCTGGCTGCCGGAAATTTTTTCACCTGTGGATCATTATCGAACGATCTGAAGACTTAATAAAAACAGCCGCAGACAGGATCATCTGTCTGCGGCTGTTTTTAAAAAAACGGCGGAACGATTCAATCAGGCGGCACTGCGTTTCTGCAGATAATTTCTGAGGCGTGCATAGACCGGGATCATCAGGAGAGTCAGAGCAGCTCCTTTAACGATGTTGAACGGCATAATACTGTAAACGATCAGTGTCAGCAGGCTGTGAATGCTGTGATTTACGGCCTGGGCCTGAGAAACGGCCATATTCACACTGAATCCAAGGAAGAGGGCGTAACTCGGAAAAATGACGTAGTAATTGGCAATCGACATGATCGCTGTCATGATCAAGGTTCCGATAGCCATTCCGATTGCGAGTGACGCGGCCGACGGTTTTTTGTGGTAAAAATACCAGGAAACGAGGGTCAGTATCGATCCCGCCGAAAAGTTGGCTAATTCTCCAACAGGAACGACGGTCAATGAACCCATCAGCAAAATATGAAGAATGTTTTTAATCGCCTCGATGGCCACTCCGGCACCCGGTCCAAGAAGAAGCGCACCGATCAATGCCGGAATATCGCTGAAGTCCATAGTCAGAAATCCCGGCAGCAGGGGGATTGGAAAAGCAATTAACATAATCAGGAAACCAATAGTAGATAATAGAGCAATCGAAACCATTTTCTTTAATGATACTCGACTCATGATCATATCACCCCGTATTTTTATGATTGGGGGACGGTGTGTTGCGCATTCCGTTTCGGTTTTTTCTCGGATTGTCCGGCTGCACCTTAACTCGGTTGAAACGTGAAACAAAAAAGCCCAAAGGATTTTTTTCCTTTGGGCTTTTTAACAAAACGTAAGGTCGCCGATCATGATGAAAAAACGGCGTTATACGAGAAAATGCTCAGGCAGAACGCGAAAATACGTCGGCGCATCATCCTTCTCCCATCCAGACTTTACTGTCGGCTCCGGCATCTCACCGGATCAGCCTTTCGGCTCGCGGACTCTGAAATAAGCTCCATTACCGCCGGTCGGGAATTTCACCCTGCCCTGAAGGAATCTTGTATTTATTTGACAGCCATATCATACATTTTTTTGTAAGGTTCGGCAAGACTTTCGCTCAAGGAAAATGGCCTCGGGATGCTGACCATTAAAAAGAACGCGCCCTCTAAGGTAGCACGCTCATAAAAGTATCATTCAGATAAAATGATCAAGCACTAATCCAAGGGAGAGAAGGAACCCGAACAAAGTCTGCATTTGTGCGGTTGCTTTCATCGCCGGCATCAGCTGGATAGACTTGTTTCTGCCATGGAAAAGCCTCGTAGCCTGGATCGCCTTGGGAAGACTCGCAAATACGATCAGAACCCAGGCGGATTCAACATGGAAAACCATGAGGCCGATAATCCAAAGATAGGAAAAAGCAAAGAGCGAAGCCAGCAAATTGATCGCTTTCGGCCGCCCAAGCAAGATGGGCAGTGTCCGCCGCCCTTTCTCCTTGTCGCCGGTCAGATCGCGGATATTGTTCGCCATATTAATCCCGCCAACCAGAATGCCGATTGGGATCGAAATAAGGATACAATTCAATGTCAGCGTTTCCGTCTGAATAAAGAAAGAAATCCAGATGATAAAAACACCCATGAACAGGCCGGAAACAAGTTCCCCGAAAGGGGTGTAGGCGATCGGATAGGGACCGCCTGAATACAGATACCCGGTCAGAATGCAGACCGTTCCGACGGCAGCGATCCACCAGCTGCTTTCAAGGCAGATGTATACCCCGATTAACATGGCAGCAAAGCATAAGGAAAGGGCCAAATTCAGAATCGTTTTCGGACGAACCCCATCCCGGACGATACTTCCTCCGATTCCCACAGATTCTTCGGTGTCGAGGCCTCTTTTGAAATCAAAATACTCATTGAACAGGTTGGTTGCAATCTGTATCAGCATCGATGCGACAAGCATGGCGATGAAGAGCAGAACATTCAGTTTCCCTGATGGCAGCGCGAGAGCGGTTCCCAATGTAACGGGAACAAAGGAAGCCGTAAGCGTATGCGGACGCATCATGTTCCACCATTTTTTGAAACCCGTATTTTTTTCCGGAATTCGTTCGCCCATTTTCCAATCTCTCCCAGTAAAAAATTAATCCGGCAGGTAGACGGCATAGATTAAGAGATTTATAGAAAACCTGCCCCAATAAACTGACTTTCGACAACAAATCGACAAGATTTCTCTTTTCAGTTTATGAAAATCAGCCTGAAGTGTCAACATTCGGAGCGTTGACGCCGGTTAAACTCTCAATGAAAAGAAACAGGCGCTGGGAACAGTTTCATAAACTCCGATGCCGAAAGACCGCAAATGTTAAAAAGAAGAGATGCTAGGAGTATTTGGGATAAAGGGAGCGGGAATCCGGATGGGAACAAGTACCATTTTGCTTTACAAACGGAATTGGGAAAAAAGGTTTTACGAATTAACGGCAGGAGGGATATTTTCCTGGGAAGTGCGGGGGGGTTGGGGAAAACGCGTGTTCAGCAACGTTCGGAGCGCATTGCATTCGACGCCGGTAAGGGTAATGCCCCGTCCCATTTTTTTCTTGTCGGGTGCCCAGCTCCTGATGTCGTATTTCGCATCGCGATCATTCCAGCTCACTAGGTTCAGCTCTTTAGTCCAGCCGGTGGATTCCGTGGCCAGTACACCAAAATGCTGGATAATGCTGAAATGGACTTCTGAATTTGTTTCTGCCATAATAATCACCTCTATTATTTGTTTTGAACAAATGTTCTGATATCAGTGTAAACACGAACAAATGATCTGTCAATATATTTACTGTAAAACAGTACAGAAAAACCAATTGGTGTCACAATTTTGCTATAATTACGATGAAGCAGTGTCGAGTATCCGGCATGCAAAAAAAGCCTGGGTGAGATGAATGGGGGAGAGGTATGCTTCGCTATACGCTTGCATTTATCAGATACAATGATGAAATTTTAATGATCAACCGGGAAAAATCACCATGGCAGGGAGCCTGGAACGGCGTCGGCGGAAAGCTGGAGGCGGGGGAGACACCCAATGAGTGCGTGATCCGTGAAGTCCGGGAAGAGACCGGTTTAAAGATAATCCAACCTATTTATCGCGGAATGGTGACTTGGAATCCGGATGAAGAAGAGGCACAGGGAATGTATGTCTTTGTAGCCGATATCGAGCAAAAAGATGAAATGAAAACCCCGAAAAGAACGAGGGAAGGTATCCTCGACTGGAAAAAAGAAACATGGCTGCTTTCAGAAAAAAACTTTGGGACGGTTCCGACCTTGCGCTATTTTATGAAGGACGTGCTTGATATTGGGCGGATCAGGCCGGCGGACTACCATTGCACCTTCAGCGGCGATGCCGTGATCCGTTCTGAAATCAGGCCCCTGCCTGAGACGGCTGCTCCCTTCAGTTTTTAAAGCGGTTCGTGCTTCATTTTACACCTTGCCTCGGCAGCACTTCCATCGGCACATGCCGGAGCGGTCGGTATGTCCCGGAACCGCCGAGTAGAAAGGCCGAAACTGCACATGATAGGTGCGGGAGGTTGATTAAGGTGAATTTCAGCAAATTTTTCTATTTATATTGTGCCCTTCTTGTCCTCGCCGCTCTGATCTATGAAACCCATTGGGGGCATGAGGCGAGTGCGAAAGGAAATCCAAGTCAGAGACTTATTGTGCCGCTCATTGATGGAAAGGGTGAAGAACTCGGCGAAGCCGTTCTTACCGAAACAGAAAAAGGGGTCAGTATTGCGCTCCAGGCTGAGGGACTCAGACCGGGGATTCACGCAATCCATTTTCATGAGGCCGGCAGCTGCACGCCGCCCGATTTTATGTCTGCAGGCGGCCATTTTAATCCGGATCACAAACAGCATGGGTTGAAAAATTCGCTCGGCCCGCATGCCGGTGATATGCCGAACATTTTTGCCGACAGTCACGGGAGGGTCAAAACCGTCCTATTCAATCCACGAATAACGCTTGAAGAAGGCAAGAAGAATTCTCTCAGAGATGCGGACGGCTCCGCTCTGGTTATTCATGAAACCGGCGACGATCAGCAAACGGACCCGTCCGGCAACGCCGGGGAACACGTTCTTTGCGGTGTAATAAAGTGACAGTCTGAAAGAGACGCGTAGTTCAGCGGGACCGTGAGCCTTTTCAATTGAGAAAAAATGAAGGAGCGAATGCTCCTTCATTTTTTAAAAGGTAAGAAAGTACAAAATATGGTTTGGCGAGCAAATAAAGGATTGCTTTATTCTGCGAGCAGCGACAGACCGCCGTCTACTGTAATCGTCTGTCCGCGGATCATGAACGCCTGCGGGGTACAGAGGAAATAAACAGCCTCGGCCAAATCTTCCGGTTCGACAATACGTCCTGCAGGATTGCGCTTCGCAGCTTGTTCAAGCAATTCTTCGCGGTTCGGGAAATGCTTCAGGGCATCGGTATCGACAGCGCCTCCGGAAACTGTATTCACCGTGATTTTCATAGGCGCAAGCTCAACAGCGAGATAACGCGTGATGGCTTCGACAGCCGCTTTAGATACGCCGACCACGACGTAATTGGGCAGGGCCCGGACCGCTCCGAGGCTTGAGAGCGCGACGATATGCCCCCCGCCCGTTTTATTCATCAGCTTGGCTGCTCTCTGTGCCGCAAATAAATAGGCTTTTGCATTAATATCCTGTGTCCAGTCCCAATGTTTTTCCTGAATATCCATGACCGGACGCTGCACGCCGGATGCCGCGTTGTTTATAAAGACATCCAGTCTTCCAAACGTTTCTTCGGTGGTATCGAACAGATGATTCATTTGCTCCAGCTCACCGATATTGGCTTTTACAATTTTTACGGTGACGCCATACCGGCTCTCGATTGCACGTTTTGTCTCTTCAGCATTCGTACTTTTGCGCGCGTAGTTCAGAACGAGGTCGTATCCGTTCTGCGCGAATTTTTCAGCGATGGCTTTCCCGATACCGCGGGTGCCGCCCGTAACCAAAGCAACCTTCTTATTCATTCCCAAGCCTCCTGTACCATTTCCAGCTCACTTCAGTATAGCAGAGTCTGTAAAAAAGCGGCAAGAACCCAGGGCGCGATCATGTTTAGAGTGAACGTGGGATCACGGACGAAAGCAAAAATACCTTCAGAAATCATTCGCATATGGTAAAATAAAGCGTGTGCTCACGATGAACGGTCACGATTACGGCCCAATTAATGAGCTGGACCGTGAGACAGGCTGTGCAGGAATCCCCGGCTGTTTTTTCTAACATCTGGTGTAAGAAACCTTAAGATAATTGAAAGGAAGCGTTTATCCATGTCGTCTTTTGAATGGAAGACTGTCAGGCCTTATGACGAAATTATTTTTGAAACTTATGAAGGCATTGCTAAAATAACGATAAACCGCCCTCATGTCCGCAACGCATTCACACCGAAAACGGTCATGGAAATGATTGACGCATTTTCGAGAGCGCGCGACGACGCAAATATCGGTGTCGTGATTCTGACAGGTGCCGGAACAAAGGCGTTCTGCTCAGGCGGTGATCAAAAAGTGCGGGGAAACGGCGGTTATGTCGGAAGCGATAATATTCCGCGCCTGAATGTGCTTGATCTGCAGCACTTGATCCGAGTGATGCCGAAACCGGTAATCGCGATGGTGGCAGGCTATGCCATCGGCGGCGGCAATGTCTTGCAGGTCGTCTGCGATCTGACCATCGCTGCGGATAATGCCGTCTTTGGGCAGACCGGCCCGAAAGTCGGAAGTTTTGACGCCGGCTATGGCGCCGGTTATCTGGCACGGATAGTCGGCCACAAGAAGGCGCGTGAGATCTGGTATCTCTGCCGGCAGTACAATGCGCAGCAGGCTCTGGATATGGGGCTTGTCAATACGGTCGTGCCGCTTGAAAATCTGGAAGAGGAGACCGTCCAATGGGCGAAAGAAATGCTTTCGAAGAGCGCAACGGCGCTCCGCTTCCTAAAGGCCTCTTTCAATGCCGATACGGATGGGCTCGCCGGCCTGCAGCAACTGGGCGGAGACGCGACGCTGCTCTATTACACGACGGATGAAGCTAAGGAAGGACGGGACGCCTTCAAAGAAAAGCGCGATCCGGACTTCAGCAAGTTCCCGAAATTTCCATGAACTTGCGGATTTTGATCTGTTCTAAAAAACGGCTTTTTCCTAAAAAAAGAAAGCCGTTTTTTCTGCAGCCGACCGGGCGCGATGTGCGGCCCGGCTTTTTCAGACCTTTTGAACTTCCCGGCAAGGAGGGGAATTGATGATGGAAACGATCATGCCGAACTGGCTGATGCGGCGGGCAGAGCTTACTCCGGACCGTACGGCGTTTGAGACGGATCGGGAAACAGTCAGCTTCCGTACGCTTTTCCAGATGGTAACGGATATTGCCCGGGAGCTTCGGTCGATCGGCGTCCGGGAAAATGACAAAGTCGCTCTTTTAAGTGAAAGCAGCCTGGAACTTGTTGGGTTTTACCACGCGATAAGCGGCGCGGGGGCGGTCAGCGTTCCCCTGAACAATCGGCTGAGCCCGGAAGAAGCGGCGTGGCAACTGCGCGACTGCGGGGCAAGGTGGCTGATTTGCGATCAGGCTTTTCTTCCTCTTGCTCAAATGATTGTCGATAGAACGCCATGCACGCTGCTGACGATGGCGGAAGTTCACGATCAGCCGAAAACGTCTTGCGGGTTAAACAGCGCATTTGATTTAAACAAGCCCTGCACAATCATTTATACATCCGGAACAACAGGCCATCCGAAAGGCGTGGTGCTGACCTATGGGAATCACTGGTGGAGCGCCGCCGGCTCGGTGCTCAATCTGGGCCTGAGGGAAGATGATAAATGGCTCTGCTGCGTCCCTCTTTTTCATGTCAGCGGGCTCTCCATTTTAATGAAAAATGTGATTTACGGCATGACCGTTGTGTTGTCCGGAAAATTTAATCCTCATGCGGCGAATCGGCAGATCTGTGCGAACGGCGTAACGATGATGTCGGTGGTTGCCAATATGCTGCGGCGAATGCTGGACGACGCCGGAGCGGAAGGCTATCCCGGGACATTTCGCTGCATGCTGCTCGGCGGCGGCCCAGCTCCGCTTCCGCTGCTGAACCGCTGCAAAGAAAAGAGAATCCCGGTTTTCCAGACATACGGATTAACGGAAACGGCTTCGCAGACCGCCACCCTGCCGCCGGAATACATGTTTACGAAAATCGGATCGGCCGGGAAACCCTTGTTTCCCGCTGAAATTCGTATCGTCACGGATGGGAAGGCTATGCGTCCGAATCAGCCTGGCGAGATTATTGTCAGAGGTCTGAATGTGACCCCTGGATACTGGGGCCGTAGAGACGCGACGGAGCGGGCAATAAAAGGCGGCTGGCTGTATACCGGGGATATCGGTTATCTGGATCAGGAAGGCTTTTTATATATCCTCGACAGACGTCAGGATTTAATTATTTCGGGTGGCGAAAATGTGTATCCGGCTGAGGTCGAATCGACACTCCTCGGCCATCCCGCAGTTGAAGAAGCCGGAGTCATCGGTGTTGCGGATGAGACGTGGGGAGAGGTTCCTTATGCCTTTGTCGTCATAAAAAAGGGATTGGTTTTTTCAGAGAAAGAACTTTTGAATTACTGCCGCAGAAGGCTTGCCGGATATAAGCTTCCTGTCCGGATTCAGCCTCTGGAACGGCTGCCGAGGAACGCATCCCGAAAGCTCCTGAGAAGAAAGCTCGTCGATTTTCTCCCGAAAACTTTTGCCCCCAGAAATGATTTTTAAAGAACATTGGGTATGATAAGCTGAGATTGTTCTTTTAATTAGAAGAAAAGATGAAAGAGGCGAAGAGGATGATTATCGTTTATTTCAGCCTGGTGCTTGTTGTTGCGTCGATTGCTCTATTCATTGCGTCATCGGCGAAAACAGCAAAACAAATGAACGGATCGATGGGAAAAATAGCGAAAACAGCCGAGAAAATACGGGAGCAATCGGAGAAAATTGCTAAGGAAAAGTATCAGCTGACTCAGAATCTCTCCGCCATTCAGCTTGACTTTTTCAAGAAAAGGGAAAAGGTTCAGAAAGCGACGCAAAGCGTAAAAAAATCCGTTATTCTGACACAGGAAAATTTTTATAAGGCAAAAATCGCGATGAAAAACGAAAAAGCATGAGTGAAGCGGTTGATTCATTCATGCTTTTGTCGTTTCCGGATATGTCGGGCCTTCCCTGTTCAGCTTTAGGGTGGGACACCGGGACGGCACGCGTATCTGCGGGAAAACTCAAAATTGAAGAGGGGGGGCAGAAGTCTATTGAAAAGCAGACGGCAATCCGTGTCGGGATGGCTTTTTATTATGTTGCTGTCGGTGATTTTATTTCTGATCCTCGTTCTTGCGGTCCGCATGCCTGCCGTCCAGCAGGCGGACGACGAATGGGTCCGGTCTCTCGATCCGATTCGATCGGCTCCGATGATCGCTTTTTTTGCAAAATTGACCGATTTCGGAGCCAGCCGGGTGCTGATCCCTATCGTTGCAATCTGTACGGCTTTTCTGCTGTTTAAGAAACGCTATTCGTCCTCAATCATTTTACCGGCTGCCTATCTTGCAGAGCGGACACTGAACGACATCCTCAAAAACTGGATCATGAGGAACCGGCCGCCCTTCCCGCACCTGGTTGCGGAATCCGGATACAGTTTTCCGAGCGGCCATGCGATGAATGCGGTTTCTGTGTACGGACTCCTGATCCTGCTGATTGTTCCGCTCATCAGGTCCGGGCGCCTGAAGATGTTTTGGACTGCACTGTGTCTCGCAATGATTCTTTTGATCGGCTTCAGCAGGCCTTTTCTGCGCGTTCACTACTTCAGCGATATTCTCGCCGGCTATTGTGCAGGGGCTGCCGTTGTCGCAGCATGCGCGCTTGTACAGCTTATTATTCACCTCCCGGGAGAGCGCGGAAGGATTCGCTAGCCACCGGTCCAATCAAGGGAAACGGTGCATATCTTAATCATCGTAGAACTATAGCTTATATGATAGAATAAGGTCGAGAATCAGATATGAGGGAGACTGTTTTTATGGAAAAAAAAGGATATATACTCATGGACAGCGGCAAGAAAATTGAACTCGTTTTTTTCCCAGAGGATGCACCGAATACCGTCGCCAATTTTGAGAAACTGGCCAACTCCGGTTTCTACGACGGATTGACTTTTCACCGGGTGATTCCCGGATTCGTCAGCCAGGGAGGCGATCCGACGGGAACCGGGATGGGCAGTGCCGGGTATACCATAAAGTGCGAAACAGATGGAAATCCGCGTCAGCATGTCGCAGGTGCGCTGTCGATGGCTCACGCGGGCAGAGACACGGGCAGCTGCCAGTTTTTTATCGTTCACGCGCCGCAGCCGCATCTGGACGGCGTACATACGGTTTTTGGCCAGGTGACGAGCGGTCTTGAGACTGTTCTGGCTATGAAAAACGGAGATGTGATGTCGGAAGTCAGGGTTTGGGAAGAAGCGTAGTTTCAGAATAAGGGGGTACAGTAATGCCGCAAACAAACGTCGGACTGCAAATTCTGCCCTTTTCAAAGGAAAAGGACACTTATGCATTAGTCGATAAAGCGATAGAAGCCATTCAGCAGTCGGGTGTCCGCTATGAGGTTGACGCACTGGAGACCGTCATGGAAGGGGAGCTCGACGATCTGCTCGAAGTCGTCAAGAAGACGATTTATGCAACGGTCGCCGCAGGAGCGGACGAAGTGGCCGCCGAGGTAAAGATTCATTTCCGCCCTCAAGGAACATCGATTGAGGAAAAGGTCGGCAAGTATCGGAAGATTGAAAACGACCAAACAAAATAAGAATGAAAAAAAGATCTGCCGCCGGCAACTCTGTCGGGGGCAATTTTTTTCTGTATCTAAGGCCGATAATTTCTGAGTTTAGGGCGATTCTTCCACATCATGGTGTTCAGAGGAAAATATCGCCGTTCACGAACATATATCGCCGCTCGGCGGAAAATATCGCCGTTCGCGAACATATATCGCCGCTCAGAGGAAAATATCGCCGTTCACGAAAATATATCGCCGCTCAGCGGAAAATATCGCCGTTCACGAACATATATCGGCGCTCAGCGGAAAATATCGCCGTTCACGAACATATATCGGCGCTCAGCGGAAAATATCGCCGTTCACGAACATATATCGCCGCTCAGCGGAAAATATCGCCGTTCGTGAAAATATATCGCCGCTCAGCGGAAAATATCGCCGTTCGCGAACATATATCGCCGCTCAGCGAATTATATCGCTCTTCGTGAAAATATATCGCCGCTCGGCGGAAAATATCGCCGTTCGCGAACATATATCGCCGCTCAGCGGAAAATATCGCCGTTCACGAACATATATCGGCGCTCAGCGGAAAATATCGCCGTTCACGAACATATATCGCCGCTCAGCGAATTATATCGCTCTTCGTGAAAATATATCGCCGCTCGGCGGAAAATATCGCCGTTTGCGAAAATGTACGCCGCTCAGCGGAAAATATCGCCGTTCGCGAAAATATATCGCCGCTCAGCGGAAAATATCGCCGTTCGTGAAAATATATCGCCGCTCAGCGGAAAATATCGCCGTTCGCGAAAATATATCGCCGCTCAGCGAATTATATCGCTCTTCGCCGATAATCCGTGAGTATGGAGTGATTCTTCCGTATTTTTGGGCGATTCTCTCTGAGCTTAAGGCGGTGTAGAACTTTTCCATCACTTGTGTACCGGCCTTTCAACGATTCAGACAATAATTGATCATGAGCTAACGGAATAATCATTAAGAACAAATGTTCCTGATGTGATATAATGAAGTCAGATTTTTTCTTTGAAATTGCCTGATCCGGAGACGGTGGGAGGAGGAAAGATGATGTCCGTGCGCTTTATTCTGGGACGCCCGGGAACCGGGAAAACTACGGCCTGCATGGAAGAAGCCAGAACGTTGATTCGGGAAAATCCATCGGGTCCCCCGCTGATTTATCTCGTTCCCGACCATATGACATTCAGCATGGAATATGCTTTCGCCAAAACGGACGGCCTCGGGGGCATGACGCGACTGAATGTCTTCAGCATTTCCCGTCTTGCGTTCCGTGTTCTCCAGCATTCCGGCGGTATCACCCGATATCATTTAAATGAGACGGGGATTGCTATGCTGCTGCGGAAAATTGTTGAGCAGAACAAAGGTGAACTGCACCTTTTTAAAAAAGCAGCGGAACAGAGCGGCTTCTATAGTCTGCTCGGCGGCACGCTGGCTGAATTCAAACGATACTGTCTGACACCCGATCAGATCGCCGAACGGGCGGCATCACTTGACGGAGAGGCCGCCGATCATCTGCTTCTGAAAGACAAGCTTCATGATCTCTCGCTGGTTTATCGCTCATTCGAATGGGCGCTTGCCGGAAAATATGTCGACAGCGATGATTATCTAAGGCTGATGACCGAGAAGATTGCCGAAACGGATTTTCTGAAGAACGCCGAAATCTGGGTTGACGGTTTTCAGACGATGACACCCGAGGAACAGCGAGTTGTCGGAGAACTGATGGAAACGTCCAAGCGGGTGACGATTGTCCTCGGTATCGACAGAGTTTACGACCGTCTTCCCGACGAGTTTTCTGTATACCGGCATCCCGCCCGTCTCTTTCTCCGGCTGAAAGAGTACGCCGAGGATCAAAATCTTGAACTTGAACCTTTTGTGATCAAAACAGAAGTGCTGCGCGCGGAGACATCAGCGCTGAGGCACCTGACACGTTATTTCGATCAGCAGCACATCCGCGAATCCCAGAGTATGGAAGGACTCGAACTGACTGAAGCTGTGAACCGGCGCGAAGAAGTTGAACAGACAGCCAGGGACATTGTGGGACTCGCCCGCGACCGGGGCTTCCGGTTTCGCGATATGACCGTTCTCGTTCGCAATCTGGGAGACTATCGCGATCTGATTGCAACCATTTTTGCCGACTACGGCATCCCCGTTTTCATTGATCAGAAAAGGCCGATGCGCCACCATCCGCTCGTTGAACTGATCCGTTCCGCACTCGAAGCGATTCAGCAGAACTGGCGTTATGAGCCGGTTTTCCGATGCGTCAAAACCGACCTGCTGATCCCTCCCAGCAGCAGTCTTCCTGCGATGCGCGAGGCGATGAACGAGCTGGAAAACTATGTCATGGCCTACGGTATTTACGGCAAAAATAGATGGACGGCTGCCGATCCCTGGAGCTACAGAGTCTATCGCGGTCTGGAAGAGGATCAGCGGGAGCAGACCGAAAAAGAACGCGCTGCCCAGGACCGGATAAACCGCGTCCGCTTTCTCGTGGCCGAGCCGCTGGCTTCATTTGAGAGGGAACTTAAATCCGCGTCAACCGTGCGGGAAAAATGCACGGCTCTCTATGAATTTATGATGGAGCTAGCGATACCCGAAAAATTGGAAAGAATGGCCCGGGAGGCTGAAAGAGAGGAAAGACTGGCGGATGCGAAGGAGCACGGGCAAGTCTGGAATGCCGTTATGGACATGCTGGATCAGTGTGTTGAAGGCGCGGGTGAGGAAAACATTTCTCTTGAGCTTTTTTCAAAGATTATCGATACGGGCCTCGATACACTTGAGTTTGCGCTCGTTCCGCCGGCACTCGACCAGGTGCTGGTCGGAAGTATGGACAGGATGCGGTCGTCGGAACTGAAGGCTGTTTTTCTGATGGGCGTCAATGAAGGCGTGATTCCGGCGAAGCCTTCGGAACAGGGGCTGTTCTCCGACGAGGACCGGGGTATTCTCGAAGTTTCGGGCATGCATGTTGCCGACGGGGAGACCGGGCAGATGGCCGCGGAGAATGAGTTAATCTTCCGCGCGCTGTCTTTGCCGAAAGAGAGGCTATTTTTGTCTTTTCCGCTTGCTTCGGAAGACGGCGAATCTCTCAAACCGTCTCCGCTGATCGGCCGGGTGAAACGAATGTTTCCCGGCCTTTCTGCCAGGCTGTCGCCGGCGGAGCCGCGCTTGCTTCCGGAGGAGAAACAGATTGACTTTATCAATGTGCCCCGGAAAACGATCGGCTTTCTGGCCTCGCAGATCCGTGAATGGAAAAATGGGTATCGGATCGCCGGTCTCTGGTGGGACACTTATAACTGGGTTATAGAACAGGAGAAATGGGGGGAGGAGGCGCGCCACGTTCTGTCCGCACTTTTTTCGCGTAATGACGAACGGCTCAGCAAAGAAACAGCGCGCGCGCTTTATGGTGAAACGATTCAGGCGAGTGTATCCCGGATGGAGCAGTTCAATTCCTGCCCGTTTTCCCAGTTTGCCTCGTACGGCCTGAGACTTCGCGAGCGGGAGGTCTTTCAGCTTGCGGCTCCGGATATCGGCCAGCTTTTTCATATGGCCATCAAACGGATGACAGAACAGATCCTGCAAGCTCACCGGCAATGGAGCGATCTGTCGCCGGAAGACTGCGACAGGCTTGCCATGGAAACCGTATCATTTCTCGCTCCGAAACTGCAGCGCCAGATTCTGACCAGTTCGAGCCGCAACCATTATATGCAGCACAAGCTGGCACTGGTTGTCGCCCGCGTCGCCCGGGTTATGCGCCGCCATGCGCAGGCAAGCGGCTTTACACCGGTCAGTCTTGAACTTTCGTTCGGTCCCGGTCAGCCCATCCCCCCGCTGCAGTTTTCGCTTAAAAACGGATGCAGGATGGAGATCGTCGGACGGATCGACCGGGTGGATAAAGCGGAAGATCCGGATCACCGCCTGCTGCTGCGGATCATTGATTACAAATCCGGCAGCACGGATTTAAGCCTGGCCGATGTCTATTACGGACTGGCTCTCCAGATGCTGACCTATCTTGATGTCGTCCTCACTTATTCGAAACAGTGGCTCGGCGTTCAGGCCGAACCCGCAGGTGTACTCTATTTTCATGTGCACAACCCTTTCCTGCGCCTTTCGGATAAACTTGCGCCTGATGCGCTGGAAGATGAGCTTTATAAAAGTTTCAAGATGAAAGGGCTGCTTTCGGAAGATAAGGCCGCGCTTCGCCTTACAGACAATATTGCAGAGGGCGGGCATTCCGCGATTGCTCCATTCGGCCTCAAGAAAAACGGAGAATTCTATAAAGGATCTTCTGTCGCCGGAACCGAAGAATTTGATAGGTTAAGAAACCACACTAAAAATATGATGAAGCAGGTTGGGGACAGGATTACGGACGGCGATGTCCGGATTGCCCCTTACAGACTGAAGGATCGCGTTCCCTGCACCTATTGCCTTTACCGCCCCGTCTGCCAATTCGACCAGTCACAGCCGGGCAATGCGTTCCGTCAGCTGAAAAAGCTGCCCGATGATCAGATCCTTCTTATGTTGAAGGAAGAAAAGAGTGATCCGAATGATAATGAAGCCTGAAAACAGCCGCTGGACAGATCAGCAGTGGCGGGCAATCACTGAGCACGGGCATGATGTTCTTGTAGCCGCAGCAGCCGGTTCGGGGAAAACGGCGGTGCTTGTCGAGCGCATTATCCGCAAGATTACCAGCCATGAACGGCGGGTGAATATTGACGATCTGCTTGTTGTCACGTTTACCAAAGCGGCGGCGTCGGAAATGAGGGAGAGGATCGGGAATGCACTGGAGCAAGAGCTTTCCGCACATCCCGAGGATCTTTTCCTGCGCAGGCAGCAGGCGTTGCTCAGCAAGGCTTCAATCATGACGCTTCACGCTTTCTGTATGTCGGTCGTTAAAAAGTATTATTACTTTCTTGATCTTGATCCCGGTTTCCGGCTGCTTGACGAGACGGAGGCCGCTCTGCTAAGAGAAGAAGTGCTGGACGATGTCCTAGAGGAACGGTACGCCTCGGATGATTCCGGGTTTTACAGACTGGCGGATCAGTATTCGGATGACCGGAGCGACGATACCCTCCGCCGGCTGATTGTCAGGCTGTATGATTTTTCGCGCAGCAACCCCTGGCCGGACGAATGGCTGGACCAGATGGTGAAAGCCTATCAGCTCGGAAACGATGCATCAATTGATGATTTTGAATGGATTGAAGTTTTGAAGAAAACGCTGAATCAGTATATTTCGGCTGCCATCGCGGCGCTTGAGGAGGCAAGGCGCCTCTGCGAAGATCCTGGCGGCCCGGCGGTTTATGCGGGAACACTAGACCAGGATATTTCCGGACTTCAGAAATTAGCTGCGCAAACCGGGTCGGACTGGGAAACGCTTCGTGCTTCCTTCTTAGAGGCTGCTTTCGGAAGAATGCCTGCGTGCAGAAGCGATGACGTTGATGAAGGGCTTAAGGATCAGGTAAAAAAAATACGCGACAAAGTGAAAAAGAGAGTCGCCGATCTTCAGCAGCAATGGTTTGTCCGGACATCCGCAGAAAGTCTTCAGGATCTGAGAGACATGGCTCCGTCTGTTGCACTTTTGCGGGCGCTCGTCAAAGATTTCTCGGCCCGTTTCAAAAAAGAAAAACGAAGGAAGGGGCTGCTCGATTTTTCGGATCTGGAACACGAATGTCTGACCATTCTGCGCCGGGAAGGATCCTATCCCGGAAATGAGGAACCCTCTGTTGTTGCGGAACAGTACCGCGCTCGTTTTGAAGAAGTTCTGGTGGACGAGTATCAGGATACAAACCGCGTTCAGGAATCGATTATACAGCTGATCACAAAGGACAGTGAGCGGGGCGGGAACCTGTTTATGGTCGGCGATGTGAAGCAGAGCATTTACGGTTTCCGCCTGGCTGAACCCGGACTTTTTATTGAAAAATACAAGCGGTTTTCCGATCATGATTCGGATGGACTAAAGATCGATCTGTCCAGCAATTTTCGCAGCCGCCCGGAAGTGATTCACGGGACCAACTTTCTGTTCCGGCAGACCATGGATGAAACGATAGGCGGAGTGGACTATGATTCCAATGCCGAACTGCGTTATGGAGCAGCCTATCCCTTTGAAGAGAGGCCTGCCGATCTTGAACTCATTAACCGCGCGGATCACGGGGAGGAAAATAACGGGGCGGATCAGGACGACTTCGACGCGACCGAACTTGAAGCTGCGGCAATCGCCGACCGGATCAAAGCCATGATCGGAGACGGTTCCGGTCCTGCATTTCAGGTTTACGATCGCCCCTCCGGACAAATGCGGGCCGTCCGCTATCGCGATATCGCGGTTCTGATGCGGTCGGCGAACACTTCGGCCGCTGTCATGAAAGATGTTCTCGGACAGTGCGGGATTCCGGCCTATGCCGAGCTTTCCAAGGGCTATTTTGACACGGTGGAAGTTTCCATTATGCTGTCTCTTCTCCAAGTGATCGACAATCCCTATCAGGATATTCCGCTTGCAGCTGTGCTCCGGTCTCCGATCGTCGGCCTTGGCGGCGACGCGCTCGCCCGGATACGCATGACGGAAAGGGAATCTGCTTATTACGCGGCTGCTAAGCGCTATGTTGAAGATAACCGGGATTCTCTCGCGGATACCCTGGCCGGTTTTCTGGAGCAGCTTTCGGCATGGAAAAGCATGTCGGTCAGCCGCCCGGTTTCCGAACTGATCTGGCAGATCTATCGGGACACCGGTTATTATGATTACGTTGGAGGCCTGGCGGGAGGAACGCAGCGCCAGGCCAATCTCAAAGCTTTTTATGACCGGGCGGGACAATATGAAAAAACGTCTTTCCGCGGCTTGTTCCGTTTCCTGAGGTTCATTACACGCCTGCGGGAGAGCGGCGGTGATTTGGGCGAGGCGCGCGCGCTTAGCGAGCAGGAAGACGTGGTCAGAATCATGACGATTCATAAGAGCAAGGGGCTTGAATTCCCCGTTGTTTTTGTGGCCGGAATTAATAAAAAATTTAATTTAAAGGACACGGCGGCCCCCGCGCTGCTGCATAAAACACTTGGTTTCGGATCGCGCTGGATTGACCCGGACCGGCGCCAGAGCGTACCCACCCTGCTTTTTCTTGCGATTCGAGAACAGATGAGAGCCGATGCCCTCGCCGAGGAAATGCGCATCCTGTACGTCGCGGTCACGAGAGCCAGAGAAAAATTGATTCTTGTCGGCGCTGTCCGCGATGCGGACAAACAGGCGAATCAATGGGCTGCGGCTCTGCACTGCCGCGGCTGGCTGCTGCCGGAATACGTCCGCAGCCCTGCTTCCTCATTCCTTGACTGGATCGGCCCATGCGTGATCCGTCATCAGTCGGCGGAGGTGCTTCACGAACTGGCAGGTGAAACTCCGGACAGATCGGCGGTTTCCCGCGACCGTTCTTCGTGGACGATCAGCATGATCGCGGGAGGCCGGCTGGCCGCTGATCGGACGGCAGAATTGAAGGCGGACCGGGCCCGGCTGGAGCGCGTGAAACAGGGGCAGAAGGTGGAATCGCACTCGGATATGCGTGACGAGGTCGAGCGCCGGCTCGGCTGGACCTATCCGCAGCGCGGGGCCACGGTTTACATGGCAAAGCAGACCGTTACCGAGATCAAGTCGCAGCAGGAGTATTTCAGCGGCGGCCAGGATGACCGGCTGCTCGCCGGCCGTCTTCAGACGATCGGGGGCGAACGTCCGCGTTTTCTGCAGAAGGGCACGCTGTCGCCCGCAGAGCGCGGAACGGCGCTGCACGTTCTGATGCAGCATCTGGATCTTGGAATGGCGACGGATGAGGAAGGTATCAAATTACAGGGGCTTGGGCTTGTTGAAAAAGAACTACTGACCCCCGAGCAGGCAAAAAGTCTGAATTATACTGCAGTGGCCCGGTTTTTTCTGTCTCCGATCGGCAGGAAAATGAAAAACGCGGAAAAAGTGATACGGGAATGCCCGTTCAGTCTTGTTCTTGAAGCGGACAAGGTATATCCATCCTGGGAGCAGACGGATCAGGAAGGGAAAGAGCAGGTGCTGGTTCAGGGTGTTATCGACTGTATCATTGAAGACGGCGGAGAATTGACGCTTCTTGATTATAAAACCGACCGGCTGTCTCCGCATTTTTCTGACGAAAGTTTAGCTGGGGAGGAACTGAAGAGACGCTATCATGTGCAGCTGGATCTTTACCGGCAGGCGATAGAAAAGATCTGGAGGCGCCCGGTCGCACAGGTCGGACTTTATGCTTTTGACGGCGGATATTTTGTGGATCTCTCGATAGAACGGAGGAAGAGTGTATGAGACTCCTGCATACGGCGGACTGGCATCTCGGCCGAACGCTTGAGGGGCGATCGCGCGAAGACGAACAGGAAGCGGTGATGGACGAGATTTGCAAGATCGCGGACGAGGAACAGATCGACGCTGTCCTGATGGCCGGAGACGTGTTCGATACGGTGAATCCTCCCGCCGTTTCTGAAGCACTTTTCTATGAAACCGCGGAACGACTGGCAAAAGGCGGAGAAAGACCGCTCATTGTTATTGCCGGCAATCATGACAGCCCCGACCGGCTGGAAGCTTCGCGCCCGCTCGCCGGTAAAAGGGGAATTAAGATAGTCGGCCGCCCGGTCACGGCTCCGATTTCCTTACCCATTGCCCGGACAGGTGAACGGCTCGCGGTCAGTGCAATCCCGTATCCTTCCGAGTCAAGACTGAATGAATGCCTGAGCGAGATGAACGAGGAAAAAGCGATTCAGGAAGCCTATAATGATCGGCTGGCCCTACTTTTTCACGAACACGCACGATTTTTTTCCCGAAATACAGTCAATGTGCTGATGACGCATGTATTCGCCGCGGGAGGCAGGGAATCCGATTCCGAGCGGCCTGTACAGGTCGGCGGAGCTTATACGGTTTATCCCTCATCATTTCCCGGCTCGGCTCAATACGTGGCGCTGGGGCATCTGCACCGCCCGCAGACGATGGAAAAGTCGTCGGTATTAACACGCTACGCGGGGTCGCCGCTCGCCTACAGTTTTTCTGAATCGGATCAGCCCAAATCGGTGACCGTGATTGATGTGGAGCCGGGGAAAGAGGCATCCGTCGAAACCGTCAGGCTCTCGGCGGGCCGGCCGCTCGTCCGCTGGCGTGCGGAAAACGGGCTTGAAGAGGTTCTGAGCTGGCTCGGAGAGGGGCGCGACAAGGACGCCTGGATTGATCTCGAAATCCGCCTGAGTGAGGCCTTGAACATGCATGAGATACAGGCGCTGCGCAAGAAGAACGATCACTTTGTCGGCATCCGGCCGATCTATGGCAGCCTTCCCGAAGAAGAGAGCGGAATCAGGCGGTCAAATCTGCCGATTGATCAGCTGTTTATCCGTTTTTATAAAGATCAGACGGAAGGAGCGGAACCGGGCCCGGAATTGGTTCAGCTTTTTTTGAAAATGATTGAGGAAGATGAGGCGGAGAAGGAAGCCGCAGCGGGGAGTGATGATCATGAAACCGGTTGAACTGACACTTCAAGGATTGAACAGTTTCCGCGACGTTCAGCATGTTGATTTTGAATCCTTGTGCGCCGACGGCATCTTTGGGATTTTCGGCCCGACCGGAAGCGGAAAATCGACGATTCTGGACGCCATCACACTGGCGTTATATGGCACGGTTGAGCGCGCCGCCAACCATACACAGGGCATACTCAATCAGTTGGAAGACCAGCTTTCCGTAGGTTTCACGTTTGAATTGGCGGGACAGAAAAAAACGCGCTACCGCGCCGAAAGAACCTATAAACGGAAAAAAGACGGCGGAATGAGGACGAGCAGCTGC
This sequence comes from Sporolactobacillus putidus, assembly GCF_014647035.1. Classification (GTDB taxonomy): domain Bacteria; phylum Bacillota; class Bacilli; order Bacillales; family Sporolactobacillaceae; genus Sporolactobacillus; species Sporolactobacillus putidus. The sequence continues at coordinate 358,333 of NZ_BMOK01000002.1, read as the reverse complement.
CGATTGATGAAACTGGGCGAAAAAACGGAGGTTCTGGCGGATAAAGAACGCGATCTCACATGGAAGATTCAGGAGATACTCGGACTGACACATGATGATTTTACCCGGGCCGTCGTATTGCCTCAAGGCAAGTTCTCAGAATTTCTGTCGTTAAAAGGAAACGACAGACGCCAGATGCTGCAGCGGCTGTTCCATTTGGAGAAGTACGGAGACGAGCTGACGGCGAGGCTGAAAAGGCACGCCGACGCGGCAAAACAGCGGCTGACCCTGATTTCGGAAAAAGAAGCCGTGCTGGGCGATGCCTCGAAAGAAGCGGTTGAGACGCTGCGTGAACGATTGCGGCAAGTCACCGATGAGCTTGCCGGGAAGAGAACCGCGCTTGAAAAATCACTGCTCGAACGGGACAGAGTCAAACAGGTGTGGGATTTTCAGGAGGAAAAAAGAGCCAAAACAGCGGCATTGCAGGCACTTCTTGAAAAGCAGCCGGCCATTGAGAAAGAAAGACGGCTGCTGGAACTGGATGACGCCGCAGAAAAAATATTGCCCTACCTTGAGGCACTGATTGCATCTGAAAAAGAATATCAGAACGCAAATGACGTCTTTACCCAGACGGAAAAACGTTTTGCGGCTTCCGGAACAGCCGAGGAGTCAAAGAGGAGGGTACACGAAGAAGCAAAGAAAGTTGAGGAAGAACGCGGCCCGCTTCTTTCCGAGCACAAGCAGCAGCTTGTTCAGGGGCTCGGCTTGCAGCAGCAGCTTAGCCGGGTTCGAAGGGAAATGGCCGCCGATGCGGCTTCGCTGGCAAAACTTGATCACGAAATTAGGAGCTGCCGACAATCGGGCGATAAGGAGAAGCAGCGCAAGGAGGAACTTTTAAAGAAACTGGAACAGCTGGAGAAGTCCCTTCAGAAGCTTGAAATTTCCAGTGGCCGCAGAGCCGCCATTCGTAAGGCACTAGACGAGAAAGCCGCTATCGATCTGATCGATTCCCATTTGAAGGAAAAAAGAAAAGAATGGACCGAGAATCAGAAAGCATGGCTGGAATGCAGCGATGAACGGGATCGCCTCAGCAGAAACAGGCAGCTGCTCGATGAAAAAAGCGGGCAACTGTTTAAACGTTATCAGGCTGTTTATAATCAGGCAGCCGTGATCAGCGAGCGCATCAGGATGGCCCGCGCCTATCTGAAAGCGAGGAGAGAAGAGGCGGAAAAGGAGCAGGAGACAGTTTTCAGAAAGCGGTTGTCCCTCAATCTGGCTACGGAGCTGAAGGACGGAGAGGCGTGCCCGGTCTGCGGAGCGGTGCATCATCCGCATCCGGCGGAGGCCGGAAAGTATCCTTCTGAGGAAGCGATCAGTCAAACGATTCGTTTTTATCAAAAAGCCGACGATTCTTTGATTCTGCAGCAGCAGGAGATCAAAATATGCCTCAATCAGCTGGAACAACAGTCTGGGACATTCACAGCCTTATTTTCTGAAGCTCTGCGTGCAGAATTCCCTGACGGTGTTTCGGAGGCCGCTGAATTTGTCAACTGGGAAAAAGCCGGTTTCAAGCCGGTTCTGGAAGAGACGGAGCTCGCGGTCAGAGAAGAAAAACAAGATGTGCTGAGCCTTGGTGAGGCATTTGACCGTTTGTCGGACGAAGCGCGGCAAATGGAGGCGGATCGTCTTTCCCTGGAATCACAGCTTAATTTTTACGGTAAGAAAAAGAAGAGGATACAGAGCGCGGCACTGGTACGGAAAAAAGAAATGGAAGACCGCATGAAAAACTGGCCCGATGAATTCCCGCCCATTGATGCAATTCAGAATACATACAGAAAGGTACAGGAAGCGGATCAGAAAGCTGAAAAGATCAGAACGGAGATCGCTCAGGCAAGGCAAGAACTCAATCTGATTGAGCAGAGACTGGCTGGAAAGGAGGAGAAAAGCCGCGGGCTTGAGGCGAATTGGAATGAAATCAAAGGCAGAATGGATGCATCTGAACAATCGTGCACGCGCGATGTCGCTGCCTTAAAGGCTCTTAACCTGGCGGAGAACGACCCGATAGAAGACAACTTGTCCAAGCTGAATCAGGTCATCGAACAAATGAAAAGAAATCGTGAAAACAGCTACCGGGAATGGCAGCAAGCGCTCACCGTCCACATCGAGGCAGACAAGCGTTTTAATAATGCTTCGGACAGAAAAGAGAGGGCGGAAAGGTCCAAAGGGGAGGCCGAAGAAAGATGGGCCGGCCGGATATCACGTTCAAGTTTTGAAAAAAGGGAAGAAGTGCTTGCCGCTCATCTTCCGGAAGAGACGCGGGCAGCGTTTGACGGGGAGATTGCCGCATTTGAAAAAGAGAAAGCAAGACTTGTTTCAGATCTGCAGTCACTCTCGGAAAAGCTGATGGGCAGGTCAGTGGACAGGGAAAAGCTGGATGAAGTGGAAAAGCGCTGCAACTGTCTGAAAAGAGAGGTTCAGACGCTGAGCGAGCGTTACGGAGCGGACGCCAAGGAGCTGGAAGGCTTGGAAGAGAAGCATGTCCTTTTTAAACAACTTGAATCCGATCGTAAACGAACGCAGCAAGCGTCCGATCAGTTTGAAAAATTGCAGCGCGTTTTCCGTGGCAATGCATTTGTCGAATTCGTGGCTGAGGAGCAGATGCAGCAGGTTTGTCTGGCCGCATCGAAGCGGCTGGGGGATCTGACGCGCGGCCGGTACGCGCTTGAAGTGGATGGATCGGGCGGATTCCGTATCCGGGACGACGGCAATGGAGGAGTCCGGCGGCCGGTTTCCTCACTTTCTGGAGGCGAAACGTTTCTGACCTCGCTCGCGCTTGCATTATCGCTTTCGGAACAGATCCAGCTGCGAGGCAATGTGCCTCTGCAGTTCTTCTTTCTTGACGAAGGCTTCGGAACCCTCGATCCTGATCTTCTGGATACAGTGGTGACCGCTCTCGAAAAATTGCACATGCGCCGGCTTTCTATCGGTGTGATCAGCCACGTGCCCGAGATGCGGGAACGGCTGCCGCGAAGGCTGATTGTCGAACCGGCGCTGCCTTCTGGAAAAGGAAGCCGGGTCAGAATGGAAGTTTTGTAACGAAAAAGGTTCGGTAAATCGGGATCCCGCCGGAACAGGGCGAATCCGAGCCAAAAAGGAGCGATTGTTCGAAAACTGAGGGCGATTTGCTTCTCATTTGAGGCGATAGCTACACTTTTCCGGGCGATTAACACCTGACAGGGCGATACTCTGCCGGAACAGGGCGAATCCGGGCCAAAAAGGAGCGATTGACCGAAAACTGAGGGCGATTTGCTTCTCATTTGAGGCGATAGCCACATTTTTCCGGACGATTTACACTTCTTTCAGAGCGAGTAACTTCAGGCATCTGTGATACATCGTTCTTTATAGTATTTTGTTAAACTATAACTCGTTATTTATTGAATCGTCCTGTAAAATGTCTGTTAGGAATAATTTTATTTAGAATCTAAGTTGTTTCATTCACAACGCTCTATTTATGGTATCTTTATAGATTTTTTTCTTTAATAGCTGACAGGAAGTTATGATCTTTTACAATTTGTTCATTTCCAGTTCATTCTGGCTCTCTATAATATTTGTGATTTTAAATATGACTTTATAAACTACGCCGAAAGTCTTATGGAGCAGTACACCTGCAGATTGTTCCGCAACCACAGGGTCTGAGCTTAGTATAGAGTCAGAAAGGAGGCTAACGGAACAGGAATTGATAGTCCTGAAAAATGCATACAAGAATGAATGAAAAAAATAATTAAGTGGAGTGGATTATGTGAAAAAAATCATTTCTTTTTCGATGCATAACAAACTGGCTGTCTGGCTGCTGACACTGATTGTGATCGTCGGCGGTATCTACGCTGGCGCGAGTATGAAGATGGAAACCATGCCGAACTTCAACATTCCGGTAGTCAGTGTCTCGACGATTTATAACGGAGCGACGCCTGATGAAATCGACAGCAGCATTACCCAGCCGATCGAGCAAAAGCTTCGGTCACTGCCGGGAGTCCAGAATGTCAGCTCCACATCGGCGACAGGGATGTCTTCAGTCGTCGTAGAATATGGCTACAACCAGGATATGAATCAGGCCGTCAACGACATCAAAGGAGTCGTCGATCAGCTCACTCTTCCTTCCCAGGCACAGAAGCCCAATGTCATGAAAATCAGTATGAACGCCATGCCTGTTTACAGCTTAAGCATTACCGGAAAAGGGCAGTCGCTGGACCAGCTGACTAGTAAAGTGCAAAATGATCTGCTCCCTGCTGTTGAGAGTGTGAGCGGTGTCTCCTCTGTCACGCTGTCCGGACAGCAGACTGAAGATGTTCAGATCTCTTTTAACGCGGATCAGTTAAAAAAATACGGACTCAATCAGGATACAGTTGTCAACCTGATTAAGGGAAATACTATCTCAACACCGCTTGGCTTGTACACCATCAATAAATCCCAGAAATCGGTCGTTGTCAGCGGCAACATCCAATCGGTCAATGACCTTAAGAATATCAGAATACCGGTTGTGCCCCAGGGCGCGTCCTCCTTGCAGGGAGTGGCCGGAAGCTCCGGTCAGGCCGGCGCGGGATCAGCGTCTATGCAAGGAACCGGGATCCGGTCGGGCACATCGGGTGTTCAGGGCAGCAGCCGGTCCCTGGGTGCGGGGCAAAGCGCCGCGGTTCAGGCACAGCAAATACCGACCGTCCGGCTCTCGGATGTTGCCGACGTAACGTATGAGAAGAAGGCAGAGTCCATCTCCCGGACGAACGGAAAACAGTCCATTGGTTTGTCGATCGTCAAGGGTCAGGATGCAAACACGGTGGACGTTGTTAACGGAGTCAAAGATCAAGTTGCCAAGTTTGAAAAGAATAATACCGGCATTCAGGCCGTTGCCATGTATGATCAGGGGCAGCCGATCCAGCAGTCGGTCAGCACAATGCTGGAAAAGGCGATTTACGGTGCCGTCTTTGCGATGCTTGTGATCCTGCTCTTCCTTAGAAATATAAGGACAACCTTGATTTCTGTTGTCTCGATTCCTCTTTCGCTGCTTATTGCCCTGCTCGTTCTGAAACAAATGAACGTGACGCTTAATGTCATGACGCTGGGCGCAATGACCATTGCCATAGGGCGTGTCGTCGACGATTCCATTGTCGTCATCGAAAACATTTACCGAAGAATGTCGCTGTCCACAGAAAAACTGAGCGGCATGGCCCTGATCAGGGAAGCCGCTCACGAAATGTTCATTCCGATCATGTCGTCGACCATCGTGACCATTGCCGTCTTCCTGCCGATGGCCACGGTCAGCGGAGTCATTGGGCAGATCTTCCTGCCATTTGCCTTAACCATCGTCTTTTCTTTGCTCGCTTCGCTGCTTGTCGCGATCACGATTGTGCCGATGCTGGCAGACAGTATGTTTAAAAGGGGTCTGAAGAAGAAAACGCATAGTGAAGAAAACCCGGGCAAACTCGCTTCTTTTTATCGCAGGCTTCTGAACGGCGCACTTAATCACAAAATGATCGTCTTTGGATCGGCCGTTGTCCTTTTTATTGCCAGCTTGTTCCTTGTTCCGCATATCGGCGCAAGCTTCCTGCCGAACGATTCGCAGAAACAAATGATCATCTCGTACAATCCGAATCCGGGCCAGACCGTTGCAGATACGGAAAAGGCAGCCCTCAAAGCTGAAAAATATCTGCAATCCAATAAGAATATGACAAAAATGCAGTACTCGATCGGCGGATCCAGTTCGACCGCCATGTTCCAGTCTTCGGCTAATCAGGCACTCTTCTTCACCTCTTACAAAAACAGTACGCCGGACTTTGCAAAGCTTCAGGAAAAAACACTCCAGGACCTGAAAAAGGTTTCGAATCAGGGTGACTGGCAGTTGCAGAATTTCGGTTCCGGCGGATCCAGTACCAGCACGCTGACGCTGTACGTGTACGGAAATTCGATGAACGATCTGCGCCCTGTAGTCAATAACCTGGTAGACCTTGTCGCACAGGACAGCAATTTTTCCCAGGCCGGATCCAGCCTATCCAAGTCCTATGATCAATATACGATCGCTGCCGATCAGGCGAAACTGGGACAATACGGTATTTCCGCGGGCCAGATCGCACAGACGCTGATGCAGTCGAGCAGTATAGCGAATAATCAGGCGCTGACGTCGATCAAGCGGCCTTCCGGAAGCGATCTGAATGTTTATTTAAAAACCGCCAGCGATTCCGGTATCAACAGTATCGGTGATCTGACGAATCAGACCATTGCGTCGCCCACTGGAAATCAAGTCAAGATAAGCGATATTGCCGGTGTCCAGAAAGGGCAGTCGCCGCAATCGATCACAAAGCGTGACGGTAAGCTGTATGCGCAGGTGACAGCAAACGTGACAGCGAAAAATGTATCCGCAGCAACGGCAGAGCTGCAGAAGAAGATTAACAAAATGCACCTTCCGACCGGAACGAGCGTCTCATTTTCCGGTGTGTCGCAGCAGATGAACGATTCGTTCAGTCAGCTTGGCATGGCGATGCTTGCCGCCATCATTATTGTCTATTTTGTCCTCGTGTTGACCTTTGGCGGGGGCCTGGCACCGCTCGCCATTCTCTTTTCGCTTCCGTTCGCGATTATCGGAAGTCTGGTAGCCCTGCTGATCAGCGGCGACACGATCAGCGTTTCGTCCATGATCGGCGCGCTCATGCTGATTGGTATCGTCATCACGAACGCAGTCGTGCTTATCCACCGGGTTATCCATAAAGAAAAAGAAGGGCTAGACACAAGAGAGGCCATTCTCGAAGCCGCCGGGACGCGAATCCGGCCGATCCTGATGACGGCAATCGCGACAATCTTCGCACTGCTGCCGCTCGCGTTCGGCATGGAGGGGAGCGGCGGCCTGATTTCGAAGGGCCTGGCCGTTACTGTCATTGGCGGCATTACCAGCTCGACGATCCTGACACTCGTTATTGTTCCGATCGTTTATGAAACATTGATGAAATTCCGCGGCAGAAAAAGAAATAGAAGAGAGGAAGCTGCCGAATAATTAAAGATTGTTAAAAAGACCGTTTCGAAAGAATCCTTTTCGAAGCGGTCTTTTTCTCGCTCTGATAAAGCCTGTTATGCTCAGGTTTGATCGGAAATTTTGTGTGACAGGCATTGATTGGATACTTTTAACTGCTGATCCAGCTTTTCGAGTGCTGCCTGAACGGCCGTCCTGTCCTTGTTTTTTACGGCAGATTTCAACTGTCTGAAAACGCCGTGCATGCCCTTTTGTTTTCCGTGAAGCGCAGCCAGTTCTTTCTGAGCCTGATGCTTGGAAATTTTTCCTTCTTCGAACTGTTTATGAATGCTCTCGATCTTCTGTTTATTTTCCTGATCGAAGCCGCTTTTCTGGCATTCCGCTTTATGTTTCTGATAGGCAGGTGTCTTTTTCCATTCATTCAACAGTTGCTCGCGGACAGCGAGATCTTTTTTCAGCCGGGTGTTCAGGTCAGGAGAGGCATAATCATCAATGACCTGGATCAGCCATTTTTGCCGATCCGTTTTCAGATGGGCATCTTGGCCGTGCGCCGCCGCAGCCGGGGGACATGAAGCCGCATTTGCCGCCGACGGGATAAAAATAGAGACCGCCAGGCACGGTATGACGAATAAAGAGAGAAATTTCATCTAAAGCCCTCCTGCTTGCATTCTGAATTCTAATGATAGCTTTGACGGAAACGTGTTAAAATATCCTTTTGAGGAAAGTATTCTTTATCCTGAAACAGCCGGAAATTCGATTGAGCATTTTTCTGCAATGTGGTAATTTGTAAGTGATAAGAATAGAGACCCGCTTATTTTGCTAATGAGCGAAAATGCGGAGTGCTGTTATCAGGTTAATTTTCTAAAATACGATTTGAAAAAAGTAATGTGAAGGAAGGTTTGCATGGCTGTCTATCAGGAAATCAAGGTGCTTACGATTGTTGTGATCGGCGCATTTCTTAACGCCGTTTCGCTGAACCTGTTTTTAATTCCGGCTAAAGTCCTTTCGGGAGGCGTAACGGGTATTGCTCAGCTGATTTCCGCGCTGCTTCAGCCGACGGCGATCCATGTCAGTACCGGGCTTTTGCTCCTGCTGATGAACATCCCTGTTGCTTGGGTAGGATGGATAAAGGTCGGGCACCGGTTCACGCTGTACAGTGTCATCAGTGTCGCGCTGACGACCTTTTTCATGGCTATCGTTCCAGTGTATCCGCTAACCGGCGATATTCTGCTGAACGCAGTCTTCGGGGGTGTGGTTCAGGCGACCGGGGTCGGCCTGACACTTAAATTCGGCGCTTCAACCGGCGGGATGGACATCGTCGCAATGATCCTTTCGCGTGCGAAGGATCGTCCCATCGGCGTGTACATGTTCGGACTCAACGCATTAATCATCCTCTCCGCGGGTTTCTTTTTTGGCTGGCGCAGGGCGCTGTACACGCTTCTTCAGTTGTATGTGAGTACCCGGGTGATTGATGCGATTCATACACGTTATGTCAAACTGACCGCTTGGGTTGTGACCAATAAGGCCAAAGAGGTACAGCAGGCGATTTATGCCGCTCTTGAACGCGGCATCACGCGCATTCCGGCGAAAGGTGGTTTCACCAATCAGGATAAAGAAGTTTTGATGATCGTGATCACACGCTATGAGCTTTATGATTTAAAACGTGTCATCAGGATGGCTGATCCACTGGCGTTCACCAATGTTGTTGAAACTGCGGCGGTTTACGGTCTGTTCAGAAAAGATAAATAGGCCGATCATTTATCGATGATGATAAGGAAACAGTGACATAAACGTTGCCTGAAAGGATTGTTATTTGAAGAACGTTCTGATAAAATAACTGTTAATCGTTATTAAAGGAGGTGGGTCTGTTGTCTCTGTTCACGAAGTTTCGCGCGCAGCTGGAGTCATTTCTCTATTTCGTACGCGCGATTTTTGCTGCTTTTTCAATCTCGGGAGAAGTCTGCCCTTTTTTGATAAAACAGCATAGCTTTGTGAAGTGACGCAGCCCACAATCGCAGGATCTGTCGAGCCGGGAAAAATCGCCCGGTTTCCAGTCGAACTGAACAATATGGTTTCTTTGCGAATTTGAATGAACAAGCCATGGGTATGATTGCGCCCATGGCTTTTTTGCATGGATTAATTTACAGATAATGGAAGTGATGGTTAAATGATGATTTGCCAGGCGGATCACATCAAAAAAAATATAGCGGGAAACGAGATCTTACATGATGTCAGCTTTTCAATCAATGATGGAGAGAAAGCGGCGGTTGTCGGGGCAAACGGCAGCGGCAAAACAACACTTTTTAACCTGATTGCACGGCTTGAGCCGCCGGATCAGGGCGCTGTATCGATTAAAAAGGGCGCGACAGTCGGCTACCTCAGGCAGCTGCCGGACGGAGAAGGACGCACCGTAAGGGAAGTTTTGAAAGGGGCTTTTGCGGACTGCCTGACCGTTGAAAAAAAGATGAGGAAAGTTGAAGAAATGTTAGCGGATGCCCCACCAGGGAAACTGGAAAAGCTTCTGACTGATTATGCCGTGCTCCAGGAAAAATTTCAGCAGGCGGGGGGTTATGATATGGATTACCGAATAGAGCAGGTTGCCGAGGGAGTGGGCATTGCGCCGCTCCTTAACCGGAGCTTTTCCTCGCTCAGCGGCGGGGAAAGAACGAAGACCGGCCTGGCCTTGCAGCTTCTGATGGCGCCGGATCTGCTGCTGCTCGATGAACCGACCAACCATCTGGACATCGTTGGGCTTGAATGGCTGGAGCAGTACATCAGGCAATATCAGGGGACGGTCCTGCTCGTATCCCATGACCGGCGCTTTCTAGATCGGACCACGGACAAGATTTTCGATCTTGAGGATGGAGAGATCAGCGTATATTTTGGAAATTACTCGAACTTTGTCAAAGAAAAACAGGAACGCCTGATTCAGGCATTTGCGGCGTATGAGGATCAGCAGAAAAAAATCAGGAAAATGAAAGAGACGATTAAACGTCTGAAAGAATGGGCGAATCAGTCGAGCCCTCCGAATGCGGGCCTGCACCGGCGGGCAAAAAGTATGGAAAAAGCGCTTGACCGGATCGAACGTCTCAAAAAGCCGAAAATGGAAGCTGATAAAATGACGCTTAATTTTCAAAGCGCCCGCCGAACAGGGGACCGTGTGCTCGGCTGCAAGGATCTGACGGTCACATTTTGCGGACATGTCCTGTTCAGCAGGATCAGTTTGGAATTGTTCTACCGTGATCGGATGGCTATAATCGGGCCGAACGGATCTGGTAAAACGACGCTGCTGAAATGTCTGCTTGGCGAAATAAAACCCGATCACGGTGAAGTCAGGGCGGGCACCAATCTGAACATTGGCATCCTGTCGCAGCATGTATTCGAGGAACAGGGTGAAAAAGAGCGAAGGGTCATTGACGTATTTCGGGAACACGCCAGTCTTGCGGAAGGGGAAGCACGTCATGAACTGGCCAAGTTTCTTTTTTTCGGATCGGATGTTTTCAAAAAGGTCGGAACGCTGAGCGGTGGCGAACGCGTCCGTCTCAGACTGGCAGATCTCATGGTTAAGAAGGTCAATGTTCTCATCCTCGATGAACCGACCAACCATCTGGACATCGAATCCCGCGAAGTTCTTGAAGAGGCTGTCCGACGCTTTCAAGGAACAGTTCTTGCGGTCAGTCACGACCGTTATTTCCTGAACAGGTGCTTTCAAAAAATCTTCTGGCTGCAGAATGGAAAACTGCAGCGATACGAAGAAAGGGGCGGGCAAGAAAAAAATCAGATATGAATGAAAATATGCAACAATTTGATTGCCGAAAAATGAATTGTACCGGATAATAAAAAAGGATGGTTTCTTTAAAATGGTCTCAAGGAGGACATTGAATTGCCAAATTATGACATGTTAAACTACATCGGCGGTGAATGGACGGGGAAAGATCTGCCGAAAATCGAGGTCACGAATCCGGCGACGGGTGAAGTGATCGGCTCGGTTCCATCTGCCGGTAAGGAAGAGGCGGAGCAGGCGATTGATGCGGCAAGCGCGGCCTTCACAGGGTGGTCGCACCTTACGGCCGGCGACCGCAGCGACTTGCTGATGAAAGTTTATGATCTAATGATCGAAGGCCAAGAAGAACTGGCCCGTCTGATGACGATGGAGAACGGCAAGCCGCTCAGAGAATCGAGAGGAGAAGCCGTTTATGCCGCATCATTTCTGAAATGGTTTGCGGAAGAGGGCAGACGGGTTTACGGAAGAACCGTTCCCGGTGTGGCTCCGAATCACCGGATTAAAGTGATTAAGCAGCCGGTCGGTGTCGTTGCGGCGATCACCCCGTGGAACTTCCCGGCGGCGATGATCACGCGGAAGATGGCTCCAGCACTGGCTGCAGGATGCACCTTTATCGTCAGGCCGCCGCGCCAGACACCGCTGACGGCCTTGAAAATAGCGGAATACTGCGAGCAGGCGGGCATTCCGAAAGGGGTATTCAATGTCATTTGCGGCGCGCACGGCCCGATCACTGACGCTTTCATGAACCACCAGGAAGTGCGTAAAATCACGTTTACCGGTTCGACCGAAGTTGGTCGCCATTTGCTGAAGGCAGCGGCTGACCAGATTAAAAAAGTCTCGATGGAGCTTGGCGGACACGCACCGCTGATCGTCTGTGACGATGCCGACCTGGATGTCGCCGTCGCTCAGACGGTTGCGAGCAAGTTCCGCAACAGCGGCCAGACCTGTGTATGCGCCAACAGGATTTTTGTTCAGTCAGGGGTCTATGATGCCTTCGTGGAAAAATATGTGCATGCCGTTCAATCGACGCTGAAAGTCGGCAACGGATTGAATGAAGACGTCAATTTTGGCCCGCTCATTGACGGGAAGGCTTATGAAAAAGTGGAGGGACAAGTAAAGGATGCGCTGGAAAAAGGAGCCGAGCTGATGACCGGCGGTACGGGAACAGCGGAACACGGAGCCTATTTCTATCAACCTACTGTTCTGAAAAATGCGACTCAGGATATGGAAATCATGCATACGGAAACGTTCGGCCCTGTCGCTCCGATTCAGAAGTTTGAAACCATCGACGAGGCGATCAGGCTGGCCAATGACACACCATACGGGCTTGCCGCCTACTTCTTTACGAAGGACATCGGACGCGGCACCCGACTCTCCGAAGAACTGGAATACGGAATCGTCGGCTGGAACGACGGCCTGCCGTCCACTGCTCAGGCGCCGTTCGGCGGCGTCAAGCAAAGCGGTCTCGGGCGCGAAGGCGGGTCCGAGGGCATCGAAGAGTATCTGGAATCCAAGTATATTTCTCTGAGAATCTGATGATAGCGGATACGAAAGAATCGCCCCGAACTCGCGAGTGGCCGGACAGCATAAACTCCGGGACAATCACCCCAAGGTGCTGGAATTCTTTTTTGGAAATAAACCGTTCTTTAGTTTATCATTTTAAAGATTCATATCTGGATGGGCCAAAGAGATACTCATATTTCAAAAATAGCGGGTTAAGAAAAAGGGAAACCGTTGATGTGCCGGTTTCCCTTTTTTCACTTAACTTTTAATTTTTCTTTGTCAATGCCTGTTTTTGTTTTTCATTATTGTAATAACGCATCACGTGATCGACGTAGAAGGGATCCCCATAGCGTCCCCAGCCAAGCTCCTTTGCTTTCCATTCAGAAAATTTCATGGCCAGCGTGGGCGTGAATTTACCGCCGTGCTGCCTGACATAGTCCGTAAACCCGATCCCGAAGTTATAGCTTTGCAGCGCGAGGCGGACATTGCCTCCGGATCGTTCCATCGCCCTTTTAAAATAACTCGTTCCTGCTTTGATGCTTGTCTCCGGACTGTTAATCGAGTTTCTGGGAAGACCCTGACTTTCCGATGCCTGCATGATGTCGGGCGATCGCCCTTTTGACTCTTGCATCGCCAAAGCCATCAACAGGTCAGTATACTGCCCGATGCCGTTTGCCTCGGCGTACTTTTGAAAAATCGGCCGATAGTTTTCAATCGCCGGGCTGATAACCCGGTTATCATTTAAGAGAGGGACATGATCGGCCTGGGGACTGTACATACTGGAAATAATGAAAAGCACAAAATAAGAGATGCCGATCACGGAAAGCAGGGAGAAAAGCAGGGTGAAAAATTTTTTCATGCCAACATCCCTCTGTAGCAAAATAACGATACGCACTCATTATAGCATTCATCGGCAAATTCAGTTTTTGGTCCGTACCTGTCTACAATAACTATTCTGCCAATAAGTTCCGGGCCGGTAATTAAAAGGGGCCATCCGTTCTGTTAACCGAAATCGTTTAACAAAGGGGGGAACAAGGGCTATTGTTGGATACTAAGAGATTATCACTCCAAAGTGCGGAACAATCATTCCGAACGCAAAGATTATCGGCGAAGAGCGATATAATCTGCTGAGCGTCGATATATTTTCGTGAAGGGCGATAAAATCTGCTGAGCGTCGATATATTTTCGTGAAGGGCGATAAAATCTGCTGAGCGTCGATATATTTTCGTGAAGGGCGATATAATCTGCTGAGCGTCGATATATTTTCGTGAAGAGCGATAAAATCTGCTGAGCGTCGATATATTTTCGTGAAGAGCGATAAAATCTGCTGAGCGTCGATATATTTTCACGAAGGGCGATAAAATCTGCTGAGCGTCGATATATTTTCGTGAAGGGCGATAAAATCTGCTGGGCGTCGATATATTTTCATGAAGGGCGATAAAATCTGCTGAGCGTCGATATATTTTCGTGAAGGGCGATAAAATCCGGTGAGCGTCGATATATTTTCGTGAAGGGCGATAAAATCTGCTGAACGTCGATATATTTTCGCGAAGAGCGATAAAATCTGCTGAGCGTCGATATATTTTCGTGAAGGGCGATAAAATCTGCTGGGCGTCGATATATTTTCGTGAAGGGCGATAAAATCTGCTGAGCGTCGATATATTTTCGCGAAGGGCGATATAATTCACTGAGCGTCGATATATTTTCGCGAAGGGCGATAAAATCTGCTGAGCGTCGATATATTTTCGCGAAGGGCGATAAAATCTGCTGGGCGTCGATATATTTTCGTGAAGGGCGATAAAATCTGCTGAACGTCGATATATTTTCACGAAGGGCGATAAAATCTGCTGAGCGTCGATATATTTTTGTGAAGGGCGATAAAATCTGCTGAACGTCGATATATTTTCGCGAAGGGCGATAAAATCCGCTGAGCGTCGATATATTTTCGTGAAGGGCGATAAAATCTGCTGGGCGTCGATATATTTTCGCGAAGGGCGATAAAATCTGCTGAGCGTCGATATATTTTCGTGAAGGGCGATAAAATCTGCTGGGCGTCGATATATTTTCGTGAAGGGCGATAAAATCTGCTGAGCGTCGATATATCTTCGTGAAGGGCGATAAAATCTGCTGAGCGTCGATATATTTTCGTGAAGGGCGATAAAATCTGCTGAGCGTCGATATAATTTCGCGAAGGGCGATAAAATCTGCTGGGCCCCATGATGTGGAAGAATTGCCCTAAACTAAGAAATTACCGACCTAGATACAGAAAAATTATTTAAAAAAAAACATTCTACAGATTATCCTATCTGTATGAGCTATAAAATAATAAATCACCCGAAATAGCAGCAAAGCTGCCCGAAAAACTCAGGCAGCTCTGCTCATCTGAACCGGCTTACTTATCCGAATGTCCCTTTGCTCTCTTATCTGCTGCATCCGCCCGCTTTTGCGCTTCTCGATCATCGGTATCTGCCAGTTCAGATGAGTATTTCTCATATACTCCGTCAGTTTCATTTAATGCTTTCTTGAAAAAATGATCATCATGTTTTTTATTCATGTTTGTGCTCCTATCCTCGAATGATTATTTTCTTCCGGCCGCTCGGTCAGTTCTTTAAAATTATCTCGCATATGTAATCTCTCGCATTTTTTTCAGGCTAAATTATACCTGTCCATTTTCTTTTTATATGCCGAATGATTCACTCCCTGCGTAGTTGGATTTCTTCTAAAGGGTATCCTTAATTCATTGGTTTGATACGCTAACATAAATACCGAATTTAGGGGTCGAATGCGTTTACTTAATGACTGGGATTCTTTGTCATTAATAAAATTGACTTGTTTTTATATCTGGTTTTTCATTTTTCAAGCAAAATTTTACTCCCAAACTGCGGTTTCATTTCCTCAAAACTGACAACTTTATTGCCGCCGCTTATTCTAGGGCATTTTATTTTCAGGGCATCATAAAGAGACTGCCGTCTGCGATAAAAGAGTCAGACAGGATTCATCTTTAATTTGCAGCAGGTTTTCTCACGCGCCCAGAGGTTTTGCATACGATGTTAAGCAGACGGTGGTCAATGAGGATAAGAAAGGATGACCTGAATGTGCGGAATTACAGGCTGGATTGACTGGCGAAAAGATTTGAGAAGCGAAGGAAAGATCATTGAAAAAATGGCACGGACGATGGAACATCGCGGTCCGGACGATCTGAATATCTGGTTGTCACCGAAAGTTGCACTCGGGCATGCGCGGCTGGTGGTCGTTGATCCTGAAGGAGGCGGTCAGCCGATGCAGAAAACGGTAGATGGGCGCGAATTTGTCCTCGTTTATAACGGTGAGCTTTACAATACGGAAGAGATACGGGCGGATTTGTTAAAAGAGGGTTACCGGTTCAAAGGACATTCAGACACAGAAGTGCTCCTGACCGCCTATATTGCATGGCGTGAGGACTGTCTTTACCGTTTTAACGGTATCTTTGCATTCGCTATCTGGGATGAGCAGGAAGAGAAACTGTTTGCGGCCCGGGACCGACTCGGTGTCAAGCCATTCTTTTACAGTGAAAAGGACGGCCGGCTGCTGTTCGGATCGGAGCTGAAGTCGCTTCTGGCGCATCCGGATATGAAGGCATCCATTGACCGGGAAGGGCTGTCTGAAGTATTCGGGCTTGGCCCGTCGAAGACGCCGGGACATGGGATATATACGGGAATCCATGATTTGAGACCGGCGCATGCGCTCACCTTTGCAAAAGACGGTCTGAAAGCGTGGCGCTACTGGAACGTGAGAAGCGAGCCGCACACGGATAATTTAGAAGAAACGATCACCCATATCCGTTATCTTTTAAAAGACGCGGTTGAAAGGCAGTTGTATGCCGACGTCCCGGTAACGACCTTCCTTTCCGGCGGACTGGATTCGAGCGGAATTTCCGCCCTTGCTTCCGCGTATTTTAAAAAGGAACAGCGACCGCCGCTGCATACTTATTCGATCGACTACAAGGAAAATGATCAGTATTTTCACACGAGCAAGTTTCAGCCGAACAGCGATGCTCCGTTTATCAAAGAAGTTTCAGAGTATCTTGGAACGGTGCATCATGATCTGGTGATCGACAATGAACACTTGGTCGCCTATTTGAAAAAAGCGATCGTGGTCCGCGATATGCCGGGCTATGCCGATGTGGATTCGTCACTGCTCTGGTTCTGTGAGGGAATAAAAAAAGAGTTTACTGTGGCTTTGTCCGGTGAATGCGCTGATGAAATTTTCGGCGGCTACCCGTGGTTTCACAGCCCGGAAACCTCCGCAAAAGAAGGCTTTCCATGGATGCGCTCGATCGATGAACGCCAGGCTCTGCTGAACGACAAGTGGGGCAGCATGCTGAGCCTGAAAGACTACGCGCTGACCCGTTTCAATGAGACAATCGCCGAAACGCCCCGGCTGGACCATGAGTCTGCGGTCGACGCCAAACGACGGGAACTGTTCTATCTGAACATGAACTGGTTCATGACGGCGCTGCTTGACCGGAAGGACCGGATGAGCATGGGAGCAAGCCTTGAAGTGCGCGTGCCGTTTGCCGACCACAGAATTGTCGAGTATTTGTGGAATGTACCGTGGGAGATGAAGATGCTGGACGGACGCGAAAAGGGCATTCTTAGAGCCGCCCTGAAAGGCTTTCTGCCTGATGACGTCCTGTACCGGAAAAAGAGCCCGTACCCCAAGACGTATCACCCTAAATATACTGAAGCTGTCTCAGCCTGGCTGCAGCAGGTGGTCGATAATCCGAGCGCTCCTCTGCTCGAATTCGCCGACAAAAATAAACTGCAGTCGATTATTGACACAAAAGGCGCATCGTTTAAGGTACCGTGGTTCGGCCAGCTCATGAGCGGACCCCAGCTGATCGCACACCTTGCTCAAATGAACGAATGGCTTGAGACCTATAACGTTAATGTTGTCGACAACTGAACGAGGCTTTCCCTGCAGGTTTTTTACCGAAGGGCAAAAAGCCGGGCGCAAAGCCGCCCGGCCTTTTCATTTTTAAATTGAAACGCACGATTATTGATTGCTGAAAGCACTGTCCAGCTTTGTGAAATCAATCGTGCCAAGACCTGTCGCCTGATTGTAAAGCGTTCCCTGGGTTCCGGTATAGAACAGGTTGTCGTCGCTTGCACCCGTTGTGTTCAATGGATGGAATGGTGAATCGTTTTCTTTAGCAAAACGGTAAATCTGATCGTTCCAAAAACCGATTCGTGCGGATTTTCCGCTGTTCATCAAGGCCGTCAGCCCGGCCAGCTGAGGCGAAACGACACTTGTTCCTCCAAAAGTCAAAAAACCTGAATGGGTTCCGGGTGTGCCCGGATCGGATATAAAGACTTTGTAGCCGGTATACGGATCCGCATTCAGTGCAACATCAGGCAGGTTGCGGCCGCTGCCGGTTCCTGTGACGAGTTCCGGTTCTGCCGGCCTTGCGACTGATCCAAAATCGGAACTTGGCTGCCACACTTTGACGGCGGTGAAATGGTTCACGCCGGAGATGCCGTTCTGATAATCCGGCGTCGGGAAGATCGAACTGAAACCGCCGCCTCCTCCGACAAAATAATAATTCAGCCAGCCGTCCGGATTATTCAGTCCGAGCGAATCAAAATACGGATAAAGATAATCCCATCCCCAGGCGCGCTCGGCCGCAACGTCAATCTGTACATTGGTACGCGTCGTGTAAGACCATGGAAGCGTTGTTCCGCCGGCCGCCGTAATGTAAGGGCTATCGGCCGGATTGTCGATGGCCAGATTATACGTATTCGCATCGCGTGTCGCATCGTAGGATCCGGCGTCGCCGGCGGACGCAAACATGGAAATGCCCTGAGCGGCTGCCTGTTCAAAGAGCTGGTTAAACACGAGCGCATAGGCCGGATCTTCCGTCTGGTTCTGAACGGCCGATTGAATGGCCGTTTCGCTCAGCCCCCAGCTGACAGAAAGCTGAGCGGCCTTATTCTCGTTTATGGCGGTGGCAAATGCGTCGACAAATCCGGCATCCGTATTCGGTCCGACATAGACATTGATGTCGGACTGGGGGGCAAGGGCACCTGATTGCTGGACATCGAGAGTCGTTTCTTCATACCCGGTATAATCGGATCCGCCGTCAATCGGTTTGACACTGATCCGTCCGGGTTTTGTTGCAATGCCCTCATCTTTCCAGAAAGTATAGGCGTCTTCCGGATTGAAGTTTGCCAGGGTGACGATGCCAATTGTCTGGCCCCGCCCCTGATCGCCTTTATCATAGAGAGGCGAAACATTGTACTGTTTCATGAAATCAGAAGGATTGAGATTAAGCGGACCGCTGCCGTTTTTGGGTGTTATTTTTATCGGCTGTCGGACGGCCCGCGGTGTGAAATTTGAATAGTTGCTTAAACCGAGAACAGCCAGAATGTTTTTGGCAATATACTTAGGAACTTTAGGCCCTTTTTTTGTTGCATGAAATGCTTTCCCTTTATACTTTGCTCTCTGAATCGTCACATTGAAAGCCTGATTGAAGGCGCCAACGGTTCCATTTGCCGTGATGACCAGATTATCGGGATAGACTTTCGTATCAATCCGGTATTTTTTCAGATAATCTGTGATGTCCGACACTGTCGCCGGTAAGGCGCCAAAATTCTTGCTGAATTCACCGACACTTAAGTACGCGTGGTACGATTTACTTTTGGGATCAACCGTATGGTCAATGACCTGCTGCAGATTATTCTCATTGCGTGCTTTCAGAATAATGTCAACTGTTATTGGCGTACTATCGGGCAGATTGCCGAAATAGCTTGCGTTGTCAAGAACGGCAGTTCCTGTTCCCTGACTGACAGGAGCGAGCTGCTGATCATTTGTTGTCAATGAAGGCGCGGCCAAAGCGGGCACTGAAGCAAAAACGAGGAACAGTGAGAGAACGATTGATGATAAATGTCTGAGCGTTTTTTTCACTGGTGATAGTCTCCCTTCTGATGTTGAAAAAGAAAAACAGCATAGAAGCGCTAGAATACGAGATTATCACTCTCCTTTAAAAAAAAAGAGAATATATTGTCAACAATGTTCATCATACCCCGACAAAGTATATCCGTGAAGTTGATATAAAAAGAAAATTTCGATAGTATTTGCCGCATGTCGAAAAATCAGTAAAATTATACTAAACAAAATAGGTTCTTAGACTCTGTATAACTTCCTATTTCACAAAAACAGGCATCTTTTGGTAGAAAAAGGGTGAAAAAGTCCCTCGGAACAAAATTTTCCGCGGGAGCCGACCCTACCGTAGAAAAGGATTAGATTGATTCAAGAAGGACTGCCGCTTATCCGGCTCGCTAATTAAGACAAACCCGGCATTTATGATTAAATAAAAGCGTTTACTAAAACAATGTTATAATAAAAAACAGAGACATCACCTCATGAAAGCGAGGCTTCGCAGGTGGCAACCCTATCGGATATTGCAAAAAAAGCAGCTGTATCTAAGATGACCGTTTCAAGAGTCATCAATCATCCGGAAAAAGTATCGGCCGAGTTAAGGAAGCTCGTCCTGACTGCCATGCGAGAACTGAACTACGTCCCGAACTATGCGGCCCGCGCTTTGGTGAAAAACCGCACTCAAGTGATTAAACTTTTAATCCTTGAGGAGATGGACACAACTGAGCCCTACTATATGAATCTGCTGTCGGGGATTGCCATTGAACTTGATAAACACCATTATGCGCTTCAGCTTGTGACCCGGAATTCGCGTGCAATCGGCAATTGCGACGGCCTGATCATCACCGGTATGCGCGCCGGGGACTATGACGAAATTATCGATCAAATGGACCGTCCTTTCATTCTGTTCGGGCAAAATGACAGGGGTTATGACTATGTCGATGTTGACAATGAAGAAGGGACGGAATTGACAACAAAGCATCTGATTCATCTTGGCTTTAAACGTATTTTATTTTTCGGCATCGATTTGAAAGAACCGTTCATGCTTGCCAGAGCAGCAGGCTATAAAAAAACAATGAGCGCCTCTGGACTTGGCCCGGAGCTCTTTTTCATGAAAAATAGTTCACATGTTGCCCAGGAAGAAGCGGCAAAACAGCTGACAGGCCGCTGCCCCAAGACTGCTGTTGTATGCGCTTCCGATAGGATCGCTATTGGTGTTGTCCGTGCCGGCCTGGCACTTGGCCTGCATATTCCGGACGAGGCTGCAATTACAGGGTTTGACGGTGTTTTCCTTGACCGCATTTCCTGCCCAAAGATAACGACCATCCGCCAGCCTATTATAGAAATGGGAAAGGTTTGTGCCAGACGGCTTTTACAAAAGATACATCAGGGAGGGGACAAAATAGGGAACTTAACATTCGAACCTGAACTTATCATACGGGAATCAACAATAAAGAAACCTAATCTCCATTAAATTGGTCCGTCAAAACGGTATTCCGGGAATGACTAAGATTTCACAACCTTTTTCTGTTTCTGCCGGTTTTCAGGCCGAATTCCAAAGTAAAGATGGGTTGAAATGTTGTTACCGATAACATGTGATAAAGTGGTTGCTTCCGAGCGTTTAAAATGCTAATTTCAAATTGTAGGATTTGAAAGCGGTTACAGCGACACAACCCTTTCATGCTATTTAAGAAAACCAATTTAACAGAAAGAGAGTGAGGTTTCAATGAAGAAAAAGTGGTTTGTAGCGATGTTGAGCCTTTTCCTGATTTTCGCACTCAGCGCCTGTTCATCAAGCGGTTCAGGGAGCAGCGGCGGAAAGGTAACTGTCGATGTATTCCAATACAAGGTTGAATTTAAAAACCAGTTTGCACATCTGGTCTCGCAATACAAAAAAGTGCATCCGAATGTCACCATTAATGTTACAACGGTCGGAGGCGGCAGTGATTATGGAGCGGCACTGAAATCCAAATTTGCCTCAGGCAGCGAACCGGCCATTTATAATATTGGCGGTCCGCAGGATTTGCATGACTGGAAGGGAAAACTTGCCGATCTTTCGGACACACAGGCTGCAAAAGATGCTTTGCCGGGAACTTTGGCCGGAGTGACGGAAGGCAAGGTGGTATACGGCCTTCCTTATAACGAGGAAGGTTACGGCCTGTTATATAACAAAGATGTCTTTAAAAAAGCGGGGATCGATCCTGCGTCCATTAAATCTTCCGCAGATCTGGCCAATGTCGCGGCCGAGCTGGATCAGAAAAAAGCTCAATTAGGCATTCAAGCTGTCTTTGCTTTTCCGGTGAAAGAGCAGTGGGTAACCGGTCTGCACTCGTCGAATGTCTTCCTTTCTCCTGAATTTGGCGAAAATGTTTCTAATGCTTATAAATCGAAGACAGTGTCGTTCAAATACGGGCAGCAGTTTAAACAATATATTGATCTGCAGCAGAAGTACTCGGTTCAGCCAACGGCAAGCATGGATTACGCAACCCAGGTTGAACAACTTTTCTCAAATGGCAAGGTGGCTATGATTCAGCAAGGCGACTGGGTTTCAACAACGATTCAGGGCATTGATAAAAATTTTGAAAAGAATAATGTCGGACTCCTTCCGATTCCTATAGACGGATATAAGACCGACAGCATTCCGGTGGGCGTTCCGATGTATTGGGCGGTGAACTCCAATAAGGATGCCAACACGATCAAGGCTGCGAAGGATTTTCTCGACTGGATGAATACATCCTCTCAGGGTAAATCGATTGTGCTGAATGATTTCCAGTTTATCCCGGCCTACAAGGGGTATGACGCGTCTAAGATCCAGGACTCAATTGCCAAAGAAGTATATAGCTACGCCCAGAAAAAGAAAACAATCGGCTGGATATTTATGGGTTATCCGACGGGGTGGGGAATGAATACACTCGGAGCGGACATTCAGCAATATACAAGCGGCAAGATGTCGTGGAACGCCCTTGAGAAAGACGCGGAGAATGCCTGGAAGACAAACCGCGGTCAGTAAATTGCCGGGCGGAGCGGGATCTTTTCGCTCCGCCTTTTTATCACCATAGAAAAGTATAAAATTTAAAAAATTAGAGTGTAAGCGGTCAAACATAAGCGCCGCGTCCTGCGGCATGTTCGGCATTAGGCCGTCCTGGCCCCCGCAACTAAGGCTCAGCCAGTGCCAAGGGCTTGGCTTTATCAAGTTTTTCTTATAAAGTCCTGGTGAGAGGGGACGATTGAGATGAAGAAGAGTAACACCTGGTTTTGGCTTTTCCTTGCGCCGGTGCTGTTCGCACTGTTCGCTGTTGTTCTTTTGCCTCTGATTTATGGTATCTATTACTCCTTTACGGATTGGAACGGCATTACTTCTTCCCAGTTTGTCGGGCTGAAAAATTATATGAACGTGTTTCAAACCGATAGTTTTATGAACGCGCTTTGGTTTACCGTTAAATTCGCCGTGCTGTCCGTCATTTCCACGAATGTGATCGGCCTTGGCCTGGCGCTTATTGTCACACAAAAGTTCAAGGGAAACAATTTTCTCAGGACTGTCTTTTTTATGCCGAATCTGATTGGCGGATTGATTCTGGGTTTTATCTGGCAGTTTATCTACATTAAAGCGTTCGCGGCAGTCGGAAATATGCTTGACGTGGCTTCTTTGAAAACATGGCTGGCAACACCCGGCACTGGGTTCTGGGGTCTTGTGATTCTTATGAGCTGGCAATACTCGGGTTATATAATGGTCATTTATATCGCCTATCTGGAAAATGTCGACCGAGAGCTTATCGAAGCGGCGGAAATTGACGGAGCGAATATATGGCAGCGGTTCATTCACATTACATTACCGATGATTGCTCCGGCGTTCACGGTTAATTTATTTCTGACTTTATCCAATTCGTTCAAGCTCTATGATCAGAACTTGTCTTTAACAGCAGGCGGTCCGTACAACTCGACACAGATGCTTGCCATGGATATTTATAATACAGCATTCAGCTCAAATCAGATGGCGCTGGCTCAGGCGAAAGCGGTCATATTTTTTGCGATCGTTGCAGCCATCTCGCTAACGCAGGTTTATTTCAGCAAGAAACGTGAGGTGGAATTGTGATGAAGACAAAAAGAAGAACGCGCATATTCTGGGCTGTCGTCGGATTTGTTCTTGCAGCAGGTTGGCTTGTTCCGTTTTACCTGATGCTTACTAATTCTTTAAAGACGCAGAAGGATATCTTCACCAATACGTTGAGTCTGCCCCATCCCCCGACAGTAAGCAACTATCCAATGGCGATGCAGGAGCTGGATTTTATCCGGTCACTCTTCAATTCGCTTCTGATTACGGTGGTCAGTGTGGCGATCATCATTGTTTTTTCGGCGCTCGCTGCCTATGCCCTTGTACGGACGAAGCGAAGAATAAGCGGAATTATTTTTCTCACTTTTGCCGCGGCCATGCTGATCCCTTTTCAGTCGGTCATGATTCCGCTTATCGCGGTTTTTGGTAAAGTCCACATGCTGAATCGTATTGGGCTGATGTTTATGTACCTCGGCTTTGGATCCAGTCTGTCCATCTTTCTGTATCATGGTACACTAAAATCCATCCCGGTGGCTTTGGATGAGGCGGCCCGTATCGACGGGTGCAATCGCTGGCAGACTTTTTGGTATGTCATCTTCCCGATTCTGAAACCGATGACCGTCACAGTGGCTATTCTGAACGCAATTTGGATCTGGAACGATTATCTGCTTCCGTCACTTGTTATTAATCAGCCGGGAATACAGACGATTCCGCTGAAGATGTTTTTCTTCTTCGGAGAATATACAAAACAGTGGAATCTTGCTCTCGCGGGCCTGACGATTTCGATCATTCCGATCATCGTTTTCTATTTCTTTGCTCAAAAACAAATCATAAAAGGGATAACCCAAGGATCAGTTAAATAAGGTGACAGAGATGAATAAACGATTATTTAATATTGACGCATGGAAGCTGGCCACAGACAAACTGCACAAAGAAAATATGCGTTTACAGGAGAGTCTGACTTCGATCGGTAACGAATATATGGGTATGCGCGGAAACTTTGAAGAAACCTATTCGGGTGACCATCATCAGGGAACCTATATCGCCGGCGTTTGGTATCCCGACAAGACACGGGTCGGCTGGTGGAAGAACGGCTATCCGGATTATTTCGGCAAAGTTGTGAATGCCATGAATCTCATTGGCCTGCACGTGTCTATCGACGGAGACGAAGTGGATCTTTACCGTGACAAGATTGACGATTTCCATCTTGAATTGGATATGCAAAAAGGAATATTAACGCATGCCTATGTTGTGACGAAAAACAACAAACAAGCGAGGATCAGCATTGAACGTTTCGTCAGTATTGTGAACAAAGAAATATGTGCTGTGCGTTTTCAAATCACTAGTCTGTCCAAAAGTATGAAGGTGACGCTCGTCCCTTTTTTGGACGGCAATGTCAAAAACGAGGATGCAAATTATGAAGACTGCTTCTGGCTTGAGACGGACAGATGCATAACAGAAAGACACTCCTGCCTCGTTGCGCGCACGATCGATAACCCGTTCGGCGTCCCTGTATTTACGGTGGCCGCATCCATGGGTGTATGCGCGGATCGGGCAGCAAGCATCTCAAGCGAGCAAAGGCCTCTGTATGTCGCCCAATCCTATGAATATGAATTGGCGGACAGAAAAACGATCACTCTCGATAAGATCGTAGCCGTGACAACAAGCAGAGACTATGAATTATCCTGTTTGGAGGAAAAGGCATCCGAACTCCTCGATCAGGCGATTGAGAGCGGATACAGTGAGCTGAAGATGGAACATGTCTCGGCATGGGAGAGAAGATGGGCAAAAGCAAATATCACGATTGAGGGTGATGACGAAGCTCAGCAAGGAATCCGCTTCAATCTTTTTCAACTGTTTTCTACTTATTACGGTGAAGACGAGCGGCTCAACATCGGGCCGAAAGGTTTTACGGGAGAAAAATACGGCGGAGCTACGTACTGGGACACGGAAGCCTATGCCGTACCGCTGTATCTGGCTGTTTCCGATCCGCATGTGACCAGACAGCTGCTGCTTTATCGTTACCATCAGCTTAAAGGAGCTTTCTATAATGCCAGACGGCAGGGATTAAAGGGCGCCTTGTATCCGATGGTCACTTTTACCGGCATCGAATGCCACAATGAATGGGAGATCACATTTGAGGAAATTCACCGGAACGCGGCCATCGCCTATGCGATCTATAACTATGTCAATTATACGGGAGACAAAGCCTATCTTAAAGAATACGGCATCGATGTTCTTGTCGGGATCAGCCGTTTTTGGGCCGATCGGGTTCACTTCTCGGAACGAAAGCAAAAATATATGATCCATGGCGTGACCGGGCCCAATGAGTATGAAAATAACGTCAATAACAACTGGTATACGAATAAAATGGCCGCATGGACACTGAACTATACCCTTCAGGCGCTGAACGAAGTTGATGATGGGAAATATGAGTCGCTTGGTCTGTCCCCGGAAGAAGTCAGCCATTGGCGGGATATCATCGATCAAATGTATCTGCCCTTTGATGAGACACTGGGTATTTTTGTACAACACGATACATTCCTGGACAAAGCTATCCGGCCGGTATCCGAAATTCCTGAAGGTGAGCGGCCGCTTAATCAGCACTGGTCATGGGATAAGATTTTACGTTCCTGCTACATCAAACAGGCAGATGTTCTGCAAGGATTCTATTTCCTTAATGATCAGTTTACATTTGAGGAAAAAAAGCGCAATTTCGAGTTTTATGAACCGCTGACTGTGCATGAATCCAGCCTTTCGGCATCTGTGCACTCGGTTTTGGCGTCGGAATTGAAATTAAAAGACAAAGCACTGGAACTTTATAAAAGAACGGCCAGGCTTGATCTTGACAATTACAATAATGACACGGACGATGGACTGCATATTACCTCAATGACAGGAAGCTGGCTGGCTATCGTCCAGGGTTTTGCCGGAATGAGGACTTTTAATGAAACACTTTCCTTTGCACCGTATTTGCCTGACGGATGGAAAGCCTACTCGTTTAAGGTTAACTATCGGGGACGGCTCATTGAACTCTGCGTTGAAAACGAAGAGGTGTCTCTGAATCTATTGTCCGGAGATCCGGTACATTTGAAACTGTTTGACCGTCCGATTGTTCTTGAGCATCATTTTTCCGAAAAGCTCTCAACCAGTTAAAAGCCGAACACTCGCTGGGACAATGACAGGATCCATGCCGTAAAAAGATCTATAATTAAATTAGAAAACTTGGCGAAGCCAAGCCCTGGCGCAGCCTGAGCCTTAGTTGTGACGGCCAGGACGGCCTAATGCCGAACATGCCGCAGGACGCGGCGATTTGTTCGGTCCCTTACACTATAATCCTTAAAATTTTTATACTTTCCTATAGTGTAAAATAAGACTGTTGGGACCTTCGGAAATTACATGGCGAAAGGGTGGTTAATAGGATGTCTGATTGGTGGAAAAAGGCGGTTGTCTATCAGATCTATCCGCGCAGTTTTAAAGATACAGACGGCGATGGTTTCGGGGATCTGAACGGTGTGATTGAGAAACTGGACTATTTGAAATTTCTTGGTGTTGATGCCGTCTGGCTGAGCCCCGTCTATCAATCGCCGCAGAAGGATAACGGCTATGATATCAGCGATTATCGCAGAATCGATCCCCGCTTTGGGTCCAATGAGGATATGTACAGGCTGATCGATGAGGCTCATCAGCAAGGCATACGGATCGTAATGGATCTTGTCGTCAATCATACGTCCAATCAGCACGAATGGTTTCGGGAGAGCCGCAAATCCAGGGACAATCCTTACCGGGATTATTATTTCTGGCGGGATCCGAAACCGGACGGGTCGGAGCCGAATAACTGGGGCTCGCACTTTTCCGGGTCGGCATGGACCTTCGACAAGGAGACCGGGCAGTACTATTTGCATTATTTTGCTAAGGAACAGCCTGATCTCAATTGGGAAAACGAGAAGGTTCGACGGGAAGTATACGATCTCATGAAGTTCTGGATGGACAAAGGCGTTGACGGATGGCGGATGGACGTCATTGGCGGCATTTCCAAGTATACCGATTTTCCGGAATACAAGGAAACAGGCGGGCAAAAATATTTCATTGGCAAATACCACGCGAACGGTCCTCGCCTCCACGAATTTATTCAGGAGATGAACCGTGAAGTGCTGTCAAAATATGATTGCATGACGGTCGGCGAGGCGAACGGTTCGGATATTGAAGCTGCCAGGAAATATACCGACCCCGGACGGCATGAACTGAATATGGTGTTCAGTTTTGACCACATGAATGCCGATCACCGCCCCGGCACCCCGGCGGGAAAATGGGCACTGAAGCCTTTTGATCTGCTTGAATTAAAGAGAGTATTAACGGATTGGCAGAGGGCGCTTTCCGAAAACGGCTGGAACACCCTTTACTTTGAAAATCATGATCAGGGAAGGGTCATCTCCCGCTATGGCAATGATACGACGTATCGGGTGGAATGTGCCAAAGCGTTCGCTACGGTCCTTCACGGACTTAAGGGGACGCCCTATGTGTATCAGGGCGAAGAGATCGGTATGATTAACTGCGATTACGACTTGGCTGATTATCGCGATGTGGAAACACTCAATGCTTATCACGATCTTGTGATGAATAACCGGATTCTGTCAGAAAGAGCATTTCTCGATGTGGTCAGGAAGATCGGACGGGATAATGCGAGGACACCGATGCAGTGGGACGGCGGTCCGAATTCAGGATTTACAGCAGGTACGCCATGGATCAAAGTGAACCCCAGCTATAAAGAAATCAATGTCGCGCAGGCTTTAAAGGATTCCGACTCCATTTTTTACTATTACAAAAAGCTGATCCAGCTGCGCCATACGCACGACGTGTTCACGGATGGCGATTATCAGCTGCTGCTCGCGGATGATCCGAGTCTCTTTGTTTATACCCGCCATTCAGAGCCTGAAGATCTGCTGATCGTCGCCAACCTCAGCGAACGGGAAGAAAAGTTTGACGACCGTTCAAAAGAGTGGCAGCTTTTATTGGCCAGCTATCCGGATACACCATCAGCACCGGTGGACATGAGTCTGCGGCCCTATGAAACAGCAATTTATCATTGTGTGAATAGGTAAAATAACGATGAAGTGTTCCGGCTTTTCCGCCGGTTGGAGGGGCTGACGCCTGAACCGGGGGGAACCGGAGCACTTTTTATGATCAGAAAGTGTAAAGTTTCCCCGGGTTATCGTATGAGTGCAGCTTAAGCTCAGCCTATGCGCAAGAAGCTTGGCTTTGTCTCAGACTGTGCTTGAAAACTTGCCAATCGGCAAGGCGTTCAATAACAGCCGAACTCGCAGAATCAGAGATAGGCTTGTCGCTATGGCAACAAGTGCCGGGAGGGTGTCGTCTGTGGATGTGAAACGGTTCAAGAAGCATTATCCGGGAACGAGGATTGAGAAAAATCCGTTCGTGCCTGAGAGAGACATGCTGTATTTTTATGAAGATCCTTATTATATCGGCGTTCCTTGCCGCTGTCTGACAGATCGTGAGCAAGCCATGCTCAAGACCTTGCTGAGTCAGGAAATTCCTCCGAAAGTTTCCGAACGGGCCCGTCTGTGGTATGATGTGCTTTTCAATGGGAAAGTGCTGGAACATCCTGACCGGTCGGTAAAAATCAGAATGATCCAGTTTCGGGTCGCCGGCAGTCTCTCGCAAAGTGATCTGTCGGAATGGCGGGAGGCGCTTGAAGCTTTTTTTAAACCATCAGCCTGCTTTATTTATTTATCTTCAAAACAGGGGTTAATTATCGAAGAACAGATGTCGGTTTCAGAGGAGTCACTCCGCGCCATCGCCAATACGTTGGAAAATGATTTCTCGGTTAAATCCCATTTTCAGATCGGCTTGCGCTATCCTGTTTCCGAATGGCTTCCAGAAGCGTATCGGGAAGAAAATCAATTATTCCGCCAGCATATTGCCGGTTCCGGCTCCAAAGAAGTTACAAGTGTCGAATCCAATTTTTTCACCTTGCTCAAACCCTTGGCAAACGAATGGGCTATTCTTGGAGAGTCTCGTGCGATGATTGCGGAAGATACAAGCTGGATTTCCATTATCAGAGCTCTGTGGAACAATCAGGGCAACGTCAGCCTTGCGGCAAAGCATCTGTTCATGCATCGGAACACGCTGCATTACCGGATCGACAAGTTTTACGAACTGACCGGGATTTCGTTGAAAAAAATGGACGGACTGACGATAGCCTATCTGTCAACGTTGTAAGAATCGGAGAAAGAAAGATCCCCGGCAGGCAGTTCCGGGGATCCCTTTTTAGGTTCGGCTGCTTAGCCGGCAGTCAGGCATTTTTCAGTTTCTGGGTCAAAGAAGTGCGTCTTATTGACATTGAAGGACAGCGTAATCTTGTCGAGGGCGTGATAAGGGTTTCGGGCGTCAACGCGGGCAATGAAAGGATGGCTGCCGACTTTAGAATGTAGTATGAACTCCGCACCGGTCAGTTCTGCGATAACGATCTCCGCATGAATCACGCTTTTGGGATTGGACTCGATAGCCACAGGTTCATCGTGAATATCTTCAGGGCGGATCCCCATAATAATCGGCTTGTCGATAAACGCCTTGCTGCGAAGTGTCTTCAGTTTTCCTTCGGGAATCTCCAGATCGATATCGTCGCCTTTAAAATGATTGCCTTCCAATCGGCCATGGAAGAAGTTCATAGGCGGCGAGCCGATAAAACCGCCGACAAACAGGTTGGCCGGATTGTCATAAACTTTTTTAGGTGTGCCGACCTGCTGGATGATCCCGTCTTTCATGATGACGATACGGGTTGCCATGGTCATTGCTTCCGTCTGATCATGGGTGACGTAGATCATGGTTGCCTTAAGATTCTGATGCAGCTTTCCGATTTCCGAACGCATCTGAACGCGCAGTTTGGCGTCAAGATTTGACAGTGGTTCATCCATTAGGAAGACCTTGGCGTCACGTACAATCGCCCGTCCCAGAGCGACACGCTGCCGCTGTCCGCCTGACAGCGCTTTTGGTTTCCGGTCGAGGTAATCTTTAATGCCGAGAATTTCGGCGGCATGTTCAACACGGTTCTTGATCTCGTTTTTTGGAACTTTGCGCAGCTTCAGTCCGAAGGCCATATTGTCATAGACGGTCATGTGCGGATATAGGGCGTAGTTTTGAAAAACCATGGCAATATCACGATCTTTTGGCGCGACATCGTTCATTTTTTTACCGTCAATGTACAGTTCACCCTTTGAAATTTCTTCCAGACCGGCGATCATCCGCAGCGTGGTGGATTTGCCGCATCCGGATGGGCCGACGAAGACAATGAATTCCTTATCGGCAATGTCCAGATTAAAATCGGACACGGCGGTCACATTATGATCATAAACTTTGTACATATGTTTTAAAGACAACTCGGCCATTTTTTCATTCCTCCTTCTTATTGAATAACACCATTATAATGAAAACGCTATCATTTTTATATGGCCGAATGCTGTTGAAATGACTCCGGGTTTTGTGCAGAATGCCGAACCTGTACCAAGCGATTGAAAGTCCGCACATTACTCTTTATAGTTTTCTATCGCTGATCATTTTCGAGTAGTTTTTGAATGAGCGGCAGAAGGTCGTCCCATTGAGACGATGACACCTTATTCACCGTTATAAAATCGTTAATGCCGAACAGGCTGTCTACGCCTTCAACAGCAATCAGCTGCGCGAGCAGTTCGGAGTCAGGCGTATCCCCTTTTTTGACTTCGATCCGTTTTTTAAAAAGCGGGGCGGTAAAAGTGAATTTTATCGCGTTCGGGTTAGGTGTTGCGCTTGATTTGAACGGCATGATTCCGGTCCCTTCTATTATAATTGGCGACGCCTCTTTAATGGATCGTGCCGTACTATTATAACATGGCGGTCCTCATCGGGACAGAGGAGGGGGATAAGAGACGTGACCGGGATAATGCCCGTCCTGATGCAGCGTTAAAGATGAAATCCCGGAGGCAATCGGTTATACTGTAAAAGATCAGGATCAAGGAAGGAGGAGTCTCAATGCCTGAGAATGAGAAGGATGAATTGAAAGACCGGGTGCTTGAAGCACTGGAAGATGTCATTGATCCGGAACTTGGCGTTGATATTGTCAATTTGGGCCTTGTATATGGAGTGGATATAGATGAAGAAAATAACGTCGTTGTCACGATGACTTTGACCTTCATGGGCTGTCCGCTTTCCGCGTCGCTTTCCTACGACGTGAAACGCGCGCTTGGAGAAATTGAAGAAGTAAAGGAAGTCGAAGTGAATTTTGTCTGGGATCCGCCGTGGACGAAGGAGCGGATGTCCCGATACGCAAGAATAGCTTTAGGACTTTCCGAGTGAAGCATCCCGCTGACGGGGTGCTTTTTTCCTTTATCAATCATGATCCTGTAGCAAAAAGCATAATCTTTCTTTAGTGCAATTTGAAGGGCGGGAGAAAGACGTATGGAACGGGCGCTAATTTTCGGCGGGCTGTCGCCGCAGGGATTTCCGCTTTCGGAAGTTCTAATGGAAAAAGGCTTGCAAGTAATCTCGCTGAGTACCGCTTTAAATGAAGATGAAAAACAATCCGAGGAAGAGAGAGAATTTTTTCTAGGCAGAAATTCTCTTTTCCGGGTCGTAAAGGCTGTTCCTGCGGAGCCGTTTGATTATCTGTTTTTGGCGGATACCATTCGGACCTCTCCCGCCGACAAGATCCGCCTTAAAGAAAGATGGAATAGAATGTTTTTTCCGTACAAATTAGCCGGGGCGAAATCGTTCGTCTTTTTGTCATCTCTTGAGATTTGCGGAGGCGAAGAAGGGAGACTGTCGGAAACGATGTCCACGCATCCCCGAACAGCTATAGGAAAAGCCGCAGACGAGATGGAGGCATGCTTTGCCCGTGAACTGAGCAGGGCTGGCGATATCAAAGCGGTCATCTTTCGGACCGACCTTGAGAACTTTGCGGACAGGCGAAAGGGACGGAGAATCGCAGAACTGATGTCGGAACTTGCTTTCGCCGATTTCCCGGGTTTAGAGGTCATTCATTTTATTGACGGTCCAGAGGGGGACACGACATTGAACCGCAAGATAAAAGCAATTTTACGAGGAAAGGTCAGCTGGCTCTGACTCCTGAATCCATTTAATAAAAAGCAAAAAAATCAAGACGAACAGTCGTCTCGATTTTTTAGTATCCAGAATGATTTTCAATCGGGACCGGAAAGATCAAGGCCGTTTGAAAAATTTCAGCAGCGGGGACAACTGTTTCACCGCGGGAGCTGTCTGCTTGATGACGGTGACAAGCTGTGTCGCTCCGTTCATCATTTTTCCAGTATCGAAATGTCCGTTCGGATCGAGAAACGGTTTGAGAAAACCGGGACGCTGGGGCGGCTGCGTGCCGCTTGCCTGCCAGCTGTTGTTCTGATAAAATTCATGTGGCGGCTGAACCGGAGGCCGCTGAGAGCCAAACATGAAATGTGTAAAGGGATCAAACTCACCATCTCTTCTGTTCGGACCGTATTGTACCAAGAATCTCACTCCTTTTGTATTGATCATTTCACGGTAATCAGAACTTTTGACACTGCATTTTATGCCGCAGCAAGGCAACAGGTGATGCTCATCAGCCCGGGTCGGAATTTATGCACGTTTGTGCCGAGACGGGAATCGGAAGCGGGCGGATACCCGGATTGTTAGACAAAGGGTAATTGTAGTATTATATTGTTACCAAGTCATTATATATACTGTTAAGATCTGAGAGGAGAATTGCGGATGTCCGCAGGAATACTGGGAATTGGAAAGTACATTCCCGAGCGTGTGCTCACAAATTTTGATCTGGAAAAAATGATGGATACTTCAGATGAATGGATTCGAACAAGAACTGGGATCGAGGAAAGAAGAATCGCCGATGACAAGACAAACACTTCCGATATGGCTTTCATGGCTGCCGAGAAAGCGATCGAAAATGCCGGACTGAAGGCATCGGACATCGACATGATTCTGGTCGCAACGGTGACACCGGATCAGCCTTTTCCCACTGTCGCCTGCATGCTTCAGGACCGGCTTGGAGCCAGGCATATACCGGCTATGGACATCAGCGCCGCGTGCTCAGGGTTCATCTACGGCATGGTGACGGCTAAACAATTTATTGATTCGGGCACTTATAAGCATATTCTCGTAGTCGGCGTGGAAAAATTGTCAGGGATTACAAACTGGGAGGATCGGACGACGGCCGTGCTTTTTGGGGATGCCGCCGCCGCCGCCGTGCTTGGACCCGTATCCGAAGGAAGAGGAATCCTTTCTTTTGAGCTTGGATCAGATGGAAGCGGCGGAAAAAATTTGTATCAGGATGGAAACATCATCAAGATGAACGGCCGGGAAGTGTTTAAATTTGCCGTACGGCAGATGGGCGAGTCGGCAGTCCATGTCGTTGAAAAAGCTGGCCTGAAAAAAGAGGACATCGATTTTCTGATTCCCCATCAGGCAAATATACGGATCATGGAGGCTTCGAGAGAAAGACTGGGTATTCCCGAAGAAAAGATGATTAAGACGATTCAAAAGTATGGGAATACATCGGCTTCCTCCATTCCGCTTGCCCTTACGGATGCCCTGGAGAACGGGGTCGTCAAAGACGGCGATCTCATCGTCATGGTCGGCTTCGGCGGCGGCCTGACTTGGGGTGCCCTGACTTTACGGTGGGGGAAATAACAGATTTACAATCTATAATATTTTAAGGCATATACGGTTTAAACGTTACCTGTTCTGCTTTATGATTTTACTGGTTAAAGGAGAGAACGCAATGATGAGAAGAGTCGTCGTTACCGGGCTAGGTGCAGTGACACCTCTTGGCAATGATGTGGCAACTACGTGGGAAAACGCAGTTGCCGGAAAGTCCGGCATTGATATCGTTACGCGTGTTAATCCTGATGATTTTCGCGCTAAAGTGGCAGGCGAAGTGAAAGATTTCGACCCTGAGGTTTTTATCGACAGGAAAGAGGTCCTGAGGATGGACCGCTTTGCCCAGTTTGCGGTCGCTGCCTCGAAAATGGCAGTCAAAGATGCGGATTACACAATAGATGATTCAAATGCTTATCGTACCGGTGTCTGGATCGGCTCGGGCATTGGCGGGATGGAAACTTACGAAAAAGAATTGCGAACGGCGATCGAAAAAGGCTACCGCCGTGTCAGCCCCTTTTTTGTTCCGATGATGATTCCAGATATGGCTTCCGGCCAGGTCTCTATCTTATTGGGGACAAAGGGTGTCAATTCCTGCACGGTTACGGCCTGCGCGACAGGAACCGATTCAATCGGAAATGCATATAAAATGATTCAGCGCGGTGACAATGATGCGATTCTATGCGGCGGATCTGAAGCGCCTCTGACCAACATGTCGTTTGCCGGATTCAGTTCTTCCCGCGCCTTGTCGACAAACCCTGACCCGAAAACAGCTTGCCGGCCGTTCGATAAAAACCGTGATGGTTTTGTTATGGGTGAAGGCGCAGGGGTACTGCTGCTTGAATCCCTCGAATCAGCTGTCAAACGCGGCGCAAAAATTTATGCTGAAGTGGCCGGTTACGGCGTGACAAGTGATGCCTATCATGTCACAGCACCCGATCCGGACGGGACAGGTGCGATCCGTGCGATGAAAATGGCGCTTGAAGACGGAGAACTGTCGACCGATCAGGTGGACTACGTCAACGCGCACGGGACAAGCACGAAAATGAATGATTCATCCGAAACCAAAGCGGTTAAAGCGGTGTTCGGCGATCACGCATACCGGCTTGCCATCAGCTCTACTAAATCGATGACCGGACACCTGCTTGGCGCTTCCGGCGGAGTTGAAGCGATTCTGTCCGTCAAAGCGATTGCAGAAGGCGTCATTCCGCCAACGATTAATTACGAAACTCCTGATGAGGAATGTGATCTCGATTACGTCACCAATGGTGCTGTCAGGCGAACTGTAAATGTCGCTATGAGCAATTCTTTTGGATTCGGGGGACACAATGCGACCCTCGTTTTCAAGAAATACGAAGCCTGAATGGAATTAATTAATAAAAAAGACGAAAGCATCATTTTTGCCCGGAGGTGACTCCGGGTTTTTTGTTCTATAAGAAAGTATAGAATTTTTAAGGATTATCAGTATAAGCGACCGAACAAATCGCCGCGTCCTGCGGCATGTTCGACATTAGGCCATCCTGGCCGTCACAACTAAGGCAACGCCCATACCAAGGGCTTGGCGAAGCCAAGTTTTCTAATATATAAAATTTTTAATGATTATAGCATAAGCTGCCGAACCTAGGCGCCGCACCCTGCGATATGTTCGGCGTTTGGCCGTCCTGTTCTCCGCAACTAAGTCAAACGCCTGCGCCTAAGGCTTGCCGAAGCCAAGTTCTAAGGGGGTGGTGCGGACAGAAGATCACGAGAATAGAATGGGATGGACGAGCATAGAGATAATCAAAGAACAAATTCCGGATGTTGAAAAATAGCGCGGAGTCAGAATAAAATCTTTTATCGATGACCATAATGTTTTCAAATCAAAAAAGAGGGGACGAAGCGTTCATGGAGATCATCAGCGATGTCTGGGTCAATTGGTTTGAAGGCGAAGAAAATAGCTACAATGTCTGCGAGTTTTACGAATGGCGCAAGCACGATTTTATCGAATTGCTGGATCAGGTTCCGCTCGTCAAAATAGAAAAATCTCTGTTCGACTACATTGAAAATGACTTGCAGGATTTACCTGGGGATTTGCTGAAGGATGTGCGGAACAAGAGTGTCATCTGCAAGAATAACCAGCGGGAGATCATTGAATACTGTTTCTTGGCGACAGACGGGGAACGCTGTCTTGCCGCGGACACGCTGGGTTATGCGATACCCGTCCGAAAAAGCAGACTGATACCTCGTCAGGAAAACCTAATCCTTGAAAAGGCGGAACAAATGACAGCCGCTCAGTATCCGATTCCGCATGGAGGAAACTGTAAAGCTTATCATCTGCTTTCCTTGAATCCCGCCCTGATGGTCGGACTGACAAGAAAAGAACGCCAAGTGAAGCAGCTTCTGTTTATGGCGCTTGATCAGCTGCATTCGACAGGCAGCGTAGAAGAGATGCGTTATTGGTACACGGAGTGGTTTCCCACACAATATACCGAAAGCCGGCGGATGAGTTTCGAAGAGGCTTGGAACGGGCTCGTTGAAGGAATGAAACAAGGATGGTCGGAAAAACACAGCGACATTTGTGAGCGTTTGATTAAAGGACAATCCTATTTTGAAAAACTGTGGGACTTGGAACACGGCCCGAAAGTTCAGTAATCCCAAGATAGGGAAGGGTTAAATCCAGGCAGTTGATTAAACGTGTCTTGGATGATCGGAATAGAATAGAAGTTTCTATCAACCGGGCATGGATGAGCCCGGTCCTTTACTTTTTCTGGAAAATATGAAAATCGGAGGTACGGTCTGACCCCGCTGATCACAGGGAATGGTGTGTTGAACATCAAGTGAACCAGGCGGATCGTTTCTATATCAGGAATTGAATGCCAAAAAGCTGAGAAACGATTCGCGACGACTGATAAAATCGAGCTGACGACCGATAAAAGCCCGCAACGGCCGGTAAACAGCGCGCGACGACTGATAATTGTGGTGACGACCGATAAACAGCGCGCGACGACTGATAAAATCGAGCTGACGACCGGTAAACAGCGCGCGACGACCGATAAAATCGAGCTGACGACCGGTAAACAGCGCGCGACGACTGATAATTGTGGTGACGACCGATAAACAGCGCGCGACGACCGGTAAAATCGAGCTGACGACCGATAAACAGCGCACGACGACTGATAAAATCGAGCTGACGACCGGTAAACAGCGCGCGACGACTGATAATTGTGGTGACGACCGATAAACAGCGCGCAATGACCGATAAAGTCAAGGTGACGACCGATAAACAGCGCGCGACGACTGATAAAATCGAGCTGACGACCGATAAACAGCGCACGACGACTGATAATTGTGCTAACGACCGATAAACAGCGCGCGACGACTGATAATTGTGGTGACGACCGATAAACAGCGCACGACGACTGATAAAATCGAGCTGACGACCGGTAAACAGCGCGCGACGACTGATAATTGTGGTGACGACCGATAAACAGCGCACGACGACTGATAAAATCGAGCTGACGACCGGTAAACAGCCTGCAACGACCGGTAAACAGCCTGAAGATTGGTTAATTGGACGCCGGGTTTAGGGTTGGATATAGTCAGTTTCTTTTCGCAAGTCCGTAAAATTGTATTATTTTTTTGTCCGCGTTTTCAGTTTAATGAATTCGAAATTTTCTCTTCCATTATTATAAAAAGTGCAAAAAAAGCGGAGCAGTCAAATCATGCTCCGCTTTATTGCCTGTTACCGGCAAATTAATGTCTGCTGATTCGTCCGATGCCCAGCGCCTTTTCTGCCTTTTTCAGTGTTTGCTGGGCGATATCGTAGGCTCTCTCAGCGCCTTCATCGAGAACCTCGTCCAGTTCAGATGATTCAATCAGATTATTGTATCGCTCACGGATCGGTCTCAGCGTACCCGAAACAGCTTCGGCAACATCCGTTTTAAATTCGCCGTAGCCTTTGCCCTGATAGGCGTTCACCAGTTCCTCCACGGAGCGGCCGGAACAAATGGAGAAGATATCCAGCAAGTTGGAGATCCCAGGTTTTTTTTCACGGTCGTAGCGGATCTCGGCCTCGTCATCGGTAGTCGCGCCTTTGATTTTTTTGATAATATCCTTTTCACTGTCAAGTGTGAAAATCGTTGCTTTCCTGTTTGTGTCCGATTTGCTCATTTTCTTTTCAGGTTCTGCCAGGGACATGATTCTCGCACCGACTGGAGGAATATAGGGCTCCGGAATGACGAAAACATCTCCGTACTTGTTATTGAAGCGTTCAGCCAGATTCCGGGTCAGTTCAAG
Organism: Sporolactobacillus putidus; assembly: GCF_014647035.1. Classification (GTDB taxonomy): domain Bacteria; phylum Bacillota; class Bacilli; order Bacillales; family Sporolactobacillaceae; genus Sporolactobacillus; species Sporolactobacillus putidus. The sequence continues at coordinate 320,155 of NZ_BMOK01000002.1, read as the reverse complement.
ATGCTGTTTCTGGTCCGCACCGACCGGGACTAGTTCTGTGTTGTAGAGCAGGATATCTGCGGCCATTAGAGGCGGGTAAGTGAGAAGTCCGGCAGGAACCGAGGTTTTCCCTTTTGATTTATCTTTGAACTGCGTCATTCGCTCAAGCTCACCCATATAGCTGACGCACTGCATGATCCAGCCGAGCTGTGCGTGACAGGGGACTTCCGATTGAATGAAAAGAATGGAGCGCTTTGGATCGATGCCCATTGCAAGATAAAGCGCCGCCAGATTGCGGATGTTCCGCTGTATTTCGCCTGGATCCTGAGGCAGGGTAATAGCGTGTTCATCCACGATGCAGTAAATGCACTCATTACCGTCTTGGAGCGTGACAAAGTTGCGCATCGCGCCTAAATAGTTGCCAAGATGAGGAATCGAGGTCGGCTGTACGCCGGAAAAAATTTTAGCCAAAATGTTCACCTTCCTGTGATTTACGGATATGATCGGAAAAAGTACCTGTGTTAAAAAAATGTATAAAAAAAGCCCTTCATCCCAAAGGGACGAAAAGACCGTGGTGCCACCCTAATTATTCCCGAATGATCTCAGGAACATCTCTGCCTGATTTTACAGCTTTGCTGCCAATCAGTTCCGCTTTAACGGGCGGAACACGTCAATTCCTACTGTTTCATCATAATTGGTGAGGTTTCGGATTGCACTCAAAAGCCCATTCGGCAGCCATCCGCCGCCCGGTTCGCAGCTTCTCCGGGCTCTCTTCGGACTTCTTGCTGCCTACTCTTCTTCATCATCGTTTTCAGATTTAACTGTGCCGCAACGGAAAGTTATGTGCGGCTTTCAGTGCCATTAATTATACCCAATCCAAGAAGCAAAAGCAAATAACACAGAGCGGCTTTCCAAGGAAGAGTCGACAAATCTATTAAATGAAAACAGACAAAACCAATGACAGACAGAAAAGGAAAAAACTGATCCAGATGAGAGGCCACGTCAGCGGTGGTCGCTGACCGTCACGTTTCCTGTATTCGGCCAGAGGCGCTTCGGCATCGGCTTCGCCAAGCCGGTTTTTACGGATATCCCTTGAGAATCTTTTGAAACTGTACACAATACCGTCAAAAAATCCTCCATGAATAACAAAAATTACCAATCCTATTGTCAGAAAAACAAGGCTGACAACCGAAAGTGCGTTGATAATCGCTATCAAAGAAAATGGCTGCACGGAAAGAAGCTGCGCAAATAGAGTTAATAATAATTCGACAATTATAATAACAAGATAAGAAATTTGCCGCCTTTTTAATTGAATCTTCATAAGAAACACCTCCAGATTATCATAACGGAGCACTGTTGATCCGGCAACCGGAAGTGTAAGAAATTATGACATATACGAAAAAATTTTTTCACGGGAAAATAGCTTATTTACAAGAAATATAGCAAGCAATCGACACGAGCTGAGCTTTACACACAAAAAAAGAATGCACATTGTGAGAATAACTTGTATAATAGCCCATGTAGGTTAATTCCGTCTTCTAAGGAGACCGAAGAATTTTCCAAAAAAAAGATAATATTTATGGGGAGGTCATTGCTTTATGAGGAGTAAGGCAAAATGGTCGTTAGTGCTATCATTTGTTTTGGCACTAAGCCTTGTGCTTTCCGCTTGCGGAAGCTCAAGCAGCAGCGGCAGCAGTGGCAGCAGCAATACGCTGGCCAAAAATCAAGTGTTGAATTTAGCCATCAGTCAGGATATTCCGACGCTTGATCCGACTCAGGCTACGGATACCACATCAACCAACGCAATCGATGAGATGATGTCCGGACTGACAAGAATGCACAACGACAAGTATGAGTGGGATCTTGCGGCGGGCTCACCGAAAGTCAGTGCAGACAAAAAGACGATTACGTTCACGCTCCGCGACTCTAAATGGTCCGACGGCAAGCCGGTAACGGCACAGGACTTTGTTTACGGCTGGCAGCATCAGAACGATCCGGCTGCAAAACCGCAATATAATTATTTGTTTGCTTCGACAGGTATCAAAAATGCGGCAGCTATCGAAGATCCGACAAACAAAGCAATGTATGGCAAGTTCCAACAATTGGGTGTCAAGGCGCTTGACAGCAAAACGCTTCAAGTAACGCTGGATGAACCGATGCCTTCGTTCTTCTACAGCATTCTATCCCAGGCGCAGTTCCTACCTCAGCGCGAAGATTTTGTTAAAGCACAGGGCAAGAACTATGCAGCAGGACCTCAAAATCTTCTCTACAACGGACCTTTTAAACTGACATCCTGGAATAAAGGTGTAGGCTGGACCTATAAGAAAAATCCGGATTACTGGAACGCAAAGTCAATCAAACTTCAAACGGTTAATTTCCAGGTTCAGAAAGACATTGGAACTGAAGTTAACCTGTACAAAACGGGTAAGATCGATACGGCCTTCACTCTGACAGGCGACTATGTCACTTCAATGAAACAAAGCAATCCGAGCGATCTCAAAAACAACCTGACTTCAGGAACGTTCTTCCTCTACATCAATCAGAAGACAAACAAAAACCTGGCGAACCTGAATCTGCGTAAGGCACTTAATGCGGCTATCGACCGCAACAGCTTTGTGAAGGTTCTCTTTAACAACGGATCAATTGGATCGAACTTTGTTGTTCCTAAGGGCTTTACAAAGGGTCCCGACGGCAAAGATTTCCGCGGAGGCAATCCGGTCGACGGGTTCCCTGCGGGCAATGCTTCCAACGCAAAAACGTATTGGAACAAAGCGAAACAGGAACTGGGCATCAAGACTTTGAACCTGAACTTCCTGAGCCCGGATACCGCTCAATACAAGCAATGGGATCAATACCTTGCAAACCAGATTGAAAAGAATCTGCCGGGTGTTACGGTGACAATCAACCAGCAGCCATGGTCGAACTACCTGCAGCTGAATCAGTCGTTTAAATTTGATCTTGCATTCAGCGGCTGGTTCCCTGATTATCAGGATCCGATGACTTATCTCGATATGTGGACGACCGGCAATCCGCAAAACACGACCGGATGGTCAAACAAGACGTTTGATGATCTGATTACTGCCGCCAAGGCTGAAACCGGTCAGCCGCAGAAACGCTGGAACGATATGCTTAAAGCAGAAAAAGTCATGATGGCCGACTATCCGATCGTTCCGGTTTACCAAGAAGGTACTGCCTGGGCACAGAAGCCATATGTAAAAGGGTTGGAACTGCCTTCTTACGGCCCTCAATATGATTTTTCACAAGCTTATATACTCCAACATTAAGGTGAGTATGTGCAACTCTCAAAATGTCAGTAAAATTTTTGTGGGAGGAGAGTATATGTCGGTTCCGGCATATACTCTCTTTTCAATTAAAATCTGTTTATGTAGAAAATTATATGATTTATGAATAATTGTTGTACCGACTATTCTGGAACAAAGCATAGATATATCAAAAAACAGGAGGAAATGGACCAATGGGACGATATGTCTTGAAACGGATCGGATACATGTTCGCCACTTTGTATGTGGTCATTACGCTGACCTTTCTGTCGATGAAATTGCTGCCTGGAACTCCGTTCAAAAACGCCAATCGACTTTCTCCCGTTCAGCTTAACCAGTTGAAACACTTTTACGGGCTGGATCAGCCGATTCCCGTTCAATATGTGAAATACATGTGGAATTTTATCCATGGAGATATGGGCGGGTCTTTTCAATTCGGCATGCAGCCGGTTTCACAGCTCCTTATGGCTAAATTCCCCGTCTCGCTCGATCTTGGATTTGAAGCGATTATTGTTGGGACATTATTAGGTATTCTTCTCGGTATTGTCGCGGGCCTGCATCGCGGCAAAGCACTCGACTGGGGAACAATGGCCGTTTCAATTTTCGGAATCTCCATTCCATCATTTATTTTTGCAGGAATATTGCAGTATCTGTTTGGCGTTCAGGTGCGCTGGTTTCCGGTTGCCGGATGGAGCGGTTTTGCTTCGCATGTTCTGCCGGTAATTTCACTCGCGGTTTATGTACTTGCTCTAGTAGCAAGATTCATGCGATCGGAAATGGTTGAGGTCATGAGTCAGGACTATATTGTGACGGCAGAGGCAAAGGGATTGTCCACTTCTGCCGTTGTCTTTAAGCATGCCGTGCGTAATGCGCTCATACCTGTTATAACAATTCTTGGCCCTCTGACAGCCATGATTATTACGGGGTCGCTCGTTGTTGAGGAAATTTTCGGCATACCGGGAATTGGTGCCCAGTTCGTGGATTCTGTTGTGACCAATGATTATCCGATGATCATGGGAACGACGGAGCTGTACGCTGCTCTCTTTATTATCACCATGCTCATTGTCGATATACTTTATGGAATTATTGATCCGAGAATCCGTTTGTCAGAAGGAGGGCAATCCTGATGGCGATGTCAAATGAAGAACTGACAAAAGAATTGTTTACACCCGCCGATATCAGTCATGCGGCAAGCGAGAAGCTTTCCAGTGAAGTGGTCAGCGCCTGGAAGGACGCATTTCGCCGTTTATTCCGGAATAAAGGTGCCATGATATCACTTGTTATTCTAATCATCATCATCGGGATGTCTATCATTGGGCCGATGACGAGCAAGTACAGCGCTGATGACCAGAGTCTGATACGCTCCAATCTGCCCCCGAAGGTAACCGCATTGTCCTGGCTGCCGTTTCTTAACGGAAAGGAAAATGGGGTTGACATGTATCAGGAACGTGGGGTAAAGCAGGACTTTTGGTTTGGGACGGACACGCTCGGAAGAGATCAATGGACAAGAACGTGGGACGGTACGCGAATTTCTTTGCTTATCGCCCTGATTGCCGCACTTGCCGACATGTTCATTGGTGTGGTTTATGGAGGAATTTCCGGATATTTCGGCGGCGCGATTGACAACGTCATGCAGCGTATTGTAGAAATCATCTCAGGCATACCGTATCTTGTTTGGGTCATTTTGCTCATCTTAATCCTTCAGCCCGGATTGCTGACCATCACGATCGCAATTCTGGCGACCAACTGGATTGCGATGTCGCGTATTGTCCGAGGGGAGATGCTTAAGTTCAAAAATCAGGAGTTTGTGCTTGCTTCAAGAACGCTCGGCGCCGGCAATGGCCGAATAATCTTCCGCCACCTGATCCCCAATTCACTGGGTATGATTATCGTCAATACGATGTTTTCAGTACCAAACGCCATTTTCTTTGAGGCATTTCTCAGTTTCATCGGGCTCGGAATCCGTGATCCGCAGGCTTCGCTCGGTTCCCTGCTGAGCAGCGCTTACACGGTTCTGCAACTTCATCCTTATCAGACATTGTATCCCGGACTGGTGATCAGTCTTCTGCTGATCTGCTTCAATATTCTTGGCGACGGATTACGAGACGCGTTTGATCCAAAATTACGGCGTTAATCAGGAGGTGAGAAAATGGGTAATTTACTCGAAATTAAAAATTTAAATGTTCAATTTGACATTTTTGGTGCTCATGTTCAGGCTGTTCGTGGGGTCAGCTTTGAGCTTAATGTGGGAGAGACACTGGCCATTGTCGGTGAATCGGGTTCGGGAAAATCCGTGACATCCAAAGCGATCATGGGACTGATTCCGAATCCTCCGGGAAAGATTACATCGGGGGAAATATTTTTTGACGGAAGCGACCTCGTTAAATATAGCCAGAAACAAATGCAGAAAATCAGGGGAAAAGACATTTCCATGATTTTTCAGGATCCGATGACCGCCCTGAATCCGACCATGAAGATTGGAAAGCAGATTATGGAGGGCCTGATCAAGCATCAGAATCTCTCAAAGAACGAGGCGAAAACCAAAGCAGCGGAACTTCTGAAACTGGTCGGCATCCCGAACCCGGACAAACGTTTGGATGAATATCCCCATCAGTTTTCCGGCGGTATGAGGCAGCGTGTGGTGATTGCGATCGCACTGGCCTGCAATCCGAAAATTCTGATTGCCGACGAACCGACAACCGCGCTGGATGTCACGATTCAGGCCCAGATTCTTGACCTGATGCGCGACATTCAGAAAAAGACCGGTACGGCGATTATTCTGATCACTCATGATCTGGGGGTTGTTGCCAACCTCGCGCAGCGCGTAGCCGTCATGTACGGAGGAAAGATCGTTGAAACCGGAACGCTTGAAGAAATCTTTTATAATCCGAAACATCCGTATACTTGGGGGCTGCTTTCCTCGATGCCTAAGCTGCATGCGAAGACAGACAAACTGCTGGCCATCCCAGGGACTCCACCCGATTTAAGCGATCCACCGAAAGGATGCCCGTTTGCTCCGAGATGTCCTCATGCGATGAAGGTATGTGTGGATCACATGCCGGATTACACGAAGCTGTCGGCAACGCAGAAAACAGCCTGCTGGCTGCTTGATGAACGGGCGCCGAAAGTCGATCCGCCGGCAACGATAGGTGTAGGGGGAGAATAACACATGGATGAATCAAGAGAAAAGCTTCTTCAGGTTAAAAATCTGAAAAAATATTTCAAGGTCTCCAGAAAAGACACACTGAAAGCAGTCGACGACGTGACGTTCGATGTATATAAAGGCGAGACATTCGGCCTTGTAGGGGAATCAGGCTGCGGGAAGTCAACGACAGGACGAACGATCATCCGTCTGTATGAACCGACAGAAGGGGAAGTTCTTTTTGACGGCGAAGAAATCGGCGGTAAACTTTCCACTAAAGCGAAGAAAAATCTGAGCAGGCGTATGCAGATGATTTTCCAGGATCCATACGCATCTTTGAATCCGAGGATGATGGTTAAGGATATTATCGCAGAGGGGCTCGATATTCATCATCTTGTCAAATCGGATAAGGAAAGAATGGATCGTGTCTATCATTTGCTGGAGACAGTCGGACTCAACCGCGAACATGCCAATCGGTATCCTCATGAATTCAGCGGCGGACAAAGGCAAAGAATTGGTATTGCCAGGGCACTCGCCGTTGATCCGGATTTTATCATCGCTGATGAACCGATCTCAGCGCTTGACGTATCGATTCAGGCACAGGTCGTCAACCTTCTTCAGGAGTTACAGGAACAACAAGGTCTGACCTTCTTGTTCATCGCCCATGATCTTTCGATGGTCAAGCATATCAGCGACCGCGTGGGCGTCATGTACCTGGGCAATATGGCGGAACTCGCACCAAGCGATGAGCTTTATGATCATCCGCTTCATCCCTATACACAGGCGTTGCTGTCGGCAATCCCTGTGGCTGATCCGAAAGTTGAACGTACCCGCGAACGAATCATTCTTCAAGGGGATGTGCCGAGTCCGGTTGATCCTCCGAGCGGCTGCCGATTCCGGACGCGATGCCCTTTCGCCATGGAAATCTGCGCCAAAGCCAGGCCGAAGTGGCATGAAGCGGGAAAAGGGCATTGGGTATCCTGCCATCTTCATGATGATGGATTAAAAAAATAAATGAAATGAGAAAATAGCAGGGCATACAGATGTTAACGAAAAAGAACAGGCCAATGGACGAAATTCTCTATTGGCCTGTTCTTTTCAATTTCGGTATTTGCCGGCTATATGGATCAAGTAGAGCAAAATGGTTAGGACAAGAAGGATGTCAATCAGCAAATCGCTGAACAGATGAAAATAGTACCGCAAAATAATCGCTCCGGTAAGAACGCCTGCAGCAAACATAGTTAGTCGGCGCATCATTCGCGAAGTCATCCTCTCAAATAAAATTTTCACTTTTGCAATCATGACAAGCAAAAAGCTGCATACTTTTTCGCTGCGTTACGTACATTATATAGGAAGGATCCTCTCATCGGACATGCTGAGAGAAAAAAGAGGAAAACAAGGATACAAAACATGTCCGAAATCAGAAGAAGTTATTCGAAAAGCAGTTTCAAATGGAAAGAAGCCAATCGACAATATTCGACGCTTATTGAGAAAATGTGACTGCCTTTGAGAGAAGATCTTTAAGGAACCCTTGACAAGTGCGGCAGGCGGGGTTGACAATAAGAAGAGAAAAAGAAACAATTAGAATGGTGTGGTTGGGCGACCGAGAGAATTTAACACGGTTAAAGGAGGCGAGAACCTGTGAAACCTAAGGATGTTAGGCGCAGGCGTAAACATTCCATCCGGAGATGGCTCAAGGAAACGCTGGGTCAATTGCAGCCAAAATCCAAGGATGCGCCAACAGCAAATCTTAAATTACCTGCGTAACACATAGAAATGAAAGGCATTTCTCACAATAACAATACTTGAGGTTTAGGAGCTTCTTTCGGATCGGGAAGTTCCTTTTTGCTATATAAATACTGTAGGAAAAAACGTTTCAATTGCGGCCGTAAATTGTCGAAAATTAAAGGTGGAAAATGGAGAACAGGAAAATATGGTCTTAAAATGAAGAAAAATGAAAAATTATTTTACTGAAAAAGGGGTATGAAAATTAGAAGTATTATTATATAATAAAATAAGCAACAGAGAATGAGAAGTTGTTATTATCCAAAGGAGGGTGAAAAATGGTCACATTATATACATCTCCAAGCTGCACGTCATGCAGAAAGGCTAAGGCTTGGCTTAAGTCTCATGACATACCTTTCAAAGAACGGAATATCTTCTCAGAACCACTGTCTATTGAAGAAATAAAAGATATTCTTCGGATGACCGAAGATGGAACAGACGAAATCATTTCAACGCGTTCAAAGGCATTTCAGGAGTTGAATATACAGCTTGAAACGATGTCGATTCAAGACTTGTTTGAATTAATCAGAGAAAACCCGGGGTTGCTTCGTCGTCCGATTCTGCTCGATGACAAGCGTCTTCAGGTTGGTTACAATGATGATGAAATACGCCGTTTTCTGCCGAGAAAAGTTCGTACTTTTCAATTGCAGGAAGCCCAGCGGCTGGTTAACTGAGATCCGTTCTGTACAGGTAACGAAAGAACGACAGGGTATCCCGGAAAAAGGGAGTACCCTGTTTTTTATTTGAAGAGCAAGTATCCATTTTAGCAGGCTCAGGCAAATCTATTAATTAGTTTGAATGTTTAAGACTTTCCGGTCATCCGGTTAGAAGAAAATAGATTGGATAGCCAGCCTAAAGCAACCACTGAGACGATCAACAGCGGAGAAAAATAAAACATCAGTTTTTGATAGTTCATGAAAAAGGGTTGGAGCATAGGTTCACCCAAAATCATTTCCGATGCCGTGTAAACAAGTACACCTCCGCCTACATAAATGAGAAGCGGGAGATGCTCCATAGCAATAAGGATCAGTTTACTTCCCCAGACGATAATCGGAACTGAGAAGAACAGCCCGACGGCAATGAAACCAATGTGTCCTTTGGATGCTCCAGCTATCGCGAGCATGTTGTCCAGGCCCATGACAACGTCCGCAAAGACAATCGTGCGTACGGCAGTAAAAAGAGACGTTCCTGCTTTGACATCATGCTTCTCTTCCTTGTTTGTAATCAGACGGAGGGCAATAAGGATCAGAAAAACACCGCCAGCCAGCAGAAGATAGGGGATATTCAGAAGAGAAACAACCATGGCCGTCAATCCGATCCTGAGTATGACGGCCAGACCGGTTCCAATGAATATAGCCCGGTTTCTCTGTCTCTCAGGGAGTCTCCGGCATGCGAGCGCAATCACAACCGCGTTATCGCCTCCGAGGATAATGTCAATGATAATAATTTTCAGGATGGAGATCAGGATGCCGAGATCAAAGGACATACAAGAAAACCCCTTTCGTCTGTTCCGTTTCAGCTTATGCGGACTTGTCCCGGATCATTCCGCAGCTTTTATTTTGGATCTGTACGGGCCGCCCGAGCTAAAAAATCCAACCCAAAAAACCGGATTTTTGATCGTCGCATGCATAATTAAGTGAGCCGGTCAGTAGGATGATAGAAACTTATCCGGACTGTGGGCAAGTGTGGAATATTGGAAAGACCATGCTTTTTTTATTTCATTCGCTAATGATTTGTCATACAATAAAAGTACGAGTAACAAGTTGTCTCATTTATAGACGGTCACTCCCCATGCCATGGACGAAGAAGGGAGAGATAGCGATGAAAATAGAACGGATTAATGAAAATACCCTTAAGTTTTATATCAGTTATCTAGATATTGAGGACCGCGGATTTGACCGCGAAGAAATCTGGTACAATCGTGACAGAAGCGAAGAACTTTTCTGGCAGATGATGGATGAGGCCCACAGTCAGGAATCCTTTTCACTCGAAGGACCATTGTGGATACAGGTTCAGGCGCTTGAAAAGGGCATGGAAATCATTGTCACACGGGCGCAGATCTCGAAAGACGGTTCCAATTTGCAGCTTCCTGTTTCTACAGATAAACAACCGGACAGTCTGAATGAAAACAGTGAGACAGATCCGGATGATCGTTTGCCTGGCGGCGAGGGGGAACAGGAGAAAAGAGAAACATACCTAAAACCGAGACACAATCGTACGACTGTTCACGGAAAAGAGGGTGACGATCGTTCATTTGTCATCGAGTTTGAAGATATAGAAGATTTGATTTTGCTCAGTCATGCTTTTGAGAGCCATGAGGGCGTAGACACGGCCTTGTTCGCCTACGATGAAAAGTATTACCTCAATGTGCTGTTTTCAGAAGAGCTCTCAGACGATCGCCAGGATGACGACTTGAGCACAATGCTGGAGTTTGGTATTGAAACAAACCTGACCTGCTTCACGCTTCAGGAATATGGTAAAGAACTGATCGGAACGCAGGCACTTAAAACGATCAAGTCTCATTTTCCTTTGATTCCCTGAGCTAATCATGTATGAGAGGGAACAAAACGCCCTCAAGGCGTGGAGAAGTCCGTCATGACCGTTGTCTGTTTTCGTATTCTAAGAGGCTGTCCCGTCAGTCGAGTTTTCTTTCGACAATGGAACAGCCTTTTTTCTATTTATATTCCTGATAGAGCAGCATTCTGAAATTTTTGATTTGAATAGCTTATCTCACGTTTTTTTGTTTGGGCAGAAAAAACGTCCGGGTGAATTCATGACCTCGTTATAATTAACTCAACTTTCGCAGCTCAAATTTGGTAGATAAGCCTTGATATAATTAGGTAAATGGCTGATCCATTGCTGGAGTTGACGGGTCACTAACTCTTTGATTGCCTTTTTCGTCTTGGTTAAAGCGTCCTGCAGAATAGCTATTGGGTAAAGATCAGACGAAAAACAAGTTGGGAGAGATAACCGCAGGAGAAGCCAAAAGATTTAACGATGCCTGCCTGACGAAGATGTTTCAAGACGTGAAGTTTATCAAATTGGACTTTAATTTCTTCAGGGAGTTGATTCTTTTGTATGTGATTCGCTATCATGTAGAGGATACCTTTTCTATTTGGTAGTGCATTGCGACAGATTCACTATACCAAAAAGCAAGGTGTCTTTCTATTTAATCAAGCCCCTTAAATGACAACCAATGGATCCCGTGATGCACAGCGTTCGACTCGATTTTTAGACTGCGAAAGTTGAGTAATTAAAAAATGATTATTCCGTTAGCTCATGATCAATCATTGTCTGTGTTGTTGAATGCCGGTACGCAGGTGATAGAAAAGTTCTACAACGCCTTAAGCCTATAGGGAATCAGCCAAAGTGTAGAAGAATCATTCCGAACGCAAAGATCATCGGCGAAGGGCGATATAATCCGCTGATCGTCGATATATTTTCGTGAAGGGCGATATAATCTGCTGAGCGTCGATATATTTTCGCGAAGGGCGATATAATCCGCTGAGCGTCGATATATTTTCGTGAAGGGCGATATAATCTGCTGGGCGTCGATATATTTTCGTGAAGGGCGATATAATCTGCTGGGCGTCGATATATTTTCGTGAAGGGCGATATAATCCGCTGAGCGTCGATATATTTTCGCAAAGGGCGATATAATCTGCTGGGCGTCGATATATTTTCGTGAAGGGCGATATAATCTGCTGAGCGTCGATATATTTTCGCGAAGGGCGATATAATCTGCTGGGCGTCGATATATTTTCGTGAAGGGCGATATAATCTGCTGAGCGTCGATATATTTTCGTGAAGGGCGATATAATCCGCTGAGCGTCGATATATTTTCGCAAAGGGCGATATAATCTGCTGAGCGTCGATATATTTTCGTGAAGGGCGATATAATCTGCTGAACCCCATGAAAGGAAGAGTCGTCCTAAACTTAGAATTTATCGACCTTAGATACAGAAAAAATATATTCTACAGATTATCCCATCTGCATGAATTAAAGGGAACTTACAAAATAAAAAAGCACCTTTCGCAGACAGGAAAAAATTTCTTTTTGTCGAAATATATATCCATGAATAACAAAGATGAAGGTTGTGATGAAATGCTCATTGCCGCAATGGATGACGGACGCCTGATTTCTCTTGTTTCTCCTGACTTTACTAGGAGTGAGCTGAATCTGCTGAGAAACAGGAAGCGGTTCTATTGTCCGGTGTGCCGCTCACCGGTTCGTCTGAGACTCGGAAGTAAAAAAAAGTGGCATTTTTCCCACCACCCGAAATATCCTTGCATTATTGAAACAGAACCGGAATCAACGGCACACTTGAGCGGAAAAGAAGATTTATTTCAATGGACCAAAGCAAATGGCCGTACGCCTGAACTGGAGCATTATATCCCGGAGATCCACCAGAGGCCTGATATTTATCTCCCGGGCATTCATCCGATTGCTCTTGAATATCAGTGCAGCACTATCTCAGAAGAGAAGCTTCACGCGCGCACATGTGGGTACATGAGCGTGGGCATCCGTCCGATCTGGATACTTGGAGGCGCGCGGCAGAAGAAAATCAGATGTCTTGCCAGATTATCGGGCTTTGAGTCTCAGACGATTCAGTTTTCCAATCGAAATGCCCCCAGCCATCCCTTTTTCTCTCCTTATTATGTCAGTTACTACTACCCCGCCGAAAAAAGAATCTGTTTCGCCGGCCACCTTCATCCCGTCTCAAAAACCATGTACATTACCCAGGAAATAAACCATATGATTCCTTCAGCCAGACCTCATCAGTTGATCATGCCCGCCCTTCCCTTTTCACCGGAATCTTTCAAACAGGATTGGGCAGACTGCAAGAGACGCTATCGCCTGAGTGTCCCATCTCATCTTTCACGTGAAGAATACTGGCTGCGCCAGCAAGCCTACCGGTTGAGGATGAACTATTCCGGCTTTCCTTCTTTTGTCGGTCTCCCGCATCGCGATTATATTCATTTTTCCCTTCCGCCCTGCCTGTGGCAGATGTGGATTTATTTTGTAATGACCCACAGTCCGCCCGATTTGTGGCTCACACCGGACATGCTGATGCGAACTGGAAAAATAGGAGGAACTGAGACCGTTTTTTTGAGAAGGAGCCTCCCGCTCTGTCCGAAACGATCACTCGCCGGAGTGATAAAAACTTATCTTGAACAGCTCGTTAAGCTGAATAAGGCAGAAGGGAAAGAAGGAGCCTATCGCTTTCGGGCCTCTCGGATAGCCGGCGACCTGCCTCTGGATCAGCTTCTGAAACAAGACCGGCTTGTTCTCGATTCACTGGAACGCGTTCATGGTCAGATGAATAAATGATGCTTTACCTGGTTTTTGCGCAAAATAAGAAAAAGAAGTACGATAGAATTGGTTTTTATTCAACGGTTAAAAACGTATAAGCATATGGAGGTGGCGTAATGGCCGGCGAAAACACAACAGCCCTTCCGAAAAGGGAGGACATTCCAAAAGAAGAGACATGGGATCTTGAGGCGATTTTTCCTGATATCGGATCCTGGGAAAAAGCTTTTCAGAAAGTTAAAGATTTAGTTCCTGAGATAGAGGCCTTTAAGGGAAAACTGCAGGAATCTTCGGAAACCTTGTTTGCAATGTTAAAGAAACAGGACGAACTGACAGAAATTTTGTACAAAGTATACGTCTACGCCCACATGAAATCCGATGAAGATACGGCGAATTCGACCTACCAGGCTCTTCATGACAGAGCGGGAAATCTGGCTACTGTGGTTGGAAGCAAGCTGGCTTTTGTCACGCCTGAAATATTGGCCATTGATCCGGAAAAGCTGGACAGTTTTCTGAACGAGAACAAGGAGCTTCAGCTCTACCGGCACGCCATTGATGAAATCACAAGGACGAGACCGCATGTGCTTGATGCGGAAAAAGAAGCGCTTTTGGCTGCAGCGGGAGATGTGACGGACGCTTCGTCTGCTACTTTCGGCATGCTGAACAATGCCGATCTGAAATTCCCGAAAATTAAGGACGAAAACGGCGATGACGTGGAAATTACGCATGGCCGTTACGGAAAACTTATGGAAAGCGAGGACAGGCGGGTACGCAAGGAAACTTTTGAAGACACTTATGCGGTTTATGGCGCTTTTAAAAATACATTGGCTTCAACGCTCAGCGGCCAGATCAAGCGCGACAATTTTTACGCGGCGGCGAGGCACTATAAATCGGCACGCAAGGCGGCTCTTTTCGGCAACAATATTCCCGAATCGGTCTATGACAATTTGATAAAAACCATTCATGATCACCTGCCTTTGATGTACCGTTATGTAGCGCTGCGCAAGAAAGCGCTGAAAGTCGATGAACTGCATATGTATGATCTTTATGCACCGCTTGTTCAGAATGCAAAAATCAAAGTAACCTATGAGGAAGCGAAGGAACTTGTTTTGAAGGGGCTCGCCCCGCTCGGCGAAGATTATCTGGATGTGATCCGGGAGGGTTTCAAAAAGCGCTGGATTGATGTCAGGGAAACTCAGAACAAGAGAAGCGGCGGCTATTCAGGAGGGGCATTCGGTACGATGCCGTATATTTTGCTTAATTGGCAGGACAACATCAACAGTGTGTTTACCCTGGCTCACGAACTTGGACACTCTATGCACAGCTATTATTCACGTACCTGCCAGCCGTACCCCTATTCGGATTATTCGATTTTTGTCGCGGAAGTGGCTTCGACGTGCAATGAAGCGCTGCTTAATCATTATCTGCTTGAAACGACGGATGATAAAAAGAAGAAATTATATTTGCTGAATAATCAGCTTGAAGGCTTCAAGGCAACGGTTTTCCGCCAGACAATGTTTGCGGAATTCGAGCATATGATTCATGAAAAAGCCCGAGACGGGGAAGCGCTGACGGCCGATCTGCTGACCGGCATCTATTACGACCTTAATAAAACGTATTTTGGCGGGGAGATTGTTGTCGACAAACCGATCGGACTCGAATGGGCGAGAATCCCTCATTTTTATTATAACTATTACGTTTATCAATACGCGACCGGATACAGCGCGGCCTCGGCTCTCTCGAAGCAGATCCTCGAAGAAGGAACCCCTGCGGTTGAGAGATACAAAAATTATCTGAAGTCAGGCAGTTCCGACTATCCGATTGAAGTTCTGAAGAAAGCGGGCGTCGATATGGCTGAACCGAAGCCGGTTCAGCAGGCAATGGAAGTGTTCGGACAGGTGCTGGATGAAATGGAGCAGTTGATGTTCGGGTGAAACACGGATAAAAAAAACAGCACAAAAAAAGCGGCAAGTCCGAATCCGCTTTTTTTGTGCTGTCATTTGTTTCTCGGCCGAACGGTAAGAAAACGGATCAGCAGAAAAATGATCAGAAACATGAGCCCGCCGGACAAAATGAGTGAATGAAGATGCATCAGACCAAGAAGGTAGTAGAAAAAACAAAGGCCGGCCATGACAGCCAGCGACAGTGCGGTCAGCGGCTTCATATGAATCCATCCTTTAAAATGAATTGTTACAAGCCTATGAGCGCTTAATCCGCAATATACTTCCAGTACGTTCCGCTTCTCAATACGACCGGTTCAATGACCTGCTGCAGCTGGAGTTTGCGAAGTTCCTTCAAAGCATCCTCTTCCGGCAGATCATAGACCACCGAGACTTCTTTGGTTGCGAGAAAACCTTGCTGTTTAAAATACTCTTTCAGAGAAGGAGGGGGGCTGGCAACAGGCGTTTCGCCAAGCAGCTCCGTCAGTATCTGAACGTAAACATCATAGGCATAACGTCCGTTGACCTTGATGGCCTCAGAATCGCCGTCCGCCGTGGAAAAGACAAGAGACGGCAGTTCAGTGATCGACATCTCGTTTGCCAGCCGGCGGTCACACTGCAGCGATTTAATCGGACGGCAGGAATGAAAGTCGCTGTTGAACTCGTCAATGTCCAATTCAGCAAGGCGTGCGACTTCAAGCAGTTCGTGAAATTGATTCATTCCCCTTTTGCGGAAAAAAATCTGCTCTCTTATCCGCCTTAGAAAACGATTGCCGGCGGCCTTTCCCTGAAATTCGGCGGCCTTAATAGATAAGGCGACAGCATAAGGGGAAGGAGGATTTTCAAACCAGACATCGCTGTCGCAGCACATACCTGTCAAGTGAGCGTACTTATCCCATTCCTCAGCAATCTTCTTAGCCTGGTTAAATTGGCAGCGGTTTGCCGTATCATGTTTTGTCGTCAGCAAAAAACGAAAAGTGAAGTAGTCATGATATTCCAGAAAGAATTTTTTCATCAACGGCTCAAGACCCCAGCATTCTGCGCAGAGGGGATCGATAAAAGCCAGAATCTCCACTCGGCGACTATTTCTGGAGTGATTGTACAGTGAACATATCGTGTGGCCCGGTGTTCCCTCACATGTCGATCGGTCATCGTAAAATATCACGGGAAATCACCCCTCCGAGATGATTAATAGCAGGCTGATTGATCATATGATGCGCTGTTTTCGACAATCTTTCGAAGATGATTTTCCGATATTCAGGATCCAGACCAATATCATTCATTGCATGGTCCATACAGGTCAGCCAGGCGTCAGCTTCCTCCGCTCCAATTTTAAAATGAAGGTGGCGTGCGCGGAGCATCGGATGGCCATGTTCCATGGAATACAGCTGGGGGCCTCCCAGCAGCTGAGTCAGAAACTGCTTTTGTTTCCGAACCGTCTCACTCATGTCGTCAGGGAAGAGAGAAGAAATAACCGGATGAAGCTTCACATGATGGTAAAATGCCTCTACGAGCCTGTTTACGGTTTTTTCTCCGCCAATCGCTTCAAACAACGGCAGCCCACTCTTATTCATAATAATAAAATTCAACCTTCCTTTTTTTATTTTATCTATAATCTGTCCAGCAACATGTTTAAGAAAGAACGAAGTCCTCTCCAACATGACGGTTGCACTGGTTTGTTCCGCTGATCGGTTTGAGTATTCGTTTTAAACCAGAGCAGCTTAACGGAAGCCCCGGAAACTTTCTATATTGTAACAAGACTGGATGGCATAGGGCAACTAATCCATACTTTCAGCCGCTTCTTCCGACTTTTTTCAGGAAACACCTTTAAAGATTGAAAAGTTTGTTTCGTCTTATGAATGAAAAAAATAAGACATTTCAACAGGGGGTTGAATCCGATTCGGAAAGTGCTATAATTTGAAACCCCTGGAAGAATGTTCGCCGTTTAATGGGCTTGAGGCCCGTTATACTAAGTACTGATATAATATTATGTCAAGGGAAGACGGAAAGTATGAATACGACGGTTTTGAGAGAACTAGCTAAAAAGTTGCTGATTGCGGTTTGTGCGGCTTTTCTGTGTGCAATGAGTATGAATTTCTTTCTTGTCCCTGCCAAAGTCTATGCGTCCGGAATTAATGGCGCGGCCCAGCTGATTACCGATGTATTGCGCGATTATCTGCACCTGAGCCTGTCAATCGGAGTCCTTGTTCTCCTCTTGAATCTGCCTATTGCCCTGCTCGGATGGTTTAAAGTTGGAAAAAGCTTTACTTTTTTCAGCTTTATTACAGTATTGTTTACTTCATTCTTTTTGTCTGTCATTCCGGTTCATCCGTTGTCGCGCGATATTCTGCTGAATGCGATCTTCGGGGGAATGATTTCAGCGGTTGGCGTCGGTGTGGCGCTCAAATACGGAATTTCAACAGGAGGACTTGATATCATTGCGATTTACCTGACAAGAAAGAACCGCAACGCGTCATCGGGTAAATATTTTTTGATTCTGAACGGTATCATCATTGTTATTGCCGGGGCGGTGTATGAATGGCAATATGCACTGTACACGCTCATATCAAGGTTTGTCAACAGCTATGTGATTGATATGATCCATACAAAATATCAGAAGCTGACGGTGATTACAGTGACAGATCAAGCGGATAAGCTGGTTAGTGCGATGCAGGATCAGTTTGACCGCGGGGCGACGATCATCCCGTCTTACGGAGGCTTTACGAAAAAAAAGCGCTTTTCGGTCATGATTGTCATCAGCCATTATGAACTCTATAAGATGGAGCAGCTGATCAAAGAAGTCGATCCGAATTCCTTTACGAATATCCTGGAAACAAATAAAATTATCGGCATTTTTCACACTGAGGAACAGCAGCGTGCCATCCAGGCGATGAAACATGGAGAAGAATCCGAGAGGGCCAGACATACGCTCGGAGACGAAGATTACCATCGTTTTGAACAATTGTTTCATACAAAGACAAATGTAACGATACCCGGCCGCTTTCCGTTTCAGGATGAATAAAAAAGGACGGTGCCTGTTGTAGGAGCACCGTCCTTTTTTATTCAGCAGACTTTATAATGAGAAAACACAAAACTCTTGAATCGTGAAGCGGCAGGAGAAAGGTAACGATCTTCATACCATGACAGTCCGATCTGACGTTCGCAGCTGGGCCAGCTCACGTGAATCTTAGCGACTCTGCTGCTGTCAATATCCTTTTGGTCAGGCAGCAGTGCGACGCCGAGACCTGCGGCGACAAGACCGGCAAGCGTCGTCACTTCTTCACCCTCAAAAGTAATGTTTGGCGTAAAGTTTGCTTTTCTGCAGAGTTTGTCGGCTATTTTGCGCAGTTCAAATCCCGGCTTGTATGAAATGAACGGTTCGGACTGAATTTCATCCAAGGTGATCGACCCTCTCTTTGCCAGAGGATGGGACGCCGGAACCATGATAAAAAGTTCTTCATTCCATAGTTTTTCCCATTGAATGTGAGGAATATCAAAGGTGTGATGCACGAGACAGAGATCGATTTCACCCGCTTGCAATTGCCTGAGCAAAGACACATTATTGTTTTGGTAAAGCTTGATTTTTGTATTCGGGTGGTTGCACTGAAACGCGCTCAAAATATCGGGAATCATATTGATGCCTAAAGTATGCAGAAAGCCAAGCGAAACTTCGCCATACTCAGGATCAAGAAGTGCCTGAATCTCTTTTTTTGTCTCATCAAACTCCTTAAGAATCCGATTGGCATGCTTCAGAAACAGCTTGCCGTACTGATTGAGAATGATGTTTCGTCCCTGCCTCTCGAAAAGGCCGACGCCAAGCTCTTCTTCCAGGCGGGCAATGGACCTGCTGAGGGCAGGCTGCGAGATGGAAAGTGCTTCGGCCGCCTGGGTCATGTGCTGAAGCCGGGCGACCATCTGGAAATATTCGATTTGTTGCCACTCCATATCAATCACTCCTTGGATGGGTGGGACAGCAGTGATTCGTAAGTAAGAGGGGCTTCTTTCAGAAGAGCTGCTTCCCTTGCCCCCCATATATAAGATACCACAATATGACTGCTGTGCATGAATGGTATGCAAATTATATATTAGACATCATAAATGATTTGTCATAGTATGAAAAATACCAACAAAAGTGAAGGGATGAACATCTCATGGGTTATCTTTCACCAGAGAACAAGGCGTTTAGAAAAACATTGATTGCCTTGTTTCTGGGAAGCTTCATCATGTATGCGGATTTATACAGTACACAGCCGGTGATCGCTGTCATCGCCGAACAATTTCATGTTCCTCCCGCAACAGCGAGCCTGACCCTTTCCGCAGCTACCGGCGCGCTTGCTATTTTCTTATTCTTTGTATCTTTTACTTCAGGTATGTTTGATCGAAAAAAGATCATGACACTTGCACTTGGCTCGTCAGCCGTCCTTTGTTTTGCCGTTGGCTTTATCCACTATCTTCCGCTTCTGATTGCTGTCCGGTTTATGCAGGGCGCACTGCTGGCCGGTTATCCATCTATCGCCATGGCTTATGTCAACGAAGAATTTGATAA
Organism: Sporolactobacillus putidus; assembly: GCF_014647035.1. Taxonomy (GTDB): domain Bacteria; phylum Bacillota; class Bacilli; order Bacillales; family Sporolactobacillaceae; genus Sporolactobacillus; species Sporolactobacillus putidus. Next base: position 300,171 of record NZ_BMOK01000002.1, on the reverse strand, counting down.
ACGCTGTCTCGGCTATGTCATCGGAATCTATGTCAGCGGCAACAGTCTCGGAGGGCTGACGGGACGCCTGATTGTCGGCACCTTGAGCGATGCATACTCATGGAATGTGGCCATCGGATTTCTCGGGTTACTGAATATGGTCATGTGTGCGTTGTTTATTATATTTCTTCCCAAATCACGGCATTTTGACGCGAATAAAGTGTCTTTGAAAAGGACGACGGTAGGTTTCATTGAAAATATTGAGTCGCCCGCGCTTGTGCTTATCTATTGTCTTGGGTTTATTTTGATGGGCGGATTTGTAACGGTTTATAACTATATAGGCATTCCATTGATGCAGCCTCCATACAATCTGAGCCAGACTTTTATCGGTTTTATCTTTCTTATCTTTCTGGTCGGCACATTCAGTTCAACCTGGATGGGCAAACTGTCCGATCGCATGAGCCGAACAGGAGTGGTCGCGTTCTGTCTGTCTATGATGGTGACCGGTCTTCTGGTCACGATGAGTGCACCACTCATTCTGAAAGTAATCGGCCTGGCCCTTTTTACCTTCGGCTTTTTCGGCGGTCATTCTGTCGCCAGCAGCTGGGTCGGTATTCTTGCCAATCGACGGGAAAAGGCACAGTCTTCGTCTCTTTATCTTTTGTTCTATTATGTTGGCTCCAGTGTTGAAGGTTCTGTCGGGGGAATTTTTCTCGACCGTTTCGGCTGGGCGGGAGTCGTATCCATGGTTGCGTCTATCTGTTCGATCGGGATCATCCTCGCTTTCACTGTCAGCAAGGTGATTGTTTACAAGGCACAGCATCCTCGCCATCGCAGGCACCATCAGCGAAAAATCGCCGGACAGCACGTTTAATGCACGGAACTTTCACTCCGCCAGGCCGGAAGACCACAGCGGTTTTTTTGTGTTATAGGAAAGTATAAAAATTTTAAGGATTATAATGTAAGCGACCGAACAGATCGCCGCGTCCTGCGGCATGTTCGGCATTAGGCCGCCCTGGCCCCCAACTAAGGCTCAGCCTGCGCCAAAGGCCCCGCTTCGCCAAGTTTTCTAATATAATATAAGGTAATAAGGGTTTTGGGAAGCCAAAAATAAGTGGTTCCGGAGCATATCTTCCTTATTGGACGAACCCGCGGACAGTACATGAGGTTTTTGAAACTTATGTAATCATGAACAAAGAGGTGTTTTTATTGACGACATTTGAAGAGTATAAGTATGAACGGCCGGATGTCGGATCATACGAGAAAGCGTTCGAAGCGGCTTTCGATGAGTTCAGTGCCGCAGGCTCAGCGGCCGAAGCCGAAAGCGCGGCAGAAAAAATCAATGCACTGCGCAAGCATCTTGATACGATGTTTAATCTTGTTGAAATCAGGCATACCGTGAATACGGACGATCCATTTTATAAAGCTGAAAATGATTTTATGGATGAGACCATGCCGATTTTTGAAGGAAAGACGACGGAGTATTACCGGCGGCTTTTAAATTCTCCTTTCAGAGAAGATCTTGAGAAAAAATGGGGAAGTCAGCTGTTTGCCCTTGCAGAAGCTCAGCTCAAATCGTTTTCTCCGGAAGTCATTCCCTTGATGCAGCAGGAGAATAAATGGGCTTCCAAATATACGAAGCTCATTGCCGCAGCGAAAATTCCTTTTGAAGGAGAAGAGCGTACGCTGGCTCAGCTCGAACCGTTTGCCGAAGCTCCAGACCGGACAATGCGGAAGGCCGCTATCGAGGCGCGATTCGGCTATTTTGCCGAAAATGAGGCGGAATTTGACGATATTTACGATCATCTGGTGAAAATCCGTACGGAAATCGCCCACAAACTTGGATTTAAAAACTATGCCGATCTCAGTTATTACCGAATGGCACGCATCGGGTATGATAAAACCATGGTCAGGGAGTACCGCGAGCAGATCAGAAAATACGTTGTTCCGGTTGCGAACCGGCTGTATGAACGCCAGCGAAAGAGAATCGGCGTGGACAAGCTGAACTATTATGATGAATCGTTTAACTTCAAATCCGGCAATGCCGCGCCAAAGGGCGATTCGAACTGGATCATTGAGAACGGGAAGAAGATGTATGAAGAACTGTCTCCGGAAACCGGCGAATTTTTCCGTTTCATGATGGATCATCATTTGATGGATCTGCTGGCGACAAAAGGAAAGGCGGGGGGAGGCTATTGTACCTACATTTTCGACTATGAGTCTCCATTCATTTTTTCGAACTTTAATGGAACATCCGGAGACGTTGATGTTCTGACCCATGAAGCGGGCCATGCTTTTCAAGTCTACTCCACACATTTCGGCAGTCCCGAATATTGCTGGCCGACTTATGAAGGAGCCGAGATCCATTCGATGAGCATGGAGTTTTTTACATGGCCGTGGATGAATCTTTTTTTTCAGGAGGATACAGAGAAACGTAAATTTTCCCATCTGAGCAGTGCGCTCCTGTTTCTGCCTTATGGTGTCAGCGTCGATGAATTTCAGCATGTTGTCTACGAGCATCCTGAACTGACACCGGCCGAAAGGAAACAGGCGTGGAGGGAGATAGAAAAGAAATATTTGCCGCAGCGGGACTATGACGGTTTTGATTACCTTGAGCGCGGCGGCTTCTGGCAAAAGCAGGGACATATTTATGAATCTCCGTTCTATTACATCGACTATACACTGGCGCAGGTATGCGCATTTGAGTTCTGGAAAAAGTCGCAAGAAGATTATAAAGCAGCATGGAAGGATTATCTCCGCCTCTGCAGGCAGGGAGGAAGCCGATCGTTTTTAGATCTGGTAAGGGGGGCCGGACTTGTATCCCCGTTTGAGAAGGGGTGCGTGGATTCCGTGATCGATGCCGTAGCTTCATGGCTGGATCAGGTTGACGACAGCAAGTTTTAAATGCCGGATTGGAGTGACTGCTGTCCTCTAAATATATTAGAAAACTTGGCGTAGGCTGAGCCTTAGTTGTAGCGGCGAGGACGGCCTAATGCCGAACATGCCGCAGGACGCGGCGATCTGTTCGGTCGCTTACACTATCTATAATCCTTAAAATTTTTGTACTTTCCTATAATGTTAAAAAGCCGGAGCAGGGAGCTGCCAACGCTCTCCTGTTCCGGCTTAATTTGTATTCAGTTAGAGATTTATCTGTCATCCATTGAGCGATCATGCTGCATCTGTTAAGCTTGCCGACTTTCTGAGCTGAATCCATCAAGCACGCGTTTGACATAGGCCTGTGTTTCGGCGAAAGGGGGGACTCCGCCGTACTTTGCCACATTGGCGGCGCCGGCATTGTAAGCGGCTAGAGCCAGGCTCACGTTTCCACCAAACTGATCCAGCAGCTTTCTCAAATATTTTGTTCCGCCTTCAATGTTCTGTGCGGGATCATAGGCATCGGAGACGCCCAAAGATTCGGCAGTTCCCGGCATCAGCTGCATCAGCCCCTGAGCTCCTGCGGGGCTTGTCGCCTCCGGATTGCCTCCGGATTCCGCCGCAATCACGGAGGCAATCAGCCCTGGATCAACCGAATATTTTTTGCTCATCTCTCCAATAATCCCGCTGTAGGCAGACTGCCGGGTACTTGATAAGTTTCCCTGCCTGCTGGGAGCGGATGGCAAAGCATTCACTGAATGGCTCCCTCCGCCGGTTGTATAACCAGAAAGAGGGGCGGAAGAAGCGAGCTGTTGCCACAGCATGTCAGCCCCTCCGGCGGCACTGCCGGAGATCAAGCCGGCAGGCTGTCCACTTTGCTCCGGCACCGGCATATCCATGAGAAACATCAGTTCATTCAGAATATCTGAAAACCTCCCCTTCCCTGTTTGAGACGAAAAAGCGTCCGGCGCGGAGGCTTTTCCGGACATTTCCAAGGACAAGAGTTGTGACAGAGTGCCTGGATCAATCGCCACCAAGATCAGCTCCCTTTTTTCTGAAGTGCCTGATAGAGACGTAAAACTTTGTTTTTAGACGGCCTGTGTGGAATCGAGCATTCCGACAATAATTCCTCAAAAAGATGATCGCCTGTGCGGCGATCTTCTGCTTCAAATTCCAGTTCATAATCGTCGTGCTCGAAATAATAACTATGATCAATAAATAATTTACCGCTACTATAAGGAAATTGCGCGCGCAGAGTCGTCAGTTCGCCAATGTGAATCAGCTGATCCACATCAATACCCATCCGGGCGATCGCCTGCTCGACACTCCCGGCAGGTATGATACCGAAATGAATCAGGTTGAGGCTCTCCTCATCGGTGAGCCATTGGTGTGTCTCCAGAATGGCATCCTCATGAGGCTGTTTCAGAGTAAAATCATGCCGGCCGCTTATATGCCGGATGCGCAGCGCCGATTTTTTCCCCCGAAGTGCAAAGGTCGGGGTGTCGAAATAATCATTAATCTGTTTAAAAAAAGAAGAAGAATCCAGACTGAACTTTCGGCAAAGAAATGAAAATTCTTCCGAAGTCAGCATATTTTTAAACTCTATTTCCAATTCCTGAGCCATGCGTGATTACCCCTTGATGATCACTTTCATTTCGGTATGTCCATTTTATAAACTCGTAAGTTCTTCTAAATTATGACATAATGGGGGTGAAGAAACAACAGTTCTTAAAGTTAATTTCTGACCGGGAAGGATGTATGCCAGCTTTTTAACATAAGATGATTGTTGCGGAACTTAGGGTTGGAGTGATCATGAATGGAATGGGACGTTTTTCTGGCGCCATACAGCCAAGCGGTTGATGAGCTTAAGATAAAATTGCGCGGGTATCGCGATTTTTACGAGATTGCGTTGAAGAATTCACCGATAGAATTCGTGACCGGACGGGTTAAACCGGTGCCAAGTATTCTTGAAAAAGCCAGACGCAGGGGTATTCCGCTGGATCAGCTGAATACTCAGATGCAGGATCTGGCCGGCATCCGAGTCATGTGCCAGTTTGTCGACGATATCATGAAAGTGGTGGAGATGATTCGCAACCGAACGGATCTGAACGTTGTTGAAGAAAAAGATTATATCAAAGAAAAAAAGAAGAGCGGTTACCGGTCTTATCATGTTGTTGTTCAATATCCGGTTCAGACAATAACCGGTGAGAAAAAAATTCTTGCAGAGATTCAGGTTCGAACACTTGCGATGAATTTCTGGGCGACAATTGAACATTCACTGAACTATAAATATAAAGGAAATATCCCGACTGATGTGAAAGTCCGCCTTTTGAGGGCTGCTGAGGCGGCGTTTCGGCTTGATGAAGAAATGTCACAGATTCGTGAGGAAATTTTGATCGCTCAGCAGCATTTCTCACAAAAAAATGCAGATGAAGAATAGCGGGTGAAAAGGTTCAGCCTGGGGGTGGGGCAAAAACGCTGCGTAAGGAAGGGGTTCAGACAGGGATGGATGAAAGAGAAGAAACAACATTGACGGATGGTGTTCCCGCGGGCCGGCTTAAATCTTTTGCCGTGGAAACAAGAGACGACCCATTTTCAAATGAGCTCAGAGAACGAATTTGCGGCTACCTGACCGATTTTCAGTTAAGGTATGACGAAAAAGAACCGGATATCGTGATTTCAGTGGGCGGCGACGGAACACTGCTGCAAGCTTTCCACCGTTATATCGGCCGTCTGGAGAATACGTCTTTTGTCGGCGTTCATACGGGCCACTTAGGCTTCTACGCCGACTGGACGGTTGAGGAAGTCGAGAAACTGGTCATCTCCATTGCCAAAAACAGCTTCGATATCGTAGAATATCCGCTCCTGCAGGTGACCATCAGTTATGCGGACAGCGATAAGATCATGAACTATCTCGCATTGAATGAGTGTACGGTAAGAAGCGCCGAAGGGCTGCTTGTTGCCGATGTGATGATACGGGGCGAGAAATTCGAGAGTTTCAGAGGAGACGGGCTCTGCTTTTCGACACCCACCGGTTCTACAGCCTATAATAAAGGCCTGGCGGGAGCAATCATCCACCCGTCGCTTGCATCTATACAACTTACGGAAATTGCATCCATCAATAACCGTGTATACCGGACACTGGGCTCCCCGCTCATCTTGCCGAGGCATCATCATTGCCAGGTCAAACCGGTTACAGATGAACGTTTTAATGTCACCATTGACCATTTATCAACCCTGCATGATAATGTCAGACAGATTGAGTGCTCCGTCGCAAGAGAAAAAATCCGTTTTGCCAGATTTCGTCCGTTCCCGTTCTGGCGCCGTGTAAGGGACTCGTTTATCGGATGAACCGGTCATGACCATAACCTGAAAAACAAGGAAAGGTAAGTGAATGTGAATCGGGCGTCTGGCAGGCGCCCGTAATGGTATGGAACAGCAAAGTTATCACGTTGAAAAGAGAATGGATGCATCGCACCATGGATTGCTGATGCTTGATTTTTTAAGAAAAGAAATGAAAATATCACGCCGGACACTTTCGGCCATTAAATACAAGGGCGGTCATCTGCTCATTGACGGAGAAGACCGGACGGTTCGTCATGTGTTAAAAGAGGGGGAAGTTCTGACGATTATTTTTCCTCCCGAGACGCCGAGTGATTTTCTTGTCGCAAACAGCATGCCTTTGGAGATTGTGTATGAAGACGACTGCTTGCTGGTCATCAACAAATCGGCGGGAATACCAGTGATTCCGTCGCACCAATATCCCTCGGGAACGCTGGCCAATGGACTGCTTGCCCATTTTCAAAAGGAAAATCTGGCTTCAACCGTTCACATCATTAACAGGCTGGACCGCAATACATCGGGACTCATGCTGGTTGCGAAGCACCGGTTCAGTCATGAGCGCTTCTTTAAGATGCAGAAACAAAAGGAGATACATCGCCGTTATCTTGCTTTTATACACGGAATTCTTGAGGAATCTGAAGGAACAATTGACGCGCCGATCGGGCGCAAAGTCGGGAGTGCGATTGAAAGAGAAGTCGACTGGCTGTCGGGAAGGCGTTCAATCACGCATTTTAAAGTGTTACAACGGTATCACGACAGAACGCTCGTCGCCGTTCGTCTGCAGACAGGACGGACGCACCAGATACGCGTCCATTTTGCATCAATCGGCCACCCGCTGCTTGGAGATGATTTATACGGAGGGCCGATGAATAAAATCAGCCGTCAGGCGCTGCACAGTTTTGAACTTGTATTTGTGCATCCTTTTACCGGCCAGCCTTTTCATCTGCACGCGTCTTGTCCTGAAGATATGGCGCTTCTCGCCGATGAACCGATTAATCCGGAAAAGATATGAATCGATCGGCCATGACGGGCATGGAAGAGGGTATGGAGATAATCTGCTGTTCCGGATAGCGAAGCGCGCTTAGGGCGCCGCCGAACACACATCCCGTGTCAAGGTTCAGTGTCCTGTTTTTCCACCTTGGCGTTTTAACCGGTGTGTGGCCATAGACGACAAGGGCTGTCCCATGATAATTTTTCGCCCAGTCACGGCGTTCGGGGAGTCCGCGTTCATCTGTCTGCCCCGTTGTATCGCCGTACAGAATAAAGGATTCGATACGCTTGTCCATGGGCTTGCCGATGTCCTCTTCACGGATTCCGGCGTGGCAGACAACGAGATTTCCCTGATCGAGAATGAGACTGAGAGGCGAATGTTCATAAAGATCAAGAAACGTCTGAACAATAAAGTTTTTTTTCTTCTCAGGCAAAGCGTTCAGCTCCCGGACAGTTGTTTCCAGACCATGTGCCACCCGAACAGGATTTCCTGACATATAGCGATAAAGTTTGTTGCAGTGGTTGCCTGGTACATAAAGTCCGCTGCCGTTTTTCACGATGCCGGAAACGAGTTCGATCATCGCGACCGAGTCGGGGCCGCGATCGGTGATGTCTCCGACAAAAACGAGTTTTCGTCCGTCTGCGTGTACAGGCCGTCCATCTTTCCAGGTATAATTCAGCCGAACCGTCAGATGCTTGAACTCCTGCAGACAACCGTGCACATCACCTAAGATATCGTAAGTCATATTTCCGTCCCCTTTTTCTTCTTTGTCGGTATTTTTCCTCAGGTCGCATTGAAAAATTCCGTCTTCCAGGGCAACAAGGAAGAATTAATCGCCGGACATAAAAGCACCTGTTTCTTTTTTTAACTTTATTATGTGAACATATATTTTTGAGTCCGCAGGCGAATACTTTGTACCAACCCGATGGCGATCTGACTCGAAAACAGCGATAAATATAGAAAACACCGCAATAGGGATAGTTCATCGCAGACAGAAAAGAAACATCAGGACTCACAGTGCGCGCGTCTGATGCCCTCAAAACAGCGCGGACCGTTAGTGATCCGCCGGCTCCGTTAAGCCTTAACGGCCGGACTGAAAAATTCAGCTTGATCCGCTGTATTTTCAGTGCATCTCCCGGAAAGAGCGGCGACTTGCCCGGATATTCATGATATAATAGCCACTGGAAGATAAGAATTCGCAGGAGGTCTGATGATGGATTTAACTCTTGAAGGACGTACATACGTGGTCATGGGTGTGGCCAATAAGCGAAGCATTGCCTGGGGCATTGCTCAGGCTCTTGATAAAGCGGGGGCGCGCCTGATTTTCACTTACAACAACGAACGTTTTCGCGAGGGTGTGGAAAAACTGGCTGCGACGCTGGACGGCAGGAACAGTCTGTTTTTTTCCTGCGATGTCACAAGCGACGAGGAGATTGAAACGGCCTTCGCTAAAATCAAAGAGGAGGTCGGTGTGATCCATGGTGTGGCGCACTGTATTGCCTTTGCCAGAAAAGAGGAACTTGACGGCGACTATATGAACACGACGAGGGAAGGTTTTCTCCTTGCGCAGAACGTCAGCTCCTACTCCCTGACGGCTGTACTGAAGGCAGCCGAGGGCCTCATGACTGATGGCGGAAGTGTTGTGACCATGACTTATCTCGGCGGCGAACGTGTTGTAAAAAATTATAATGTTATGGGTGTCGCCAAAGCAAGCCTCGATGCGAGTGTGAAATACTTGGCCAATGATCTTGGCAAGAAAGATATTCGTGTCAATGCGATTTCCGCCGGCCCGATACGTACTCTGTCGGCCAAGGGAATTTCCGACTTCAACAGTGTGCTTAAAGTCATTGAAGAAAAAGCGCCGCTCCGCCGTTCGATCACTCCGGAAGATGTCGGCAATACGGCGCTCTTTCTGTTCAGCGACCTGTCAAGAAATATTACCGGCGAAACGATTCATGTCGATGCCGGGTTCAACATCGTCAGCATTTAATGAAGAAAGGATCGGGTTCCGTTTTCATACGAATCCGATCCTTTTTACTTATCCCGGCCCGGCCGCCAGACCGTTTTACCGCAAGTACCGCATTTTCTGACTTCGCGGGTCGGAAAAACCTCGGCATTTTGTCCAGAGCCGCTTTTTCGCTGTTTTATCTGGCGATAGAGCGTCTGGAGATCCTGTTTATTCATGATCTGATTCCCCCTGATCCGCTGTTATATCAATTTATTCCGGCTCGATTGAACACGTGCATGACCTTCTCTTTGATTATTTGTTTTCAACGGGGTGTTCGGCATGATTATTGAGACAGACAAGTGCGGCATCACCTTTGGAACTTTTCGACCATTGCTGCTTAAAAATGGGCTCAGGAGATGTGCCAATCCCTATGTCCGATCCATACAATGTAGGGAAACAACTAACCATGCTCTGATATGGCAGGAAAGGAAGGATTATATGGGAAATAAATCGATCTCCAAGCCGATCGGTGAATTACAGGACGAATGCATCAGGGTTCCAAAAGTCTATGATTGGGTAACGGATGCTTTGAAAAAAGAAGTTGAAGTCCGCTTTACCGATGAGCAGCTTGAACAGATTGAAGAGGCACTCGAGGATCCCTATCGCAGGCCGCTGCGCGTAAACGTAAAGACGCCTAAAGCGCCGCCTTTATTCCCGCTCAGCGGTGGCGATTCGGAAAAGGGCACAAATGAAGGGTTCTACTGCGAACAAATAGGTGAAAAACGCCAGGTGACGGTATCGGTTTCAGGAAAGCTTGTCGAAGCTGAGCTTGTCGATCTCCTGTTCACTTCTGATATCAGCGTTCTTGTTCTTGATCGACAGGGAAAAACGGTCGTCAAACAGAATACAAACGTCAGCATAATGGAATCTTTTGTTCTCTGCTATCCGGATGGCACCGATTTATTGTGCCGTGTCTCAAAAATCTGGTCGCGCGTTTCCGGCGGCTCGGTCATTTTGAACGGACCTTTTACACCTAGTGTAAAGCTGGAAGTGGTATTCTGCGTTGACGTTCAGGTCGAAGCAGAGGTTAAACTGGAAGTGCTGGCAAAATACAGCGATCCAAGAAGCAATGATATCAAGGCTCCTGAAGTTGAGGAACAGTGCCCGCAGATATCTTTTCCCGGACAGCGTTCAGAAATCTACCCTGGACTTTCCCCGGAAAAGGTCGCGGAAGAAGAAAGCGAAAGCTAAGACTTGAGGCCGGGTCCTGTCGGCCTCGGGTAAAGCGTTAGGATCAAAAGCATCAAGAGCGGGGAAGAATCCTGCCTTGATGTTTTTTATTAACATCATGCTCAGCTGCCGGTTGTATCCTGCCGCGAGATTTTGCGGACGGCTCAAAGCCGGGAACAAAAATTGGGCAGGCAATGATAAGAGGCGCCATTCATATACTGATTTCAGAAGAAGACATCTTAAGGAGGGCGCCCGCTTTGGCTGATCAAAAGAACACGTTGAACATGGCCTCACTTGCCGACAGACAAAAATTCTACCGGGATAAGGCGCTGAGACTCGAGCAGGAAATAATCTTCGCCAGGGAAGAGGCGCTGCAGCTCAAACAAGAACTGAAGGATTTACGGCTAAAGGAGAAGCAGTCCGGCACCATTCTTCAGGAAGCCGAAGATCGCCTCGGTTCGCTAAAAAACGATTATCATGATCTTCTGCAAAAGTATCAGGAAGCGCAGGAACATCACGCTGAATTCGAAAAACGCATAGCCGATCTGGAAAAAACTCAACGGTCGGACTCCGATATTTCAATCGAGACTTACCGCTATCGCGTGAAAGGATATGAACAGCTTCTTTCAGAAGTCCAGGGGCAGCTCAACGACAAGGAGAAACGGATTGCTGTATACGAAAGACGGCTCGCTATCCTTGAAAAGCGTTTGAAAAGCGAGAGGGAAAAAGTAAGGGAGCCGTCGACAGAGGGGGCGGAAGGAGAAACCGGGCAGCCTGAATACCGGGCGACCGCGCTTTTGGATTACACCTGGATCCTGGATGAAAGAAAAAGTCTGGTTCGGGGACAGGTCCTGATTGAAAATACGGGAACGGCTTCCTTGGAATCGCCGGTGCTCTGCTTTCGTTTCCATCCGGAAGACGCCGCTAATCTGAAGGGACGCGTTTACCGGGAGGAGGATCCGCTGGCGGAGGATGATGCGGGCGGGCAGGTCAGGTGGGTGATTATGGACAGCGACGGGTCGGATGGGGAGAGAAAAGACGGCGATATCTGGATCCGTCCGTCTGATCAGCTGATTGTCGGTCCCGGTAAGATCATAACATTTAACGACTTTCAGATTCCGTTTGATTATCAGTACGCTAACACACTTCATGTAGAATGTTTCGTCTTTTTTAACGAGGGCACCTACAAGATCAAATGCGCCAATCAAATTCTGATTAACGCCTCATTTCATTACGGTTTAGGCGGCTGACCGCACAGTTTAAAGGGCGCCAGCATATAGTGTCACGAAACCATCCCAGGAGGAGATAAAAAATGGCAGAAGATAAGAAAAAAGAACCAAAAACCATTCACGTGGATAAGTTGGTGATTAAGGCGGATGAAGTGATTTTTCAACCGGAAAGGGAGCACCGGCCGCCGTTTTTGGGGAGACCCGGTTTTCCTGGTCCTGAAAATGAAAGAGGCAGGTTCGTCCGCGATTTCTGGGGTTTCCCGCTTCCAAGGACAGTGGAAGAAACAGAAGAACCCAAGGAAGAAAAACACGAGACGGAGAAATAACAATAAAGATATTATTAAAAAGGGCGGGCCGGTGACCTTGGCTGCGTCCTCTTTCTTTGTCGAAAACCCTTCAGGACGGATGGATGGTCTGGACAAAGAGTCCGTCTTCCGGGCGCCATTCTGCGATCATCACCCGTTTCGGATCCTCTATTCCCTTTCTTTTTAATTCATCGCGCAGCCATTGCTCGGTTTTGCCCGCTTTTTTGAGGTTTCTTCGGATGATGACTCCGTCACTGATAAAGGTGGCGGGCAGGGAGACCGTGTGGCCGGGAAGGCGAAGATCGGCCCTTGTCACCATATCAAGTTCCGGCTTTTTTATCACGGAGATTTTCCCGTTTGGCTCAAGAATGGCATATTCAATTTCACGAAATGAAAAAACATTCCTGTCGCGAAGCAGCATCTGGAGATGGTTCATGTCCACTTTATTCTTTTTCAGGACATTCCGATCCACAATTCCTCCGCTGATCACAATCGCCGGCTGACTCTCAAAGAAGCCGCGTGAACGATTGAATTTCAGGGTGATAAAATCAATCAGAAAGATCAGGATACCCCAGAACATGATCGCAAACAGCACTTTAAAAATGTTGGCTTCCGGATCATAAATCGCATCGCTGACAAAATCACCAACGACGATCATCGCGATAAAATCAAAGGGGGTGGCCTCGGACATAGAGGCCCTCCCCATCACTTTTGTGAGCAGCAGCAGGCTGAACAAGCCGACAGTCAATTCCACAATGATGGATAAAAACGATTCCACTTCCCGGACCCCCTCTTGTATGCCGAAAGACTTGGCTGCGCCGTTCATCTAATTTAGGATTGACCGCGGACGTTTTTTTATGCAGGACAGCAGCTTAAGTCACCGGGTTTTTTATCATCGAGAACAAGGGTTCCTGGTTTTAAAATATTTTCTTTTCCCAGAGTGAACCCTTCTCCTTGCTTCAAAGCAGGGCTTTGAGCTATGATAGCGATGCGCCTACACCGAAAACCTTTCAAGCAGAGCACTGCGAACATCGGGTTTCCAAGAACGCCACGTGTGGTCGCCGTCCAGCTCATGGAAGGTATAGTGACTCGGTTTGTACGTGCTCAAGGTTTGATGAAGCACCTGATTCGGGCGGAGAAAATTCTCTACAGTTCCCCGTGTGGTTCGGACAGCCGTCTCTCCTCTTCCAATCGAGTGATAGATAGACAGAGTACGGACAGCCCCGGCGGATCTGATTTGTTCAATGATCTGTTCATTAACATAGGGTGACTGCATGATGACGCCGTGGAACAGATCGGGCCGTCCAAGCGCCGCCATTAGCGAGACTGTTCCGCCGAGCGAGTCCCCGATCAACGTACGGCTCTCGGGATCGGAGTCAATCGAAATCTGCTCCGTGATCCGCGGCACAACTTCTTCGGAAAGTGCGCGAAGATACGAAGGGCGCATCGAACCGTCGGGATGGTACAATTGCCAGCGTGATTTGGGATTTTCATAGGGGATTGCGACAACGACCATTGGCCGGATAATGGTCTTGCTGATCCATTCATCCGCCGTGCTGAAAAGCCGGCCGATTTGCAGATAGTCGCGTCCGTCCTGCGCAATTAATAAAGGATATTTCCGATCCGGGTCGTAGCCTGGGGGAAGGTAGCGGATCACGGGAAGCGTTCGCATCAGGAACTTGCTTTCAACCGCCATGTCCGACATTTTTCCCTGAAGTTTCATCTCTTGCCCCTCCAACGATTCATTTTTTCTTTCATAGTAGCATAAAATGGACAACGGGGAACTGCGCATCGTTTTAATCAATGGATGTGCAGGCATAAAAATTCAGCTCACATCCGAAAAATAATAATATGAGCGGCTTGCATCGAAAGGAGAAATCAATTTATGAGTGAACAGGAATTTACAAAAAGCCTGACCTATGCTCCCGGATTGCCGAAAGATGCCACTTTCTATTCGGGCCATAAAAAAAGAGTAACCTCCCACGCTGTGTCTGAAGCAGCGGAAAATGCGCTGAAGGAACGCGGTGTGGCTGTTGAGGATATTGCCGAAATTGTTTTTGATCTGCAGACACCGTTTATGGCAGGACTGACCATGGAGGCTTGCGTGGAAAATGTGAGAGGCGCCCTGGCAAAACGCGAACTTCAGCATGCTATTCTCGTCGGTATCGAACTCGATAAGCTGGCCGAGAAAAAAATGCTGTCCGAGCCTCTTCAGTCTCTGGTCGATCAAGATGAAGGTCTGTTCGGCGTCGATGAAACGATTGCATTGGGAGCGGTTTCCAGTTTCGGCAGCATCGCAGCAACGACGTTCGGTTATCTGGATAAAGTCAAACCGAAAATTATCGGGCGGCTTGATCAGGAAAAACACGGTAAAGTCAATACGTTTCTTGATGACATTGTTTGCAGCATTGCCGCCGATGCGTCGAGCAGGCTGGCTCACCGTGTAAGAGATCAGGAAGAGCGGCGCCTACCTAAAAAAAGATAGAAATAAAAAAACGCGATCCGAGCCGTTGGGATCCGTTTTTATTATGTTATAATAATTTTAAATTTATTGTAAACCCAGCAGTTAAATGGGTTTGTTTAAATCTTCAGAAGAATGAGGTGCTGGTGATGACGAATTTCCTGATCCTGCACGGTCTTGGCGGAAGTACGGGCGGCCACTGGCAGGAATGGCTGTTTCATGAACTGAAGGCAAGGGGGGAACGCGTCTGTTTTCCTCAATTTCCCGACTGGGACCGTCCCCGGAAAGCCATTTGGCTCGCTCAGCTGAACGACGTCATGGCGTCAATTCCGGAAAAGGAAAAACTGGTTGTTATTGCGCATAGTCTCGGATGCATGCTCTGGATTCACTATGCGGCACAGTGTTTAAAAAGAAAAGTGAGCAAAGCCATCCTCGTTTGTCCCCCCTCCCGGTTTCTGGACGAGGAAGCCATTAAGGATTTTTTCCCGCTTCCCGAAAATACTTCGGCTCTAGCGGAAGGCGCGGACAGAACGTTGATTGTAACCTCTTCAACCGATCCTTTTCTTCCAAAAAACTCGGTTTCTCAATATTTTGAGTACGGTGTTCCCTGTCTAATACTTCCCGGCATGGGGCACATCAATGTCAAGTCCGGATACGGGCCATGGCCATGGATGATTGACGTCTGTCTCGGCAGCACGCTCCCTTTTTCAGACGCCGCAAGCCGGATTTCGCCGGAAGAAGCATCGACGGGAAAGGTGTCTGATTGAGCCGACGTTGTTTCAGAAGGAGAGTTGGTTATCATGAACAAACTTTATATTTTTGCATACAAAGCTCCTGTCGCGCCTATGGATGCCTACGCGGGTTATTTCGACGGCACCTTTCATCCAAAACCGGGTGTGCTGAATTCATTTGATGAACTGATGGATCAGGATTACGTTGAGTTTTTCGGCGACTGCGGTTTCCTGGAACATATTCCCCAGCGCTTTTTTGGGGATCTTTACGCAAAAATGGAGGCTGCCTATACAAGGCTGAACGGAGGGGAAGAGCAGCTGAGCCTTTTTGAAATATGATCCGGATGATTCCATCTACTATTTATAAAAAGATCAATACAAAAACCGGAAGGTGCCATGTCCTCCCGGTTTTTAAGCTGTTTGTTTTCCTTAATGAGCTTTGGCTATTTGCTGGTAGGCGTGTTCCAGTTCACTTAAAGATAACTCGTACAGCTGCTGATTCTTGGTTTTATATATTCCTCTGTCCAGTAATTTTACGATCAGATCATCTTTTTTCTGCTCATTTGCATTCTGAAAATGATTGGGCATAACATGATCTCTCCTCTTAAAGTCCATCTTGATCGGTTCAGGAAAACAGAATGACGTCAGTTCCGGCAGCGCGGTCAGTGATTTTGCACCGACCTGAGGACTTCCGATGCACGTCCGCCGCTGATGACAATCAATTCTTCGTATAATTCGTCGCGTTTGATGTCGAGCTGAATAATTTTTTCTGCCAGACGTTTGACTTGTTCCTGATTCATGCCCCTGCCTCCTGAAAAACTGAATTACAGTTTCTTATTTTTCTTTCTCCATTTTTATTTTAATAATAATTTATTGAGAAGTCTAATAACATGTCGGAATATCTGACAATACGATTGCCAAGTCGGTGTTCTAGATGTAATATTATCTTACAATGAAAATGCCGTGTTTTTTTTAACACTTTAAAAAAGTATAAAATTTAAAGGATTATGGTGTGGGCGACCGAACAAATCGCCGCGTCCTGCGGCATGTTCGGCATTAGGTCGTCCTGGCCCCCGCAACTAAGGCTCAGCCAGTGCCAAAGGCCCCGCTTTGCCAAGTTTTCCTTAAGTGAACGTTAAAACAGAAAGGAGGATCGTTGAATGGCCACGCACTCTCAAAAGGATGCCTATCTGTTTAAAAAAGTGATTTCAATAGGAACAGTTTGTGAACTGACCGGTCTGAGCGAGCGTCAGATCCGTTATTATGAGAAAAGAAAACTGATATTTCCTGAACGTTCTGATCGTGGCAATCGCAAGTATTCTTTTTCAGATGTAGAAACTTTAATGGATATTGCCAACAAAATGGAAGACGGCATGCAGACATCTGAACTGCGCAAGGAAATGCAGAAAAATCAAAACAAGCGATATGACAGCAAATTCAGGGAACGGATGATCCGCGGACAGCTGAATGCCTATTTCAATAAAAGGGATTAGGTAACCGCTGCCGTATTTTAATGGCATGAGATAATCGATGAGTTGCGGACTTGTTTGAACCGGCGAAAATGCCGGGCTTTTTTTTCCCTTTTTCTGGCAGGTCGAGGGGCGTCATTTTCCTGTGAGTATGCCAATTGAACCTCTTAACAAAAAAAGTGGGCGTAAAAATCGGACACCCGATATAATAAGAACGCTGAGGGGGGAGGGGAACGATGAGACTGTACGTTACGGTAAATCCTGATATCGAAGAAGAGACGGTTCGAATGAATGTGAGAAAAATCGGCGATAAGGTGGAACAGATTCGGAAAATTGTCGAGAACGGCAATTCCAAAGACTATGTTTCAGTTATAAAGGAGGACCGTTCCTATATTCTTCCGATTGAACAAATTTCTCACATGGTTTCAGAAAACGGAAAAAGCTTTGCGGTTTCCGGGAAAGAAAAATTCCAGTATAGAGAAACGCTGAAATATTTTGAGGAGAACATGGGAAACGGTGATTTTGTCCGTATTTCCAAATACTGCCTGGCAAATATCAACTGGATGGATTATTTCGAGGCGGGGTTCAGCGGGAATCTGATTTTAAAATTTAAAAACGGCTGGAAAGCGTCGGTTTCGAGAAAGTATGTGAAAAAATTAAAAGAAAAATTTAACTAGGGAGGGGATCGTATGTGGATCTCGAAACTCATTAACAGAATAATGATCGGGTTCGGTATCGGGGCTCTTGCGACTGTTGTTTATTTGATGATTGCTATGCATTTTCAACTGCCGGTTCTCAGCACAGGGCTCATGATGAAAGAACTTCTTGGGTCTATGGCATTCGGCGCTTATTGCTGTGTGACATCATTCATTTACAACTGGGAAAAAATCAATCCTTCCGCGCAAACTGCGATTCATTTTCCGCTTATGTTAATAGGATTTTTCATAGCGGGAACGTTACTGGGGTGGCTGACCTATTTTCCCTTCTGGTCTTTTTTCTGGTTTTTTTTCATTTATTTAATGCTTTGGCTCTATTTTTATCTATATAATCGAAACATGGCAAAACGCCTTAATGAAGGGCTTAAAAAAGAGTAAAATAATTTAGGACGGGATAGCGTCACTTTACGAAAACGTGGATTAGAAGAGACTGGATCAATATCCAGGCTCTTTTTTAATTACCTTTGCTCATCAACGTGAAATACATTGATTAATGAAATTATAGCATGTCACAGAATAGATGCATTATAGGCACAAATCGTTCACTAAATTGCCATGATACGGTCATAGCAGATGGCCGAAGAAGTTGTAAAGTAATAAGTGGATGTGTGACATCTGTTACACTTGTGAAGTTTTCATTTTTAAACCGCTTACACAAATCTGGGAAAGTCTTTTTTCCGGAAAGAAAAGAGGAGAGAGTATGGATGTATTGAGCTTGGCAAGATTTCAGTACGCGGCAACAACTATTTTCCACTTTTTTTTCGTACCCTTATCGATTGGCCTCGTACTCATCGTATCAATCATGGAAACGCTGTATGTAGTTAAAAAGAATGAGATCTACAAAGAGATGACTCAGTTCTGGGGCAAGCTGTTTCTTATCAACTTCGCCATCGGTGTCGTAACCGGTATTTTGCAGGAATTTCAGTTCGGCATGAACTGGTCGGAGTACTCACGGTTCATGGGTGACGTGTTTGGCGCTCCGCTGGCCATTGAGGCGCTTCTCGCCTTCTTCATGGAGTCGACGTTCATCGGTGTCTGGCTCTTTGGATGGGACCGGCTGTCCAAGGGGGCGCACCTTGCCTGTATCTGGCTCGTCACTGCGGGAACCTCGCTTTCGGCTCTCTGGATTTTGACAGCAAATTCCTTCATGCAGCATCCGGTCGGATTCGCCGTTCAGAATGGCAGAGCAGTGATGAATAACTTTTTTGCACTGATTGCCAATCCGCAGCTTTGGGTAGAATTCCCGCATACAGTTTTCGGCTCATTCGCGACGGGTGCGTTTGTTGTGGCCGGTATCAGCGCTATTGCTCTTCTGAAAAAGCAAAATGTTGATTTTTATAAAAGATCGTTCAAAATAGGCATCATTGTCGGTCTTGTTTCCGGAATCGCGCTCGCCTTCTTCGGCCATTTCCAGGCACAGTACCTTGTGCAGACGCAGCCGATGAAAATGGCCGCCAGTGAAGGACTCTGGAAAGACAGCGGCAGTCCGGCGGCATGGACGGTCGTCGCCTCGATCGATACACAGAAACACCAAAATTCGGGAGAAGTTCAAATTCCTTACCTGCTTGACTATCTGTCTTATGGAAAATTCAGCGGCAATGTTCAGGGGATGGATACCCTTCAGAAACAATATGTCGCAAAATACGGTCCAGGTAATTACATCCCGCCGGTCAAGACAACATTCTGGAGTTTCCGTGTCATGACGCTGATGGGCGGACTGCTCTGTATTTTGGGAATCATTGGCGCTATTCTTATGTGGCGGGACAAATTGCTGAAAAATAAATGGTTCCTGCGCATCATGGTGGCATCTATTGCCGTTCCATACATCGGCGGCACGACCGGGTGGCTGATGACCGAAATAGGACGCCAGCCGTGGACCGTTTTCGGTTATATGCAGACTGCGGCCAGTGTTTCACCGAACGTATCGGCAGGGGAACTACTCTTTTCAATTATCGCTTTTCTGACGATGTATACCGTTCTTGGAGCAGTTATGATCTATCTTTTTGCGCGGGTCATCAAACAAGGGCCGGCAATGGGCATTAAGGATACGATTCAGTCAAACGATCCGTTCGATGGGGAGGGATATCATCGTGTTGCTGAGTGAATTGTGGTTTCTACTGATAGCTGTGTTGTTTATCGGGTTCTTCTTCTTGGAAGGGTATGATTTTGGTGTAGGCATGGCCACCCGGTTCGTCGCCCGCGGCGAAACGGAGAGACGCGTGATGATCAATACAATCGGGCCTTTCTGGGACGCGAATGAAGTTTGGTTGATAACGGCAGGCGGAGCGATGTTTGCCGCGTTTCCAAACTGGTATGCCACCCTGTTCAGCGGTTTCTATATCCCGCTTGTCGTCATGCTGCTGCTCTTAATTGCCCGCGGGACGGCATTTGAATTCAGGGCCAAGGTCGGCCATGTGAAATGGGTGGAGACTTGGGACTGGGCGATTTTCATCCCCAGCCTGCTTGTTCCCTTTCTCTGGGGCGTTGTTTTTTCTTCTCTTGTTTACGGACTCCCTATTGACAAGAACATGAACATGCACGGCGTGTTTACAAGTTTCGTCAATCCTTACACGGTGCTTGGAGGGATAACGGTCACGCTGCTGTGCCTCTATCACGGCCTCGTCTACCTTTGCCTGAGAATAACCGACGATCTGCAGCAGCGCGCTCGTGCACTCGCGGCCAAGGTTTTCTGGCTGCTCGCTGCCGCATTGCTCGCTTTTGTCGCAGTGACCTTCTTTGTCACCGATATCTTTACTATACGGGGCGCGTGGCTTTATCCGATTTATTTACTGGCCGTCTTGTCCCTCGTGCTCTCGCAGATTTTTCTGGCTAAAAAGCGTGACGGATGGGCGTTCGGCATGAATGCGGGGCTGATCGCACTGACCATCGCGTCCCTGTTTGTCGGACTGTTCCCGAGGGTCATGATCAGCAATATTAAATCGGCTTATGATCTGACCGTGTACAACGCGTCTTCAGGGTCCTATTCGCTGAGTGTGATGACGATTGTTGCCGTGACCCTGCTGCCGTTCGTTCTTGGCTATTCCATCTGGAGCTACTACGTTTTTAGAAAAAGAGTGACGAAGAAGGAAAAGCTGGAATACTGAGCCTTCATGAGATTTAAGAGAGGATGTGAACGCTTGGCCCTCCTGACAAAGGTCGCGAGTTTTTGCCAAGCCTGTCTATGGATCGCGAAATATTCACATACAAAGGTGCCAGGCGTCTTTTTGCTTTAACAGCTTTGCTCACCGTCGGACAGGGAATCTGTATCATTTTTCAGGCGATTTTTCTCGCCGGTCTTGTTTCCGGCTTGTTTGCGGGCCAATCTGTATCAGCGATCGGCAGCAGGGCCCTTCTTTTTTTTGCCGCGCTTGTCTGCCGATACTTCTTTGTTTTTTTAATCAAACACTTTTCTTATCGTTTTGCCGAACGCACCAGTTCGGACATGAGAAAAAAATTTCTGGCCAAGCTATTTGAGCTTGGCCATGGATTTATCAGGGGGCAGGGAACGGGCACACTTGTTACGCTGACGCTGGAGGGGACAGCCCAGATCAGGCAGTATCTGGAACTCTTTATTCCGAAGATGGCGGCAAACGGCATTCTTCCGCTGATGATTCTTGCCTATGTTTTTGTGGAGGATCGGCTGTCGGCACTGATTCTCTTGATCACAATGCCCGTGCTGATCATTTTTATGATTCTGCTTGGCCTCGCGGCACAAAAAAAGATGAATGACCGCTGGGCCTCATATCGCGTGCTATCGAATCACTTCATTGATTCACTGCGCGGGCTCGCAACATTGCGTTATCTCGGACTCAGCAAACTCCATCAGAAATCGATTGAGCGGGTGAGCGACAAATACCGAGTGATGACGATGGGAACGCTCCGTCTGGCGTTTCTCTCCTCATTTGCGCTCGATTTCTTTACCATGCTGTCGATCGCTTTTGTTGCGGTGTCGCTTGGCCTCAGACTGGTAGACGGGCATATCCTTCTTGGACCGGCCCTGACCGTTCTGATTCTTGCTCCGGAATATTTTCTGCCTGTAAGGGAGCTGGGACAGGATTATCACGCGACCCTGGACGGCCGGGAGGCAGCGCACAAGCTGAACGCTTTAGCCTCACGGGAAGAGAATGATCATACGCAAGGTGACTTAATCCCCGGTACATGGTCGGATCATTCGGTGCTGGCTTTTGAGGAAAGCTCAGTTGATTACCGTGACGGGAAACAGAAAAAAGCGCTGGACTCTATAAATTTCAGCGCATGCGGTTTTGAAAAAATCGGTATCATCGGGGCGAGCGGAGCAGGAAAGTCAACGCTGATCGATTTAATAGGCGGGTTTTTGGGAGCGGCGTCAGGTTCGATTAAGATTAATGGCCGTAAAGCCGATCTCACGGACGCGAAATGGCGCAGGCTGATCACTTATATTCCGCAGCATCCCTATCTTTTCAGTGCTTCGCTTAAGGAGAACATTGCCTTTTACGCGCCTGAAGCCACTGAACAGCAGATTACCGGGGCGGTCCGCTCTGCCGGTCTGGAAACGCTGGTGAGTCAGTTTCCGAAAGGGCTGAACGAGAAAATTGGTGCCGGGGGAAGGCAGCTGAGCGGTGGACAGGAGCAGCGGGTCGCTCTGGCAAGAGCGTTTCTTTGCGACCGGCCGATTTTGCTGCTGGACGAACCGACGGCACATCTGGACATTGAAACCGAGTATGAGCTGAAGGAAGCAATGATACGTTTGTTCCAAGGAAAGCTTGTCTTTCTGGCTACACACCGTCTGCATTGGATGGATCAGATGGACCGGATTGCCGTTTTTAAAGAGGGGAGACTTGCGGAGATCGGAACGCAAAGCGAACTTCTTCAGAAGGACGGGTCATACCGTAGCCTTGTCCGATCGCAATTGGAGGGAATCCAATGAAAACATGGTTTGTCCCGTACATGAAAAAACATTGGCGCGGATTATTACTTGCCGCCTGTTTCAGTGTTGCTGCGCTGCTTTGTGCAGCGGGGCTGCTCTTTACATCCGGTTATCTGATTTCAAGGGCCGCCCAAAGGCCGGAAAATATCCTTATGATTTACGTCCCGATTGTCGGCGTAAGAACCTTTGGCATATTCAGGGCCGTTTTTCAGTACGCCGGAAGGCTGTTCGGCCACGATACGATTCTCAGAATTTTATCGGAGATGAGGACACGGCTGTATAAAACGCTTGAACCGGCGGCCTTTTTTGTCCGTTCGAAATACAGGACCGGTGATGTTCTCGGCATTCTTTCCGACGATATTGAACATTTGCAGGATATTTACCTGAGAACTGTCATTCCTGCGGTATCGGCCCTGATGATTTATGCTTTCTGGATCGGTCTTCTTGGTTATGCAGATGGCTCTTTTGCATTTTTGACCGCTTTATACCTCCTTATTCTGCTAATTATATTTCCGGCTGCGTCCCTTCTATGGACAGGACGGAGCCATGAGCGCCTTTCGCGGAGCAGGCATGATCTTTATGAAAAACTGACGGATGCGGTTCTCGGTGCCGGGGACTGGGTGATGTCGGGCCGCCAGCGGTCGTTTCTCAGTAGTCACGAGGCCCTTGAAAGCCAGGTCGTGGATGAGGAACGGCGTCTCAAAGCCATGAGAAGATGGCGTGATTTTATCAGCCAGATAGTCATCGGCCTATGCGTGATTTCAATGGTCTATTGGACTGGAAACATGGTTTCGGACCATCATATGGACCGGACGCTGATCGCCGCTTTTGTGCTGGCTGTTTTCACCATTGCGGAATCACTGGTTCCCGTGTCGGAAGCAGTGGAAAGATATCCTCAGTACAAAGACGCATTCAGAAGACTCCGTAACCTTGAGACTAATCGGTTCACCAATTTACAGGAAGCGTCGGAGGAGATTTGGGAAAACACGTCGGAGCACATGGATATCCGCGCAGACCATCTCTTCTATCGGTACACAGAAGATGACCGTTGGGCGGTTAACGACATATCGCTGGATATTGCCCAGGGGCAGCGGATTGCCCTGATCGGGAGAAGCGGTGCGGGCAAATCAACTCTGATTCATCTCATCTATGGCGCTCTTGTACCGGACCGGGGCCGTGTCACGCTTAACGGGACACCGGCTCACCGGATCGGGAGCCTGATGTCGAAACAGATATCCGTATTGAACCAAAATCCGCATCTCTTCGATACATCGGTGATCAACAATCTTGCGCTCGGCAGCGAGAAGGCAACAAAAGAGGAGATCATGCATGCCGCCGGACTGGTCGGACTGCATGACTTGATCACCGGTCTTCCGAACGGCTACGAAACGCAAATGCACGAAACCGGCGATATTTTCTCAGGCGGTGAACAGGAACGGCTTGCACTTGCCCGGATTCTTCTGCGGAAAACTCCGGTGGTGATCCTTGATGAACCGACAGTCGGACTTGACCCGATTACGGAAAAGGAGCTTCTGTCGACCATTTTCAGGACGCTGGAAGGAAAAACGCTGATCTGGATTACTCACCATCTGGTCGGGACGGAAAAAATGGATCAGGTTATCTTTATGGAAGACGGGAAGATTGTTATGGCAGGGAAACACGACTCCCTCCTGAAAACGAACAGCCGGTACCGCCGCCTTTATCAGCTGGATGTTCCTGAGCACTTGAAAAAGGTACTGTCCGGACCGGCCGGATAAAATCAATAGAGTCAAAAGGAGGGGCTGCTCAGCTCCTCCTTTTCCTTACAAATGATTAAATTTTTTCCTGTCCGGGGAAATTCCTTTTAACGAGAGATCCTTACTACCATTTCCCGGCCTTTTCGTTAATAAAGCCCGATTGATTTCCGTACGGGTCAAAAACCTTAAATGATTAGGACTGGTTCTGCTCACGCAGAGCTTTCAGTTTCTTAACGATGATTTTTTTATCTGATGAGCGTCCATTTCTGCGACCTTGAACGTGACATTATCGTATTGAAGTGTTGATCCGACCTTGATATTCGGGTCTTCGGCAAGCATCCAGCCGCCGATCGTATCCAGCCCTTCTTCCTCGATGTCGATTTGAAACTGCCTGTTAACATGAGAAATCAGCAGTTTTCCATCAACAAGAGCCTGGTCCGCGTCGATGCGCTTAATCATCGGTTCCTCACCCTCGTCAAACTCATCGCGAATTTCCCCGACAATCTCCTCCAGAATATCTTCAACCGTTACCAGTCCGGAAGTTCCTCCGTATTCGTCGGTCAGAATGGCCATGTGAATGCTTTCCTTCTGCATTTTCTCCAGCAAAGTCCGGATTGGCGTCGTTTCGAGAACGGACAGGATCGGACGAATATAAGTCATCAAGCGAATGGATTTCCTTAGTTAAAATATCCGTGAAAATATCTTTGATATTGATCATGCCGATCACGTGATCTTTGTCCTCTTCCACCACGGGAAAGCGTGTGAACTTCTCATTGTGAAGAATCTCGAGGTTTTCTTCGAACGGGTCCTCTTTGTAGACACAGACGATTTCAGTTCTCGGAACCATGACTTCTCTGGCTGTCCGCTCGTCAAAATCGAAGATACGGTCCATGTAGCGTAATTCACCCTGACTGATTTGACCGCTTTTATAGCTGTCGGAAAGCGTGAGTCTAAGCTCGCCTTCAGTCAGCGCCCGATCATGCCCGGTATCCGGCCGGATACCGAAAAGACGGATGACGCCTGAAGAAAGAGCATTGAGAAGCCATACGAACGGGAAGAGGATTCTGTGAAACCAGATGAGCGGAAAAGCAATCGAAAGAACAATCTGTTCCGCTTTCTGAATGGCAATACCCTTCGGAGCAAGTTCCCCGAGAACGACACTCAGAAGCGTTACGACAAAAAAACCGGAAAGCATTGAAAACGTTACGGTCAGAGTTCCGTTCAGGCCAAACCATGCGTAAATCGGGTGAAACAGGTGCGAAACAGCTGGTTCGCCGATCCATCCTAAAATAAGCGCTGTCACTGTAATACCGAGCTGAGTCGTCGACAGGTAAGCGTTCAGGTCGTCAACGATTTTCTTTGCGGTCCGAGCACGCCTGTTTCCTTGTTTGATCAACTCATCGAGCCGGGTTGAGCGAATTTTCACAATCGCGAATTCGGCAGCGACAAAAAAAGCGGTCAGGAAGATTAAAAGGATGACGATCAGTATCGCCAAGGTATCGTCCAAATGATTCCCGCGCACTGCAATCAATGCACGGGTGTCACCTCCACACGTATATGATAGTTTTATTATACATAAACATGGGCCTGTTTTGAACTGAAAGCGTAAACGAGGCATCGGCGGAAGTCCGTCACATCAGGAACTGTCACGAAATTCCATGCCGGGCGTAAAGGGTAAGCAAAAGATGGAGGTCTTCCGGGGTTTTGCCTGAAAGACTATGATAATGAAAAAATGCTCGGTCGGAACAATACCGCCGGGCATTTTTCTTTTTTTAATCGTCAGTCGTTTAACAAACGAAAGTAGCGCCAACAATGATTAAGAGAATAAACAGGACAACAATCAACGCAAACCCGTGGCCGCAGCCGTAGCCTCCGACAGGATAATGAGGGTAGCAGCCGCAACCGTAGCCATAACCGCCGTAAGCCATATTAGACGGGTATCCGCCCATACCGTAATAGCCCATTCAAGTCACTCCTTTACCACGAGATATGATATTCTATGTAGTCCCGCGGCATTTGGCGATGAATAAATAGCCCGGTTGCAGGAGATGTGCGATCGCCCATGTTCCGTACATCGGCTCAAACGATTTAATTCCTTTGCTAAAGAATGAATCTTAAGGAAATGAATAAGATGCAAAGGAATATCTATCTTAAAAGGGCAACATAAGACAACCGTTGTAGATTGAGGAAAGGATGGTTAAAATGTATCCCTATTATCCATTGTTTGGGAAAAAGATGGTTACAAAAGAGCAGATTCTGACGTTCCCGCCGCAGCATCAGGATCGCCAGCCCGGGTTCGAATATGTGATGAACCCACTGCCGATTTCGGAAAGTCCGGACTATAAAGGAAGCGGAAAACTCACCGGGAAAGTCGCCATAATATCGGGAGGGGACAGTGGAATCGGTCGTGCGGTTGCCCTGGCTTTTGCCAAGGAAGGCGCACGACTGTCCATTGTTTACTTGGACGAAGACCAGGATGCCGATTGGACGAAGCGGCGTATTGAAGCGCTAGGAAGCGAGTGCCTCCTTATTCGCGCGGACTTAAGAAATTCGCAGTCTTCCAAACTGGCGGTCGCCCGGACGATCAATAAATTCGGGAGACTGGATATTATTGTAAACAATTGTGGCGTGCAGTTTGTCAAAAAGAGCCTGCTTGAAATCAGTGACGAACAGCTTTTGACCACGTTTCAGACAAACATTTTTTCCTTCTTTTACTTAACAAGAGAAGCCCTCACTCATCTGAAACCGGGGAGCTCGATTATCAATACGGCCTCAGTCACTGCGTACCGCGGTTCAAAAAACCTGATTGACTATTCGGCGACGAAAGGGGCGATCGTCTCATTCACCCGCGCTCTGTCGCTAAATGTGATCGAGCAGGGTATCCGGGTAAATGCCGTTGCACCGGGCCCGATCTGGACACCTCTGATTCCGGCGACTTTTGCACCCGAGAACGTGGAAACTTTCGGAACCGAGGTGCCGATGAAACGGGCAGGGCAGCCGTTTGAACTGGCTCCCGCCTTTGTTTATCTTGCTTCCGACGATTCAGGCTATGTTTCCGGGCAGGTGCTTCACGTCGGGGGAGGAGAAATGGTTGAATCATGATAAACGCATGAACAAGCGGGTCTAACGGGACCGGTTTGTTCATTTTATTCAAACGCCTTGACAATGATTCAAACTTCGATCACTCTAACTAGAGAACGTTTTATTTGGGGGATTAAAATGGGGAAAATGGATGAACCAATTATCGTAGTCAAAAGAGATATTCTTTTCGGCACCGGGACAGGACATGATCTGACGTTTCAGGGAATGGAGACAAAACCGGAAAAAATTGAAATTATTGAGAAGAGAATGGCCGAGAGCTACAAAATCATGCGCCGCGGCGATGCGGAAGAAGATCCGGAATATAAGCAGCCGATACCCTATGCCGTTCTGCGCAAAGGAACTCAGTTTTTTACATACAAGCGGCTTGGCGGAGGCGGTGAATCGCGTCTCCACGGCAAGATTTCCCTTGGAGTGGGGGGCCACATGAATCAGGTCGGTGGGGCGTCTCATTTCAAAAAAGTTTTTTTGGATAATCTGACAAGGGAACTGAATGAGGAACTGGAGATCCGGGACACCGGAAAACTGGAATTCCGGACGATTGGTCTGATTAATGACGATGCCGCTGAAGTCGGCCGCGTACATGTCGGCATTTTGGTTGTCATCGACCTGCCCGTATCGGCGAAGATTGCCGTTCATGAAAAAGAAAAACTGGAAGGCAAGTGGATGAACATGGATGAGCTTGCCGATCCCGGGATTTATGAACGGCTGGAAAGCTGGTCGGCGTTTGCCCTTGATGCACTTAAAGGGCAATCTTTACTAAAAGACAGACACAGTTGATGAAAAAATGAACAGAAGCAGGCAGATGCCTGCTTCTGTTCATTTTTGGGGGAAAGCCGTGATCCTGCTCAGCCGTCGATCTTTTCAACCGAGCACTCAGTCAGCAGCTTTTTGTAATCATTCAAATGAATATGCGCGGTGTCAAAGGTCATCGCATTAGCGGCTGAAAGAGCGATTGAGTGAAGCAGCATCGTTTCGGGCGGATGTTTCTCGATGAGCGATACGGTAAGAGATGCGACCATCGAATCCCCGCAGCCCAATGTGCTCTTGACCGGAACATCCGGAACTTTTCCGCGCCAGACCCCTTTGCTGCAAATCAGAATCGCTCCGTCCCCTCCTAGAGAAACGAGTACATAATGAATGCCGTCATTGACGACTTTCCGGGCAAACGCGATAATTTCGTCATCACCCGCCTGTTCCCTTCCCATCAGCCCGAGCATCTCAATTCTGTTTGGCTTGATGAGATCGGGCTTTTCTTCAACCGCGCTCTTCAGCCAGACTCCGGAGGTATCCACGATCACAAATCCACCGGGCAGCTTTGCCGAACGTATGAGTTCGCGAAAATAATCTTCGCTTATCCCCCCGGGAACGCTGCCGCAAATCGTGACGGCGGCACTGTTTTCCGCCAGATGTTTAAATTTCTCAATTAAAGAGGCACGTTCCTCTTCACTGACGGATGGACCTTTCTCAAGCAATTCCGTCCGCCTTCCGTTTTTCTCGAAAAGCTGAATGTTGGTCCGGGTGGATTCGCGGATGGGGACGAAGCAGTTTTCGATTTTTTCTTCTTCGAAGCTGCGAACAAACAGATCGGCGACATCACCGCCAAGGAATCCAGTCGCACTGACAGCACAGCCCAGATCCCGAAGCACTTTTGCAACGTCGATGCCTTTTCCGGCCGCAGAAAGTGACAATACGCGTGTCCGGTTCGTTTCCCCGACCTTGATTTCATCGGTTTCAAGAAGCTTGTCAAGTGATGGGTTCAGTGTTAAAGTCGTTATCATTTTATCTCCAATCCCGTTGAAATGTTCAAAAGCCGTTAAAAAATTTTACCTGCTGTTTATTAGTTTCCTTCCGCTTCATTTTTCCCCCACGTGTTCCTGTTCATTGACGATTTTGGAAATTTTACTGAACAAGTTCCGAGAAACGGCTGCTTTTCTATGTCTTGAAAACGCCGGCATTCATTTTCGGTCATGACTCGCTTGTTCCGGAGAGAAACCGGTCAGCTGTATGGCTGAACCGCGGCCAAAATTTTTATAAGAAAAAATGAACGGCCGGGACGCTGAAGCTGGATCATATCCATGTATTTTACCGAATGCGCTGATTGTCAGAACTTATGATTAGGTGTCTGAAAAGGGTGAAAAATTCCATATGAAAACTTTCCCATTATTATAGTAAGGGACGTCCGAAATAAGGTATACTACTATTGCCGGCCGAGTTACGCCAGGGATGCAAAACCTCTGCGGTTTTTCCCTCGCGCTGAACCGGATTTGACATTTTCTTTCAGATCTTTGAGCAGCCGGCAAAAGAGGATAACTGTTTCAAAGGACATAGTCAGGGGTGTGAAGGGACATGCAAAGAGTACGAAAAGCGATAATCCCGGCCGCAGGGCTTGGAACCCGGTTCCTGCCGGCAACGAAAGCGATGCCTAAAGAAATGCTGCCGATCGTTGATAAACCGACGATTCAGTACATTGTCGAAGAAGCGGTTCATTCGGGCATCGAAGACATCATTATTGTTACAGGCAAAGGAAAACGTGCGATTGAAGACCACTTCGATAACGCATTCGAGCTTGAAGAAAATCTGATCAGCAAACAAAAATATAATCTGCTTGAGAAAGTTCGCCAGCCGGCTAAAGTCGACATTTATTATATCCGGCAGAAGGAACCGCGCGGATTGGGCCATGCGATCTGGTGTGCAAGAAAGTTTATCGGAAATGAACCGTTTGCCGTGTTGCTTGGCGACGACATTATCCAGAACGATCCTCCGTGCCTGAAACAGATGACGGATCAGTTTGATCAAGTCCAGTCAAGTATTGTTGCGGTGAAAAAAGTCCCGAAAAATGAGACCAATCGCTACGGTATCATCGATCCGGCTGCGCAGAAGGGCAGATTGTATGATATCCGCGGATTCGTTGAGAAGCCGGCTGTCGAAGAAGCTCCTTCCGACGTGGCAATCATTGGCCGCTACATACTGACGCCGGCCATCTTCGGTTTTCTCGATAAACAGCAAATTGGGTCGGGC
Source organism: Sporolactobacillus putidus (assembly GCF_014647035.1). Taxonomy (GTDB): domain Bacteria; phylum Bacillota; class Bacilli; order Bacillales; family Sporolactobacillaceae; genus Sporolactobacillus; species Sporolactobacillus putidus. The sequence goes on along the minus strand of NZ_BMOK01000002.1, from coordinate 270,134 downwards.
GGAGAAATCCAGCTGACTGATGCGATTGCCAAGCTGAACGAAATTGAAAAAGTATACGGATACGCTTATGAAGGCAAACGTTATGACGTCGGTGAAACACTGGGATTTATTGAGTCCAACATTGAAATGGCGCTCTCGCGTGAAGATCTTCGGGACAATATGCTCCGCTACTTGGATGGTCTTCACAAAAGACTGATTAATGAGCAGTTGTGAGCGCTGTTCTAAAATAAAAGAAATGACAACGAAGGCTGGTGGCAACATCGGCCTTGTTCAATATATAATACAGCCGGTTGACTGCAGAACGGCTTCAGCGCGTTAAGGACACGATAAATCTTAAGAGAGTGTGTGTACGATCAATGTTCCTCAAAAACAGCGGAAAGTCTTTTCATGGAAGCATTAATGAATTAGAGACACAGGGGGGTATAATCGGCTTTTTATTTTTGTACGCTTTTTTTATCATGCTTTTTTTTACACAATCCTCCCCCTTATTTGCTCTCAATAATTGGGATGACGCGAATGCTTTTTTTACGGTGGGAAAGGGAATGGCCTACGGGCTTGTACCGTATAAAGATCTTTTCGAACAAAAGGGGCCGCTACTCTACACAATATACGAACTGGCTTATTTGATGTCGCATACTAGTTTTTTCGGCGTCTATCTGCTTGAGAGCCTGGCCATGTTTTTCAACATTCTGCTCGCGTTCAAGACTGCCTGTCTCTACTTAAACAGGATGCCATCGGCGCTCATCTCATTGCTATTTCCATTACTGATCCTCAATCGGTCGGCATTTTACTATGGGGGCAGCGCCGAAGAGTTTGCGATCCCGTTAGTCTTGTTCTTTTTATACTTGATGCTGAAACATTTCAAATTGTGTCACGGAAAACCATTCAGCAAAGTTTTTTATTTAGTCAGCGGACTGACCCTTGGCTGTGTCCTTTGGATTAAGTTCACGCTGCTTGGCGGGTGGATGGGTTTCTACCTGATTGTTCTGCTTGTCTATTCGGGAAAAAGAAAATGGCGAGAACTGGTGCACGCCGCGCTGTATACTTTTGTGGGGCTCGCCCTGGCCAGCTTGCCTTGGTTTGTTTATTTCGGAGTCAATCACGGAATTCAGGCGCTGTTCGGCGTTTATTTTAAATTTAATATGTCCGCCTATTCGTCGCAGCTGAGCGTTCCGGCTAAACTAATTAATTGCGCACTGGCTGTCGGAACAGCGCTCGGTCACAATTTAGTCAGCGAAGTCATGATTTTGACAGGAATGACTTTTTTCTTGTTCACCTGGAGATACTTTCGGTCTATGGAGGAAAAATGGACCTTTTTTTGCTTTGCTGCCGGTTTGATTCTCGGCGTTTATGTAGGCGGAAGACAATATGTCTATTATTTTCTGATCATCACGCCGCTCGCGCTGTTCGGTCTTATTGCGATCGGAGGATTGTTGCAGGATTCAGGGCGCACTTGGGCCAATAATATAATCAGGGAAAATAAATGGCTGACGCCCATCATTTTCGCTGTCACGGCTTTTTTCATATGTTTTGGTTACAACACAAATATTCAGGCATCGAAGTTTTTTGTCAGGAAACCCTCAGTCCAGAAGAACTTTGCGGCAATTATTAACCGGGAACGGCATCCCACACTGCTGAACTACGGTTTTTTGGACGGAGGGTTCTATCTTGCTTCCAACATCGTTCCGAGCACGCGTTACTTTGAGAAACAGAATATTGAGTATAAAATCTATCCTGAAAATATGGATGAGCAAAACCGTTATATCCGAGAGGGAAAAACGCAATTCGTCGTTGTCAGAGCGCAGGAAAGCGCCAAGGCGGGTCGATTGAAAATCCCCGGTATTTACAAAGTGTATCATGTGGCTGCAGAGCAGCTTCAAAAGATGAGCGGCAGGACTTACCGCTATATTTTATTCAAAAAGAATTGACACGCGAACGGATGGCAGGTAGTATCTTGGAAGTACCATTTGGACAATCTGAAAATTTTTTTAATGGATCATTATATTTTTTCTTGTTATGACGAAACAATGGTTATAATTAAAGTAGGAGTGTTTAATCGTGAGAAAAGAATTACCGCTGTTGTCCATTGTCGTTCCATGCTGCAATGAAGAGGCAGTTCTTGATGAAACAACAAAAGAGCTTACGGAAATCATGAGCAATCTGGTCACGGAAGAAAGAATTAGGCCGGACAGCGTCATTCTCTTTGTTGACGATGGAAGCAAAGACAGGACATGGGCAATTATCGAACAAAAGACCAAAATAAACCCTTTTGTGCAGGGCCTGAAACTCAGCAGAAACTTCGGCCACCAAGGTGCGCTTGTTGCCGGAATCGAAACGGCGGGCAAATTTTCCGACTGCGTCATTTCCATTGATGCCGATCTTCAGGATGACGTCCACGCGATTTATGAATTCATAGATAAGTATCACGAAGGCTGCGACATTGTCTATGGTGTCCGGGACAAACGCGAAACGGATACTTTCTTTAAGCGAAACACGGCGCTTGCTTTTTACGGACTGATGAATAAAATGGGCGTTAAACTTGTTCCCAATCATGCAGACTACAGGCTGATGAGCAAGAGGGCGATTCTCGAGTTTGAGAAATACAAGGAAGAAAATATTTTTCTTCGCGGCATCATTCCCCTCTTAGGGTTTAAAACGGCCAGGGTTTATTATAATCGCAAAGAGCGGTTTGCCGGCGAATCGAAATATCCTTTAAAAAAAATGATCGCTTTTGCAATCGACGGCGTGACTTCATTCAGTATTGTTCCGATAAAAATGGTGACCTGGCTTGGTTTTTTCTTAGTGATGATCGGTGCCGGCATCGCCGTCTACTCAATTGCCGTCTGGCTGCTCGACCATACGATCAGCGGCTGGACATCTCTGATTTTGTCCATTTGGATCGTTGGAGGCATGCAGCTTATTGCGATCGGCGTCATCGGCGAGTATATCGGGAAAATATTTAAGGAGACGAAGAGACGTCCGAGATATTCGGTGGAAATCAGCACCATGGACGAATTGAAAATAAAGGAAACGGTCGGCCATGAATGAAACTCAATCACGATCACCGGAGGAACGCGCAGGACTTCAGGCCCAGCTGCGTTGGGTCAAACAGGCCGCCGTGTTCGGAACTGTAGGCGTATTGAATACCGCGGTTGATTTTATCGTTTTTGTACTGCTGACGCACTTTCTATTTGTGTTTTACGTGTTTGCGCAGATACTTTCTTACGGAGCAGGCATGCTGAATAGTTATTTTCTGAACTCCAGATTCACCTTTTCGGGTTCAGTCAGGACCAAATCGCGTTTCATCAGATTCACGATCCTTAATCTGGCGGTCCTGCTGATGACACTTTTTGTGATGCACGGCCTGCTTTTCCTGCCTCTCTATGTCAATAAACTGGTCAGTACACTGGTCGGACTGGTGTTCAACTTTATTCTTAGCAAGTTCTGGGTGTTTAAGGCATAAAAAGAGACGCCCCTGCCTTTGTTCTGATGGCAGGGGGTGTCTCTCTTTTTAGTTTTTTCGGCTGTTCTCCGTTTGATCCTGTCCGGTGACAATCTTATCAAGTTCCTGAATCAGTTTTCGGTAATAGTCGGGTTCATAATGATTGGTTGACTGTCCGTAGGGGTGGTCGAACCTGCCGATATACCCGTAATGATTCAGATCGATTGTGTGAATGTGCGGCAGACGGTGCAGAAGGTAGGACTCCATAAACTGAAAGTACATATTACTTCTTTTCACAAGATCCAGCTGATCGTCAAAATATTTAATTTGATGATTCTTATCGAAGTAACGATTGATCATTCGCGCCTTCTGCAGAACGATCCGCTCCTGAGGAAAGAACTGAACGATTTTGTCGGCAAAAGCGTCGGCTGCCGGGCACCAGTAGTTTAAAAATTCCTTTTCATCATCATGAGAAATGAAACGGGCTTTTCCGGCCAGCGACTGCAGAAACGCGCGGTTTCTTAAGTAAAAGCTGCCTGTGATCATGTGCTGATCGTCATAAACGACCAGATCGCGGACGGCATCCGGATAGAGATCAAAAAGAAAATAATCAGCCTTTGTTTCGGACAGCCTGTCAAAAAAGAGCTTTTCAAAATCACAGGCCAGATAATCTTTTTCTATAGGTTTTTTGTCATCGAAAAAGTTTTCCGGGAAAGAAACAGGCCGGCTCATCAGACTGGGGATGCTTGAGTGAAACTGTGTAAACGTGATCGTATACTTTTCCTTGTAACCGGGATTAAAGTAGGGACTCGAATTAAAAGCCCCGCGTGTATAACACGTTCCTAGAATAGCCAGATTCACCGGACCCTTGTGATGAAAGGTTGTTGAGACGCGATCCGCAATGATCACGTCCATTCCACGCTGCCGTGTCAGTTTGACGGCGGCAGCGAGCTCTTGGGTCAGGTCCAGTTTGCGCGTTCTGATAACAGGCTCGCCATCGATGAACAATGGCATCCATGTTTGAACCCGCGTCATAAGATCTTCAATCCGGATCATGACCATAAACCGGTCGTCTTTTTCGATCTTATAGAGAGCATTCAGGTGTCCGGCCGGAAAAGTGAGGCGGGTCGCCGTCATTCCTTCTTCGACGGAACCTTCCAAGGAGAAACCGCTGAAACGTTCGGTCCATTTTTCAGTGCTGATCTCCAGCCTCGCTCCGATGATCTTTTCATGTTGCAGTCTTTTGCATAGAACGTTTAACTGCCCGTCATCGTCGAATGTCAGGTTTTTTAATTCAAAATAGCGGGGAATTCTTTTCACCCACAGGCCGATACAGCCTTTTTTATTGATATAAAATTTCGCCTGATAGAAAACATTCCGATCGATAACCGAATAATCGTCGTCAAACGTTGCCTTGTTTCTAAGCGGAAGATAGAGCGAACAATCATTCGAATCGTTTTCTAGCTTGACAAATAAATCCCATACTTCTTCATGGGCAATTGAGGAATCAGGGAAAACGGACTGTTTATGTATGCTTACGGCCCAGTGATGATCAGAATGAAAAACAAGCGGTAAGGTTGTCTCATATTTGTACTGGATCGAATTTTTATTGTCTCTTCTTCTGATGGCAAGATAAGCGTGCTGAAATGATCTTCTGTTTATCCCGGCCAGTTCTCCGCTCAGCTGATAGATGCCTGAATTCCCTGCCATCGTGTGTAGACTCGCCCCATTAGCTCCGTTTTTTCTAACGGAGATCGAGAGATTCAGACTCGCGTTTTTGTAAAAGACGATCGACAGACAACCGGTTGACGCCGGATATTTGTCTTCACCCTTTTGGGAAAAAACGATGTTCTGTTTCTCACCTTCGCCGACGAAATAACAATCCCATAGATCCGTGCTGCTTTCCAGATCGGAAAGCAGCGAAAGATCAAAATCAGCTCTGAAAACACCGTGCTTCATCTTGCAAGGGATGCGCAAGTCTCGCGGAATAAATAAATCATTTCCCTTGATGCGCTCTTCAAGCAGCAGGGAACCCGCAACCGTGTTTTTATCGCATCTGCCTTCAAGCAGAACGGTTTGATTTTTGGAAGAAATTTTTAATCGGGAAAGGAACGCAGTCAAAAGTCCATCACTCTTTTCGCGAAATTGTTGACTATTGTTGATTGTACCTCTTTCATTTTACTACAAGCAGACAAGCGCCCAAAATAATCAGAAAAACGCCGAACATTTTTCTCTTGCTGATTTTTTCAGACAGAAAGAAGTAAGAAAAGACAAGCGTCCAGATATAAGTGACGGCGGTCAGCGGGTAAACAATCGTGTAAGGAAGCAGTTTCAATAGCCAAATATTGAGCATAGCGCCGGCAACATAAAACGCGCCGCCGATCCCGAGATTGACGGCAAAGTAAAGTGAAAGACTGAGCCCGCGCGATGTGCAGCGCTTGAAGAAAAAGCCTCCCAACGAACCAAGGAGGGTCATGGAAATCAACAAAAAGGCTTCTGTCATTTGTCGCCGCCCCCGATCAGGGAAGCACCGGCAAAAATAATCATAATGCCTGAAATCTGCACAATCGACAGCTTCTCCCCGAGAAAAAAGCTGCCGAGAATGATTGAAAAGATGTAACCGACACTAAGCAAAGGATGAAGCAACGAAAGATCGCCGAATCGAAAAGCAACAATCATCAGAACAGCCCCGCAAAAATAAAAGAAGAACCCAACAATGAGATAGGCATCAGGAAAATGCTGCGATAGTTTCCAAAGCATCTGCCCGACGGCTGTCGACAACGCCGCCGTGATAATGAGCATGATACCTGTGCGGTTTCTTGAAAGGGAATCCAGCATCTCTCTAAGCATGTTTTTCACTCTTTCCGCCGATCAGGGGGATCAGTAAGAAAAACGGCAGGATAATCAGGTAGTTGCTGAACAGATAGCGCGGGTCCTGTGCGGGAATGGCCGCAAAAATGGTTCCCAGGTTGAGTACGGCTGGCAAAGCCGCGAGAGCCAGTTTCCACTGACCTTTCAATACGATGACGAACAATAATAATAGAGTCAGGTAGAGGTAGAGAGCTGGAAGCACGAGCACCCTTGCCATTCCATTAAGAAAGAAGGAATTGTACCGCTCAATGATTGAGGCCAGCCCTGTATTTGCGTACTGCGTGCCGTACTCGGAATAATAGAATGTCTTGTAATGAATATGATATTGTTTTACCGTTTTTGCAGACAGGAAATAAACCGGGCGGAAGCTCTTGAACGCTTTGTATCGGAAAATCGGACGCATCTGGTTTTGCGGAATATTAAGCTTGTAAACAAGCTGTTCCATATTAAAAAAAGCCTTTGTAGCCGCAGCGGGGTTTTGACGGACGATTGCGAACCAGTTCACTGCGAATCCGGATAGATTTTGTCTAATGTAACTTTTATTGAATTCTGGAGAAAACTTAACTGGATCAACCTGCGTCGGATCATATGTTTTTTCCCAGCGGTTCAATGGAAAAATATGGCTGAAATAGTGTTTCTGCGCCGCGGTCATCTTTCCGTTGTCTTTAATAATACCGCCGATCTGCTGAACGGGTATGGCAAGAGATTCAAGTTTGTCCGCGGGAAACACCTTGAAATAGCTGAAAACGGGACCCGTCACGATCAGGAAAGTAACGGCCGCCGCCATAAAAACGGCGTACATCCGCAGATAATTTTTCCGGAAAAAAAACGGAAAGATGACAAATAGAGCCAGAAGTACCGGCCAGCCATTGTGGCGGAAAAAAATCATGCCCGCTATCGCAAGATAAAGAATGAAAAGATGAACATAAGATTTGAGCCACTTTCCTTCAGAGCGGATGATCTGTATCAGCGCGGTCGTCAGCAGAAGAAGAAAATAACAGAACAGCGTATCTTTCCATATGATCACCGAATAGAGCGCGTTAAGCGGGAAAAAAACAAGAAAAAGCCATCCGGCGGTAATCAGCCATCTGTTGACGCCCATTTTTCTAAATGCATAAATGACGTACCCGGTGATCAAGCCGGCGGTTATAAGCTGCAGAATGACAAAGGCCGCAGGATTATCCCATATTTTGGTTGTGAGGAGGATGATCCAGGTCATCATCACGGGGTGCCAGTCGTTGAAAAACGTGGAATGTGCCTGCTGCCACTGATTGATTGAATCCGTCATCAGAATGCCGGGAAAGAAAGCCCAGAGATAGAGCAGAGACAGCGCAACCGGCAGGCCGGAATAGAGAAGCACAGACCACCTCGAAGGTGCGGAGGCTTTATCAGGCCGAGGAAGCATCATGGTCAGCCGTACGATCGCAAGAAGCAGGAATAAAAGAAACAGGAAAGCTGCGCCGTAAACAGCGGCCGTTACAAGGAGACCATAATCTGATAAATAGAAATGGGGCACTTTCAATGCCGCAGTCAGAGCGCCGGCAAGCAGAAGGAGGAATAGAAAAGAATACCCCTTCATCTTCTTGCTCAACAGCCTGTAGGGTTTAAAAAAAACGTTACTGACCACACCGAAGCTGAGAAAACTCCCGATTACGGCAGACAAAATCACAAAGGATGGAGAGATCTGCCCTGCCGGATGCGAAAGGAACGAAAATCCCGTTCCGATAATCACGCCGGCAATCAGACTGGCAGCGAATTGGAGCAGCGTTTGCTTATTCATCGATTATGACCTGCTCTTTTCTAATTGATGTTCGGTTCTGAGTAAATCGTAGATGCGGTGCAGTTCCATTTCGTACTGTTTTCTGGCATTGCTTACGACGGTATCCAGTACGAGTCCGCAGACAAGCGAAAGCATGGCCATGAGCATCAGTCCCACGGCCAGAACGGCGGAAGGAACTTTGTAGATGTAATGGAACCTGACGAACTCAGCGATGACGGGAATTCCGGCAACTAAACTTAGAACCGCAAGCAGAGCGGCCCAGATTGAGAAAAATTCCAGCGGTTTATAATCTTTGAAAAGTGTAAAAATGGTTTTTATCACTTTGATGCCGTCGCTGAATGTATTTAATTTCGATTCGCTCCCGCTTGGGCGGTCACGATAGTCGATCGGAATTTCCTCAATTTTAAAACGTTTATCAAGCGAGTGAATACTCAGTTCTGTCTCTATTTCAAACCCGGTGCTCGTTACGGGGAATGAGCGGACAAACAGTCTGTTGAATCCGCGGTAACCGGTCATAATGTCGTTGATACGGCTTTGATAGAGTCTGTTGATCAGGCTTTTGACCAGTGTGTTGCCGAAATTATGAAAGGCTCTTTTGTTTTCATTTTCATAAGTTCCGTTAGACAGCCGGTCGCCGATCGTCATATCGGCCCTGCCGCTGATCAGCGGCTCAATCAATTCGTGTACAGCTTCGGCGGGATAAGTGTCATCTCCGTCAACCATGACGTAATAATCCGCATCAATATCGAAAAACATCGAACGAACCACGTTGCCTTTTCCCTGGCGATATTCTTCAACAACAATGGCTCCGCTCTCTCTCGCGATTTCACTTGTTTTATCTGTCGAGTTATTGTCATAAACATAGAGATCCGCCTCAGGGAGCTCCCGCTTAAAGTCACCAATCACCTTGCCGATCGTCAGTTCCTCGTTGTAGCAAGGAATCAGCACAGCAATATTCATCGTCTACACTCCTCGTCCATACTAGCTTCCCAGTTAATCATTATAGATTATATCATTAACAGGCATACAAAATATGTATATTTTTAATTCTGTTTGTGGGAGGCCGGATGTTGATTTATAATAACGAATAGTGATCATAAAATCAATTTCGGCTTTATCCGCTTAATCCGGGATACAGATTCAAGTGTGGAGGAATTATTTTTATAGAGAAAGAGGTTTTTGTCGACATGAAAGTGCCGAAAATCAGCGTTATCGTTCCAATATATAATGTGCAGCGCTATTTGGAGGACTGCCTGGATTCTTTGGACAAGCAGACTTTCAAGGATTTCGAGGTCATTATGGTTAATGACGGTTCAACGGACAGGAGCGGTAAGATCATGCACCGCTACGCGAGCGAGCACGCCCATTTTTTTGCATATGACAAACCGAACGGGGGTCTCGGCCAGGCAAGAAATTTCGGGCTGCAGTTTGCAAAGGGCGAATACATTGCTTTCGTCGATTCAGACGATATTGTGGATCCGGAAGCCTACGAAAAAATGTACGCTCTGGTTGAAGAAACCCATTCGGACATGGTCATCGGGAACGTTGTCCGTTTCAATTCATTCAAAGAATTTCCTTCGGTTCTTCACCAGAAAGTCTTCTCAAGGAAAAAGCTGAAGGCGCATATTACAAGAGACCATGAACTCATTTACGATACAACCGCCTGGAACAAACTGTATCGAAGGTCGTTTTGGGAGGGACACCGCCTGTCTTTTCCGGAGCACATGCTTTATGAGGATATTCCGGTGACTTTTCCCGCCCATTATCTGGCGAATTCGGTAGACGTTCTGGATGATATCGTCTATTACTGGCGCTCACGGGATTTCGGCGATCAGTCGATCACACAGAATCGAACGGATATCAGAAATCTGACGGACCGTTTAAAAGCGGTGGACCTGCTGAACACTTTTTTCGAGGAACATCGTATTGAAGGCGGACTGAAAGCTGCGAAAGATTATAAAATTTTAAATACCGATTTATTATTATATTTGGACAAACTGGATGAAGCGGATGATACTTATATCGATTTGTACTTGGAGCGAGTGTCCCGCTATCTGCAAACCGTTCCTGAAGAAAGTTTGCTTCAGCTCTGGCCGATCGACCGGATGAAGTATTTTTTTGTGAAAAAAAAGGACAAACAGAGAGTGCTTCGTCTGCTCGGCTATCAGCGAAGCGGCGAGATGAGTCGGTGCAAAATCGTGCGTCATGACGGTCATTACTATGCGAACTATCTGTATCATGAGCAGGTGCCGCAGACGGTGCTTATGATCGACGACAACCTGCAGGTGAAGCGGAAAACACGCAAAGTGTTCTGGCAGGGGCGGCAGCTGACTGTTGAAGGGTACGGTTACATTGAAAAGATCGATGTCCCTCATCGATCGGACGTAAAGATGGAATTTTCCCTGGTGAATGAAGAGACCGGTTTCAGGCTGCCGATTGAGCAGACTGGAATGAGACGATGCCTGTCGAATACAATCATGTACGGGGTTTTAGCGAAAAAAAAATATATGCCTTTTAAGTTTGTGTATAACTACAACTGGTCCGGTTTTACTCTGTCCATTCCATTCGACACTGCTCCATTTGATCAGATTCCTTACGGCAGTTATGTGATCGAAGGAAAAATACAGGCGGGCGGGCTGACACGTACATTTCTGGTCGGGTCTCCTGTAGGAGGGATCAAGGCGCGGGCGGACTTTGTCAGCGATGCCAGGCAGGTCATTCATACGGCATACAGCGGCAACTGGGATTTGCACCTTATCAAGGAAAAAATAGACAACGTCATCAAAAATGTTGCCATCGACCGGACCGAAATCCATCTTCTCGGCCGTGTTTCCGATCCTGATCATGCAGACAGCCTGAGCATCAAACATAAAAAGAGCGGTCTGCGCCTCAGTTTTCCTCTGAAAGCCGGACAATCTCAGTTTGAAATCGGTGTTCCGGTTCGGACTTTTTCAGAAGAAAAAAGCTTTGGCGAGTGGGATGTTTCCATTTCAATGAAGGACGGGACAAAAAGTCCGGTCGTCCTGTCAAAAGACAATGAAACAATTGGAGACATCGGTTTTGCCGAAGCGGCGGTCAGAGCGCATCTCAGCGGACACACGTATCTTCTCGTTCAAAATTATGGGGCCGAGCTGCTCGAAGTGGCTGGTTTTAATAAAAAGATGGTCAAAATGTCCGTTGCGGCTCCCTTTCCGATTGGCCGCATGAAGGAGAAGACGGCCAATATGAAGCTGCTCTTTCTCTCAAATGATCAGGGCGAGGCACATCATTTTTCGCTCAATCAGACGAATCATACGGATTCATTTGGCCGTCCGGTTCTTGAAGGATGGATTGATCTGGGCCAAGACATGAACCCGGAAAACTTGAAACATACGGCTTTCAGCCTTTTCCTGACTGATGGTCCGCACGATGGGGCTCCTTCTCAAAACTTCGCGATTTATTCCGACCATCTGCTCAAGGAACCGGTTTCCGTTCTGTTCCATCATGTGATTTATGAATTCAGGCACACTGAGGAGCATTTGCTTTCTCTCAACCTTGAAGCAAAATGGGGATGGATAGAGCGGGGGAGGGTACGCCGCGCTGTTCTGAGGAAACTTTTCTATCCTGTTGCCCGATTGCTGCCGATGAAGAAAAAAACGGTTATTTTTGAAAGTTACTGGGGCAAAAATTTTGAGTGCAATCCAAGAGCGCTGTATGAATATATCGATACGAATTATCCGGAATACAAAACGGTGTGGAGTTTGCGGGATCCTCTGACGCATATTGAGGGGCATGCAAGAAAAGTCAGAATGCATTCGTTAAAATACTACTACTATATGGGGACAGCCAAATATTTTGTCAATAACGTCAACTTTCCGGACTTTTATCAGAAAAGAAAGCATGCGGTTGAGCTTCAGACCATGCACGGAACGCCCCTGAAAACTCTCGGACTTGATGTTCCAGGGGAAATAAGACCTGGGAAACACATGGAGATGTATCTGGCAAAGAACAGACGCTGGGATTATTTGTGCGTTCCAAGCGATTATGTCAAAAACATTGCGGAACGGGCTTTTGCGCACAAAGCCAAGGTGATCGAGACCGGCTATCCGAGAAATGACAAATTGTTCTATGACAATCATCCCGAAAAAATCCTCGAGATTAAAGCACGGCTGGGTATACCGGCGGGCAAAAAGGTGATTTTCTATGCGCCGACATGGCGCGTAAAGAACCATTTCAAAATGGAGATGAATCTGTCGAGACTGAAACAATTATTCAGCGATGACTATGTTCTGCTCGTCAAGTTTCATCATTACGTTGCCGATGCTGTGCATATTGATGAAGAGAAAACAGCGGGTTTTGTTTTCAATGAAACTTCTTATGACGATATTAGGGATCTTTATTTGATTGCCGATGTCTTAATCACAGATTATTCATCCGTCATGTTCGACTACGCCATTCTTGAACGGCCCATTATTTTGTTTACCTATGATCTGGATCAATATCGCGATGATTTACGCGGCATGTATTTTGATATCATCGAGAAAGCGCCCGGTCCGGTCTGTCTGACCAATGATGAATTGATCCATGAACTTCAGAACATTGACCGGTTCAAAGAAACTTATGGCAGCAAACTGGAGGCATTCAGATCCATGTTTACTTCATATGATCACGGGGACGCAAGTGAGAAATGTTTTAAGATCATGTTTCACAAATGACCCATTCTGGCGCGGCCGGATTTTCACGGGCAGATTGAATTTTTCATGTCAGGGAATTATAATGGCTTAATAACCGGATTCAGTCATACAAGTCTTTTTCTGACGCGTCGGGAATTCCCGGGACGAGCTGTTTTTTGAGAGATGGAATGAGAAATACGGGGAGCGATATCATTGAAAAGGGTACTGACATACGGTACGTTCGATTTGCTGCATTACGGACACATAAATTTGCTGAAGCGCGCGAAAGAACTTGGAGATTATCTGATTGTCGGCCTTTCAACGGATGAATTTAACGCCATGAAACATAAGGAGGCCTATCATAGCTTTGAACATCGCAAATTGATTCTGGAAGCGATTCGCTATGTGGATCTTGTCATTCCCGAAAGCAATTGGGAGCAGAAAATCAACGATGTACAGAACTATGATGTCGATGTGTTCGTCATGGGCGACGACTGGAAGGGAAAGTTTGACTTTCTGAAGGAGCACTGCGAGGTCGTCTATCTTCCCCGGACGGTCGGCATTTCAACCACAAAGATAAAACATGATCTCTATTCGGTAAAAAATGATTAGAGAATGGTTTATTGAGAGTTATCTGTTTCTTTTTCGGCTACTGTTTGCTTTCTTTAAGCTCTTTCCGGAAAAGAATAAGACCGTTTTTGTCGCTTCTTTCAGCGGGAATACGAGATATGTGGCCGAGGAATTCAGGCACGAACACGTTCCTTGCGATCTCGTGTTTCTCTGCAGAAAAAGCTGTATTTCCGATTTTCGTGAATATGGCGGGAACGTGGTTCCTTTTGAAACGGCTGATCCTCTCTCCATGCTGCGCTCAGCCTATCATCTGGCCACGGCAAAAGCTGTTTTCGTCGATAATTATTTCGGTTTTCTTTCTGTTGTCCGGTTCAGGAAAGATGTCCGCTGTATTCAGTTATGGCATGCGGCCGGGGCGCTGAAAACCTTCGGACTGGAAGACCGGTCGGCCGCTCTCAGATCGAAACGCGCGAGACGGCGTTTCAGGCGTGTCTACAGCCGTTTCGACAAAGTGATTGTCGGATCCGAGAAGATGGCTGATATCTTCATGCGGTCCTTTGGTATCGGAGAAGACCGGATTCTGCGTACTGGGATACCGCAGACTGATTTCTTCTTTACTTATCGTGATCGTCTGCGATTTTCCGATAACAAAGCTTTTTCGGCACTGGTACGGCGAAGCACCGCTTCACTGGATGTTCTGAACGGACGGATTCTGTCAGAGAAAAAAGCGACTGAACAGGAAAGAAAACGGAGACCGAAAAAAAAAATCCTGTATGCTCCGACCTTTCGAGAACGTGAACGGGATCATTTTCAGCTTCGCCTTAACCTGGATCTTATGAGGCGCTCCCTTGGCGATCGCTATATTCTCCTGATCCGTCTTCATCCTGCCGTCCGCGGTTCCCTCCAAATACCGGACGGGCTCAGCGGTTTCGTCGTTGATTGTTCAAACAACGGTGATGTAAATGAATGGCTGCTGGCAAGCGACATCCTGATCACCGACTACTCTTCGCTGCCTGTTGATTTTGCACTGCTCGGACGCCCGATGATCTTTTATCCTTATGATCTGAAGGACTACGGAGAAGAAAGAGGATTTCAGGAAAATTATCTGGACTGGGTTCCCGGCCCGGTCGCGTACTCAACCAGCGATATCGTTTCCTTCATTAAAAATGAAGCGTATAACCTGGATAAAGTGGCCGTTTTTTCGGCTCAGTGGAATGCGTATTCGAAGGGTCATTCAAGTCGCAACGTCGTTCGTTATGTGAAGAGGATAACAGACTTCGGCGAGTAATCACCCAAACCGGTTAAGTGAAGGCTGATTCGCCGGTTTTAAAAAAGTCTGCGAGTCCTTTTTCAAGTGCCGGAACTCATGAGAACGGGAAAGCCGGATGTCCTGCGGAAGGTGAAAGATTGATGAAAAAGGAAGGGTCAAAAAAAATTTCTCTGAAGTCGCAATCGGGTATTCTTTTAAAGAAATGGGAACGTTTTATCTTCCGCGGCGTTTACAAATGGTGTTTCAGGCTTCTGGGGCTTCTTCCCGCGGACAAAAATCTGGTCATGTTTGAAAGTTTCTTCGGAAGACAGTACAGCTGCAACCCGCGAGCGATCTATGAGTACATGAAGGAAAATTGCCGGGAGTACCGGCTGATCTGGAGCGCAAATCGGAAATATGAAGGACTGTTTGAACAGTACGGTATTCCCTATGTCCGGCGTTACTCGCTGCAGTGGCTGCTCCTGATGAGCCGCGCCCGCTACTGGGTGACAAACGTCCGTTTCCCATCGTGGTTTTCTAAATCAAAGCATACGATTTATTTACAGACGTGGCACGGAACACCACTGAAGCGGCTCGGAACAGATATTGAACACTATCTTATACCGGGAACAAGTGCGGAAAGCTATAAAAAAAATTTTGTAAAAGATTCCGGGATGTGGGATGTCCTGATCTCGCCGAATCGTTATTCCTCCGGCATTTTCAAACGTGCATTTGGTTACGGGAAAACGATTCTTGAAACGGGTTATCCGCGAAATGACTATCTTTATCAAGCGAATCAAGATAATGCCATCAGGAAAATCAAAGAGAAGTGCGGGCTCCCGCGGGATAAGAAGGTGATTCTTTACGCGCCGACCTGGCGGGACGATCAGTTTTACAGTGAGGAACACTATCGGTTTGACCTTCATTTGGACCTGAACCTAATGCGCGACAGACTGGCTGATGATTATGTCGTTATTCTGCGGATGCATTACCTGATTGCAAGCCGTCTCGATCTCGGCACTTATGCGGGTTTTGCCTTCGATTTTTCGCAATATGATGATATACGTGAACTTTATCTGATTTCCGATCTCCTGATTACCGACTACTCATCCGTATTTTTTGATTTTGCGAATTTAAGGCGTCCAATGATCTTTTTCGCCTATGATATTGACAAGTACCGTGACTTTCTGCGGGGTTTTTATTTTGATTTCGAAAATAAGGCTCCGGGTCCGATTGTCAGAACGACAGACGCAGTGATTCGGGCCGTCCAAGAAACAGAAAACCCGGACTTTCAGCCGTCGGAAAATTTCGAAGCTTTTTTCCGGAAATTCTGCTCCCTTGAAGGCGGCCGTTCGTCTGAACGGGTGGTTAAGCGTGTGTTTTATTCCGATGAAGCTCGGGAAGTTTTTTGATAACGGCTTTGCATATTTAAAAAGATGTCCGTTTGTAAATGTAAAATTAAATTAGAATTGTTAAATAATATTCACTTTGAAATAACACTTAAAGTTCCGGAAACGTGGTATAGTATAGATGTAAGAAGAAATAATGGATGAATTATTAAAGAGTATGGGAAGGTTGGTGGTGAGAATGTATAGAATTCTGGTACCTGTCGATGGTTCTGAACCTGCTACCCGCGCCGTAAAGGAAGCGGTTACAATTGCGGAAGGCAAGAAAGAGGCGGAGATCACTCTGATTTATGTCAGTCCTTCTCCGGTATATTTTCCGTTCTATTCAATGGTAGGACCGTCTTTGGATGCAGATGTGAAGGAAGTTGAAGAAAAAGAAGGCAATCAAATGCTGGAGAGCATTATCGAAAAAGAATCCAAAAGCGCGAAGGCTAAATTTCACAAGAAACATCTCTACGGAATTGCCGCGCAGGAAATCTGCGATTATGCGAACGATACGAAGATGGACTTAATCGTAATGGGAAATCGCGGAATGGGCGCCTTCGGGCAAGTGATTCTTGGAAGCGTCAGCAATAAAGTTCTTCATCTGGCAGATTGCCCGGTCATGATTGTTAAATAAATGATGATGAAATGCCGATAGACAGGTTTATCGCCCCTGCAGGGAAAATTCCTTGCAGGGGCGTTTCTGGTCGTGCGCTGATCTGATCGGAGGGAATTTGAGAAGAAACGAATGTGAAGACAAGTTAAAATTTTTTTATTCAAATACTTGAAAGTCAAAAAAGGTCAGACTATAATAGGTACATAAGGTCAAAGATGGTCAAACGAAAGAGCGTTGATCATACTGGCCGTTGGAAAAGCAAAGGAGGTACGGTATGATGCTTTGTGATGAATGCAAGATCAATCCGGCAGTTATAGAAATGAATATTATGATTAATGGTCAACAGAAACAATTACACATTTGCGAGGAATGCTATTCGAAAATGAGAAACAATATGAATATGCCGTCGTTCTTTCAGGGCGGAGGCTCGCCATTTGACGATCTGTTCAAAAGCTTAATGCAGCCGTCTTTCGCGGCCAGGGAAAACAAGGCGCAGGAAAACGGCATGGCTTTTGACGGCGGGCAGGCGCATCCGGCGGGCGGAGGCGGCCACAGGGGCGGTTTCCTTGATCAAATCGGCCGCAATCTGACGGATGCGGCACGCAGGGGGAGAATCGACCCAGTCATTGGACGCAACCGTGAAGTTCAGCTGGTTGTCGAGACGCTCAACCGAAGAAATAAAAACAATCCGGTGCTGATCGGTGAACCTGGCGTCGGTAAAACGGCGATTGCGGAAGGGCTTGCTCTTAAGATCGTCGAAGGAAAAGTTCCGGCAAAGCTGGCGAATAAGGAACTCTATCTGATTGATGTTTCTTCCTTGGTGGCTGGTACCGGAATCCGGGGCCAGTTCGAACAGCGAATGAAGCAATTGATGTCCGAACTGGAGAAACGCAAAAACGTTATCGTCTTTATTGATGAAGTGCATCTGCTTGTGGGCGCGGGTTCAGCCGAGGGCGGATCGATGGACGCGGGTAATATTCTGAAACCGGCCCTCGCCCGCGGCGAACTTCAGATCATTGGAGCAACGACATTGAAAGAATATAGAAAGATTGAGAAGGATGCCGCTCTCGAACGGCGCTTTCAGCCAATCATTGTGAATGAGCCGACTCAGGAGGAGGCCGTTCAGATTTTGAAAGGCCTTCAGTCAAGATATGAAAACTATCACCATGTCCGTTATTCCGATGAAGCGATCAAGGCCTGTGTCGCCCTTTCCTCACGCTATATTCAGGATCGTTTTCTCCCTGATAAAGCAATCGACCTGATGGATGAGGCAGGTTCCAAGATGAATCTTAATCTGACGCCGGTTGATACGGAAAGTGTTAAAAAGAAAATTGAAGAAATCACTGCGGCTAAGGAGCAGGCAACAAAGAATGAACAATTCGAACAGGCGGCAAGACTTCGCGATCAGGAACACGCCTATCAGAAACAGTTGGAACAGCTGGAAAAGATTAAGGCGAATGGTGCTGAACTTCCTGTAACGGGCAAGGAAGCGGTTGTCAATGCGGAATTGATTCAGCAGATCGTTGAAACACGCACCGGTATTCCGGTTCGTAAGTTGCAGAGCGATGAACAGAACAAGATGAGATATCTGGCCGATCATCTGAACGAGAAGGTCATCGGCCAGAAGGAAGCCGTTGAGCGGGTGGCAAGAGCGATCCGCAGAAACCGCACGGGCTTCCGAAAGACAACGCGTCCGATTGGTTCGTTCCTGTTTGTCGGCCCGACCGGTGTCGGCAAGACGGAACTTGCCAAGACGCTCGCTAATGAAATGTTTGGTGAACGCGATGCGATGATTCGCCTCGATATGAGCGAATACATGGAGAAACATTCAGTTTCTAAGCTGATTGGTGCGCCTCCAGGCTATGTCGGCCATGATGAGGCGGGCCAGCTGACGGAAAAAGTGCGCCGCAAACCGTACAGCATTATTCTACTTGATGAAATCGAGAAGGCGCATCCTGACGTGATGCATATGTTCCTGCAGATTCTTGATGACGGCCGTCTGACGGATAGCCAGGGAAGAACGGTCAGCTTCAAAGATACAGTCATCATCATGACGAGCAATGCCGGGATTCGAAACAAATCGGCAACGTTGGGATTCGGTTCGTCAAGCAGCCGGGAAGATATGATCAAGCAGCTGGAAAACTACTTCCAGCCGGAATTTCTGAACCGGTTTGATGCGATCGTCAAGTTCAATTCTTTGACGAAGGATGATCTGCTGGCTATCGTCGACCTGATGCTGAATGATATTGAAAGAGCCGCGCAAAAACAAGGCCTGACGCTGACCGTTACAGATGCCGCGAAGAAGAAACTCGCCGAACTCGGCTATAATCCGGAATTTGGAGCACGGCCGTTGCGCCGAGTTCTGGAGGAAAAAGTTGAAGACAGTATTTCCGATTTGCTGCTGGAAAACGGTCAGGCAAAATCGATAACGGTGGATGAAGCAGGCGGCGAAATCAAAGTCGCGGCAAACAGTTGATAAAATATAGGCTATAAAAGGATTCTCCAGTCGGAGGATCTTTTTTTTGACGGGAAGATGCAGCCATCAAATACGACATACTTACGGCGATCTCTGTTTGACATAGCGTGGAAAACGTGGGAAAATGACTTTACAATATTTAAAAGCAATGAAGGGAATCAGTAGTGGCTGTATTTGTTTTTCAGAGAGCCGGCGGATGGTGCGAGCCGGCAGCGGGCAGCAAGCGAATTACTTCCCCGAGCATCTTTCGTGAAACCAAGTAGCGGAAGACGGTTCTGACCGTTATGGCGATTGAGCGGCTGCATTTTTGCAGTCAGAAGGATGGTACCGTGCGCAAAGCGCTCCTTTTTTGGAGGGCTTTTTTATTTTGCCGGTCTCAGGCAAATGATGATGAAGGGTGTGGCGAAGATGGACATTATTGAGGATTTGAAATACCGCGGTCTGATGAATCAGGTGACGGATGAAGAGGGGCTTCGTGAAGCGCTTAAGAAACCGATCACCTTCTATTGCGGCTTTGACCCGACGGCAAGCAGTCTCCATGCTGGAAATTTGCTCATTATCGTGATTATGATGCGGCTGCAGCAGGCGGGACATCACCCGATCGCTCTTGTGGGAGGCGGAACGGGAATGATCGGTGATCCAAGCGGACGATCAACGGAGCGGCAGCTCAATACAGGCGAGGTTGTCGAAAGCTACGCTCAAAGTCTGAAAAAGCAGCTGTCGCGATTCCTTGACTTTGAGCATGGTCAGGCTACTTATCTGAACAATATCGAGTGGCTTGGCAATCTCTCGACAATTGCTTTTCTCCGCGACGTCGGCAAGCATTTTCCGCTGAACTATATGCTGTCCAAAGACTCGGTCCAGTCACGCTTGGAGGCGGGAATCTCGTTCACCGAGTTCTCTTACATGCTGCTTCAGTCTTATGACTACTTGAATCTTTATGAGAAGGAAGGCTGCAGAATGGAAATCGGCGGCAGCGATCAGTGGGGGAACATCACAGCGGGGCTGGAACTGATCCGGAGACGGGGGCATGAGGAACCGGCATTCGGGATGACTTTCCCGCTGATCACGAAGAGCGACGGAACAAAGTTCGGCAAATCGATGGGCGGCGCCATCTGGCTCGATCCGGAAAAAACCACACCTTATGAATGGTATCAGTTCTGGATCAACGCTTCAGATGACGATGTTGTCAATTACCTGAAATACTTCACTTTTCTTTCAAAAGATCAAATAGAAAGTTTGGCTGTGGAAGTGGAACAGCATCCTGAGGAAAGAAAAGCGCAGAAGACTCTTGCACAGGAAATGACAAAACTGGTTCATGGTGAAAAAGCGCTGCAGGAAGCGGAACACATTTCCGAGGCGCTCTTCAGCGGCGAGGTTTCGCGGCTCACAGCTGAAGAAATCAGCCAGGGATTTAAGGATGTGCCAACGTATGAGGCGCCGTCAGATGCACCGGAGAGACTGATCGACCTGGTTGTAGCTGCGGGCGTCACAACGTCCAAGCGACAGGCGAGGGAAGACATTACGAACGGAGCAATCTACGTAAACGGCCTGCGCCGGACTGAGCAGTCCTATATCCTGTCGGAAGAAGACCGGATTGAAGGCGCATATACCCTCATACGGCGCGGGAAAAAGAAATACACGCTGATCAAATATGCAGCACAAAACCGCAAGTAAAATAAAATTCTGAAGAAAAGCATCTTTTTATGCAAATAACGCACAATATTGTCGAATAAACAATCGAACATTAGACGATGCATGACGAAATTGGTATACTGATAATGGATAGTTTTAATTTCCATAAAGATGAGAAACATGAACGATCACTATCAAAAAATCGGTCATTATAAAAGATCAGGCAATCCAAGGAGGAATGGATCATGGGTTCGGAAAACGGGAAAAAATCGTGCAGCGGACTCGGTGCAAAAGAGCTCTTTATCGGGGGTATCATCGGTGGAATGATCGGGGCGGCGGCTGCGCTGTTTCTCGCACCAAAATCCGGAGAAGAACTGCGCCGGGATCTGTGTGTTAAAGATGTCATAGAAGGTAGCGTTGAAAAGGTTAAGCAGGCGGCTTCAAGTCTAATAAAAAATGACAGCGAACCGTACAGCTAATCAGATGTTGTTTTGAGCTCTTTTGACGGCGGAGAGGCGGGATCGCAGGATCCGTCCCCGCGGTTTTAAGAGCTTTTTATGTTTCTTAGGTGAGGAGCCGCGCTTTAAAAGTGCGGCTCTTTAACATGAAAAATCGATCGATGGGCCGGATTTTTTAAAAATGGTTATAGCTATGATCAATCATTGTCTGTATTGTTGAATTGCCGATACGCAGGTGATAGAAAAATTCCACACCGCCTTAAGCCCATAGAGAATCGGCCCAAAGTGCGGAAGAATTATTCCGAACGCAAAGTCTATCGGCGAAGGGCGATAAAATCTGCTGGGCGTCGATATATTTTCGCGAAGGGCGATAAAATCTGCTGGGCGTCGATATATTTTCGTGAAGGGCGATAAAATTTGCTGGGCGTCGATATATTTTCGTGAAGGGCGATATAATCTGCTGGGCGTCGATATTCGTGAAGGGCGATATAATCCGCTGAGCGTCGATATATTTTCGCGAAGGGCGATAAAATTTGCTGGACGTCGATATATTGTTGTGAAGGGCGATAAAATCTGCTGAACGTCGATATATCTTCGCGAAGGGCGATATAATCTGCTGGGCGTCGATATATTTTCGCGAAGGGCGATATAATCTGCTGAGCGTCGATATATTTTCGTGAAGGGCGATATAATCTGCTGGGCGTCGATATATTTTCGCGAAGGGCGATAAAATCTGCTGAGCGTCGATATATTTTCGTGAAGGGCGATATAATCTGCTGAACCCCATGATGGGGAAGAATCGCCCTAAATTTATAGTTTATCAACCTTAGATACATCAAAATCGTTTTTTAGAAATAAAACGTTCTGCAGATTATCCCATCTGCATGAGTTAGAGGGGTACTCACATTTTTAAATATAATATGTATTTCCTGACGGCAGTTCCAGACAGTTCAGCCGGCCTCCGAAAACACAGCCGCCGTCAATGCCGATAATATTGTTCCGGCCGAAAAAAACCTCGCTTGAAGACTGAAGGGTCATGGTTGGTGTGTGCCCGAAAACAACCGTTTTTTCTCCGTGATAATCGTTCAAAAAAGGCGTGCGTATCCATAAAAAGGTCTGTTCGTCCGTTTCATCCGGAGACTTTTCAGGGTCGACACCTGCGTGAACAAAAAAATAGTGTTCCGTCTGGGCATAGAGGGCGAGGTGCTGTATCCACTTCAGGTCATCCTGCAAATCTTCCGGGAGATTCACCGAACCTTTCCGAATGTCCCGATAAACGGCTTCGAAACTTAAGCCATAGCTTGCAAGTGTCCCTGCCCCTCCGTTTGCTGCCCAGTTCGCGAGCGCATCCGGACTGAGGCCGGTCAGTGCTCTCTCCATCATGTCCTCATGATTGCCTTTTAGCGTGATAGCCCCTTTGCTTTCAAGCTCCCGCGCTTTTTTGACAACAGCTTTCGGGTTCCGGCCGCGGTCAACATAATCTCCCAGCAAGAACAAAAGGTCCTCATCCGGATTATAGTCCGCTAAATTCAGGAGCGCGTTAAACGCATCGATTTCGCCATGCATGTCACTGATCACGAGCAGGCGTCTGACCGTTTGCAATAAAATCCCCCGCTTTCTTGATTCTATCATAGACAAATTGACAGCTGGTATGCAAACGCGGGTCGTAAGTATGGATAATAATCACTATATAACTATTCATTCACTGCCTCAAATCGTTATAATGATAATGTAAACGAATACAGTGGGGAAGACATTTAAATAGTTTCGTGATTCAGTTTATAAAAAGAAGGGATGAGACACATGGAATTCCGAACGGAGCACGATACGCTGGGTGAGGTCAAGGTTCCCGCCGACCGGTTATGGGCGGCACAAACAGAGAGAAGCAGGCATAATTTTCACATCGGATGGGAAAAAATGCCGCTGGAAATTGTCAGGGCTTTTGCTGTTCTCAAAAAAGGGGCGGCGCTGGCCAACCATGATCTGGGGAAACTGGATGCCGAAAAGACTTCGGCGATTGTAACGACTGCCGATGAAATCATTGCTGGAAAGTGGGACAGTGAATTTCCGCTGATGGTCTGGCAGACCGGAAGCGGAACCCAGTCAAATATGAATGTGAACGAAGTCATTGCGAACCGCTCAAATCAACTTTTAAAAGAAAAAGGATCAGCGGTGCGCGTTCATCCCAATGACGACGTGAATAAATCGCAAAGCTCAAATGATACGTATCCGACGGCACTGCACATTGCTGCGCTTCTGGCTGTGGAAGATGAGGTTCTTCCGGCTCTCGACGGACTGAAGGAAACGCTGGACAGAAAAGCCGAAGCCTTTCAGGATATTATCAAAATCGGTAGGACCCATCTTCAAGACGCGACGCCGCTCACTCTTGGACAAGAGATCAGCGGCTGGGCGTACATGCTGGACCGCGCAAAGGCCATGCTCCTTTCCAGCACCGATTATCTGAGGGATCTTGCAATTGGCGGAACCGCGGTCGGAACCGGGCTGAATGCGCATCCCGAATTCGGGGAGCGGGCTGCCGGGGAAATCGGAAAGATTACAGGAAAACCATTCCGTTCGTCCAAAAACAAATTTCATGCACTGACCAGTCACGACCAAATTGTGACTGTCCACGGCGCTCTGAAAGGACTTGCCGCCGATCTCATGAAAATTGCCAATGATATAAGATGGCTGGCAAGCGGACCTCGCTGCGGAATCGGCGAACTTTCCATTCCGGCAAACGAACCTGGAAGCTCGATCATGCCTGGAAAAGTTAATCCGACACAATGTGAAGCAGTGACCATGGTTGCCGTTCAGGTTATGGGTAATGACGCGGCCATCGGCATTGCCGCAAGTCAGGGGAATTTTGAACTGAATGTGTTTAAACCGGTCATCGGTTATAACTTTCTGCAGTCTGCCAGACTGCTTACCGATGTGATGCGCTCCTTCAATGAACGATGTGTTGCCGGCATTGAACCGAATCAGGACAAAATTGAGGAAAATCTCAATCGTTCACTGATGCTTGTGACGGCGCTCAACCCTTATATCGGCTATGAGCAGGCTGCAAAAATATCGAAGCTCGCTTTCAAAGAAGGATTAAGTCTGAAGGAGGCAGCTGTTAAGCTGCATATCTTGACTGCCGAACAGTTTGATGATTACGTGAAGCCCGAAGCGATGATCCATCCGCATGCTTAATGGAAAGCAGGAGCTCATCGAAAGTCGGTGAAATTAAGATTCAAAAAGTTGATGGATCAATATTTTAAGAAGTTAAAGAGGCTGCCTCAGTCGAAAGACCAACTGATGAGACAGCCTCTTTTTGACTTTAATTTTCCTATATACTGTTACACGATCATTCGGATCAAGATTTTTCTCCTGTTTGGCGTTGTCTTCTTTTCCAACAGAAAAACAGTTCAGCGGATCTCTTCCAGCTTTTTTATTCTTTGTTCGTTCTGTCCCGTTTTTTTGACAAGAGCAGGATATCTGAAAAAGAGCATCGTGTAGCGCCCCAATAAAAAACCGGCCATAGAGATGAAGTAAATCACAAAACTTGATGATCCGCTTAATAAAGGGGTCAGCGACAGAAAATGAATGGATACGTATTTTAAGGCGTAGCGTATCGGAATGGAGAGAAACCAGATCAGAACAGCCATGATTGAACCGGATAGATACCAGGCACCGTCATGATTTACGAGCGGGGTGTAACGTCCCTGCATGAGTCCGAGTCCGAACGAAAGAAAGAAGCTTGCAGCCATGATGCACCAGTCCGCCGCCGGCAGAGCAGGCAGGAATGAAAGAGAGTAGCCTGTAAACAGCAAGAGAGCCAGCGGCTGCCGGTACAGTTTGCCTGTCAGAGGTATTTCCCGAAGCAGGTTGATCAGAACGGAAGCCAAGAAAAGTGAACCGATAACAAAGATCATGATCTCACCTCCACCTTGCTTAATGCTCCTTTTCAGTTTATGAATGGTTTAATTTGTCCTACAACGTCGATCTCGCGACTTCATGAAACAATTTTTTTAAGAAGTTTATCAAATTACAAAAAGGTTACAAATAAAAAGCGACAAGATACACCAGTATTCTACTCTATATTACATTTATGTTTCAAAAAGACATACAAGCTTAATATCAGTCATGAAAACGATAATGCTATAATAAAAAAGTCGATTAAATGTGTAAAAAAAAACGAAAGTTTTGCTGAATATGCTTAGATAAATAGAAAAAAAAGAGAATTAACGTCTTGGGGAGGACTATAGCCAATCATGACAATGAGCAAAAAGAAAGTGACAGTGACACTCGCACTGACGGTCGGACTTACATACTCTGCAACGGCTCCTTCTGTTACATACGCAGCATCCTTACAATCAATTCAGGATCAAACGGCATCACAACAGTCACTCAACGGTCAGGTGAGCACACAGAAGAATGCGCTTCAGGCGGAACTGGATCAGATGAATCAGCAGCAGCTGAAACTCACCGGACAGATCAGTGACGCACAGGCCCAAATTAATATAACAAACGATCAGATTTCAACCCTTAAGGATGAAATTCAGGTCATTCAGAAGAGGATTGATGATCGCAAGCATCTTTTGGATACTCGCCTTGTGTCGATTTATAAAAACGGCGGATCAGTGAATGTCATGGATTTTCTGCTTGGATCTAAATCTTTCGGTGACTTTATCGACCGAGCCACTACTTTGAACTTGATCACGGCACAAGATCAGAAAATCATTACCGATCAGAAGAACGATCAAAATGCAGTTAAGGAGAAGAAGCTAAGCATCGAAAAGAAGCAGGCGGAAAATGTGGCTAAACTGGCCGGTCTGCAAAAAAACCTTGCTGAGGTCAATGCGCTTCAAGCTCAGAAAAAGGTCGCGATCAGCGCGCTTAATGACAAGCAGGCGAATATCGCGAAAACACTGAGCGATCTGGCGAGCGCCGCCGCAAGCCTCAAAGCCGCCCAAGCGGCACCGCCCGCATCACCATCGCCTGCCACCCCGGCATCTTATAACAGCAGCACCTCAAATTCAAATTCAGGAAGTTCAGGGAGCTCCCCTTCTTTTACACTATCAGCCTCTGTGTCCTCAGGAGGTATCGCCGGTATTCTGAATTACGGCAACCAGTTTATTGGCCGGTCATCTTATGTGTGGGGTGCCGAGAGCCCGTCTTCCGGCCAGTTTGACTGCTCCGGGTTTGTTCAGGCCGCATTTGCGGCAAACGGCATCAGTCTTGGAAGAACGACAGGGGCTCAAGTTAACGAAGGCACGCGGGTCAGCTACAGCAACGCGCAGCCAGGCGATCTCGTCTTCTTTGACACGGAAGGCCCAAACAGCCATGTCGGCATCTACCTCGGCGGCGGACGTTTTATCGGTTCGCAGTCCAGTACAGGCGTTGCCGTCGTCAGCATGAGCAATCCGTATTGGAGCGCCCACTTCAGCGGCGTCGTCGTCAGAATCTTGAACTGATTTAGTATCTGAATAACTCAATTTGGAAAAAAGAAGCCACGGTTGAAGCCCCGCGGCTTTTTTTGATTTAGGAAAATATATCGGCCTCCGCAGAATTATAAGGTTTCGTCATGTAGTCATCCGCGCCGTTTTCGAGGGCCATGACTTGAACGATTTCACTGTCCCGCGCCGACAGAAAAATAATCGGGCACAGGGATATCATCCGAATCTTCTGGCACCAGTAATAGCCATCAAACTTCGGCAGATTAATATCCATCAGGACAAGCCTTGGTTTTTGCTCGTCGAAGATTACTGCAATACGGCCGAAATCGTCAGCAATATAAGCATCCAAATCATATTTTTTCAAATAGTGCGCTAGCAGTGCCGCAATTTTCGCATCATCTTCAACAATCAATATGCTGGCTAATACGAGCCCTCCTCGTAAAATCGCTGTACCATTCTATTTCAACAAAGTTCTGCTTAAAGATGATCCGTCAGCTCAAATGGTAAACAGCGGACTGCAATCTGTCAAAATAAGTATGGGATTTGAGGGAAACACCGCTGGTCATGTTTACGGAAAACGCATTTCCGAGTATGCTAAAGAAAAGATGTACGAGTGAAGGGAGGTACGGGCACTTGAAGCTTTTTCCCAAATCGACCGGACCCTTTCCTTATGTATGGATTTTACTGGCCTTTCTCAAATAGTTTATAACAAATGAAGTGAAAGGAGAGAGGCGATGTTCACGGTTTTTGTTGTGGAAGATGACCCGACGATGAAAGAAATTATAGTCGAGACCTTGAAAAAGTGGCATTTCAATGGAACCGACGTCAGCGATTTTGATCATATCGTTCAGGCATTCATTGAATGCAAACCGCACCTTGTCCTTCTTGACATTAACCTCCCGGCCTATGACGGCTATTACTGGTGCCAGAAGCTGCGGGAGATTTCCAAAGTGCCGATTATTTTTATTTCTTCACGGGATACGCGCATGGACAAGATTATGGCGATGAATATGGGCGGAGATGATTTTATCCAGAAGCCGATCGATATGGATATTCTGATGGCCAAAATCAATGCGCTGCTGAGACGGACCTACTCTTATCCGGATCACCAGCCGCGCGTTGTGGAATATAAGGGGGTTATCCTGAACCTGAAGGATGACCGGCTCATCTACAACGACCGGCAGATTGAGCTGACAAAGAATGAATTCCGGATTCTGTACATGCTGATGAAGCAGGCGGGCGAAGTCATCTCCCGGGATAAAATCATGAGAGCGCTCTGGGAGGATGAGAGTTTTGTCGACGACAATACGCTGACGGTGAATGTCGTCCGCCTGAGAAAAAAACTGGCGGCGATCGGACTCGCAGCGTTGATTAAAACGAAGAAGGGACAAGGTTACCTGCTGCAATGAGCATTAAAGATTATTTGAAAGATCAGGCGTTTCTTCTTGTTTTTTACATCGTTTCGATGACCTTCATCACTGTTTATCTTTATCTGGAGCCCCTTATAAATCTGAAGGGCGACAGCCTGATTTATCTGCACGCCGTCATTCTCTTTTTATTCCTTGTCTATCTGTCGTATGATTACTTGCGGCGCAGCCGTTATCTGTCCGCCCTGAAGAAAGCAGCTGAGCTGTCGACTGAAGACCGGCTCGTTTCCATGCCTGCTCCAAGAACAACCGAACAGGCGTCTTTTCTTAAAATACTTCAAAGAATCGATCAGGATAATAAGCAAATGGTGCAAAAACTGCAGCTTGAAATCGAAGAAAACAAAGATTTTGTCATGTCCTGGGTTCATGAAGTAAAAACGCCGATCGCGGCAGGGCGAATGCTGATCGGCAATAGTGAGGGCAAAAAGAAAGAACAGCTGCTTGATAAGCTTGAAAACGAGTTTGAGCAGATCGACCATTTTGTAGAACAGGCGCTTTACTATTCGCGAACAGACAGCTTTTCGAAAGACTATTTTATCAGCGAATACCCGCTTCGGACCATTGTCCATGCCAGCCTGAAAAAACATGCCAAGTTATTTATCGCAAAAAAAATAAAGGTTGAAACGTCTCGTCTTGATTTTCAGGTGCTGACTGATAAGAAATGGCTTCAGTTTATTATTGATCAGATTCTCTCGAATGCACTGAAGTATACGGATCATCAGGGCTGGATTGCAATCACCGGGAAAAGAGTGGAGACGGGGACTGAACTGTCAATCGAGGACAACGGGCGGGGAATCAGGGCTGAGGACGTCGGACGTGTTTTTGACCGGGGATTTACGGGTTATACCGGACGGAAAGAGCGGCATGCGACGGGAATGGGGTTATATTTGTCCCGAACCTTGGCCGTGAAACTTGGGCATCGCATATCGCTTGATTCAAGAGAAGGCAGAGGAACAAGGGTAACCCTCTATTTTCCGAATATCGTCGATTACACCGGAATTGGCAAAGAAATGCCAAGATGACAAAAATGTAAGGCAATAGCGTCTGATTGTAAGATAGATCGAGGGAACCCCCCTGTTTTGCGGCTTACAATCATAAGTGTAAGACATGAATAGAAACGGGGGTTTCTCTGATGAGCGAACTATTAAAGGCAGAACGGCTCAGGAAAGTTTACGGCCGGGGAGGAAATACGTATACGGCCATCCAGAGTATTGACATGACCATTGAAAAAGGTGAATTTGTCGGCATTATGGGGCCGTCCGGTTCAGGAAAGACAACGCTGTTAAATATTCTTTCGACCATTGACAAACCGACGTCAGGAAGAGTAACGATCAATGGGACTGAGATTGTCCACATGAATGAACAGGATCTGGCGACCTTTCGAAGGAAGCGGCTCGGTTTTATTTTTCAGGATTATAATCTGCTGGACACTTTGTCGATTGAGGAAAATATCGCGCTCCCGCTTGCTCTGGCGAAAGTCAATCCGGCTGAAATTGTCAAACGCGTGCATCATATTGCGAAAAAGCTGGGCTTGGAAGAGATTCTAAACAAATTTCCTTACGAAGTTTCCGGCGGGCAGAAGCAGCGAACCGCCGCGGCCCGGGCGATCATCGTCCGTCCCGATCTCATTTTTGCCGATGAGCCGACGGGCGCGCTCGATTCCAAATCGGCGACAGCGCTCCTGCAGATGATGTCGCAGCTGAATGAGGAGGAAGAGGCGACGATCATGATGGTCACACACGACGCCTTTTCCGCCAGCTACTGCCATCGCATCCTTTTTATCAAAGACGGCGAACTGTTCACTGCACTGAATAGGGGGAGGCTGGCCCGCAAAGATTACTTTCAAAAGATTCTTGATGTGCTGTCCGCATTAGGAGGTGGCGTCAGTGACATTATTTAAACTGGCCCGCCGCAACATGTCACGAAATTTTTATCAATACTTCCTCTATTTTGCATCAATGATGCTCAGTGTGATGATTTTTTTTACATTCGTTTCCTTGCAGTTTAATCACCAGGTCGTACAAAATTCCACGGTAAAAATCGATACGTCGTTTAAAACCGCATCGATTGTCCTGATTATTTTTGTCTCGATCTTCATCTGGTATTCGAACAGTTTTTTTACGAAGCGCCGGAAAAAAGAAGTCGGCCTCTATGCTTTGCTCGGCCTTCGAAAAAAACAGATCGGCCGTTTGCTCTTCTATGAAAATTTGATTCTCGGCCTGCTGTCGCTGTGTATCGGTATTTTGATTGGCATGCTTCTGTCCAAGTTTTTTGTCATGATCCTGATGAAACTGATGGACACAGCAGTCAACGTCAGTTTTTCAATTGCTCCCCAGGCAATCGTGGAAACGGTCATCATTTTCTTTTTGATTATTCTAGTAACATCGTTTGACGGGTATCGGCTGATTTACCGGTTTCAACTCATTGATTTATTTCACGCGGAAAAAGTGGGAGAGAAAGCGCCCAAAGTTTCCGCCGTTCAGGCGATACTTGCCGTCGTTTTAATTGCGGGCGGCTACTGGCTGGCGCTGCAGGGCCTGAGCTCAAAAGTTTGGCGGCTTGGTCTGCTCCCCATCGCTTTGATTATTTTGTTCTGCACGATTACCGGAACCTTTTTGCTGTTTCGCTCGCTGACGGTCTATCTTTTAAAGCGGTCGAAAAAGCATAAGGCGCATTTTTACAAAGGAACGAACATGATCAGCACCGGGCAGCTTTTCTACCGCATTAAAGGAAACGCGAGAGTCCTGACGGTGATCGCGACACTGAGTGCCATCACACTTTGCGCCGTTGGAACCAGTTACAGTCTCTACTATGAAACGAACAAATTTGCAAGAGAAAACAGTCCTTTCAGCTATGCCTACAGCGTGCAGAAAGAAGCTCAAAATAAAGCGGATCAACTCTTTGATCAAGAAGTGAAGGCTGAAGGCGGCCACAAGATGACCGATAAAATAACGGTGCCGCTCATTCGCGCGAAAGGGACGCTGAATGGATTTAACTCACCGGTATTCTCGGCGAATGCCGAAAATATGACGATTATCTCCACGTCTTCTTTCAAGCGGCTGGCAAAAATAATCGGAATAAACGACCGTTTTCAGCTCAATGCAAATAAGGCAATGGTACTGGATAAATTCTACAGCAGTCAATTTTCACCGAAATATAAAGGGAAAACAGGTGAAATTATATCGGCTTCGGGAAGCAAGACACCGCTTCATTTTGTCGGGTATAAGCCGTACGGTGTTTTAAACGAACCTTTTGCCGGTTTTTCTGTTGTTGTCACGGATACACTGTTTCATCAGCTTGAACGGCAAAATCATCCGATCAGTCTCACCCAAATCAACGTGAGCGACCCGGAGCACTCGAGTCAGCTGACAGCCGGGCTTTCGGCAAAACTGAACCCGGTAATCGGTTCCGCATCTTTTCCAATGAGCAGCTTCTACAAAGTCTATCATGGATCAATGTCAATATACGGACTGATGATGTTTATGGGCGCCTTTCTCGGTCTTGTTTTTCTGCTCGCCACCAGGAGCATCATCTATTTTAAACAGCTGACAGAAGCAGAGCAGGAGAAAGCGCAATACGGCATCCTCAGGAAAATTGGCGTGACAAAAAAAAGAAATCAGAAGAACGATCGCCAAACAGGTCGCCTTTATCTTCGCATTGCCCCTTGTCCTTGGCCTCGCGCACAGCGCGGTGGCACTGACTGCACTCTCAAAAATGATGAATCAGAGTTTGATCGAGCCGGTTGCTGTCTGCATGTTCATCTATTTGCTGATTTATCTCATCTATTATTTGTTCACAGTGCGATCCTATACGCGAATCGTCAAAACCGAGTGAACCGCCCGCTTCTTAACCTATAACGAATTACGATAAAATGAAGCATTAGAAAACTTGGCTTCGCCAAGCCCTTGATACTGACGAAGCCTTAGTTGCGCTTATACTATAATCCTTAAAAATTTTATACTTTCTTATAGTATAAAAAGCAGTCTCAAGAATCTGAGGCTGCTTTTTTTGAGGACCGTGTCGTCAGCTTTTTTCAATTTCTCGAATCGCGCTCACTAAACGACCTACATAGCGAATTCTGGACAAAGTTAGGACTTTATTATTGGGGCCGTACTTATTTTCAATGAGCAATTTTCCACCGAGAAATTTTGATTCTCCGAGATAAATTTCTCCGTTCACTGTTTGAACGATGACATTATCACCATCCATGAACATATCCCGGTTCTCAATAACGAGGATCGTGGCGTGAGAAGTCCCAAAGAAGTCATGCAGCGGCGGTAAATTGCTGATATCGAGTACAAAAGTCTTAGGATAGACCATACCTCGATCCGTTGCTGGATAATCGTAATAATTCAAGATATTCTCAGGTTCCAAAACATGGTCTTGTTTCAGTCGTTTAACAATCGGTAATTTAATAAAATGCACAGGTTCAAGATTCATACTTTTTTTAAAATCCTCCAAAAATTCTTGCTCGTTTCCGTGACTGAACGATCCTTATGGTAATTATAATCCATCGGTTTTTCTTATAATATTTTCTCTGTTTCAGTCTGACAGACGTAGCCTGAACCTTGTCACTGTTCCAGCCGGCCGGAAAGAAGCACTTTGATCGATAGACCTAATCGCTTTTATAAGTCTGTCCATTTACAGCGTAAAATTGTAACAGTCTATCAACGCTCTGTCAATGTTTTTGCAGGAAACACTCCACGCCGGCAGTTTCAAATTTATTTCTGAACCGCAAATAGCTTGCCGCAGCGGGCTGAACCTAGGCACATCAAATGAACGAAAGGCCACTTTTTAAGAGGTATGCCTTTTTTTGGGGAATGATGCGGATGCTGAGCCAAAGCGGAGGGAGACAACATATGCTATAGAAAACAAAGAGGAGGATGTGGAGATGTTCATTCTCATCGTCGTCATGTTTATTCTCCTTGTCATCGTCGGTTTGTTCTTCTAAAAGCAAAGATAAGAAGGATAGCCTGACCCGATATTCAGAGTATTGCCAAGAGCCGTTGAACCGGAAGTACTTGGCATTTTTAATTCATCTATTCAAAAATTTTTTTGCGGGAAACTTCTTCCAAACTAGTGGTACATCGACAAAAAAACCCGGTTCAGTATTTGACGAAAATGTGTGACAATAGAGGTACACAACAATACGAAAGGAAGTGCAGCGGTAATGAGGAACATCATCTCGTTTAAATTTAATCCCTCGAAACTCAGATTGAATAAGTTTATTGACTTTTACGGGTATTGCGAACAGTTGGAGCAGAACATTTATGTCTATGGAAAAACAGAGGCTCATAAAATCCACCGTCTGTCCGAACTTCTTTCGTTTATTTTATTTACTCGTGATGAGGAATGCCTGATTGTTATTGAAGGCAAAGGGATCAGCCAAACGAAAGAGTATATTTCAAAGAATATGTCGGAAGTATTATCCGCATAAGTAAGCGCTTACATTGGTACTGATGCCTGCCGGAATATCTGCCGCTTCATTTGTTTTCGCAACCGTCTTTTTACTATAATAGAGTAATAGAAAAAGAAATTACTGAAGGGCGGCAGAAAATGATCACGAAAACAACGTTGTACACGGCGCCGATCAGCCCGTCGAATGATCCGTGGGAAGCCTATCATGACATGGAAATGTACAGCCATCTTGAACTGACGAATGTAGAATTGACGACGACCACGCTTTGCAATATGAGGTGCGAGCATTGTGCGGTGGGCTACACATTGCAAAAACACGATCCGGAACCCTTGCCGCTGGAGCTGATTATTAAAAGGCTGGACGAGGCACCTCGCCTGCATGCGCTGAGCATCACCGGCGGAGAGCCGATGCTTTCAATGAAGGCGGTAAGGGAGTATGTCGTACCCGTCTTAAAGTATGCCCATGAACGGGGCCTCAGAACACAGATTAATTCAAATCTGACGCTTGATCTCGCCCGGTACGAATTGATTATTCCTTATTTGGATGTACTCCATATTTCTTTTAATTATGGAAGTTTTGAAGACTACTCAACTATCGGTTTCGCGGTTATGGAAAAAAAGCCGAAACGGGATCAGCAGAAACTGTTTTTCGACAGGATGATCGAAAATGCTCGGGAACTGTCGGCCAGAGGCGTCCTGGTATCGGCGGAAACGATGATTAATAAACGTACATTACCGCATCTCGAACGCATTCATGAACAGGTGGTTGCGATGGGGTGCAGGCGGCATGAAATTCATCCAATGTATCCCAGCGACTTTGCCGGCGCGCTTCAAGTGGCGACACTCGACGAGATACGTTCGGGTATACACAGGCTTCTCGATGCCCGCGATGAAAACATCTGGATGCTGTTCGGGACGCTGCCGTTCTATCCGTGCAGCTCGGATGATCGCGATCTTGCTCTGTTAAAAAGACTTTATGAAGCAAAAAATGTAACGATTCGAAACGACCCCGACGGCCGCTCGCGCCTAAATATCAACATTTTCAGCGGAGATGTCATCGTTACGGATTTCGGTGATACACCGCCGCTTGGCAACATTCAATCGACCGGTCTTGAAGAGGCCTACCGACAATGGATGAAAACACCGCTGGCCAAATCATTGAACTGCCACTGTCCGGCCGTGAACTGCCTCGGTCCGAATGTTCTTGTCAAGAACACGTATTATCAGGATACGGATTTTTCGACCCGAGCCGCGCGGATCACGCGGGAGCAGATATAAGTGTCCCTCCCTTTTTTTCGTTTATTTTGTTTCGCGCAGGGACAAAATAAGGAAAAGTTTGAAGGGGTTATGATCTTGAATCTTCTTGAGATACTGGCAAGATCATTGGGCACGTTTTCCGTATTGCTGCTGCTGGTGCGCGTTCTGGGCAAAAATCAGCTGAATCACCTGACTTTCTTTCATTATGTGACCGGCATTACCTTTGGTTCCATAGCCGCCAACATCATTATTGATAAAAACATTCGTGTCATCGACGGATTTACGAGTCTTGGGGTATGGACAGGCGCCGCGCTTCTTGTCGGTTATTTGAACCAAAAATCGGCAAAAGCGCGATTAATCCTTGACGGTGAACCGACCATCGTGATCAAAAAAGGAAGAATAGTTGAAGAAGCCATGCGGGCGATGAGGTTCAATATGAACGATTTAAGCATGCTGCTGAGGAATAATAATGTGTTTTCCATTAAAGATGTTGACTATGCCATACTTGAACCCAACGGACGATTAAGTGTGCTTAAAAAATCCGAATATCAGATGGTCACAAAGAAGGATATACGGCTCCCGGTCAATCAGCCGCTGTATTTGCCGACGGATATCATCGTGGACGGCAAAATCGTTAAGCAAAATTTAAGAAAACTGAACCTGAACAGAGAATGGGTAGATAATCAGCTGAAAAAAACCGGAGTCCATTCGATTCATGATGTTTTTTATGCAGAAATTCAATCTGACGGAACACTTTATATTGACAAAAGAGAAAAGTGATCGGAGTTTTGCTGTATCAGTTGGACGGCCCCCGTTTTTCTTAATCTATTCATTCACGTTCATTCAGACGGCAGGATTTCTTTTACTCATCCGATCGCCAAACACTTTAGATAGTGACATTTGTCATCTCTATGTTGACAAAAGGTCACTATTTTTTTGTCTTCCCGCTTGGTAAGCTATGGATAGATTGGAAGGGGGATGATGAATTGATTATTGAAGTTTCCGATCTTGTGAAACGCTATAAAGACAATCTGGCCATTGACCATCTGAGTCTGCAAGTGAAGGAAGGTGAGATTTTCGGACTGCTTGGCCCGAACGGGGCGGGTAAGACGACTTTGACGAACACGATACTCGGTCTGACAGCGGTTGATCAGGGAACGATAAAGATTTTCGGCCAGGAACTGAGAAAAAACGAACGGGAAATCAAGAGGCATGTCGGTCTCGTACCTCAGGATATCGCCGTTTATGAGGATCTGTCAGCGCTGGAAAATGTCCTGCTCTTCGGCAGACTCTACGGCCTAAGCCGCAAAGCGCTGAAAGAGGGGGTGGACGACGCCCTTGAATTTACGGGACTGACCCACCTGCAAAACAAGAGGCCTTCGCAATTTTCTGGGGGCATGAAACGGCGTCTGAACATCGCCTGCGCGCTCGTTCATAAACCGAAGCTGATCATCATGGATGAACCGACTGTCGGGATCGATCCGCAATCGCGCAATTACATTCTCGAATCGGTCAAAAAATTAAATTCGATGGGCTGTACGGTCATCTATATTTCCCACTACATGGAAGAAGTGGAGTCAATCTGCTCACAAATCGCGATTGTCGACAAAGGGCGGATCATCGCAAAGGGAACAAAGGAAGAATTATCCCAATTGATTGTCGATGACAATGTCCTGCTTGTCGACATTGAATCGCCCAACTATTCGATCATCGACACATTGAAAAGCCTGCCTTCCGTTAAAGACGCCATGATCGATGACCATACGGTACGCATCGTGTCTGCCGATAAGAATATGAACGAAGCTCTGTCGGCGTTTCTCAAAAAGGGCGTGACCGTTACCAAAGTATCGACGAATACGCCGACGCTGGAAGATGTGTTTCTGACGCTGACCGGCCGCGCGCTCCGGGAGGGGTCCAATTGAGGACGATGGTCAACATCTGCTTCAGTACGATAAAGCAAAACTTACGTGACCGGAGAAGTCTCACGCTGATGCTGCTCCTGCCGATTGTTTTGACGCTGATTTTAGGGACGGCTCTAAGCAAGGTCGGTACAAATACGACGACGACATCCCTGAATATCCGGGGCGGAATAGTCAATCAGGACCAGGGGCCCTTGGCGGCATCGATGATCGACTTTTTTCAAGAGAAACAAATCCGTGCGATTATGCAAACACGAATTTATAAAACAGTGGCCGACGCAAATAAGGACTTAAAAAAGCAGAATCTGGATGCGATTATTGTGATTACAAAAGGATTTTCTGCGGCTGCCGAGAGCGGCCAAAGCCATCATCTGGATTTTATCACGAGCGGGGATATGGAGAGCTCGGCTGTCCGGAGCATCACCGACAGCTTTCTGAAGCGAGTGAATGCGGTGCAGGCTCTGGCGGCAATCGGCGTTTCTCCTCAGAAATCCGTCCAGACACATCTGGATCCGCTTTTATCGGACCATGCTCTGAGTGTCAAAGGGAAGGTGCCGGAAGCGAGCGGTTATTATGCCGTCACCATGCTGATCATGATCATTTTATTCGCCTACAATTACGGACTGAATGTGGTCAGAGAGTCATTGCATTCGCCGATCGGCTATCGCATCCAATCGCTGCCCGTTCATCCGATGAGTTATTTCACAGGTAAAGCGCTCGGCCATATTGCGACCGTCTTTTTGCAGATTATTCTACTGATTTCGTTTTTTAAATTCATCTATAAAGCTGATTTCGGCGATCATCTGTGGCTAGTTCTCGGTTTATGTTTTCTTCTCGCATTTATTGTCATTCTGGCGGGCACTGCTCTCGCTTTGCTGTTTACGGAAAAAACGGCCGACGCCCTGATGATGTTTCTTGTTCCCATAGCTACTTTTCTCTCAGGCGGCTATGTGAAACTTAGTTTTTTAGAGACAAATCCCGTCACGTCGGCCATCCGCGGTTTCATGCCCAACTCTCTGGTTCAGACACTGATTTTTCAGGACATATATGGTGGTTCCGGCCTGTCTCCGGCAAGCGCCGTCTTGAAACTCTTGATCATTTTGGCGGCGGTTTTATTGCTCGTTGCGGCCGAGTTAAGGAGGAGAAATTATGGCAGTCTTTCTAAATAATCTGAAAAGGTTTATGAAGAGTAAGCTGACTCTGGGACTCAGTCTGATGATACCGATTGTATTCATCGTCGTCGCGTTTTCCGGCTCTGGGACCCAGAGAGCGACGGTCGGCATTATCGATCATGACGGGACCCGGCTGACAAAGCAAATGATTCAGACAATCAAAGGCCAGGCGGATGTGGCCCGGGTTACGGATAAAAATCAGAGAGATCAGTTGATTAACGGTCATGTTGATATGGTATTGATCGTCGACAAAGGATTTACATCGTCCATAATCGACGGGCGGCCGATGGAGTTGAAAGGATACCATGTAACGGAAAGCAATGTATCGGCCGGATTGGGAGCTTTTATCGGCGGTTATCTTCAGGATATGGAATTGATGGCGAAACAGGCCCAGGGCCGGCAGCAGAGTTTTTATCAGGCTTTGGATCAGTATAACCAGAACCATCTGAGGCTTAATGTTCAAAGTGCGGACGGTCAAGCCAGACAAAAAGAAAGTACACTGAATTCGCTTGGATTCGTGATCTACGGCTGCCTGATCATGCTGATCGCTCTTCCGTCCAAGCTGATCGTTGAAGATAAGGAAAAAAAGATCTTTGATCGCTTTTTCACCACGCCGCTTTCGCTGAAAAGTTATAATGCCCAGCATATCCTGAGCTATGTGCTGCTGGCCAATGTCACGATTTTCACGATGCTGGCCATTCTCGCGGGCGGTTTTCATGCGTCTTTCGGGCCCTCAATCTTTAATGTGTATGTCGTTCTTCTCGTTTTTTCCATCGTTGCAATTTCCATTGGTGTCGCCTTAAGCGCGGTTGTAAAAAACACGAGGCAGTCAAACGCCCTGACCTGGCTGATCACGACACCGCTGGCGATGCTTGGCGGCTGCTTCTGGCCTTTAGAAATTATGCCGTCCTTTATGCAGAAACTCGCGAATTTTACGCCGACGGCATGGGGTGTCAAAGCGCTGACAAAGCTGGTTTACGGGAATGGCTTGAGCGATGTTATAATAGAGTTAAGCGTTTTGAGCGCTTTTGCCGTGATCTTTTTTCTTCTTGCATCATGGCGGAGAACGGATATCGCTCATTAATTGTCCCGGAGGCTGCTTATGATCTATATTTATCAGTTTCTCCTGTTCTGCCTGATGGGTTATGAACTCGTAACCGGCAAAAACACACTGACTCCTTTCGAGGTCGTGTGCTTTTTGTCATTGGTCATCATCAATCTGCTGAAAACCAGATATTTGCCGAAAAAATGGATGGCTCAAGCCGAATGGCTGCTTATTCTTCTGGCCGGAGTCAATCAGCCGATTTTTGCTGCCGGGTTCGCCCTCCTGCTCCCGGAAGCGATTAAGGCAAAGGGGCATCTCCTGACCGATCTCTCTTTCCTAATTCTGCCCCCTCTTTTTATGGGCAATTTCCAGCAAACGCTGCTTTTTCTGATCGTTTTCGGCATCTGTTACTTTTTTGTCAGCCTGATCGATCGGCTGCAGACGACCGAACAGCAATTCAGGAAAATCACCGATGATGAACGTTATTATATTTATGAGCTTGAAAAATCAAAGCGGCAGCTTCAGCAGCAGGCGGAAGGGCGCGCCCATCTGGCCGAACTGAAAGAAAGAAACCGGATTGCGAGGGATCTGCATGATACGGTCGGCCACAGAATCGCCGGGCTGTATATGCAGCTTCAGGCGGCATACAAGATCAGAAATATAAGCGTTGATAAATCTGATAAGCTGATTGAAAAGACTATTGAAGAGCTGTCCGGAACGCTGCAGCTGGTTCACGATACGGCACATGATCTGTTGCCGAAAAGAAGATCCGGATTCGAAAGAATCAGGCAGATGATTCAGACATTTCATTACTGTGAAACATCGTTTGCTTTTTCCGAAGACATGGAAGGGGTTCCTGAACAGCACTGGAAGGTACTGGAGGACAATGTCAGAGAGGCGCTGACAAACGTATTCAAGCACTCCGGGGCGACAAAAGTCGGAATTGAGCTGAAGAAGAACCAACATTTTGTCAGGCTGTTCATTCATGACAACGGCAGAGGGTCCCCCGTCTTTCGGGAACACCTCGGGTTAAACGGAATGAAAGAGAGGGTGAATAAGCTGGGGGGGAGCCTGTCTCTTGACGGACAATCCGGTTTCAAGATTGTCTGTATGCTTCCGCTGACAAAAAAGGAGAGTGGAGTATTTGAGGATTCTCATCGTTGATGACGACGCGCTGATTTGCGACAGCCTGAAGCTGATGATTGAACTCGAAAAGGATATGACGGTTGCCGGTACATGCAAAAATGGCAGGGAAGCGATTCGCTTCTTTGAAACTGAAGCGGCGCCCGATATTGTTCTGCTCGATATCCGTATGCCGGTCATGGATGGCGTGCAATGTTCGGCCGAACTGAAAAGCAGATGGCCTGAGACGAAGATCATCATGCTGACAACCTTTCGCGATGATGCCTACATCAGACAGGCAATCAAAAACGGTGCGTCCGGCTATCTGCTTAAAAGCCAGTCAGGTGAAGCGATCATGGATACGTTGCGTGCAGCGTTCCGCGGCAGCATGGTGATGAGCGGGGAAGTGGCTGAAAAACTTTCCGACATGCTGCACCGTCCGGTCAAGAAGAAAAGTGAAACGCCTCCTATGGACGAATCACTGACCGGACGGGAAAAAAAAGTGCTGACGCTGATTGCGGAGGGCCGGTCAAATAAGGAAATTGCCGAAAAGCTTTATCTGAGCGACGGAACGGTCAGAAATTATATTACACGCATGCTCGAAAAACTGCAATTGCGCACCCGCACGCAGCTTGCCGTCTATTATATGGAATGCAAATATGGAAAGGACAGCTGACAGGGAAAATCATCAGCTGTCTTTTCTTTGCCCGGCACATGTGCTAAATACATTTTCCGTCCCCCTTATCTAAAACCTGAACGCCGACAGCTTCGTTATTCAGCTCCTTGAATGTGTGCCCTGTTGCATACTGGTAAATTTCCACTATTATCCACACATGTAAAGAATTTTACATGAAAAATATGTCGAATGATGTGTTAAACTTTTTAAAGAAGTTGAAAAGAGATTGTAAATCCGGTCTGTTCTGTTAAAATGAAAATTGGGCTCTTTTTTGCACTATAGGAAAGTATAAAAATTTTAAGGATTATAGTGTAAGGGTAATTAAGGCTCAGCCTACGCTAGGTCTTGGCTTCGCCAAGTTTTCTAATACGGTGTGAGAGCGTTCCAATAATTTTCGCTATTTACAGAGAACGGCTGTTTATATATGGCGGAGAGGTGAACTTTGTGCATCTTTTTTCAAAAAATGACAAATTTTTTAATATGCTTTCGATGATCTCACTGAATCTGGAGGAGTCAGCGCGTTTTTTTGTAGAAAGCAAGATCAAAAATGAGTCCGATCTCCACGATTTTTCGCAAAAAATGAAAGACTATGAACGTAAAGGAGATTCTTATGTTCACGAGCTGATCATCGCACTTAACAAAACGTTCGTGACCCCTCTTCAGCGGGAGGATATTCTTGAACTCGCCATGAAAATGGACAATGTTCTCGATGGATTTGAAGAATGGTCGATGAGACTTGAAATTTACGGACTGACTCATACTGATGAATACATGGCCGAGTTTGTAGGTTATCTTTTTGAATCATCCAAAGAGATCGCCCAGGCGATTAATCTTCTGGGTAAAAAGAATTTGTCGGGTATAAGGAACAATGTCATTAAGATAAACGATTATGAAACTGAATGTGACGATCTGCTGGCAAAATGTATTACAAGTCTGTTTAAGAATGAGAAAGATGCGGTCAAAATCATTAAGTACAAGGAACTTTACGAAATGCTGGAAAATGTGGCTGACAGCTGCGAGGATGTCGCGGATATGCTTGAGACGATTATCATGAGAAATGCATGATGTATGGATGTGGCGGCAGGGTAGTGTTCGGTGATACCCTGCCGTAACCTATATTTTTTATTGCAGCCTCAAAAAAGAAAGGATTTTTTATATCATGCAAAGCTTGTTTGCCTTGACTTTGATGATCGTACTATTCGCCTTTATATTCGATTTTCTTAACGGCTTTCATGACACGGCAAACACGATAGCCACTTCAGTTTCCACACGCGCCCTGCGGCCACAGGCAGCCATTATTCTAGCGGGAACCATGAATTTTCTCGGTGCGATAACGTTTACCGGAGTTGCCCAGACAGTAAGCAAGGGCGTCATTGATCCATTTACTATTCATGATGAAACCAAGGGCCTGATTATTGTAATGGCCGCACTGATCGCCGCAATCCTCTGGAATCTTATTACCTGGATCTTCGGTGTACCGAGCAGCTCTTCGCACGCCATAATCGGATCACTGGCCGGCGCGGGAATATCGGCACTTGGGTTTCACTCACTTAATTTATCCGGCTTTATAGAGATTTTTGAAGCACTTGTTTTTTCACCGATTGCGGCCATAACGCTCGGATTTATTATCATGAGTCTATTCACTTTTTTATTCCATAACTTTACTCTGAAAAAAACAAACCAACGGTTCCGCACTTTTCAAATTCTTACAGCAGCACTGCAATCGTTCGCTCACGGTACAAATGATGCTCAGAAAACTATGGGAATTATCACTATGGCACTGGTTGCATCAAAATATCTCTC
Source organism: Sporolactobacillus putidus (assembly GCF_014647035.1). Classification (GTDB taxonomy): domain Bacteria; phylum Bacillota; class Bacilli; order Bacillales; family Sporolactobacillaceae; genus Sporolactobacillus; species Sporolactobacillus putidus. The sequence goes on along the minus strand of NZ_BMOK01000002.1, from coordinate 227,720 downwards.
TGAAGTGGAGATTCCAATGTGGGTTCGTGTCGCTTCCGGGATCGCGATGGCCACGGGCACGTCTTTTGGCGGCTGGCGAATTATTAAAACGATCGGAAGCAAGATCATGAAAATAGAGCCCATTAATGGAGCGGCAGCAGATTTGTCTTCGGCAACGATCATTTTTGGCTTTACAGCGCTTCATTTTCCTGTAAGCACAACCCACGTCATCACGTCCTCGATCCTTGGCGTCGGTGCGGCTGACCGGGTCAGGGGTGTTAACTGGAGTATGGCGATTAATATAATTGTAACCTGGATTATTACATTGCCCATGACTGCAGCGGTTGCGGCTGTCATCTTTAAAATTTTATCCTGGATTTTATGATCGAAAGCGGCGATCGGGAAACGGACGTTTGTTCAATTTATCCAGCTTTTCTAAAGGGAATCTTTTTGCAAAAGGAGTGGTCGTAAGAATTTGAGGATTGATGACAGCGGTTACAATTGTCTCCAAAGGGACGACGCAAAAAGGCAAGAAGAAAAGACCACGAAAAGATACGGATATAGGCGGACTTCATATCTTTACACTTTATCTTATTGTTAAGACCATGGTTTACTACATAAGAGAATTCGTTTTTTAACCTAAATATTAGGAAACAGACGGCATCGACTTATCTATTGAATCAGGAGTCAATCTGAACAGAAAGACACTTCTCCTGAAACTCGACAATCAAGAGGTCCAGTTCCCGGCTGCATCGCAAAGTTTCGGGAGCGTATATACCGTAGGTTTTCGCTGTATGAAAAAGCTGCTTTCGCTTTTTTTCAATTTTTTCTAAACTTGAAGGATATATTTCCTGTGTCTTATTAACTATCGAAAGGCTGGACATACGTCTTTGGTCACCTCCCTGCGATCTGTAAATATACCAAACTAACGATTTTAATTATAACATGCATTATTATTTTGTCCATTGTCTCCAATGAATCCATGCTATTTTTTTCACAAATAATCAGACTTTGATTCTTTTTAATCCAGGCCGTATGATAAATTTAAAAAGATTTTAAGTTAGGCTTATGAAACTTTGGAGGGCAAAGGTCATGCAGCTATCCGATTTTGAATTGATTACCGTGCTTTCCCATGAAGGGAATATGAGAAAAGCGGCGGAGAAACTCTTTGTCTCCCAGCCTGCTCTGAGCCAGAGACTGCAGCATATCGAGCGTGAATGGGGCACTCAAATTTTTTCGCGCTCAACACGCGGAATCAGCCTGACGGCTGAAGGTGAAGCGATCGTGCGGTTTGCCGAAGAAACATTAGAGAAAGCAGCGGAAGTCAGGGCCGAAGTCAGAGCGCACGGATCGGCTATTTACGGAACGCTTAAGCTGGCCGTTTCGTCGGTCAACGGGCAGTACTGGCTGCCGGATATCCTTAAAGATTTTGTGGAGAACTATCCGCTTGTGGAAATATCACTAGTGACTGGCTGGTCAAGTGAAATTCTGGAACGGATGTATCATGCCCGGTGTCACGTGGCCATTGTCCGTGGAAATCCGCTTTGGAGGGGAGAAAAACTTCATCTTTTTTCCGATCCGCTGAATCTGGTCGATACAAAAATGGAAACATTGGACGATTTGATCAAGGATCAGCGCCCTTATATACAATTCAGAAGCGATTCTTCCTATGATCAAATCATACAGGAGTGGTGGCATGATCAAAAACTTAGATCTCCTGTCCGGACGATTATGGTTGATCAGATTGAAACCTGCAAACAAATGGCGACCCACGGAATCGGCTACGCGGTTCTTCCATCGATCAGCCTGACTAAAAAAGACATCGTGCACCAGATTCCGCTGACGGACAGGCAGGGGCTTGCCATAACAAGGGACAATTGGCTGCTGTATGATAAGGAATCTCTGCGGCTGAAACAGGTGCGCGCATTCATTGAGCTTGTCCGGCATAGACTTTTGGCCTGAAATTCGATAAGATAGCTTTGGATATTCATTCATTTTGGGAGGCTGTAAAATGGAGCAAATGGATGCTTTTGAAATTATTTCTTTTCTGCAGAACAGCGTTAAGAAAACACCGGTTAAGGTTTACATAAAAGGGAATCTTGGCGAAGTTGACTTCGGGGCAAACGTTCAGACGTTTATCAGCGGTTCTGCGGGAACCATTTTTGGCGATTGGAAGGTGATTCAGCCGATTCTGGCTGCAAACAAAAACCAGATCGATGACGTCGTCGTTGAGAATGATTGCAGAAATTCAGCCGTACCTTTGCTGGATTTGAAAGGGATCGAGGCACGCATCGAACCGGGAGCCCTGATCCGTGAAAAAGTGGAGATTGGAAAGAATGCGGTGATCATGATGGGCGCCGTGATCAATATTGGCGCCGTGATCGGCGAAGGGACCATGATCGACATGAATGCCGTGCTCGGAGGCCGTGCAACGGTAGGAAAAAACTGTCACATCGGTGCGGGTGCAGTGCTGGCGGGAGTCGTCGAACCCCCTTCTGCAAAACCGGTTGTTATAGAAGATGATGTGCTTGTCGGGGCCAACGCGGTCGTTTTGGAAGGCGTGCGTGTCGGCAGAGGTGCCGTGGTTGCCGCGGGCGCAGTTGTGACCCAGGATGTTCCCGAGAATACGGTTGTTGTAGGTGCCCCGGCCCGGGTGATTAAGACGATTGACGACAAGACAAGATCGAAAACGGAGATCATGAAGGAGCTCCGACAATTGTAATTAACTAACCGTTTGCTGCGCGGCCAGAAAGAAAGGATCTTAGTGATGGATTATATAGCGGTCAGACGTGCCCTGCACCAGATTCCGGAAATCGGGTTTGAAGAAGTGGAAACCCAGGCTTTTCTCTTGGAGCAGATTCAGCAAATGCCCCAGGAGCATATTCAGATCATGAAATGGAAGACGGGTCTCCTGGTCAGGGTACAGGGAACACAGCCGTCACGGACAATCGGATTCCGGACGGATATCGATGCATTGCCTGTCAAAGAAAATACCGGCTACCCGTTCCAGTCGAGGCATGACGGTAAGATGCATGCCTGCGGCCATGATTTTCATATGACCATCGCGCTCGGCGCACTGGAGCAGATCGCACAAAACCCGGTAAAAGATAATGTGGTCTTCATTTTTCAACCCGCGGAAGAAGGACCCGGGGGAGCCGTTCCGATGATGGCAAGCGACTCATTTCAAAAATGGAAACCGGACTTCATTTTTGCTCTTCACGTTTCGCCTGAATTTCCTGCAGGTACTGTTGCAACAAAAGAAGGCATACTCTTTGCTAATACGTCGGAACTTTTTATCGATTTCTATGGGAAAGGCGGACACGCGGCATATCCTCACCTGACTTATGACGCCATTGTCGCGGCAAGCCACTTTGTCGTCGGTATTCAGAGTATTGTTGCCCGCCGTGTCAGCCCGCTCAACTCGGCGGTTCTGACGATCGGCAAAATGAGCGGGGGTACGAAACAGAACATTATCGCTGAGCACGCCCGGGTCGAGGGAACGATACGCACCCTGGATCAGGAGACAATGGCGCTGATCAAAGACGACATCGAACGGCAGGTTAAAGCGATTGAAATCGCTTATCACTGCCAGAGCCGGATTGATTACGGCGCCAACTATTATCAAGTCTATAATCGTAAAAAATATGAACAGCCGTTTGTCGATTTTTGCACTGAAAAAGCTTTCCCCTATGTTATCTGTGGTGATGCGATGACAGGAGAGGATTTCGGCTACTTCCTAAAAGAAATACCGGGATTCATGTTCTGGCTCGGAGTCGGCAAAACTTCAGGCCTGCATTCATCCGATTTTAAACCCGATGAATCTGCGCTTGAGCAAGGCGTACGTGTCGTCAGCGCCTATATTAGGGAAGGCATATGAAACCGGTCAGGATCAGGGTGAACTGCATAAAAGACGAAACGGTTAATGGAAGCCGGAGCAAATGCTGTAAATGATTTGCTCCGGTTTTAATTTCCAGCGTCCTGCCGTTAAAAGGGCTTTTCTTTAGAAACCTGCAGGCTCGCGTGTTATGATAGAGAAAAAGGGGAATATTTCTAATGAATTTGACGGATTCCAAACTGCGAAAATAATTTTTTGATAAAAAATTGTTTAAATGATAATGATAATAATGGTTATTTTAGCTGGATAATCCTTCACTATAGAGTTTTATTTAGATTAAATTTATTATCAAGTAAAATTGACTTAAATTTAAAGGGATACTATAATAAAAATGTTCTCTCATGCAGAGGTTCATGAGACATCCCAATTATTCAGGAGGTTTTTTTAATGGTAGAACGTCTTGTCAGTGCCAAGGCACCGCTCTTTGAACTTGATTGTGTGAATCCCGACGGTTCTTTTGCTAAAGCAAGCCTTGAAGAAAACGTGAAAGCTGGAAAATGGACCATTTTCTTCTTTTATCCAATGGATTTTACGTTTGTATGTCCGACTGAAATTACGGCTTTCAGCGACCGCTATGCGGAATTCGCCGATTTGAATGCGGATATCATCGGCTGTTCCTGTGATACGATTTATACGCACCAGGCCTGGATGAAGACTTCACGCAGAGAAGGCGGCATCGGGAAAATCAATTTCAGACTGGCAGCCGATCATACACATGAAGCTGCAGAAAAATACGGCGTCCTGATTGAAGATGAAGGCGTTGCTCTGCGCGGGCTGTTTATCATCAGTCCTGAAGGCGACCTTCGCTACTCAGTTGTCAATGACAATAATATCGGACGCGATGTAGATGAAACTCTGCGTGTTCTTCAGGCTCTCCAGACAGGCGGTCTCTGCCCGGCAAACTGGCACCCTGGTGATGAAACTCTGCACGTTTGATTTTATAACAGAAAAGTTTTTGACGAATAGGAAAGATCCGGCACTGCTCTTACAGGAACCGGATCTTTTTTTGTACTAATCGGCTCCGCATATTAGGGCAATAGTCTTCAATTTCAGGGCGATTTATTCGTATCTTAGGTCAATAATTTTTGAGTTCGGGGCGATTCTTCCGCACTTTGGGATGATAATCTCTGAGTTTAGGGTGGGTCGGGACCTTTTTCATCACCTGCTTGTTAGCTGTACAACGGCACAGACAGTGGTTATCATGAGCTAGCGGGAGAATCAGTAAAAAATACCGTTCCAGGCAAATCAAGAATGAAAGAGAGCTATCGCTGCGGCCTTTGTTTCGATCCTCTTGTGTTTTGATATAATGAGGGTAGTATCTTAAGAAAGACAGATGTTGAAATGTGGCGGATCCGGCAGGGGAGCCGGCAATCCGGAGAGGGAGTGCGCGTGATGGCTGAACCGCTGGTGTTCGTTGCCCTTTGGATTTTAATTTACAGTTATTTAATTCTTGCTTCCGTGGATTTCGGAGCAAGTTTTTATCTTTTCTACGGTCAGGTGTTTCAGAAAAAGGAGCGGATGTATGCTCTGTTGGATGATTATCTCTCTCCGGTATCGGAGGTGGCCAACATTTGCTTTGTTTTATTGTTTGCCGCTGTCTTAAGTTTCTCACCGGACGTTTCATTGGTTTATCAGACACCGTTCTTATTTACGGGGATCGTTGCAGCCTTGCTGACTCTGTTGAAAGGCACTTTTTATGCCATGGCGGAGCTGCTTTCAAAGAAATCCGGGATCAGAGCTTTTTGCGTGGCGGGAAACGGCCTGACCGGGGTATTGATTCCACCCGTACTCAGTATCGCCATGGTTGTCAGTGAGGGAGGTTTTTCCGGAACAGGAAACGTCGCCTTTTTTATGGCACAGCTCGGCACCAATTTGTATTTTTGGTCCGTCATTGTGATCTCGATCGTCAGTATTTTCTACATAAGCGCGATGTATTTTGCCCATTTTGCCCGTTCCTGCAATAATGAGACACTAAGCGACGGCATGAGGAACATTGCTTTATTCTGGAGCATGCCTACGGTTGCGGCAAGCGGATTTGTTTTCCTCGGACTCGAAAGGCAGAACCCGGATCATTTCATGAATGCGCTGAATTTTTCGTGGATGTTTCTGCTCTCGCTTATCTTTTGTCTGCTTGCCGTGACCCTGCTTTTTTTGAAACGGCATTATCGCTTGTCTTTCCTGTTTGTCATGCTCCAGTACTTATTTGCGTTGATGGGTTACAGCCTGTCGCATCTTCCTTATGTCATTTATCCTGAAATACAGCTTGCCCCTGATCTTATCGGCCTGTCAGGATCCGCATGGTTCATTTCTCTGACTATGGCCCTGGCTGTTGCCGTCGTTGCTTCTTTTCTCATCCTCAAGCGTTCAATAGTCCGCAGAAACGCCGCTTTTAAACGATCAAACAGCAAGTAGTTCGTTCAGACTTGGCTACATCACTTTATGACTGCATGAAGAAAAAAAGCAGGAGCCCGTTTCCCGTACAACGAATACAGATTACAGATCTGTTCTGGACGCTATACGACATTTCTAAAAACATTTATTGATCGGAGGTGGGATGTTGTGAATGGTTTTGTTCTGGTGCTGCCTATTCTATTTATACGTTATGGCCTATTAGCCATTCTGGGCAAGGAAGCGATGAAGCGTGCCGCATTTTATCCACCGACAGAGGGCATAGAAAAGATCGCTTATTTGGTTTATATCATAACGACATTATCTTTGCTGATTATTTCACTTTTTATAAAAACGAGATTGAATAGCTTGTTTAGTTTCGTGGGACTTGGAATTTATGTTTTGGGAATGGTTTTATATTGTATATCCATTGTACAGTTTGCCAAGCCGAACGAAAATGGGTTGAATCTTAACGGTTTGTACAGGATTTCCCGGAATCCAATGTATTTAGCTTTTTTCTTGTATTTTTTAGGCTGCAGCATATTAACCCGCTCTTGGTTGCTATTATCTGCACTCACTTTACTTCAAATTTCAGTGCACTACCTTATTTTATCTGAAGAAAGATGGTGTATTTCACAATTTGGCGAAGACTACAAAAAATATATGAAACAGGTCAGGCGCTATCTATAATCATTATGATTTAATGTGTTGCACTGAAGAGAAAGTAGCCTTCGGGCATACCTGTAATATAAATAAAAGACCGAAAACGCTGATTCTGCCGCGTTTCCGGTCTTTTGTCGGGGTGAAGTTACACCAGGAAAGTATAAGATTGAAAGGATTATCGTGTTATTGGCCGAACATACGCCGCGTCCTGCGGTATGTTCGGCATTAGGCCGTCCTGACCCCGCAACTAAGGCTCAGCCTGCGCCAAAGGCTTGGCTGAGCCAAGTTTTCTTTATCTGCTGTTTTCCACCTGTCTGTTTCCTTTTTCATTGACTTCCATAATAATCGGAAGGATCATCGGCTTGCGTCTCGTCTTTTCATAAAGAAAAGGAGCGAGAATTTCGTTGACTTCACTCTTGATTTCAGACCACTGCAGCGTACTACGGAGAATAGTCTTCTGCAAATGCGACGTCAGCAGCTCCTGTGCCTCGCTGATCAAATCTCCGGATTCGCGCATATAGACGAATCCTCTTGAGATGATATCGGGTCCTGCCAGAATTTTGTGCGCCTCCATATCGACACTGACGACAACAATAACCAGACCTTCTTCCGATAGAATGCGCCGGTCGCGGAGCACGATATTGCCAATATCGCCGATACCGCTCCCGTCAATATAGACGGAACCCGAAGAAATCTTACCGGTTACGCTGGCCTGATTCTGATCCAGAGCGAGTACATCCCCGATATTCATGATAAAGGAGTGATCGTAAGGAATTCCGCAGGCGTGCGCCGTTTCCACATGCTTTTTCAACATCCGGTATTCGCCGTGAATCGGCATGAAAAACTTCGGCTTAAGCAGCCGGAGCATCAGCTTTTCTTCCTCCTGGCCGCCATGACCGGAAGTATGAATATTGTTCAGCTTGCCGTGAATCACGTCGGCTCCCGCCCGATACAGCTGGTTGATCGTCCGGTTGATGCTCACCTTGTTGCCTGGAATCGGAGACGATGAGAAGATGACGGTGTCGCCCGGCTGCACTTGAATCTGGCGGTGGGTTCCTCCCGCAATTCGGGACAATGCGGCCATCGGTTCGCCCTGACTGCCGGTGCACAGAATGGTCACCTGATTATCGGCGAGATGATTGATCTGCTGATGATCGACAAAGGTATCCTTTGGCGCTTTGATATAGCCAAGCTCTTCTCCGATGGTCAGCGAAGCTTCCATACTGCGTCCGAACACGGCTATTTTTCTCCCTGTTTCGACGGCAGCATCAACAACTTGCTGCAGTCTGTGGATATTTGATGCAAAGGTCGCAAAAATGACCCGTCCATCCACTTTCCGAAAAATATCCTTAATGTTTTCCCCGACTTCACGTTCCGTCATGGTGAATCCGGGAACCTCTGCGTTCGTACTGTCAGACATCAGCAAGAGAACGCCTTCTTTTCCAATATCCGCCATTTTTGTTAAATTGGCGATCTGGCCGCCGACCGGTGTGAAATCAAATTTGAAGTCTCCGGTTTCGACAATGTTTCCCTGCGGTGTTCTGACAACAATTCCGTAAGAATCGGGAATGCTGTGTGTGGTTCTGAAGAAACTGACGGAAGTTTTCTGAAACTTGATGACGTCATCTTCAGTGATTTCATGAATGACGGTCTGCCTCAGGAGATTGTGTTCCTCCAGTTTATTGCGGATCAGACCCGCGGCGAGCTTGCCTGCATAGATCGGGACGTTCAGCTCGCGAAGCAGGTAGGGTACACCGCCGATATGATCCTCATGACCGTGTGTAATAAAAAGGCCCTTCACCTTATCGACGTTTTTGACCAGATAGCTATAGTCGGGAATCACATAATCGATGCCGAGCAGATCATCTTCAGGGAACTTGATCCCTGCATCAATCACAATGATCTCATCCTGAAACTGCACTGCATAGGTATTTTTCCCGATCTCACCCAGCCCGCCCAGTGAGAATACGGCCGTTTGGTGGTTTTTAACAAATTTCATAAGATTATATCTTCTCCAGTTTGAATTCAGCAGATTTCTTTTCGTATTCGAGAAATTTACCGCTCAGCGGCTGGATAAATTCAACGTTATACGGCCGTTCTGCCAATTTTTTTCGAACGTCCCGGACATCATTTGCTTCGAGGTACAAAGTCTCCGTGTTCTCCCGTACGGGGACTTCCTCCTTTAATTTCTGATACAGCACTTTGAAAACCATATAGCTTGCTCCTCTCTGAGAAAATGATTCTAAAAACCATTATATATGAAAAGCAAAGGTTTTTCATCGTTTACGCTATCAGTCCTATTACAGGCCTTGATTTCAGTCCAAATCGTTCCACGGCTTCCGGTCCTTAGTTTTGACAAATCCGGAGGAAAAAACCGTAGCAATCAGTTGTTTCCCGCCACCTTTACCGACCTGCTATAATAAAGAGGTGTGTATTTCTTATAGAAAATCAATGGTTGACCCGCGGAGATTATCGGCCTGTCCGCAGGAAGCGGTGCGTTCCATCTGTTTTCCGCAGGTTTGTCGAAAAATCGGATGAGACGATCAATCGACCATTTAGAAAAAATGCTGAGGGGGATTCATCGATGTCCAAAGTGAAAATAGTATTTTTCGACATCGACAATACGCTGTATGATCAGGATAAATCGGTACCTGAATCGACAGCGGAAGCTGTCAGGGACTTACAGAGAAAAGGTATAATTACAGCGATTGCGACCGGCCGGGCACCGTTCATGTTCGAGGGTTTGAGAAAGCAGCTGGCCATTCATTCGTTTGTCAGCTTCAACGGATCCTATGTCGTGCATGAGGACGAGCCGATGTTCAAAAACCCGCTTTCAAAGCCGGCACTTCATGAGTTGGAGAAGGAATCGTCTGAGATCGGGAATCGGCTTGTCTTTCTTAATGAAAGAACAATGAGAATTGACGGCAAAAAAAACAAACGGGTCGAGCAGAGTATCGCAAGCTTAAAGTTGAACCTTCCCTTTCCTGAGGAAGATCCCGACTTTTACAAACAGCATGAGATCTATCAGGCGCTGCTGTTCTATTCAGAACAAGACGATTCGAGTTATTTAGAGAAAGAACCTCTGGATGCATTCAGGTATGTCCGATGGCACCCATACGGGGTTGATGTAATTCCGGAGAGCGGGTCCAAAGCTTCAGGAATCCGGAGCATGCTTGAGAAACTGAATTTGGCCCCCGATGAGGCATGCGCATTCGGGGACGGAAACAATGATGTAGAAATGCTTTCGTTTGTCGGGACGGGTGTCGCCATGGGCAACGCGGTTGCCGATGCAAAGAACGCCGCGGACTTCGTGACCCGTCCTGTGAACAGAGACGGTATATATTACGGCCTTAAAGAAATCGGGCTTTTATAAGAAAAGAATGTTCTGATCGTGTGTATATGAAAAAAGCCCGGATATCCGGGCTTTTTTCATTACAGCTCACTTTCGGCAATGTGATCAGGGATTTTGTACGGGTTGTCTTTATCAATACGATCGAAGAACAGGATGCCGTTCAAGTGATCGATTTCATGTTGAATCGCAATTGCGGGATAGCCTTTCAGCCGCAAGGTCAACGGTTTGCCGTTGATATCGAAGGCTTTGACCTTCACGCGTGCGTGGCGGGGAACGAAGCCGGGAACCTCACGATCGACAGAGAGACAGCCCTCTCCTCCTTCAAGGTACGTATTTTCAACAGAATGACTGACAATTTTTGGATTGAACAGCATGTACTCAAAGTGTTTGCCGTTATCATCGTCCAGAAACAATGCAATCATTCGCTTGCTGATGGCAATTTGGGGTGCGGCCAGGCCAATACCAGCGCGCAAATCGTATTTTTCAGCTGTCTCCTTATCTTGACTGTTTTTTAGAAATTCGAGCATTCTTCTTAAAGTTTCTTTTTCTTCGTCAGTCGCGGGAAGCTGGACTTCCTCGGCTATCTGCCGGAGAATAGGGTTGCCCTCCCGTATGATGTCGTCCATCGTAATCATGATTCGTGCCACTCCTCCATTACTTTCCTTAAATCTGTAAGTACAGTGTATCATTAAAACCCGGGCATGTTTACTATGCTGTTTGAAAAAGGCCCCCCCGATGGCCAGCTGTTGCGCTGAAACGAAGTGTAAGCGCTTGCCTTGCTGGAGACCTCATGTTTGACTTAGCCGAATAAGGTATTATAAACTGAAAATGAGCTTTGTTCTGCTGTCATGTCTTTTTTTCCGTTTAAAAAGGGATGACCTAAAAAATGAAATAGGTACCAATTTGCAGAAAGTGACAACAGGCGGATTAAAGAGAAAAAACGCACTTCCTGAGGGGCAGGGTTGCCGGATGAATCAGCGGCGGTAAATCTCAGGAGATGAAAGCGTTTTTGTGATTTTTGTCATTTTTGTTTTTCAGAAATGAAAAACGTATTCTGAGGGAAGAGGTGAAATATATATGTCTGCAAAAAACTTAGAACAAATCGAGGATCACTTTCAAACATTCCAGATTCTCGATGAACAGGGGCATGTTGTCAATGAACAGGCTATGCCTCAACTGGAAGACGAAAAGCTTAAAGAATTAATGTTCCGTATGGTCTATACAAGGATATGGGATCAGCGTGCACTTTCATTGAATAGACAGGGGCGCCTTGGTTTCTATGCGCCGGTCGCAGGACAGGAAGCATCCATGCTGGCCAGTGAATTTGCTATGGACAGAGAAGACTGGCTGCTGCCGTCCTATCGTGACATCCCGCAATTGGTGTGGCATGGTTACCCGCTTGACAAAGCATTTCTTTATTCACGCGGCCATTTTGGAGGCGGACAAATTCCCGAAGATTGCTGCGCAGTGATGCCGCAAATTATTATTGGTGCTCAATGTACACAAACGACAGGGATTGCGCTCGGTCTGAAAAAGAGAGGGAAAAAGAACGTCGCTTTTACTTATTTTGGTGATGGAGCCACCTCTCAAGGCGATTTTTACGAAGCTCTGAATTTCGCAGGCGTTTATAAAGCTCCGGCGGTCTTTATCAGCCAGAACAATCGTTTCGCTATTTCCGTACCTGTTGAGAAGCAGACAGCGGCGAAGACACTGGCACAAAAGGCACTCGCCGCCGGGATTAAGGGCATTCAGGTGGATGGAATGGATCCGCTTGCGGTCTACGCCGCAGCCAAGGATGCGCGCGACCGGGCGATCGGCGGAGATGGGCCGACCCTGATCGAAACGCTGACTTATCGGTATGGCCCTCATACAATGGCAGGAGATGATCCGACCCGTTACCGGACCAAGGATCTGACGAGCGAATGGGAAAAAAGGGATCCGCTGATTCGTTTCCGGATTTTTTTGCAGAACCTGGGGCTGTGGACAAACGAGGATGAGGAACAGACGGTTGCCAAGGCAAAGGAAGACGTTGCCCTGGCTCTCAAGAGGGCCGATGAAGCACCAAAGCAAAAGGTCAGTGATCTGCTCAATAATATGTACGAAAAACCGACGCAGAGTGTAAGGGAACAACTGGCCGAGTACAGAGAGAAAGAGGGGAAGTAACCATGGCACAGATGACGATGATTCAGGCGATTACGGACGCGCTTCGCACAGAAATGAGGAATGACGACAATGTCCTTGTTTTTGGTGAAGACGTCGCGAAGAATGGGGGCGTTTTTCGGGCGACCGAAGGACTCTATAATGAGTTCGGCGAAGACCGCGTTTTCGACACGCCGCTTGCTGAATCTGGAATCGGCGGTCTTGCCCTTGGGCTTGCACTCCAAAAATACAGGCCGGTTATGGAAATTCAATTTTTTGGTTTTATTTTTGAAGCGATGGACAGCGTCGCGTCGCAGCTCGCTCGCCTGCGTTACCGGTCGGGCGGGGTCTATCAGGCGCCTGTGACGATCCGCTCGCCTTTCGGAGGCGGTGTCAAGACTCCTGAATTGCATGCGGATAATCTGGAGGGCTTGTTTTATGAGTGTCCCGGCTTGAAGGTTGTGATCCCTTCCAATCCCTATGATGCAAAAGGTTTGCTTATTTCCGCAATCCGCGATAATGATCCGGTGCTGTTCCTTGAACATATGAAACTTTATCGTTCTTTCAGGGAAGAAGTGCCGGAAAATGAATATACTGTCGAAATCGGCAAAGCAAAAATTACGCGAGAAGGAACCGATATTTCGATTCTCACTTATGGAGCTATGGTCAGAACATCTCTGAAAGCGGCGGAGCAATTGAAAAAAGACGGCATTGACGTCGAAGTGATCGATCTTAGAACAATCAGTCCGCTTGATGTCGAGACGATCACAAAATCCGTTAAAAAAACAGGCCGGGCCGTTGTGGTTCAAGAAGCGCAAAAACAGGCGGGAATTGCCGCCCATGTGATCGCGGAAATAAATGACCGGGCACTGTTGTATTTAGAGGCTCCTGTCGGACGTGTAACTGCACCGGATACGGTTTTCCCGTTTGCGGCTGCGGAAGATGCCTGGCTTCCGAATGAGAACGACATTGTAGGCAAGGTAAAGGAAATTATCAGTTTCTAACGTTTTTAAATAGAAAAGAAAAAGAGGACGATGCTTGACGCATGAGAAGGAGGGGAAGCGCCATTGGCCTATTTATTTAAATTGCCGGATATTGGTGAAGGGATACATGAAGGTGAGATTGTCAAATGGTTTGTCAAACCCGGTGATCAGGTGAAAGAAGACGACGCGCTTGCCGAAGTGCAAAATGACAAAGCGGTTGTTGAGATTCCTTCACCAGTTAATGGGAAGGTGCTTGAAATAAATGCCGAAGAAGGCGAGACCGTTGAAGTGGGGACCGTCGTGATCACACTTGACTCGGAAGATGATGAAGAGCAAGCGCAGGAGACAGCGGGCGTGTCTGCACAAGTAACTGAATCCCATGGAGACCGGACCGTTGAAAAAAGCGGTGCGAGTGCCGCCGTCTCAGAGGAACAGTCATCCAGTCGTGTAATCGCCATGCCTTCCGTACGAAAATATGCGAGAGAAAAAGGAATCGACATCGGCAAATTGAAGGGAACGGGGAAAAACGGCCGGGTACTTCGGGAAGATGTGGATCACTTTATTGCAGCGCCCAATGAACCGCAGCCTTCTGTTTCAGAACCCATAAAAGAAGCAGAGGAGCCGGCACAGCAACTAACCGGAGAAGGTTTTCACGAGACAAGGGAAAAGTTTATTGGCATTCGGCGGGCGATCGCAAGAGCTACCGCACAATCCGTGTTAACGGCGCCGCACGTGACACTGATGGATGAAGTCGATGTCACCAAGCTTGTTGCACATCGGAAACTTTTTAAAGAAGAGGCGGCGGAACAAGGGGTCAAATTAACCTATCTTCCTTATGTCGTCAAGGCTCTGGTTGCCGCACTTAAAGCTTTTCCGGTCATTAATGCGACTCTTGATGAAGAACATCAGGAAATTGTATATAAACATTATTACAATATCGGGATAGCGGCCGATACCGATGCCGGTCTCGTTGTTCCCGTTCTGAAGCACGCGGAGTCGAAATCAATGTACGAAATTGCCGGAGAAATCAAAGAACTGGCTGATAAAGCCCGTACCGGAAAACTGGCTGCCGCAGAGATGAGGGGCGGGACATGCACAATTACCAATATCGGATCCGAAGGCGGGCAGTGGTTTACGCCTGTCATCAATCAGCCGGAATCCGCGATACTGGGAATCGGTCGTATCGCGGAAAAGGCGATTATCCGTGATGGGGAGATTGTTGCTGCACCAATGCTTGCTCTGTCTATGAGCTTCGACCACCGACTGATTGACGGCGCAACGGCTCAAAGGGCAATGAACAAAATAAAAAGGCTGTTATCTGATCCACAACGCCTAATTTTGGAGGGGTAGAAATGGTTGTCGGGGAATTCACGACGGAAGCGGACACAATTGTCATTGGAGCAGGGCCGGGTGGCTATGTGGCTGCGATCCGCGCGGCACAGCTTGGCCAGAAAGTGATCGTTATTGAGAAAGAACATGTCGGAGGGGTCTGCCTCAATGTCGGCTGTATTCCTTCGAAAGCGTTGATTTCGGCAAGCCATCGTTTTGAACAGGCAAAGCATTCGGAAGATTACGGAATCAAGGCGGACCATGTTTCACTGGACTTTCTGAAGCTCCAGGAGTGGAAAGGAACGGTTGTCAGCCGTCTGACCGGCGGCGTCAGAAGCCTTCTCAAAGCGCACGATATCGAACTTGTCGAAGGAGAAGCGCTATTTGTAGAGCCGGATGTGGTCCGGGTGAATCATGGTTATGAATCATCGCGTTACAAATTCAATCACTGCATCATAGCCACGGGTTCCAGTCCGATTGAAATCCCTGGTTTCAAATGGAGTGACCGGGTACTCTCATCTACCGGAGCTCTTGCTCTCAAAGAAGTTCCTCAAAAAATGGTGGTGATCGGCGGGGGCTATATCGGCATTGAACTGAGCTCTGCTTATGCCGGTTTCGGCACCGAAGTGGTTGTCCTGGAAGGAACCCCTTCTATTCTTCCGGCATTTGACAAGCGCCTGATTGCCCCTGTTAAGAAAAAGCTGAAAGCTAAAGGTGTCACCGTCTTTACAGAAGCACTGGCAAGAGGGGTTGAAGAGACACCGGCAGGCGTAAAGGTGACGGCAGAGATTAAAGGGGAAACAAGGATCTTTGATGCGGACTATGTCATGGTTACAGTCGGCCGGCGGCCGAATACGAGAGATTTGGGCCTTGACATGGCGGGAGTTGAGACAACGGAACGGGGTCTGATTAAGGTCGATAAGCAGGGAAAGACCACATCGGAGAAAATTTATGCAATCGGAGATATTGTCCCCGGACTGGCCCTCGCTCACAAAGCCTCGTATGAGGGAAAGGTGGCCGCGGAAGCGATCGGCGGTGAATCTTCCGAGGTTGACTACCGGGCCATGCCGGCTGTTGTTTTTTCAGATCCGGAGATTGCGACCGTCGGTTTGTCGGAAGAAGAGGCAAAGAAACAAGGTTACGAAGTTAAATCAGGACAGTTCCCGTTCGCGGCAAATGGCCGGGCGCTTTCATTGGGCGAAACGGACGGTTTTCTGAAAATCGTGACCAGGGCTTCGGACGGCCTGATTCTCGGTGCACAAATTGTCGGAACAAATGCGAGCGATATGATCGCAGAATTCGGATTGGCGATTGAATCCGGAATGACGGCCGAAGATGTGGCTCTGACGATTCACGCCCATCCGACACTCGGAGAAATGGCTATGGAAGCAGCCGATGTGGTTCTTGGCAAACCCATTCATATAGCTAAATAATTTTTTTGCGGAAACAGGCAGTTTCTCCACGGCCTGTTTCTTATTTACTATCAACAGTCTTGAAATTTGAAATCAAAACTTTTTAAGGTGAATTTTCAGGTCCGAATACATCAAGGGGTTTATTGCACGTGACAGCCAACGGGTTCCTGCAATCGCCGCACAGCTTGACTTTTCAGAAAAAATGGGTTCAGAGCTTTGGAAAAACAGGAATTTTTAATAGCAATATGAAAGTTTTTTCAGCATAAACTAAAGCAAAACCCGATTAAAAACTGAATATTAAGCTTTATTTTAATGTCCCTTTTTTTGAAAGCCCTTTATTGAGATATTAACGGAAGGGATGTGGCGGCTGCCATGAAGCAACTGAATCAAACCCTTAACAGAAAAGATGCCGAGAAGAGAATTCCGATTGTGCGCATGGAAATTGATTCGGAATTGGCGATTTTACACCAGGCTATACTGCGAAAAGACGCCGAGACGATAAAACGGTGCAAAGAGAAGCTGGAAGAATTAAGACGTGAAATGATCCTTTTAGAAATTTAAGTCAACCCCTGCTTGTGAACGAGATGTCCAGCCGTCCTTTTATGTTTCGTGAATAGCGAAGACAGAGATGAAAACCTTTGCTCTTTCGAATACCAAAGTATTGATCATCGCAGTCAGGCGGTGATTTTTCTTTTTCCGCGAAAATGAGTTACTATTCTAGGTAAGAAGAAGAACACACACAGGGGAGCCTTGGAATATCCGTCCTGGAAACAGGAACTCCGCCTGCGAGGGAGTGGTCGATTGATGAATCAAAAAGAGTGGCTGGTTCTTGAAAAAAGGGTAACCGGGTGGATCAAGGAGGCAGGAGAGAGATTAAAACAGTCACTCTCCGCCCCGCTCGAGGTCAGTTGCAAAAGTGCGCACAACGATCTGGTTACGAATATGGATAAAGAAATTGAAAAATTTCTGGTTGGGAAAATAAAGGAATATTACCCGGGGCATAAAATCGTGTCGGAAGAAGGATTCGGGGATGCTCCGGATTCAACGGACGGTATTCTTTGGTATCTCGATCCGATTGACGGGACGATTAATTTTGTCATGCAGCAGCGTTTTTTTGCCATTTCCATTGGTGTCTACGAGAACGGATCGGGCAGAGCGGCGTTTATCTACGACGTAATGGTTGATGAACTGTTCCACTGTCTCGCCGGAAATGGTGCCTATCGCAATGACGTGCGGCTTGCGCCCCTGAAAAAAGTCGAAGTTGAGGACGCCCTGATCGATTTAAGCGCGACATGGATAAAACCTAACAGACGGATTGATCAAGACGTCCTGACGGAGATCGTTCGCCGTTGCAGCGGCACCCGAGCTTATGGATCGGCTTCTATTGAACTTGCTTATGTTGCGGCCGGACTGATTGACGCCTACTTTACGATGAGATTGTCGCCCTGGGATTTCGGGGCCGGGCTGATTCTGATCCATGAAGTCGGCGGAGTCGCGACAAGGGCGGACGGCACCGCGATTGACACGCTTTCCAGAACGTCGATATTGGCCGCCGGTCCCGCGCTTCACGAAGAGATTGCCCAACACATAGGCCGGCAGGTTGCGGCAGGCAAGTATCTGAATGAACCGGATTAATTCGGCAGAAGGACCGGTTTCACCAGCTTACTTTTTCGTCTGTGACGCCTGCTGCTTCCCTTTGATAAAAAATCCGATCCACATGAACAGGATGACGGCAAAAGCGCTTAAGAGAGCGAGAAGACCATTGCCGTATGCGATCGCTCCGGCGATCCCGATTAAAGCGGCGACGACAAAAACTGCCAGAATAACAAGAATAGCGTTGACCATATTGAGCACCTCCTAAAATAATCATAATCGGTAGATGGAAAAAGTACAACGAGAGAGTGCTTAAATCAGCCATGAAATAATTTTCCGGAAAAACATAATGATTTGACAAAAAGGCTTCCCTTGTGAGAAAATGACTTGCATGTGTATGTTTGTGTATGTTTCGGAAGTAATAATATAGCTAGTTATTGGAAACAAACGAGGAGACTTAGAAGAAATGACAAAACGCAGGGAAGAATTAAGAAATATCGCGATTATCGCACACGTCGACCATGGCAAAACAACACTGGTCGACAAACTTCTGATGCAATCAGGGACATTTCGCAAGAATCAGCAGATTCATGAACGGGCTATGGATTCAAATGCAATTGAAAGAGAACGCGGCATCACTATTTTGGCGAAGAACACGAGTCTGTCTTACAAAGACCACACGATAAATATTGTTGATACACCCGGGCACGCCGATTTCGGCGGTGAAGTCGAGCGGATCATGAAGATGGTTGATGGTGTGCTCCTATTGGTCGATGCCTTTGAAGGTTGCATGCCGCAAACGAGATTTGTTCTCAAAAAAGCTCTTGAAGAACACTTGAAGCCGATCGTCGTTGTGAACAAGATCGACAAGCCAATGGCGAGACCTCAGGAAGTTGTCGATGAAGTGATTGATTTGTTCATTGATCTGGGTGCCGACGAAAGCCAGCTGGAATTCCCGGTTGTCTATACTTCGGCTGTAAACGGCGTAGCCGGGACTGATCCTGACCATGTCGATCAGGACATGAGCGTCGTCCTTGACATGATTCTGAAGGATGTGCCTGCGCCGGTTGACAACCGCGACGAGGGCCTGCAATTTCAGGTGACCATGCTCGACTATAATGATTACGTCGGCCGTATTGGTATCGGGCGGATCTACCGCGGAAAGATCAAAGTCGGCGAAGAAGCGGCACTGGTTAAAAATGGCGGTGAACGTGTTGAAAAATTCCGGATCACAAAGCTTTTTGGTTATCACGCGCTTAAGAGAACCGAAATTCAGGAAGCATTTTCCGGGGACATCATTGCGATTACGGGTGTTTCCGATATCGATATCGGTGATACCATTAATGATGTAGATAAAATCGAGCCGCTCGCCCCGCTCAGAATTGACGAACCGACGCTTAAGATGACTTTCCTTCCGAACACGAGTCCTTTTGCCGGACAGGAAGGCGATTATGTCACAAGCCGAAAGATTGAAGATCGTCTGATGGCGGAAATGGAACGCGACGTCAGCCTGAAAGTAGAATCCGCTTCAGATTCCCACGACTCGTGGGTCGTTTCAGGGCGAGGCGAACTGCATCTCTCTATCTTAATCGAGACCATGCGCCGTGAAGGTTTTGAACTTTCGGTTTCAAAGCCGAGCGTAATCACGAAAGAAGTCGACGGCAAGCTTTGCGAACCCTATGAGTCTGTTCAGATTGACGTTCCTGAAGAATATGTTGGGGCTGTCATCGAATCCATGGGGAAACGCAAAGCCGAATTAAAAGACATGAGGCAGGAACAGCCGGGACAGACGCGATTGGTGTTTATGATTCCTTCCCGCGGGCTGATCGGCTACAATCGTCAGTTCATGGCGGATACACGCGGTTACGGGATTCTGAACCATACTTTTGATCATTTTGCACCCTTTATTAAGGAAGAAATCGGCGGACGGAGAAATGGCGTGCTGGTTTCTATGGATCAGGGGCAGACCACGGCTTACTCTCTGGCGGCTCTTGAAGACCGCGGAGAGATGTTTGTCGGACCTGGCGTTAATGTGTATGAGGGGATGATCGTCGGCGAACACAATCGTGAAAATGATCTGACCGTCAATGTGACCAGAGCAAAGCATGCGTCGAATGTCCGGTCGGCGACCAAGGATCAGACCGTCACGCTAAAAGAAGCAAGAAAAATGTCTCTTGAAGATTCACTTTCTTATCTGAATGATGATGAATATTGTGAAATCACTCCTAAGAGTGTGAGAATGCGCAAAAAGATCCTGAATAAAGGCGAGCGGGAACGCTTCGAAAGACGGGGAAGCAAGATTCCGAAATTTAACGGCTGATCGATTATCGTACATGATTTTATAATAGAAAAAACGTCTGCGGTTTGCTGCAGACGTTTTTTCATGGACAAAATTGCATTTTCATAGAAAATCGTATTTACACGGAATTTCTTCCGGTCGGCCGCTCTCTTTGCTGCATAAAGGCAGTTCGATGGATTATGAGCGCTCTTTATTGTGTTTTTTCCTTTTCACAGGCAAATGAAGGGTGAATTTACCTGTCGCCCAGCGCGCTCTTGTCCGTTCACTGATTCGCGCGGAACATTCTTCGCACATAAAAGTATGAATAGGCCGGTTTCTCAGCCGTTTGGCGAGTACAGACTGATCATCCAGATGGCAGATTTTCCCGCATAAGATGCATTTGACCCGCATATTATAACCCCCCTTTATCCTATCTATTAAGTATAGCAGGTTTTCGTCTGTTTTATGAGAAACATGTTAAAGGTTCGAAAGGTCATTTGGAAGAGTCCTTTCCCATGATTATTCTTGCAATTTCAAGATGGAGAATGTAAGATAAAATTTAGATGTTGAATGAGACAGGGGGGATCAAATTGTCCACCGAAATGGCGATAGGTGAACGCGAAAAAGCCTATGAACTGCTGAAAGCAGATGCGCAGAAAATTTTGCAGCTTATTGGGGTGCAGATGGAGAATTTGACAATGCCCCAGTGCCCGCTTTATGAAGAAGTACTGGACACACAAATGTTCGGCTTATCGCGTGAAATTGACTTTGCAGTTCGCCTGGGTCTCATCCGCGCTGATGAGGGCAGGGAGCTGCTTGGCTCTCTTGAGAGACAGGTTTCTGCTCTGCATGAGGCATCGACACACAAATAAATTTAATCGCTCAAACTCGTACTCGTTACGTTCGTAAGGGGTTGGTTTGGGCTTTTTTGTACGGAACGGCATATTTTCAGATCGGAAAGAGAGACCGATCATCCAGCGCATTATGTTCGGCGGGACCATCCTGCTTTTGCAGCACCGTCCGGCATACTTCCCGGCCTTTGATCGCGCATTGAAGTTGTTCGGATGCGCGGTGTGATGGCAAAGACGCGTATATGGAGAAATGAAACAGACAGGTGGCTGGCATGATAAAGAAGTTATTTCGCTATTACGATTATTCCTTGCTCGTTGTGATGCTCCTTCTTCTGGGGTTCGGGCTTATCATGGTGTACAGCGCCGGCAGTGTTTGGGCAGATCTTGTTCTTCAGAAACCTTCAAACTATTTTTTTGTCAGGCAGCTTTTATGGTGTCTGTTATCGGTTCCAATAGGAATTTTCGGCATGCTGTTTCCCTATCAGGCCTACAGATCTTTTGTAAAGCCCCTAATTATTTTTTCATTTTTTTTGCTCATCCTGCTCTATTTTGCCGGTAAAACCGTGAACAGCGCCCAATCATGGTTCAGTTTGGGTACGGTCAGCTTTGAACCGGCGGAAATCGTGAAAATAACATTGATTTTTTATATGGCTTCTGTTTACTCAAACAAACAGAAATCTATTTCTGATTTTAAAACTTCAGTGCTTCCTCCGCTTCTTATTGTCATGGTTTTCTTTATTTTGGTAGCTATGCAGCCCGACCTGGGGACGGCTCTGATTCTCATTTTTATTTCTGTAGTCATGGTATTGTGTTCCGGATTGAAAATCAGGCATCTCTTTTTTCTGGGTGTATCCACATGCGGATTTATCGGCCTGATGTTTGTTAAATTTCTTTCTCATTATCAAACGGCAAGGTTTCAGGCTGCCTATGATCCGTTTTCGGTTGCAAACACGACCGGCCGCCAGCTGATCAACTCCTATATTGCTATCGCGGCAGGCGGTCTGACAGGCCGCGGATTGGGACAAAGCATTGAAAAAACAGGGTTTCTGCCGGAGCCGCAAACGGATTTTATTATTGCCATCATTGGCGAAGAATTGGGTCTGATCGGGATTCTTTTTGTCATACTCTGCATAGCCTATCTTGTCTTTAAGGGATTTGTAACGGCGATCCGCTGTAAGGATGTGTTTGGCAGCCTGCTGGCCATCGGTATTTCCAGCATGCTCGCCATTCAGACTTTTGTTAACCTTAGCGCCGCTACAGGGCTTATCCCAATCACCGGCGTTACACTGCCCTTTGTAAGTTATGGCGGATCATCACTGCTGATTATGATTTTTTCAATCTGTGTTTTGATGAATATATCCGCTTTTGTCAATATGAGGAGATCAAGTATCAGAACAGAAGGGGAGAGAGAGAATGTCACAACGCTCTATTAGAAAGCTGCTTGTTGCCAACAGAGGCGAAATTGCTATTCGTGTATGCCGGGCATGCAATGAACTCGGCATCCGCACGGTCGCCATCTATTCGAAAGAAGATATCGGTTCCTATCATCGCTATAAGGCTGATGAATCCTATCTGGTTGGCGAAGGGAAAAAACCGATTGAAGCTTATCTTGATATAGAGAGCATTATTGAAATCGCAAAAGCCCATGATGTGGATGCCATCCATCCGGGGTACGGTTTTTTGTCGGAAAATGCGGACTTTGCCAGACGATGCGACGAGGAAGGCATTGTTTTTGTCGGCCCGAAGCCGGAACATCTGGTAACTTTCGGGGACAAATCGGCAGCACGGGCAGCGGCGGAACGTGCAGGAATCCCGGTTATTCCAGGTTCCGGAGGGCCGGTAAAATCCATAGATGATGTCAAAAGTTTTGCCGCGGCGCATGGCTTTCCAATCATTATTAAAGCCGTGCTCGGCGGTGGCGGCCGTGGCATGCGCATCGTCCGCAGCAATAAAAGCCTTGAGGAAGCGTTTGTGCGGGCAAAGTCCGAAGCGAAACAGACTTTTGGCAAGGAAGACGTCTATGTCGAAAAGTACCTCGACGATCCCCGCCATATTGAAGTTCAGGTCATCGCCGATCAATCGGGAGAGACGGTACACCTATTCGAAAGGGACTGTTCCGTTCAGCGGCGCCATCAGAAAGTGGTTGAAGTTGCGCCAAGCCAGGGACTAGGCAGTAAGCTTCGCCATGATATATGCGAAGCGGCTGTCCGTTTGATGAAAAGTGTGAACTATCTGAACGCAGGAACGGTGGAATTTCTTGTTGTTCCTTCCGGAAAATTTTATTTCATTGAAGTTAATCCCCGCGTTCAGGTTGAACACACAGTTACAGAATTAATCACAGGCATTGATATTGTCCAGTCGCAAATACTGATTGCCGAGGGATTCGGGCTCCATGACGATCCGATTCTGATTCCTGATCAGAAGGATATTCAAACTAACGGTTATGCCATCCAGTGCCGCGTGACGACGGAGGATCCAAGCAATAATTTTATGCCGGATACAGGAAAAATTGTCGCCTATCGCAGCGGCGGGGGATTCGGCGTGCGTCTTGATGCAGGAAATGCGTTCACTGGTTCCGTCATCACGCCGTACTATGATTCTCTTTTAGTCAAGCTCTCGACATCAGGAAGAACATTTAAGAGCGCTGCGGCAAAAATGCTGCGCAACCTTAAAGAATTCCGTATCAGAGGCTTGAAGACAAACATTCCTTTCTTAATTAATGTTGTTCAGCATCCGGACTTTTTATCCGGCAATGTTTCGACGACGTTTATTGATACAACGCCTGAACTTTTCGTGTTTGAAAAGAGCCTTGACCGTGGAACGAAGATGCTGACGTATATTGGCAACGTAACGATTAACGGATATCCGGGCATTCAAAAAAACAAAAAGCCGGTATTTGACGTTCCTCCTCTTCCTGACGTAAAACTTTCTGATCCTTTTCTGAGAGGTACCAAGCAAATTCTTGAAGAAAAAGGGGCCAGGGGGGTCTCAGAATGGGTTAAAGCACAGCAGCAAGTCTTGCTGACGGACACCACATTTCGTGATGCGCACCAGAGCCTGCTCGCCACACGTGTCAGAAGCAGGGATATTATCCGTATCGCCTCGCAGACCGCACATCTGCTGCCTCATCTATTTTCGGAAGAGGCGTGGGGCGGCGCGACTTTTGATACGGCCTACAGATTTCTGAGAGAAGACCCGTGGGAAAGGCTGCGGGAAATCCGCAAAAGAATGCCGAATATTCTTCTTCAGATGCTTCTCCGCGGTTCAAATGCCGTCGGCTATAAAAATTATCCGGACAATCTGATTAAAGAGTTTGTCAAAGAGGCTGCTGCAGAAGGCATCGACGTTTTCCGTGTGTTCGACAGTCTTAACTGGCTGGAAGGCATGCGTGTTTCACTTGATGCGGTGATCGAAAGCGGGAAAATAGCCGAGGCCACCTTGTGCTACACAGGCGACATTATGGATGGTTCGCGGACAAAATATAATCTGGATTATTTTAAAAAATTGGCGAAGGAAATGGAAAATGCGGGAGCGCATATCCTCGGCATTAAGGATATGGCCGGTCTGCTGAAACCTGAGGCTGCCTACCGGCTCATCTCAACGCTGAAAGATACTTTGACGATTCCTGTTCATCTCCACACGCATGACACGAGCGGAAACGGCATTTACACGTACGCCAAAGCAGTAGAAGCAGGTGTTGATATTCTCGATGTTGCTGTTGAGGCAGTAGCGGGCACAACCTCGCAGCCAAGTGCGAATGCACTATATTATGCCCTCAGCGAGAGCAGAAGACGTCCGCAGGTGGATATCGGTGCTCTGGAGTCGCTCAGCCATTACTGGGAAAAGGTACGTCAGTATTATTTTCCGTTTGAAAGCGGCATGAAGACGTCCAATGCCGAGATTTATAAACTGGAGATGCCGGGCGGCCAATACAGCAATCTTCGCCAGCAGGCGATCGCCGTCGGACTCGGTGCGCGCTTTGAAGAAGTGAAGGATATGTATCGTCGGGTCAACATTTTGTTCGGCGATATTGTGAAAGTCACGCCTTCTTCAAAAGTGGTCGGAGACATGACCCTCTATATGGTGCAGAATAATCTGACCGAGGATGATATTTTTGAAAAAGGAGAAACGCTGGATTTTCCCGATTCGGTTGTTAATTTTTTCATGGGCGAACTCGGCCAGCCCTATCAAGGTTTTCCGAGGGAGCTGCAGAGTATCATTCTTAAAGGGAAAAAACCTTTGACCGATCGCCCGGGCAAACATCTGGAACCGGTGAATTTCAATGATATTCGGGCGACCCTTCAGGAAAAGTTTGAACGGAACTTTAAGGAATATGAAGTTTTGTCATATGCTCTGTATCCGAAAGTGTATACCGATTATCTGCATTTCTGTGAGACCTACGGCCGGCTTGACGTTCTCGGAACACCGACATTCTTCTATGGACTCCGCCTCGGCGAAGAGGTTGCTGTCGATATTGAGGAAGGAAAAACGCTGATCGTGAAACTGATTTCGATCGGTCATCCTCAAAAAGATGGAACACGTACGTTTTATTTTGAACTCAACGGTCAGCCCCGCGAAGTCACAATCAAAGATATGAGCATCCAGTCAGCGGAAGTGGCCCATTCGAAAGCTGATAAAAACAATCCGATGCAGATTGGGGCCTCGATGCCCGGAACAGTTATCAAAGTGCTCGTTTCTTCCGGAGAACGCGTGAAGAAGGGTGATCATTTGCTGGTCACTGAAGCGATGAAAATGGAAACCACCGTTCAGGCGCCGAATGACGGAGTGATTAAGAAACTTTATGTGAGTGAAAATGACGTTATTGAGACGGGCGATCTGATGATTGAACTCACAGACTAAAAACATTAAAAGACTGCGAATGGAATTCAACAAAAAAAGGAGGGGCAAAGGCTCCTCCTTTTTTCAATGTCTATAATCAAGCGATTCCATTGCAGAAATTCATTCGTTGTTTTACCCGTTAGTCTTTCTAAGGCCCAGCATGAGCAGAATCATCAGTAATCCAAAGAAACAGGTGACGAACAGGGCGTGCAAAATCAACGAATAGAGTGCCATATTCGACTTAATGATGATGATTCCGGAAACGGACTGAAGAAATATGAAAATAAGCGATATAAACAAAACGATGGACAGGCTCGGAATATTTTTATAGCGTTTCAAACAGACGATCAGTGTAATAATCAGCCAGACAAGAATGATGAATGCCAGAACGCGGTGCAGGTACTGGATACCCGCTTTGCTGACCAGCGGTTCCGGGAACAAACGTCCGTTGCAGAGCGGAAAGTCCGTGCATCCAAGGGTGGATTCGGTATGGCGGACGAAGGCGCCTGAATAAATAAGGATATAAGAATAGACACTCAGCAGAATGAAATTCCATCGCATGCCACGGTGAATCGGCGGCACAATCCGGTGGGCGCGCGGCAGCGTTTCCTCAAAAACGATAAAAGCGATCAGAAGCATGCTGGCGAATGAAAGCAGTGATACACCGAAATGGAGGGCCAGGACAGGCGACGACTGTCCCCAGACAACGGCGGCCGCTCCAAGAAAAGCCTGGAGAAAGATAAAAAATACAGAAGCGATTGCAAGGAATCGGATCTCTTTCACTTTTTTCAATTGTATCCATATCCAGATTGCCTGGATGACGGTTAAAATAGAAGCAATTCCGGACACGATCCGGTGGCTGAACTCAATCCATGTTTGCTGCTTGTCGGCAGTCGGAATCACCTGTCCGTTGCAGAGCGGCCAGTTGTTTCCGCAGCCGTACGCCGACCCGGTGTTTGTTACAAGAGCGCCCATCAGGACAACGATCAGAACAGACAATACACCGGCGATGCTCACTATTCTCAAGTAACGGTCTTTCATATGTATCCCCCTGTTTTCCTCTGTTTCCAAGTTTTTCTTGAACATGCAAAGGGTGGTTCAAGAGCCCTTCTACAATTATATTCTAACAGATCAGGCTGCGTTTGGGAGAATGTCGGCTCTTGTTTTGTTTGAACATTGTCGGCTTGCTTTCAAGGCAACGTGATAAATATCATTGTGTTTTATTACAGACAAAGCGGCCGCCATCATATATAATTAAAAATAGGAAAGGAAATTTTTCACTTTTAACAGCAAATTTTGCAGAACGGATCTAAAAAAGAGCTGCTGAGAGATTGAGTATAAGAAGATACAAATTTAGAAGTTTTCGGTACGATGGAGAAAATGCCTTGCCGCACAAAAGAGCGGGTAAAGTACCGGTTATTTCTTGGAAAGAAGGTCTGGAAATGAATAAAACGATTGCATCCAGCCAAACATTTGAGAAGAAAGAGACACTCGAATCCACTGCGGTCGGAATGACGTTTAAAGACGTCCTGACAACGGTGAAAATGGGGATCGTCAATTCAAACCTGATTACTGCTTTTACAGGCGTCTGGCTTGCACTCTATTACACCCAGCAATCTTTATCCAGTTTTATTTTCCCTGTGCTTTTTGTTCTGGCAGGGACAGGGCTGGTTATTGCGGGAGGATGCTCACTCAACAACTATATTGACCGCGATATCGATCAATTAATGAAACGAACGCAGGAACGCCCCTCGGCTACGGGAAAGCTTGAAGGGAGAAAAGTCCTGGCAATGGGAATGGTTCTCTCCCTTACCGGGCTTGCGGCTCTTCTTGCGGCTTCCCAGACCGCCGCGCTATTTGGATTCATCGGTCTGATCGTCTACGTCATGATTTACACGATGTGGCTGAAACGGACTCATTCGATCAATACCATTGTCGGAAGCGTCGCTGGGGCGGTTCCGCCGATTATCGGCTGGGCGGCAATCGATCCTTCATTGAATTCACCTGTTCCCTGGCTACTGTTCATGATCATGTTTCTGTGGCAGCCTCCTCATTTTCTCGCTCTGGCCATTAAGCGTGTTGAAGAATATCGGCGTGCAGGCATTCCGATGCTTCCGGTAGTGGCCGGGTTCGAGATCACGAAGCGTCAGATGATCATTTACGTTGCCGTCCTTGTTCCGACTTCACTGCTTCTCTATTCGCTTGGTGTCATTTATACGGCGGCCGCAGCGATTCTCGGCTTTGGCTGGCTTGCTCTTGCGGTGTACGGACTTTATACAGGAAACACGGTGAAATGGTCGAGAATCATGTTTGTTGCCTCCCTGAACTACATGACGCTTTTATTTATTGCCATGATTGTTTCGACGCTCTTTTAGCGATCAACGGTTCAGATAACAGAAAACATGCGAAAAAGCCGGGGAAGATCTTTCCCGGCTTTTTCGCATGTTCCTCTCCTGAAACAATAGAATAGTATGTAAATATTCAGGGGAAAGGGAGTGAAAGAAATGGCGGTTATCAGAAAAATTACGGCGGCGGATGCAGTGGCATTCCTGCAGCTCAAGCGCGCACTGGACCATGAAACATATTTGATGCTTTTTCAACAGGACGAGCTCTTGACGACCGCAGCGCAAATGAATGAGCGCCTTAAAAAAATAGAAAAGCTGGCGCATACCGCATTATTTGCTGCCGAACGGGATGGACAAATGATCGGTTTCACGGCTGCAATAGGCAATGAACAGAAAAGGATCAGTCATCGTGCCCGGATTGTGACCGGTGTACTTAAAGCGTGGAGACGGCTCGGTTATGGCAGGCTTCTGCTTGAAAAAGCTGAAAACTGGGCAAAAGAAAACGGCATTTTCCGTCTGGAACTGGCTGTCACGGCAAACAACCGTCCGGGGATGCTGTTTTATGGAACAACGGGATTTCAAGTAGAGGGAACGCGCAAAGCGGCGGTTGTCCAGGATGGTGAACACGTGGATGAATTTTATATGGCCAAGCTTCTTTAATGATTGTTTTATAGCACATGGGATACCGCCTTCAGGTGTTTAGCGGCAGCGGGTTTTGGCGAAAATGAAGCTGGATGACGAAGGAGGAAGCAAGATGAAAAGAACAGCCTTTTTCAGGATTCTCAGTTTTTTTTTCGCTGTTTTTACTCTCATTGCCGGTTGCGGGTTGATCACGCACGCAGGGACCGTTCAGACAGCGGAAGAACAATTGACGTCGTCTCCTCAAAGCGGAAATCACTTTTCTCCTGTCTATTTCTCAGAAAGACTGCTGACAAACCGCATTAATAAACAGAGGCAGGCTGCCGCATTGCCCGTGCTCGAAACGGACTGGGATCTGTTCCGGTTCGCGCGTCTTTCGGCCGAAGATCTGGCTGCGGGACGGATCAGGCAGGTCGATGTGCCGAAAATTACCCGACTGTTCGACCATCTTGGACGTCCCGGTGGCCAAATCGCTGCGCTGGTATACCGCGCCTCCCTTAAAGAACGGGTTTCACCGGTCTCTGGACGCTTGTCCGATCATGAAGAACAACTTATAAAAAGGAAAACGTTAAAAAGAATCGGTGCCGGTCACGCAATCGGAAAAGAAGGGCAGGTCTGGGTGGTTCTCCTGTCTGAAGGCGACTATTAATCGTGCTGCTGAAGAGGCTCAGGGAGAAGAAGTTTCGTTACACGGAAGTTATTTTTCCCGTTAAGTAAAAGAATTGATATAATAATGGGAAAAGTACTCAAGGTTTAGAAGGAGGAAATGATGATACGGAAAATCAATCTGATCATTTTTTCCATTGCCGTCATCGTTTTTGCAGGAACATTTCTGATAAGCCTCGTGAGCGATTCTTCAGCTGGCCAAAACATTCAGATCAACAATCATAAGGTGCCTGCCGTTGTACCCCAAATGCATTCCAGTTCGAAAATTCCGAAAAATGGGATACACACATTTATGGGGAAAAGTCAATCCGATATCCTGAAGGTGTTAGGAAAACCGGAACGTATCGATGATACCAAATATGGTTATCAGTGGCTAATCTATGGAACGGGCAGTGAAAGTTACCTGCAGATCGGCATTGATAAGGCGACTCACCAGGTGACCACCATTTACGCGCTTGGGAAAAAACTGATGACACCGCCATTTGTTATCGAAGGGCGATATAAGAAGATTTACGATAACGTGCCGGTTTCGAAAACAGTTTCTTTGACTTACAAGGGAACAAAAATCGATTTTGATTTAAGTGAAGAAGATATGATGATTCGGCCTTTGATCAAGTTTGGCAGCGACTGGGTGCAGTTGAATTATGATCATGTGACAAACAGCCTGGTTGGTGTACGCTACATGTCTTCCGATGTTCTGGTAAGGCAGCATCCATATTCAATGATTTACCTGGGCAGTCTGCCCGCAGAACCTGCTCTTTCCGACTCGGAATGGAAGGCTGTCAATCAGGCTGAGGATCAGGAAATCTTCGACATCAGCAACCTTCTCCGCCTGCGTTTTAAAGAACAGCCGCTGAAATGGAGCGATGCCGCTTACCAGGCCGCGTATCAGCATAGCGAGGAAATGAAGCAGAAAAATTATTTTTCCCATGACTCGAAGTGGTCGGGCGATTTAAAAACGCGTCTTGAAAAGGAAAATATTCTTTTTCAGATTGCCGGCGAAAATATTGCGGCAAGATATCCGGATGCGATCGCGGTCACGCTTGGATGGCTGAACAGCATTGATCATCGAAAGAATCTGTTGAATGGCTCTTTTACTGAGTTAGGTGTCGGATCCTATCAGAATTATTATACACAGGATTTTGTGCAGCCGATGAATCCGTAAACGAGAATGCACCGTGGGAAAATACGAGACGCCGGCTGCCGATATTTTTTTATTTTGGGCGCACATCTTTATTTACTGATGATTATGATGATTGTAGAAAGAGCTGTGGAAGGAGTGTACGGACAAATGGCTGAGGAGAAAACGAATGAAGCAATCAAACGGTTTAAATCTTTTCTGCGCGATCATCCGGAAATCGTCAATCATGTCCGGAGCAAAGACAAAAAATGGAGCGACGTTTTCGATGACTGGGTGATCTTCGGCGAATCGCATGAAATCTGGAAAACATACGGCGTGGACATCGAAAAGAAAAAGAAGGAGACCAGGCCTGTATTTAACTGGAATAATGTGCTGAAAGCAGTTGATAAAATAGATACAAAACAATGGCAGGAAAGACTGGACACGTTGAGCGGCGCACTGACAGGCATTCAGACGTTTATCGGACAGTTCAGGCAGGACGGCGGACAAAATGGCCAGCCAGGGCAGAACAGCGGACAAAACGTGTCCGGTGCCGCGCCCGCTCCCCCGGCTTCGGACAGGACGGGCGATGGGCAAAGACCATTTTTCTTTCGAAGGGATTGAGATTATTGAGGCGGGATGTTCAACGCTATCTGGATGAGAGACCCGAGGAGAGGCTGTTCGTGCGCCTGCATCCTGAATGGTACCGCAGGCTCAGCCGGTCGCCTCAGGATTTGGCCGGGCTAAAACATGAGGCCGATTTTTATTTCGGACGAACATTCGGTCAGAGACTCGACAGACTGAATAATCAGGCGAATATGCTTCTGCTGATGATGAGTGTAGCTCAGGCTATGGGCGCGGAGCGTCAAAAAAAGGCCGAACAGAGCGACACCGGAGAAAATTAAGCGGTTCGCGGGACGGGAACCGTCCACGGCGCAGATATCATATGCCTGAATGGAACTTTCCCTTCATTTGTTGTATATTTTAATTAAGCCGGGGGTGACAAAAAGTGATCGCTACTATAGAAAATGTTTCTCTCCTTGATGAGACAGACGATTTGGCTCAAATGTTTATTCATTCGGAGCCGTATGCGCGCTACGCCGATTGCAGGGCGCAAATTGACCGGGATGAAACGGCGCAGGCACTGATTCGCCACTTTGTTCAGGTCAGAGAAAAGTATAATGAGGTCCAGCGATTCGGACGCTATCATCCGGACTTTAAAGCGGTTGTCCGGCAAATGATGGAAGCGAAACGCGCTGTCGATCTGAACCCGCTCGTTGCCGAGTATCGGAAAGCGGAGAACGAGGTGGGAAGCTTGCTCGGGCAGGTAAGCCTGCAGCTTGCCCGCGCCGTTTCGGATTCCATAAAAGTGCCGACAGGCGACCCGTTCTTTGACCGCTCCTGCGGCACAGGGTGCGGTTCCGGCGGCAAATGCGGGTGCCGATAAGAACAGGCGGGTTTCAAATAAAAAGGAAAGCGGACAAAGATAGGTAAGCTGGTTCAATAGGGGTGGTATGCGGCAATGCCTTTTCAAAAAAGAGACGGGCTGGTTGTCTGGCTCTATAATTTAAAATATTTGCGTGTTCTCAGACGTTACGGATATGTTCATTACGTCTCGAAAAAGATGAAATACGCTATACTGTACTGCAACGGAGAAACAACGGAATTCGTTGTCAGTCAGCTGGCTAGGATGAAATTTGTGAAGAGTATCGAGCAATCGCATCTTCAGGAGGTACGAACAACTTACGAAAAAGGGAAAACAAAACGAGAAGAAAAGGATGAAATCTACAATTACTGAAAAGATGCGGTGAGCGGCAACGGATGAAAAGAACGCATTCAGGGTTAGTTGATGATGTTTGGTACAAGCATTCGGAGAAAAGCCGTTTCAATTAGAAAACTTGGCGAAGCCAAGCCCTGACGCAGGCTGAGCCTTAGTTGCGGGGGCCAGGACGGCTTAATGCCGAACATGCCGCAGGACGCGGCGATCTGTTCGGTCGCTTACACTATGATCCTTAAAATTTTTATTCTTTCCTATAGTGTAAAAGAAACCCGCAGAAATCTGCGGGCTTGTCTTTAAGCATCTATCGATGCAAGACAATGGGAGAGGAGAAACCGGCGGAAAACTTATGGGGAAACGTAAGCATCCGCGGTTGGGTCAACATCTTAAAGGATGCTGCCAGCTCCTATTATTCACTCGTCCTCTAAATTCTATACATGGATTTGCAGCGATTTTTCAGGAAAAGGCTTGGGAGGAAGGATCATTGAGAGTAATTGCCGGAGAAAACAAAGGAAGGGCGTTAAAGCCGGTCGCCGGCCGGCTTACACGTCCGACCACGGACAAGGTTAAAGAAACCATTTTCAATATGATCGGTCCTTTTTTTGAGGGCGGAAGAGTCCTTGATCTTTATGGAGGCAGCGGCAGCCTCGGGCTGGAAGCTTTGAGCCGGGGTGCGGATTGCGCCGTGTTTGTCGATAAAGCCGGCCCTGCCTGCCGCATCATTCACGAAAATGTAAAAAACTGCCGGTATGATGAGCGCTCGGTAATTTTACAGCTTGATTCCGGAAGGGCGCTGGAACGGTTGGCGGATGAAAAGAAACATTTTGATTACGTCTTCCTCGACCCTCCTTATGCGAAGCAGCATCTTTCAAATGACATGACGATGATGCTTGAGAAAGATCTGCTGTCCCGTGATGCCGTTGTCGTCGTCGAACATGAAAACACGGTCTTGCTTCCCGAACGTTTTGATCCGAATTTGATTCGCTGGAAATATCGGACGTATCAGGGAAAAACAGCCGTTTCGATTTACATATTTCAGTTTGAAGATCAGGGAAGTGAATCCGTTGAGTGAAAAAATTGCCGTTTATCCTGGCAGTTTTGATCCGATAACTTTTGGCCATCTGGATATTATCCGTCGCGGCATGACTGTTTTCGATAAAATTATTGTCGCCGTTCTGAATAATTCTCGGAAAGATCCGCTGTTCACGGTGGATGAACGTGTTGACTTGCTGGGGCAGGCAACGAGCGCTTTTCCCGGTGTAACTGTGGATTCGTTTGATGGCCTGCTGATGGATTATGTCCGGGAGAAAGATGTCCATATCGTTCTTCGCGGCCTGAGAGCGATCTCCGATTTCGAATATGAGCTGCAGATTGCTTCTATAAATAAAAGCCTGAGCCCGGAAATCGAGACCTGTTTTATGATGACCAGCAACAAGTATTCTTTCCTTAGTTCCAGTATGGTTAAAGAAGTCGCGAAGTATGGCGGACCTGTTCATGAACTGGTTCCTGAACCCGTCGAAAGGGCGCTGAAGAAAAAGTTTGTATAAGAGTCTGTTCGAAAAGGAGGACAAAAAGGGCCGAGAAGGTCAAGAAAGCGCAGCTTCGAGCTACCTGCGCGTGCTTTCACAGGATGTGATGACTTCAACGTTGCGTACAGGACGTACGCGTTCTTAGTTGAAGTTCCCCTGTTACTACGTGAGGAGCGGAGAAGCAAGTTGACGCAGAACTTCCACAGGATGTGGTGACTTCTGCGTTGTGCACAGGACGTGCACGTTATTAGCAGAAGGTCTTTTCTTAGCTTTTCCCGGACTTTTCGAACACCCTCTATAACGGCTATTTCCGGTGCATCGCCGCCATCATCCGATTCAGGAGAATCATGATGAAAATCAGCAGCACACTTACTGTAACAAGCGGACCAATAGATAAACCTGTGTTTGAAAAAAAGCCTGGCTGCGGACTCAATGCAAATGAAGGTTCGTTTTTCAGTTTTTCGTTTATATGAAAAAATCGGTACAGAAACAGAGCGGCAACGCCGGAAAAGAACGCATGGAAAAGCCGTCCGATGAGAAAGGGTTTTGCGCTGAGCCCGGCCTGAGAAAGAATACTGACGGCCTGGGCCTGTATGGAAAAACCGCAGAATCCAAGAAGAGCGCTCGCCAGCACAACCCGTTCGGTTAGCGGTGCGGGCGATCCCCCGATCTGAAGTGCCCCGATCGTGAGTTCGAAAATACCCGGAACGGCTGCTGAGCCGAGCTCCGGTGCGAATCCGATCATACCAAGAAGCGAACCGAACGCTTTTTCAAGCAATCCCGATACGCCGATCTGTATCATCAGCTGATTCACCATCGAAAAAAGGGCAATAAATCCTCCGATTGTGAGCAGAATGCTGACCGAGGAAGTCACGGCGTCACCGAGCGTTTTTCCAAAAGGCTGATACCGGTTCAGCCGCTCCGCGTGCATACTTCGCAGCGCTTTCGAGAACACTGAACGTGAATCACGTTCTTTAACCGGGCTGCTTTTCCCGGATTTATAGAAGCGCATCATCAGCCCGACACCAATATTTCCTGTATAATGGGCCAGTGCAAAAACGATGCCGAGCACAGCCTGATGAAAGAATCCGACGGCGGTGACACTGAACAGAAAGAGGGGATTGCTGAAGTTTGTAAAACTGGACAGCCGTTCCGCCTCGATCTTTGTCAGTTTCTTCTCCTCGTACAGCCGCGCAGTTATGCGCGCACCGGCCGGAAAACCGGAGATGAGCCCCATCATGAAGACAAATCCTCCTATCCCGGGAACTTTGAAGAGCGGACGCATGACGGGTTCCAGCAGGACGCCGGCAAACGTCACGACACCAAATCCGATCATCAGTTCGGAAAGGACGAAGAAAGGGAAGAGAGCCGGGAACACTTTGTTCCACCATAGCTGCAGTCCCTGAAGTGAGGCGTTTACCGCAGTGGCCGGATACTTGACCATTAATAAAGCAAGTCCCGCAGAGCCCGCTGCGAGAAAATAGGTGACGCTCCTTGAGCGGTTCATTGTCTCCCCTCCTTTTTTGTTTGTATATGGGAAACAGCGACCTGTCCATTCATCACTATACTGGAAAGCGGTCGGAGTTAGACCATTCCGGTATCTGAATAAAACACAAATTATTACATAATTGTCATCATCATTCTGAAATGTGCTAGTCTCAATGGAGTTATTTTTTCAGAGCGACTGTGCAGGTTAAAACGATCATTCACAAAATGGGGGCGGCGAACATCTTACAGCGCAAAAAAAGAATTCTACGTTGGGTCATCCTTGTATCCGTTCTGATTTTGCTTGCGCTTAATTTTGTCAGGCTCCCCTATTACGTCCAGAGCCCCGGGGCCGCCCAATCAATGGCCGGAACGGTGAAGGTGGCCGGCGGACATCCGGTTAACGGGGAATACAGGCTTGTGTATATATACCTTGGACAGGCGGATGTCTATCAATACTTGTGGGCGAAATACGGCGGAAACAAGTACGTGACGCTTGTAAATGAGAATCAGGTGAAAATTCCGAATGAGAGTGATGCTGCCTACAATCTGCGCCAGGAAAATTATATGACCTCCGCGCAGCAGAGTGCGGCTTATGTTGCCTATAAAGCAGCCGGGAAAAAGCCGAAGCTGATCAAGGAAGGCGTTTTGATTCTGGACGTCATGCCATCGATGCCCAGCGCAAAAGTACTGAAACCCGGCGATCTGATCATCGGCATCGAAAACAAAAAGATTTCCTCGACCGGCGACCTGGAGGCTCTCCTAAAAAATAAAAAATTAGGCGATCGCTTGACGCTGACCATTTCCAGAAATCATCAGACAAAACAGGTTGCCGTGCAGATCGCAAAGTTTCCAAAGGACATGATTGGAAACGGAAAAAGCAGCGGGATCGGCATCATTCAGAGCGATCAGATAAAAGTGAACGTAAATCCGCCGGTTCAATTTAAAATTCAAAATATCGGCGGTCCTTCCGCCGGTCTGATGATGACTCTTGAAATTTACGATCAGCTGACACAGGAGGATTTAGCTAAGGGACGGGATATCGCCGGAACGGGAACCATTGAAATGAACGGTGATGTCGGACCGATCGGCGGGATCGAGGACAAGGTAGTTGGCGCGAATAAGTCGGGCGCCGGCGTCTTCCTGGCCCCAACTGCGGATCACGAATATGAAGCGGCGAAACAAACAGCTAAAGAAATTGGATCGCACATGAAAATCGTTCCTGTGAAAACCTTCGCGGACGCCGTAAACTATCTTAAGCGTACAAAATGATTGTCTATAAATGGTAAAAGGACTGTATCCCCGCGCGTCAATCGATGCCGCCGGTGAACAGTCCTTTTTCTTCATCATATCTTACGGGTGCATGGCTTGTTTCGGAACGGGTAGCTGCCGGGTGTCCGCCGCCGGAGAGAAAGTCGTAAAGTGCAGCCGCCCTGATGTCGAGGTCAAGAATGGGATTGCGATGTTTTCTGATTTTGGCGACCAGCGGCACCTGAAGATCCTTGCGGATAGCGGCAAGATAATTCTGTCCTTTTTTGTTCATGCCAAGCAGGCGCAGGTACGGGGCCTCCCCGGCAGCTGCCGGAAGCCGGGCATCGCTTTTGGACGTATTGGTCAGAACGTGAACCGAAAGACGCTGCAGCCTTGCCCAAGTGTAGCGTTTTGTTTTAACAGACGAGATAAAGTTGTAAAAGTTATCCGCCTTTGCGATATAGGAAAGAAGCCGGTGTTCGATGCCTTCTTCCATTTCATAGATTTGAGAGAGCTGCTGTGCGGTCGACGACAGCAATCTGTATTTAAGAAAAGGGAAAAAAGTCTCCCAATCCGTAAATCCATGGAATTCATTCTTCCTGTTCAGAGAAGAATAAACAAAGGACGGAATTTTATTTTGAAGGTTTGTTAAGGATCCCCCGCCAAGAAGATAGCTTCGGATACTTCTCGCACTTGCGATAGATGCCTCGCTATCGAAAGTCCTGTCTCCATGGCCAGTTTCCTTTCGGAGAATGGTGACCGGGATCATAGCACTTTTTCGGTTATGAATCGCTTGAATGTAGTGAAATCCAAGGCTGTTGTTCGGCTGAGTCAGGTCGACCAGCTCTCCATCTGCCGACGAGGAAAGGAGCCTGTAGGCGGCAGCGTGGGCATTCGGGTAGCTCATACCTTCGCGAAGCGCTTCTTTGAGTGCCTGATTGTAGCGTTCTTTATTGTTTTCAATCAGGGAAAGAGTGTGGAAAAAGGGTTCGGTTCGCCCGATCTCGCTCCCGAAAATCAGATGGCTCACGCCGAGCTGATCCAGTACGGATACAGCCCCCCGGGCAAAGATATCGGCCTTTCCGACTGAAAAAATATAAGGAAGTTCAATGATCAGATCAATACCGGCCTGAAGGGCCATGCGGGTTCGGTCCCATTTGGAAACAACCGCCGGCTCCCCGCGCTGCAGAAAGTCTCCGCTCATAACCGAGACGATGAGGTCGGGACGAAGCGTTTGCCGAAGGGTATCCAGCTGGTAGAGATGCCCGTTGTGAAACGGATTATATTCGGTAATGACTCCCGCAATCAGCATCTTTCTCTTCCTTTTTAAGCAAATTTTTATTGAACGACCGGCAGAATTCATTTTACCATATTTTTTCCCCGACAAGAAATTGGCGCCGGCAGGGGCGCTGTGATAATCTAGATTCAGGCGGAATGAGCGGATTGACATTCAGCCAAGCGGGGATTATAATTACATTTGTTGTCTAGAGGTGGTTCATTATGTCTTTATCATGGTCAGTACCCGATTTGCTTCAGTACAGGCAAGAGGGATTGAGTTTTCACGAAGAAGTTGTATTGCCTCTGGAATTGTTTCGCGCAGATCCTGAAATACGGAGAATGTCGCCTGTTGACGTAAAGGGCGTTGTTGAATTTTCAAAACGATCACTCACCTTTCATTTGCAGCTCAGGGGCAAGATGGTGTTGCCGTGTGCTATAACATTGGAAGATGTCGACTATCCCTTTAAAATCAATTCGTCTGAAACGTTTTTGCTGACCGGAGCCGAAGAGGGCGAGGCGGCAAGAGGCGAATTTGTTCACGGTATTGAAGAAGAGCGTATCGACCTCGTGCCCTACTTGGTGGAAGCGATTATGGTTGAAAAACCGATGCGTGTCGTCAGTGAAAAAGCGAAAGCCGATCCGGACTTATCGGGGGAAGGCTGGACATTTGTCGCTGGCAGCCAATCGAAACAGCAAATAGATCCGAGGTTTGAAAAACTGAAGAAGTTTTTTGATGAATAATTGTCCGAGGAGGTGTGAACCATGGCAGTACCTAAAAGAAGAACATCTACGACTCGCAAGAATAAGCGTCGCACACATTTTAAACTGGCCGTTCCAGGCATGGTGAAATGTGACAACTGCGGTGAATATAAACTGGCTCATCGTGTATGCCCGAATTGTGGCTCATACAAAGGTGAGGAAGTCGTTGAAAAATAATTACTTGTTATTCGGATGAGGAGCCACGGCTCTTCATTTTTTTTAACAAAGCTTCATTAATGAATTCTGTTGATTTATGAATCATAGGACCCTTGATGCGTCAAGGATGTATGAAACGTGTTCAAACGCGGGATTCAAAGATCACTTTGATCAACACTATTTTTTTACATAGCCTATAGCAGATCTGGCGGGAGGTTCATAAGAACCGCCCTTTTTTTAACGTCTCTGCAGATCTGTCTCCTCTTTCATGACCCAAAAATGATTGAGAAAAACCCGGTCTTCTCTTCTACCGATCCTATCATCCGCATATTGATGGAAAAGGAGCGATTCTCACGCCTCCGATCTGAGAGAAAAGAGGGGAAATCAATGCCATCCATTCGACAGGATGCCTGGTCACATACCGAAGATGTGAGACTTGCAGAAACGATTCTTCGGCATATCGGTGAAGGAAGCACGCAGCTGGCTGCGTTCAGGGAAGCAGGCGGCCTTCTCTCGCGAACACCCGCAGCATGCGGCTTTCGCTGGAATTCATCTGTGCGAAAGCAATTCGAGAAAGAAATGAAAGAGGCAAAAGAGAGGCGCA
Organism: Sporolactobacillus putidus; assembly: GCF_014647035.1. Lineage (GTDB taxonomy): Bacteria > Bacillota > Bacilli > Bacillales > Sporolactobacillaceae > Sporolactobacillus > Sporolactobacillus putidus. The sequence continues at coordinate 188,410 of NZ_BMOK01000002.1, read as the reverse complement.
GGGAGTATAAAAAGCATAAAAAGACGCCGACAGCCCAGGTGGAGACGGAAATTTCTGCAGAATCCCCGTTCTCTGAAACATCTGTTTCCGAACCATTTATTGATCAGATGATCCGGTTTCTGAGTCAGCTGAAAACAGGTTCAAGTTCCAAGCTTTCACACGATATGAAAACTCAGCTGGACCGGCTCAAAACTGAAAACAGAATGCTTGATGAAGCCTACAGAAGACTTGAAAAAGAATATTCAGGGATGAAAAAAAATTATGCGTCCCTCCTGAATGTCCTGAAAATCGTCGATCAGGCAAGAGCGCAGATGCCGCAGCGTGAAGAAAGAAAAGTCGCCAAAGATCACGCCCGCTGAAACAAATTCTGTAAAACAAGAGCAAAATCCAATACCCAAAAAAGATGAGATGCAGAAGACGAAGGTCCAGGCATTTGATCTTTTTTTTGTGTGTAAGGGTTTTGAGAGTTATTTCATGTGCCCGGCCGAAGCAGAATGACGATCCGGTATATCTGAACATTTTCAGTCACCGGGGAGGAAATCATCAAAATTAAAACGAATACTTAAAATAGTGTGGTGGAAAGTGGGGGATTGTGGTAAAGTAAGACCAAGAGGAGGCGGTCCTGATGTTTATGGGAGAATTCAATCACAGCCTGGACATCAAGGGACGCCTTATTATTCCCTCGAAGTTTCGCGAGGAGCTGGGGGAAACGTTTGTGATGACACGCGGTCTCGATCAGTGCCTTTTTGTTTACCCGATGGGAGAATGGCACCGAATCGAAGAGAAGCTGAAAGCTCTTCCGTTTACGAAAAAAGATGCAAGAGCATTCACACGTTTTTTTTTCTCGGGAGCTTGTGAATGTACATTGGACAGGCAGGGCCGTGCTTCGGTCAGCAATGTGCTTCGCGACTATGCCAAACTGGAAAAAGACTGTGTTGTCATTGGTGTATCGACTCGACTGGAAATTTGGGATGAAGGTGCCTGGAAGCATTATTATGAGCAGTCCGAAGAATCATTCAGCGATATTTCGGAAAGCCTGCTTGATTTGGATTTATAATTCCGTGCAGGAAGATTGGTTTGTCTGTCGGACGGGAGCCGGATAGTATGTTTGAACATATCACAGTATTGAAGCGTGAGGCAGTCGACGGACTGGCTATTAGACCCAACGGGGTGTACCTGGACTGTACGCTGGGCGGAGGCGGCCACAGCGAAGAGATCGTAAAAAGGCTGCGGAGCGGCCGTCTTTATGCATTCGATCAGGATCAGGAAGCGCTGGATGCCGCGGAACAACGCCTGAAGGACTACCGTTCCAAAATAACGTTCATCAAATCCAACTTTCGAAATATGAAGAGCGAACTGGCGAAAAGAGATATCCGCCGTGTCGACGGCATTCTTTTCGACCTCGGCGTCTCCTCCCCCCAGTTCGATCATGCCGAAAGAGGTTTCAGCTATCAGAACACCGGCCCTTTGGACATGCGCATGGACAGGGATCAAAGCCTGAATGCTGAGGTGATCGTCAACGACTGGCCATATGAACGGCTGACCCACATTTTTTTCATGTACGGCGAGGAGCGATTCTCCCGGCAGATTGCGAAAATGATTGAGAAGCGCCGCATGGAAAGCCGGATTGAAACGACCGGGGAACTGGTCGAGATTATCAAAGAGGCGATTCCCGCGCCGGCGCGGCGAAAGGGCGGCCACCCTGCGAAACGGGTTTTTCAGGCACTGCGCGTCGCTGTCAACGACGAGCTTGGAAGCCTTGAAGACGCTCTTTATCAGTCACTGGAGTTGATGGATGTGGGCGCAAGAATTTCTATAATCACGTTTCAGTCACTTGAAGACAGACTTTGCAAACAATTTTTTAAAAAATACAGCGAACCGCCGGAATTGCCGCCGGGACTCCCGGTGCTTCCTCAAAACGCTTTGCCTGTTCTGAAAAGAATCGGCAGAAAACCGATTCTTCCGTCAGCAGAAGAGCTGGAAGAAAATCACCGCGCACATTCCGCAAAATTAAGAATAGCAGAAAAAATCAGAGCGATTAAGGAGGAAAACGTGTAATGAACCAGTCGCAACGCGCACCTTTATTAGAACAGGAACAGGCTGAAACGAGAAGACAGGTTGTCAGTGAACCGGTCATTATTACTCGCCATATCAGCAAAGGAGAAAAGTGGCTTTGGACATTGGCAGGTGCCGTTGTCTTCTTTCTTGCTCTGATTATGGTCGTTAACCAGACCAGAATTTTCATGGCGTCAAAAGATATTGCCATTCTGCAGTCAAAGCTGGACAATCAGTCGAAAATAACACAGCAGCTGCAGGCCGATGCGGACAGCTTGAGCTCTCCTGAACGTATTGTCAGCTTTGCAGAAAAGCAACTGGGTCTGAAACTGGACATACAAAATATTAAGGTGCTTCCATAAGGTGGTTCAGTCGGATGATTCAAAGAAAAAAGAAATCAATGAGTTTTTGGGCAGCAGTAGTCGGCGGAATTTTTATGCTGGCTTTTTTTATCATTATCGGGCGTTTTGTATTTATTGCCCAGGGAAAAGAAATCAACGGCCACAATCTGATACAGGTCGGAAAGAATCAGTGGTCGGATTACAAAGTGATCAATGAAAAAAGGGGTACGATTTATTCAAGCGATGGACGGATCCTCGCAGAAGACGTGCCGGCTTACAACCTCTACGCTGTGGTCAGTCCGAAAGCCGACTCATACGTAAAGGATAAGGTAAAAACAGCGAGCGAGCTCGCCCCGATTCTAAATATGAAGGAATCGGATGTGCTGGCTATCCTAAATAAGAAAGCTTATCAGGTCGAGTTTGGTTCGAACGGAAAAATGCTGAGCGATGTGAAAAAAAGACAGATCGACAATCTTAAACTTCCGGGAATCGGTTACATGACCGAATCGGAGCGGTATTATCCGGAACAATCCGGTGCGGCTTACACGATCGGTTTTACCCGGCCAAATGCCGACGGCAGTCAGCAAACCGGTGTGCTCGGGATTGAGCAGTCGCTGAATCAATATCTGACGGAAAAAGACGGCGTTGTTCGCTATTACAGAAGTCTGGGCGGTGTTCCGATTCCGGATGAAAGTCAGCAGATCACCAAATCGTCGCCTGGCAACGATGTCCATCTGACTTTGAATACTCAGATACAGACCGTGCTCGATCAGGCGATGACCGGAGCTTATAATGCATACAAGCCATCAAGCATGATCGGCATTGTTGCCGATCCGAAGACGGGAAAAATTCTCGCACTCTCTACACTTCCTGATTTTAATCCCAATCTGCGCAATATCACACAATTTAACAACGTCGCCATTTCGTCGCCTTACGAACCGGGGTCGGTCATGAAGATCTTTACCGTTGCTTCCGCAATCGATTCCGGTACGTTCCACGGCACGGCAACGTACAAATCCGGAAGTTATACGACCACAGGCGGAACCATACACGACTGGAACTACACCGGCTGGGGCACCATTAACTTTGACCAGGGTTTTGAGCTTTCTTCCAACGTCGGCATGTCTGTTCTGACGGATCAATACCTGGGGCCGGACAATCTCGGCGCCTATTTAAAAAAATTCGGGTTTATGCAGAAAACAGGCATTGATATTCCGGGCGAAAGTTCCAGTCTCGTCAACTGGAGTTCGAAAATCGATAAATTGGAGACTTCGTTTGGCCAGTCTTCCGCATTCACGGCGATGCAGATTGTCCAGGCGGCGACGGCGATCGCCAACAATGGAACGATGATGCGTCCATATGTGGTTGATAAAGTTGTCAATCCGGACACACATAAAACGATTCTCACGAACAGCCCGACGGTTGCCGGCCGTCCGATCTCGATACAGGCCGCGGAGCAGACCCGGGCACTGATGCGTCAGGTCGTCAGCAATAAAAATGTAGTGAATGGATATGGGGCTACCGGAACGGCATATGACTTGCCGGGCTACGACGTGATCGGAAAGACAGGGACCGCGCAGATTGCGGAGAACGGACAGTATCTGACCGGGAAAAACAATTATGTCTATTCCTTTCTCGGTATGGCGCCGCAGAACGATCCCAAAGTCATCGTCTACGTAGCTGTCAGACAACCGCACCTGAAACCGACAGATACCGGCGAAGAACCTGTGGTGAATGTTGTAAAACCGGTGATGAGCAGCACCCTTGAGTATATGAAGGTTGGGAAACAGGCGGTTGGGACCGGAAATCAGGCGGACTATTCTTCCGCCGTTCTGAATCAATTTGTCGGAAGTCCGATGGATCAGGCCGTCCAGACATTAAGATCTCAGGGGTTCGTTCCGATCGGAATCGGCACGGGTCAGGTTGACAATCAGATGCCTTATCAGGGAGAAAGGCTCATTAAGGGCAGCAAAGTGATCCTTTCAGGGAGCGGGCCGGCACAATTGCCTGATCTGACAGGATGGTCCCTCGCGGACAGCATGAAGCTGGCGCATGTTACCGGTATGAAGCTGACAACTAAAGGGGACGGATTTGTCGCTTCTCAGAAACCGGCTCCTGGCTCGATCATAAAGGCGGGTGACACGCTGGCTATCGAGTTAAAACCAAAATAAATCAATGGCGCAAACGGCACTAAAATCGTCGGCACCGAACTTCACGGGTCCGTCCGTGAAGCATGCCGCAAGAGCCCGTTCTATTTTTCCGGTCCTGAACATATGGGTAGGACAAGGAGAGATGGGAGGGGCTCGTTTTGCGTTTATCGAATGTTATTGTAAAAAAACGGCTGCTGCTGATTTTGATACTGGGTCTTTGCGTATTCGCGGTCTTCATCGGACGCCTCGCCTATGTGCAAATTTTCCAAAATGGCTGGCTGACGGGGAAAGCACTGGATTCATGGAGCCGCGAAATTCCTTACGAAGCAGAACGCGGAGAAATTCTCGACAGCCGCGGCAAAGTACTGGCGACCAATATGAGCAGCCCTTCTGTTCTAGTCGTGCCGAAACAAGTGCGCAATCCGTCGCTTACCGCGGAAAAACTGGCAGGCGTGCTAGGGATGGCAAAACAGACGGCTTTAGCAGACATCACAAAGAAGCAGTCGATTGTCCGGATCACACCTGAAGGCAGGAAAATAGCCAATGATAAAGCGGCGGCACTCAAAGCAATGGGGCTTCCGGGCGTCTTCATCGCAGAAGACTTCAAGCGGGATTATCCGAATGGCAACTATCTGGCCCATGTGCTTGGTTTTGCCGGAATTGACAATCAAGGCCTCACCGGACTCGAATCTTATTATAACGACGGATTGAAAGGACAAAACGGACATGTTTCTTTCTTTTCGGATGCACAGGGGAATCGAATGTCGAGTCTGAAAGATCAGTATATTCCTCCGAAAAGCGGCGCCAATCTGATGCTGACGATTGATTCGCGGGTGCAGTCGATCATCGAACGTGAACTGAACAATGCAATGGCCACTTATCATCCGGACAGTGCGCTTGCGATCGCAATGGATCCAAACAACGGTGATATCCTTGGAATGTCGTCAAAACCGGATTTTAACCCGGGAAACTATAAAAATGTTCCCGCTGAAGTTTATAATCACAATCTGCCGATCTGGAAAACCTATGAACCGGGATCCACGTTCAAAGTCATCACACTGGCCGCAGCCTTGCAGGAAAATGTTGTGGATCTGAATAAAGATCACTTTTATGATTCCGGAGCGATAAACGTCAGCGGCACTCAACTGCACTGCTGGAAAAGAGGCGGACACGGGTCGGAAACCTTTCTGCAGGTTGTGCAGAATTCGTGCAATCCGGGATTCGTCGCTCTCGGGCAGAGACTGGGGAAAGACCGGCTGTTTTCCTATATAAACAAATTCGGATTCGGTGAAAAGACGGGCATTGATTTGCCGGGCGAAGGAAAGGGCATCCTTTTTAATAAAAATAAAGTTGGTCCCCTGGAACTTGCGACAACGGCGTTCGGGCAGGGGGTTTCAGTAACCCCGATCCAGCAAGTTGCGGCGGTCGCGGCGGCAATTAACGGCGGACACCTCTACGAACCGCATCTGGCAAAGGCATGGATTGATCCGAATACGGGGCAGACGCTCAATCGGATTCAGCCGGTGGAAAAGCGGCAGGTCATCTCTTCAGCAACTTCGAAAAAGGTCCGGGATGCGCTGGAAAGTGTCGTGGCGCAGGGAACCGGGCGAAACGCCTATGTAGACGGCTACCGCGTAGGCGGGAAAACGGGAACGGCTCAGAAAGTCAATCCGAACGGTGGAGGCTATATGGCTAATAATTATATCGTTTCCTTCATGGGTTTCGCTCCGGCAAACAACCCCCAGATTGTTGTTTATGTGGCGATTGATAATCCCAAGGGGACCGTTCAGTTCGGCGGAACCGTTTCAGCACCGATCGCCGGGAAGATCATCGGGGACAGTCTGAGCGCGATGGGCGTCAAAAAAACAGGCGGCGGATTGGAAAAGCAAACCAAATGGCCGGATCAGCCATTGATTAAAGTACCCAATTTGGTCGGCATGAGAAAAGAGGAACTGATGAATTCTGTGTCCGATTTAAGGTTGGAAGAATTAGGAAATGGCGATGTCGTGACACTGCAGTCGCCCAAACCGGGCGTTAAGGTCAAACAAGGTTCAACAATAATGATATACTTAGGTGACAAAAAGAAACCGTGAGATTACAATAAGCAATGGACAGAGAGCCGGGCGCCTCGTGCCAGGCTTTTTGACATACATAAGGAAAAATTTGTGCGGGGCACAGATTGACTCTGTATGTTATCCAATTAATCAAGTACAGTTAAGGACGTGTTTTCGATGAAACTGACGGATTGCCTAGAAGCACTGACCGACTTCAGGCAGGATGGAGAAGGAAATCCGGAAATAACCGGGGTGACGGTTGACTCACGAAAAATAAAGCCGGGATCTTTGTTTTTCTGTATCAAGGGCCACCAGGTGGACGGTCACCGATTCGCCGAACAAGCTGAAAAAAACGGGGCGGCGGCAATTGTTGCCGAGGAGAGAATTGCCGCCGACGTTCCCGTTATTTATGTCAATGACACGCAACGCGCTTTAGCCATGATTGCCGATCGTTATTACGGGCACCCGAGCCACAGCCTTCACTTAATCGGCGTGACAGGAACAAATGGGAAAACGACCATCACCTACCTGGTTCAGGCCATTCAGGAGGCGGAGGGGATAAGCACCGGGCTGATCGGAACAATGGGAATGCGTTACAAAGACCATAGTGTTTCCGTTGACAACACAACACCCGAGGCGCATCTCATTCATGAAAACCTCGCGTTAATGAAAGCGCGGGGTGCAGATTCTGTTATTATGGAAACTTCGTCAAATGCACTCTATGACGGCCGAGTCAGAGGATGCGACTTTAATATCGGTATTTTTACAAACCTGACCGAGGATCATCTCGATCTTCACGGGACGATGAAAGACTATATGTACGCCAAGAGTCTGCTTTTCTCGCAGCTTGGCAACCGCTACGGGAATCCCAGGGAACTTAAAGCCGCCGTACTCAACGCCGATGACAAAGCATCCGAAATCTATAAGCATATGACAGCGGCTCATGTGCTGACTTATGCAATCGATCATCCGGCCGATTTTCGGGCAAGTTCGATACAGATCACGCCATCAGGGACTTCATTTACCCTTTCAGTTAAAGGTAAAAATTATCCGGTGTCGATGAAATTAATCGGAAAGTTCAGCGTTTACAACGTGCTTGCCGCTCTTGCCGCCTGTTCGCTGAAGGGTCTGGACATCGTGAGGATGATTCGGACCGTAGAACAGATCAAGGGCGTGTCCGGCCGATTTGAAACAGTGAACGCCGGCCAGAACTTTACCGTCATTGTCGACTATTCTCATACGCCGGACAGTTTGGAAAATGCGCTGGCAACGATTAAGGAATTTGCTGAAAAACGTATCATCACGGTTGTTGGATGCGGCGGAGACAGGGAACGGGGCAAGCGTCCGGTCATGGCGAAAATTGCCGTGGACAACAGCGACCTGGCCATTCTCACTTCGGATAATCCCCGGACCGAGGATCCTGAAGCGATTATTCGCGAAATGGAATCGGGCGTCAAGGGGCGGCCTTATAAAAAAATTGCGGATCGCCGTGAAGCGATCAGATTCGCGGTGCGCCGAGCCGCGGAAGATGATATCATATTAATTGCCGGAAAAGGGCATGAGACGTATCAGATCATCGGGACGGTCAAACACCACTTTGATGACCGGGAGACGGCGAAAGAAGCAATCATCGACTTGATGAATGAGAAACAATCAGCAGAATGATCCGTGTCGACCGGATCACGGCATTCATAACTTTTTTTATAAAAGGAGATTTCCGAATGAGTATTGGCGTGGATTTAATCAAGGGGCAGGCCATTCAGACCAAGGGCGATACAGGCGGCCTGAACCGCCTTTCTGTCATGACGGACAGCCGCGAGCGGATCAAGAACGGCCTTTTTGTCCCGCTGATCGGCGAGCATTTCAATGGACACCGCTATCTGAGACAGGCGATTGAGAATGGGGCTGCGGCTTCCCTCTGGATGGAAAGGGAGCCGCTTCCGACGGATATTCCCGCGGATTTCCCGCTTTTTTTGGTAGGCGATACTTTGGAAGCTCTTCAAAGCATCGCAAAAAGCTATTTGCGTCAGTGCCGTCCAAAAGTCATTGCAATTACGGGATCAAATGGAAAAACAACAACGAAAGATATGGTTTACAGTATTTTGCATCAAGCATTCAGGACGTTTAAAACACAGGGGAATCTGAATAACCACATCGGTATGCCGCTGACGATTCTTTCGATGCCTGAAGACACAGAGGTGCTTGTTCTTGAGATGGGGATGAATCATTTTGGAGAATTGACTTTTCTCAGCCAGCTGGCAAAACCCGATATTGCCATTATTACGAATATCGGTGAATCGCATATCGAATTTCTGGGTAGCAGAGAAGGAATTGCCAAAGCTAAACTGGAGATTACGAACGGTCTCCGGCGGGGCGGGACTTTGATTGTCGACGGGGATGAACCGCTTCTTTCCAATGTTCATACAAAAGCCTTCCGCATTGTTTCATGCGGCTACAGTGAAAACAGTGACTGGAAAATCACCGATGTGAAGGAGCGCGTGGACGGCTATCGTTTTTCTCTCAATCATGGGGAAAATGTCTTTACGGTTCCGGCGCTCGGCCGCCATAATGTAAAGAATGCGGTTTTCAGCCTTGCCGCGGCAAGAACGCTTGATATGGATCATCAGTTAATAAGAGAAGGGCTTAATCATCTGACCCTGACAAGGATGCGTTTTGAAAAAGTCGCCGGCCTGAACGGTGCTTTGCTCATCAATGACTGCTACAACGCAAGCCCGACTTCCATGAAGGCATCCCTGGAAACGCTCAAGGCCCTTAATGGCTTTGAAAAACGCGTGGCCGTGCTCGGCGACATGTATGAGCTTGGAAGCAATGAAGAACAGCTTCACAGAAGTGTGGCCGAAGTGCTGACCTCTCCCCTGACGCATGTCATTACCATTGGCGAAAAGGGAGCATGGATTGCAGGGCCGTTGCGGGAGAACGGGAAATACGGTACGCTGAGCGTCCGGTCTTTTTTAACCAAAGAAGATGCGCTACCGTATTTGAAAACGCTGCTTGATGACAGGACGGTCATGCTGTTTAAAGCATCCAGATTGCTTCAGCTCGAGAGCTTGATCGAAGTTCTGAGCGTCAGCCCGATGTCCCCAAAATTACCGAGTGATTGATAGCGGCGCTGCGCCGGTTTTCATTCTGGAAGAACCCCCGAGTTCAGGAACCTTTTTCCATCAGTTCTGTGCTCGGAAAGACGCCGGCTGTGGGATGCAGATTTCCCGGTTTCCGGATAGAACGGCCTGTTTTTTCTTCCCTGCCGCCTGCCCGCGGAGGGTTGTCTTTTTTCCGGAAGTTCAGCCGCTCTCTCCTTCGGCATTAACTGATTACGCACCTAAAGGAGCGAAACGATTCATGACACTGGTTTTGTTGTTTGGTTTAGCGATATCATTTCTTATTACACTTGTTTTTGCCCCCTTTTTTATTCCCATACTGAGAAAGATGCACTTCGGGCAGTACATCAGGGAAGAAGGGCCGAAAAGCCATATGAAAAAGGCGGGAACTCCGACAATGGGCGGTGTCATCTTCCTTATTGGACTGATGGGCGGCCTCCTGGTCATGGCATTAAAATACCACATGGCGACACAGGAAACCTATATGCTGCTATTTGTCACAGTTGGATTTGGTCTAATCGGCTTTGTCGATGATTTCATAAAAATCGTCATGAAACGCAATATGGGGCTGACTTCGAAGCAGAAAATGCTCGCACAGATCATCATTGCGGTCGTTTTCTGGCTGATCGTGGCGCGTTTGGACTATTCGACGTATCTGTCCTTTCCGGGAACGACCTGGATGATTAATCTGCACTGGCTGTACCCCTTCTTTGCTGTATTCCTGCTGATCGGTGTCCCGAATGCGACCAATCTGACGGACGGTATGGACGGATTGCTCTCCGGACTCGCAGCCGTTGCTTTTGCAGCTTATTCGATCATCGCCTATTTTTCAATGAATCTGGGGGTCGCCGTTTTCTCGGCCGCCATGCTTGGCGCTCTTCTGGGTTTTCTGATTTTTAACGCGCATCCGGCCAAAGTATTTATGGGTGACACGGGATCTTTGGCGATTGGCGGAGCGATTGCAGGCATCGCGATTCTGACGAAAACGGAAATTCTTCTTGCCATTATCGGAGGAGTTTTTGCTATCGAAACTTTATCGGTAATTATTCAGGTCGTTTCATTTAAAACGACGGGAAAACGTGTATTCAGGATGAGTCCGATCCATCACCATTTTGAGCTGTCAGGATGGTCGGAATGGAAGGTTGTGACCGTTTTCTGGTTTGTCGGGTTTGTGCTCGCTATCATTGGAATCTATTTGAAAGTGGGGCTGGGTGGTTGAAAAGGTCAGATAAATACTTAAATAAAAGAGTGCTCGTTCTCGGGCTGGGCAGAAGCGGCTACGCTGCAGCCAAATTATTGAAAAGTCTCGGAGCGGATGTCACCGTGAATGACCGCGGGAGTCTTGAAGGAAACAATCAGGCAGCCGAATTGAGCGCGCTTGGCATCCGTGTGGTCGGCGGCGGGCACCCGCCCGATCTTGTTGACAAAGGGCTCGCGGCCATGATTAAAAATCCCGGGATCCCATATAGCAATCCGCTGGTTCAAAAAGCCCGGCAGCTCGGCATCCGGATCATTACCGAAGTAGAGATTGCGTATGAATTGTCTGATGCGCCGTTCATCGGTGTCACCGGATCCAATGGGAAAACGACGACAACCATGCTCATTGGAGAAATGATGAAGGGATCGGAAAGTGAGCCGATTGTTGCCGGGAATATCGGGACCGCACTATCAGGAGTCATCCAAAAGGGAACGGATAAAAATGTGATTGTTGCCGAACTGTCGAGTTTCCAGCTTCTTGGTACGGAGCATTTTCGTCCGAAAATCGCAGTTGCACTGAACATTTTTGATCATCATTTGGATTACCACGGAACAGTTGAAAATTACGCGAATGCAAAAGCACTCATTACGGCAAACCAGACTGCCGAAGACGCACTCGTCTATAATGCGGACAGCGAAAGGGTGACCTCGTTCATTGCAGAGAAAACAAAAGCACGGAAGGTTCCTTTTTCCTTAAGCCGGAAAGTGGATAGCGGGGCTTATATCGAAGACGGCGTCATTTATTTTCGGGGGGAGCAGATTCTTGAGTGCAGCGAGATGGGACTTCCGGGCGAACACAATCTTCAAAACGCGCTCGCTGCTGTTGCGGCGGCAAAAATATACGGCGTTCCGACGAAACATATCGCCAAAGTGCTTAAGACATTCACCGGTGTTCGTCACCGTCTCCAGTATGTAAATGTCATTCAGGGAAGAACGGTTTACAATGATTCAAAAGCAACGAACATACTCGCGACGTCAAAAGCACTGGCCTCTTTTCCCGGGAAAGCCGTCGTGCTGCTTGCAGGCGGACTGGACCGCGGCAATACATTCGATTCACTGATCCCTTATTTGAAGAAGGCTGATATCAAAGCGGCCCTCCTCTTCGGTCAGACAAAGGAAAAACTTCGTGACGCGTGCGAAAAAGCCGGAATTCCATCAATCGAAATCGTGAAAAATGTCGAGGAAGCCGTTCCAGAGGCTTTCCGCCTTTCCGAGCCGGGTGACGTCGTTCTTTTGTCGCCGGCTTGTGCAAGCTGGGATCAATATAAATCATTCGAGCAGCGCGGTGACATTTTTATCGACGAAGTGAATAAGTTTAGATAAGGACAGGTTGGCCTGCGGGCAATTCAGCGGGCGACTCAAGGCCTGATCTGAACGGAGTGTTGCACATGCCCGAACATCGTTCGTCACCTGACCGTTTGCTGCTTGTCGCCACTTTTGCCCTTTTGACTATCGGGCTGATCATGGTGTACAGTGCGAGCGAAGTCTGGGCCTCTTATAAATTTGGAGGGGATTCGTTCTATTTTTTTAAGCGGCAGCTTCTCTTCGCTTCGATGGGTACTGTACTTATGTTTATGGTGATGAGGATTGATTATCGGATCTGGCGCTCATGGGCGAAAACCGGAATGGCAGCCTGTTTCCTATTGCTGATTCTTGTCGTGATTCCGGGAGTCGGCCTTGTACGCGGAGGAGCGAGCAGCTGGCTAGGGGTGGGCGCTTTCTCCATCCAGCCTTCCGAATTTATGAAAGTTGCCTTAATCATTTACTTATCGAGGTACCTTTCCGAGCATCAGTCAACACTTCTCCATTTCAGAAAAGGTTTGATTCCGGCGCTTCTCCCTGTTTTTCTGGCATTCGGGCTGATCATGCTTCAGCCTGATCTAGGAACGGGGACGGTACTTGTCCTGACTTGTTTAACCATGATATTTGCGGCGGGAGCGAGAACCCGGCACTTTGTCATCATGGGAGCGGTCGGGCTGGCCGGAGCGGCTGCGCTGATCCTTTCGGCTCCATATCGTATCAAGCGGCTGACTTCGTTTGTTAATCCGTGGCAGGACCCGCTCGGAAGCGGCTTCCAGATTATCCAGTCGCTGCTCGCTATCGGACCCGGGGGGCTGCTCGGTTTCGGACTGGGCCAGAGCAGACAGAAATATCAATATCTTCCTGAACCGCAGACCGATTTCATCTTTTCAATCATTTCGGAAGAGCTTGGATTTATCGGTGCTGCGGTTGTGCTCCTCCTGTTTTGCATGTTACTCTGGCGCGGTCTGCTGATAGCGATGAAGGCGGAGGATTTGTTCGGGACACTGCTAGCAGTTGGAATAACGGGCATGATCGCCATTCAGGTCATGATAAATATAGCTGTCGTCACAGGGCTGATACCGGTTACCGGAATTACACTGCCCTTTCTGAGTTACGGAGGATCCTCGCTGACCTTGATGCTTGTGTCGATCGGCATACTCCTGAACATCAGCACGTCCGCACGGCAATAAACGGCGTGAACAGCAAACTCTGTTTTGCTCGGTTTGCATAACAGGGTTTGCTGTTTTTCTAAAAAAAAAATAAAATAGAATTGGCGAAAGAAGAGAGCGGGCAGCGATCAAACATTCCCGATACACAGTACTATCTGATATAGAGAGGGGGAGAGAGCAGTGGACAGGAAAAAAGTCGTGCCTTTGGAAGACCGCCTTCCGCAATTAAAAAAAGAGCGGAAACAAAAGGCAAACCGGCGTTTTATTTTCTACGCATCATTCTTTTTCCTCTTGATTCTGGTCGTGATCTATTTCCAGTCTCCGCTTAGCAAGGTCAGCCAGATTTCCGTTTCGGGCGAGCAGCTGGCCAGTTCCGGACAAGTCATTCAGGCCAGCGGTATTTCTGACCAGACACATATCTGGGATGTCCGTCCCGCAACCGCTGAAAACCGGATCGAAAAGCTTCCGACCGTTCAGACCGCTTCGGTCCGGACCGTATTTCCAAACCGGGTGACGATTCAGATCAAAGAATACGATCGGAAAGCTTACCTGGAAAAGAACGGCGGATACTATCCGATTCTCCAGAACGGAGCACTGCTTGGAAAACTGCCCGGCAGCGGACTGCCTGTTGACGCGCCGATATTATATGGTTTCAGCCGTCAGGCTGAGTTAAGCGCCGTCACCGAGGGACTCGCGAAGATTCCCCAACAGGTTATTCATAGCATTTCCGATATACATTACATACCCGGTCCGACGAACAATGACAACCTGGTACTCTATATGAATGACGGTAATCGCGTGGTTGCAAGTACAACAACTTTTGTAAAGAACATACAGCTTTATCCTGAAATTGCCGCCAATCTGCCGAAGGGTGCGCACGGGACCATTCATCTCAGTGTGGGAAGTTATTTTGTTCCTGACAGCGCCAAGAGCAGCGCCCAAAACTAAAGAGGAGCGGCGGCCCGAATACGGCAGGACGCCTGATGAAGGCCGCCGAATGAGAAGGATCATTTATTTCGAGTCTTTGGCCGGATAAATCGGAACGGATGAAGTTTTCAATTGGATAACGAATCGTAATTATGTCTTTTCTAGTCTGTCAAGTTGGTGTAGACTAAGATTTAGTTCTAGTTTCATCGTTTGTTCTTCTGTATTTAGAGATAAATAGATCGGCTGTCTCTTCATTTTTTTCTCAAGAATGCCGATGAAAACATTTAGAACGGGATATTTTTTGTGCTTTACCAATTAAAATAAAGGGATATGTTCCGTTTTGTAGAATACAAAGATTAAGGCGTGTTTCTATGATCAGGAGCAGAAAGCGTTGGGTTGAAAAATAAAATGAGCCTTTCTTTGTCTTTCAGAAGTCCAGCCATTTATCACTCGATCCAAACATCCCGAAATAGAGGAACAACGGATGCTCAGGTAAAGGGGGTGCCACAGAATGAACAGCGAGGATGTATTTGTTAGCCTTGACATCGGTACGTCCAGTATTAAGGTTGTCATCGGAGAAATGGCCGGCGAATCCCTTAACGTCATTGGTGTTGGCGAATCAATATCGTACGGGATCAGGAAGGGTTCTATTGTTGATATCGATGAAACGGTCCGGTCCATTCAGAAAGCGATCGAACAGGCTGAAAGAATGGTGGGCCTGAATATTAAAAGTGTGATTGTCGGTGTTTCCGGAAACCATATCCAGCTAAGACACTGTCACGGTATTGTTGCAGTGTCCAATGAAAGTCATGAGATTGGTGATGTGGATATCGCTAGAGTGATAGACGCAGCACAAGTCATGTCCATTCCCCCTGAACGGGAAATCATCGATGTCATACCGGAACAGTTCATTGTCGACGGTGTGGATGAAATCCATGATCCAAGAGGAATGATCGGGGTAAGACTTGAGATGGAAGGAACGCTCATCACAGGATCTAAAACCGTTCTTCATAATCTGTTGCGCTGCGTGGAAAAGGCGGGACTCATGATCTCGGATGTCTGCCTGCAGACGCTTGCTCTCAGTTCGGTCGCGCTGTCTAAAGATGAAAAAAATCTTGGCGTTGCACTCATCGACATTGGCGGAGGAGCGACAAGTGTCGCTGTTTTTGATCAGGGGTCTTTGCTTTCCACTTTTGAACTTCCTATCGGAGGCAATCATATTACAAAGGATATATCGATTATCCAGCGTATTCCGATGGATGAGGCGGAACAGCTGAAGATCCAGCATGGTACGGCCTTTGTCGGGATCGCCTCGGATGAGGATACTTTTACGGCTTCCCAGATCGGCAGCGCAAAAAAACAGATGTTCAATCAGGAAGAGCTTGCGGAGATTATTGAAGCAAGGATGGCGGAAATTTTCGATATTGTCCGTGAAGAGCTTCGGAGAATCGGCGTTTATGATCTTCCGGGCGGTTTTGTGCTGACCGGCGGAGTAACAGCAATGCCGGGGGTGCTGGATCTTGCAGTAAATAAACTGGCATCCAATGTCCGTATTGCTGCGCCTGATTATATCGGTGTCCGTGAACCGAAGTATACGGCCTGCATTGGTCTCATCCAGTTCGCCTATCACAACGTCAAAATTCAGGGCAAAGAAGTAGCGGCTGCCATTGCTCCCGAACGCTATGAAGCTGAGCCGAAACAACGAAAGCAGAAACAGAAGATAAATATGGATCGGAGCGACCATGAAGGTGTAACAGCCAAAGTGAAAAACTGGTTCAATTTATTCTTCGACTAATCGGGTGGCGGAATCATTATATGGGAGGAAATGAACAATGTATGAGAACGATGTGGAGATGGAACGCCTCGCAAAAATAAAAGTGATCGGTGTTGGAGGCGGTGGAAATAACGCGGTCAACAGGATGATCGAGAGCGGCATCCAGGGTGTTGATTTCGTGTGCGCTAACACAGACGCGCAGGCGCTCAAATTGTCGAAGGCCGGGGTCAAGCTGCAGCTTGGGGAAAAGCTGACCCGCGGGCTTGGCGCAGGCGCGAACCCTGACGTCGGCAAAAAGGCGGCTGAAGAAAGCCGGGATCAGGTCGAAGAAATTCTGAAGGGCGCCGATATGGTGTTTGTAACGGCCGGCATGGGTGGCGGAACAGGAACAGGCGCTGCACCGGTCATTGCCGAGATTGCAAAAGATGTCGGCGCGCTGACCGTCGGAGTGGTTACCCGCCCGTTTACTTTTGAAGGCAGGAAGCGAGCGAAGCAGGCCTCAAACGGAATCGCGACCCTTAAGGAAAAAGTGGACACATTGATCGTGATTCCTAATGACCGTCTGCTGGAAATCGTCGATAAAAATACACCGATGCTTGACGCATTCAGAGAAGCGGACAACGTCCTCAGGCAAGGCGTTCAGGGCATATCTGACCTGATCGCCGTCCCGGGTCTGATCAATCTCGATTTTGCCGATGTCAAAACGATCATGACCGAAGGCGGCTCGGCACTGATGGCGATCGGCATTGCTTCGGGCGAAAATAGAGCCGCGGAAGCAGCAAAAAAAGCGATATCCAGTCCGCTTCTGGAAAAATCAATAGACGGCGCGAGAGGCGTGCTGATGAATATCACAGGCGGAAACAACCTCAGCCTGTATGAAGTGAATGAAGCAGCGGATATTGTGGCCACTGCGGCTGATGAAGAAGTCAACATGATCTTCGGTTCTGTCATCAGCGAAGAACTGGAAGACGAAATCGTTGTCACCGTGATCGCGACAGGTTTTCAGGAAGAAGTACTGGAACACCAGCAGATCAAACCTGAACAGGAGGCCTATCTTGGCCGGCGGCAGGCTGCAAGCACGGGTTCCGGCACGGAAAAAAAGGCCGGCGGCAATGGCTTGAAACATGAGATCCGCCGTGAAGAAGGACCGATTCACCCGAAACAGGCGGTACACAGATCCCATAGTCTCGTTGAGGATGAAGAGACATTGGACATTCCGACTTTCCTCCGTAATCGGAGAAGTAAAAACCAATAACAACCGAAAACTCAGGATAAGTTTTATCCAGGACAACTGGACAAATTCTCTCAAAAATGATTGTTCCACGCGATTTTTTTTTGCAGGCTCCGGAATGATGATTCTTGCAATCATCATGTTCCGGAGCTTTATTTTGTCTCCGGGAGTGACAAAAAGAGCCAAAATAACAGGGAAAATCCTGCCAAGGAATGACAGACTTTCATGGATAAAGGCCCGTATACTATTCCTAAACATGCAAAGAAGGTGGGAGCTTGGTTCTTTATCTCGATGCGGTCTGGCTTCTTAATCTGCTGATCGATGCCAGTTTGCTGCAATTGACGGCACTCATGCTAAAGCGGAGGACAAATCGGATTCGTTTCTGGCTCGGCGCGTTCACGGCATCGTCCATAGTGCTGATCCTATTCACACCTCTTGCTTTTCTTGTCGACCATCCCTTAGGCAAGTTTCTTTTTTCCCTGTTCATCATATTCGTCACATTTGGATTCCGCCGGCTATCCGTTTTTGTTCAGAATCTTGCAGCCTTTTACTTCCTGGCATTTGGGATCGGGGGAGGGCTTTTCGCCCTGCATTATTTTTTTCAGAGCGATTCATTTTATGCGAACAGCCGATTCTTAACAACACTGAACTATGGGGACCCGATCAGCTGGATCGTGATTGTCACGGGTTTTCCTTTTCTTTGGTTCTTCTCCAAAAAAAGGATCGATCAGACCGTGGTCAGAAAATGGCAAAGCTCTACGGGCGCGGAACTCATCATTCAAATGCATAATTTGACGATTAAAGCGAAAGCCATCATTGACAGCGGCAATAAGCTTTATGAGCCACTGACAAGATTCCCGGTCATGTTTCTGAGCAGGGATGCATGCAAGGATGCGCTCCCCTCCGCACTTTTTCAAACAGCGTCTGATCCGGAAAGTATGCTTATCCGGGAAGATTTGCCGGATGACTTGAAAAACCGTCTCGCTCTGATTCCGTTCATGGCGGTTGACGGCAGCAGGCAGTTTACGGCGGCCATTAGGCCGGATCAAGTTCTGATTATGCACGAAGGGAAACTGATTGAGTGCAGGAAAGTATATGTGGCACTGACGGAGCACACTCTGAGCTCATCAGGTGATTTTGACAGTATTCTTCACCCGGACATGCTGCTTCACGGAAAAGTGATTGAACCGGCATCCTGACAGAGGGGGCCGCAATCAAGGAGGAATGGTCGAATGAAAACTTTTTTTCGAAAAATGTGGTACCGGATTCTTGTTAAACTCCATATAAAGCCTGAAGAAATTTATTATATCGGGGGAAGTGACGGGCTTCCCTCTCCGCTTTCGAAAGAAGAAGAGGCGGAACTGATGAAAAAACTCCCATCCGGCGATAAAAAAGTTCGTGCCACACTGATCGAGCGTAATCTGAGACTCGTGGTGTACATCGCGCGAAAATTTGACAATACGCGGATTAATATCGAGGATCTGATCAGCATCGGAACAATTGGTTTGATTAAAGCCGTTAATACTTTTAATCCCGAGAAGAAGATCAAGCTGGCGACTTATGCATCTCGCTGCATTGAAAACGAAATTCTGATGTACCTGCGGAGAAATAATCGGACACGAACCGAGGTTTCGCTTGATGAACCGCTGAACGTAGACTGGGACGGCAACGAATTGCTGCTGTCGGATGTGCTGGGTACGGCGGTCGACATAACAACAAAGGACATGGAGCGAAAAGTGGACCGCTCGCTCCTGCAAAGAGCGATGCTGATGCTAAGCGACAGGGAAAAAGAAATCATGACCCTTCGTTTCGGGCTTGCAGGCGGAAAAGAAAAGACGCAGAAGGATGTCGCCGATCAGCTTGGCATTTCGCAATCTTATATTTCAAGGCTTGAAAAGCGGATTATTAAGCGGTTGAAAAAAGAATTCAGCAAAATGGCTTAGCCTCTCAGGCTAAAAAAACGCAAGGGAATTGCCGTGCATAAAAAGACACCCGAAGGAGATACTTGACGTTATAGAAAGCTCCGATTATGTGGGGAGGTCATCCTTTATGGCACGGCACAAAGTAGAAATCTGCGGGGTGGACACAGCGAAGCTCCCTGTCCTGACTAACGTAGAAATGCGTAAGTTATTTACAGAACTTCAGTCGGGGACGTCCGAGGCGAGAGAAAAGCTCGTAAACGGTAATCTCCGGCTTGTGCTTAGTGTGATTCAGCGTTTTAATCACCGCGGCGAGTCTGTGGACGATTTATTTCAGGTCGGCTGTATTGGACTGATGAAATCGATTGATAACTTTGATTTAAGTCAGAATGTCCGTTTTTCAACTTACGCCGTTCCTATGATCATTGGTGAAATCCGCCGGTATTTAAGAGACAACAATCCGATCCGGGTATCGCGTTCTTTACGTGACATGGCCTACAAGGCGCTGCAAGCCAAAGAGCGCTATATTGCCAGGCATTCCAAGGAACCTTCAGCCTCTGAGCTGGCGAAGATGCTTGATCTGCCTGTCGAGGATGTCGTTTTTGCGATGGACGCAATCCAGGATCCCGTCTCTCTTTTCGAACCGATCTACAGTGACGGCGGCGATCCGATTTTCATCATGGATCAGATCAGCGATGAAAAACATAAGGACAGAGAATGGGTGGACAAGATAGCACTTAAAGAAGCCATGAGCAAATTGCATGACCGGGAAAAGAAAATT
Organism: Sporolactobacillus putidus; assembly: GCF_014647035.1. Lineage (GTDB taxonomy): Bacteria > Bacillota > Bacilli > Bacillales > Sporolactobacillaceae > Sporolactobacillus > Sporolactobacillus putidus. The sequence goes on along the minus strand of NZ_BMOK01000002.1, from coordinate 168,331 downwards.
GTCGCCATGCGCTTTTTTTATGGAAAGACCCAGATGGAAGTGGCTCAGGAGATCGGCATTTCTCAGGCGCAGGTCTCCCGGCTTGAGAAAATGGCAATCAAAGAAATGAATCAGGACATCGGCCCTTGAAGGATGTCTTATAAAACAGTGATCCCGCGCTTGCTGCAGCAAGCGCTTTTTTCATTGTAAGAGCGTAGAAAATTTTTGTAAGTATTCCTTTAACAATACAGATGAAATAATCTGTAGAATGTTTTATTTCTCTGTATTAAAGGTCGATAATTTTTGAATTCAGGGCGGTTCTTCCCTATCATGGGGTTCAGCGGAATATATCGCTCTTCGCAAGAAAATATCGCCGCTCAGCGGAATATATCGCTCTTCGCAAGCAAATATCGCCGTTCAGCGGAATATATCGCTCTTCGCAGGAAAATATCGCTGCTCAGCGGAATATATCGCTCTTCGCAAGCAAATATCGCCGCTCAGCGGAATATATCGCTCTTCACAAGAAAATATCGCTACTCAGCGGAATATATCGCTCTTCGCAAGCAAATATCGCCGTTCAGCAGGATATATCGCTTTTCGCCAGAAAATATCGCTGCTCAGCGGAATATATCGCTCTTCGCCAGAAAATATCGCCGTTCAGCGGAATATATCGCTCTTCGCAAGCAAATATCGCCGCTCAGCAGGATATATCGCTCTTCACAAGCAAATATCGCCGCTCAGCGGAATATATCGCTCTTCGCAAGCAAATATCGCTGCTCAGCGGAATATATCGCTCTTTGCCGGTAATCTTTGCGTTCGAAATAATTTTTCCGATTCCCTATGGGCTTAAGGCGGTTGAGAAACTTTTCTATCACCTGCGTACCGGCAGTAACACAGACAATAATTGATCATGAGCTAACGGAATAATCATTAGGATTATAAATTTCGTCTGCGCCAAGGGCTTGGGCAAGCCAAGTTTTTCTAATGTTCGCCGGAAAGATCCTTCCGCTCTGCACTGTTCTGTTTAATGCCCGCCGTTATCATCAAAATCCCGCTTTTATTTTTCACTTCTCAACCCGTCTGCGTCCCCATATATTAGGATAGTGAGAGGGGGGCGGAAATCGTGCCAAGAATTTCGGATTTCCAGACAAAAGAGGTTGTCAATGTAGAGAATGGTAAACGGCTGGGGCATATAGGAGATCTTGATGTCAATTTGTCTTCGGGGAAAATTGAAAACCTGATTATTCCCGGTGCAGGCCGCGTCATGGGCCTTTTTGGGAGAGAAAATGATGTGGTCGTTCCGTGGAGCAACATTGTGCGTATCGGAGCCGATGTCATTCTTGTTCGCTTTTACAATGATAAGGATCCGGCTTCTGGCGGAAAAGAATCATAAATTTGAGCGCCGTTCCGGCGGATATGGTAGAATAAAGGAAAATAATCGTGTCCTTGAATCCGCGAAGAAGGGATGAAAATGATGACTGAACCCTTTTCCATTAAAAAAAAGCTGACTCTAATGATGGAACCGGCTGCTGCAGGGGATAAGGTCATCCTGTCCGGTATTTCAACGCGAACGGGCGGGAGAAGTCGGATCCCTTTTTCTTCGCTGAATCTTGGCCTTCATGTTGGCGACAATCAGGAAAATGTCGTGGAAAACCGCAGGGAGGCTGCCGGAGAGATTGGGTTTCCTCTGGATCACTGGATTTGCGCGGAACAAGTTCATGGCATAAACATCGCCCGCGTGACGGAAGAATTTGCCGGCGCAGGGGCGACAGACCTTGACACCGCCGTTAAAAATGTCGACGGTCTGTTCACGACTGAACCAGGCTTGCTGCTCGCACTCTGCTTTGCGGACTGCGTTCCCGTGTACTTTTACGCTAAACGGCCTGCCACCGTCGGTCTGATGCATTGCGGCTGGCGGGGTACTGTCCGCGGCGGAGCTGCCAAAATGGTTGAAACACTGTGCGGGACACTTGGCCTTTTGCCGGAGGACGTTTACGCGGTCATCGGTCCGGCGATCAGCGGCGCGGACTATGAAGTGGATCAGACGGTCGCCGGCGAAGTGTCAAAACTCGATCGCCAGATCTGGGGCGGCGCGGTCAAGCCGCACGGAGACCAGCATTATTTGCTTGATCTTCAGGCGTTGAACCGGGCTATTCTGATTAAGGCGGGTGTTCCTGAAGAACAGATTCAGGTAACCGGATACACTACCAGCGTTTTTCCGGAACTTTTTTATTCATATCGGAGAGATCAAGGGCGCACAGGACGTATGATGGGATTTATCGGCATGAAGAACGAAGGAGAAGGTATAAGTTGACAGTTGCGGAAAATCTTCGTATAGTAAATGAAAAAATTCAAGAGGCTTGCAGAAAATCGGGCCGCAGTCCGGAAGAGGTGACCGTGATTGCGGTAACGAAATATGTCGGAATCGAACGGGTGAGGGAAGCGGTCGGATGCGGACTGTTAAATCTGGCCGAGAACCGTAAAGAAGGATTGCTCGAAAAGCAGAGCGCAATACATGATGACCGGATCGTCTGGCATCTTATCGGAACGCTTCAGACAAGAAAAGTGAAAGATGTCGTTGGCCGTATCGACTATTTTCACGCCCTTGACCGTTTGAAACTGGCTGCTGAACTCAATAAGCGAATCGAAAGCGGTAAATTGAAATGTTTTATTGAGATGAATCTTTCGGGTGAAGAATCAAAACACGGCATCGGGGAAGACGAGCTGGATTCTTTTATTAATGAGCTAAGGGTCTTTGAACATATTCAGGTGGTCGGCCTAATGACGATGGCGCCGAATACAGAAGACACGGAACGGATCAGGACTGTGTTCCGGGGCCTTCGCCTGTGCCGCGACCGGATCAGAAATCGTTGTCTCGACTATGCACCATGCACGGAGCTTTCGATGGGCATGTCCCATGATTTCCAAATTGCGATTGAAGAGGGAGCAACATTTGTCAGAATAGGAACCTCGCTTGTTGGAAATGAATGGAAAGGGAGCTAAAGAAAATGGGGCTCAAAACGACTTTCAGACGCTTTTTTGATCTCGAAGAAACTGTGGAACCATCGGAGGAAAGCGCCTATTCTAGAAATGAGGACGCTGTTAAAGTGCCTGCGGGCGCCGACAAACGAACAGTTGAAAAGGGAGGCAGAATTGTCGCCATTCAGAATGTTCGCCAGCAGGACAAGGTTGTTCTGGTCGAGCCGAAGTCATTTGAAGAGGTTGAAGGCGTGGTCGGCCATCTGAAGAACAAGCGTACGGTGATCTGCAACTTGCAGAGTGTGACAAGAGGCGAGGGGCAGCGAATCCTCGATTTTATGGGCGGCACTGTTTTTGCCCTGGACGGGCAGATTCGAAAAATAGGGAAGGATACTTTTCTATTTGCACCGGATTATGTCGACATATCAGGGATCATTAACGACTGGCAAGATAACGGACAATCTTTCTGACTGGATTAAGCGAGGTGAATGTATTGTACTTGATTGCAGATATTCTGGCGAGGATAGTTGGTGTTTATTCGTGGATTTTAGTGATCTATATTTTGATGTCATGGCTGCCGAGTGTTCAGGATTCCCAGATCGGCCGGCTGTTTGCAAGGGTGTGCGAACCGTTTCTTTCTCCTTTTCGGAGGATCATTCCGCCGATCGGCGGCGTTATTGACATTTCTCCCATTATCGCATTTTTTGTACTTCAGTTGGCGACGAGAGGCATTTATCAGATTGCCTTATTATTCGGGTGATTCTGCATGTCCGTTTACGAACATTTCCGCCGCGAAGAGCGGCCGATTATTGATCATTTCCTGGATATGAAGGATCAGGTTTCCAGGTACTATGTATCAAAACTGACCGATTTTCTCGATCCGCGCCAGCAGAAAATTCTGCGGTCGGTCATGGGCGGGGATCAAGAGACCACGCTTTCCTTGTCGGGAGGCTATGCTGAGGCGGAGCGTAAGAGAGCGCTGATTCTTCCGCCGTACAGCGAAGTGCAGGATCAGGATTTCGAACTGTCATGCATTGAGGTGGACTACCCTGCCCGGTTTGCGGATCTATCACATGCTCAGTTGCTCGGAGCGTTGCTCGGAACCGGCATTGTCAGAAGCAAACTGGGTGATCTGATTGTTTCGGACGGGCGGATTCAGTTCATTGCCGCAAGGGAAGTTGAAAATTTTCTGCTGATGAATCTGACGTCTGTCGGAAAAACAGGGGTGATCTGCCGAAAAATTGATCAGACATCACTGATACATAGCGGAGAGAACTGGCAGGAGCATGAGGGGACGGTTGCTTCCCTCAGACTGGATGCGGTGATGGCGGAAATTTATCATTTGTCCCGCTCTAAAGTTTCTGAACTGGTTGAGCGTGGAATGGCCAAAGTGAACTGGCAAATTGCTGATCGAAGGGATTTTTATATCGAAGACGGAGACACGCTGTCTTTGCGTGGCCACGGACGAAGCAAAATAATCGCAATAGATGGCTTGACAAAAAAGAACAAAATTCGTTTGCGATATGGTAAACTGAAATAAGCATATTTTATACGCGACACTATATTGACTTGGGGGTGAACCGGATTGCCATTGACACCATTGGATATTCACAATAAGGAATTTTCTCGTGGTTTTCGCGGTTACGATGAAGACGAGGTCAACGATTTCCTTGATCAGATCATTAAGGACTATGAAGCCCTGATCAGAGAGAAAAAGGATCTGGAGCAGAAGGTTAAAAGTTCAGAGGAAAAGCTCAGCCATTTTTCAAACATTGAAACAACACTGAATAAGAGCATTCTGGTCGCACAGGAAACGGCTGAAGAAGTGAAACAAAACGCCAAAAAGGAAGCCAAGCTGATTGTGATGGAGGCAAAAAAGAATGCTGACCGGATCATCAACGAAGCACTTGAGAAATCAAGAAAAGTGACGATCAATATTGAAGAACTTAAAAAAGAGGCTAATGTGTACCGCACGCGTTTTCAGATGCTGATTGAGGCGCAGCTCGAACTCCTGAAGAGTGAGGATTGGAAGAATCTTGCTGCGAGTCCGGATCATGAGTCCGAAACGGCAGATCAGGACAATGGTGTCATAAAGACGCAAGCTTGACGCCAGTGCGGCAAATGCATATACTGGTTTTACCAAGTTTTTTGAAAATAATTTTATTGAGCAAGCGATGACGGAGAGAGTACGCAGTGCGGCGAAACCAAGCGAGCCGGGAAACGGTGTGAGCCCGGTGTTTCCAGTGCTGAAGAAAATCACTCCTGAGTTCGGGCCTGAATGGGCGGGGCAGCCCCGTCCGAGTAGGGAAGACGCTTCATTCGCGTTAAGAATGATTCAAGCGGCAGAAACAGAGCGATTCTTTCTGTCATTAGGGTGGTACCGCGGTCCTTCCGTCCCTTTGGGATGGAGGGGCTTTTTTGATACAAAATTTTGCGACTTACTTTCTAGAAAGATGGAGGCGTAATAACATTGGATTATAAAAAAACCTTGCTGATGCCAAAGACGGCTTTTAAAATGCGCGGCAATCTGCCGAACAATGAGCCGGTGATGCAGCAAAAGTGGGATGACGATCACGTCTACGAGCAATCTTTAAAGCGCAACGAGGGTAAACCGAAGTTTATTCTGCACGACGGGCCCCCATACGCCAACGGGAATATTCATATCGGGCATGCCGAGAATAAGGTGTTGAAAGATATCATTAATCGGTTTAAATCCATGTCCGGTTACCAGACCCCTTATGTTCCCGGATGGGATACGCACGGGCTTCCGATCGAACAGCAGCTGGCCAAACAGGGAATCGACCGCAAAAAAATGTCCGTTGCCGAACTGCGCGAGAAATGCAAAGAATATGCGCTCGGTCAGGTTGAACACCAGAAGAAGCAGTTTAAACGCCTTGGCGTTCGCGGCGACTGGGATCATCCTTACCTGACACTTGAAAAGGAATTTGAAGCGGAACAGATCGAAGTCTTTGGCGCCATGGCGAAAAACGGGTATATCTATAAAGATAAAAAAACCGTTTATTGGTCTCCATCCTCGGAATCCGCACTTGCCGAAGCCGAGATTGAATATAAGGATGTTAAATCTTATTCAATCTATGTCGCTTTTCATGTCACTGACGGCAAGGATGTTCTGAAAAAAGACGAAGAAGTGGTGATCTGGACAACCACGCCATGGACGATGCCGGCGAACCTCGCCATTGCGGTCAATCCGAAATTCGACTACAGCGTTGTTCAGGCGGGGAAAAGGAAATTTGTCGTGGCATCGGATCTGGTTGAAACGCTCACCAAGTCGCTGGAGTGGGAGAATCCTGAAGTGCTTCGGACTTTTAACGGAAAAGCGCTCGAAGGTGTGGTCTGCCGCCATCCGTTTTATGACCGCGATTCGTTACTGATTTTAGGCGATCACGTGACACTTGATGCCGGAACCGGCTGTGTCCACACAGCGCCGGGTTTTGGCGAAGATGACTTTAACGTTGGCAAAAAATATGGTCTCGAGATTCTTTGCCCTGTGGATGATCGCGGCTGTATGACGGACGAAGCACCGGGTTTTGAAGGCCTGTTCTATGAAAAGACTAATGAACCGGTCATCGAGAAACTGAAGGAAGTTCACGCGCTGTTGAAATCCGGAACCTTTACCCACTCGTATCCGCATGATTGGCGTACGAAAAAACCGGTCATCTGGCGGGCGACGAAGCAGTGGTTTGCTTCAATCAAGGCGTTTCGTGAAGATATTTTAAAAGCGATTCATGAAGTCAGGTGGATTCCTTCTTGGGGCGACGTCCGAATGACGAACATGATTAAGGATCGCGAAGACTGGTGCATTTCACGCCAGCGTGCCTGGGGCGTCCCGATTCCGGTTTTTTACGGTGAAGACGGCGAGCCGATCATCACCGATGAAACGATCCATCACGTTGCTGAATTGTTCCGCAAACATGGATCGAACATCTGGTTCCAGTGGGATGCGAAAGATTTGCTTCCCGAAGGTTTTGCTTCTGAGCACAGCCCGAATGGAACGTTCAAAAAAGAGACGGACATTATGGATGTCTGGTTTGATTCCGGCTCGACTCATCAAGGGGTGCTGACGACCCGCCCGGAGCTGCGCCGGCCCGCGGATATGTATCTTGAAGGTTCCGACCAATATCGCGGCTGGTTCAATTCCTCACTGGCAACAGCGGTTGCGGTCACGGGACATGCGCCGTACAAGCAAGTGCTCAGCCATGGATTCACACTCGACGGCCAGGGCTTGAAAATGAGCAAGTCCGTCGGTAATGTCATTGACCCGATGAAAGTGATGAAACAGTTCGGTGCCGACATTATCCGGCTCTGGGTCACTTCCGTCGACTATCAGGCGGACGCCAGGGTCTCTAATGACATCCTTGCACAAGTGGCGGAAGTTTACCGTAAAATCCGCAATACGGTCCGTTTCATGCTTGGCAATCTGAGTGATTTTGATCCGAAAAATGCAGTTGCTATTGAGGATATGCCGGAACTGGAACAATTCATGCTCGTCAAGCTCAACGAATTGGTCGACACGTGCCTGAAAGGTTACAACGATTACCAGTTCCTCAATGTCTATAAGGCGCTGCAAAATTACTGTACGACGGATCTGAGCGCCTTTTACATGGACATCGTGAAAGACGCGCTTTATGTCCAGCCAAAAGCCGGTCTTGCACGTCGGTCGGCTCAGACGGTGCTTTATAAAACGGCGGTTGCCATTACTAAATTGCTCTCGCCGATCATCCCTCATACGGCCGAAGAAATCTGGCAGTTCATCCCGGGCGCGGCGCAGGTTTCCGACTACGTTCAGCTGACCGACATGCCTGAAAAGGATGAAGTTCGAAACGCAGAAGCGCTTGAGAAGAAATGGGAAAAGATTCTTGCGGTTCGTGTCGACGTGCTGAAATCGCTGGAGAAGGCCCGGGATGCCAAGCTGATCGGCAAATCGCTTGAAGCGTCGGTTGCGTTGTACCTGCCTGAGGACATGAAATGGTTGAAAGAACAGCCTGCACTGGATAAACTGTTCATTGTCTCCCATGTTGACTGCTTTGAAGGACAGAATTCTGTCCCTGAATCAGCGGATCGCTATGCATTGGAAGCTGTAAATGTCAGCCGTGCTGAAGGAGAAAAATGCGAACGCTGCTGGGCAATCCTGCCGACGGTTGGACAGGATCCCGAACATCCGACTTTGTGCGCTACGTGCTGTGAAACGGTTAAACATGATTACGCGGGTGTCAGCCTGGACAACTAACTGACCGAATGGCCCGCTGCAAAAGAAAAATTTTTCCTTAAGGCGTAATTATTTCGCCGTCTGAAAATGCTCCCTTTATTCCACACTAAGTATGTGCACGGAATAAAGGGGGTTTTTATTTGTTTGGCTATCAAGGGATAAAAAAGCAGCTGCTCAAACGCAAAGAGATGATTGAGAAGAAAATGAAGAACGACATGGAGACCGCCAAAGAGTTAGGCTCGGTTTCCGATATAGCGTCGGGAGAGCTTTCTGCTTATGACAACCATCCGGCGGAATCCGCGACACAGCTTTATGAACGGGAAAAAGATCTGGCTTTTAGCAAACGTTTGCGGGATGAATGGAACGACATTAATGACGCACTGGAAAAAATGGAAAAGGGCACGTATGGCATTGATGAAAAAACGGGGGGTAAAATTCCGCTTGCACGCTTGAAAGCCCTCCCCACAGCAAGAACCGCGGTTGAGAATGCGCCGCCGAAACACAGCCGGAAGGAACGTCCGGTAGAAGAATCGGTGATCGCCGATTCCGGACGAACGGGGTTCACTGCTGATGATCACAGCGGATTTGATGAACAGAACGCCTTTGATCTGGTCTCAAGGTACAACGATCAGAAGATGATTTACGAAGATACACCTTTCAGTGACGACGAAGAAGGGATCGGTTTCGTCGAAGATGTGGAAGCGATAGCAGCTACGGGTATTGAAGGGTATTCGGGTGACGAGAAAGTCCGATTTTTAAGAAATCAGCATTATGATCATTGGATGGACGGGATCGACGAAATTGATCCCATCGAACGGTAAAAGCGGCGGCGGACAGTATCGTCCGCCGCAATAATACATAATCCGTATTGAAATCGTGCGCCCCTGTTCATATCGGCCGGATCGCCACAAGTTTTATCAGCGAAAGGGATGCCGGGTCAAGGCCAAGTATGCTAAAATGCAGAAAGGACCAAAATCGTTTTTTTCCTAAAGAGAGAAAAAAGCTTGGAGGAATTTAAGTGATCTTTTACATACTCGCAGGAATCATTCTGGCGCTCGATCAGCTATCTAAGTGGATGGTTGTTCATAATATGATTGTCGGAGAGGATTTACCGATTATTCCGCATGTGTTCTATCTGACTTCGCTTCGCAATACGGGGGCTGCCTGGAACATATTGGAAGGACAGTTTGTCTTTTTTTTCATCATTACTGCTATCGTTCTGGGCATCGTCATTTACTACATGCAGAAAGTGGGAAGAAAGCAGCCGCTGCTTGGCACAGCGCTGGCTTTGATTATCGGCGGAACGCTTGGAAATTTTTCCGATAGGCTTTTCAGGGGTGAAGTCGTCGATTTTATACACTTTTACATCATTCACTACAGCTATCCGGTGTTCAACATCGCCGATTCCTCACTTTTCATCGGTGTGGTGCTGATCGTTATTTATCTTTTCGTTGATGGGAGGAAGAAGAATTAAGCAATGGCGGATCTTGAAAAAATTGCGGCTCGGAGCGATGAAGGAAAAAGAGTTGACAAATGGGCTGCCGAACAGCTTGCTTCCGAATCGCGGAGCCGTCTTCAGCAGCTGATTAAAGAAGGGCACATTCAAATTAATGATGTAAGCGTGAAGGCGAATCATCGATTGAAAGAGGGAGACAGGATTACCATTTTTCTGCCGGATCCGGAACCCCTTGACGTTCCGCCGGAAGATCTGCCGCTTGATATTGTTTATGAAGATAATCAGGTTGTTGTTGTCAATAAGCCAAGAGGGATGGTCGTTCATCCGGCGCCCGGCCATATGACCGGCACTCTGGTGAACGCTCTGCTGTTCCATTGCCGTGATCTGTCAGGGATCAACGGCGTGCTGCGCCCGGGTATCGTGCACCGGATCGATAAGGACACCTCGGGTCTGCTAATGGCGGCGAAAACGGACGATGCCCACCGTTCGCTGGCTAAGCAGCTGAAGGACAAGACGACGCGGCGTCTCTATCTGGCCATTGTCCACGGCGAGTTGTCCGATGAGTCCGGGATTATCGATGCACCGATCGGCCGCGATGAAAAAGATCGGAAAAAGATGGCGGTGACGACCCGCAACGGCAAAAAGGCTGTCACGCATTTCAAGGTGCTTGAACGCTTCGCCGGCTATACCTATGTTGCATGCCGTCTGGAGACAGGCCGAACGCATCAGATTCGTGTGCACATGGCCTATATCGGACACCCGCTTGCGGGTGATCCGAAATACGGGCCGAGAAAGACACTGCCTATCAACGGACAGGCGCTTCATGCTGCTGAACTCGGCTTTACCCATCCGGCAACGCATGAATTTATGCTTTTTAAAGCGGCACCGCCGGCCGATTTTCGGCTGCTGCTTGAGAGTCTGCGCCGGTCGGTTTCAAGTTAAACAAAGTGCGGATCCGGCTCATTTTAGTTTGACAATCGAGTAGAATTTTGTCATACTAAATACAGCTGAATGAATTCCTTTTAAATTAGTCCCGAGAGACTAAGAAGGGTGATGAACGCCAATGGTGATTGGTGATAACACAGTCTCTTGCTCTGAAAGGCAAGTTTTTTTTATGGCTGAAAGAGAGCAGCAGGTGAGCTCTGTATTGGAAGAAAAAGAAATCATGAATGAGAAAGCGATGGCGCGGGCACTGACACGACTGGCCCATGAGGTAATCGAGCGCAATGAGGGCGTCTCTTCCGTCATACTAATCGGCATCAGAACCAGAGGAATTTATCTGGCCGACCGGCTGGCTGAACGAATCACCAAAATTGAAAACAGCAAAGTATCTGTTGGAGAGCTCGATATTACCCTTTATCGTGATGATTTGAAGCAGAAGACAGCGGATCCGGAAATTATCGGCAGCCAGATCCCGGTATCTGTTGAAGGAAAAACCGTGATTCTTGTCGATGATGTGCTTTACACAGGACGGACGGCAAGGGCAGCAATGGATGCCCTGATGGACATCGGACGACCGCAGCGTATCCAGCTTGCGGTACTGATTGACCGCGGGCACCGTGAACTGCCGATCCGCCCGGATTACATCGGAAAAAATGTGCCGACGTCGAAAGAAGAAATCATCGCCGTTCAGCTCAAAGAAGTGGACGGAATTGATCGCGTCGTTATTCGGACACGAAACAAATAAAAAAATAGCGTCAGTTAAAGCATCTTTTAAGGACAGTCCGGAGAGACTGATAAAGAGCAGCTTCAGCGCGGAACAGCGGGCATTTTACACCTGAACCTCTTTGTCGGATCTTACCGGCAGAGAGGTTTTTTATTAACATGAAAAACCCGGAGGAGCCTGTGGATAAAACACATACTAAAAAATGGGGAGAATATTGACATGACCAATCTGCTCAGTTTAAACGACTTAAGCGTCGACGAGATTAACGGCATTCTGAATCGTGCGGAACAAATCCTGGAGATGAAGGATCAGGGATGGTTTGACCCGAATCGGACATTGGTTGCCAATCTTTTCTTCGAACCCAGCACAAGAACCCGATTCAGTTTTGAAACAGCGGAAAAAAGGCTTGGATTTCAGGTCCTGAATTTCAGCAGCAAGACAAGCAGCACGCAGAAAGGGGAATCGCTGTACGATACAGTTCGGACGATGCAGGCCATCGGTGCGCGGGCGGTGGTTATCCGCCATCAGAGAGAAGGATACTATCGTGAACTGATGCATGGAATAGACATCCCTGTTCTAAATGCAGGAGACGGTGCGGGAGATCACCCGACCCAGGCCTTACTCGATTTGTTGACGATTCAGCAGGAATTCCTCCTCTTCAAGGGGCTGACCGTCGCCATCATCGGCGATCTCAGATACAGCAGGGTCGCCCGCTCCGATGCAGACGTGCTGTCCCGACTCGGATGCCGGGTGCTTCTTTCCAGTCCTGAAGAGTGGAAAAACGACAGTCTTCCCGGAGAACATGTACCGGTCGATGAGGCTGTGCGGGCCGCCGATGCCGTCATCATGCTGAGAATTCAGCATGAACGGCATGAACAGGCGATGCGGATGACAACGGAAGACTATCACCGCCGATACGGCCTGACGCGCGAACGGGCTTCCGTTATGAAACCAGGCAGCATCATCATGCATCCGGGTCCGGTTAACAGAGGTGTGGAGCTTGACAGTGATCTGGTCGAATCCGACCGCTCGCGCTATTTTAAGCAGATAAGCAATGGTGTGGCCGTGCGAATGGCAAGTCTTGAGTGGGCGCTTCATACAGAAAAGGAGGCCAAAAAAAATGAACGTGTTGCTGAAAAATGGTAAGGCGTTCCTAAACGGTTCGATCCGGAAAGCAGACATTCTGATAAAAGAAGACAAAATAGTAAAAATTGCCGAACATATCGAACCGGAAGAAAACGTTCAGGTGATCCATGCCGACGATAAGCTTGTCTCCCCTGGATTCATTGATGTCCACGTTCACCTCAGAGATCCGGGTCTGGAATATAAGGAGACGATCAAAACGGGATCGAAAGCGGCCGCGCGGGGAGGTTTCACGACCATTTGTGCCATGCCGAACACAAAACCGGTGCCGGATAATACGGAGGCGCTCAAGCTCATCCAAAAACGGATCCGGGAAGAAGCGGTTGTTCATGTGCTTCCGTACGGGGCAATTACGGAAGAGCTGACCAGTGAGCGGCTGACGGACATTGCCGCGCTCAAAAAGATGAATGTGTTCGCACTCTCAGATGACGGGGTCGGCGTTCAGTCAGCACGGGTCATGCTTGAAGCGATGAAAAAGGCCGCGGAAAACGACCTGGCCATTGTCGCCCATTGCGAAGACAACTCGCTGATCTACGGCGGTGTGGTACACGACGGCCCCTTCGCGAGAAAGCGCCGTCTTCCCGGAATACCAAGCGTGTGCGAGTCGGTTCAGATTGCAAGAGACGTTCTGCTTGCCGAAGCCGCCGGCGTTCATTACCACGTCTGCCACGTCAGCACCAAGGAATCGGTCCGTGTCATCCGCGATGCAAAACGTGCGGGCATTCATGTAACTGCGGAGGTCACGCCGCATCACCTGATTCTCTCGGACAGCGACATTCCGGAAATCGATACAAATTACAAGATGAATCCACCTCTGCGTGAACAGGCGGACCGCGAGGCGCTCATCGAAGGCCTTCTTGACGGAACGATCGACGTGATTGCCACCGATCATGCGCCGCATGCTTCCTTTGAAAAAGCGCAGCCGATCGGAAAAGCTCCGTTCGGCATTGTCGGATCCGAGACAGCTTTCCCGCTGCTCTATACCCATCTAGTGGAAACAGGCCGGCTGTCTCTTGTTACACTGCTTGACAAGATGACAGCTAAACCGGCGGAAATATTTGAACTCGGCGCGGGACGTTTGAGAGAAGGAGCAGAGGCGGATATAACAGTTATTGATCTGCAAAAAGAAAAAGCGATTGACGTCAATGAGTTCGCGTCAAAAGGGAAGAACACACCGTTTAACGGCTGGACGTGCAAAGGATGGCCGGAACTGACCATGGTCGGCGGCAGAATTGTTTGTGAAAAAGGAGTGACCGCAGGTTGAAAAGGCAGCTTGTTCTGGAAAACGGGGAAAGTTTTATTGGAGAAGGATTTGGCAGCGATTCGGAAATTAATGGGGAAGTCGTTTTTAATACAGGGATGACGGGTTATCAGGAGGTTCTGACCGACCCCTCTTATTATGGACAGATCGTGACACTGACTTATCCGCTGATCGGAAATTACGGAATCAACCGTTCCGATAATGAATCAGGGCGGCCGAGAATTTCCGGACTGATCGTCAAGGAAGTATCCAAGACACCTTCGCACTGGCAGAAAGATAAAACACTGAGCGACTGGCTTGCCGAGTACGGAGTTCCGGCGATCGAAGGAATTGACACACGCAGGCTGACGAAGATCATAAGAGAGCACGGAACTTTAAGAGGGAGGATTGTTTCGGCGGAAGCAGAAGCGGCAAAAGTAGCAGAAGAACTCAGAAACTGGCCGCTGCCAACCGATCAGATCAGCCATGTTTCGACGAATTCAGCCTATGTGACCCCTGGTTCAGGTCCGCGCATCGTCCTTGTCGATTTCGGGGCAAAGCAGGGCATTCTTCGCGAGTGTATCAGGCGCGGCTGCGATGTCGTCATTGTTCCTTACCGGACAACCGCGAGTGATATTCTGAAGCTTCATCCGGACGGCATTCTGCTCAGCAACGGTCCGGGCGACCCGAAAGATGTTCCTGAAGCGGTCCGGATGGTCGGAGAGATTCTTGGCAAGATCCCGCTTTTCGGTGTGTGCCTCGGCCATCAATTATTCGCGCTGGCCTCAGGTGCAAATACAGTGAAAATGCGATTCGGTCACCGCGGGGTCAATCATCCGGTCCGGGATCTGCACACGGGAAAATTCATGATCACTTCGCAGAACCACGGGTTTACGGTTGAGGAAGAATCCTTGAAAGACACCGAGCTTGAAATCACCCATCTTGCGATCAACGATGGAACGATTGAAGGGTTAAGGCATAAGCGGTACCCTGCGTTCAGCGTTCAGTTTCACCCTGAAGCATCGCCGGGACCGGATGACAGTCAGGGACTTTTTGACGATTTTCTGAAAATGGTCAATGAATATAAGAAAGAAGGTGTCCGGCTTGCCTAAGCGAACAGATATTCATAAAATCCTGGTGATCGGTTCCGGACCGATCATCATCGGTCAGGCAGCCGAATTTGATTATTCAGGCACCCAGGCCTGCCAGTCTCTCAGAGAAGAAGGATTCGAGGTCGTGCTCGTCAATTCCAATCCGGCGACAATCATGACGGATACGGATATTGCCGATCGGGTCTATATCGAGCCGCTGAACGTGGAATTTGTCAGCAAGATCATCCGAAAGGAACATCCGGACGGCCTGCTTGCCACTCTGGGCGGACAGACCGGGCTCAACCTGGCCGTCCAGCTTCATCAGTCCGGCATTCTCGATGAGCTGAATGTTCAGTTTCTCGGAACGAATCTCGAGAGCATTGAGAGAGCAGAGGACCGTGAAAAATTCAGGGAATTGATGATTGAACTCGGCGAGCCGGTTCCACCGAGTGAAACAGTAACCAATCTGGATGAGGCACGCGAATTTGTCCGGAAAATTCATCTCCCGGTTATTATCCGTCCCGCTTTTACATTGGGCGGTACCGGCGGTGGGATTGCCACTACTGAAGAGGAATTCGACACGATCACGGAGAATGGACTCAAGCTGAGCCCGGTTCACCAGGTACTGATTGAGAAGAGTATCGCCGGGTTCAAAGAAATCGAGTTCGAGGTCATGCGGGATGGAAACGACGGCGCCATTTCCGTCTGCCACATGGAGAATATCGATCCGGTCGGTATACACACCGGCGACTCCATTGTTACCGCGCCATGCCAGACGCTGAGCGACCGTGACCTTCAGCGCCTGCGCAGCGTGTCGCTCAGGATTGTCCGCGCCCTGAAAATCGAAGGCGGCTGCAACGTGCAGCTCGCGCTCGATCCGAACAGCGACCAATATTACATTATCGAAGTCAATCCGCGTGTCAGCCGATCCTCCGCGCTTGCTTCAAAAGCGACAGGCTATCCGATTGCCAAAGTTGCCGCGAAAATCGCGGTCGGCTATCATCTCGATGAAATAAAAAATGCGGTCACTGGAACGACCTACGCAAGCTTTGAACCGACACTCGACTATGTGGTGACCAAGATTCCGCGCTGGCCGTTTGACAAGTTCGATGACGCCAAGCGCACATTGGGCACTCAAATGAAGGCGACAGGCGAAGTGCTGGCTATTGGCAGAACGTTTGAAGAGTCGATCCTGAAAGCCGTCCGGTCGCTCGAAAACGGCAGTATGCACCTCGAACTGAAAGAAGCGGCAGACATGACGCTTGTTGATCTCTACGAGAACATCGGAAAAACAGACGATCGAAGACTTTTCTTCATTGCTGAGGCGCTGAGACGGGGATCGACACTTGACAGGCTCTGGGAAATTACAAAAATCAATCGCTTTTTCCTGGAAAAGATTGCCCATATTGTCGCAATAGAAGATCTTCTGAAGGCGCGTCGCCAAGATAAAGCCGCCCTTTTTGAAGCAAAAAGGCACGGTTTTTCCGATGCAAAAATTGCCGATTGCTGGAACATGACGGAAGCAGCCGTTTCCGAATGGCGCAAATCCCAGGGTATACGTCCCGTTTATAAGATGGTCGATACGTGTGCCGGTGAATTTGAATCGGAGACACCCTATTTCTACAGTACCTACGAAGCGGAAAACGAATCTGAAGTTTCAGATCGGGAGAGCGTCGTCGTGCTGGGTTCCGGTCCGATCCGGATCGGCCAGGGCGTCGAATTTGATTATGCGACCGTTCATGCTGTTTGGGCCATAAAACGGCAAGGCTATGAGGCCATTATGATTAACAACAATCCGGAAACCGTGTCGACCGACTTCAGCGTTTCGGATAAACTGTATGTCGAACCGCTGACTCTTGAAGATGTGATGCACGTGATTGATCTGGAGAAACCGAAGGGAGTCGTTGTTCAGTTCGGCGGACAGACGGCGATTAATCTTGCAGCCGGTCTTGCCGCGAACGGGGTTCGGATTCTCGGAACATCGCTTGACGCCATGGATCAGGCGGAAGACCGCGACCGTTTTGAGCAGCTACTTCTGAAACTGGATGTCGACAGGCCGGAAGGTGACACCGCTTTTTCAACGGAAGAAGCTCTAAAGATAGCGGGAAAATTAGGTTATCCCGTCCTCGTTCGCCCGTCCTATGTACTTGGCGGACGCGCCATGGAAATTGTCTATCATGAAAAAGATCTGGTCCATTATATGAACAACGCGGTGCGCATCAATCCGGAGCATCCGGTTCTGATCGACAGATATCTGGTCGGGACTGAAATTGAACTGGACGCCCTGTCAGATGGGAAGGACGTTTACATTCCGGGGATTATGGAGCACATTGAACGGGCCGGTGTCCACTCCGGCGATTCGATTGCTGTTTATCCGACACAGACACTGAGTCAAGAAATTAAAGACCAGATTGTCGATACGGCGATTAAAATAGCCAGAGGTCTTGGCGTGATCGGGCTGCTGAATATCCAGTTTGTGATTCACCGTGACCATGTGTATGTCATCGAGGTTAATCCGCGGGCGAGCCGGACGGTGCCTTTCCTGAGCAAAATTACAGGCGTTCCGATGGCCAATGTCGCCACACAGCTTATTCTCGGCGAGACATTGAATAGACTTGGTTATGGAACAGGCATTCATCCGGAACCGGAGAAGGGTGTCTTCGTCAAAGTGCCGGTTTTCTCCTTCGCTAAACTGCGCCGGGTTGATGTGACGCTCGGACCGGAAATGAAATCGACCGGTGAAGTTATGGGGCAGGATGTGACGCTTGAGAAGGCCTTGTATAAAGGGCTTCTTGCCGGCGGGATGACCATACCGTCCCATGGATCAGTACTGTTCACAATCGCCGACAAGGATAAAGAGGAGGCACTGGCACTCGTCAAGCGTTTCTATGATATTGGCTATAATATCCTGGCTACCGAAGGAACTGCGCAATTGATTGCCGATCGTCATTTGCCTGTGACCGTGGTCAATAAAATCGGCGGAGAGGCGCCGAACCTCCTTGACGTGATCAGACATGGAGGCGCCCAGTTTGTGGTTAATACGCTGACTAAAGGACAGCGACCGGCAAGAGACGGCTTCCGGATCCGCAGAGAGTCGGTCGAGAACGGTGTTGTCTGTCTGACTTCGCTTGATACAACGGAGGCTTTGCTGACCGTACTTGAGTCGCTCGCATTCCGTACAGAATGCATGCCGCAGATGGATGATCGGTCATTGGATGGCCGGCAAAAAAGACAATCAGCGAACGAAGCGGGTGTGATTCAATGAAGCAGGAGGATATGCTGATTACCGGCCATCGCGAAATAGCGGATAACATTTTTGAGCTAAAACTGCAGGGAGATATGGCCGCTGAAGTTTCGCAGCCCGGACAATTCGTCCATATTCGCGTAAGCGGATCGGATTCGATCACCCCGCTGCTCCGCAGACCAATCAGTATCTGTTCGGTCGACAAGAAAGAGAAGGAATTGACGCTGATTTACCGCCGCAGCGGACTGGGAACAGAACGGATGGCACGTGCGGAGAAAGGTTCCCGGCTGGATGCACTCGGCCCACTCGGGCACGGGTTCCCGGTGCCTCAGGAAGATGCCGGAAGCGCACTGATTGTCGGCGGCGGTGTCGGCGTTCCTCCGCTTTACGGATTGTCGCGGGAACTCGTCAAAAAAGGTTTCCGGGTCACACATGTTCTGGGTTTCCGATCAGCAAAAGACGTTTTCTATGAACAAGAGTTTGCCACACTCGGACAAACGATCATTTTGACGGAAGATGGAACAAGCGGTCAAAAAGGCCTTGTCACCGATGTGCTGGACGGCTTGAATTATGAAGCTGCCTTTGCCTGCGGTCCGCTGCCGATGTTGAAGGCTGTGAAAAACAAAGTGACTGGCCGGCCGCTCTACATTTCTTTGGAACAGCGGATGGGCTGCGGAATCGGTGCCTGTCTGGCTTGCGTGGTTCGCGCTTCGGATACAAATGACGGCAAAGGTTACCGTCGTGTCTGCTGCGACGGTCCAGTTTTTAAAGCGGAGGAGGTCGAATTATGCTAGAAGTCCATCTGCCGGGACTCGATTTAAAAAATCCGGTCATGCCGGCGTCCGGCTGCTTTGCCTTTGGTGCGGAATACGGGCGGCTTTACGACTTAAGCAAGCTCGGCGCCATCATCATCAAAGCCGCAACCCTTGAACCGCGTTTCGGTAATCCGACGCCGCGCGTCGCCGAGACGCCGGGTGGCATGCTGAACGCAATCGGTCTGCAGAATCCCGGAGCCGATAAAATTATCAGCCAAGAATTGCCGAGACTTGCCGATTACGATGTCCCGATCATCGCCAACATCGCCGGCAGCGAAATGTCCGACTACGTGGCAACTGCAAAAAAATTATCCGAAAATCCTGTCGTCAAAGCACTCGAACTGAACATCTCCTGTCCGAATGTGAAACACGGCGGGATCATGTTCGGCACGGTTCCTGAAGTAGCGGCTGAACTGACGGCCAAAGTCAAAGCAGTTTCGAAAAAACCTGTCTACGTCAAACTATCGCCCAATGTAACCGATATTGTCGCCATGGCAGAAGCTGTCGAGGCAGCCGGAGCGGACGGCCTGTCCATGATCAACACGCTGCTCGGCATGCGAATTGACCTCAAAACACAGAAACCGGTTCTGGCCAATAAAACGGGCGGATTGAGTGGTCCCGCGATCAAGCCGGTCGCGATCCGGATGGTTTATGAAGTCAGCCAGAAAGTCAAAATCCCGATTATCGGTATGGGCGGCATCCAGAACGCGGATGACGTGATTGAATATTTTCTGGCCGGTGCGAGCGCTGTCGCCATCGGAACGGCGAACTTCGTCGATCCGTTTGTCTGCCCGAAAATTATTGAGCAGCTTCCGAAGAAACTTGAAGCGCTGCACGTGACGGATATTAATGAACTTGTCGGAAGGAGCTGGAGGCCTTGCGTGAAGAAGAACGCATCATCGTTGCGCTAGATTTATCAACGAAAGAAGAGATGTTTCGAATTTTAAAACTGATTAATCGGCCGGGGTGTTATGTTAAGGTCGGAATGGAGCTTTACCTTCAGGAAGGCGCAGATGTCGTCCGGGAACTGAAGGACGGCGGTTATTCTGTCTTTCTTGATCTGAAATTGCATGATATTCCTCATACGGTAAACAAAGCAATGAAAGGTTTGGCACGTGTCGGTGCGGATATGGTCAATGTCCATGCAGCCGGGGGATCAGAAATGATGCGGGCGGCGGTTGACGGACTTGGAGACGGCTCAGTAAAAAAGCGTCCAATCTGTCTCGCGGTGACGCAGCTGACCAGCACAGATCAGAGTATGCTTGAAAATGAGCTGATGATCGGGCATCCAATGCTCAACGTGATCACGCGCTACGGTGAACTGGCTTATCAGTCCGGACTGGACGGGGTTGTCTGCTCAGCATGGGAAGCTGAAAAGATAAAAGCATGTACGTCAGCTTCTTTTCTTGCTGTCACACCGGGTATACGTCTGGAATCAGACGCGGCAGGCGACCAAAAACGAGTGGCAACACCGGCACAGGCACGAAAACTTGGCAGTGATTATATCGTTGTCGGCCGCAGTATAACGTCTGCGGAAAACCCGGCACAGGCTTTTGATCGTGTGCTTGAGGAATGGGGGAAAAGTCAATGGAAAATAACAAACTGATTGCCGAGCATCTTTTAAAAATTAACGCGGTTGTTCTGAATCCTGATGATCCGTTCACGTGGGCATCCGGCATTCATTCACCGGTTTACTGTGATAATCGGATCATTTTGGCGTATCCGGCTATCCGGGCCGACGTCATCAAAGCGTTCGTACAATTAGTCAAAACCGACTATCCGGATGCAGAAGTGATTGCAGGCACTGCAACTGCCGGAATTCCGCATGCTGCGTTGATTGCTGAAGCGATGAATCTGCCGATGGCCTACGTTCGTTCATCCGCAAAATCACACGGCCGAAAAAAACAGATTGAAGGCATCATCAAGCCCGGACAGAAAGTTGTTGTGATTGATGATTTGATTTCGACAGGCGGCAGTGTACTGACTGCGGTTCATGCACTTGAAGAAGCAAAAGCCGATGTGCTTGGTGTCGCGGCTATATTTACATATCAGCTTCCGCAGGCAGACAAGAATTTCAGCGAGGCGAATACGAAGCTGAAGACATTAACAGATTTTGAAACGCTGATTCATCTCGCAGTTGCCCAAGGAGTAATTAGCAACGCCCAGCTTCAGCAATTAAAGAACTGGTATGCGGATCCTACTTCAGAAAGCTGGAGAACCTTAAAACTGTAATCATTTATAATGCATCCAAAAATGAACCGTCCTTCAAGGATGGTTTTTTTATAGTAGGGGAATTAATGAACTATCGAAAATTTCGCTCTTTTTGGAGCAACATTTTATGGTTTAGGATTAACTTTTACATGTTTCGGAGCAACTTCGTCCGGATTAGGAGCAACTTTCCAAATTTGGATGAATTTTACGCGGATTCGGAGCAACTTTTGAAAAGGGAGGATTTTTAATCCATTGTTTTTAGGACACAGTCATTATGATGTTCCACGGCTGTCCCTATTGGTTGTTGAATAATAAAGAATGCGGGATATTTCCAATAAAAAACTATGTTAGATAATCTGACATAAATGATGCGAGTTTAAAAAATCAAGTTATATAATTAATTTGTTAAATTTAACGGGGAGGCTTTTTCAATTTTAAAAATGGAACATCGTTCCGACCAACGGAACGATTGGGCGAATTTGTTTTAAAACACAAATTACAAAAAGAAGGGCAGATTAGCAAATGTCAGAACTGGGTGCAGAGTCAAAGATTAACTTGAGCCAAGAAAATGTAAAAATCGGCAAATACCAACATCAAACGGTTTGGGCTGCTTCCATTGGCTATGCAATGGATGGACTGGATATGATGATGCTTGCATTTGTATTGCCATTAATTATTGCCTATTTTGGAATTAATTCGGCTCAGGCGGGAAGTATCTCTACGATCACTCTGCTGGGGGTTGTTCTTGGCGGATACATATTCGGCGTGATGGCTGATGTATATGGGCGTGTTCGTGTCTTTACATGGACTATTTTAATTTTTTCATTATTTACAGGATTGTGCGCATTCGCACCGAATCTTTCAACGTTTAATGTTTTCAGATTCCTGTCCGGGCTTGGCCTCGGTGGAGAATTCGGGATTGGTATGACGCTTGTTACTGAATCCTGGCCGAAAAAATACCGGACACGCGCGACTTCATATGTGGCGGTTGGGTACCAGGTTGGAACGGTTTTAGCCACGCTGACTGCTGCATTGATCGCTCCGCATTTTGGCTGGCGAGGAGTATTCCTGGTTGGTGTGATTCCGGCAATTTTAGCTTGGTGGTCAAGAAGACACCTTGAAGAACCGGAAATGTGGAAGACGATTAAAAAAGAAAAAAAGAACAAAATTTCCATTTCCGAACTTTTCCATTCTCCAAAAATAACAGCAACGACGCTGGGCTTAATTGTGATTTGCAGTGTACAGAATTTTGGCTATTACGGCATAATGTCATGGATGCCGACGATGCTGGCAAAACAGCACAATTATACGATCAGCGGCACCACATATTGGACGATCTCAACAATCATAGGCATGGTCGTCGGCATCATTTTGTTTGGCTGGCTTGCCGACCGCTGGGGACGAAAACCAACGTATATTACTTTTCAGATCTGCGCCGCATTGATCATCTGGATTTATTTCCAAATTTCAAATCCGACTTTACTCGTTATTTTGGGTTCGGTTCTCGGCTTCTTTGTTAACGGAATGATGGGCGGATATGGCGCGCTGCTTGCTGAACATTATCGTACGGAGGCAAGATCAACTGCCGAAAATATTATTTTTAATACGGGACGGTTTGTAGGCGGATTTGCCCCATTAATCATCGGCGTTTTTGCACTGAATAGCTCTCTGAGTGTTGTACTTGGATTTCTTTCCCTCATATACGGTTTGGCTGCCGCATCGATGCTCTTTCTCGTACCGGAGACAAAGGGAAAAGAACTGGCCTGAGTTTAACAGCAATTGAAAAGATTATTGGATAGGGAGTGTTTTCTATCGAATGGATGGATCGTTTTGTCAAACTGATGAATGTGATCAGCGACTGTCCGTCTTCGGGCATCGGTATTGCGGAGATTTCCAGACGGACACTGCTCAGCAAGGGAACGACTCATCGAATGCTACAGGACATGCTTGCTTACAGACTGGTTATGCAGAATCCCGAGACAAAAAAATATCTGCTTGGCCCCAAGTCTATGAAATGGGGAAGCACATTCCTGAAAATGCAGGATCCGATGGGCCTGCTGTCAAAGTATTGCAATGATATCGGAGAAAAAACGAAATTGTATGCTTTTATCTGTCGATTTCAGGGAGACGAGATTTTCTGTACCTATACACATCAGCCTTCCGAAGTGCGAAACAGTTTTTTCGTTCATGTCGGCCAGCGCATGCCGGTGCATTGTTCAGCAGGCGCCAAAATTATTTTAGCCTATCAGTCTCCAGACATCATTCATCAATTACTCGAAAAGGAATCATTAAAACGATATACAGACTTTACGATAACGGACCAATCAGAAATCTATAAAGAAATTCAGGAAGCTCGCCCGAAACAAATCGCTTTCTGCGAGCAAGAACTGGAATTAGGCGTTACTGCGCTGTCTGTTCCTATTTTTCATAAGGCAAATCAGGCGGTTTTAAGCATCAGCCTGGTTGGTGAGCATCATAACATTGAATCCAGGAAAGAAACACTCATTCAGGACCTGCACGCAGCATCGCTTGAAGCCAGCGATCATTTGATGTCGATGAATTCTCTAAGCTCGGTCATCTGATCTTTTCCGGGAAGGAGGAACAATGATGAACAATGAGATTCGGATGGCGATTACGGGGGATTCGTTTATTACTCAGCGCTTACCCAGAGATGACGAGTCTCTCTTAACGATTCGGGATCTTCTGATGCGTGCGGACGTGCGGTTCACAAATTTCGAAACGACGGTGCATAACTTTGATGCTTACCCATCCGCGGCAAGCGGCGGAACTTGGGCGGCTTCCCGGCCAAGTATCCTGAAAGACTTGCGCTGGCTGAATTTTAACCTGCTGGCTTGCGCCAACAACCATTCTCTGGATTGGTCGCACAATGGTTTGCTGCAGACGATACATTATCTCAGTGAAGAAGACTGGATATTTGCCGGCATTGGCAATAATCTCTCTGATGCAGGTCAGCCGCGCTATCTGGAGACGAAAAAAGGTCGGGTGGCATTAATTTCCGCCACCGCGACATTTGAAAACTGGCACCGGGCAGGAGAGCAGCGTCCTGACGTTATAGGGAGACCGGGGGTAAATCCGCTCGGACATCGTGCCATTCATTATGTTCCCGATGCGTGGATGCATGTTTTGAAACAGATCGATCAGCAAACGGACATTGATGCAAAAGCCAATCTGGACTTAGCAGAAGGATTTAAGTCAAAAAAGAGCGACAGTTTTAACGTCGGAGGAGCAGAATTCCGCTTGGGAAAACCGGGAACATCTACCTTGATGGATAACAAAGACGCCGAGAGGATCGGCCGTTCCATCCGGGAAGCTTCACGCCAGGCAGACATTGTTCTGGTCAGCGTTCATTCTCATGAAATGAAGGGTATGGATAAAGAGCAACCCGCGGAATTTATCAGACAGTTTGCGAGATTCTGTATTGATCAGGGAGCACAGGCGATGATCGGGCATGGACCGCACGTGCTTCGGGGAATAGAACTTTATAAAGGATGCCCAATATTTTACAGCTTGGGCGATTTTATTTTCCAAAATGATACCGTAGAAAGACAGCCGGCGGAGTTCTATGATATTTATCACCTGGATTCGGGAAATACACCAGCGGATGGATTTGACGCCCGCAGTGATCATGGAAGAAAGGGACTCGCTGCGAATCCGAAAGTCTATGAATCTGTTATTGCAACGATGACCTTACGGAATGGCCGGGTTGAAGAAATTCAGTTGACCCCCATCAATATGGGATTTGACAAACCCCGGTCAGGCAAGGGCCGCCCGTATCTTGCTTCTTCTTCTGACGGCAGACGGATCATCGAACGCATAAAAAAGCTGTCGGAACCTTTTGGAACAAAGATATCAATCAGAGAAGGGATCGGCTGCGTTTCAATAAAGGAGAATCAACTGTCTTAGGGAATTAAGCAAGGATGGCGATAGAAATGGTGAAGATGAATCGATTGAAACAGACTTTTGATCACGTCAATCAGTTCGGGAAAACAGATAAAGGGATGACCCGGCTGGCTTATAGTAAAGAAGAGAAAAGGGTGACGGATTATTTCATCGCCTGCTGCCGGGAATCAGGATTAACGGTAACGTTTGATCCGGCCGGAAATGTGATTGCCAGGCGGCCCGGAGAGGAACCCGATCTGCCTGCCGTCGGACTCGGATCGCATCTGGACACCGTATATGAAGGCGGAAAATACGATGGGGTTGTCGGCACATTGGCTGCGCTCGAAATTGTGCGCGATCTGAATGACCGCAAGATTCGGACAAAGCGGCCGATTGACATTTTCTCCTTTGCCTGTGAAGAATCCGCACGTTTTGGATTTTCACAGATTGGAAGTAAACTGATGACCGGTCTGATCAAAAAAGAAGATATAGCAAAATTAACGGATAAACACGGTGAAACGATACAAACGATTTTTGCCCGCCGCGGTTTAGACTTTGACAGAGCGGAAGAAGCCAAACGTTCACCGCATTCACTGGCTGTTTTCATGGAAATGCACATTGAACAGGGACCGATCCTGGAGGCACAAAACAAAGAAATCGGCGTGGTGACCGGTATTGCCGCGCCAACCCGGTTTTCTGTATGCGTCAAGGGACATGCCGCCCATTCCGGATCAACCCCGATGAATCAGCGTCACGATGCGTTAATCGGGGCTGCTGAAATCGCACTCGAACTGGAAAGGGCGGCCAGGCAGGAAATGGCGTACGGAACCGTGGCGACGGTTGGCGATATTGAGATTGAACCCGGAGCGATGAACGTTGTACCGGGCGAGACAAATCTGAAGGTAGACATCCGCAGCATTTCCAGATCTTCGAAAAACAGAGTCGTTCAGCATCTGCGTGAGACGATTGACAGGCTGGAGCAAGCCCGTCACTTAAAGATAGAGTGCACAATGCTCAGTGATGAGGAACCTGTCCGTATGCATGCACAGGTTATCGATTCCTTCGAAAAAGCCTGCGGGGAGCAAAACGCAAGCTACATAAAGATGCCAAGCGGCGCCGGGCACGATACCATGAACATGGCTTCACTCTGTCCTGCCGGAATGATTTTTGTCCCATCCATCGGCGGCATCAGCCATCATCCGGATGAGCACACCGACCTGTCTCAAATCGTCAAGGGGATCGAGATTTTGGAAGAAACGGTGCTTCATTGGGCGGAATTTCCTTCGGATTCTGACGACCGGGAAAGGAAACGGTATGAAAAATCTTCATTCTGAGATTCTCTTCAATCGACCCGTCAATGATCGGTACTGGAAGATGGCAGTTGACGTGACGGCCCTCGAAGAAAGTGTTCGGCCCGGACAGTTTTTCCATATTCAATGCAGTGATGACTGGAGAAATCTGCTTCGACGGCCGTTCAGTGTTTACAAGTTTGACCGCCGCACCCGGATTCTGGAATTTCTTTATCTGATCAAAGGATCAGGGACTCAGGCGTTAATGAAGAAAAGGCCGGGAGAGATGCTCGACATGATCGGGCCGCTTGGCAAACCCTTCTCGCTTCCTGCCGGTGACGCTTCGATTTTGCTTGCAGCCAGAGGCGTAGGAGTGGCGACGCTTCATGCGCTGGCGCAAGCTGTGCCGGCTGAAGGCCGCAGAGCGATCGCCATTGTCAGCGCTCAAAAGCGTGACGACTTGCTTGCTGTAGATGATTTGAGACAATCGGGTGCCCAAGTTTATGCGGTAACGGACGAAGATGGGACAAGTACAATGGATCAGGTTGGAAAACTGGCGGAAATGCTGATTGAAGACTATGGAATTTCGGCAGTATATACGTGCGGGTCCAAGAGACTGGCGAAATTAATGCAGAACTTGGCAACGATTCACAATCTCTACGCTGAAATAGCTATGGAAGCACATATGGCTTGCGGTCTGGGCGACTGTTACGCCTGCGCGTGCCCCATCCGAAAGGAAAAAGGAATTGAAGCGGTGCGCATCTGCAGCGAAGGTCCTGTTTTTCCACTGCGTCAGGCGGTGCTTTCATGACTTGGAGACCGGATTTATCAGTGAAAATCAGCAAGTTGATGTTGAAGAATCCCATCATGCCGGCATCGGGTACGTTTGGGACGGAAATGTCGCCTTTCATCGACTTTAACCGGTTAGGAGCGATCGTTCCGAAAAGCATTACGCTGAATGAACGATCAGGAAACAAGGGCCCGCGTATTTGCGAAGTTGAGGGAGGCATGATCAATTCGATCGGCATTCAGAGCAAAGGTATCGATTACTATACGGAACACATCATTCCGGACTTCGCAAAGTATGATGTGCCGCTTATCGCCAGTATATCAGGCGATACGATTGATGAATTTGCCATCCTCGCGGAGCGTCTGACCGGAATTGACAGAGTCGCGGGTCTTGAGCTGAATATTTCATGTCCCAACCTGCGGAACAATGGCATTGCGTTCGGTATGGACGAGAAGACAACAAATGAATTAATCAGGACAGTCAGACAGGTGACGGACAAACCGC
The DNA here is from genome assembly GCF_014647035.1 of Sporolactobacillus putidus. Taxonomy (GTDB): domain Bacteria; phylum Bacillota; class Bacilli; order Bacillales; family Sporolactobacillaceae; genus Sporolactobacillus; species Sporolactobacillus putidus. The sequence goes on along the minus strand of NZ_BMOK01000002.1, from coordinate 140,797 downwards.
TGATTGCCAAACTATCTCCTAACGTCACGCATATTCAAGATACAGCCCTGGCGGCAGAAAAAGGCGGGGCTGATGCACTGACTGTGGCCAATACATTTCTGGCGATGGCTATTGATACCGAAACAAGAAAGCCGAAGATCGGAAACCTTATGGGAGGTTTTTCCGGCCCTGCAGTCAAACCGCTGATCATCAGGCTGATTTTTCAAGTGCATCAGGTTACAAGTCTTCCGATTATCGGAAGTGGCGGCGCGATGACCGGCCAGGATGTGATCGAAATGATCCTTGCCGGTGCATCGGCTGTACAGGTCGGTACCGCAAACTTCATGAAACCGGCCGCCATGCTCGATATCATTGACGAAATAGCGGACTACATGATGAGGCATCACATCGATAAAATTGCGGATCTCATCGGGAAAATCGATTTAGAATAGAGGTAAGTGACAATGACTTGGGATTACGTCATAAAAAATGGCCATATTGTAACGCCTGATAAGCTGTTTCAAGCCCATATTTATATCAAAGACGGCAAGATTGCGGCAATTTCTGATCAGCAGTTAGAAGGTACGGCAAAAAGAGAAACCGATGCAACCGGCAAATATGTTTTGCCGGGGCTGATCGACATCCATGTGCATTCGAGAGACCCGGGCCCGACCTATAAGGAGGACTTCTTTCACTCCACTCAGGCGGCGGCAGCGGGCGGGATCACGACTGTATTTGAAATGCCGAATACGACCCCACCGACAAACAATGTGGAAAATTTTCGCAGGCAAGTTGCTAACCTGACAAGCAAAGCGCATGTTGATTTCGGTGTCTGGGCACTTTGCCTCGGTCATCTAAATAATGAGGATATTCCGGCTCTTCATGAGGCGGGAGCCATCGGGTTTAAATTCTTTTGGGGTTATGCCATCAACAAAAAAACGTTCCAACTGACGTACAACTATAAACCGGGCATGAATGATGTCATTCCCCCTTTTTCCGACGGCGAAGTGTATGAGATTTTCCAGACCGTTGCCAAAACAGGGGATGTTCTCGCCATTCATGCCGAGGACAGCAGCCTGATCCAGACTCTAACTGAAAAAGTGGAAAAATCCGGACGCAGAGATTATGATGCCTTGTTGGAGGGACGCCCTAATCTGGCGGAGGAGATCACCATTCAAATGGCCCTGTCATTCGCCCGTGAGTCCGATGCCCGACTGCATGTGCTGCATGTCAGCACGGGAGAAGGGATTGAGCTTGTTCAGCAAGCGATGGCAAAGGGTTATCCGGTGAGCGCCGAAACCTGTCCGCATTATCTATTTCTGAGCAATGAAGATTACTCAAAAGTCGGGCCAATCCTTAAAGTCTATCCGCCTGTCAAATATAAGAAAGATCAGGAGCGTCTGTGGAAAGGGATCGCTGACGGCACAATCACTATTGTATCTTCCGATCACGCACCGCACACGGCTGAGGAAAAAGCCGGTGATCTCTGGTCGATCCCTGCGGGGATGTGTGGCACGGAAACACTCGCACCGCTGATGCTTAACGCGGTTAATGAGGGACGTCTTTCGCTTCAGAAACTGACTGCTCTCCTGTCAGAAAATCCGGCCAAGCGATTTGGCCTTTATCCGCAGAAAGGATCGCTTGCAGTCGGAACCGATGCGGATCTGACGATTGTTGATATGAATAAGGAAACAACGATCAAAGCTGAAAATCTGCACAGTAAAAGCAAGGTAACCGCCTTTGATGGCTATCCGATCAAAGGATTGCCGATCGAAACCATTGTCCGGGGTGAAACCGTCATGAAAAATGGAGAAATTGTCCACAGCCCATTCGGCCGCTTTGTGACCTCCAACCAATAAAAAGGAAGGCATAGGTTCTTCGTATCGGGAGAGCTAATGCCTTCCTTTTTTGCGATGTCAATATGCGAAACCGATTACACAGATTGAAACTGAAAAAATTGGTGTGCCAATCCGACATCGGACGAGTGAAGAGTACGAAAAAAAAATAAATATGATTATCCCACTTGCTCATTTAAGTCGGCAAAAAAACGTCTTTAAATATTACAACTAAAGATTATCGTCCGGCTCCCCCGGAATTCGGGCAGTTAGCAGGGTCAAAAAACCCGAACTGAATTCAGACTATTCGCACTTATTGATTGATAGGCCGTTTACTGTTGATTCTTAGCCGGTTACTGTAGATTCTCTGCTCTTTACTGTTGATTCTCTCCTTTTTACTGTCGATTCTCTCCTTTTTACTGTTGATTGTCCTGCTGTGCGCTCCTGCGAGTAGGTGGAAAACGGCTTCCGACTGTTAAGATGATTATTGAATGGTCTCAATTGTCACCAAATGAAGAAAATCCGCCTTTTTTTTCATTGGCTTGTTCAATCTAACTGAGATCTGACATGAGGAAACGGTACAATCAGTTTAAATAAAAAAATGATTATTCCGTTAGCTCATGATCAATCATTGTCTGTGTTGTTGAACTGCCGGTACGCAGGTGATAGAAAAGTTCCACACCGCTTTAGCCTGTAGGGAATCGCCCCAAAGTGCGGAAGAGTCATTCTGAACGCAAGGATTATCGGTGAAGGGCGATATATTCTGCTGAGCCGCGATATTTTTTCGCGGAAGGCGATATATTCCGCTAAGCGGCGATATTTTTTCGCGAAGGGCGATATTTTCCGCTGAGCGGCGATATTTTTTCGCGGAGGGCGATATATTCTGCTGAGCGGCGATATTTTTTCGCGGAAGGCGATATATTCCGTTGAGCGGCGATATTTTTTCGTGAAGGGCGATATTTTCCGCTGAGCGGCGATATATTTCCGTGAAGGGTAATATAATCTGCTGAACCCCATGATGGGGAAGAATCGCCCTAAACTCAGAAATTATCGCCCTTAGATACAGAAAAATTGTTTTTAGAAATAAAACATTTTACAGATTATCCTTTCTGCATGAGTTAAAGGGATACTCACAAAAATAAAACAGAATAAGTTAGCTTTTGCCTGTCTCTCTTTTGGGGACAGCCTTTTTGTACCGCCCAGCAGGGACAAAAAAGAGAAAAAACATAAGAACTTTCAAGGTTAAGCTATTCAAGAGGGGTTGACTGATTCAAGTCTGTTATCGTGATGCTCGATTAATCGGTTGTTTTCGGACGATTTTCATGGATTTTTCACAAATAAATTCTTTGACTGTCGGAACAGGGCTGACAAAAGCATCGAGTTACGGAGAAAGCACAAATTAAATTCTGATTATTCGCGCTCATTGATGCCGCAACGCTTATCGGTGACCATTTCCTAGTTACTTTCGGGTCCACAGTGTTATCGATTCTCTCTTTCTTAAGAAATCCTTCATTCTTTTTGCCTGTTTTTTTAAGAACTGCCATCTACAATAGAACATAAGCGAGTGCACAGGGGGGATGAACAGGATGGAAGATTACAACGTACTTGTCGTCGATGATGACAAGGAAATCCGTGATGTCATTGGAATTTATTTGAAAAATGAAGGGATACATGTCCTCACGGCGAAGGATGGGCTGGAGGCGATTGACCTGCTGCGCTGTTATTCGGTGCACCTTATTTTGCTTGACATTATGATGCCACGGCTTGACGGCATTCAGACGACGTTCAAGATCCGTGAGCAAAAGAATATTCCCATTATCATGATCAGTGCGAAAAGCGAAGATATGGACAAGATTCTCGGTCTGCAGATCGGCGCCGATGACTATGACCATCCGAGTGTAATGGGTCAAAGAATAGCGTGGTTTTATAATTCTTCATTGTCCGAATTAGATTTGTTAAATGATAGGGAAGCACTGGAACAATGGATTCAATCATCCGGTGTTGTACTCTATATAAAAGCAATGAAAGCTGTGTACCAGATAAGGGCTGAAAAAGAAATTGAGAAGTTGCCGATTACGGAACAGGATAAAGAGCTTATTGAACAATTTCTGGTATGATGGAAAAATAAAAGTTGAGATAAAGATTACTATTATACTTCATAGGTTATTTTAAAATTTTAACAATTTGGATAAATATTCAATATGGGCTATAATAAATAAAGGGAATAGGACACTAGCCACACTAATAGAAGATTAGGCCTTAAAGATTAAGTCTGACAAGAATTACATATAAAATCGAGGGAGAAACAATAAATGAAAACACTCATTTATCAGCTCATGAAGCATCCCCAGCTGGTCAGCCAAATTAAAAACGGTACTTTTGTTTTTCCAGAAAAAATCAATGAGGAAGAAAAGCGAGTAATCGTTAAAGCCGTAAAGAATGAAAACACGGGAACGGAAAGCTTTGATTTGTGGATTCATGGTTAAACATCCGCATAAGTATTTATTCTTGCTTTTACTGACTTGCCTGATTTATTCATTGTTCGTTTCCATCTATTTTGTCGCAGTGATTTTAAAGTACCCTCTCGTGGGGATTAATGTGAACACTGAAAAATCTAAAGTGATTGTCGATAGTATTGATTCATATAGCTGGGCATCTGGGCAACCGATTCAGAAGGGAGATATTGTGCAGCTTATTGATGGATACCCAGCCCGGTATAAATTGTCGGTCCAAAATGGGCATTTCATCGATCACGCTGATACAATCACAATTATCCGCAAAAATCAGTCTCATCAATATATTATAAATGGCAGTCAATCAGTCTCCGAAATATTTTACGCTTTTCTCGTACCGGTTCCATCTTTTCTCATCTGTTTTCTTATGGCCTGCTATATGTACAAGTATCATCGAAAAAACACTGCTGTCCCTGTTTTAATTTTGTTTCTGGCAGTGACCGGGCCCATCTTATTAAATATAAGTGCAAATTTTAGAGTATATAATTGGATCCGATACGTTATTACCCTTTCAATGTGTTTTAGTCTCGTCCTGTTTCTTCATTTTCTTAAAGAGTACTTTACACTTTGGTCGCTTACTTTTATCACAAAACATATATTGAGTATTCTTTATATTGGAGCTTTTTTTGTCTTTATTAATAGAGTTTGGCATGCCGCGTATCCTTTTGAATTGATTTATGTCTCCATAGTCTTTATACTTATTGTCTTTCTTATTTTTAGACTGTATATTAAAACAATAGGATTGGAAATCCATAGATCCGTGCAAGTGTTGCTGTTCGGGACTTTTCTCGCACTGTTTCCTTTTGTTGCTCTATATGCTCTGCCCAGGCTTTTTTTTAATGAATCGATCATGCTTTGGGAGTGGACAACGCCTTTCCTCATTTTTCTGCCGGTTACATTAACCTATCTCGTGCTGTCATCGTCGTTGATCGATGTATCTTTTGTGATTAGCCGGTTAGCATACTATAGTTTGCTCAGCCTATTTTTAACCGTCATTTCATTATCCGGATCTATACTTTTGCTGCCTGATCTAGCAGTTAAAGGTTTACTTAGCCTGATTCGCGTGGGATTATTCATTTTTATGTCGGTTTTGATTTTTTGCTATGCTAAAGAATATATCGATTATCGACTTAGAAAACAGCTTTATCCAAAGCGTCAGGACTTTCAGGCAAGTCTTAATCGTTTTATGCAGTGGATGAAACCCCAATATAAACTTTCAGATCTAGCTTTTATCTTGAAACGGGAAGTAGAAAACTGTTTACCTGTGGAAGAAGTAACTTTAGCAAAAGTTGAATCTGAGCGGCAAACAGTCTCCCTGATTGACAATAAAGTTATTCATGTTTCAGACGATCACAGTTGGCCAAAACCTGATCATATTGGTTCTCTCCGCAGCAACACTTTTGGCTTTTCTGTTTTACTCTCCCAAAATAAAAATGAATGTGTTGCGTTGATCGGCAAGTGGAAGAAGCCCCGCCGGCAATTAAATATTGATGAGAAAATTTGGTTTGAGACGCTGATCAATTATGCACAAATTATCATCGAGAACCTGTATCGTGCTGAAGAATTAGTCGGGTTGTTAAGTCAGTCGGAAGAAAGACGGGACACACTACCGCAGACTGTTCAAAGAGCTCTTTTTAGAATGTCGGAACGTGAGCGTAAGCAACTTTCTAATGACTTGCACGATACAACTGTACAGGATCAGCTTGCGCTTGCCCGGGAGATCGACGCAGAGAAAACGCGTTGGTCAGATCTGTCCGTCATCGGGCTGCTTAACCGCATTCGTGAGCGGATCTTAAATAATGTCGATACGCTGCGGCAGGTCATCCATGAACTTCGTCCCGAATTCATACACCAAATGGGTTTAGGGGAATCTCTAAAGGAACTGCTTCATCAAGTTAAGCAGCGTGCGTCTTTTTCACTGCATGCTTATATTGATCAAGATCTTAGGGTTTATGATTCCGATCTTGAACTGAACCTGTATCGTGTCGTACAGGAATTGATGAATAATGCTATGAAACATTCACAGGCCAATCAGGTTACATTGATCGTTTCTCAGAAAAGCGATCATTATTTGCTGTTGTACGATGATGATGGGATTGGCTTGAAAAAGAATCCAATCAGTCCCTCTTTCGGTACGATGGGTCTTTCAGGATTGATCGGACGCGTTGAAAGCACTGGAGGAACAATCACGATGGATACGATAAACGAGGATCATTTTAAAAAAGGACTTCATATTGAAATCATATGGCCGATCCGTCAATCTTGAAAAATTTTTCATTGAGAAAGGAGAATGATGCGGATGGCTTCAATCTTAATTATTGATGATCATCGATTGGTCGCGAGCGGCACAAAAAATCTGCTGCAGGAAGCCGGATTTCAGGCGGAATTGCTTTTTTCAGCGGAAGAACTGCAGAAGTCGGTTGAAAAGACGCACTTTGATTTGTTTCTAGTTGACTGGAATCTGCCAGAGGTCAACGGCATGCAGATTACCGAAAAAATAATTCAGAGGGTTCCTGAAGCAAGGGTGGTCATCTACACGGGTTTTGATAAAGAGATTCCGCCTGTTTTTGATGAATTAATTGACAAAGGCGTATCTGGAATTATCAGCAAATCAGCCGCTATCGAGACATTAATTGCTTCTATTCGTGCCGTTTTGGGCGGCCAATCCGTTTTTCCTCTTTCGATGCTAAGACAAGTACGATCGAGATCCCGACTGGTAAAAGAGGCAGAGTCTGTTTTTGATGAGAGAGAACAGGAAATTATCAAAGGTGTCATTGATCGAAAAACGAACAGAGTTATAGCTGACCAGCTGCATATCAGTCAACGGACAATGGAATATCAGCTTGAAAAAATTTATAGGAAACTGGGAATCCATTCCCGTGATGAAGTACAAAAAAGGGTAAAAGAGATTGGGTTAGTTTTACAAACCAGATCGTTTAAAAATAAATCATGAATCCATGCGGGATGCTTAAGAGCTCTCGCTTTTTTTTGCGTCATCTACTAAAATTTTTGCGCGGCTCACGCAAGAAGATTTCGGTGAAAAAGTGAGAGAGTCAAGTTATGATCAAACTATCATAAGGCCTTATGATAGATTCTTATAAGGGGGAAGCAATAATGAAAAAAAAGTTTGTTTTTTTGCTTGTTTCTCTATTGACTATTAACTTATTAATTTTAAACTCCGGTGCAGCGTATGCTATGGACATGACGAATTCAACGAATAAGCAGAGCTCAAAAGATCAAACCAATTTTGTATCAAAGATGACGTCAGAGTATCAGAGTTTACACGATACGTCAAAAAGCGATAATGGTGATCATCGGTTTACAAACGATATGCTCGAGAAACAAATTGAATCTCAGAGAAAGATTGATACAATCATCAATAATGCGCGAAAAAGTGGTAAAAAACTCTACTCCTTTGATGAAATTGTGAATTCTAATGCCGAAACCTTTGGAATCAGTAAAACAGACTTTGAAAAAATTAAAGAGAGCATTCTAGCAACACAGGCTGAAGATAAATCAATCATTTCAGCTTTTGAGACTGCCGGGCAAGGTAATCACCCTATAGTACAAAACATCAAAAAGAATGAGCAACTGAAAATTCCGGCTTCGTTAATATTTGTTGATCATTCTCTTGACAAACAGGATGGTAATATTTCTGGAGGCGGTTGGCCGTATTGCCTTGATAACAATGGGTGGGGGAATGGCAACTTTATCACTTCTGACTGCTATAAGGCTATTGTTAGCTTCCTTATTTGTGCTTCTGATTCGTCTTTAGGATCCATGAACAGTAATTTACGTTATTGCAAGGCATACGTGCGAAACTGCTCGCCGTTAATTGGTCATAACATCCATTGGCATACTCATCCTTGGTATGAGCAGATTCCGTGAGTTACATGAGTTTTTTTATCTCGTTTCATTTATTAATCTATGATTTAAAAATTAGAACATTTTGAGTCTTATAATAGTTCGCTCTCCTTACCGCTCAGCTCGATGTTGCTGCTTTCGGAAGGCGAGCGCTTTTTCTGGTTTTTTGAAAATCACAAATGCTTTTGTTAAAACAAATAAAGACGAGGTTTATTAAATTCTTTACCATAGGCTCTTATGGCGCTTTTCCTTATTATAGTATAGAGTTGTTTCATTTATACTACTATATTCATTGTAATATGTCTGTATGATTAGCTACAATTTGTTGCTTTATGAGACATAAAAATCACAAAGGGAGTGCGTCATTATGAAAATATCCTTCCGGTTACTATTTATTGTAATCATATCAGTATTCGCTTTTTCAATTTTCCTGTATGGATGCGGCAAAGGAAGCGACAGTAATGGGTCGTCATCCGGAACGCCGAAAATTATTAAACAAAATGAAAAAGGAAAAGAATTTTCCCAGTTTGAAATGGGCGATTCTCTTCATAAGTGGTACAGTCAGGGGATAACAGGTAAAGGCGTTAAAATTGCGCTCTTAGATACTGGAGTGGACAAAACCTGCAAGGATTTATCCGTTACAAAGGGAATAAACTTTGTAGGAGATAATCCAGGCAATTATAACGACGATAACGGACATGGAACGAAAATTGCCGGTATCATTGGGGCAAAAAAGAACGGATTAAATCTTGTCGGCATTGCCTACGACAGCGATTTGTATATTGCTAAGGTCGCGGATAAGAACGGAAATGTTAAGTTTGAAAATTTGATCAAGGGCATTCAATGGGCAATTAACCAGCATGTGGACATCATCAATATTAGCCTTGAATTTGAGCATGACAACGCTGCCCTTCATCAGGCAATTACTGACGCGGTAAAACACAATATTATGGTCATCGCGTCCAGTGGCAATATACGTTTTCCGGGAGATACATACAGTGCTTTTCCCGGTGCATATAAAGAAGTTATCGCTGTAGGCATGTTAAATAGCTATGGAAAAGTTTACAGTAAAGAATTTTTAAGTAAAAAAGTGGATGTATTCGCGCCCGGCGAAGATATCGCTGCGCTTTATCTCCACAATAAGATGACGCTCGATACCGGAGTATCATTTTCAACTGCTTATACGACAGGCTATTCCGGTCTAATCATCCAATCTGACAAAAACAAAGGAAGATCAATTACACGTGACTCATTAATATCGCAGTTAAAAAAGGACTTGGAAATAAATCGTTCATTTAACTTAGGATCTGTCATTAATATTTTGGCTATAGTATTACGGATTTTATTGAATATTCTTGTTGTCACCTTAATTATTCTTACAATTATCAACTGGCTTCGGAAAAAACAGGAGAAAAAGAGAATTCCTTTAAAAATTCTCATGATCACTACAATAATAATATTAATTATGAATGTAGCAGTTTTCATATTGGCTGGTTTGTTACCCACATCCACACCCCTCATGTGAAAAATAAGTTGCGCCCTTTTTCTTAGTTAAGGCCGTTTAATTGTGTAAAGAGTTATTGTGAAAGAGGAAATTTCCTGCTTAAATATGGGATCATTCTTGACGCATGGCGCCCCCTGGTGAGACAATAAAACCTGATAAATATTATAGTGTGTTGGGAAAGCGAGCAGCCGATGCCCGCTTTTTTTGGAAGCGAGGGATCCATTATGTCTTTTGACGGCATTGTCACCCGCGCCGTTGTCCGGAGTCTGCAGGACTTCGTCGGCGGGCGGGTTGCAAAAATATATCAGCCGACGGCGACCGATCTGATTTTTCATCTGCGTTCCCGGAGCGCACGCGGGAAGTTATTGGTTTCTATCAATGCGGCGTTTGCCCGGCTGCATTTGACCCGCCTGATTGAGGGAAATCCACAGGAGCCGCCGATGTTCTGCATGCTGCTGCGCAAGCATCTGGAGGGCAGCGTGATTGACGCGATCGAACAGGTCGGCTTTGAACGGATTGTCCATATTGATTTCCGAACGCGCAATGAACTCGGCGATCTTTCAGAGAAGCAGCTGATCATCGAATTGATGGGCCGGCACAGCAACGTCATTCTGATCGATAAGGAATCGGGACGGATCATCGACAGCATGAAGCATCTGACGGCGGCTGTAAATCGGTATCGGACGGTTCTTCCAGGGGAAACGTATGTCTCTCCGCCCGATCAGGGGAAGCTTAATCCGCTGGATCTGTCGGAGAAAGATCTGCTCAGCCATATCGAATGGAATGCCGGGCGGATCGACCGCCAGATTGTCGGCGCTACTCTCGGCTTTTCACCGCTGATCGGCAGCGAGATTCTGCACCGCGCCGGCCTGCCGCATCAGGAAGCGATCGTCCGTGCTTTTCAGACCGTGCAGACCGCGATCCGGAACGATGATTATCACCCGAATATTATTTACGGCAAGAACGGCAAAGATGAGTGTCATGTGATTGAACTGACTCATCTGCAAGGGAAAAAGGAAGAGTTTCCCAGTGTCAATGATATGCTTGATCACTTTTACGCAGTCAAGGCGGAGACAGACGCCGTCAAGCAGAAAGCCGGAGATCTCGGTCATTTCATAGCGCTGGAACTGAAAAAAAACAAGGTTAAGTTGAAGAAACTTGACAAAACTCTGAAGGATGCGGACAATGCCGATACCTACCGCCTTTATGGAGAGCTTCTGACCGCGAACATGCATCGTTTCAGGAGGGGGGACCGTTCTGTCGCAGCAATAAACTATTACGATGAAAATCAGGGAATCGTAACGATTCCTCTGAATCCGAACCGCACCCCTTCGGAAAACGCCCAGGCATGGTTTAAAAAGTACAGTAAGGCGAAGACCGCAAAACGCATCGTCCGCCAGCAGATCGGCCAGACGAAAGAGGAGGTCGCCTATTTCGACATTCTGATGCAGCAGGTGGAGTCCGCCTCACTGAAGGATATCGGCGAGATCCGCGAGGAGCTTGAAGAAGGCGGCTATTTGAGAAAGAAACGGTCCGACCGGGGCAAAAAGAAGAAAACACGTCCCGAAATCGATCAGTATTTTTCGTCGGACGGAACGGCGATTCTTGTCGGGAAAAACAATAAGCAGAATGATTATTTGACGACAAAAGTAGGCGGACGGGAAGAAACATGGCTGCATGCAAAGAATATTCCCGGTTCGCATGTCGTCATCCGTTCGGAGAATCCAGGCGAGGGGACGCTCGCCGAAGCGGCGGCGCTTGCCGCCTTTTTCAGCAGGTCGCGGCTCGGAAGCAGAGTCCCTGTAGACTATACCAAAGTGAAGTTCGTGAAGAAACCAAGCGGCGCGAAACCCGGGTTTGTCATCTATACAGATCAGAAGACACTCTACGTCACTCCTGACGAGTCCCTCGTCCTGAAATTAAGAAAGAAACCTGAAGCCCATGCGCCGGGCAGGTAGACGGTTTGAGCCGGCCGTGCCGTGCTCAAAAAACAGATCGACATATTTTGCGGCTTTGCTTGCTTCAAAGGCACCGTTTTGTTTAAAATGAGAAGGTGGAAGTGATTGGATGATAAACAGTATGACCGGTTTTGGCGCGGCATCGCTCAAAGAGGGCGAGACGAGTGCAAGAGTTGAGCTGAAATCGGTGAATCATCGCTTTTTCGATCTTTCTCTTAATATTCCCAGGCCTTTTACCTATCTGGAAGATAAAATAAGGAAGACCGTTCGTTCATACGTTAAGAGGGGCGCGGTGACCCTTTTTTTAACGATTGACGGCAGTGATGCCGTTGCACCGAGCGTCGGCACCAATTGGCAGATTGTCAACCAGTATCTGGACGCAGCGAGGGAAATACAGCGTCGCTGCGGCGGGAAAGAATGGGACTTCAGCAATGTTCTGCTTTTGCCCGGGGTTTTTTCCGTTCAGGAGGCGGGCGGGATGTCGGCCAGAGAAATAGAGCCGCTTGTGCTGCAGGCCGTTAATCAGGCGTGCACGCAGCTTGCCGGTATGAGGCAGAGGGAAGGCGGCCAGCTCGATGAGGATCTCCGGAAAAAGGCTGATTTTATCAAAAAACAGATTTCCGAACTCGAGGAGTTTGCGCCTCGTGTGCGTGAAACCTATGAGAAGCGGCTCCGGCAATATGTATCAGATTTTCTTGGAAATCGCTACTCCATTGATGAAGAGAGACTGATGAACGAAATTGCCGTTTTTGCCGACAAATCGGCGGTTGATGAAGAACTGATCCGGATGAAAAGCCATCTCACCCAGTTCCGGACTTTACTTGATGAATCTTTGCCGGTCGGCCGCCAGCTTGACTTTCTGATCCAGGAAATGAACCGCGAGATGAATACAATCGGCTCAAAAGGAAACAGCGCCGGAATGAGCCGGAGGGTTGTATCCATAAAAAACGAGATTGAGAAGCTGAGGGAGCAGATCCAGAATGTTGAATGACGTTACCACGAACAGGGAAGTGATTGTGCGGTGATCAGATTAATCAATATCGGATTCGGAAACATTGCGTCCGCAGGCAGAATTGTCTCGATTATCAGTCCAGAGTCGCAGCCGATCAAGCGGCTGATCAAAATTGCGCGGGACAACAATAAATTGATCGACGCTACGTACGGACGAAGGACAAGGGCTGTCATTGTGATGGACAGTGATCACGTCATCCTTTCTTCCGTGCAGCCGGAGACAGTTTCCCAGAGACTGATCCAGCACGATGGTGTGACGGATGATGCATGAATGGTTGGAGGTCTGTGCATGAGTTTTAAAGAAAAAGGATTGCTGGTTGTTCTCTCCGGACCGTCCGGTGTCGGGAAGGGAACGGTCTGCAAAGCATTAAGAAACAGAGGAAGTTCTCTTCAATACTCCATTTCCGTGACGACAAGAAAACCGAGAGAGGGCGAGATCGACGGGGTTCACTATTTCTTCAGAACGCGTGATCAGTTTCAGCAGATGATCGAAAATGAGCAGCTGCTTGAATGGGCTGAATATGTCGGCAATTTTTACGGCACCCCTATAGATTACGTTAGGAAAACCTTGGATGACGGGAAGGATGTCATTCTGGAAATTGAAGTCCAGGGCGCGCTTCAGGTCAAACATCGTTTTCCGGACGGCCTCTTTATTTTCCTTGCCCCTCCGAATCTGAATGAACTGAAAAAGCGGATTGTCGGACGGGGTACGGAAACGGCCGAACTGATCGAGAGCCGGATGAACGTCGCGAGATCGGAGATGGAACTCATGCAGAACTATAATTATGTCGTTGAAAACGATCAGGTGGAGAAAGCCTGCGACCGGATCGAAGCGATTGTGCTCGCTGAACATTGCAGGGTGGATCGGCTGATCGGAAAATATCAAAATAATGAAGGAGCTGATGGATTATGATGATTTATCCATCCATTGATAATTTACTGGAGAAGGTCAATTCAACTTATACACTGGTCACTCTTTCGGCCAAACGCGCGCGCCAGCTGCAGGACGGTTCCGGCCATTTGATGCTTGAACACCCGCGTTCCGACAAAGCAGTGGGCCAGGCCCTTGAAGAAATCAACGCCGGCCTTCTGTATTATAAAAACTGATCATCCGGATCATCGTCCGGCACGGGCAACAACCTTTCTGCGGGTTGTTGTTTTTTGTACCGAACAAAGCATTTGTATGCAAATAAAACGCCGGGATTCGCCAAGCGGCATAATTATTGAAAATCTTAACTTTGCGAGGAAAGGGGAGGATAAAATGACGCTTTCCGGGAAAAAAATTGTGCTCGGTATCACAGGCGGTATAGCCGCTTATAAAGCAGCCGAACTGGCGAGCCTGCTCGTGAAATCGGGAGCGATAGTCGATGTGGTGATGACTGAATCTGCCAAACGTTTTATTGGTGAGGCGACTTTTCAGGCGCTGACACGCCGGCCGGTTTATGAAAATGTGTTTGTGGAAAAAAAGGAGGGGCAGATTGCTCATATCGATCTTGCTGATACGGCGGATCTGGTGATTGTCGCCCCGGCAACGGCAAACATGATTGGAAAACTGGCCGCAGGTCTGGCAGACGACATGCTTTCGACAGTGATTCTGGCGTCCAGGGCGCCGGTATGGATCGCTCCGGCCATGAACGTGAACATGTACGCTCATCCCGCCGTGCAAAAAAATCTTCGGACACTTGAGGATTACGGCTATCGTTTGATCGGCCCGGATCAGGGAAGGCTGGCATGCGGCTGGACAGGGAAAGGAAGACTCGTCGAACCGGAAGTCATTTTCACGGAAATCGATGCGTATTTCGCTGACGGCATACCAGACGATTTCCCATTAAAAGGAAAAAAGATTCTGGTCACTGCGGGTCCGACACAAGAGGCGCTTGATCCCGTACGTTATTTCAGCAATCATTCGAGCGGTAAAATGGGTTACGCCATCGCCTGTGCCGCCAGCCGGACCGGCGCTGAAGTGACGCTTGTGACCGGCCCCACCCAGCTTGAAGCGCCGCAGGGCGTTTCTGTTGTTCAGGTGAATTCGGCGCGCGACATGTATGAGGCGGTGATCAAACGATTTGAAGCCGCAGATGTTGTGGTTAAAGCGGCCGCGGTGGCGGATTATCGTCCGGAAACAGTCAGCGGACAGAAAATCAAAAAAGGCGATGGCCCGCTGCTCGTGAAAATGGTCCGCAATCCCGATATTCTAACGGAGATCGGCGCCCGGAAGACCCACCAGCTGCTCGTCGGCTTTGCGGCCGAAACGGAAAATCTGGAAGAAAATGCACAGCGGAAACTGGAGAAAAAGCGTCTTGATTTACTCGTTGCCAACCGGGCGGAGGACGGATTCGGAAAAGATACGAACAAAGTCACCTTTTTCTTTGCCGGGGGACGGAGGCAGGCATTTGAACAGATGCCGAAGCGTCGGGTTGCCGAAGAAATTTGCCGGGCAATTGCCGGTCTTCTGGAAACGAGCGTTTTGCATTGATCGCCGAGGTCTACGTCGACATACCGGCAAGCCCTGTCGACAAACCGTTTGATTATCAGATTCCGGAAAAACTTTCTGATTTTGTCAGACCGGGCATGCGTGTGATCGTGCCGTTCGGCAGGACTAAACGGCTCGGTTTCGTGGCGTCACTAAAAGAAGAATCTTCCTTCGGTAAACTGAAAACTATTGAACGCGTCGTCGACAATCTGCCGGTGCTGACCGGCGAATTGCTAGATCTTGGCCGCTGGCTGGCTGACACAACGCTCTGTCCGACCGTTTCTGCCTTTCTGGCGATGCTGCCGGCCGTGATGAAGGCGGAATATCATAAAATTCTGACAGCCGAAAACACCGAACAGTTGCAGCTGCGCTTTCCGCGGCTGGCACAGCTTTTTTTATCCGGAAAGATGATCGAGTGGGACGTGATCGAGAAAAAGCATCCTGAACGGTTAAAAGAGGTCAACGAGGCGCTTGATGAAAACATCATTTCATTAAACAGGTTTGTCGGAAATCAGGCAAATGCCAGGAAGGTTCTCGCTGTTTCGGCGGCTGTTCCGCGGGAACGGCTGATTAAGGCTGCCGAAGGACTTGACGCGCGTTCAATACGACAAAAAGAGGTATTGTCTTTTTTTATTGAAAGTGATCAACAGCTTCAATTACCGGTGAGCGAACTGATCAAAAAATACCATTTTAGCAGAGAGACCTTGGGACGGTTAGTGAAAAAAAGTTTGCTGAAACAGGAATTCATCGAGCAGTTTCGCGATCCTTATGTTCACAGGCCGGGACCGCCGACCCGTCCGCTGCCTTTGACAGGGGAGCAAAAACAGGCACTGACCCCGATTCTTAATTCCATCGAAAAGAGTGAGAATCGCGTGTTCCTTTGCCATGGGGTAACAGGCAGCGGGAAGACTGAAATTTATCTCCAGGCCATACAGAAAGTGATCGCGCTCGGGAAACAGGCGATCGTGCTTGTTCCTGAAATTTCGCTGACTCCGCAGATGGTGGATCGTTTCAAGGGTCGGTTCGGAGCTGAGGTTGCCGTGATGCACAGCGGTCTGAGCCGGGGCGAGAAATACGATGAGTGGCGCAAAATCCGGGAAGGGCTTGTCAAAGTCGCTGTCGGGGCACGCTCCGCCATATTTGCCCCTTTCGAACGGCTGGGCCTGATCATTATTGATGAAGAACACGAAACAAGCTACAAACAGGACGACAGCCCCCGATATCATGCCCGAGACGTTGCCATTTATCGAGCGCACCGCCATGGCTGTCCCGTGGTGCTCGGCAGCGCTACCCCGTCGCTGGAGTCTTACGCCAGAGCCCAGAAAAAAGTTTATACGCTGCTTTCGCTGAAGGACCGTTTCAACCACCATCCGATGCCGCCTGTTGAAATTGTGGACCTTCGCGAAGAAATGAGAGAGGGCAATCATTCGATGTTTTCACGGGTCCTTTTTAATAAAATCCGGGATCGACTGAAAAAGGGGGAACAGATCGTTCTATTCCTGAATCGGCGCGGGTATTCGACATTTGTGATGTGCCGGTCGTGCGGAACCGTAATCAAATGCCCGCACTGTGATATTTCACTAACCTACCATCACGCCGGCCGCCTGCTCAAGTGCCATTACTGCGGCTATGAGGAACGTGCACCCGAAACCTGTCCGGCATGCGGCAGCGATTCCATGCGCTATTTTGGAACGGGGACGCAGAAAGTGGAGACCGAGCTGAACCGTCTGCTTCCCGAAGCGCGCGTGATCAGGATGGACGTGGACACGACGAGGCAGAAAGGGGGTCATGAAAAACTACTGCGTCAGTTCGGCGAGCAGAAGGCGGATATTTTGCTCGGGACCCAGATGATTGCCAAGGGACTCGATTTTCCAAAAGTGACACTGGTCGGTGTTCTGGCCGCAGATTCGATGCTTCATCTTCCTGATTTTCGGGCGTCCGAAAAAACCTTTCAGCTTCTGACGCAGGTTTCCGGCAGAGCGGGGAGGCATGATCTTCCGGGTGAAGTGGTTATTCAAAGCTACACGCCGGATCATTATGCCATCGTCGATGCGGCGCATCACGACTATGCGCGTTTTTATCACGAGGAAATGCAGATCCGGCATCGTCTCGGATACCCCCCGTTCTACTTTCTCGCGCTTATTAATCTGACACATTCGGAACCGGCAAGGGCCGCAGACGCGGCAGAGCGTATCGTCTCGATGCTGAAGAACAATCTGTCCCGATCAGCCCGGATATACGGTCCCGTTGTTCCCGCGATTGCCAGGATAAAAGATAGATATCGCTATCAGTGCATGGTAAAATACAAAAGAGAACCTGCTCTTTTCCCGGTGCTGAGGAAAATCTCGCTGCATTTTCAGAACACGGGGAAAGACGGTCTGCAACTGTCGATCGATCTGAATCCCGTTGTTTTGATGTAGCGCAGACAGAACAGGCGGGATGAAAATAAAGAGGATGATTGGATGAAAGTAATTTTTATGGGAACGCCTGATTTTGCCGTTCCTGTTTTACAAAAACTGCTTGATGACAAGAATTATGAAATTCGCTGCGTCGTGACCCAGCCGGATCGTCCGAAGGGGAGAAAACACACGCCGACACCTTCTCCGGTCAAAATTTTAGCGGAAAAATACCGGATACCGGTACTTCAGCCGGAAAAGGTACGCGATCCGGAGGCGGTGCGTGAAATCCTTTCCTACAGTCCGGATTTACTGATTACGGCCGCTTACGGCCAGATCCTGCCGCAGTCCCTGCTTGAAGGACCGCCGCTCGGCAGCATAAACGTGCATGCGTCCATTCTCCCCGAGTACCGGGGTGCAGCACCGATTCAGCAGGCGGTTATCGATGGAAAAAAGGAATCCGGGGTCACCATTATGTACATGGTGAAGAAACTGGACGCAGGAGATATCCTGACCCAGGTCCGGGTACCCATCGACGACAACGACACGTTCGGTATCCTCCACGATAAATTAAGTGCTGCCGGAAGCGACCTGTTGATGAAAACACTGCCTGCCCTGGCGTCGGGGCGTCTGACGCCGTCGGTACAAGATGAAACGAAAGCGACTTTTGCTCCGAGCATCAGGCATGAGGACGAGGCGATAGACTGGAACAAACCGGCGGAAGCCGTGCGCAATCTGATTCGCGGACTTAACCCTTATCCCGGCGCTTTTACCTTGCTCGGCGGAAAAACCTTTAAAGTCTATTCCGCACATCTCGCGGATCATGAAACCGCCGCAGCACCGGGAACGGTCATCGGAAAAGCGGAGGACGGCTTTTTTGTTGCCGCCGGATTGGGAAGTGTCCTCAAGGTGACCGAGTGTCAGCCCGCCGGGAAAAAACGCATGAGCGCTGCCGATTTTCTACACGGAAAGGGACTTGAAATCGGAACACTGCTGGGGGAAGAGGCATGAAGCGCTCATCGGTGCGGGAGACGGCCCTTGATTTGCTGCTCTCCATCACAAAAAATCATGCCTACAGCCAGCTGGCGCTGAATGATACCCTGTCGGAAAGCAGCCTGTCCGCACGGGATAGAGCCCTTGTGACGACCATTGTCTACGGTGTGCTGCAGCGCAGGCTGACTTTGGATTATGTTCTCTCTGCTTTCGCCGGAAGTGAACGCAGACTGGATGAGTGGGTCAGGCTGCTTTTGCAGCTCTCTTTTTATCAGAAACTCTATCTTGACCGTATTCCGGATCACGCGATCGTCAACGAAGCCGTGTCCATTGCCAATCATCGGGGGCACCGCGGTATAGCGGGATTCGTCAATGGCGTGCTGAGGCAGTTCCTGCGGAAGGGTGCTCCCGATCTTTCAGCCATTCTTCCTGAAGGCAGACGCCTGTCCATTCAGTACAGTACTCCTGAATGGTTACTGGACATGTGGAAGGAGCAGTGGGACATAGAAACGTCGCTCAAAATTGCCGAAGCGGGCAATCTGGCCCCCCACACATTTATCCGCGCGAATCGGCTGAAAATTTCAAGGCAGGCGCTTGCGCAAAGGCTTGCAAAGGAGGGGGTCCGCACATCGCCCGGCGAGCTCTCTCACGAATGTCTGAGGGTTGAAGAAGGCCAGCCGGCAGCGACCGAAGCTTATAAAGAGGGACTGCTGACGATTCAGGATGAAAGTTCCATGCTTGTCGCCGACGCCCTTGCTCCTGCGCCGGGGATGGCTGTTCTTGATGCGTGCGCGGCACCGGGTGGAAAAACCGCCCATCTCGCTGAACGGATGGAGAACTCGGGAAAGATTGTCGCCCTCGATCTTCATGAGCAAAGAACGAAACTCATTGACGCTGCGGCGGCGCGACTTGGAATTTCCATAATAGAAACGAGAGCGATGGATGCCAGAAATGCCCTCGGAATCTATGGTAAGGCGTCCTTCGACCGTGTGCTTCTGGATGCTCCGTGTTCCGGTCTCGGCGTGATCCGCCGCAAACCGGAAATAAAGTGGGAGAAGACATTTGCAGACACTGAGAGACTCGCATCGATCCAGCAGTCGATTCTTGAAGCTGCCGCACCTTTGGTCAGACCCGGCGGATGGCTGGTTTACAGCACGTGCACCATTAATCGTGCGGAAAACGACGATCTGCTGAACCGTTTCTTGTCGGAACATGATGACTTTTACTGGGAACCTGTTTTTTTCTCCCGGTTTCCGGCAGTCATTCAGAACTGCCGTTTAGCACCGCATACATCGATGGTTCAGCTGCTGCCGTTTCAGTTCGGAACGGATGGATTTTTTATCGGATGCCTGAAGAAAAAGAAAAAATGACGGGTCATAATGTTGCGGCATGGGGAGCGTGATACACGGTGAAGGCTGTATACAGCACGGATCGCGGGAAAATCAGAAATCACAACGAAGACAGCGTCGGTGTTTTTTACGGCGACGGGCAGATTCTGGGCGTTGTCGCGGACGGTATGGGCGGACATGCGGCAGGGGATGTCGCAAGCCGGATGGCCATCGAGGTGATCGAGGCAAAGTGGGAGAAAATTTCGGGCCCGTTGAACGAAAACGAGGCAGTGGAGTGGCTGAATCGGCTTGTCCGCTCGATTAATGTGCATCTGTACGATTACGCGGCGGAACACGAGGCGTGCAGGGGAATGGGGACAACCATAGCCGCCGCCTTTTGCCGGGAAGATTTCGTCGCGGTATCCGCAGTCGGCGACAGCCGCATTTACATATGGAAACAA
Organism: Sporolactobacillus putidus; assembly: GCF_014647035.1. Lineage (GTDB taxonomy): Bacteria > Bacillota > Bacilli > Bacillales > Sporolactobacillaceae > Sporolactobacillus > Sporolactobacillus putidus. Next base: position 120,482 of record NZ_BMOK01000002.1, on the reverse strand, counting down.
GGGGAGCCGATCCGGCAGGTTACCGAGGATCATACATTGGTTAATGAGCTCGTCAAATCCGGCCAGATTTCTAAAGAAGACGCCGAAATCCATCCTAAAAAACATATACTGATGCGTGCGCTCGGAACCGAACCGGCGATTGAACTGGACACGTCGACACTAAAATGGTCGGAAGGATCCTTGATCATGATTTGTTCGGACGGACTGACGAACAAACTTTCAGATGAAACAATCAGTCAGATCATAGGAAGAAAATGTTCACTGCAAGAGAAAACAGAGGCAATGATCGTAGCGGCAAACGATGCCGGCGGAGAAGATAATATATCGATGATCATTGTCTCCCGTGATGGTGAAGAAGCATGATTGGAAGAAGAGTTGGGGGAAGATACCAGATCCTGTCGCGGCTCGGTGAGGGCGGCATGGCAATCGTATATAAGGCAAAAGATCTGATTCTTAATCGATTTGTCGCGGTAAAAATTCTGCGGCCGGAACTCGCAGGAGATGAGGAATTCGTAAGACGCTTTCATCGTGAGGCCGAATCGGTTGCCAGCCTGTCGCATCCGAACATTGTGGCCATTTACGATATCGGGGAAGAACAGGACTGCTATTACATTGTCATGGAGTATGTGCATGCCATGACGTTGAAAGAATTTATCAAAGATTATTCGCCGATATCGATCAGCGAATCCGTCCATATCATGAAACAGATCGCCAGGGCCATTGCGCACGCCCATGCGCGGGGCATCGTGCACCGCGACATCAAGCCTCATAATATCCTGATTGATGAAGAGGAACATGTTAAAGTCACCGATTTCGGCATTGCGCTTGCGGTCAGTGACTCGACGATTACGTATACGCATTCCATTATCGGCTCCGCTCACTACCTTTCCCCAGAACAGGCACGCGGCGGGAAAGCGACCGTCAAGTCGGATATTTACGCACTGGGCATCGTGATGTTTGAGCTGCTTACCGGAAAGCTTCCTTTCCCGGGGGGTTCCCCTGTTTCGGTGGCACTCAAACATCTCAGTGAACCGATGCCCCTGCCCAGAGATTTTCGGCCCGAAATTCCGCAGAGCCTGGAAAATGTGATCATCAGGGCTCTGGCGAAGCGCCCTCAGGACCGTTTCGCGAGCATGGCCGATCTTTATGAAGATCTGGAAACTTCGCTTAATCCCGATCGTGCCGGGGAAGAGCGGCTGGTTCTGGCAAGGGATTCGGCGGATGATCCCGATGATGAGAAAACAATCAAAATGGCGCCGGTCACGACCGTTCAATCGGAGGATGCGATAGCCGCCGGAGAACCTTCCGCGCCATCAAGCCCTGAAAATAACAATAAAAAGAAAAAAAGCAAAACGAAAAAATGGCTGACTATTTTCGGCATCCTGCTGCTTTTGATTACTGTCGGTCTGGTTATAGGTCTCACTTTGCTGCCAAAACTTTTCTATGTTGAGAACGTCCGTGTTCCGGATGTAACTGGAAAGACCTATGAACAGGCCGCGCAAATGTTAACAAACAAAAATCTTAAAGTCAGCCGGACGGATCAGTCCAGCTCCACAGTGAAAAAAGGAGTGGTTTTTCTTCAGAATCCTGCGGCAGGCACGGATGTAAAAGCTAAAACCGCAGTCGGGCTCTTTGTCAGCACAGGACCAAAACCCGTACAGCTGGAAAATTACGTGGGTTATGACCGGGATTCGGTCGCCAAATCTTTACAGGGTCAGGGATATAAAAAAATTATCTGGCATCAGCAGGAATCGTCAAGCGTCCCGGATGGGCAGATCATCAGTCAGAATCCTGCGGCTGGGGCGCAGATTGTGCCTTCCGATACTGTGCTGGAACTGACATACAGTACAGGCAATCCGAATGTAACCGTTCCGGATCTCAGCGGCAAAACTCAGGACCAGGTAAACCAGCAACTGAAGTCGCTCGGACTCACGGCCATTTTTACATCCAGTGCTTATTCGGATACCGTTCAGAAAGGCAGTGTCCTCAGCCAGGATCCTGCACCTGGAATCCAGATGGCCAAAGGGTCGTCGGTCAGCGTGACTTTGTCGAAAGGGAGCCAGTCCCAGCCAAAAGAAATTGATCAGCCGATAAAAGTTGTCTATTCTAAAGGTAATGGTAATGGTAAAGGTAATGGAGGACAAAGTGCGCAGCCGGTTCACGTTCAGATTTATTATACGGATGCCAATCACAATGATTCACTTTTTACCGATGAAATGATAACAGATACGAAGACTTATACCATTCCCTTCATCCTGAATCCGGGCGGACAGGGATCCTACAGGGTTCTGCTCGATGGAGTCGAAAGAAAAACAGGAACGGTTGATTATCCGAATTAAACGAACTAGATTTCTAAGATAATCCTCATTAAGGAGTTTGAGCATGCCTGAAGGGACGATCATAAAGGCACTTAGCGGTTTTTACTATATTGCAGATGGGAATCGGCAGATCCGCTGCCGGGCGAGAGGCGTTTTCAGAAAACGCAACGTTATGCCTCTTGTTGGCGACCACGTCACCTATGAGGCAACGAAAGCAACCGAAGGGTATATTCTTTCGGTCGGCGAACGAAGAAATGCCCTTAACCGTCCGCCGATCGCCAATGTGGATCAGGCGATCCTTGTCTTTTCCGTCGCCGAACCGGTTTTTGATGATCAGCTGCTCGACAGATTTCTCGTACATATGGAGGCACATCATATTCATTCTCTGATCTGTTTCACAAAGTGGGACCTGCTGGCTGCTGACGAGGATGAGGCGATGCGCCGGGTGATGGCGCGCTACGTCAGAATTGGTTATTCCGTAATCAGGACTTCAAGCCTGAAAAATCTTGGATTAACGGATCTGCGTAAGAACTTGGAAGGAATGATCAGCGTAATAACCGGCCAGTCCGGTGTTGGAAAGTCGTCACTTCTTAACGAACTGGATCATTCGCTGAGTATTGATACTCAGGAGATCTCGCAATCGCTCGGACGCGGAAAGCATACCACAAGGCATGTCGAACTTCTTCCGATTGCAGCGGAGGGATTTGTTGCGGACACGCCCGGTTTCAGTTCTCTTGAGATTCCGGAACTTTCTCTCAATGATCTGGAATACTGTTTTCCGGAATTTTCGGCGTTCCGGACATCATGCCGATTTAGAGGGTGCACTCACCTTGCGGAGCCTGGGTGTGCGGTGAAAAAAGCTGTAGATGATCACTTAATCGATCTGCACCGTTATGCTCACTATCAGGCTTTTTTTCAGGAACTCAGTAGGAGAAAACCCCGCTATTGATTGGGATTTGCCGGCTCCCCATGGTCCGGAAAGCCGAACGCGGCTCAATTATGAGTACAAAAAAACGGAGGGATAAATAAAGATGCGCATCGCAATTGTTGCGGGAGGTCCGGAAACACTGATTCCGGACCTCGGTTCTGACATTTTCATGGGCTGCCGATGGGTTGGGGCCGATCACGGAACATATATTTTATTGAAAAATCATTTGTCTCCCGTCCGCGCTTTCGGTGACTTCGATTCTTTGTCAGATGAGGAGAGGATTGAGGTATTTGGCAATGGTCTCAAACTTGACACCTATCCGCGGGAAAAAGACAAGACGGATCTGGAACTGGCCCTTGACTGGGCGCTCAGTCAGGATCCGGATGAATGTCTGATCCTCGGGGCAACCGGCGGGAGGATGGATCATGCGCTTGCCAATGTCCAGATGCTGCTTAAGGGTGTCAATAAAAAGACAAAGCTGATCCTGCTGGATCAAAAAAATTGTATCACCTTGCTCACTCCGGGCATATATCATGTAAAGAGAAATTCCCTATATCCTTATCTCTCATTCTTGTCTCTGACTGAAAAGGTTTCGGGACTGACGTTGGAAGGGGTAAAATATCCGCTGACTGATGCCGAGCTTCTTCTTGGATCGAGTCTTTGCATCAGTAATGAGGTCGAGGACGAATTTTTCACGGTCTCTTTTTCAACAGGGTTTCTGCTAATGATGCGCTGCAGTGATTGAACCGAATTTATCGTGATCATAGTTCCGGTACACGCCGCATATAGTTTAGAAGCACGCGAAAATGGCTGACGGCGCAAGAAGCAAGGGGGAGCGAATCGATGAAGTTTTATACAATTAAGCTGCCGAGATTTTTAGCAAGTATTGTGAGAGCCCTCCTCGGTTCCTTTCGCAAGGGATAAGGACCTCGCAAATACAAAAAAGGCACCCTTGCGGATCAGGGGGCCTTTTTTGCACGAATAGAACAGGGATGCGGTGATTCTTTTAAACGGATAAATAAAAAAGCGCCTGTTTGAACTGAACGCCCTAAATTGGATTTTGTTTGTCCGAATTAGGAGCTCGGTTCTGTTCAGGTGCTTTTTTATCCAAACCCTATTCTATAATGTCCGGATTCAGATACGTTCAACTTTTCCGGCTTTCAGCGCCTTTGCGGAAACGTAAACACGCTTCGGCTTGCCGTCTACAAGAATGCGCACTTTTTGCAGATTTGCTTTAAATGTTCTTTTTGATTTATTTTCAGCAAATGAGCGATTCTGGCCAAACGTTGTCGTCTTTCCGGTTACAAAACAGCGACGTCCCATTAAAACAACCTCCTTGCCATACTATAATAAAGCAATAGTTTAATCTTAGCATGTGATGCCTTTGCTTGCAATAGGGAAGAAAATCCTGGCCAGGGCAGCAGCCGAATGGATTGTGCTTTCAAATTCAGGCGGGCTAGTGTAAAATAGCCATATTGATTAATACCTTGATTCGGTTCAGCGCCTTTGCTACGATCGCTCACCGGCCAGCGCATCACCAGTTGAAGACGACGATAGAAGGAGGAAACTGTGATGTCAATCTCGATAAATAATACTTATGGGCAAATCGACATATCAACCGACGTCATCGCAAAAATTGTCGGCGGTGCGGCACTTGATTGTTACGGAATTGTCGGTATGGCCTCTAAAAACCAGCTTAAGGATGGATTCGCGGAACTTTTGAAGAAAGATAATTTCAGCCGCGGGGTAATTATTCATTTCGATGAAGAACAAAACCTGATGATCGACATGTACATCATCGTTAGTTATGGTACACAAATATCGGAAGTCGCCGTAAATGTTCAGAACAAGGTGAAGGACACATTGAACGCGACTCTGGGTATTGACGCGGCGGCAATTAACATATTTGTCCAGGGTGTCAGACTGACGAGTAATGAATTGCCAGCTGAAGACGGAACGTTAGAAGCTTAAGGAGGGAGTTCGGTCGTGAAATATCGCAGCGTTTTTGACATCATCGGTCCTGTCATGATCGGGCCTTCCAGTTCCCACACGGCTGGTGCGGCGCGAATCGGACGCATTGCGAGAAAACTGTTCAACGACTGTCCGGATCGGGTTGAAGTAACCCTTTACGGTTCGTTCGCCCAAACCTACAGGGGACACGGCACCGATGTGGCACTCGCCGCCGGTTTGCTTGGCTTTGATGCAAGTGATCCCAGACTGCCCGATGCGCTGACCATTGCCGCAGGACAGAGGATGGCCGTTTCATTCAATGCGGACACAGAGACGCAGGTCGAACACCCGAATATGGCGCGGCTTCATCTGACAAAGGGAGATAATGTGCTTGATCTTGTCGGCGCGTCGATCGGCGGCGGGAAAATCGAAATCACGGAAGTGGACGGGTTCTCCATTTCTTTGTCGGGAAGCAACCCCGCACTGCTTGTTCTGCACCGAGACAAATATGGCGCGGTGGCAGAAGTGGCCGGACTGATCGCGAAATATGAAATGAACATCTCATACATGGAAGTCGCACGGCACGAAAAAGGCCATGTTGCCATGATGGTCATTCAGACCGATGAAGAGATCGGCGAGGGGCTGGCTACAGAGATTTCAGCGCTCCCCAACATGCTGAATGTTGCCGTTTTATCTTGAGCATGGAGAGATTGAGAAAGGCAGGAGGAAATGTTCTTTATGTTCAGAACTGTAGAAGAACTGGTGGGACTTGCACAAGATCGGAATCTGCCTGTCTCCGAAGTGATGATTCAGACTGAAATAGAAACCACCGGGAAAAGCTATGCAGATATCTTTTCCAGAATGGCGGATAATCTTGATGTTATGGAAAAAGCAGTGCAGAGAGGCATTCATGAAGAGATCCGCTCTCATTCAGGACTGACCGGCGGCGATGCCCGACTCCTTCAGAAGTATTTGTCGTCCGGCCGGTCTCTTTCCGGAGATGTCCTGCTCGATGCCGTAAGCAAAGCCATGGCGACTAATGAAGTCAATGCGGCGATGGGAACAATCTGCGCCACACCAACCGCGGGGTCGGCAGGTGTCGTGCCAGGCACCCTGTTCGGGCTGGTCCGTAAGCTGCAGCCTTCACAGGAACAGATGGTGCGCTACCTTTTCACCGCCGGCGCGTTCGGCTTCGTCATCGCCAACAACGCATCCATATCCGGAGCGGCCGGCGGCTGTCAGGCGGAAGTCGGGTCGGCGACAGGGATGGCAGCGGCGGCAGCGGTGGAGCTGGCCGGGGGAACGCCCTCTCAGTCCGCTCACGCCATGGCGATTGCACTTGGAAATATGCTCGGGCTGATCTGTGATCCTGTGGCGGGGCTGGTCGAAGTCCCGTGTGTGAAGCGCAATGCGATCGGCGCATCCACCGCTATTGTCGCCGCCGATATGGCGCTGGCCGGAATCCAAAGCAAGATTCCGTGCGACGAAGTCATCGACGCCATGCATCAGGTGGGCAGGATGATGCCGGCAGCGTTCAGGGAGACCGCTCAGGGCGGGCTGGCGAATACACCGACGGGGAAAAAGTTGAAGGATAAGATATTTGGCCAGGCAGCACGTTCGTCGGTGCTGGATAACCGATGACGGTTTCAAGTAACCGGCAGCTTGTCTGCGATCTGCAGGGCGTCGGCAAGACATCGGCGGAAGAACTGAGACAGCTTGGTATTGAGACTTTGGAAGATTTATTCAGCTACTATCCTTATCGCTATGATAATTATGAGATCAGGGATCTGGCGGACGTCCGCACCGATGAGCATGCAACGATTGTCGGCAAGGTGCACAGTGAACCTGTTCTTACTTATTATGCGAAAAAAAGATCGAGACTTGCCATCCGTGTTCTTTCCGGCCGTTATTTAATTACGGTTATTGCCTTTAACAGGCCATACTTAAAAAAGAAGCTTAAGCTTGGAGACAAGGTTACGGTCACGGGAAAATGGGAGAGAAACCGTGCCGTTTTAACCGCTTCGGAATTTCATGTCGGCCTGCCGGAACGCGAAGAGCGTATCGCTCCGGTTTACCCGGTTAAAGGCGGCCTGACAGTCAAGCGCCTGAGAGCGATTGTCAGACAGGCTTTCCGGCAATTTCCGGATTGCCTTTCTGAAAATCTTCCTTCAAAAATAATAAATGACTACAAATTGATGGGACGCAAAGAAGCCGTTTACGAAATCCATTTTCCTTCGGAGCGGAGCAGGCTGAAACAGGCCAGACGCCGCCTCGTGTATGAAGAATTTTTAACTTACGAACTTAAAATGCAGGCATACAAGCTGAAAAAACGTCAGTCTTCATACGGAATACCAATGAATATCCAAAGGGATCGTCTCCGGAGTTTTCTCGGCGGCCTTCCCTTTTCTTTGACCCGAGCGCAAAAACGGGTGGTTGATGAAATTCTGGACGATATGGCATCGGATGCTGCGATGAATCGGCTTCTTCAGGGAGACGTCGGTTCGGGGAAAACCATTGTTGCGGCGATCGCCCTTTATGCGGCTTGGACTGCGGGCTACCAGAGCGCACTGATGGCCCCGACGGAAATTCTTGCCGAACAGCACGCGGACAGTCTGCAAAAACTGCTTGGCCCCTTTTCTGTTAACGTAGCGCTTCTGACCGGAAGCATCCGGGGGAAACGCAGGAAACTGCTCCTTGATCAACTTAAGGAAGGTACGATTCATGTACTTATAGGAACGCATGCTCTGATTCAGGACGAAGTCGTTTTCAACCGGCTCGGTCTTGTGGTTACTGATGAACAGCACAGGTTCGGTGTCGGGCAGCGCAGGGAACTGCGTGTCAAAGGAACAGATCCGGATGTTCTTTACATGACGGCAACGCCGATACCGCGCACGCTGGCGATTTCCGTGTTCGGCGATATGGATGTTTCGACAATCGACGAGATGCCTGGCGGCCGAAAAGCGATAAAAACTTACTGGGTTCGCCACGAGATGATGGAACGGGTGATTCGGTTCATGAGGAGCGAACTGACTAAGGGCAGACAAGCCTATGTTATTTGTCCGCTGATCGAGGAATCAGAGCAGCTTGATGTGCAAAACGCAATGGATGTTCATGCTCAGCTGACTCAGGCACTCCCGGGTTTCCGCGTTGGGCTGATGCACGGCAGAATGGTCTCGGAAGAAAAAGAGGCCATGATGGCAAGTTTTAAAAATAACAGGACTCATGTACTCGTATCGACAACGGTCGTGGAGGTGGGGGTGAATGTGCCTAACGCGACACTGATGGTGATTTATGATGCCGACCGGTTCGGTCTATCCCAGCTTCACCAGCTGCGCGGCCGCGTCGGCCGGGGAAACAGCCAGTCTTATTGCGTACTCGTTGCCAATGCACGCTCAGAAACCAGTATGGAAAAAATGAGAATGATGACGGAGACCTCAGATGGATTCCGACTCTCGGCATTCGACCTGAAACTGCGCGGACCCGGTGACTTTTTTGGCAAAAAGCAAAGCGGGCTGCCGGCGTTCAGACTTGCCGATATGGTTCATGATTATCGGACGCTTGCAGCGGCGAGGGATGATGCGGCCAGGTTTGTCAAAGATCCGCTTTTCTGGGAGAGTGAAGCGTTCCTTCCGCTTCGAAGGCCGCTGATTGAAGCGGGCATTCTTAATAACGACCGGCTGGATTAAGCTGAAAATGTGCTCTTTTTTCAACCGGTAATCATGATTGGAAGGTGCGGCCAGCGTATTAGTCTTTTCCGACGAGGACCTTTTTTTCTCAGATCGAAAACGGGGCCGGAAATGCAGTTCATGAGCTACACGGAAAGCGGCTTATATGATATACTTACTATTATTACCTAGTCTTAAAAAGGATGTTCAAAAGCGGCGGTGTCAGAGCAATGAGAAAAAGTAAAATGGACCGGCAAATGTTGTTGAAACAGACCATTGCTGAAAATCCGTTTGTCACCGATGATGAGCTCGCGCACAGGTTCTCGGTAAGCGTTCAGACCATCAGGCTGGATCGGCTGGAACTTTCGATACCGGAATTGAGAGAACGGATAAAACATGTGGCCAAGCGGCAGTTCGATGATGTCAAGGCTCTTCATGAGGATGAAGTTATCGGAGAAATTCTGGATCTGCAGCTTGACACCAGTGCTATTTCCCTTCTTGAAATTAATCGGGATCTAGTTTTTTCACGCACAGGGATTGCCAGAGGTCATCATCTGTTCGCTCAGGCCAACTCACTTGCCGTTGCCGTGATTGATGATGATCTGGCGCTCACTTCCAAAGCATCGATTCATTTTATCCGGCCGGTCAGGGCGGGTGAACGTGTCGTTGCCAAGGCCAAAGTAACGCGGGTGGAAAGGGTGCGCACGATCGTAGAAGTAAACAGTTATGCAGGACAGGATCACGTCTTTAAAGGCATTTTTACAATGTACCGCTCTCATGGCGGAAGGGAGAAGACTCAGCAGTAAAGCCGTCCCCTTTCAGCGGCCGGCGGAAATCGGTGATCCTGCTTTTTTGCGCGCCGTCCTTATACCTCTTCGGCATGACTGAAATAACGATTTGATAAACAACGTGTGAGGTAGGACTCAGGAGGTTTAATGAATATGGGTAAATTGGCATTTGTATTTCCGGGGCAAGGTTCGCAAAGTGTCGGCATGGGCGCGGATCTGATCGAAACGGTACCGGAAGCAATAGAAATTTTTAAGGCTGCCGACAAGCGTCTCGGCATTTCCTTAACCGATCTGATTCTAAACGGACCGGAAGAAAAATTGAAACTGACGGAAAACACGCAGCCCGCCATTCTGACAGTCAGTGCAGCACTGTATACGCTGCTTTCCAAAGAAGGGATCAGAGCCGACTATTCGGCGGGTCACAGCCTCGGCGAGTACAGCGCGCTCTATGCTTCTGGGGTGCTCGGATTTGAAGACGCGGTTTACGCGGTCCGGGAAAGAGGGCTGCTTATGGAGGCTGCAGTTCCCGCGGGCAGGGGAACGATGGCCGCCGTCCTTGGCCTTGACGAGAACATTCTAAATCAAGTGTGCGAACAGGCGTCGGCGGGAGGAGAATCCGTGCAGCTGGCCAACCTGAATTCCCCGGGACAAATCGTAATTTCAGGTACCGTTAAAGGTGTGGAAGAGGCGTCGCGGCTTGCCGCAGAGGCCGGCGCCCGACGCGTCGTTCCGCTCTCGGTCAGCGGACCGTTTCACTCCGAACTGATGAAACCGGCTGCGGAGAAAATGCGTAAAGTACTTGACGGACTTCCTCTTGAAAATGCGAAAATCCCGATCATTGCCAACAGCACGGCGCAAACGGAAACGACGGCCGACGAAATCCGTGTCCACCTGATTGAACAGCTTTACTCGCCGGTACGCTGGATCGAATCCGTTGAAAGGCTTAAAACGCTGGGAGTCGATACTTACGTAGAGGTTGGGCCGGGAAAAGTGCTTTCCGGTCTGATTAAAAAAATTCACCGCGGCGCGACCATTCTTCAAGTCAGTGATCTGAAGACTTTGGAAGAAGCGGCCGAGAAACTCAGAGGGAGAGAATAAAACTTGATACTCAAAGAGAAAGTTGCGCTGGTCACCGGCGCTTCGAGAGGAATAGGAAAAGCGATCGCCCTTGAACTGGCGCGCGAAGGAGCATCGGTCATTGTCAATTACTCCGGCAATAAGAGCCGGGCCGAAGAGACGGCTTCAGCGATCGAAGCGCTTGGTGCGGAAGCTTTGCCATACCAGTGCGACGTATCTAACGAAGCAGATGTTCAGGAAATGGTCAAGACCGCCGTTAAAAAATTCGGACATCTGGACATTGTTGTCAACAATGCCGGTATCACGCGGGACGGATTACTAATGAGAATGAAAGAAGCGGATTGGGATGCTGTTCTCAATACGAACTTGAAAGGTGTGTTTCTCGTCACCAAGGCGGCGCTTCGTCCAATGATACGGCAGAAACAAGGCAAAATTATCAATATTGCTTCTGTCGTTGGTATTTTAGGGAATGCAAGCCAGGCTAACTATGCTGCGGCAAAAGCCGGCGTTATTGGACTGACGAAAGCCTCGGCACGTGAAATGGCGTCCAAGGGGATCACCGTGAACGCCGTTGCTCCGGGTTTTATCGTTACAGACATGACCGACGAACTTCCGGAAGAAGTGAAGGAGAAAATGCAGAACGATATTCCATTAGGGAGGCCGGGAACACCGGAAGATGTTGCGAAGGTTGTCAGATTTCTGGCGTCGGAAGACAGCGGCTATATGACCGGGCAGATTTTAAATGTTGACGGCGGTATGGCGATGCAATAAAATGGTTTAGGTATGCTTTTTGAGAGCAAGGCGACTTTTATGCAGGTGGCAAAAGATTGTTTTGACTCAACGTTATTTTCCTGTTATTTTTAAATATGTGCCCTTGAGGGGAGGTGAAGACATGGCAGAAGATGATGTGCTGGAACGTGTGAAAAAAATCGTTGTCGACAGGCTTGGCGTGGATGAAGCGGATGTAAAGCCTGAAGCTTCTTTCAAAGAAGATCTCGATGCCGATTCTCTGGATATTGTGGAACTTGTCATGGAACTTGAAGATGAATTCAATTTGGAAATTTCCGATGAAGACGCGGAAAAAATTCAAACAGTTGGCGATGTCATTACTTACATACAGAGCCACAAATCTTGACATGATAACAACGAAGTCCCGTTTTTATAAAAACCTTATGAATACGGGACTTTTTTCTTTCATCACTTATGTGGCTGATGACTGAATGATCAGGTTCTGGGGCGTTTGGAGGTGACGGCTGATGTCCGGTTCAAAAAAGGTAAAGGAATACGAAAAAGAAACCAATGACAGGCTCCATCAGTTTTTAGAGGAATTTTCGATTACTTTCAAGAATGAAACTTTGCTGAAACAGGCTTTTACACATTCATCTTATGTGAATGAGCATCGCCGCGAACTGAAGGAGGACTACGAGCGTCTTGAGTTTTTGGGTGACGCCGTGCTTGAACTGATGATTTCACAGTATCTGTTCAAACACTTCCCGGATCTCTCGGAGGGCGATATGACCAAACTTCGTGCCGCGATTGTTTGCGAAACGGGGCTTGTACAGTTTGCATCCTCCCTCTCTTTTGAGGACAAAATTTTTCTTGGCCGCGGTGAGGAAGCTACAGGGGGACGAAAACGGCCGGCTCTGCTTGCGGATGTTTTCGAAGCGTTTATCGGCGCACTGTATCTTGATCAGGGCCTGAATACGGTCAATCGGTTTTTGAAATTGGTTGTTTATCCGAGAATCAGCGATGGTACTTTTTCCCATGTGATGGATTTTAAAAGCCAGCTTCAGGAGACAATTCAGCGAAAAAATCTTGGAGAACTCGATTACGATGTGGTTATGGAAAAGGGACCCACACATCAGCGCGAATTTTTGTCAAAAGTCCTTCTGAACGGTGAAGTGATCGGCAGCGGCAGAGGACATTCAAAAAAGGACTCGGAGCAGAGTGCGGCGCGCGAGGCACTTAAAAGCATCGACGGGTAACAAAAACAGCCGGGAACTCTCGGCTGTTTTTGTTACCCGCGCCCGGACGGGCAGGCGATGTGCTAAAATGATGGAGTTAAAAGAAACGGAGGGATCGGGATGTATCTCAAGAGACTGGATGTTTCCGGCTTCAAGTCGTTCGCCAATAAAACATCTGTTGAGTTCGTTCCCGGTGTGACCGCGGTAGTCGGACCGAATGGAAGCGGCAAAAGCAACATTACGGAGGCGATCCGCTGGGTTCTCGGAGAACAGTCCGCAAAATCGCTGCGCGGTTCGAAGATGGAAGATATTATTTTTTCAGGAAGCGACGCCAAAAAGGCAGTTAATATGGCGGAGGTTGCGCTGACGCTCGACAATGCGGACCACTATCTGCCGTTTGATTACAGCGAGATCAGCGTGACCAGAAGGGTATTCCGTTCCGGGGACAGCGAATTTCTGCTGAATCGTCAGAGCTGCAGACTTAAAGATATTGTCGACCTTTTTATGGACTCCGGTCTTGGGAAAGAAGCCTATTCCGTAATCGGCCAGGGGAAAATAGATGAGATCTTGAATAGTAAAGCTGAAGACAAACGTAAAATTTTTGAAGAGGCATCAGGCGTGCTGAAATACAAGCTGCGAAAGCAAACGGCGGAAAAACAGCTTGAAGAATCCGCGGTTAATTTAAACCGTGTCGAGGATATTCTGCATGAACTAAGCAGCCGGTTGGGACCGCTTGAACAACAGGCTTCGACCGCCAGGGAGTATCTGGCCAAAAAAGAGGAACTGGAAAAAGTCGATGTTGCCCTCCTTGTCTACGATATCGGGGATGTACATGCCCGGTGGTCAGCATCAAAAAGCCGCGCGGAGAACCTGAATCAAAGAAAAAAAGAGATCGCCCTGAATATTGAAGAAAAGGAGAAACTTTTTCGTTCAAATCGCGAGGCTCTTGACGTGCTGGACCGCGACATTGATCTTTTGCAATCGAGATGGGCCGAGTCCGGTGAAATTCTTGAGAAAATGCTTGGCCAAAAAGAAGTGGCGGCTGAGCGGCGGAAACATGCAAAAAGCAGCGCCCTGGAGCTGAAAGAACGGATCGGAAAGCTTGAGGAGCAGCTTGAGGATGAGCGCCGTGCTCTGAGAAACAGCGAGTCGGCTTATCAGGCGGAACATTTAAAACTTGAAGAGCTCCGGAAAAGATTAAAAGAAAAACTGACCGCGTTCAGCGGTTTCGAGCAGAATCTGGATGAAACGATTGAAAGGCTGAAGGCCGATTACATTGAAGTGCTCAATCAACAGGCGTCCATGCGCAATGAACAGCGTTATCTGAGCGATCAGCAGAAATCTCTGCTGCAAAAGAAGAACCGGGTAGAGGCGAATTCCGAAGACGTCAGGAAAATCGCCGGAGAGGCACGAAAGAGGAAAGATAAACTTGTTTCTGAAATGAAACGGCAGGCGGATGAAGGGACAAGTCTGCAAAAATCGTTGGCCGAATGCGAATCACAGCTTGAAAAAGAGCATGCGCGCTACAGTAAACAGAAAGAAGCACTTGATAAAATCGCGCGTTTTATCGAGCAGGCCGTCTCACGAAAAGAAATGCTTGAGGCATTAAAGGAGGAATACGCCGGCTTTAATCAGGGTGTCAAAGCTATTCTGAAAAAAAGGCATGAGATCTCCGGCATTCACGGAGCGGTAGCCGAGCTTATTCGTGTGGAGAAAACTTATGGAACAGCGGTCGAAACGGCGCTCGGGGCGTCATCCCAGCATGTGATTGTCTCTGATGAAGCATCCGGGAGGAATGCGATCCACTTTCTGCGCAGTCATCAGGCGGGACGTGCCACTTTTTTACCTGTTTCCGTCATGAAAGCGCGGTCTCTGCCGTATGGCGACAGAAAACGTATTTCTGAGCATCCCGATTTTGTCGGAACGGCAGAGGAACTTGTCAGCTGCGACCCGGCTTACCGTGAGGTGATCGGACATCTGCTCGGTGCGGTTGTGGTTGCCCGTAATTTAGCGGGCGCCAATGCCCTGTCAAAAATCCTTGGCTACCGATACAGAATCGTGACGCTTGAGGGAGACATTGTTGCTCCGGGCGGTGCGATGACCGGCGGCAGTTTGAGGCAGAACAGGGCCGGTCTGATCGGACGGGCAGCGGAAATTGACCAGCTTACGGGGCAAATCGGGGAGATGCGCGCGAAAAGCGAACAACTGAAGCACGATTTCGCGGGTCTGAAGAACCGGATAGCTGCCGATGAAGTGCAGGCAGGAAAATTGCGGGAGAACGTAAGGCGGGCGGCTGAAGCCTACCGGAAGCTTGAAGAGCTGGTTCGTGAAGCGGAAGCAGAAGAAAAAAACAGCTTCGAAAAATATCAGCTGCTCGCAAGGGAAAACGGGGACTTTGCTTCCGAACAGGAGACGATAGCAAAGCGCCTGCAGGAAATCGATCACGATCTTATTGTGAACACGAAAAAAGGAGAGGATCTGACCGCACAGATTGACCTGCTGTCTGAGAACAGGAAGAACCGTGACTCCACCAAGGCGGCCCTGCAGTCGGAGATTACTGCGCTTAAAGTGGAGACTGCCGAACAGGGACAAATCGTCGCTCATCAGAAGGAAAAAGCAGAACAGTCCGCGGCCCGCGTCGATGACATGAATGCCTCTGTTGAAGCACTCCGGTCATCGGTCAATGGCATTCATTCCGAATTGAAGGATCAGTCTGAAAGTCAGAAGACGCTTGAGCAGCAAGTTCAGGCGGCGAAACTGGAAAAGGAGAGACTCGGCGTCCTTCTGGCAGAAAAAAAAGATCTTCGCCGCAGTGAACAGGAAACATTATCGGAGGAAGAGCAGTTTCTTAAAGAAAAACGCCGTGAACTGGATCACCTGTCCGATTCGTTTCAGGAAGAGAACATGGTGCTTAGCCGTCTGGACGTCCAGCTGGATCATTTGCTCGATACACTAAGCGAAGACTACGAACTGACCATTGAAGCGGCCAGAGAAAAATATCCACTGAAAATCGATGTAGCCGAAGCCCGAAAAAGAGTGAAACTGATTAAGCTGGCTATAGAAGAGCTGGGAACTGTGAATCTGGGAGCCATTGACGAGTATGACGAGGTTTCGGAACGCGAACGTTTTCTCACTGCGCAGAGGGATGATCTGCTGAAAGCCAGAACAACGCTTGAAAATGTCATGACGGAAATGGACCGTGAAGTGGGACAGCGTTTTTCAAAAACGTTTAAAATGATTCGCGAGCAGTTTCAGATTGTCTTTCAGGAGCTCTTCGGCGGAGGACGTGCCGATCTGAAACTAATTGACCCGGATGATCTGCTAAGCAGCGGTATTGAGATTCTGGCAGAACCGCCCGGGAAGAAACTTCAGCGCCTGTCTTTGCTTTCAGGGGGAGAGCGTGCTCTGACGGCAATTGCTCTTTTGTTTGCCATTCTCAAAGTACGTCCGGTGCCCTTTTGCGTGCTCGATGAAGTGGAGGCGGCGCTTGATGACGCCAATGTTGACCGCTATGCCGGTTTTTTAAAGAAATTCAGTGCGGAGACGCAGTTTATCGTCGTAACCCACCGCCATGGGACGATGGAGCATGCGGACGTGCTCTACGGCGTAACCATGCAGGAATCCGGGGTGTCCAGGCTGGTGTCCGTCCGCCTCGAAGAAACGCAAGAACTGATCTCGGCAAACCGTTGATCTTTTGCAAACCGTTTTTATATAGGAAAAGAAAATGAGGGAGGGAAAGAAATGAGTTTTTTCAGCAAAGTGAAAGAGAAGTTAACAGGCCGTACGGAGATGGTGACTGAAAAATTTCGCGACGGCCTGTCGAAAACAAGACAGTCATTCTCTGAAAAAGTCAATAACCTTGTCAAAAGGTACCGTAAAGTAGACGAGGACTTTTTTGAAGAACTGGAAGATATTCTGATTGAGTCTGACGTTGGCGTCACGACTGTAATGGATCTTGTTGAAAAACTAAAAGATGAAGCGAGAACACGCAATATTAAAGACAGTGATAAGCTGAAAGATGTCATTGTCGAAGTGCTCTCCGATTTTCTGACAAAGAGCAAAGACGAAACGAAACTGAACCTGAATCCGGACGGACTGACGGTCATTCTCATGGTTGGTGTCAATGGTGCGGGCAAGACGACAACAGCCGGAAAACTGGCAAACAGGCTGAGGAATGAAGGCAAATCCGTACTGCTCGCGGCCGCTGATACTTTCAGAGCGGGAGCCATCGACCAGCTTCAGGTCTGGGGAGATCGTGCCGGTATTGATGTGATTAAACATCAGGAGGGCTCAGATCCCGCCTCGGTCGTCTTTGACGCCCTGAAGGCGGCGAAATCCCGGCACGCCGATGTGCTGCTTTGCGATACGGCCGGCCGTCTTCAGAATAAAGTCAATCTAATGAAAGAATTGGAGAAAATCAAACGGGTCATCAACAGGGAATGCCCGGGAGCGCCTCAGGAAGTTCTGCTTGTTCTGGACGCGACGACCGGTCAGAATGCGCTGAACCAGGCAAAACTGTTTCGCCAGGCCTCGGATGTGACGGGTATCGTTCTGACTAAGCTCGACGGTACGGCAAAAGGCGGCATCGTCCTGGCCGTCCGCCACGAACTGGACATCCCGGTAAAACTGGTTGGTCTTGGGGAAAAAATTAATGATCTGCAGGTCTTTGATGCGGACGCTTTCGTGTACGGGCTCTTCTCCGAAATGTTCGAGACGCCGGATGAAGAAAAAAATGAAGATTCGTCTTCACAGCAATTATGAGTAGTTAAGAAAATAACTTGACAGAGCAGGGTCGTTCCTGTATTATTGTTCCGTAAAGTAAAAGACCTTTACAGCCAAGGGGATTTTGCTATGCTTGAGAAGATCTTACGAGTCAATGCCCTATACGATTTCTATCAGCCGCTTCTCACCTCTAAACAGCAGGAATACTTGAATCTTTACTATCTTAACGATTTTTCACTCGGCGAGATTGCCGAAAGATGCCAGGTGACGAGACAGGCAGTCTACGATAACCTGAAGCGGGCTGAAGGTGCCCTTGAAGCGTTCGAGAAAAAATTAGGACTGCTGCGCAAATATCAGGCGCGTCTTTCTCTCATTTCCGAACTAAGGAAGCAGGCAGGCCGCCTGAGCGTCGAAGAACACCAAAAGCTGAATTCGGTTCTTGACAAGCTGGAGAATTTAGACTAGGAAGTGAGAAGGATGGCATTTGAAAGCCTCGCAGGCAGACTGCAGGAGACCATGAAGAAAATTCGCGGCAAGGGCAAAGTCTCTGAAGCCGATGTGAAGCAGATGGCACGCGAAGTCCGTCTGGCACTACTTGAAGCGGACGTCAATTTCAAAGTGGTTAAATCGTTTGTCAGCCGTATCCAGGAACGGGCAGTCGGACAGGAAGTGCTGAAAAGCCTGACGCCCGGACAGCAAGTAATCAAGGTTGTTCAGGAAGAATTGGCTAACCTGATGGGCGGAGATCAAACGAAGCTCAACTTTGCCTTAAAGCCCCCGACCGTCATTCTCTTTGTCGGGCTTCAGGGTGCCGGAAAAACGACCTCTGCCGCGAAGCTGGCCAATTTTATCCGCAAGGCGAACAATAAGAAACCGATGATGATTGCTGCCGATGTTTACCGCCCTGCGGCGATCAAGCAGCTGCAGACGCTGGGCGGCCAGCTGAACATCCCTGTCTTTACGCTTGGCGATAAAGTCAGCCCTGTGGAAATTGTCCGGCAGGGTATTGAGCAGGCGAAGGCGGAACACAATGATTTAATCCTGATTGATACAGCAGGCAGGCTGCACGTTGATGACGTTCTGATGGACGAATTGGAACAGATTAAAGCGGTCAGCCATCCGGACGAAATTTTTCTTGTCGTCGATGCGATGACCGGTCAGGATGCCGTCAATGTGGCGAGCAGTTTTAACGACCGTCTGGATCTTACAGGTGTCATTATGACCAAGCTGGACGGAGACACGCGCGGCGGTGCGGCACTCTCAATCCGATCCGTTACGGGAACGCCGATCAAGTTCGTCGGAATGGGCGAGAAGATGGATGCGATCGAGCCGTTTCACCCTGACCGCATGGCTTCACGTATATTGGGTATGGGCGATGTTCTTTCGCTGATTGAGAAGGCCCAGGCCACGGTTGATGAGGAAAAGGCACGGGAGATGGAGCGGAAGCTCCGATCCGTCAGCTTTACTTTGGATGATTTTCTCGATCAGATCGGCCAGGTCCGCAAAATGGGGCCGCTTGATGATTTACTGGCGATGATGCCCGGCGCAAACAAGTTCAAGGGTATGAAGAATATGCAGATCGATGAGAAGAAAATCGATCAGGTCGAAGCGATCATCCGGTCAATGACCCCGATGGAAAAAAATGATCCGGACATTATCAACTCCAGTCGCAGAAAGCGCATTGCACTCGGCAGCGGGACATCGATCGCCGATGTCAACCGGCTCTTGAAACAATTCAAAGACATGAAGAAAATGATGAAGCAGTTTATGGGCAAAACAAAAGGCAAAAAACGCAATAATCCTTTTAATTTGCCGTTTATGTGATCATCCGTCTCTTCAGGAAGATGAACAAAAGATTAATAATTATGAACAGGAAGGTGTTTGGCATGTCAGTTAAAATTCGTCTGAAACGTATGGGAGCAAAAAAACGTCCTTTTTACAGAGTCGTTGTTGCGGATTCACGCGCACCTCGCGATGGACGCTTCATTGAAGAAATAGGAACTTACAACCCGGTTTCAACACCAAAGGCATTCAATGTTGATGAAGAAAAAGCACTTGATTGGCTGAAGAAGGGCGCACAGCCGTCCGATACGGTACGCAACTTGTTCTCGAAAAAAGGCTTGATGGAAAAGTTCCATAACAGCAAACTGCAAAAATAAATTTCAAAGTATGTGATCGTTTCTGTTTAGCAAAAGTTCCTTTAACTTTTTTTCTGAATCGAAGGTACGTGCACTCCGGCAAAAGATCCTTATTTGAAGGAGCGGAAGCGCAATGGATGAACTGATCAAGGCTATGGTTGTCCCGCTCATTGTTTATCCTGATGATATTCAGATTCAGAGGCAGGAAGATGCGGAACATATCACTTATGTACTTGCCGTGAACAAGAAGGACATGGGAAGAGTGATCGGTAAAAACGGCCGTGTAGCCGAAGCCCTGCGCACGATTGTCTCCGCCGCAGGCAGCGCAAGGGGAAAAAGCGTCCAGTTTCTGATTCGCGAATAAGTGAAAAATGAACGAAAAAGAGAAGGGGAGATGCCCTTCTCTTTTTCGCCCTGTATAAGAGATGCCTTTCAGCTATCGGATAAGGAGGAAGTTCAGTGACAGACTGGATCTATGTAGGAAAAATTGTGAATACCCGCGGAATCAAAGGTGAAGTGAAGGTCATCAGTGTAACGGATTTTCCTGAAAAACGGTTCGCAAAGGGCGCAGTACTTTATGTTCACGATGACAAATCGTCGTCCTATCAGCCGCTCACGGTTGTAGGGCACCAACACCATAAGCAGTTTGATTTTCTTACTTTTGAACAATTCAGTACAATTAATGAAGCTGAGAAATACAAGGGATGCTCGCTTTATGTATCAAAGGACCAGCTTTCGGAACTTGAGAGCGGCGCCTATTATTATCATCAGATTATCGGTGCGGATGTGGTCACGGATACCGGAGCGCCCCTCGGCAAGGTAAAAGAAATTCTTTCACCCGGTGCTAATGATGTTTGGGTGATCCGGACAAAGGGAAAAGATTTGCTGCTGCCTTACATTAAGGATGTTGTAAAAACCGTTGACACCGAACAAAAGCGGATTACGGTTCATTTGATTCCGGGACTGATCGATGATGAGAATTGATGTTCTGTCGCTTTTTCCCGGCATGTTCCAGGGCGTGTTTAATGAATCCATTCTCGGGAAGGCTGCTGAAAAAGGGGCGGTCTCGTACCATATCACGGATTTTCGCGATTACACGACAAACAAGCACAGGAAAGTGGACGACTATCCGTTCGGGGGCGGCGCAGGAATGGTCCTGATGCCGCAGCCGATCTTCGACGCGGTCGGTGCCGTCCGGACGGAAGCCGATTTTTCCCCACGCATTATTTTAACTTCTCCCCAGGGAAAACCGTTCAGGCAAAGAGACGCGGAAGAATTGTCGCGCGAGAAGCAGCTGATCTTTATCTGCGGGCATTATGAAGGTTTTGATGAGCGTATTCCACAGCACTTGGTCACGGACGAATATTCCATCGGCGATTTCGTGATGACGGGCGGAGAACTCGCCGCTATGGCGATGATTGACAGCATCGTCCGCCTGCTTCCCGGAGTGCTTGGAAACGATACTTCGGCGGTAACGGACTCTTTTTCCGACGGGCTGCTGGAACATCCGCATTATACCCGTCCCGCGGATTTTCGCGGGATGAACGTGCCTGATGTTCTGGTGTCCGGCAACCATGAAAAAATTACTGAATGGCGCCATAAGGAGTCTCTAAGGCGGACCTTTCTCCGTCGTCCGGATCTGCTTGCGAATCGATCACTTTCCGGGAAAGAAGCGGAATGGCTTTCGGAATTCAGGCAGAAAAATAAGGAATAGGCCGAGTGAATCTGCCGGGCCATATTCCGGAAATTTAACTTGCATTGACCGGATCGGTTATGGTAACATTATTTTCGTGGCAATTGCGAGTAGAATACGATGTTCCGCTGCAGTTTTACTTACGGATTGCAAGAGCATTTGTACGGAAGGAGGCCATTTTAACCATGCAAAACATTATTGATGAAATTACAAAGGAACAGTTGCGGACCGATATTCCGGATTTCAGACCGGGAGATACTCTGAAAGTGCATGTGAAGATTACTGAAGGCACGCACGAACGTATTCAGGTTTTTGAAGGCGTAGTGATCAAGCGCCATGGCGGCGGAATCAGTGCAACATTCACCGTCCGCAAGATCTCTTACAGTGTGGGTGTTGAAAGAGCATTCCCTGTAAATTCGCCTAAGATTGACAAAATCGAAGTTGTCCGCCACGGCAAGGTTCGCCGTGCGAAACTTTATTATCTGCGCAATCTGCGCGGCAAAAAGGCGCGTATTAAGAGCAGATAAACAGCGTATCAGAAACGGACAAGATAAAGAAAACCTGGCGAAGCGGGGGCCTTTGGCGCTGGCTGAGCCTTAGTTGCGGGGGCCACGACGGCCTAATGCCGAACATGCCGCAGCGATTATGTTCGGCCGCATACACTATAATCCTTTAAATTTTTATACTTTCCTATAGTGTAAAAAAAGGGGCTTGGGGTTAACCAGGCCTCTTTTTATATCCCCTTAAGAATACATGAAAGGAGGGGGCGAATTGACAATACAATGGTATCCCGGTCACATGGCCAAGGCAAAGAGGCAAATGATCGAGAAAATCAAACAGATCGATGTCGTAATTGAACTGGCGGACAGCAGAATTCCGTCCTCTTCGCGCAATCCGCTTGTCGGCGAGATCGCATCGGACAAACCACGGCTATTGATTTTGAATAAGATCGACATGGCGGACGCTGAAGCAACGAGACGCTGGAAAAATTATTTTGAGAACGAAGGACTGGCGGTTCATCTCGTCAACAGCCAGACAGGCGAAGGAACATCATCCATTCCGGAGGCGGTTCACCATCTGACTGCGCGCCGCAGGTCAAAAATGGAGAAAAAGGGTTACCGGCCCCATGCAGATCGCGCCATGATACTCGGTATTCCGAATGTCGGCAAATCAACGCTGATCAACAGAATGGCCGGAAAGAAAATTGCGAAAATCGGAGATCGTCCCGGAATAACCACAGCACAGCAGTGGATAAAAGTCGGGAAAACGATGGAGCTTCTCGACACGCCGGGTATTTTATGGCCTAAATTTGACGATCCTGAAGTCGGTCTCCGCCTGGCGGCCACGGGAGCAATAAAAGAAGAACTGCTTGATTTTCAGGATATTGCCCTTTTTTTGCTGAAAATCATGGTCGACCGGTACCGGAAGCAGCTTGCCGGCCGGTACGATCTGCCCGAGCTGCCTGAGTTAACAGGATCGGAAGAAGATCATAACAAGCTGATTGGACTGTTTGATGCGATCGGAAAAAATCGCGGCTGTCTCGTAAGCGGAGGCCTTGTCGATTATGATCGGACTGCGGAGATTATTGTCCGCGATTATCGCCGCCAGAAACTGGGCTTCCTGACTCTTGAAATGCCCTGATTGAACGTACGCATGTGCTGTTTGCCATGCTGAGGAAAATGTGAAGCGGAAGCATAAATAAACAGAAAACAACGTCCGATATATAAATCGAGGGATTGTGGAAATGGAGCAATTGTCAATCGCGCGGATTAAAGAGGAATTGTCGCAGGCGTGCGGTCTATCCTCTGAAAGAAAGCATGCGCTGGAGAACGATCCGCGAAAGGGTGTCCGCCGTCTGATCAGGCTTTGGGAAGAGCGCCAGTTTCGGGATCAGCGGCTTATTGAAAAATTTAATGAAATGAACCGGTTAGAAAGTGATCTGCGCAGCATAGGCATCGACAACATTGCGGGGATTGACGAGGCCGGGCGTGGGCCGCTCGCAGGTCCTGTCGTTGCAGCCTGCGTGATTCTTAAGCCGGCTGTCGTCCTCCCCGGAATCAATGATTCGAAGCAGCTGTCGGCGGCGAAACGAAACACCTTTTTCGATAAGATCAGAGAATCAGCTGTATCGATCGGCATCGGAATCGTTTCAGCACATGAGATCGATGAGATCAATATTTATCAGGCTGCAAAAAGGGCGATGATGCTCGCTGTCGGACAAATGGATGTCCGTCCGGGCCACCTTCTGATTGACGCGATGGAGCTGCCTTTGGACCTCGCCCAGACCTCTCTGATCAAGGGGGATGCCAGGAGCAATTCGATTGCTGCCGCTTCTATTATCGCTAAAGTAACAAGGGACCGGATAATGGACGAACTGGATGACGTTTATCCGGGTTACGGTTTTTCCGGTCATAAAGGTTATGGAACAAAGGAACACCTGCAGGCGATCGAAAGACTCGGGCCCTGCCCGGAACACCGCATGACTTTTGCCCCGCTGAAACGTTGAATTTATACTATGAAAGTATAAAATTTTTAAGGATTATAGTATAAACGCAACTAAGGCAACGCCTGCGCAAAGCTTGGCGAAGCCAAGTTTTCTAATGAGTTACGAAGGTGATCTTTTGAATTTACAGCCTTATGCGGTCAATCAAAGTCAAATGATCGGAACTTTTGAGCCCGATCAGATTCTTCGCGGACGGGTACTCGAGATTCTGCCGGACCGGACCGCCCTTGTTCAGCTTGGCGCAGAAAGAATGGTTGCCAGGGTCGGTGTGATCGTGCCCCCACTGAAAATCGGCCAGGACTATCTTTTCCAGATTCGGCAGAACACAAATCCTCTGCTGGCAAAAGTCATTGACCGGAGATCACCGGGAACGGATCAACCGGCCGGGTCGGTGGTTGATGATGTGCGCACAGCTTTCAATTTGAAGAATGACTCTGTGACAAGACAAATAATTCAGGCGTTTCTTGATCATGGCGATTCTTTGTCGCGGCATTCGGTTCTCGCGGCACGGGCTTTGCTGGGCGGCGGGGCGGGGGCCTTGAAAGATATTCCGGTCATCCGCTGGATGCTGAACCGCGGCCTTCCAATGACTCCTGCCTTTTTTCAGACGGCAAAAAATCAAATAAACGCTCCAACTCTCTCAACACAGCTCACCGATCTGAAAAATGCACTCAATCAGTTAACCCATCAGACACCTCCAACGCAATCACTGAAAGCTGCTCTCGACAAACTTGCCGCAATAAAAGGCACTCCGCCGCTTTCACTTGCCGCCGGTCTTGTCGGGCAAAGCAAGGCAGCTGCCTTGCTGAAGTCTTTTCTTAAGGAGCAGGATCCGGGCCTGCAGCTGTCCGATGTGAAACAAGCGGCATTCGTAAAATTTCTCAGAAGTCCGATGACCGTTCCCGATACGGCAGTAATGTTAAATAAAATCGGGAGCAGTCTGCAGCCGGAAGCATTTATCGGATCATTTAGAGGGTATATCGCTGCTCATTCCGGAGAAACCGTGCTGCAGAATGTCCTGAACGGCACAGGCAGTCCGGGGCTGCTATTTAATGTGCTGAAACAGGTAGGCTTCGATTATGAACACAGCCTCGGAATCCTTCTTGAGAACGGAAATCCTGCAGAAACGGGCTCGATTAAAGAAAAACTGCTTACTGTCATGCAGGATGTTAAGACGCCGAACGAGATCAGAAAAATGTCCGCTCAAGCCGTTCAAAGAATCACAGGCGAGCAAATTCAAATGGCTTCCTCTGATCCGCTTGTTGCCCAGTTTTTACTGCAGTTGCCGGTTCCCTTTCAAAAAGAGATCCGGAATGCAACGGTTTACTGGGAAGGGAAAAAGAACGGACAGGGGACCATTGATCCGGACTACTGCACGATCCTTTTCAGTCTGGATTTAAAGTACTTAAAAAAAACGCTGGTCGGCATGCGTGTTCAGAACCGTTCCGTAACCCTTACGGTGCAGAACGATTTTTCAGATCTTGGTCCGCTGCTTAAAAAGGGCCGGCCGATTTTGGCTGAACAACTTGAAGCCCTCAACTATCATCTTGTCTCTTTCGTACAGACAAAGAAGCTCGATGATCGTCTTATTGCCAAACTGGCCCGGCCTCTGGCGGTTTCAAACTACACTTTGGATGTGAAAATATGACTGCGTCCAACCCGGAGAAAAAGACAAAAGCCGTAGCCCTTAATTATGAACGCGGAAAGGATGAGGCGCCCTACGTTTCAGCCAAGGGAGAAGGTGAAATGGCGAAAAAAATTATCGAAAAAGCTAAAGAATACAATATTCCGATTCAGGAGGATGCAGCGCTTGTCTCCATGCTCTCCGGACTGAATCTGAATGAAATCATTCCTGCGGAACTCTATTCAGCTGTAGCGGAAATATTTACTTTTATCTACCAGATGGACGAACAGTCAAAGCCTAAAGAAAATTAGCAGATCTCCCCGTACGTTTTATTTTTTTGATACCCCCGAATTATTCATATGACCTCTTTAGGGTAGTGCGTCATTTAATCCCGCATTCACTCATTTCTCGAAACGCTCATATTGTTGATCCGTTTTATCAAGATAAGTTATGCGAGACTCAAAATCTGACAAACTTTCATATTTACAAATCCAAATTTTTTGTGACAGATTTACGACAAATCAGTAGACAAAATCACGAATCAGTGTCTATACTGTAAAAGTAAAGGCTTTCAATTATTTAACAATTCGAATATTGGAAGAAGGGGAAGCAATGAATATTCATGAGTATCAGGGAAAACAACTTCTGAAGAGGTACGGAGTTGCTGTTCCTCATGGCTATGTCGCTTTTACAGAGGACCAGGCGGTCGAAGCGGCAGAGAAAATTCAGACGGATATCAAAGTGGTGAAGGCTCAGATCCACGCGGGCGGCCGCGGTAAAGCCGGCGGCGTCAAAATCGCCAGATCCAATGAGGAAGTGCGGGCCTATGCAGACGAACTGCTTGGGAAGGTCCTGGTGACTCATCAGACAGGTCCCGCGGGCAAAGAAGTCAAGCGTCTGCTGATTGAGGAGGGCAGTGATATTGATAAAGAATACTATCTTGGTATCGTGCTTGATCGATCGTCATCCCGTGTAACTGTGATTGCTTCTTCAGAAGGCGGTATGGAGATTGAACAGGTGGCAGAAGAAACTCCTGATAAAATTTATCGTGAATCGGTTGATCCTCTTGTCGGCCTCGCCCCTTTTCAGGCCAGGCGGATTGCATTCAGCATCGGCATCCCCAAAAAACTCGTAAATAAAGCGGTTAAATTTATGCTCGGCCTTTATCAGGTTTTTGTTGAGAAAGACTGCTCTATTGCGGAAATCAATCCATTGGTGGTTACGAAGAGCGGAGATGTCCTGGCGCTCGATGCAAAGCTGAACTTTGATGATAACGGCCTTTACAGAAACAAAGATATTCTGGATTTCCGCGATCTTGATGAAGAAGATGAGAAAGAAATTGAAGCGTCAAAATATGGATTAAACTATATTGCACTTGAAGGAAATATCGGCTGCATGGTTAATGGAGCGGGACTGGCCATGGCAACAATGGATATTATCAAATCGTTTCACGGCGAACCAGCCAATTTTCTCGATGTGGGCGGCGGAGCCAGCAAAGAAAAAGTTGAAGCCGCCTTCAGGCTGATTATGTCTGATCAACACGTCAAGGGTATCCTGGTAAACATCTTCGGCGGCATCATGAAGTGTGATGTAATCGCTGAGGGTATTGTCGCGGCAACTGAAAAAATCGGCCTGACCGTGCCCCTTGTTGTCCGTCTTGAAGGAACGAACGTGGATCTTGGAAAAGAGATTCTGCGCCGCTCCGGTTTGAATATAACGCCCGCACAGACCATGGCGGATGCCGCGGAAAAAATCGTATCGCTTGTTGATCAGGCGGCGGGAGGTGTTGCAAAATGAGTATTTTTGTAAATAAAAAGACAAAAGTGATCGTGCAGGGAATCACCGGATCTCAAGGGCTCTTCCATACAAGGCAGATGCTGGATTACGGGACAAATATTGTCGGCGGGGTAACGCCGGGCAAAGGCGGGACGACGGTTGAAGGCGTTCCTGTATTCGATACGGTTCGCGAAGCTGTCGAAAAAACGGGAGCGGACAGTTCTGTCATTTATGTTCCGCCCGCTTTCGCGGCAGATGCCATTATGGAAGCCGCGGACGCCGGAATTCCTCTTGTCATTACAATCACGGAAGGCATTCCGATTTTGGATATGGTGAAAGTCAAACGATATCTTGCGGACAAAAAGACACGCTTGATCGGACCGAACTGTCCGGGAGTCCTATCCGCTGATGAATGCAAGATTGGGATCATGCCGGGATATATCCATAAAAGAGGCCATGTCGGTGTCGTTTCCCGCTCCGGAACCCTGACTTATGAAGCGGTTCATCAATTGACTCAGCTCAACATTGGCCAGACAACAGCCGTAGGAATCGGCGGGGATCCGGTGAATGGAACAAGTTTTATCGATGTGCTCCAATTATTCAGCGAAGATCCGGAAACCTACGCCGTGGTTATGATCGGCGAGATCGGCGGAAACAGCGAGGAAGAGGCCGCAGAGTGGGCGGAGCTTCACATGGATAAGCCAATCGTCGGTTTTATCGGAGGACGGACAGCACCTCCTGGAAAAAGAATGGGCCATGCCGGTGCGATCATTTCCGGAGGAAAAGGTACCGCTGATGAGAAAATCCGCGTGATGCGCGAACACGGAATAGCGGTCGCGGAAACGCCGGCGGAAATCGGCGAGACAATGGTCAGACTCTTGAAAGAAAAAGGGCTTTATGAAGACTGCCTCATTGCAAATTCTTGAAAAATAGGAAAACGCGCTTGTCCGCGTTTTCCTCCCTTTTTTTAATCCTCCGCATTTAATCTGCAATAGGAAATAAAAAGGACGTCGATGATGAGATGTGCTGCTTTAGCGGCCCCTTGCTCCCGTACTTTTAATCCCCCTCTATTCCGCTACGGCAAACAAGAAGGTGCACCCATGGATGATTTAACACTAAAGCTGATCCAGCTTGATCACTGCCGGGGACTCGGCAGAAAAACCATTTCCGCATTTTTAAAAGCAGATCCAAAGCTTAATCGGTTGGCCGATTATACAATAAAGGAACTTAAGGAAATTTATCAAATGCCCTCGGCGCGGGCTGAACTGTTTCTGAGAGATTTTCATTCTATTGATCCTGAACGGACCGTTCAGCAGTATGAGCGCCGGGGAATCTCATCGGTCCCTTTCCATAGCCCGGATTATCCGATCTACTTGAAGAAGATTTTTGATCCGCCCCATTTGCTTTATACGACGGGGAAAAAGGAAAGGCTGAAGGATTTGAAGATGCTGAGTGTCATCGGAACAAGGTATCCGAGCATCGAGGCGAACAGAGTCATGGACTATTTGCTTGCTCCATTGATCGAATCAGGGTGGACGATTGTCAGCGGACTTGCTCTCGGAATTGACGGCCTCGCTCACAAGCTTGCATTAAAAGGACGGACGATCGCTGTTCTCGGCTCAGGTCTTTATTTTCCCTATCCGATGCAGAACCGTGCACTTTTTAGCGAACTGGCTAAGACTCAGCTCGTGATCAGTGAATATCCGCCGCCGGCCAGGCCGGAACGATGGCGTTTTCCCGAGCGAAACCGGGTGATCAGCGGCATGTCGCTCGGCACGCTGGTCATTGAGGCGAAAGAGCGAAGCGGTTCGCTGATTACGGCTGACCAGGCATTGGAGCAGGGGCGCGAAGTGTTTGCCGTACCCGGTTCCATTTTAAATGAAAACTGCAAAGGCACCCATCGCTTGATCCAGCAAGGAGCCAAATTAGTGACACAATGCAGTGATATTCTTGAAGAACTTTTGGTCTGAAAATGTCCTGCTTTTTAACGTGAAAAAAGGATCCTGGACCATATTCTTCCATTATTAAGTTCTTCATTTCTCTCATATTTTTACTTTTGGTTTGACAAAGCCTTAATCAATCATTAATATTAGTGAAGATTTGAATATTCTCAGAAAGGGGAGCAACATCATGGACGAATATCTCGTCATTGTGGAATCTCCCGCTAAAGCAAAAACAATAAAACGCTATCTTGGACCAAAGTACCAAGTAAAGGCATCAATGGGTCATGTACGAGATCTGCCCAGAAGCCAGATGGGTGTTGATATTGAGGATCACTATAAACCAAGGTATATTACCATTAGAGGCAAAGGCCCTGTAATCAAGGACTTGAAAAGTGCGGCACGAAAGGCGAAAAAGGTCTATCTGGCGGCCGACCCGGACCGTGAGGGCGAGGCGATCGCCTGGCATCTGGCGCACAGCCTGGATATTGATGACCATTCGGAATGCAGAGTTGTATTTAACGAAATCACAAAGCCTGCGATAAAAGAGGCATTTAAAAAGCCAAGAAAGATAAATATGGATCTTGTGGATGCCCAGCAGGCGAGAAGGGTCCTGGACCGCCTGGTCGGATACAACATCAGCCCATTATTATGGAAAAAAGTAAAAAAAGGGTTGAGTGCCGGACGTGTTCAATCGGTCGCGCTTCGAATGATTATAGAGCGGGAGAACGAAATTAAAGCTTTCATTCCGGAAGAATACTGGTCTCTTGTCGGAAAATTCCGGGTCGGCACTGAAATTTTCCAGGCGGCTTTTTATGGACTCGATGGAAAGAAGACACCGTTGAAAACAAAAGAAGAGGTGGAAGGTGTCCTTTCCAGGTTAAGCGATCAAAATTTTCAGGTACAGAATGTTCAGAAAAAAGAGCGCTTCAGGAATCCGGTTTTACCGTTTATTACTTCATCACTGCAGCAGGAAGCAGGGCGCAAACTTAATTTCAGAGCGAGAAAAACGATGATGATCGCTCAGCAGCTCTATGAAGGAATTGAAATAGGAAAGCAAGGCACAACCGGTCTGATCACTTATATGAGAACGGACTCGACACGGATCTCCGATGTGGCTAAGGCCGAAGCCAAGGCATACATTACGGATCATTTCGGTGAACGTTATCTTGGAAAGAGCACAGCCAGACCCAAGAATGCCGAGAATGCTCAGGACGCACACGAAGGAATTCGCCCCACTTCCGTACTGAGGCAGCCGAAAGAGATAAAAGAATATTTAAGCAATGATCAATATAAGCTTTACAAGTTAATTTGGGAGCGGTTTATCGCCAGTCAGATGGCGCCTGCCATACTGGATACGGTTCGTGCCGATCTTGTTCAGCAAGGTGTCCTGTTCAGGGCAACCGGGTCGAAAGTCAAGTTTCAAGGATTTATGAAAGTATATATTGAGAGCAGCGATGACAAGAAAAACGCGGATTCCGCTCCCGATAAGGATAATTATCTGCCTGAACTGGAAGACGGGATGACCGCTGTTAAAGAGAACACGGAATCGAAACAGCACTTCACTCAGCCGCCGCCGCGCTATACGGAAGCGTCTCTCGTCAAAAAGATGGAAGAAGTCGGAATTGGCCGCCCCTCAACATATGCGCCGACGATTGATACGATTCAGAGAAGAAATTATGTGACGATGGATGCGAAACGCTTTGTCCCGACTGAGCTGGGAGAAATCGTTTTAAATCTGATTGTTGAATTTTTTCCGGAAATCATCAACATTGACTTTACAGCGCAGATGGAAACGAATTTGGATGAAGTCGAAGAAGGCAAAGAGAATTGGATTGCGATCATCGATAATTTCTATAAAGAATTTTCCCAAAGACTTTCCAAGGCTGAGAAAGAAATGCAGTCGGTTACGGTTAAGGATGAGCCCGCCGGAATCATCTGTGAAAAATGCGGGCATGAGATGGTTTACAAGATGGGCCGATACGGTAAATTTCTTGCATGCTCGAATTTTCCGGAATGCAGAAACACAAAACCGATATTGAAAAAGACAGGGGTTACCTGCCCTAAGTGCGGAAAAGGTGAAGTGGTTGAGCGCCGCAGTAAGAAGCACAGAATTTTTTACGGCTGCGATCGTTATCCTGAGTGCGACTTCGTATCTTGGGATAAGCCCATTCAGCGTCAATGTCCGAAGTGCGGCTCTTACCTTGTTGAGAAGAAAGTGAAAAACGGAAAAGCCGTCCAGTGCCCGAATTGTGAGTATCGGGAGGAAGTACAGTAAAAGACGGGTAAACGGTCCGATAATAAAAGCGAGATTGAATAAATTTACGGCCTGGGAAATGTAAAGAGTATTTCAGAAAAGCGGCACCGGGTTTTCTGATTCGGTTATCATTGCGGATCTGCTGAATATTCTTTTTAGAAAAAGTGAGGAAACAGATGTGGCAAAATCAGCAGTCACCGTTATTGGAGCGGGATTGGCAGGCAGTGAGGCTGCCTGGCAGATTGCAAAGCGAGGCATTGCGGTGAATTTGTATGAGATGCGGCCGAACAAGCAGACGCCGGCTCATCACACGGATCAATTCGCCGAACTTGTTTGTACAAATTCGCTGCGCTCGAACAGTCTCACTAATGCGGTAGGAATATTGAAGGAAGAGATGCGCCGTCTTGATTCTGTAATCATGGCTGCCGCGGATTCGGCAAGTGTGCCGGCGGGAGGTGCCTTGGCCGTTGACCGGCACGATTTCTCAAGCCGCGTGACAGCCAGTATAAGAAACCATCCAAATGTTCGGATCTTTAATGAAGAAATGGCCGAGATACCTGACGGTCCCGCGATTATTGCGACAGGTCCACTGACATCCGATCGACTTTCAGTTTCACTGAAAAGATTGACAGGAGAAGACTACTTCTATTTTTATGACGCGGCTGCACCAATTATTGCCGGGGAAACAATTGACCGGGAAATCGTTTACCTGAAATCCAGATATGATAAAGGGGAAGCGGCTTATCTCAACTGTCCGATGACTAAAGAAGAGTTCAGACGCTTTTATGATGCGCTGGTTTCTGCCGAAACAGCTCCTCTCAAAGATTTTGAGAAAGAAAATTACTTTAACGGATGCATGCCGGTTGAAGTTATGGCAAGGCAGGGAGAAAAAACCATCCTCTTTGGTCCGCTTAAACCGGTAGGCCTTGAAGATCCGAAAACGGGGAAGCGGCCTTATGCGGTCGTGCAGCTGCGCCAGGATAATGCCGCAGGAACTCTTTTTAATATTGTCGGTTTTCAAACCCATTTGAAGTGGGGCGAGCAGAAAAGAGTATTCCGAATGATACCGGGTCTGGAAAATGCCGAAATTATCCGGTATGGCGTCATGCATCGGAATACATTTCTGAATTCGCCGCGGCTTTTGAAAGCGACTTATCAGGCAAAGACAAGAAATGATTTGTTTTTTGCAGGGCAAATGACGGGTGTGGAAGGCTATATTGAATCGGCTGCTTCCGGTTTGATTGCAGGAATAAATGCCGCCAGGCTCGTTTTGGGAGAAGAGCCCATTGTTTTTCCCGAAGAAACGGTCATCGGCAGTATGGCTCACTACATCGCAACGGCTAACCCGAATCACTTTCAGCCCATGAATGCAAACTTCGGGTTATTGAAACCTCTGAGCGAGCGAATAAAGGATAAAAAAGAACGGGCAAATCAATTTGCTGTACGTGCATTGAATACAATTCAGAATGTTGCTATAAGACTGTAAATTATGTTGCTTATTGATTTGACTTGTGCTAACATGAAAAAGCAAGAGGCCGCTTGCTCAGTGTGCTGTGTTCATCGTTGTTCAAATGAATGATTTTCTGCTGTTGGAAAATAGATGGGAGGGGTCTGTCCCGCACGAATCAGAGCAGGCTTGCTCCCTATGAAGAAATAGCGCTTTTTTCACTTGATTGGGAAAGTGCTCTCGCTCGCTTTCACATCGTTGGAAGGAGGGTTTTTTTATGGGGGTTTTTCATGCAACGACGATTTTCGCCATTCATCACAATGGTCAAAGTGCAATGGCCGGAGACGGCCAGGTGACGCTTGGTCAATCCGTGATCATGAAAAAGTCCGCCCGTAAGGTTCGCAGACTGTATCACGGGAAAGTCATTTCCGGATTTGCCGGTTCGGTCGCCGATGCTTTCACTCTGTTTGAGAAATTCGAAGGCCGGCTTGAAGAGTTCAATGGCAATCTCCAGCGTTCTGCGGTTGAACTGGCCAAAGAATGGCGCGGGGATAAGATGCTGCGCCAGCTTGAAGCGATGCTGATCGTAATGGATAAGAACGGTCTTCTCTTGATCTCGGGAACAGGCGAGGTTATCGAACCTGACGATGGCATGCTTGCGATCGGTTCAGGCGGAAATTATGCGCTCTCGGCAGGCAGAGCGCTCAAAAGGTGGGGTTCTTCCGACCTCTCGGCTAAAGATATTGCCGAGAAAGCGCTGATTATTGCCGGAGAAATTTGTGTATACACGAATGATCAGATTATTGTTGAAGAACTTTGACTGGAACAATCAAGGGGAGGCTTAGGTTATGTCGACACCGCTCACTCCAAAACAAATTGTAGAGCAGCTTGACCGCTATATTATTGGTCAGAAAGAAGCCAAACGGTCTGTGGCCATCGCTCTGCGCAATCGTTACCGCCGGTCGAAACTGGATGAAAAAATGCGCGAAGAAATCATTCCGAAAAACATTCTGATGATCGGGCCGACGGGTGTCGGCAAAACAGAAATAGCCAGGCGCCTTGCCAAAATTGTCCGCGCCCCCTTTGTTAAATTCGAGGCCACCAAGTTTACGGAAGTAGGCTATGTCGGGCGGGACGTAGAATCGATGATTCGTGATCTGGTCGAAACATCGGTCAGGCTCGTCAAAGAAGAAAAAATGAAACAAGTGGAGTCCAGGGCTGAAACGTCGGCAAACAAAAGGCTTATTGAGTTGCTGGTCCCGAATGAAAATAAGGCGGAACAACCGAAAAATCCGCTGGAATTTCTTTTTGGAGGGCAGGCGAAGGGAACTTCGCAGGCAACCAGCGGTGAAGAAGACGAGAACATGAATGCTTCTTTACGGGAAAAGCGGCTGCAGGTCGAAAAGTTGCTCAAACTTGGGGAACTTGAGGACCGGCTGGTTTCCATTGAAGTGACTGAACAGCAAAACAATCAGGTTTTTGATCTCTTTCAGAATGCAGGCATGGAGCAGTTTGGCGCAAATATCCAAAACCTTTTGGGAAATTTAGGTCCCAGACAGACGAAAAAGAAGAAATTGAAGGTGAAGGACGCGCGAAGGGTATTGACAAGGGAAGAAGCGCAGAAACTGCTCGACATGGATGAGGTGACACAGGAAGCCGTTGACCGTGCGGAGCAATCGGGAATCATTTTTATCGATGAAATCGACAAAATAACAGGAAAAGGGCAAAATTCCGGCGAAGTTTCACGGGAAGGCGTCCAAAGAGATATTCTGCCGATTGTCGAAGGATCCACCGTTATGACCAAGTACGGTCCTGTAAAAACGGACTATATCCTTTTTATTGCCGCGGGTGCCTTTCATCTCTCCAAACCTTCGGATCTGATACCCGAATTGCAGGGACGCTTCCCGATTCGGGTTGAGTTAAGAAGCCTATCTGTTGATGACTTTGTGAATATTCTCGTTAAACCGAACAACGCCTTGATCAAACAATATAAGGCCCTGCTTGAAACGGAAGGTATAAAGATTAAATTTTCTGACGAAGCTATTCATAAAATGGCATCGATCGCATATGAGGTCAATCAGGATACGGATAATATTGGTGCAAGAAGATTACATACCATTTTGGAAAAGCTTTTGGAAGACTTATCTTTTGAAGCACCGGATATAACACTTCAGGAAATTCTCATCACTCCCGAATATGTTGATGAAAAATTATCCACAATTGCGAAAAATCGCGATCTTAGCCAATTTATATTATAGGTAATACCTGATGGAGCCGAATCATTCAGAGCAGGCTGACACTCAGAATTTGTTGCACGATATTCAGCTGAAATGAGATAGGATTTTATCCCATCAAAAAGAAAAATCTATGACACTCAGGAGGAAATTATCATGACATTACTGGAAAAAACGAGGAAGATTAATCAATTGCTTCAAGGAACCAAGACACAGGTTGATTTTAATGAAATGGCAAAGACACTGCGCGACGTGATTCAAACAAACACATTTGTTGTCAGCCGGCGCGGCAAAATTCTGGGGCTTTCGCTAAAGCTTGAATTTGAAAATGAACGGATACAGAACATGTTTGAAAGCAGACAATTTCCGGAAAAATACACACAAAATCTTTTCACGGTCGTCCAGACTTCTCCCAATCTTGATGTCAACAGCGAGTTCAGCGTGTTTCCGGATGAAAACAAAGACTTGTTTGCAAACGGTTTGACAACAGTCGTTCCAATCGTCGGCGGCGGCGAACGGCTGGGAACCTTGATTCTTTCGAGACTGAATGAAACATTTACGGACGAGGATCTTATTCTTGCAGAATATGGCGCGACTGTTGTTGGAATGGAGATCTTGAGGGAGAAAACGAATGAGGTAGAGGAAGAAGCAAGAGAAAAGGCGATTGTTCAGATGGCGATTAGTTCCCTGTCTTATAGCGAATTAGAAGCGATCGAACATATTTTCGAAGAACTGGAAGGAAATGAGGGACTTCTCGTTGCCAGCAAAATTGCTGATCGCGTCGGTATCACGCGTTCGGTAATCGTCAATGCCCTTAGGAAGCTTGAGAGTGCAGGCGTGATCGAATCCCGTTCACTTGGTATGAAAGGCACCTATATTAAAGTACTGAACGATAAGTTTTTGTATGAATTGAATCGAATTAAAGAAGGATAAGTTTTTTGCTTCATCAATATTATTTTTGCCCTAAGGATTTTTGGCGATCGAACAGTTTTTTTGATCACCAAAAATCCTTGTTTTTTTCTATAAAAGTTCACATAACCCAAAAAGAATAAGTCTTTGGGTGTATATAAAGTGCAATTTTAAAAATTTTCTCCTATATACTGGTAAGATAGACCTTATTTTTCCAATATTATCTCTGAGTGTAACGGGTTAATATAGTTAAAAAACATAAAAATGCTTTTTTTATTAGACAAAAAAATACAAAATAGAGGTCTTTTTGCCTATAATAAGGCTAAATATATGAGCAAAAATGGTCGATATAAAAAGGTTGACGTAGACATTAGGCCAAAAGTTGATAAAATGAAAATATATAGAAGAAAAAAGGATGTGATGGAAAAATGTTCTCGCTGACTCCTCTTTCTGCTATTGAACGGGCGATGAACGGATCGATGGCGGAACAAAATGCCATTTCGCAGAACATTGCTAATGTGGACACACCGAACTATAAGGCACAAAAAGTTGTTTTTAATGATGTACTTGACCAGTCATTGCAGGCGAACCAGATAGCATCCGCCAATTCTCCTTTCACCGCATCTGATCAAACGGGTTACAGTACGGTAACAGATACATATGGTGCTATTCAAAACAATGGAAATAATGTAGATATCGATCATGAGATGTCTAACCTTGCTCAAAATCAGCTATACTATCAGGCGCTTGGACAGGCTGCCAGCAATCAATTTCTGCAGTTTAACACGGTGCTCGGAGGTTAAGACAGCATGGGAATGTTCAGCGGACTAGACATTACGGCTTCAGGGCTTACAGCACAGCGATTCAGAATGGACGTTGTTTCTTCAAACATAGCGAATGCCGATACGACACATGAAAGAATGGTAAACGGACAGTGGCAGCCTTATGCCAGAAAAGTTGTTAACATGAATACGATTAATCCGTCATTTGAATCCGTTTTTCAAAATTCATTGGGCTCCTCTGCCGGCGGAGTGGAAGTGAGCAGCGTGACGGAGGATTCTGCTCCTTTTCCTGTTAAATATGATCCGATCAATCCCGATGCCGATCCAAACGGCTATGTAAAACAGTCTAACGTCGACCCTCTTAAAGAAATGGTTGACCTGATGGATGCCAATCGTTCGTACGAGGCAGGAGTAACGGTTATGAATGCAAATAAAAGCATGCTCTCGAGTGCATTAAATATCGGAAAGTAGGCAATAAGATATGACTATCAATTCTGTAGGTTTTGTTCCTTCGGCGGCTGCTTTCTCTCAGACGCCGCAAAGTGCATCGTCGGCTCAGCAATCATTTGCGAGTATGCTGGAAAACGCCCTTGGAACGGTTAATGATTCCCAGCAAACGGCAAATCAGATGGTGACGGATTTAGCAAACGGAAACAGCAATGTGGATTTGCATAATGTGATGATTGCCATGCAAAAGGCAGATGTTCTGCTGAAAACAACCGTACAGGTTCGTGACCGGGTCGTCAGTGCCTACCAGGATATCATGAGAATGCAGATTTGATCGGGCTACCTGACGGAGGATGCTATGAAGGAAAAAGTATTAGCTTTAATCATGCGGTTTAGAGAGTTATGGCAGAATTTATCAAAAAAGAAAAAAATATGGATTATCGGCGGAGCATCGGCTCTGCTCCTTACCATTCTGCTGCTGGTGCTTCTGACAAACGTGAAACAGTATGCGCCGCTTTACAGCAATCTATCGACTAACGAAGCGGGTCAGATCACAAGTACACTGGACAGTAAGAAGGTCCCCTACAAACTTTCGGCGGGCGGAACAACAATCAGCGTTCCTGCAAATCAGGTTGATCAACTGAAGATTGAACTCGCTGCCCAGGGCATTCCGAAAACAGGACAAATTGATTATTCTTTTTTCAGTCAGAACGCCGGATTCGGGATGACAGACAATCAGTTTAATGTCCTGCAGCGTGCCGCTATGCAGACCGAGTTGGCCAATCTGATCTCAAACACTCAGGGAGTCAAGTCAGCAAAAGTCATGCTGACGCTTCCACAGAACAATGTGTGGGTCGGCGGTCAGAGTTCAGGCAACGCGGCCTCAGCCTCGATTATGCTGAACGTTGCGCCGGGCTTTCAGCTGACCAACGAGCAAATAAGTGGACTCTATCACCTGGTATCCAAAAGTGTGCCGAACCTTCCTGATAATAATATCGTCATTATGGATCAATATTATAACTATTATGACCTGAAAAGTAATAACACGGGTAATTCGACCCTATCAACCTATAACCAGCAGCAGCAAATCGTTCACGACATTGAAAACAACATTCAGCGCCGGGTGACTCAGATGCTGACGTTAATGATGGGCCAGGGCAAGGCCGTGGTCAATGTAACGGCGAACGTTGATTTTACGCAGTCTAAGGAAAAACAGGATTTAGTACAGCCTGTTAATCAGCAGACGATGGAGGGCCTGCAGTCCAGCACCCAGCATATTGCTGAGACCTATACAGGACAAGGGGCGGCCGGACAGGTGGGGACCGGCACAAATGCTGTTCCGACTTACCAAGGCGGAACAAATGGCAATGGAACCTACCAGAAAGTTCAGGATCAGGTCAACTATGTATTTAACCGGATACACCGTGATGTGACAAATAGTCCGTATAAAATCACCGATCTTGGCATTCAAGTCATGGTCGAACCGCCTTCACCGAATAACAACAATTCGCTGTCTCAGCAGCGTGTTAATGATGTGAAGCAGATTCTGAATTCGATCATACAGACCTCGATTTCCGACAACCAGGGTCAGGAATTACCCGCCAATGTCATTAATCAGAAAACATTTATCACGGTTGGCCGGTTGAACGGCCAGATGCCGCAGGTGAACACACAGATGAATCTGTGGCCCTATATCATCGGCGGAGGACTGCTTTTACTGATTATCGGACTTGTCCTGTGGCTGATCATTTCAAGAAGAAGAGCTGCAGCTGCAGCTGAAGAAGAGGCAATGGTACAGGACATTCCGCAGCAGCCTGATTTGGAAATATCGCTTGAAAATGAAAATCCGGAACAGAAAAAGTACAGCGAACTTGAAAAAATGGCGAGACAAAAACCCGATCAATTTGTGAAACTGCTCAGAAGCTGGCTTTCGGATGAACAATGAGGGGAGGGATTTAAATTGGCAGAACGAAGGAACAAGCTGACAGGAAAGCAAAAAGCCGCGATCTTAATGATCGCGCTTGGAACAGACGTATCGGCAACAGTTTTTAAGCACTTGACAGAGCAGGAAATCGAAGAACTGACGCTGGAAATATCGAATGCGCGAAAGATCGATCCCGATCTGAAAAGACAGATCATTGATGAATTTTTTCAGACTGCACTCGCCCAGGAATACATTTCGCAGGGTGGAATTGGCTACGCCAAGCAAATTCTTGAGAAAGCTCTCGGACCTGATCAGGCGAAGCATATTATTCAGCGGCTGACGACGACGCTGCAAGTCAGGCCTTTCGATTTCATGAGAAAAAGTGATCCCCAGCAAATTCTGAATTTTATTCAGAATGAGCATCCACAGATTATTGCCCTCGTGCTCTGCTATCTGGAAGCTCAGCAGGCTGCCTCTGTTCTTTCTGCCCTCCCTGAAGAAAGCCAGGCAGATATCGCAAAAAGAATCGCTCAAATGGATCGCACGTCGCCTGAAGTTATTGCTCAGGTAGAAAGAGTGCTTGAGAAAAAAATATCCAGTTCATCCGTCAATCAGGATTATACACAGACTGGCGGTATTACTTCCATTGTCAGCGTTCTGAATGGCGTCGACCGGACAACTGAAAGAAATATACTGGATCATCTTGAAAAACATGATTCGGATCTGGCGGAAGAAATAAAGAAAAGAATGTTTGTGTTTGAGGATATCATTGTTTTAGATGACCGTGCAGTTCAGCGTGTGATCCGGGAAAGCGAGAACGAGGATTTAATTCTGGCGATGCGCACAGCGAGTGACGAAGTGAAAGATTTACTGTTCCATAATATGTCTGAGCGCATGGCAGCCAGCTTTAAGGAAGAGATGGAATATATGGGTCCTGTTCGTCTGCACGATGTCGAAGAGGCACAAACAAGGATCGTGAATACGATCAGAAAACTGGAGGACGCCGGGGAAATTGTCATCGCCCGCGGCCAGGGGGATGATGTGATTGTCTAACATTATTAAATCTCCTGAGACCGGAAATGACAGAAAAGTGATCAGGTTGTCGGTGGCGATTGATCCGGAACTGGATGCTTTGAACAATGAGATGAATCGGGAATCTATCGAAAGAACCTTGGAAGAAAAAATACGCCGGGCAAAACGGGAAGCGGCGGAGATACTGGAGAACGCAAACCGGAGGCGTTTGGAATTCGACAGCCAAATCGAAAAAGATGACGCGGAAGCAAAAAGAAGGAGAGAAGAGGCTTTCAGGCTCAAAGAGAAAGAGGGCTATGAAGAAGGCTTCAGAAAGGGTACTTATGAGGGAAAAAAAAGCTATGAGTCGCGGGTGGCGCAGGCTGATCATCTGATTGATCAGGCTCGAACGGCTTACCTGAGTTACCTGGAGGATGCAGAGCCGGAAATTTTGAAGCTGTCGATGGCCGTCGCTGAAAAAATCATTGGTATTTCCCTTGCACTTGATAAGGACAAGTGGTTTTCGCTCGTTTCAAAAGCAGTCCGTGAGGTAAAAGATCAGGAAACCATAAAAATAACCATTTCTCCAAACCGTTTTGCAGAACTGAATAGCCGAAAAAAAGAACTGGATGCCCTCGTTCAGGATGCTAAAATTTTTATCTATGCAGACGGCGATTTTGCGGAAAATGACTGTACCATCGAAACGTCTTTCGGGAAGATCGTTGCCAGTGTGGACAGCCAATTATCTGTTATCAGGGGAAAATTGAAAGAACTGATGGAGGAGAAGGGAAAATGAATGCGGACCGGTTGATCGTTTCACTTCCATCAATTGACAGTTATCGTCGATTTGGTAAAATCAATCGCGTGGTCGGTCTTTTGGTTGAATCCAAAGGTCCATCTTCATCCGTAGGCGATGTCTGTCTCATACATATAAAAGGCGGCAACCGAAAGGTTCTGGCTGAAGTGGTCGGCTTTAAGGAAGAGAGTATCCTTTTGATGCCTTATACATCCGTGGCCCATATTTCTCCTGGATGTCTCGTTGAGGCGACAGGAAAACCTCTTGATGTCAAAGTGAATGATGAACTTTTGGGCCAAGTTTGCGACAGCATGGGGCACCCCA
The DNA here is from genome assembly GCF_014647035.1 of Sporolactobacillus putidus. Classification (GTDB taxonomy): domain Bacteria; phylum Bacillota; class Bacilli; order Bacillales; family Sporolactobacillaceae; genus Sporolactobacillus; species Sporolactobacillus putidus. The sequence continues at coordinate 79,265 of NZ_BMOK01000002.1, read as the reverse complement.
TGTCGGGTATGCACTTTTCAAATCCGGTTTCGGCTGTTCCGACTAATCAGTCGCCCCCTGATCCATTGAAAAGACCGCGAATCACCGAGCCGATTGAATTGGGAATCCGTTCGGTAGGCGGACTTCTGACCGTTGGCAAGGGTCAACGGGTCGGCATCTTCGCCGGGAGCGGCGTCGGAAAGAGCACATTGATGGGCATGATTGCAAGAAATACCTCGGCAGATTTGAATGTGATTGCATTGATTGGTGAACGCGGACGTGAAGTCAGAGAATTTCTGGAAAAAGACCTCGGACCTGAGGGCATGAAACGTTCAATTGTTGTCGTTGCAACCAGCGATCAACCGGCATTAATGCGAATTAAAGGTGCCATGACAGCAACGGCTATCGCAGAATATTTCCGGGCAAAAGGGAAAGATGTCCTTCTGATGATGGATTCTCTGACACGCGTCGCGATGAGTCAAAGAGAAATCGGGCTTGCAGTCGGTGAGCCGCCGACCACCAAGGGTTACCCACCCTCAGTATTTGCCATGCTGCCACGGCTTCTGGAGAGAACCGGTACAGATGAGAATGGGACAATCACCGCATTCTATACGGTTCTGGTCGACGGAGATGATTTGGACGAACCGATTTCCGACACGGCGAGAGGAATTCTTGACGGGCACATCGTCCTTGACCGCGAACTTGCCCAAAAAGGACAATATCCGGCAGTTAATCTGCTAAAGAGTGTGAGCCGTGTGATGAATGAAATCGTAACCCCCGAACATCTTGAGGCTGCGGGACACTTTCGTGCACTTCTTGCCCAATATACCGAGTCCGAGGATTTGATCAGCATTGGTGCTTACAAGCCTGGAAGTTCAGCGGTTATCGACGAAGCGATCCAGTTTCATCCGAAGATCATTCGTTACTTATGCCAGCCCCAGTCGGTAAAGGTGTCGCTTGATGAAGCGGTCGATCAACTGATCTCAGAATTCGGCAGAGGAGCTGAAAATAGTGCTTGATTTTCGTCTTGAACGCGTCATGAAAATTGCAGAAAGTGAAAAAAGAAGCCTTGAAACACAGTATCGAGTGCTTTTCGACCGCTTCGAACAGCTGGCTCACGGACTTTTGGATTTGGCTGAAGAAAAGAAATCCATTCAAAGAAATCTTCAGGATAAAATGAAACAATCAATCACTATTGATTTGATGAAACGCCAGATTTACGATGTGGAAAAAATGGAGCGTCTGATCACTGAACGAACCTTGCAGTATGACCGGGCAAAGTATCAGCTCGAACAGTTTAAGGCTGTTTTGCTGAAAAAGGCGATTGAGGTGAAAAAATATGAAAAAATAAAACAAAAACAGAGCCGTATGAATCGCAGTGCCGCGCGAAAAAAGGAAATGAGACTGCTGGATGAAGTAGCTGCTCTTCATTCCACAAAAAACAGCTGAAGGGATGAGGAAAATGGAGGAAAAAAAGGCAGGCTTCGGTTTACGGTTAATGAAAGTTCTTCTTTCGATTCTCGTTCCTGCCGTTTTTCTGCTTTTATTGATCGCTCTTTTTCTAAAACTCGCCGGACTGAATCCGGTTGACGAAGCGAAGAACCTTTTGTTCGGAGGAAGCTCGGGCAGTTCCGCTCAACTTTCAGGAGGGTCGTCCGCGGTCTCGGATCAGATCGTATCCTTGAAACAGCAGGTAGCCGCGCAGCAGTCAACGATAAAACAGTTGCAAAGCGACAGTGTCAGTAAGTCGGATCAGATTTCTCAACTGAACACGCAGCTGAAACAGGCGCAGGCGGATGCCAGTCAGAAGAGCAGTACAGCGTCGAAACAGTCGCAGACGGCAAGACAGGCCGTTTATGCACAGACCTATCGAAACATGGACCCGGCAAAAGCGGCAGCTATTTTTGAAAAACTTCCGACCAATCAGGCGGCAGAATACATAAACATGCTGGACGATAAGACCAAAGCGGCGATCCTGCAGAACATGTCGGCAGACAAAGCGGCGGCGCTGACTCCGCTGCTTCAGGCTTCATCTTCCGCACCGGCTGCAGCAAATGCCGGCGGGACGGGGACAAGTTCAACGTCGGCCGGTTCTTATCCATAAAATAGAACTCTGATTTCTGAATCAGCATGGACCATCAAAGAATCTTTGAAAGGAGGTGATAACTTTGGCAATGAATCGGGTGACTGTCCCTATTTCAAACGTTTCCGGATCCCGGAATCCCGTCAAAAAAAATTCTGAAAAACAAGCGGCAGATCTCCCTTTTCTATCGCTCATGAACCGTTTCCATTCGGCCGAAAGCCTTTCAACTGGCATAAAGGGCTCTTTCAGTGGAGCCAAATTTCAGGCAGCCGGTTTGACCGCGGAGAAGTCAAAAAGACGATCAGATAACCCGGATCACGTGCCGGAAAAGAAGAAAGAAAAACAGAAAGAGCAACTTTCACTCAGTCCTGCTGAAGCGGGTCCGGGCTCTCTTAACCCAAATGTATCGTCCAATCTTAAAGACGAAAAATCCAAGATTGAAAAGGACATAAATACATCAGAAGTAAAACAATATCGGAGCATTGTCAAGGATACAGCTGCGGGGCCGGCCCAATTGGGTTCAGGTTCTTCAGCAATAAAACGGTTTCCTCCCGAACTTCATTCCGGGACTTTCGTCAGTCCCGGGACGACTGAAAGTCCGAGAAAGAATCTTGTGTCCCGGACATTCGACAATCGCGGAATGACAAGTACGCACGGACCCGAAAAAACAACCGATCCGGTGGTCAGCGGAAAAAATTTTTTGACGGATGTTCCAAGCGGGCAGTCTGTTGAGAACGGGAGATTCATAGCTTCAGAAGATACATCGGGGAAAGCAAACACGGCAAACGGGACCGCCGGTCAGCCACTTGATCCTCATGAGTCTGGTACGGCGGCCGGCCGTATTCAAGACGCGATTATCTCAAAGGAGACAGTAATAGCTTTGGATAAGGGTCTTCAGATGGTCCGAACGGATGGTTCTGCGACTGCTGAGGTTCAGGCTGGTGCGACACAACAACCTTTGCCCGTTATGCATGTCCGTTCTCTCTCCCCAAAGCAACCGACAACCGATCAAAAATTCGTATCAACCGGTACGGTGATTAGGCCTGCGGACTCATCAGGCAGCCAGGGAGACGGAGGGACATCCGTTAAAAAGACCGGATACGAAAAGCCCGTCCAGATACAGCCACCGGCTTTTGGCAGAGCAATGAATAAAGTTGAACTCTGGATGACCTTCCAGAATGGCGCCCAACCGGCGGGGAAAGAGCTTCCCGTTCCCCGGCAGGTGTCGGACAGGATTTCGGAATGGCTGGCTAAGTCCTCTTTTCATATTGACAAAAATAGTGATCAAACTCTGATGATGACACTCCATCCCGAGCAGCTGGGCCGGGTAACCATCACGCTGACGAAGGATTCCGGTGGTATTGTGGCCAGGCTGGCGACCGAAACGAAGGCTGCAAAAGACTTGCTGGAGTCCGGTTTGGTTCAGCTGAGACAGGATTTTGCCAGCAGAGGCATTCCCGTTGCTCTGATTGATGTAACGAGAAACGGGCAGACATTGGGAGCCATGTCCCAGCAATCGACTCAAAATCAGCAACCCTTTCAAGGAGGAAGCGGACAGTCCGGCGGACAGGAAAAAGGGCATCGTCAAAAGCAGGGGCCGATGTCCGTGGAAAATGAGGAATATGACCATTCATTTTTGGAATGGCTGACAGGAGGAATCTAAGGAAATGAGTGTACCTGCAACAACGGCGGCGGGGTCGGCTTCGACAACCCAGTCAAACCCGAACAGTACTTTGAACAAGAACGATTTTCTGAAGCTCCTTGTGGCGCAGCTGACTAACCAGGATCCTTCATCACCGCTTGATAATACACAAATGGTTTCTCAATTGGCCCAATTTTCATCTCTTGAACAAACGCAGAACATGACGTCGGCAATCGATCAATTGGTTGCTTCACAGACAGACAGTGGTCTGTCAAGCAGGGCTACGATGATCGGGAAAGAAATCACCTGGCAGCTGGCGGCAGATAGCAGCAGCAGTACGGCACCTAGTCCCGTCAGCGGCATTGTCGGGGCGGTCACCATTAAAAATGGTCAGATAAGCTATATGACGAAAGACGGCCAGTCAGTGGATCCGTCAACCGTCACGGAAATCAGTGATCCGGCTGGAAGTCAGGCAGCACAGCAGGGATGAATCCTATTGAAAGATACGCCTATTACCCGCCTTCAGTTGTAGGTGAGGGTGCCATTGAAAGGAGAACGGATTCGGATCGTCAAAAAGAAAGCAGTTCTTTTAAACAGACTTTGACAGAAGAGCTTAATCAGCTTCCTGTAAAGTTGACAAAACATGCAAAAGACCGGTTCATCCAGCGAAATATCCATCTGTCCTCACAGGACTGGAACCAGATCTATCTTAAGATGAAACAAGCGGGGAAAATGGGTATAGGCGATTCACTGGTGCTGACGCGAAAGGCGGCTCTTGTGGTCAACGCACCAAGGAATATGGTCATTACGGCTATGGATCTTCAGGAAGCGTCATCGCACATTTTTACAAACATTAACGGAACAATTGTAATCAATCATTAACCGGCCGGACCTTTTTAAGGAAGGCTGAGACTGCGGACTGACAGAAGCAGCCAATTAAAAGGAGGAATGATTCATGTTATTGCGTTCATTAGGAGCAGGTGTTTCAGGACTGAAAAATTTCCAGACAGACTTGGATGTTATTGGCAACAATATCGCGAACGTCGACACTTCAGGATTCAAGAAAAACCGAGTCAATTTTGAGGATATTTTCAGCCAGCAGCTGCAGGGACCACAGGCCAATCAGAATGCCATTCAGGTCGGCCTCGGCTCACAGGCCGGTTCGATCGACAATATCGTGACCGGCGGCACGATCAATCCGACAGGCAATCCCTATGACCTGGCCATCAATGGTGAAGGCTATTTTCAAGTAACCGACGGCACAGGGAACGCGTATTACACGAGGGCCGGAGATTTTAAGAAGAACAGTGCAGGAAATGGCCTTGTCAATTCACAGGGCATGGCGCTTACCATTAACCCTGCCGGCCAAAACCACAATACATTTACAGACCTATCCTCTTTCACGGTAAATAATCAGGGGGTTATTCAAGGAGTCACAACGGCTGGGGCCAATGTCAATCTCGGACAGGTCGACCTTTTTACGTTCTCCAATCCGGGCGGGCTTGCTAAAGTGGGCAACTCATTGCTTCAGGCCACAACAGCTTCCGGCGCTGCCAACGGAAATGGGGCGACGAACGGTCAGGGGACGATCCAGCAAAACGCGCTTGAAGCTTCCAATGTTGACCTGACCGATGAAATGACAAATCTAATTGAAGCGGAGCGTGCCTATCAGGCAAACTCCAAGACGATTACAACCGCCGATCAGGTTCTTCAGACGCTTGTCAATCTGAAACAATAATTGAGGAAGGAGTGAGCAGGGGCAGTTGCTTCAGACCCCGCTCAATTTTTTGAGCCTATGATTCAGTTGACACGCCTAAATGGACAGCCTTTTATGTTAAATGCTTTTCTCATTGAACAGATCGAGGCACTGCCTGATACGACCCTTACTTTAACGACGGGGAAGAAGCTGGTCGTCAAAGAGACGGTTGATCAAATTGATCAGCGCGTGACCCGTTTTCTGAAGCAAATCTCATGGATGCCTGCTGCGCGGGCGGAGGAAAGTGTGCTGCGATGTTCAAAAACAGAGTAATAAATATTACGTTTATTATCATGACACTGATGATTATCGGCATCATCACTGTTTTCTTTGTTATGAATGGCATAGCCCAGAGCAAGTCGGATGTGAAAAATCCGAGCATCGATCAGATTGTGAATAATCTCACGCTGGCAACAGGAGAAATCACAACCAACATTAGCGGAGATCACTTCATTAAGGTCGATTTCAATATACAGGTTTCCAACAGTGCTGCTAAAGACGAATTATCAAAACGGTCTTTTCAAGTCAAGAATGCCGTCATTTACACGGTCTCAGGAATGACACCTGCCAACCTTCAGGATCAGAAGGGACTAGCAAATCTGGAAAACCTGATTAAAAACCGGCTGAACAGCTTTCTCAGGAGCGGTACAGTCACACATGTCTATACGACGGAGAAAATTGTTCAGTAAAGTCATCAAAGGTTGAAAAGAGATGATCCGATAATTGGCCGACATATTGTCACAGTCTGAAATTGATGCATTGCTCTCAGCCATTTCAACAGGTGAAATGGATGCTGAAGAGCTAAAAAAAGAAGAAAGCAAACCAAGGGTTCGTGCTTATGATTTTAAAAGAGCATTGCGTTTTTCCAAAGACCAGATCAGGAGCCTGACCCGCATACATGAAAATTACGCCAGGCTGCTGACCTCTTATTTTTCCGCCCATCTGAGGACTTATGTGCAAATATCCGTGGCTTCCGTGGATCAAGTTCCCTATGAGGAATTCATCCGCTCGATTCCATCAGCCACTGTTCTGAATATTATTGAAGCACTGCCGCTTGAGGGGCACCTGATTATTGAGATTAATCCGAACGTCGCTTATGCTATGCTGGATCGCCTTCTTGGAGGCGAGGGAGTCAGCATAAACAAAATTGAGAATCTAACCGAGATCGAGACAAATTTGATGAAAGGCCTGTTCGAAGGATCCCTTTCTTCTTTGAAAGAAGCATGGTCTTCCGTTGTAGAAGACCTGAATCCCGGATTGCTCGAATTTGAAACCAATCCGCAGTTTCTTCAGCTTGTCTCTCCGAACGAGACGGTTATTGTTATCTCGCTGTCGGCGGTCATCGGCAAATCCAGCGGCATGATTAACCTCTGTATCCCTCACGTTGTCCTTGAGCCGGTGATCCAGAAGCTGTCGATGCACTATTGGATGAATGAAAAGAAGAATGATCCGACCCAGGCAGAGTATCAGGTACTGCGGCAACGTGTTGAAAATTCAATACTTGATGTTCGTGCACGTCTGGGAAATTCAAAAGTTACCGTGAAAGAGTTACTGCAGTTGGAGGTCGGGGATGTGATCAAGCTGAATCAGCATTTGGAGGATCCGATTGTGATTGATGTCGGGGGTTTTCCTAAATTTTTCGCTCAGCCAGGAAAAAGGAACAAGCAAATGGCTGTCCAAATCATTAAATCCAGCATAGAGGAGGATACCCTTGATGAGTGACGGACAACTTTCACAAGAAGAAATTGATGCACTTCTCGGCCATCAGTCAGGCACTGATAAGAAAAAAGAACAGGAAACAGCAGCTAAGATAGACGACTTGTCTGAGACCGAAGAAGATGTGCTGGGCGAAATCGGCAATATTTCATTTGGCAGTGCAGCAACTGCTCTGTCCACTATTTTGAATCAGAAAGTTGAGATAACGACACCTGAGGTCCGGCTTGTCGATAGAAATAATCTTAGTGAAGAGTTCCCTGTTCCCCACGTATCCGTTCTGGTTAACTACACGGAGGGATTTCAAGGATCCTGCATGCTTGTGATTCAAACCGAAGATGCCAGTGTCATTGCCGATCTGATGATGGGCGGGGACGGAATCCACCCGACATCGGATATAAATGAAATGGAGATGAGCGCGGTCCAGGAAGCCATGAACCAAATGATGGGTTCATCCTCTACGGCTCTGTCTACGGTCTTCAATCGCCGAATCGACATTTCACCGCCTGATCTCAGGTTAATGGATATAAAGACGCATCAGGGGATCGAGTATATTCCGGAAGATGGGCGCATGTTTGAAATTTCTTTCAGCCTAAAGATAGGCTCCCTGGTTGACTCTCATATCATGCAGCTTGTTCCGATCCCTTTTGGAAAGCAGCTTGTCAGCACGTTGCTGAGTGAAACAGGCAGCGTGGTCAATGAAACTATGGTAAAACAGACTGAGAAAATAAATCCAGAGAATCGGTCCGAAGAGACAGCGGCGGCAACAGATCAGACATCCGCAATACCTTCCCTGCAAGAACCGGAGCCCCGGAAAGCGCAGGAAAACAGCGGTGTTTCGTTTGAATCCAATGGGTCAAACGAGCGGTCAAATCATGCTGCAAATCACAAAGATGTCCAGCCGGTGGAATTTTCGGATTTCGGCCAGGAACCCCCTTTGTCTGGCAAACCCGTGCCGCGCAATCTGGAGCTTTTAATGGATATTCCGCTCGACGTCAGCGTTGAACTCGGGCACACTCAGAAAACCGTGAAAGAAGTGCTTGAACTGGGTCCGGGGTCAATCATAGAACTGGACAAGCTGGCGGGTGAGCCGATTGATATCCTAGTTAATCAAAAATATGTGGCAAAAGGCGAAGTTGTGGTTGTCGATGAAAACTTTGGAATCCGAATTACTGAAATACAGAATCACTTGGATCGAATTAAAGACCTGTAAGTATTTTTTTCATTCTATGCACTGATACATTAATACGATTAAAGACTTTTGGAGGGATTTTTGTGGCGGGACGCATTCTTGTTGTAGACGATGCAGCTTTTATGAGAATGATGCTGAAAGACATTCTGAAAAAAAACGGATACGAGGTCGTTGGCGAAGGGGCGAACGGAAACGAAGCAGTTGCCAAATATGAAGAGTTGAAGCCTGATCTTGTTACTCTGGACATCACGATGCCGGAACTCGACGGTATTCAGGCGCTGAAAAAGATCAAGTCGCTCGATACGGACTGCAAGGTCATTATGTGTTCCGCGATGGGCCAGCAAGCCATGGTGATCGATGCCATTCAGGCGGGAGCAAAGGACTTTATCGTCAAACCTTTCCAGGCAGACCGTGTCATTGAGGCGATCAAAAAGACTTTGGGGTAATTTAGAAAGAAGAAGGTGACAGTGTGTTTCAAAAAAGGCTGTTCTTTGTCATTGTTGTTCTCGCCCTTTTTTTCGGGCAAGGCGCCAACGCCTCGGCTGCAGGCTCCGGAAACGGAACAGTCGAAGATATGTTTAAAAATCAGCAGAACATGCAGCACCCGGCTTCAAAAACCAAGAATACGGGAAACAGTAATGCGGCCTCAGATAGTCAGGCTGGCTCTTCAATGACCGGGACCCCGGATCTCTTCGTTACTTTTCTTAAATTAGTTTTTGCTTTGCTGCTTGTTCTTGGACTTATCTACCTTCTGTATCATTTTGTTGCGAAACGGACTGGAAGATTTCATGAAGGCAGTGCCTTGAAAAATATAGGAGGGGTGTCCGTCGGGGCCAATCGTTCAGTACAGCTCATCCACTTGGGGGATGAAGTTCTTGTTGTCGGTGTCGGTGAGACGGTGCAGCTGCTTAAGGAGATAACCGATCCCAATACGATTGAAAGCCTGGTCAATCAGGAAGGAAAGCCGGATTTTATTGAAGGAAATGTCAGAAAGATTGTGAATTGGACGGCAGAAAAAACGTTGAAAAAACGGAGCGTACAGAATAAGGGCGGGTCAAAATCTCTGAAGCCGCTTCTTAAGGAATCTCTTGATCAATTGAAAAAGGAGCGTTCAGACAGAATGGAAGAGATTTTTCAGGGGGAAGAGAAGCATGAATAGCATACCGGGTATCCCTTCGAGTTTTTTCACGAGCCAGCCTCAGGGAGTCGCCACGACTGTACAGCTTCTTTTTATTCTGACGATCCTGTCCCTTGCTCCGGCCATTCTGATCATGATGACTTCCTTTACACGCATTATTGTTGTTCTGTCTTTTGTGCGGACCTCGCTGTCAACCCAGCAGGCACCGCCGAATCAAGTACTGATCGGGCTGGCTCTTTTTCTTACTTTTTTCATCATGGGGCCGGTTTACGGACAGGTCAATACGAACGCCATTCAGCCTTATCTTAAAGGGAATATCAGTCAGCAGCAGGCGATCAAGAAAGCAGAAGCGCCGGTTAAGGAATTTATGGCGAAACAAACACGTCAGAAAGATCTTGACCTGTTCATGAGTTATGGGAAGTACAAGATGCCGAGCAAAATTGATGATATTCCATTAACGGCTCTCATTCCCGCGTTTACAATAAGCGAACTGAAAACGGCTTTTCAGATGGGCTTTATGATCTTTATTCCCTTTCTAGTCATTGACATGGTTGTCGCCAGCATTCTGATGGCGATGGGGATGATGATGCTCCCGCCCGTGATGATTTCGCTTCCCTTCAAAATTTTGCTGTTCATCATGGTGGACGGATGGTACTTGATTGTTGCATCACTTCTAAAAAGTTATTAGAAAGAAGGGTGGAAGAATGAGTTCGGAAATGGTCCTATCCATTGCGGATCAAAGTGTCATGGTGATCTTGATGGTCGGCGGACCTCTGCTCGTGCTCTCGCTTGTGATCGGTCTTGTTGTCAGTATTTTTCAGGCGGCTACGCAAATTCAGGAGCAGACACTTGCCTTCATCCCAAAGATCGCATCGGTCCTGTTCGGGTTAATTCTTTTTGGCCCGTGGATGCTCTCAAAAATGCTTGCGTTTACGGAAAATATTTTCGCCAACCTTCCAAACTTTATCAGATAGCAAAGGAACATAAAAGAGTGTCTCTCATAAATATTATTCCTGTATTTTTACTTGTTCTGGTCAGAATTGCGAGCTTTCTAGCCACGGTGCCTGTTTTTTCCTATCAGACGATCCCGGCGCAGGTCAAAATCGGACTTGCGGTTACGCTGTCCATACTGATTGATGTGACCTTGTTCAAGAGCCAGACGATACCTCTTAACGGGACATTCGTCCTTCTAATTATAAAGGAAGCGGTCGTGGGGCTGTCGATGGGGTTTGTGGTCGCAGTGATCACGTATGCGGTGCAGTTTGCCGGTTCGTTTATAGACTTGCAGATGGGTTTTGCCATCGCGAACACGATCAGCCCGGAAAATGGAGCGTCTTCTCCGCTGACCGGGCAATTGCTCAGCATGCTTCAACTGCTTTTTTTTCTTGGGGTTGATGCCCACCATATGCTGATCAGCGGGCTGTTTTACAGTTTTAAGCTGATTCCGCTCAGTCAGATGAATGTGCATCTGGCGAGCGGAAATACGGTTGATTTTGTGGCGCGTCTGACTGCGCAGATGTTTGTCATTGCTATGCAGCTCGCCATGCCGATTATAGGCTGCCTTTTTCTCGTGGACGTCGCGATCGGCCTTGTGGCCCGTACCGTGCCCCAGGTTAACGTTTTTGTTGTCGGGCTGCCGCTGAAGATCATCGTCGGTTTTCTTGTTATGCTCATTGTCTTTCCAATGTTTATCGGACTCTTTCGCGTGATTTTTGATTCAATGACGGAAATTTTTAACAATTATATGCGTCTGCTGGGGAGTTGACGCTTATGGAACTGTCTCATTATCCTGTCGATCTGCAGTATTTTGCGGGAGAAAAAACTGAAAAGGCGACACCGCATAAGCGGGAAGAAAGCCGGAAGAAAGGACAGGTTTTCAAGAGCGCCGATCTAAGCACTGCGGTCAGTCTGCTCGCTTTTTTCCTTTATTTTCGTATGGCGGGCGGGACAGTCGGCCAAAAGCTTTCGGAATTGATGACCAATATTTACAGCAATAAGCTGCATACGGATCTTACAGAAAATAATGTTCACCAGCTTTTTTCCGATATCACCCTGCAGTCTCTCAGCATGCTTCTACCGATTCTGATCCTGACGCTGGCCATCGGCATCGCAGGGCAACTGTTTCAGGTCGGTTTTCTGTTTCATCCTGAATTGATTCTGTTCAAACCGGAACGCATGAATCCGCTTAGCGGTTTGAAGCGCATTTATTCTCTGAGAGCCATTATTGAATTATTAAAATCGATTCTGAAAATTTCATTCATCGGACTGGTCGCCTTTTCAGTCATCTGGATCAATCGTGTTCCCATTTCGGAATCGGCAGGTAAATCAATCGGGGACGGTCTCGGCACGATGGCTAAGATTGTTCTGGATATGGGTATGGCAGCCTCTCTGGCACTGATTCTGCTGTCTCTGCTCGACTATCTGTTCCAAAAGTACGATTATGAAAAAAATATGAGGATGTCCAAACAGGATATTAAAGATGAGTACAAAGAGATGGAAGGAGATCCTCAAATAAAAGCAAAAATCCGGGAAAGGCAGAAACAAATGGCGATGCGCCGTATGATGCAGGATCTGCCTCATGCAGATGTGGTGATTACGAACCCGACGCATTTTGCGGTTGCGCTGCAATATGATGCTGAAAAAATGAGCGCCCCGAAAGTTATTGCAAAGGGTTCGGATCATCTCGCTTTTAAGATTAAAGAGGTCGCAAGGAAACATGGAATCACGATTATTGAAAAAAAACCACTGGCAAGAGCCCTTTATCACCAGCTCGAGATCGGTGATGTTGTGCCTGAAGAATTTTTTCAGGCGGTCGCTGAGATTCTCGCTTACGTTTATCGTTTGAAGGGAAAGGCCGGAAAGCGGAGAGGAGGAGAACAATGAAAAACCGGGATTATATTGTTATGTTTGGCGTAATTCTGATCGTGATGATGCTGATTATTCCCCTTCCGTCATCTTTGCTCAGTTTTCTCATTATATTGAATATATCTCTTGCACTGGTCATTCTCCTTGTCACCCTGAATGTCTCAGAGGCACTGGAATTTTCGGTTTTTCCCTCTCTGCTGCTGATTATGACCCTGTTCAGGATAGGATTAAATGTTTCAACGACCCGGCTGATCCTGACAAAGGGGGATGCCGGTCAGGTGATCGCGGCTTTTGGCCAGTTCGTTGTCGGAGGCAATGTCATCGTCGGTCTGGTCGTGTTCATGATTCTGATCATCGTACAGTTCATCGTTATCACTAAAGGCGCGGAACGGGTGGCCGAAGTCGCTGCCCGGTTTACACTGGATGCCATGCCCGGCAAGCAGATGAGTATTGATGCCGATATGAATGCGGGGTTGATTAATGATCAGGAAGCAAAAAAAAGACGCGAGAAAATTACGCGTGAAGCTGATTTCTATGGAGCGATGGACGGGGCCAGCAAATTTGTAAAGGGCGACGCTATTGCGAGTATGATCATCGTCGCCATTAATTTAATTGTCGGCATGATCATCGGCATGGCACAGCTGGGGATGCCCCTGGCCAGCGCGGCACAAAATTTCAGTCTCCTATCGGTTGGCGACGGTATTGTCAGCCAGATTCCTGCACTCCTCATTTCGACGGCCACAGGCATTGTTGTCACGAGATCCTCATCGGAAAGTAACATGGGAAAAGAAGTTTCGGATCAGCTTCTTGCATTTCCGGCTATGCTGGTTGTCGCCGGCATCGTGATTTTCATTCTCGGATTGACTCCAATCGGTATGATTGCGACACTGCCGATTGCCTTGCTCATGGTTGCCGGGGGACTGCTGATCCGGCGTAATCGGCGGAAGGCCGTACAGACCATTACCCAGGATCAAGACAAGCAAAGGGAGGAGAAGTTCAAGAGCCAGGAAAATGTGATCAACTTACTGCATATGGACCCTGTCGAATTTGAATTCGGCTACGCGCTCGTGCCGCTGGCCGACAGCAGCCAGGGCGGTGATCTTTTGGACAGGATCGTGATGATTCGACGCCAGCTCGCTCTTGAACTGGGTATCGTTCTGCCAGTTGTTCGGATCCGGGATAATATTCAGCTTGAGCCTAACAAGTATCGTATCAAGATTAACGGAAGCGAAGTGGCGGAAGGTGAGTTGATGCTCGACCATTACCTGGCCATGAGCCCCGGCGTGGAAGATGATTCGATAAAGGGGATGGAGACAAAGGAACCGGCATTTGGTCTGAAAGCACTTTGGATCGATGAGCAGACAAAAGAGCGTGCGGAAATGTCCGGTTATACTGTTGTGGACCCGCCTTCGGTCGTTTCTACACATCTGACTGAAGTGCTGCGCCGTCATGCTTACGAACTTGTCGGCCGGCAGGAGGTCAGACAGCTTGTTGATCATTTGAAAGAACAGTATCCCGCCCTGGTCGAAGCAGTGACACCTGAACCGCTCAGCATCGGCGATGTACAGAAAGTGCTGGTTAATTTATTAAAGGAAAAACTGTCGATCAGAAAACTTCCTGTTATTTTTGAAACGCTTGCCGATTATGCTCAGATGACCAAGGATCCGGGATTACTGACCGAGTATGTGCGTCAATCTTTATCCAGGCAGATTACTGAACAGTTTGCGAAACAGGGTGAGTCGCTTAAAGTGCTTACGCTTAGCCCGGACCTTGAGCGGAAAATTTCGGAGTCTGTTCAAAAAACGGAACATGGAAATTTTCTGGCAATGGACACCGGCTCGACGACACGGATATTGAAAAACTTATCGGAAGCTGTTGAAAAGTGGGCGGATATGGACAGCGACCCGGTTATTCTCTGTTCGCCTGCCGTCCGCATGTATGTTCATCAATTGACAGAACGCTACTTTCCAAATATTTACGTTTTGTCCTATAATGAACTGGAAACGAATGTGGAAGTCCAAAGCATTGGGGTGCTGAATGCGGCATGAAAATGAAGAAAATTATTGCTCCGACGATGACCCAGGCCATTGAGAAAGTAAAAAAAGAACTCGGAAATGACGCGGTTATTTTTCATACAAAAAAAGTCAAAAACGGCCGGTTCTTCAATCTGTTTAAAAAAGAAAATATTGAAGTACTTGCGGCAAGTGATACGGAACAGGATTTCGCGCTAAAAACTCTTCCAAAATCTACCGAAAATAGGGATGAAATGCTGACTTCTCTTTCCGGTAAAGCTGACCGTCTGCCCTTTCGCCGGACAATGGACAAGGTTGATCGATTGTTCTCAGGCCCTGAAAACATCGACCGGTTTCGCAGAAGGCTGAATGAGCAGGGGTTGAATGAAAGGCACATTGATGAACAGCTGAAAATGTTGGTCAAGAAATGGTATCAAAGTGATGAAAAGCTGACGGAAGCAGAGCTTGTGCGCCTGCTCCGGGCGCAGCTGATACAAAAACTGGATCCGCGCCGTTTTCAGAGTCCGATTTTGCCGAACAAGTATGTCATGCTGATCGGTCCGACGGGAGTCGGGAAAACGACGACGATCGCGAAATTGGCGGGACGCGCTGTCCTGGATGAAGGGAAAAGGGTGGCGTTTATTACTTCCGATACGTTTCGTGTTGCAGCGATTGATCAGCTGAAAATGTACGCGGATATTTTGGATGTACCTATAGATGTGGCTTACTCAGAGAAAGATTTCCATGGATTAATCGAAAAATATGCGGATTTTGATCACGTGTTCATTGATACGGCGGGCAGAAATTTTCAAAATAAGCAATATGTTCAAGAACTGGCCCGGCTCATTGACGATGATCGGCGTATCGGTCTCTATCTGGTTATCTCGGCAACTTCCAAGTATGAAGATATCAATGCGATGATTGAACAATTCGATCAGCTTCCGGTAGACCGGGTGATCGTCTCTAAGATCGATGAAACGCAGACATACGGTGCTATTGTGAGCACCTTGTTGAATCATCCGCAGAAGGCGATCGCTTACATAACGAACGGACAGAATGTTCCGGATGATTTGCAGGCTCCGAACGTCCGGGAACTCATAAATCATATGCTGGGTGATATAAATGAACAATGATCAGGCTGAAAAATTGAGACAGCGGGCAGTTGCCGAAAAAAAAACAAATTCAGAAGCAGTGGTCATTGGTGTGATCAGTGGTAAAGGCGGCGTAGGCAAATCCGTTTTCTCTGTTAACTTTTCCGTTGCATTGAGCCAATTGGGCAAGAGGATGCTTATTATTGATCTGGATGTCGGAATGGGGAACATAGAACACCTGGTGGGCCGGTCGTCTCTGCCCCACATCGCAGACTGCGTTCATGATCAGCTTCAACTTTCAGATGCCATTTTCAGGGGACCCGGAAATATTTCTTTTATTGCAGGCGGGAACGGCCTGTCAACTTTATTTCGTCCTGACGGAAAGCGCCTTGATTCTCTGCTTGAACAGATCGAACAAATCAAAGAAAGATATGATTTTATTATCTTTGACTTTGGGGCTGGCGTAACAGATGATATGCTTCATTATGTTCTTGCAGTTCATCAGATGATTCTGGTGACAACGCCGGAACCTCCTGCGATGGCGGACGGGTACTCTGCTCTCAAAATGATATGTTCAAAAAATACCCGATTGTCGGTTTCCTGTGTTGTGAATATGACTGGTAATTTACATGAAGGAAAAGAAACCTGGCAGCGACTGTCCGAAGCAGCGAGAAAGTATATTCATGTTGATCTGAAATGGCTGACCGCTTTACATCGCGACAATGCTGTGATTCGTTCCGTAAGAGAACAAAGTCCTTGCGTTATCCGGTATCCCCACTCCAGATTCAGTATTGATATGAGACTTTTAGCACGGGCTTTTCTTGTTCAATGCCAGGATGAACAGGCAGTTTCTCCATTCGTCTTAAGAGTCAAAAAATATTTTGAACTATTGAGAGGTAAGTAATTATGGACCCCATTCAAGTGCTGGTTGTCGACGACTCGGCATTTATGAGGCAGACATTAAAAGCGATGATCGAAGAAGATGTGTCTATGCACGTGATCGCGACAGCGAGAAACGCTGATGATGCGCTTATGAAACTGGCAAAATATAAACCGGATATCGTGACTCTGGATATTGTCCTGTCTGGGGAGAAGGACGGGCTTTATGTCCTTCACGAGATTATGGCACGGCAGCCCACACCGACCATCATGGTCAGCGGAGCTTCAGACAAAAACGCCCATTATGTGATTGAAGCGATCAGCAGCGGAGCGTTTGATTTTATTTTCAAACCTTCTGCAGGGCCGGGCAATATCGAACGGATTCAGCTTGAACTGCAGACAAAAATAAGGCAGGCCGTCCGTTCGGGGCCGGCGGTACATTGCCAGCCAATAGAAGCTCAAAAGTATACACGGCCTGTTTCTAAAATTGTTTCGAAGACAACCGACACGGCATCTGCCGGTAACGCTTCACTTGTCCTTATCGGAACATCCACTGGCGGTCCGAAAGCTCTTCAGACCGTCATTCCCGCCTTAAAAGAGAACCTGCCGGCGCCTGTCCTGATTGTTCAGCACATGCCCCCCCGGTTTACTCAATCTCTTGCGGAGCGACTGAACGGGCTCTCAGCGCTGAAATGCAGTGAAGCAAAAGAGGGGGAAGTGCTGGAAAAGGGTCATGTCTACATTGCGCCCGGCGGTTTTCATCTGCATGTCACAGAAAATGAGAACGGCAGACTTTCCGTTCATCTGTCGGATTCAGTGCCTGTTCACGGGGTCAGGCCTGCAGTGGATGTGACGCTCAAATCTCTTCTTATGGTAAAGAAAAGTTCTTTTGTTATTGCGATCTTAACCGGGATGGGCAAGGATGGTGCCGAAGGATTGGAAGAATTGAAGGAAAAAAGAAACAATGTCTATGCCATTGCTGAATCGGAGGAGTCATGTATCGTATATGGCATGCCCAAAGCGGCGATCGAAACCGGGAAAGTCGACGAGGTGTGTCCGCTGTATCGGGTTGCTTCGGCAATATGCCGCCAATTTGGAATTCGGGGAGCTGACTGAAAAATGGACATGAGCCAATATTTAGGTGTATTTATTGACGAAGCCCGTGAGCATTTACAGAATCTGAACGATAAATTATTGGTCTTGGAGGAAAAGACTGGTGATCCTGAACTGATCAATAGTATTTTCCGGTCTGCCCATACTTTAAAAGGCAGCTCGGGTCAGATGGGCTTTGGAAATATGATGGAACTGACGCACATGATGGAAAATGTTTTTGATGCTTTGCGCCATGAAAAAATAGAGGTTTCCGCTGCGATGATCGATGTTCTATTTGAAACTCTGGAGTTGCTGGAGGCAATGGTTGACTCTATTGAACAGGGCGGCGGAGACCAAAAAGATGCGGGAGAGGTGATGGAAAAGCTCCGCGCACTTGCCGGCGGTCCAGAGAAGATTCATCCGGATCAGACGTCGGGAACAGAGAACGCTTTAGCGGCAACCGTTGAGAAAACGGACAGCTCAAGTCAAAATCAGCCGACTGGAGATTATGATTTTAACTCTTATGAGAATGACATGATTAAGCAGGCACTGGCTCTGGACATGAACGTTTTTCAGGTCATTGTAACACTGAATCAGAATTGTGTGCTGAAAGCGGCTCGCGCTCTTATGGTTTCCAATGCGCTTGAAAAGATGGGTACAATCATGAAATCTGTTCCACCCACGGAGGAAATCGAAAAGGAAGCCTTTGACAGACAATTTACCTATATCCTGGTCACGGACCAAGGAAAAGAAGAAGTTTACGATGCCGTAATGGGGATTTCGGAAATTGACCGTGCTGATTTATCACAAATAGGGGCCGTTGATTCTGAAAAAAACAGCAACGACCGTAACGAACAAAAAACGGATCGTCATAAGCAGGAAAACGGGCACGCCCCTTCTGCCGGGCAGGGGCATCAGGCAGTGGCTAAAACGATTCGGGTCAATCTGGATCGACTGGATCATCTTCTGAATCTTTTTGAAGAAATGATCATTGATCGCAGCCGCTTGGAAAAAATTTCATCTTCTCTAAACAACCTGGAATTGAAAGATTCTGTGGATACATTGAAAAGAATATCCGATCAGCTCCAGGAAACGATCCTGAACCTTCGCATGGAACCCATTGAACAAGTGTTCAATCGTTTTCCAAGAATGGTGCGCAGCCTTTCAAAAGAGCTGAACAAAAAAGTTAAACTGGTGATCAGCGGAGCAGAGACAGAACTGGACCGTACGGTCATTGATGAAATTGGCGATCCGCTGATGCATATGATTCGCAATTCGATGGACCACGGCATTGAACATCCGGATGTCCGCGAGAAAAAGGGCAAATCTCCGGAAGGGATTCTTTCGCTTAAAGCCTATCACAGCGGCAACCACGTCATTATCGAAATTGAAGACGACGGAGCTGGCATCAATCGTGAGAAGGTACTGTCAAAGGCGGTGGAAAAAGGCCTTGTCCCAAAAGAGTCTGCCGCTCTTTTGTCGGACAAGGATGTGTATCATCTGTTATTTGAATCGGGATTCAGTACGGCGGATAAGATTTCGGATATTTCGGGGCGCGGTGTCGGTTTGGATGTTGTCGAGAGCAAAATCCATTCGTTAAGCGGAACGGTTCTGATCGATTCGTCACCCGACAAGGGGACTAAATTTACGGTAAAACTCCCTCTGACTCTGTCAATTATCAATGCCATGCTGATCCAGACTGGTCAGGAAATTTATGCCATACCGATTACCTCTATTGTTGAAACAGCGCTGATCCGTCAATTGAAAATCCAGTCTGTAAACAGTCGCCAGGTCATGAGCTATCAGAACCGGATTGTACCTCTTGTCAGTCTTAAAGATTACCTGGATATCCCGGAGGCAAAAGAAACGTCATCCATACAAAAGAAAAGCGGAGAGGTCCATTCGGGCTCTATTGTTCTCGTAAGGAGCGGCGACAGACTGGCCGGTGTTGTCACCGAAAAACTGCTCGGTTATCAGGATATCGTGATCAAACCTCTGGGCCGGTATTTGAAATCCGTCAAAGGATTTTCCGGCGCGACAATTCTTGGCGACGGCAAAGTTGCCTTGATTCTTGACTGCCGCGCCTTGATCGATCACCAAAAAAAGGCGTCCCTGAAAGAAAATGCATGAGGAGGAATGGACGATGGAAAATATGGAAGGAGAATCGTTCAAGGTTATTCTTTTTAGACTGAACGGTGAAACGTACGGTGTGCCGATTGACCAGGTTCTTTCGATTGAACGTATCCAGCCCGTCACGCGAGTGCCGAATGCGGCGGAATATGTTGAGGGAGTCATGAATCTCCGCGGTTTAATCATTCCCGTGATTGACGTGCGCAGCCGCTTTCATATGAACCGTGCCGAGCTGACGGCAGACAGCAGGATTATCATCGCTGATGTGGGCGAGCTCCAGGTCGGTCTTCTCGTGGATTCGGCAAAAGAGGTCATGGATATAAAGAAAAACAGCATTGAAAAAACACCTGATATTGTCGGCGGACCCGAGGCGGAGTACATAAATGGTGTTGCCAAAATTGTCAACGATGATTTGCTGATCTTATTGAATCTGGACCGTGTACTGAACGAAGAGGAAGTTGATGAAATCAAACGAATTGAGGTGTAACAAGGGTGCATAATTTAGAAGAATTGCTGCCCGCCCATCTTGATTTGCTGAAAGAAGTGGGGAACATCGGTGCGGGCCATGCGGCGTCCGCACTGTCCCTCCTTCTGAACAAACGTGTGGAGCTGAAAATCCCCACGGTTAAAATTCTGACTCTTGCCGAACTTCTTAACCATGATACTGAAAAACACGTGGCTACTTCATACATTCAAGTCGAGGGGGGACTGAGCGGACACTTTTTCATGATGTTCGAAGTCAGTCTTGCCGATCGGCTCATCCGGGAACTCGTGCCGGGCGCTTCGGTTCTTGACGGCGGAATAGGCAAATCGGTTTTCAGTGAAATCAGTAATATATTGTGCGGTTCTTATTTATCTGCTCTTTCTGCTCTACTGGAAGTATCTCTGACGCAATCCCCGCCCATCTGCGCTATTGATATGGAAGGAGCCATACTTGGCGAAGGACTGGTCGAACTATCGCTTAGTGATGACTCAGTTATTCTTATGGATGCGGTTTTGCGTAATCAGGGAAGCAACAATCAATTAAAAGGAGAATTTCTTTTTTTCCCTGCTCCTGAATCCATGGACGTCATTCTTAAGTTAATTGAAAGGAAGTCGTCCTTGTGATTCATGTCGGACTGTCGGAAATTAAATGCGCAGAAAGTCCTGAAACATTAAAAACGATGGGGCTCGGCTCATGCGTCGGCGTGATTTTGTTCAGCGAAAAAGAAAGGAGCGCCGGAATGGCGCATGTAATGCTTCCAGATTCGTCTCTTGCACGCTCGGATCACTTTCCGCCCGGCAAGTTCGCAAATACGGCGGTTCCTGAAATGGTCAGGCTGCTGACAAGGGAACACGGACTGTCTCCCGGATCACTAAGAGCCAAAATAGCAGGAGGAGCTGAAATGTTCAAGTCGTACCGACCGCTGCCAATGGGCAGTATCGGCAAACGCAATGTCGCGGCAGTTAAAAAACAGCTTGAAATCTTTCACATCCCGATTGTTGCGGAAGAAACCGGTGCTGATTACGGAAGAACAATTGAATTTTTCACCGAAACATGCAGCCTTATGATACGCGCGATTTATAAAGGCGAACGAATAATTTAGCCGGCAGGGCCAAAGGAAGGGGAAGAAAAGATGGCAAAACCTGATACCAAGGAATTGCAGTGTTGGGACCGCTGGATCCGGTCGCATGACAAGGATGCGGCTGATGATCTCCTTCGGCTTTACATGCCCCTTGTTCATTATCACGTACAGAGGATCTGTGTCGGGCTGCCGCGTAATATTGATCGCGGTGAACTTCAAAGCTACGGATTGCTTGGCCTTTATGATGCGCTTGAGAAATTTGACAAGGAACGTGATCTGAAATTCGACACTTACGCTTCATTCCGGATTCGCGGGGCCATTCTTGACGGCCTTCGAAAAGAAGATTGGATGCCCCGGTCCATCCGTGAAAAAAGCAAGAAAATTGAAAAGGCTGCAGAGAAACTTGAGCAGGAAAAGTTAGGCTCTGCATCGATTGAAGAAGTTGCGGAAGCATGCGAAATGAAGGTTGACGAAGTTTCACAGGTCTTATCGGAAAGCCTGCTGTCGAATCTTCTTTCATTGGATGATGGTTCACCGACCGGTAGAAATGATTTTACTTCCGCAGCAATTGAAGATTTCGGGGCCGTTCTGCCTGATGCACACCTGATTGATCAGGAAAACAGAAAGAATCTTGCTGAAGAAATTGAGAAACTGGGAGAAAACGAACGTCTCGTGATTGCCTTGTTCTATTATGAAGAACTGACATTAACGGAAATTGGTCGGGTGCTCGGCTTATCGACCTCACGGATCTCCCAGATTCACAGCAAAGCTTTATTTAAATTGAGAAATTTTTTGAAGAGCCGGCCTTACGATTAATTCTGAGAAATGAAGGTGAGACCTGTGACGGCTGCGTGGATGATCTTTAATTTTGTCCTGATCATTTTGGCCTTATATCTAATTTTGCACCTGTACCAAAGAATCAGGGTACTTGAGCAGAAAAAAACAGATCGGATTATGGATGATATAAATGAAGTTTTTACGGCTTATTTGGAAGATGTTCGAAAAGAAAACGACCGGCTGGCCTCGGAAGTCAGGAATGTAATGAATAAAAATACAGTTATAAAAGAAGAAACGGAAGCGCAGCAGAACAAAACGGCTGCCTCTCCCTTTCCAGAGAGGGAGGAACAGGCCGAATCTCCGGGCTTTGGTCAATTGTTGAAGGAAAAGATAGCAGAAGGGCCAAGCGAACAAAATGTGGATCAAGTTACGGATCACACAACGGCTGCGAACGAAGCCGGGAACCTGAACCCATGGGTGCCGCCGATTGAGAAGATTCAGGACAGCCTCGAGGAGTCACCGTTTGTTCAGGCCGTGAAACTTCAGAAAAAAGGGTACACTGTCCATGAGATAGCAAAAAGACTGAACCGCGGAGAAGGGGAAATAGAACTGCTGTTAAAATTCAGAAACAAAGTGTCCCGCTGATCTTGTAACTGTATTCGGTTTGTGGTATAGTAACGTTTGGTGTCAATCACACACGCAGGCTGATTCATGCACCGGTGCTGGAATCGTTCAGCTGTGCACGAAGGAGAGGCCGGCGGAGGAATAAAACCAACAGGAGGCATTTGAAATGGCAGTTATTTCCATGAAACAGTTACTGGAATCCGGCGTGCATTTCGGTCATCAGACACGCCGCTGGAATCCGAAAATGAAACCTTTTATTTTTACAGAGAGAAACGGTATTTACATCATCGACCTTCAGAAGACGGTCAAAAAAGTTGAGGAAGCCTATCAGTTTGTCAGAAACATTGCGGCGGAGGGCGGAAAGATTCTCTTTGTCGGCACGAAGAAACAGGCGCAGGATTCAGTTAAGGCAGAAGCCGAACGTTCGGGGCAGTACTACATCAATCAGCGCTGGCTCGGCGGTACGCTGACGAACTTCGAAACAATCAGGAAACGGATCCGACGTCTGAAGGACATTGAGAAAATGCAGGAAGACGGTACATTCGACGTGCTCCCTAAAAAAGAAGTTGTCGGTCTCAAGAAAGAATTGGCCCGGCTTGAAAAATTTCTCGGGGGCATCAAGGAAATGGAAAGCCTGCCTCAGGCGCTGTTTGTGATCGATCCTCGCAAGGAAAGAATTGCAATTACTGAAGCACATAAGCTTGACATCCCGATCATTGCGATTGTGGATACAAACTGTGATCCTGACGAAGTTGATGTTATTATTCCGGGTAATGATGATGCGATCCGCGCTGTTAAACTCCTTACCGGGAAAATGGCCGATGCGGTTCTTGAAGCGAATCAGGGTGAGGAAACCGAGGAAGCTTCGGCTGCTCCGGAACAGGCGAAAGCTCCTGCTGAAGAACCCGTAAAAGCAGAATAAAAAAAGACATGGGACTATAACAGGGTGATAAGGGGAAAAGCCCTTTATCACTCTTTTAATGAAAAAAGCAAAATGACAAAGTGATAGGAGGATGTCCATTGGCTGCAATTAGTGCAAAAATGGTTAAAGAACTGCGTGATCTTACCGGAGCCGGAATTATGGATTGCAAAAGGGCACTCGCTGAAACGGAAGGCGACATTAAAAAAGCAATTGATGTACTGAGAGAGAAAGGAGTCGCCAAAGCGGCCAAAAAATCGGGTCGGATTGCTGCCGAGGGCTTGGCGGAAATCAAGATTGACGGTAACAAAGCTGTTGCGCTCGAGGTGAACTCCGAGACGGATTTCGTTGCCAAAAACGCTGAATTCAGGCAGTTAATTGAAACGCTGGCTGAACATCTGCTGAATCAGGAACCGGCGGATGTTGAAGAAGCTTTAAAACAGAACCTCGCCACAGGCGAAACAGTCGCCGAACATATAAACGCCGCCATTGCGAAAATCGGAGAAAAGTTGTCTCTGCGGCGTTTTACAGTTCTCCATAAAACGGATAGCGAAGTTTTTGGGGCGTATCTCCATATGGGCGGCCGAATCGCTGCACTGACTAAACTTGCTGGCGGAGATGCTGAAGCGGCAAAAGATGTGGCCATGCATGTCGCCGCTATTAAACCGCGTTATCTTACGGAGAAAGAAATTCCTGTTGACGTGGTTGCCCACGAAAAAGAAGTTTTGACTCAGGAAGCACTTGGAGAAGGAAAACCGGCTAATATTGTGGATAAAATGGTTGCCGGTCGGCTCAATAAATTTTTTAAGGAAATCTGCCTTGTCGATCAGCCGTTTGTTAAAGACGGCGACATCACCGTTAAAAACTATTTAAAGAGCAAAAATGCTGAAATCAGCGCATTTGTCCGCTATGAGGTCGGCGAGGGTATCGAAAAGAAAACCGAAAATTTTGCTGAAGAAGTCAAAGCTCAAATGAATCAATGATTGGCGCCCGCAGGTGTGTGCTGAAAAAGGAGACAAAAAGGATTGTTGGTGTTTTGCAACATTCAATGTGTTTTCAGCACCTCTGTGAGACAAAGAATGGACAAAATGGGGCACGGATCACGTGTCCCGTTTTTTAAAATTAGAACAAACACGGGCGAAGGGGTAGATGAAAGATGCCGGAGAATGCAAAATATAAGCGTGTCATCCTGAAATTGAGCGGGGAAGCGCTGGCAGGTTCAAGCGGATACGGAATCGACCCGAAAGTCATCCGTTCAATTACCGAACAGGTGAAAGAAGTGGTCGGCCTCGGCGTTGAAGTGGCAATTGTCGTCGGAGCAGGAAATATCTGGCGCGGGAAAACGGGCAGCGAAATGGGAATGGACCGCGCTCAGGCCGATTACATGGGAATGCTGGCAACCGTGCTCAATGCACTTGCTTTGCAGGACGGTCTGGAAGGGCTCGGCGTTGAAACTCGGGTACAGACTTCGATCGATATGAGGCAGGTAGCGGAACCCTATATTCGTAGACGGGCGATCAGGCATCTTGAAAAAGGGCGTGTGGTCATATTTGCTGCCGGAACAGGAAATCCCTATTTTTCAACAGACACCACAGCGGCTTTGAGAGCGGCCGAGATTGAGGCAGACGTGATATTAATGGCTAAGAACAATGTCGACGGTGTTTATTCAGCAGATCCGAAAGTGGATAAAAGTGCGAAAAAATATAAAGAAATCTCATATCTGCGTGTCCTGAATGAGGGCCTTCAAGTTATGGATTCAACCGCTTCCTCACTGAGCATGGATAACGATATTCCGCTTGTCGTTTTCTCTCTGGCAGCGGGAAATATAAAACGTGCCGTCCTGGGCGAAGACATCGGCACGGTCGTAAAGGGGAGATAACCAATGGCTCAAAATGATATTCTGAAAGAAGCACAAGAACGAATGGAAAAAGCAGTGAAGTCGTTTCAGCGTGAATTGGTGACGATTCGTGCGGGACGCGCCAATCCATCGATATTGAATAAAGTCACTGTTGAATATTATGGTGCGGAAACACCGCTGAAACAGATTGCCGCAATTACCGCACCTGAGGCAAGACTGCTTGTTGTTCAGCCTTATGACCGAACCGCTCTGGCAAATATTGAAAAAGGCATCCTGAAATCGGATCTGGGCATCACACCGACGAATGACGGGACGATCATCCGCATTGCCATTCCTCCGCTTACGGAAGAAAGGCGCACAGAACTTGTCAAACTCGTTAAAAAAATTGCTGAAGAAGCTAAAGTTGCCGTCCGAAACGTACGCCGGGATGCGAATGATCAATTGAAAAAGATGGAAAAAAACAATGAATTGACTAAGGACGATGTCCGCAGCGCTGAAGAAGACGTCCAGAAACTGACCGATGAAACGATTAAAAAAATTGATCGTATATCAGTTGAAAAAGAAAAGGAAATGATGGACATTTAATCCGCCGTGCGAATAATATGGATGTTCTCTTCCGTACATCTTGAGCGTAACGAAAATCAGACTGATCGATGCTGACTGATCCTTTTTAAAATTTATATTGTCTTCACTCAGTATCGACAATGGGGGAAAGAGGATGTTTGAGAAGTTTTCCTTTATCAGGACAGGAAAAGTAGGCGGACAGGAGCGGCTCGCGGGCAGCCTGCAAAGAGTTCCGGTGCATGTTGCGATTATCATGGACGGAAACGGGCGATGGGCCAAGAGACGAGGCCTGCCGAGAATTGCCGGACACCGGGAAGCATTAAAAACGGTTAAGAAAGTGACAAATGAGGCGAGACGGTTAGGCATTAAGGTGCTCACACTCTTTGCTTTTTCCACTGAAAATTGGAAACGGCCGAAAACTGAAGTTGAATTTTTAATGAAGCTTCCTGAGCAATTTCTCAACTCTTACCTTGCTGAATTAATTGAAAATAATATTCAGGTCCGCGCAATGGGAGACTTGTCGCTTATTCCGGCCCACACTATGAAAGCTGTGAATTACGCGATTGACCGGACAAAAAATAATAACGGACTGATTTTAAATTTCGCCCTTAATTATGGCGGTCGTTCAGAAATTGTTCAGGCAGTAAAGACTGTTGTACGAGATGTGCAGTCAGATAAGCTGAGGTCAGATACGATTGATGAAGATGTGCTTTCGAAATACATGATGAGCCGGGCATTGCCTGATCCTGATCTTTTGATACGGACAAGCGGTGAAATACGCCTCAGCAATTTTATGCTTTGGCAGCTCGCCTATACCGAACTTTTCTTTACGGACGTCTATTGGCCGGATTTTAATGAAGGGAACCTTCAGGAAGCTGTCCGCGAATTTGCATCCAGGCAGCGCCGATACGGGGGTATTGTTGAAAAAGGGAGCGAAAAGCGATGAAACTGAGAGTGATCACGGGAACTTTGGCCGGTGGATTATTTGTTGCGGTCATGGCTGTCGGTTCCGTCCCGTTTACACTCCTGTCCGCTGCCATTGCCGTTATCTGTTATATGGAACTTGCCGCACTGAAAAAGCTCCCTCTGCTCTCTCCCGGGGTATTGATGGGAGCATTTTGCGTAGCCGGTATCGTACTTGGCACGCTTTTGCCTTCAGAAGATGCGTTCGGCCTTCTGTTTATCAAATTACTTGCGGCCCTTGTGCTGCTGTTTGTCGGTACGACAGTCTTTTCTAAAAATCGTTTTCATTTTGAACAAGCTGCCTATCTCCTGATGTCGGTTTTTTACATAGGATTTTCTTATCATTTGCTCGTCCATGTGAGGCTCAGCAGCTTCTCCCTTGCTTTTTTTGTGCTGGTTATCATTTGGGCGGCAGACAGCGGGGCTTATTTTATCGGCAGAAGGTGGGGCAGGCACAAGCTCGCCCCGAAGATCAGCCCGAAGAAAACCAAGGAGGGAGCAGTCGGTGCACTGTTTACGGCTCTGATCGCGGCCGTCCTTTTCCAATTCGTTTTGCGTGATCCCATCTTTCCATCGTGGTGGTTACTTCTGCTCGTCACTTTACTTATCGCAACGTTCGGTCAGCTTGGAGATTTGGGAGAATCCGCGCTGAAACGTTATTATGGCGTTAAAGATTCCGGAAACATTCTTCCGGGCCACGGCGGATTGCTCGATCGATTCGACAGTCTGATTTTCGTTCTGCCGATTTTATATTTGATTGGCGTCATAAACTGAAAAAGGGGGATCGGCATTGAAACGAATCAGTTTACTTGGAGCAACCGGATCAGTAGGTACGCAAACGCTTGCAGTGATTCGCGAGCATCCGGAACATTTTTCAGTAGCTGCAATGGCTTTTGGCGAGAATATTGAAAAAGCGCTTCCGCTGATTGATGAATTCCGTCCAAAACTAGTTGCCGTGAAAAATAAATGGATTGCCGAACGGCTGAAGGCCGAACTGGGCGGCAGAGAAAAGATCGTCTATGGACTTGCGGGAATGATAGAGGCAGCGACTTTCGCAGACAGTGATATGCTGGTTAATGCGGTACTCGGAAGCATCGGGCTTGAACCGACGCTTGCCGCCATAGAAGCGGGGAAAACGATAGGTCTTGCCAATAAGGAAACGCTGGTAACCGCAGGACATCTTGTCATGGAACAGGCGAAAAAAGCGGGCGTTTCAGTTATTCCTATCGACAGTGAACATTCCGCCATTTTTCAGTCCATGCAGGGGCAAGACCGCACCGCTCTTTCCCGTCTGATCCTGACGGCGTCGGGAGGCAGTTTCCGTGACAAAACACGAGAAGAGCTGAAAAATGTGACCGTGGCCGATGCGCTGAAGCATCCGAACTGGTCGATGGGTGCAAAGATTACTGTCGATTCGGCAACATTGATAAATAAGGGTCTGGAAGTGATCGAAGCCCACTGGCTTTTTCAGGTGCCGTACGACCAAATTGATATTGTCATCCACAAGGAGAGTATTGTTCATTCGTTGGTCGAATATGCTGATCATAGTGTCATTGCCCAGCTCGGACTGCCGAGCATGCTCGTCCCGATTCAGTACGCGCTTACCTATCCCAAAAGACTTGAACTTAAACAGACAAAAAGGTTAAACTTATGGGAAATAGGATCGCTTCATTTTCAAGAGGTGGACAGGCAAAGATTTCCCGCTATGACACTGGCTTATGCAGCGGGAAGGGCCGGCGGGACGATGCCTGCCGTACTGAATGCGGCTAACGAAATAGCTGTACAGGCTTTTCTCGACGGAGAAATTTCATTTCTGGAAATTGAACCACTGGTTGAAGCAGCACTTGAACATCATAAACCTGACCGTGAACCGGGTCTCGAAGCGATAGAAGAAGCAGACCGGCAGGCACGTGCATTTGTCCGTTCACAGATCCGAAAAAAATAACCGCGAGTGAGGTGGAAGACATCGTGGAAACGTTGATCGTTGTTGTGCTTATTTTTGGGCTGCTCGTTTCAATTCATGAACTCGGCCATTTGCTTGTCGCCAAACGATCCGGAATTCTTTGCAGAGAATTTGCCATAGGTTTCGGGCCGAAAATTTTCGCGTTAAAAAAAGGTGAGACGGTTTATACTCTGCGGCTTCTTCCAATCGGCGGGTATGTGCGGATGGCCGGAGAGGACCCCGAAATTATCGAGATCAAGCCGGGGCAAAGCGTCGGTCTGTTTTTTGATTCTAAGGGTATGGTCACAAGAATCGTGACCAATCATCTCGAAAAATACGCGGATGCCCGTTTTATGACAGTGGAACATTGCGACTTGGAGAAAGGGCTGCACATTTCCGGTTACGAGGAAGAAGACGGACCTATTGTTCATTATAACCTGGATCGCAAGGCGACCTATGTGGTTGATGATCAGGACTTTCAGATTGCGCCGCTTGACAGACAGTTCGCTTCGAAAACCCTGCCGGCACGCTTTCTTACGATTTTTGCCGGCCCTTTTATGAATCTTTTGCTGGCCGTGGTTATTTTCATTGTCTACTTCAGCATTCAGGGTGTACCTTCCAATGCTCCGCTTCTCGGAAGCACGATCCCGGGCTATCCCGCGCAAAAAGCGGGGCTGCAGGCGAATGACCAAGTCATTGAAATCAATCGTCAGAAGATGAACAGCTGGCCGTCGATTCAGAACTACATCGGCGCCCACCCCAAACAAAAACTGTCTTTTACCGTTAAGCGTGACGGTAAAATTCGCACCATCAACGTGGTGGCCGACCAGCGAAAGGCGGAAAAGGGGATGGAAGGGTTCATCGGTGTTTATGGACCGACACATCATTCCATCCTTGCTTCTCTTGAAGGCGGTGTGACACAGACGGTTTACTGGATACAAATGGAGCTGAGCGGACTGAAAATGCTGGTTACCGGCGGATTTAACCTGAATCAGCTGGCCGGGCCGGTCGGCATCTATAAAGCGACGGGGCAGGTGGTCGCGCAGGGCTTCCTTCTTGTCTTGAACTGGACGGCGTTCCTCAGCGTCAATCTGGCGGTTATCAATCTGCTGCCGCTCCCTGCCCTGGACGGCGGCCGGCTGTTGTTTCTGATCGTTGAAGCGCTGAGAGGGAAACCGGTCGAACCGCAGAAAGAAGCGTTTGTTCACTTCATCGGTTTCGCATTTTTAATGCTGTTAATGATTCTTGTGACATGGAATGACATACAGAATTTATTCTTGCGTTAGACAGATATCTTAAAGTATGGGGTGCGATACATGAGACAGAGCCAAATGTTTATCCCGACATTGAAGGAAGTGCCGGCAGATGCTGAATCCGCCAGCCACCAGCTGCTTTTGCGCGGCGGTTTCATCAGGCAGAATGCGGCAGGTGTTTACTCCTATCTGCCGCTCGGGTATAAAGTCATTAAAAAGATTGAGGCTATTGTGCGCGAAGAGATGGATCGGGCCGGCGCCCAGGAACTTCTGATGCCGGCCATGCAGCCAGCCGAACTGTGGCATGAATCCGGCCGATGGGATGTCTACGGCCCGGAACTGATGCGGCTGAAGGACCGTCACGGCCGCTTCTTTGCTTTGGGTGCAACAGGGGAAGAGCTGATCACTAGTCTGGTGCGCGATACGCTCAACACCTATAAAAAACTGCCAGTCACACTTTATCAGATTCAGACGAAATACAGAGATGAAAAGAGACCGCGTTTCGGTTTGCTGCGCGGAAGAGAATTTATTATGAAGGATGCCTACTCCTTTCACGCGAATGCAGAAAGTCTTGACGAAGCGTATTGGGCCATATTCCATGCCTATTGCCGCATTTTTGATCGCTGCGGACTGAAGTACAGGGCTGTGCTTGCCGACTCGGGGGCAATGGGCGGCAAGGACACTCATGAGTTCCAGGCGCTCGCTGAAATCGGAGAAGACACGATCGCTTATTCAGACAGTTCGGATTTCGCAGCAAATCTGGAAATGGCAGAAGTTATGGATCAGGGGAAGGAAAGGGCTGAAGACAGTCTGCCTCTGGAGAAAAAAGCGGGCAGAGTGAGCACGGATGACAGCGACTGGGTAAAAGCCGAATGGTTTAAAGCCCGTTCGGAAACGGTTCTTGTTTTTTTGAGGGCCGGCGACGAAGTCAACGATGTTAAAGTGAAAAATGTTCTGGGGACGGATATGATTGAACCGCTTGACCCGGAGCAGAAACCGGATGCGTTTCATCCCGAGAAGGGCGTTCGGGTTCTGGCCGACAATGGAATAAAAGGGTTGACACGTGGCGTTTTATACAGCGAAAAGGAAGACGTGACATATATCCAAATTGATCCCGAGCGCGATTTGAACATTGAAAACTTTTTTGATCTACGCTTCATTAAGGAAGGTGATCCTTCGCCGGACGGTAAGGGAACGATTAAATTCGCAAAGGGAATCGAAATCGGGCAAGTGTTCAAGCTCGGAACAAAATATTCCGAGACGATGAATGCGCTTTTCCTTGATTCAGAGGGAAAGAATCAGCCGCTGATTATGGGGTGTTACGGAATCGGTATTTCACGCACACTATCGGCAATCTGCGAACAGTACCATGACGAGGACGGGCTGATCTGGCCGAAATCGCTTGCTCCGTTTGCGATTCATCTGATTACCGTCAATCCGAAAAACGAGGAGCAGCTTTCATTATCGGATAAACTCTATCATGATCTTCAGGATAAAGGATTTGATGTGCTCTGGGACGATCGGAAAGAGCGTCCGGGTGTAAAATTTGCCGACAGTGAGCTGATCGGATGTCCCGTTCAGGTCATTGTCGGCAAAAAAGCGGCCGATCACATCGTAGAAGTTGCGGACCGCAGGGAGAAGGAACGGGTTGAAACAGGTACTGACAGACTTGAACAGGCCATTACGGAATTACTGAATGGACGGAACTGATCGATTATTTGCCGGACAGGGAGCACAGCAGAAAACGCAGCTCCTTTTTCTTTTTTGATTTCGCTGTCTGCTGCTTCATCTAAAAGAGCAGATCAGCTCCGGTCCGGATGCGTCGTTTAATAGAATCATAGTGAAAGGAGATCATGAAAGATGACCGAACCGCTATCCAAATCGGCACGCTGGGTTATTCTGATGCAGCAGATTGAAGCTCCCGAGGACTGGATGAACAGTTATCTTCGCCGCGGTGAAATCGAAAAACTGACCGTATATAAGGAAGAGCGCCGATGGCATTTTGAATTCATCGTGGAGCGCTTACTGCCCCGCAATGTCTTTGAGTGGCTCGACACTCAGCTGAAGAAACACTTTCAGTCCGTGGTCAGAAGTGTAAGCTTTTCCTTGCAGACGCGGATTGAAGAAGGCTTTGGAGAGTTGTTCGAACAATACTGGCCTATGGCTTGCGCTCATCTCTCGGCAGAATTTCCTTCACTGAAAGGATGCCTCTCCAGACAGACTCCGAGTCTAATCGGAAAACAGCTCTGTCTTTCTGCCTCAAATGAAGCAGAGGCGGGTCTGATCAAGCGGAAACTGCCTCACGCGGTCAACGAAAAACTTCATCGCTGCGGTTTTCCGCCGCTGACGCTTGACGTTAAAGTCGATCAGGAGGATAAGGCGAGAGCCTACGATTCTTTTGTGAAAAAACGTGAAGAAGAAGATCAGCAGAAAGTCATTCAGACTATGATGGAAAGGAAAAAGGCGGAAGAAGCTGCTGATGAAGGAGTACCCGAGGGACCGTTTAAGATCGGTTACGACATTCATGATGAACCGGTCGCAATAGAAACGATACAAGATGAAGAGCGCCGTATAACCATTCAGGGTTATATTTTCGATGTAGAGACTCGTGAATTGCGCAGCGGGAGAACGCTGCTCCTTTTTAAGATGACGGATTACACGGATTCGCTGATCATCAAAATCTTTTCCAGGGATAAAGAAGATGCCGGGAAGTTTCAGGGCCTGAAGAAAGGCATGTGGGCAAAGGTCCGGGGCGGCGTGCAGAATGACAGTTTCGTCCGCGATCTGGTCATGATTGCCAATGACATAGAGGAAATTCCACCCCATAAAAAGCTTGATACAGCGTCTGAAGGCGAAAAAAGGGTGGAACTTCACGCGCATACGGTCATGAGTCAGATGGATGCCGTGGTCACGGCCGGTTCACTGATCAAGCGGGCTAAGGAATGGGGACATCGGGCGATCGCCATTACGGACCACGCGGTTGCCCAGTCTTTCCCGGAAGCTTATTCTGCCGGAAAGAAGTATGGCATCAAGGTTCTTTATGGTGTTGAAGCCAACCTGATCGATGACGGCGTGCCGATTGCCTATAATATGGCACACAGATTGCTTTCGGATGACACGTTTGTCGTATTCGATGTGGAGACAACGGGACTGTCCGCCGTCTATGACACGATCATCGAGCTGGCGGCCGTCAAGATAAAAAACGGCGAGGTGCTTGAAAAGTTTGACGAGTTTGCAAATCCCCATCACCCCCTCCCTAAAAAGATTACGGAATTAACGAGTATTACGGACGAAATGCTGAAAGACGCCCCGGATGCAGGTGAAGTCATCAAAGCGTTCAGAGCGTTCGCAGGCGAGGCCATCCTTGTTGCTCATAATGCGACTTTTGATATGGGGTTCTTAAATAATGGTTATAAAGGACTCGGTTATGAAAAAGCGGACAATCCGGTCATCGATACGCTTGAGCTCGGCCGTTTTCTTTACCCGGGCTTTAAAAACCATAAACTGGATACGCTTTGCAAAGCATTCAATATTGAGCTGACGCATCACCACCGCGCGATCTACGATACGGAAGCGACCGGCTATCTTGCGTGGAAAATGTTCCAAGATGCCGCGGCCAAAGGGATGGTCTACCATGATCAGCTGAACGATAATTTAGGAAAGGGCAACATGGACCGCATCCGTCCGTCGCACGTCATCCTGCTTGTGAAAAATCAGACCGGTCTCAAGAATCTCTATAAGCTGATTTCACTGGCTCATGTAAAGTATTTTTACCGTGTCCCCAGAATTCCCCGTTCCATTCTGGCCAAATACCGTGAAGGGCTGATCGTCGGATCGGGATGCGACAAAGGCGAGCTGTTCGAGGCGATGATGCAGAAGTCGGCGGAGGCTGCAGAAAAAGTCGCGGCATTTTATGATTACATAGAAATACAGCCTCCCTCCAATTACATGCATCTTGTTGAGAAAGGGATTGTACGTGACGAGCTTGCTCTTAAAGATATCATGATTAAGCTGGTGAAGCTCGGCGAAAAAATGGATAAACCGGTAGTGGCGACTGGCGATGTTCACTACCTGGATGAGCACGATAAAATCTATCGGAAAATCCTGATCGCGTCTCAGGCAGGCAACCCGCTCAACCGCCAGACGCAGCCCGATGTCCATTTCCGTACAACCGATGAGATGCTTGAATGCATGAGTTTTCTTGGAGAGGAAAAAGCGAAGAAAGTTGTTGTGGACGATCCGAATGCGATTGCCGAAATGATCAGCGAAGTGCTGCCTATGAAGGACAAACTTTACACACCGACGATCGACGGAGCAGAAGAGGAAGTCAGGGAGAAGACTTACGGACGGGCACATTTTCTGTATGGCGATCAGCTTCCTGAAATCGTCGAAAAAAGACTGGATAAAGAATTGAAGAGTATCATCGGGCATGGTTTTTCAGTTATTTACCTGATTGCCCATAAGCTCGTTAAAAAGTCGCTGTCCGACGGCTATCTGGTCGGATCAAGAGGTTCGGTCGGATCATCGCTCGTTGCGACCATGCTTGAGATCACCGAGGTGAACCCTCTGCCGCCCCACTATCTGTGTCCTGAATGCCATCATGTTGAATTTTTCACCGATGGATCGGTCGCCTGCGGGTTTGACCTTCCCGACCGGAACTGTCCCGAATGCGGCGCGGCGATGAAAAAAGAAGGGCATGACATTCCCTTTGAAACGTTTCTCGGTTTCAAAGGGGACAAAGTTCCGGACATTGATCTGAATTTTTCGGGGGATTATCAGCCGGTTGCCCATAACTATACGAAAGTGCTTTTCGGTGAGGACAAAGTTTTTCGTGCCGGTACGATAGGCACCATCGCTGATAAAACGGCATATGGCTATGTTAAGGGATATGAGGAGGATACGGGAGGCCGTCTCCGCGGGGCTGAACGCGACCGGCTCGCTGCGGGCTGCACCGGAGCCAAACGGACAACCGGCCAGCATCCCGGAGGCATCGTCGTCGTTCCCCGCGACATGGAAATTTATGATTTTACACCCGTTCAGTATCCGGCCGATGACCGGACAGCGGAATGGCAGACAACGCATTTTGATTTCCATTCGATTCATGACAACATTTTAAAACTGGACATTCTTGGGCACGACGATCCGACTGTCATCCGAATGCTGCAGGATCTGAGCGGTATCAACCCAAAATCGATTCCAACCGATGACAAGGAAGTCATAAAAATATTCAGTTCAACGGACTCCCTTGACGTCAGCCCGGAACAAATCCGCTGTAAAACGGGCACACTCGGCATACCCGAATTCGGCACCCGTTTTGTCCGGCAAATGCTGGAGGACACCAAGCCAACGACCTTCGCCGAACTTGTTCAGATATCCGGCCTGTCGCATGGAACGGATGTCTGGCTCGGAAATGCACAGACGCTGATTGACAACGGTACATGCGTCCTGAAAGACGTGATTTCGTGCCGTGACGACATCATGATTGATCTGATGCATAAAGGCCTGGAACCCTCGCACGCATTTAAAATCATGGAATCCGTGCGAAAGGGAAAGGGATTGAACGATGACTGGATTGCCGAGATGAAGGAGAATAATGTTCCGGACTGGTATATGGAATCATGCCTGAAGATTAAATATATGTTTCCTAAAGCTCACGCGACGGCATATGTGCTGATGGCTATACGTATTGCCTATTTTAAGGTGCACTATCCGATTCTTTTTTATGCCACTTATTTTTCTGTCAGAGCCGATGATTTTGATATTGATGTAATGAAACGTGGATCGGACGCGATCAACGAAAAAATGGATGAAATAGAGAAGAAGGGAAATGACGCGCTTCCGAAAGAAAAGAGCCTGCTGACTGTGCTGGAAATTGCGCTCGAAATGTGCGAACGCGGATTCAGTTTTCAGTCTGTCGACCTGTACCATTCGGATGCGACCCGTTTTCTTGTCGACGGTGACACACTGATTCCGCCTTTCAACGCCATTCCCGGCGTCGGAACAAACGCGGCAAAGGCGATTGCCCAAGCGCGGGAACAAGGGGAGTTTCTATCGAAGGAAGACCTGCAGAGGCGCGCAAAAATTTCAAAAACGGTGTTGGAATATCTCGAGAGTCAGGGATGTCTTGAAGGGATGCCTGATGCCAACCAGCTCTCTCTCTTTTGAGCGTCTTTGATGGCCGAAACACAACTTTTTCTGCCGTTCTTGCCTTAAAAAGACGGGTATGTTATAGTATCTATGGAAATACTGGAAATAGTTCGTCTGCAAAGAGTGGGAAATTCCCACTCTTTCGTTTTCCAAAGGAGGCTGAACATGGCTGGTGCGATCGCGAAGATGACGGATGAATTGATTTCTCCGATTTTACGTGAATTAAATCTTGAGCTTGTGAACATCGAGTACGTGAAAGAAGGAAAAAATCGGTTCCTGCGCGTCTTTATTGATTCGCCGCACGGTGTTGATCTGGATACCTGCGCGGCTGTCAGCGAGAAATTAAGCGAAGTGCTCGATGCACACGATCCGATCAAGGAGGCTTACTTTCTTGAAGTCTCATCTGCCGGTGCAGAGAGACCGCTGAAGAAATATGAAGACTTTGTAAGATCAGTGGGCAAAGACGTGCATTTGACAACCTACGAGCCCTTGCACGGTTCAAAAATTTTTGAAGGCCGGCTGACAGAGGTGAACAGGGAAAGTGTGACACTTTTGATTAAAAATAAAACAAAGACGGCTTCAGTCACGCTTCCGTTTGATAAGATTGCGAGCAGCAGGCTTGCGATCATTTTCTGACGCATGATTGCTGGAGTAAAAAGGGGGAAAAAAAATGAGCAGTGATTTGGTGGAAGCCATCACGGCACTGGAAAAAGATAAAGGAATCAGCAAAGAAGTCTTGCTTGAAGCGCTTGAGGCTGCGCTCATTTCGGCGTATAAACGCAATTTTGACCAGGCGCAGAATGTCCGTGTCGACATTAATGAAGGACTTGGCCAGATCAAAGTTTACGCACGAAAAGAAGTGGTTGAATCTGTTGAAAATGAAAACCTGCAGATGTCGCTGGAGCAGGCTAAAAATCTGAATTCACATTATCAGCTTGGCGATACGGTAGAAATCGAAGTCACCCCGCGAAACTTCGGGCGGATTGCCGCGCAGACTGCGAAGCAGGTTGTCACGCAGAGGGTGCGTGAAGCGGAGCGCGGTGTGATTTTTTCTGAATTTATCGACCGCGAGGACGACATTATGACGGGCATTGTCCAACGCCTTGACCATCGTTTCATTTATGTTGATCTTGGCCGTGTTGAAGCCCTTCTTCCTCAGTCCGAGCAGATGCCGAACGAGACCTACCGTCCGCACGACCGGATAAAAGTTTATATTACGAAAGTCGAAAATGCGAAAAAAGGTCCGATGATCACGGTGTCCCGGACACATCCCGGCCTGCTGAAGCGTCTTTTCGAACTTGAAGTGCCGGAAATTTATGATGGAACGGTTGAAATTAAATCAATCTCCCGCGAAGCAGGCGACCGGTCAAAAATTGCGGTACATGCCGAAGATCCGGCAATTGACGCGGTTGGAGCCTGTGTCGGCCAGAAAGGGGCCAGGGTTCAGACCATCGTGAACGAACTGAAAGGCGAGAAGATCGATATTGTCCGCTGGTCCGAAGATCCGGTTACCTATGTCGCTAATGCGCTCAGTCCTTCTAAAGTGGTCAGAGTCATCGTTCATGAAGAAGAAAAAGCGACAACGGTCATCGTACCCGACTACCAGCTCTCTCTTGCTATCGGCAAAAAAGGACAGAACGCGCGCCTTGCCGCAAAGCTTACCGGATGGAAAATCGATATAAAAAGCGAATCAGAAGCAGAAGAGGCCGGCCTGCTGGATGATTTTTCTGATGAAAGGACAGATATTGTTCCGGAAAATGAAGTGGCAGGACAAGAGGCATCTGACGAGTACGGTGAGCCGCTGCCAGAGGATCCTTCTGAAACGGAAAAATAAAGGGGGCTGATCGTATTGCCGAAGCAGCGGAAAATACCTATGCGAAAATGCATCGCCTGCCAGGAATCGACCGAGAAGAGGGGACTGTTCCGGATTGTGCGTTCTCCTGAGGGGGAGGTCTTTCTCGATCTTACCGGAAAGAAAAACGGACGAGGCGCCTATCTGTCGAAAAAAACGGCCTGCGTCCGGAAAGCAAAAGAGAAAAGTCTTCTCTCCCGCCATTTAGGTGTCCCCGTTCCCGACAGTGTTTTTGACGATATGTTCGCTTACCTGGAGGAACATCCCGACGATGCCGGAGAAAAATGAAAAATGGCATTCATTGCTGGGACTCGCAAGGCGGGCGGGAAAGGTCGTTTCGGGAGAAGAAACGGTTCTGAGAGCGATACGTGAGCAGAAGGCCAGAGTTGTGATCATGTCGGCGGACGCCTCGGACCGCACAAAAAAAACCGTGAACGACAAGTGTAATTTTTACAAAGTGCCGATTTTTGAAGCATCGGAAAGGGTGACGCTCGGTCAGGCGATCGGTCAGCCGCCGCGTGTATTGATTGCGGTAACGGACAGCGGATTTGCCGGAAAGCTGATCGAATGGCTTGGACCATCAACACGGGGGTGAATATATGAGCAAAATGCGTGTTTATGAATATGCCAAGGAGCATAAGCTAACGAGCAAAGAAATTATTTCAAATCTTGAAGGACTGGGCTATTCGGTCAAAAGCCATATGTCCATCATTGAAGATAATGCTATTAAACAATTGAATAAAAAGCTGAAAATAAAAACAGTTACTGTCCATCAGGCAGAGACAGCAAAACCGAAAAAAAAGAATGAAGAGGGTCCAGTGAGCCAAACTAAGATAAAAGATACTCGAGCAAACCGTCCAACCAGGGAAATGAATGAAAAACCATCAGGCGTGACAAAAGGAAGACAGGAAATTAATCGCAAAACCGGCACCGCAAACGACAGCAGCGACGGGAATCGCTTCGGCGGAGGTAGCAGGCGGAGCGGCGGCAGACGAAACAGCCGTTCAAATTCAAGAAGACGCGGCGCACAGCAGCATGGAAGCCATCAGAGACAGGAAATCAGGCTTCCGGAGAAAATAACGTTGTCCGGATCGCTTACCGTAGGGCAGTTTGCCGAGAAACTCGGCCGTCCGTCAACCGATATCATCAAGAAATTGATGGCGTTGGGTGTGATGGCAACAAAGAATCAGGATCTCGATAAAGAAACTGTAGAACTGCTCGCTGCGGATTATGGCGTTTCCGTCGAAGAGGAAGTTGTGGTCGATGAAGCAAGCTTTGAAGATGAGGGCCTGGGCATCGACGAAGAGACGGCTGTGATCCGGCCTCCTGTTGTGACGATCATGGGTCACGTCGACCATGGGAAAACGACGCTGCTTGACTCGATTCGCCACACGAAGATCACGGCCGGAGAAGCGGGCGGAATCACTCAGCATATCGGAGCTTACCAGGTCACTCACGATGGGAAAAAGATTACCTTCCTGGATACCCCCGGACACGCTGCCTTCACGACAATGCGTGCCAGGGGAGCCGAGATCACCGATATCACGGTTCTTGTGGTTGCGGCAGACGACGGGGTCATGCCACAGACGATTGAGGCGATTCACCATGCCCGGGCGGCCAAAGTTCCGATCATCGTTGCCGTCAACAAAATCGACAAACCGAATGCCAATCCGGATCATGTCATGCAGGAACTGTCGGAACAGGGACTTGTGCCTGAAGATTGGGGCGGAGATACGATCTTTGTAAAGATTTCCGCAAAAAAAGGCACGGGAATCGATGATCTTCTTGAGATGATCCTGCTTGTTGCGGAAATCGAGGAATTTAAGGCCAATCCTGAGAAACTGGCACGCGGAGCCGTCATCGAAGCACAGCTCGATAAAGGGAAAGGCCCGGTTGCCACTCTGCTCATTCAAAACGGAACACTGAAGATAGGCGACCCCATTGTTGTCGGCAATACGTTTGGCAGGGTTCGCGCTATGGTCAATGATGTCGGCCGTCGCGTCAAAAAAGTAGGGCCGTCGACACCGGTTGAAATCACCGGTTTGAATAATGTTCCGCTTGCCGGAGATCAGTTTATCGTTTTTGAGGATGAGAAAAAAGCACGCCAGATCGGTGAAATCCGGGCTGAACGCGCACTGATCACGGAACGGAAAGAAACGACGAGCAAGGTCAGCCTTGATGATTTATTTGAGAAAATAAAAGAAGGCGAAATGAAAGAAATCAATGTGGTCATCAAAGCAGATGTACAAGGCTCTGTCGAAGCACTCTCAGGATCGCTAAAGAAAATTGATGTGGACGGTGTCAAGATCAACATCATCCACGCGGGTGTCGGGGGCATCAGCGAGTCGGATATTATCCTCGCATCGGCTTCCAATGCCATCATCATCGGCTTTAATGTTCGTCCTGATAATCATGCAAAGAAAGTTGCTGAAGAAGAAAAGGTGGATATTCGCCTTTACCGTGTGATCTATGATGCGATCGATGAAATGGAAGCCGCCATGAAGGGCATGCTGGATCCTGAATATAAGGAAAAAGTGATTGGACAGCTCGAAGTCCGCACCATTTTCAAGGTGTCAAAAATTGGCACCATAGCCGGATGCTATGTTACGGACGGCAAGATCTCCAAGGACGCCGGTATACGGCTCGTTCGTAACGGTGTCGTTATCTACGAGGGGCATGTGGACACGCTGAAGCGTTTCAAAGACGACGCCAAAGAGGTCAAGTCAGGTTTTGAATGCGGCGTGACGCTGGAGAATTTCAATGACATCAAGGAGGGCGACACGATGGAGGCTTATATCATGGAGGAAGTTCAGCCGAAATGATCATCGGTCTCGTGCAGTGTGAATGCATGCTGTACAGTGCGCAGTCTCTAAAAGAAAAACGCGCCGTGATCTTGAGCATCCTGCGAAAAGCGGTAAACGGGCACAATCTCGCGGCCAGCGAGATTGCATATCAGGATGCCTGGCAGCGTACCAAACTGGCATTCGTTTCCATTGGAACGTCTAAGGTTCATGTGGAACGCGAATTAGCCCGGGCTTTGTCCCTCATTGACGGTCGCGTTGACATTGAACGCGCAGACACGGTTTATGAATGGCTTTGAGAAGGAGGATGAACCCATGGCAAATTTACGGGTGCATCGCGTTGCTGAACAGATGAAGAAGGAAATGAGCGACATCATTGAACACCGTATCAAGGATCCGCGGGTCGGCTTTGTTACAGTGACAGGGGTTGATGTAACCGGAGATCTTCAGGACGCTACCGTTTATATCAGCGTTTTTGGGGATGATCAAAAAAAGGCCGCGACGCTTGAGGGTCTGGATAAGGCAAAGGGATTTATACGGAGTGAAATCGGCAAACGGATCCGTCTGAGAAAAACGCCGGAAATTCAATTCAAGTTTGATCAATCTGTTGAATATGGGAACCACATTGACCAATTGATTAACGACCTGCACAAAAGAGAAAAAGAGTAAGGTGGGCTTTTCATGACCGAATATGAAGGGCTTCTGCCGCTCTACAAACCGCGGGGGATGACGTCCCACGACTGTGTCTTCCGCCTTCGGAAACTTCTGAGATTCAAAAAGATCGGGCACTCGGGAACCTTGGATCCTGACGTGGATGGTGTCCTGATTCTTTGCTTGGGAAGGGCCACCAAAGTGGCGCAGTACCTGCTTGAATATGGCAAAAAGTATAAGGGTGTGATCCGCTTCGGGACGTCGACGACAACTGAAGACGCGGGTGGTGAGATCGTTGAAAGGAAGGAAGCCCGGCTGCCGATTGCCAGAGCGCAGGTTGAACGGGTATTCGACGCTTTCAGGGGTGAGATCCGCCAGTCTCCGCCTATGTATTCCGCTGTGAAAGTGAACGGCAGAAAACTCTATGAATATGCCAGAGAGGGTATGACGGTCGAGCGTCCGGTTCGTCATGTACGCATTTTTAATCTAGTCATTGATGGTTGCGAAGATAGCTTCTTACCGGACATTCCCTTTGAGGTTATGTGCAGCAAAGGTACTTATGTGCGGACACTGGCAGTGGATATCGGTCGGAAACTGGGCTATCCCTCTCATCTGCATTCGCTGACGCGGATAAAAGAAGGCCCTTTTGAATTAAGAGATTGTCTGACATTTGAACAAGTTGAAGATCTGATTGCCAATCATCAGTTTGCCGGATACCTGAAACCGCTTGAATCGGGACTCGGCATGCTGGACAGCTGGACGGTTGATGATTTGCTTGAAAGAAAAATCATTCACGGGGCTGTTCTTCCCGCCCCAAAGGGATTTCAGAATCATGCCTGTGCGGTTTATAATAACAAGGGAAACTGTTTGGC
This sequence comes from Sporolactobacillus putidus, assembly GCF_014647035.1. Taxonomy (GTDB): domain Bacteria; phylum Bacillota; class Bacilli; order Bacillales; family Sporolactobacillaceae; genus Sporolactobacillus; species Sporolactobacillus putidus. The sequence goes on along the minus strand of NZ_BMOK01000002.1, from coordinate 36,905 downwards.
TGTTTACCGCCCCCACCCTGACAAACAGGGGCTGGTCAAACCGGAAAAAGTGCTTGTGACCGGGGATTGCTGAATCAATGAGGAAGCGCCGACAGTATTTCAGTTTACGAAAGTAGAAGGTGCCTGCATTGGAAAGAGTTTTTTTGGAAAAGATCCCTTTTATCGAAAAAATTAACAGCAACGAAAAAGTGATTGCACTGGGGGATTTTGACGGTGTCCATCTTGGACACCAAAAAGTGATCCAAAAGGCTGTGGAAATTGCCGGAGAGAAAGGGCTGGCATCCGCGGTCATGACCTTTTACCCTCATCCGTCGGTCGTTCTCAAACCGTCAGCCAAGCGGGTGGATTTTCTTACATCTCTGGAAATGAAAGCCGGTTTGATTGAAAAATTAGGGGTTGACATCCTTTTTTTCGTTCGGTTCGACTTAGCGCTCAGCCAGCTTTCACCACAGGACTTTGTTGACAATTATTTGATCAAGCTGCATGCCAAGCATGTGGTCGCCGGGTACGATTTTACTTTCGGACGCATGGCCAGGGGAAATATGAACAATATAGACGAGTATTCGCGAAGCATGTTCAGTTACACGGTTGTTCCGAAGGTCGAGATGTTCGGTGAAAAAGTGAGCACCACACATATCCGCGCTCTGGTCGCAAAAGGCGCTGTTGATGATGCGGCACTGCTCCTTGGCCGTCCATACCGGACGACAGGCGTTGTCGGACACGGGGACAAGCGGGGAAGAACTCTTGGTTTCCCAACAGCAAACGTTGAATCTAAGGATGCGTTTCTGCTGCCCCCTAATGGAATTTACGCCGTTCGGCTGATCGTTGACGGAAAGGCCATGGCCGGCGCATGCAGTATCGGAACGCGCCCTACTTTTTACGATGAGATGCACGCGAAAACGACCGTTGAGGTTTATGTGCTGAATTACAGCGGAAATCTCTACGACAAAGAGGTTTCGATAGACTGGTATAAACGACTTCGGGCCGAGAAGAAGTTTCAAAGCGCGGATGCGCTGATTGCCCAGATGGAAAAGGACAAAGCGGATACCTCTGGCTATTTTGATTCGGAAAGAGCGGAAAGCAAGTAAGAAATGCTGAAGTTATCTTGAACTCGCAGCGGAAAACATGTATGATGGTACAGTACAGGTTTGATTGGTACAAGAACCTTCGCCCGGCTGCTCGCTCCACCGGCGGCAGCTGAGCTCAAGGGGATTCGAGATAGGGAGGTGAAAGCTCATGGCTTTAACAAAAGAACGCAAGACTCAGCTGATTCAAGAGTATCAGACACATGAGAACGATACCGGTTCACCGGAAGTTCAGATCGCCGTTCTGACGGAACAGATTAATGTACTTAACGAGCATTTGAAGTTGCACAAGAAGGACCACCATTCTCGTCGCGGCCTTCTGAAAATGGTTGGTAAGCGTCGCAATTTGCTGACTTATCTGCGCGGTGTGGATGTTAAAAGATACCGTGATTTAATTAACAAATTGGGACTGCGTCGATAAGAAAAACGAAAAAGCGGGCGATGTCCCGCTTTTTTATTAGCATAAAGATATTTCCCACTTATGGCGGAATTTATTCCTGCTGTTCAAATAAATCTGGAAAAGCCCGGATTGACGGGCTGTTTTGCTACGTTTACAGAAAAGAGGTGTTACAGGGACATGGAACAGGCAAAGCATGTTTTTGAGATGGAATGGGCCGGACGGCCGCTCCGCGTCGAGATTGGCGAGGTCGCTAAGCAGGCGAACGGTGCCGCACTTGTCTACTATGGCGACACGGTCATTCTTTCTACGGTAACGGCATCAAAAGAACCAAAGGAAGGTTCATTTTTCCCGCTGACGGTCAATTATGAAGAGCGTGCCTATGCAGTAGGGAAGATTCCGGGCGGCTTCATCAAAAGAGAGGGCAGGCCAAGCGATATGGCGACTCTTGCCGCCCGTTTGATTGACCGGCCGATACGCCCTCTTTTTCCCGATGGGTTCCGCAATGAAGTTCAGATTGTCAATATGGTCCTCAGTCTTGACCTGAACTGCAGCGCACAGATGGCGGCTATGCTCGGATCGTCTGTAGCTCTGTCGGTTTCCGACGTACCTTTCGGCGGGCCGGTTGCCGGTGTTGTTATCGGTCGCGTGGATGGAAAATTTGTTGTCAATCCTACCGTTGAACAGGCAAAAATAAGCGATATGAACCTGACCGTTGCAGGGACCAAAGAAGCCATTAATATGGTTGAGGCGGGCGCGGATCAGATTCCTGAAGAAGTCATGCTTGACGCGATTCTGTTTGCTCATGAACAGATCAGGCAGCTGATTATTTTTGAAGAACGGATAGTCTCTGAAGTCGGAAAAGAAAAAATGGAAACCAAGCTTTTCAAGGCAGATGCCGATCTGGAAATGCACATCCGGAGCCTTGTCGGCGACCGTCTGGACAAAGCCATGCGCACGGAAGAAAAACAGGCGCGGGACAAGGCGATCAGCGAGGTCAACCAATCAGTCATCTCGGTTTTTCAGACAGAGAACGAGCATGCCGAGGAGCCGATTGATACGGCGCTTGTTGAGGAGGTTCTACATAATATCCTGAAGGAAGAGGTGCGGCGGATGATCGTCGTCGAACATCTTCGTCCCGATGGACGCGCGATCGATGAAATCCGGCCGCTTTCAGCGCGTGTCGGTCTTCTGCCGAGGGCGCACGGATCAGGCCTGTTCACCCGGGGACAGACACAGGCGCTCAGCGTTTGCACACTGGGGCCGCTTGGGGATTTTCAGGCATTGGATGATTTCGCCGCTGAAGATTCCAAACGATTCCTGCATCATTATAATTTTCCCGGTTTCAGCACTGGCGAAGCCAGACCGGTACGCTCGCCCGGCCGCAGAGAAATCGGACACGGGGCGCTCGGTGAACGCGCGCTGGCACCGGTTATTCCTCCTGAAAAGGAATTCCCATATACGATCCGCTGTGTTTCTGAAGTACTGGAATCAAACGGGTCATCTTCCCAGGCAAGCATTTGCGGGAGCACGCTCGCACTGATGGATGCCGGGGTGCCGATCAAGGCGCCGGTGGCGGGAATTGCCATGGGCCTTGTCAAACACGGAGACGACGTCGTTGTGCTGACAGATATTCAGGGGATGGAAGACTCGCTCGGGGATATGGATTTTAAATGCGCCGGAACGGAAAAGGGTGTGACGGCACTTCAGATGGATATTAAGATTTCCGGTGTGACGCGCGATATTTTAGCCCGCGCTTTGAATCAGGCTAAGGAAGGCCGCATGAAGATCATGAAGACAATTCTGACGGCGATACCCGGGCCGCGCCTGCATCTCTCCGAATTTGCTCCGAAAATATTGAAGATGTCGATCAATCCTGAAAAAATCCGTGATGTCATTGGATCAGGCGGGAAAGTCATCAATAAAATAATTGATGAAACAGGTGTCAAAATCGACATTGAACAGGACGGCTCCATTGTCATTTTCTCAGCCGATGAAAAGGGAAGCAAGAAGGCAAAACAGATGATTGAGGATCTGGTTCGCGAGGCGAAGATCGGGGAAATCTACGTTGGAAAAGTAAAGCGGATAGAAAAGTTCGGAGCGTTTGTCGGCTTGTTCGGACACACAGACGGGCTGATTCACATCTCGGAACTGGACAGCAAACGTGTTGAAAAAGTAGAAGATGTCGTTAATATCGGCGACGAAGTCCGCGTCAAGGTTATCGATATTGATCATCAGGGCAGGATTAAACTTTCACGTAAAGCGGTTCTTTCAGACTCTGGAATACAAAAAGAAACAAACGTTCACTGAAACCGAAAATTCACGAATAATAGCAGGTCTTCTGCTGAAGCTGGCGCCGTGCCGGCTTCTTTTTTTAGGGAAAATTAACGCTTTTAACCGATCGTCAATTGTTGTCCTCATAATCTTAATGAAAAATACATAAAAGAATATGAATCTATTTGTCTGCTATTTTTCATCGTGCTATAGTATATAGTAATTTAGAATTAGAATATTGAGTGAGAAGAGAAACGGGAGGATTTTTCGTGGTTATAAAACATAAATGTTCGAACGGTGTTCGCGTTTTGCTGGAAAAGATGCCGTTTGTCCGATCGGCGAGCATCGGCATCTGGATCGGAACAGGTTCAAGATATGAAAATGAATCGAACAACGGCATTTCACATTTTATCGAACATATGCTCTTTAAAGGGACCGAAACGCGAAGCGCGCGGGAAATTGCCGAGGCGTTTGACCGAATCGGAGGTCAGGTCAATGCCTTTACCTCAAAAGAGTGCACGTGTTTTTACGCCAAGGTGATGGACAACGATTCATCCTATGCGATTCATGTGCTCGCCGATATGCTGTTTCACTCCCGCTTCGACCGTGCGGATCTCGAGAAAGAAAAACAGGTAATCGGTGAAGAGATCAAGATGTACGAGGATACCCCGGACGATCTCGTTCATGATTTGCTCAGCGCTGCAAGTTTTGCTCATCATCCTCTCGGTTATCCGATCCTCGGTACAAAGCAGACGCTGGCGGATTTCAGTCCGGACGACTTGAGATCGCATATGCATACACATTATACGCCGGATAACATCGTAGTCTCCGTAGCCGGAAACATCGACGAATCATTCATTGATGAAATCGACCGGATTTTTGTAGATTACGAGGTACCGGAAAGTGAAGAGCGGCAGCCTGCCCCTTCGTTTAGTCCAGGCAAAATAGCGCGCAAAAAGGAAACGGAACAGGCTCATGTCTGTCTCGGTTATGCCGGGGTTTCAAGCAGCGATGAAACGATGGTTCCGCTGATGGTGATGAACAATGCACTGGGAGGGAGCATGAGCAGCCGCCTGTTTCAGAATGTTCGCGAGGAACGGGGCCTTGCATACTCCGTATTTTCATTCCACACCGCCTTTAAGGACAGCGGTCTTTTGACGGTCTACGGAGGCACAGGAGCCGATCAGATTGAAGAACTTGGAGAGACGATTCTTGAGACGATCCAGACGATGACAAGGGAAGGTCTGACAGAGAAAGAGCTGGACAGCAGCAAGGCACAGATCAAGGGCAATATAATCCTCGGTCTGGAAAGCACAAACAGCCGGATGAGCAGAAATGCAAAGAATGAGCTGATTCTCGGACGCGACCGTTCGATCGATGAAATGATCGATAGAATCGATGCTGTGACTCTGGCCGATGTGCGTGAAGTGGCGGAATCAATCTTTGATAAACCGTACTCATGTTCCATCGTCAGCCCGACCGGAGACGTGCCGGCCGCACTTTGATTCATTATTGAATCAGCAAATAGAGTAAAGTCCCTGAAAAATTTCATGATTTTTCGGGGACTTTTTCTATGGCCTAAAGCCCAATCATTTTCACAACAGCGGGCGTTTGTCATACCATAGAGTGTTGAAAGAAAATTAGGCTATGTATTGAAAGACAGCCATGCGGAGGGAAAGTCGATGCTGACAAACAGGCACATCGTGATCTTGGGAGGGGACGCTCGGCAGATTGAAGTGATTGACAAACTGACTGCGCTGGATGCTCGTCTGTCGCTTATCGGTTTTGATCAGCTGAACCGGAATTTCAACGGAGCAATTAAAATGAATATGGAAGAGGTCAGAGCGAAAGAAGTAGACAGTCTGATTCTTCCCGTCAGCGGAACGGATAAAGAAGGGAATGTCGAGACCACATTTTCCGTTGAAACGATCAAATTGACCAAAGACTGGCTTCAAGAGACTCCGGCACACTGCACCATCTATTCTGGCATCTCGACACCTTATCTTGATAAAATCTCACGCGAAACGGGGCGTGAGGTCGTAAAATTATTTGAGCGTGACGATGTCGCAATCTATAATTCTATTCCGACGGTTGAGGGAACGCTCATGATGGTCATCCAGCATACGGATATCACGATTCATCACGCTAATGTGATCATTCTTGGGCTCGGCCGAACGGGAATGAGTCTGGCCAGGGCATTTGCGGCGCTTGGCGCCCATGTAAAAGTAGGTGCCCGCCGTTCGGAACATCTCGCCCGTGCAGTGGAAATGGGGCTGGAAGCGTTTTACCTGAAGGATCTTGCAGATCAGGTACAGGATAACGAAATATGCATCAACACGATTCCGGCAATGGTGCTGACCAGCAAGGTTCTTTCCTGTATGCCTGCCAGCAGTTTTATCATGGACGTCGCTTCGCTTCCCGGCGGAACGGACTTTCGCTATGCAAAAAAGCGCGGCATCAAAGCTATTATTACGCCGGGACTTCCCGGACTTGTTGCTCCGAGAACAGCGGGTCAGATTATTGCAAATGTGATGACGGAGTTGTTGCTGGATAAATTTTCAGAGGAGGCGGAATAAGATGAGCCTTGAAGGGAAGCATATCGGTTTCGGAATCACCGGATCGCATTGCACCTACAGCCAGGTTGTTCCTGAAGTCGAAAAACTGGTGGAAGCGGGATGCGAAGTGACGGCGTTTGTCACGTATTCGGTGAGGCAGACAGTCACCCGTTTTGGGAGCGGAGAAGACTGGGTGGGGAAGGTGGAAGCCATCACAGGAAACGAAGTTGTCGATTCAATTGTCAAAGCTGAACCGTATGGGCCGAGAAAGCCGCTTGACTGTATGATTATTGCTCCCCTTACCGGAAACTCGCTGAGTAAATTCGCCAATGCGCAAACCGATAGCCCCGTGCTGATGGCGGCCAAGGCAACATTGAGGAACGGCCGCCCTGTAGTGCTCGGCATTTCAACGAACGACGGGCTCGGACTTAATCTGCAAAATATTGCTAAACTGATTGTTACAAAAAACATTTATTTTATTCCGTTTGGCCAGGATGATCCAGTGCACAAGCCGAATTCCCTGGTCGGTCGAATGGACGCGATGATGGAAACAGTAGAATCTGCCGTGCTTGGAAAACAGCTTCAGCCGATACTTGTCGATAAAACAAAGCAAGATTGATGTTTAATGTTTTCTCCAGGGCTGAATATGATAAAATAGAACTGGATTTCCAAGGGAGAAGGCTGTTTTCTGCGATTCTCCCTTTCTTTCGACTATCAGTGATTATATAATAGATAAAATGATACGTATCGTTCAGGGAGAGATCAGTTTGTTAAATACAGAAGGACTGAATGTGGCTGTAGTCGGAGTTACAGGGGCTGTAGGTACAAGAATGCTTGAAATGCTCGAAGGTTCACCGCTTCCGGTAAAGAAGCTCCTCCCGCTTGCCTCAAAACGCTCTGCAGGCAAGAAAGTCGTGTTCGGCGGCAAGGAGTGGATCATTGCGGAAGCGAAGCCTGAATCTTTTAAGAATATAGATATTGCACTGTTCAGCGCAGGGGGATCCGTATCAAAGGAACTTGCTCCGGAAGCTGCGGAGCGCGGAGCTGTCGTTATTGATAATACAAGTGCGTTTCGGATGGACAAAGATGTCCCGCTTGTCGTTCCGGAAGTGAATGAGGAGGCGCTGCATGGGCATCACGGTATTATCGCCAATCCAAACTGTTCAACAATCCAGATGGTCGCGGCGCTTGAGCCGATTCGACAGGCATACGGCCTGAACCGCATTATTGTTTCTACCTACCAGGCGGTCGGAGGCGCGGGTGCCAAAGCGATGGCGGAACTTGAAAGGCAGACAAGGGATGTTCTGGAGGGCAAACAGCCGGAGGCAGCCATTCTTCCGGTCAAAGGGGACAAAAAACATTACCAGATGGCATTTAACTCGATTCCGCAAATTGATATGTTTCAGCCGAACGATTACACTTTTGAAGAAATGAAAATGATCAACGAAACGAAAAAAATCATGGACGACCGGCAGCTGAAAGTTTCGGCCACTTGTGTACGTGTGCCTGTTCCGATCAGCCACGGAGAGTCAGTCTATATAGAAATTAATAAAAACAACGTTGAATCCTCGGACATAAAAGCCCTTCTTTCCGATGCGCCGGGAATTGTATTGCAGGATGATCCGGCACACCAGATTTATCCGATGCAAATGAACGCTGTAGGAAAGAAAGAGGTCTTCGTCGGCCGTATCAGGAAAGACCCTGATGTGGAAAATGGTTTTCACATGTGGATTGTTTCCGATAACCTACTCAAGGGCGCTGCATGGAATTCGGTCCAAATTGCGGAAAGTCTTCTGAAGCTAGGACTGATCGAAGCCTGAGAGAGATGGCAAAGCGGTTTACTTGGGATATTCTCCTGAAGAGAAAGGATGATAGCGATTTGAAAATCATTGTGCAAAAATTTGGCGGAACATCCGTCCAGACTCAGGATATGAGGGATCATGCGGTTCAGCACGTGATGAACGCCATAAATGACGGCTACAAGGTGATTGTTGTTGTCTCCGCGATGGGCCGTTCGGGGGATCCTTACGCGACCGACACATTGCTCGGCCTTGTCGATGAAAATGAGAGTTCGCCGCGCGAGAGGGACATTCTGATGTCCTGCGGAGAAACGATTTCGATGGTTGTCTTTTCGAACCTGCTGAAAAAGGCAGGCATTCGTTCCGAGGCGATGACAGGCGCACAGGCGGGTTTTCGGACGAATAAAATGTTTAACGAGGCGAAGATCATTGAGATGAAGGTTAGCCACCTGCTGAAAAAACTTGAAAGTCTCGATGCTGTAGTTGTCGCCGGTTTTCAGGGACAGACGGCAGATGGTGAAATAACAACCCTTGGACGCGGGGGCAGCGATACATCGGCTGCAGCACTGGGCGCGGCTGTCGATGCGGAATGGATTGATATTTTTACAGATGTTAACGGCGTCATGACTGCGGATCCGCGTATTGTAAGCGATGCACGCAAACTTTCGGTTCTTACTTACAATGAGGTTTGCAACCTCGCCTACCAAGGGGCGAAAGTGATCCACCCGCGGGCAGTTGAGATTGCCATGACGGCCAAAATTCCGATACACATCCGTTCGACAATGTCTGACGGACTTGGTACGCTCGTCACAACGATGAACCGTGCAAGCCGCGGACAGGATATTCAGGAACGGCCGGTAACCGGGATAACGTATGTCAGAGGAGTGACACAGATCCGTGTGCGTGCCGGTAAAGAGGAGTACGATCTTCAGGCGAAAGTGTTCAAAGCGATGGCGGAGAAAGGGATCAGTGTTGACCTGATTAATATCAGTCCGAACGGTGTTGTTTACACGGTCATGGAAAAAGTGACGGATCTTGCCGTTGCGACGCTGAAAAAATTGGGCTATTCGCCGGATGTGCTGGGCGGATGTGCCAAAGTCTCGGCTGTAGGAGCGGGAATGGCCGGTGTTCCCGGAGTTGCTTCGCGAATCGTGAACGCTCTTACGGAACAGGGAATCCGTATCCTGCAGTCCGCCGATTCCCACAATACAATTTGGGTTCTGGTTGAACAGGCGAAGATGAATAATGCCGTTAACGCACTGCACCGCGCTTTCCATCTAGAAAAAGAGCAAGAAGAAGCAGGTTTGGAACAACCAAAACAGGAGTGAGAGAAATGGATTTTGGCAGATTGTTGACTGCAATGGTCACGCCATTTGATGAGAACGGAAAACTCAGTCTTGAAAGAACGACTGATCTTTTGGAACATTTGATACGAAATGGATCGGATGGCGTAGTCGTTGCCGGGACAACGGGGGAGTCACCAACACTTTCAAGTGAAGAAAAACTGCTGCTATTCGAACATGTCGTAAAAGTAGCAGCCGGACGTCTGAAGGTTATTGTAGGCACCGGAGGAAATAATACAAAGCAATCCGCCGAGTTTTCGAGAGAGGCCGCAAAGCTTGGCGTGGATGCAGTCATGGCAGTGGCGCCTTATTATAATAAGCCGAATCAGGAAGGGCTTTATGCACATTACAGGACTATTGCCGAAAACGTCGACGTGCCGGTTGTCGTGTATAATATTCCCGGCCGTTCAAAAGTGAATATATCCGCTGAGACGATGATTCGACTCTCTAAAATCGATAATATTGTTGCCGTCAAAGAGGCAAGCGGGGATCTGGATCAAATGGCGGAAATTATCAGTGGGACAGATGAGGATTTTCATCTGTACAGCGGCGACGACGGTCTGACCCTGCCTATTCTCGCGATTGGCGGTCAGGGTGTGATTTCTGTCTCGTCACATATCATCGGATCCGAGATGAAAAACATGATTACGGCTTTTCTGGATGGAGATATCAAAGAGGCGGCATTCTTGCATCGGGCGATGCTTCCGCTTATGCGGGAACTTTTTGCGGCGCCTAATCCTGCGCCGATGAAAACGATGCTTAATCATCTGGGCATTCCGGTCGGAGGTGTCCGTCTGCCGATGGTTGATCTGACAGATGGGGAGCGGGCCTCGCTGGTCGATGTATACAGTCGTTTTAAAAGCCTCTCTGAACAGAAAATCAAAAACAGCTGAATTTGAAGACAAAGGGTGAATAGGAACACGGTTTCCTTATTCACCTTTTTATTCATCCAAAATAAATTAGAGTCAAGGAGCGATCGGCATGAGAGTCTTGTTAAGCGGGTTCGCGCCTTATGGTGAGGATCATGTCAACCCTTCCTGGGAAGCGGTACGGCGGCTGGACGGCATTCAGGCTGCGGAAAACGTGACACTCTTTGCGACGAGGCTGCCTGTGGTTTACGGAGAAGCGATAAAAAGACTGATTTCATCGATTCGTGTCATCAGGCCGGAGGTGACGATCGCTGTCGGACAGGCCGGGGGGAGAATGCAGATTACTCCGGAGCGTGTTGCGATCAACGTTAGCGATGCGCCGATTCCTGATAATGCGGGCCGGGTGCTGACCGATAAAGTGATTATTTCAGACGGGCCGGCGGCGTATTGGTCGACTCTGCCGGTCCGCAAAATTGTCCGTGCTATCAAGGACCTCGGTATTCCCGCGGGGCTCTCCAATACGGCAGGAACCTTTGTCTGCAATCAGGTTTTCTATGGACTGATGCATGAACTGAGCCATTCCGGGCAGACGAAAATCGGCGGCTTTATTCATATTCCTTATATTCCTGAGCAGACTTTGGACAAACTTGCGCCCTGCCTTTCACTCGATACGATCACCAAGGCGCTGAAGCGAGCGGCCGTTGTCTCTGCCGAAGCACTGATGCCGGAGCACAAATTCACCGAAATCAATTAGGAGCGGATATGCCTACCCGTTTGGCTGTTTTGGGTAAGTGAGATGTTTTTTATTTAAAATTGTACTTTGCTCAAGGGTTTGGTTATAATAAAAACAATGATTAGTTCGGGTCAAAAGCGATGACTGCTCAACTTAATAGGAGGAATGCCCATTGACACACTCGAAGCAAGACAGTGTGAGAATCTATCCAATGGGCGGCGTTGGCGAAATTGGAAGTAATATGACAGTCATTGAGGTCAATCATGACATCTATATTATTGACGCGGGATTGATGCACCCGCATGAAGATATGCTCGGAGTCGATACTGTGATTCCCGATGTATCCTATCTGGCTGAAAACCGGGAACGGATTCAGGCCATATTACTGACACATGGGCATCAGGCGAATATCGGCGCCCTCCCTTACTTGCTGAAGGAATTAAAGGTGCCGGTTTATGGGACGAAACTGACCCTGGCTCTTGTCAGGGAAAGCCTGAAGGATTCAGGGGAAAGTGTACGCAAGGATCTGCTGGTAATGATTGATCCCGATAAGAATTTGAAAATCGGCCACTGTATTTTTTCATTCTTTCGTACTTACCATAGTGTTCCGGATGCGATCGGCATTGCTGTTCAGACAACGCAGGGAATGATTGTCCATACAGGCGATTATAAATTTGATTTTACGCCGGTAGGGGGAGTGCGGACTGATGTCAGCAAGATAGCGGAGATAGGAGATAAAGGTGTGCTTTGCCTGCTTTCCGACAGCAAACATGCGGAGATTCCGGGAAAGGCGCCTTCAGATTCGATGATCGGCGATCAGTTCAGCCATATGCTCTACTCGGCTACCGGCCGGGTCATTATGACGATTCATGCGACCAATCTTCACCGCATCCAGCAATTTGTAAATGCCTGCATGCAGCATCACCGGAAAGTGACCATTGACGGACGTCTTCTGGAAAGAATCATTTCAATAGCTGTCAATGAAGGATTTCTTGACGTACCGAGGAATTTTTTCCTTTCCTGGGAAAAGGCATTGAAGTGTCCCAAAGAAGAACTGGCTGTCATTACGAGCGGTCCTGACGGCGATCCGCTTACCCCTTTGACCGGCATAGCTAATCATTTGCACAAAAAACTGAAGTTGCTGGAAAACGATTTGATTATTTACGCGGCGTCGCTGACCCCGAGCAATGAAAAGACGGTCACGAATGCGATTGATCAGTTAATGAGTGAGGGAGCCCAAGTCGTCTTTGGAAAGAGTGTGCACGTTTCGGGGCACGGTTCTGCCGAAGATATAAAACTGATGCTCCAGCTGACCCGCCCCAAATACTTGATTCCGATTGACGGAGAATTCAAAATGATGAAGGCTCATCAGACGATTGCCGAATCCATGGGACTTTCGCCGCATCAAGTTTTTCTTCTCGACAAGGGCGATGTTGTGGAATTCGTCAAGGGGGAGGCAAAACAGTCTGAAGCGGTTCCTGCCGGCCAGCTGCTTGTTGACGGCCTGGGGGTCGGCGATGTCGGAAACATTGTATTAAGGGACCGGCGGATGCTTTCACAGGATGGCACAGTGATTGTTGTTGTGACTCTGGGGCGCCGGACGAAACGGATCCTCGCAGGACCGGAAATCATTACCCGCGGTTTTGTGTATGTTCGGGAATCAGAAGATTTATTGGAAGAAGCTAATCATATTGTTTCAGAAGTGCTCTCAAAGGCACTGACACAGCATGTATCCGAGTGGTCATCGCTTAAAAGCGGAATACGCGACGCATTAAGCCGTTACTTTTTTGACAAAACCAAACGCCGTCCAATGATATTGCCAATTATCATGGAATATTAAAAAGATGAGCCGCGATCACGGCTCATCTTTTTACATAAATAAAGGGAGGCGCCATCCGGAGTCCGGAAAATTGCGGAATTTTGTGAAAGCAGAATGGAGCCCTGAACCATGCGGCTGACCGCCTGCATCCGTTCTGTCGGAAGGCGGTTTTGAAAACTTTGCGAAATACGGAGTTATAGAGTAAATTAAGGACAGTAGTTACCGCATGAAGGACACTCTTAAAAAAATTTTTAAAACGTGCACTTCTATTTTTCTCAGGTGTGACATGCTCCATCTAAACTAACTGATTTCACTTTTTCATTGAATCGAGGTAAGATTATGCCCAATAAAAAGCGGAAGAAGGCCCGGCCCAGGAAGGGATGGAAAGAAACGCTCATCTATGAAGTCGGCGGTCTTGCCATGTTCGCACTGACCTGTATCGGGATCAGCAGCCTGGGGGCGGCAGGAGAGGTGCTCAAAGAAGCCTGCCGTTTTTTAGCCGGGGACTGGTGGAACATTCTTCTTCTTTTTTCTCTGGCTCTGTCAATCTATTATATTCTCATGCGGAAGCAGCCCGTCTTTTTTACAAGAAAACTGACCGGTGTCTATCTGCTCACCTTCTCCCTGCTTCTTTTCAGCCATGTGAGGTTGTTTGAGACACTTTCCGCAACGAATGTGTTGCAGAACAGATCGGTTATATTCAATACATTTGTTTTATTTCAGAGTGAATTGTCGGGAACTGTTCCGAGTCAGGGCTTAGGAGGAGGAATGATCGGCGCAGTCGGTTTTGCCTTTTTTCATTATCTTTTCTCAACGACAGGAACGCTATTCATGGCTGCCTTCCTGTCTCTTGTTTCCCTGATTTTGATTACAGGGCTTTCCCTACGGGATACCGGAAAAAAGTTATTCGGTTGGCTGTTCACTGGTATGGCAAGAAGTGTTAAGGAAAGCGCGGGACGTCTGAAGCCCATTTTTCAAAAGAAAGTAAAAAAGGGGGAACGGCCGGATTCTGCAGGCCTGAACAGGCAAAAGGAAAATAGTACAGATGTGGGTCCGTCTCAAGAACCGGAGATTCATGATTTCAATGAGCGTGTGACCGTCCCGGCCGACTCTTCGGCCGATCAACCGAAAATTGAGGCGAAACGCGAGCCTGAAGAAAATCGGACGGTTGAGGCCGGACCTGACTTTACACAAACGTCGCTTGAGAATGAAGACTACCAGCTGCCCCAACTCGATCTTCTTCATCATCCGAGAAAGAACGCGCAAAATAATGAGCGAAAACATATCGCTGAAAACGTACGTACACTTGAGCGAACGTTCGAAAGCTTCGGGGTTCGGGCAGCTGTGCGCGAAGTGCATCTCGGCCCTGCCGTGACGCGTTACGAGGTTTATCCTGAAGCCGGAGTCAAGGTCAGCCGCATCCTGAGTTTAAGTGATGATCTTGCTCTTGCGCTTGCCGCAAAAGATATCCGCATTGAGGCGCCGATTCCGGGCAAATCGGCCGTCGGTATTGAAGTGCCTAACCGGGAAGTAGCAATGGTCGGCCTTCGGGAAGTGCTGGAGTCGAAGAGCGCAACGCGTGCGGCTTCGAAACTTACCATCGGTTTGGGGCGCGATATATCAGGTGAACCGATTCTGGCCGATCTGAACAAGATGCCTCATTTGCTGGTCGCTGGTGCAACGGGCAGCGGGAAAAGCGTTTGTATCAACAGTATTATTATTACGATTCTGATGAGGACCAAGCCGAGCGAAGTAAAACTTTTCATGATTGATCCTAAAATGGTCGAATTGAACGTATACAACGGCATCCCTCATTTGCTGACACCGGTTGTCACTGATCCGGCAAAAGCAGCCCAAGGGCTGAAAAATGTTGTCGGTGAAATGGAAAGACGCTATGAACTTTTTTCAGAAAGCGGGACACGCAATCTTGAGAGCTACAATGAGGCGGTCAGAAAGTTTAATGAAAAGCATGAAGAAAAGCAGCCGTTGATGCCTTATATTGTCGTCATTATTGATGAACTTGCCGATCTGATGATGGTAGCCTCCAAAGATGTTGAAGAGACGGTCACACGCCTGGCGCAAATGGCCAGAGCCGCCGGCATCCACTTAATCATAGCGACCCAGCGTCCTTCAGTAGATATTATCACCGGAGTGATTAAAGCCAATATCCCGTCGAGGATCGCCTTCAGCGTGTCGTCAATGATGGACTCGCGCACGATTCTAGATTCCGGAGGGGCCGAAAAGCTTCTTGGAAAAGGGGACATGCTGTTTCTGCCGATCGGGGCTTCCAAACCGACGCGCATACAAGGCGCTTTCCTTTCGGATGATGAAGTTGAAAATGTGGTTCAGTATGTGATCGGGCAACAAAAAGCAAACTACAGAAAAGACATGATCCCTGGCGACCAGCAGGAAAGCAGCCAGGAGAAAGTGGACGACGAGCTGTTTGACGACGCCGTTCAGCTGGTGGCCGCCATGCAGACCGCGAGTGTATCCATGCTGCAGCGCCGTTTCCGTATCGGCTATGCGCGTGCCGCCCGTTTGATTGATGCCATGGAGGATCGTCATATTGTCGGCCCTTATGAAGGAAGCAAACCCCGGGCCGTGCTTATTCCAAAACAGGACGATGAAGCCTCAACACGCTGACGGGCAGATTGGCCGGCTGCTTGAGCCCGGGGAATGGTTTATGCGGTGATAAAAAGAGAAAGGCAAGCCAGGTGATGAAATTGGGCAGAACACTGATTACCGGAGCAAGCGGAGCAATCGGAGGGGCAGCGGCGAAAAAACTTGCCGACGCCGGAAAATCTTTGTTTCTCCATTACAATAAGGGAGAAAAAGCGGCTTTCCGGCTCGCGGAAGAATTGGCGGAAACACATCCGGATCAGACATTTTCTTGCGTCCGGGCAGACCTTTCAAGAGCGTCGGGTCCTGAAGAACTGCTTGCACGCCTCGACGGCCCCGTAAGCGGCGTTGTTTATAATTGCGGAAAAAGCCAGGTCGGGCTCTTTCAGGAAGTTGCCCCCGAAACAGTCACAGAGTTTATTCAGCTTCAGCTCATCAGCCCGTTTCGGCTGATTCAGGAGTTGATCCGTCCGATGATCCATGAGAAGAAAGGCAGTATTGTCTTTGTTTCATCCATCTGGGGGCTGACCGGAGCTTCGATGGAGGTGCTTTACTCGATGGTAAAGGGGGGGCAGAACACTTTTGTCAAGGCGCTGGCCAAGGAGCTCGCGCCAAGCGGGATTACCGTCAACGCAGTTGCTCCCGGAGCGGTGGACACACCGATGATGGCTGATTTCAATGAAGAAGATATTGATCTGGTTAAAGAAGAAATTCCAATGGGGAGATTTGGCCGCCCTGATGAAATTGCCGCACTGATTGCCTATCTGATGAGCCCTGACTCTGCTTATATCAGCGGACAGATTATCTCTGTGAACGGCGCGTGGTACTGCTGACTGGATGAGTTTTCCTGTATAAGCCAAACCATGTAAGGCACTCTATTAAAAGTAACGCATAAGTTTTTAAGGAGGTTCAGGGTATGTCTGTTTTGGATAATTGGAATCAGTGGAAAGACTTTCTCGGCGACCGGATTCAGCAAGCCGAGAGCTTAGGCGTTAATGAGGAGGCGCTGACAGGTTTCGCAAAAAAAATCGGGGATTATCTGAGTGAAAACGTCGATCCAAAAACAGAACAGGAACGTGTTCTGTCTGATTTATGGCATGTGGCTGGCGAGAACGAACGACTGGTCCTGGCAAGGCTGATGATGAAATTGGTCACTTCAGATACCCATGCCGTGCAGGGGTCTGTTTAAACTTACGAATGCGGGAAATATAAAGGGAAAGGGATGCCGAACGGTATCTCTTTTTTTGAAGAACGATATCGTTAAACGGGATAAATTATGATAAAATTAAGAATGTGGTTCCATGTAGAAAATCCTATCTCCGTCTCCCTACAATGCGGATGGGGTTGGAAAGCCATCGTTATTTTTTTCATCGGACACAGGAAATACCTCTTGAAAACCAGGATATTTTAAGATAAATTGAACTGGGCCGCTTTTTAAAGGGAGGATCTCCATGGCAGACGGTAAGGAATGGTATCTGGAGTACGAAATACATAGAAACAGACCTGGTTTGCTTGGAGATGTTTCATCGCTGCTTGGTATGCTTGGGATCAATATTCTGACAATAAATGGCGTAGATCATGAACGAAGAGGATTACTCGTTGCAGCTCGCGAAGATAAGCAGATCGAACGTTTTCTTGCCATCGCCGAAACGATGGAAACGATTCATCTGACCAAAGTGCGTCCGCCGACTTTAAGCGACCGCCTGGCGGTTCGCCATGGGCGCTATATTGAAAGAGACACGGGGGACCGCAAGACTTTTCGGTTCACAAGGGATGAGATAGGTCTGCTTGTCGATTTTATGGCCGAACTGATTAAAAAGCCTGAGCATCTTCTGCTGGGCATAAGAGGGCTCCCCCGGGTCGGCAAATCAGAATCAATCATCGCTGCGAGTGTTTCCGCAAATAAACGATGGATATTTATTTCTTCGACATTGCTTAAACAAACCGTACGCACCCGGCTGTCCGATGATGAGCGTTCGGCTGATCACATTTATGTTATTGACGGTGTTGTCTCCAAAAGAAGGGGTTCGGAAAGCCACTGGGACCTGATACGGCAGCTGATGCGAAGCCCCGTGACCAAGGTGATCGAACATCCCGATGATTTTGTAAAAGAAACAGAATACACTCTGGAAAATTTTGACTACATTCTGGAATTGCGCAATCATCGGGATGAGCAGATCAGAAGCAGCGGCGATTCTATTCATTCGGATTTTCCCTGGTCTGATTTTAATTAACAATGGCAGGTGTTATTAGTGAGTGAATTAGGTCAAACATTGAAGGAGGCCCGTGAAGCAAAGGGGCTCTCTCTGGACGATCTGCAGGAAGAGACGAAGATCCAGAAGCGCTATCTTCAGGCAATTGAAGACGGCGATTTTAAGCAACTGCCCGGAGATTTCTACACAAGAGCATTTATCAAGAGCTATGCAGAATCCGTAGGGCTGGATTTTGGCGAGCTGTCCGCGCAAAATGCTGGTGAACTTCCCAAAATGTATCGGGAGCATACCGAAATCCGCACGCTCCCGCCTGACGGAAGTGAAGAGATGCCCGCTTCGAGAACCGTACGGCGTCGGACAACCCGTTCCGGTACGGACGGCTGGTCCTCTTTTCTCAGTAAAGCAATCATTGCTGTTTTTGTCCTGATTGCGATCATGATTGTCTATATTCTGGTAACTAATTTGATGAGCGGACATCCTAACCAGACTCCGAAGAACGGTCAGGGAAGTGCTTCCTCAGTTTCCTTTAAGGGAAGCAGCGCTTCAGCGGCAAGTTCCGGAAGTTCAAGTGCGAAATCGGGTTCTTCGGCTCAGAAAAACAGTTCCTCTTCCTCATCGATGCAGCAGAGTCTGAAAATGGATAGTACACAGGGTTCAACGACAACATACACGCTCTCCGGCACAACGAAATTTGCTGTATCCATCTCGGCGACAAATGGTAATAGTTCATGGATCAGCGCTACGGATGTGAAAAGCGGCAATCAACTTGTACAAGGGATCGCGTCGGGATCCAAGACTTTTAACTTTGACGCATCCAATGTTCAGTCCCTCCGCATTGATATCGGCAACGTTCCGAATACTGTGCTGAAAATCAACGGGCAGGATTTCACATTTCCAAATCAGACGATTGTTCAGACGATTGTCATTAATTTTACGAAATAAACAGACCATTGAGTTGGAGTCAGCCGGATCCGGCGGCTCTTTTTTTTTCATGTGGCCGGTAAAATGTGAAAGTTGTGTGTCCATGAATACAGGATAGATATTTTTTACTCTTAAAAAGGAGGATTTTATCATGAACATCGCCAATAAGTTAACAGTATCCCGTATGATCATGATCCCCGTTTTTCTGGTTTTTCTCCTCGCACCGATCAATCTGGGCACCGCAGGTTCAGGGGGCTTTACGCTTCCGCTTTCTCAAATGTTCGCAGGTTTCCTCTTCATTATCGCTTCCGTAACCGATTGGCTTGACGGCCGGATTGCGAGAAAACGGCATCTGATTACAAATTTTGGAAAATTTTCCGATCCGCTGGCCGATAAGCTGCTCGTGATGAGCGCCTTTGTGTCGTTTGCCGGTATGGGAAGAATAGCTTCCTGGATGGTCATCATTATTCTTGCCCGCGAGTTTGCGGTTACCGGCCTGCGTCTTGTCGCTGCTGGCGAGGGCGATGTGATTGCGGCCGGTCAGCTTGGAAAATGGAAGACATTTTTTCAAATGCTCGCAATCATTTCCTTTTTATTCAACAACATTCCTTTCGGCCTGAACGGGTTTCCTTTAAATCAGGTTCTTCTTTGGATCGCCGTGATTCTGACCATTCTTTCCGGAGCCGATTATTTCTACAAGAATCGCGAAGTCTTGCTTCGCTCAAAGTGAATCTTTCCGGTTGCACTTCGCGCTGCAGTACCAGATAATAGGATGAGAGAAAGCGAGTTTGGAAGGGGAGGACACTGGTTTTATGAATGCTGAGATCATTGCGGTAGGTTCAGAATTGCTGCTTGGCCAGATCGCCAATACAAACGCCCAGTTTATTTCGGAACAGCTGGCTTTGCTGGGTATTAATGTTTACTTTCATACGGTGTGCGGGGACAACAAAGGGCGTCTTCTTAATGCGATACAAAATGCCGAGTCACGCGCGGATCTGCTGATTTTTACCGGAGGTCTCGGTCCGACGAAAGATGATCTTACGAAAGAGACGGTCGCAGAAGCGCTCGGCAGAGCCCTTGTGACGGATCAGGAAGCGATGGACAGCATGCTCGTCTATTTTCGGGTGACCGGACGTGAAATGACGGAAAATAATCGGAAACAGGCCCTCGTAATCGAAGGCAGCCATGTCCTTCGGAACCGGCAGGGGATGGCTCCGGGAATGATTGCCGAGAGCAACGGCCATACGTATTTGCTCATGCCCGGAGTTCCTTCCGAGATGAAACCGATGTTTCTCGACTTCGCGAGAGGTTATCTTGCCCATCGTCACACTCAGCACATTCAGTCGCGTGTCCTCCGTTTCTTTGGAATCGGGGAGTCGCAGCTTGAAACGAAAATTCTCGATCTGATTGATGCTCAGTCCAATCCGACGATCGCTCCGCTGGCCAAGGAAAGCGAAGTGACGCTCAGGCTTACGGCGAAACATGAAAATTCGGCAGAAGCCGTTAAAATGCTTGACCGGATAGAAAAACAAATCAATCAAAGGGTCGGTCGGTATCTATACGGATATGGGGAGCAGACGTTGGCCGAGGTCGTGTTCAGGCTTTTGGTAAACCAGCAAAAGACGATTGCCTTTGCGGAAAGTCTGACCGGCGGCATGGCCGCAGAATGGATGACCGGGCTTCCCGGCGCTTCTTCCGTGCTGACCGGCGGTGTGGTCTGCTATACAAACACGGTAAAAGAACGCGTGCTGAAAGTGCCCTTATCTGTATTGAACGGGGAAGGCGCTGTAAGCGGAAGATGCGCCGAAATGATAGCGGCCTCAGTCAGGGAGCTGTGCGGTTCAGATCTTGGCGTCGGCTTTACCGGTGTGGCCGGACCGGATAAAAGTGAGGGGAAAGAGGTCGGAACAGTATACATCGGTTTTGCAGATGCCCGAGGAGCGAAAAGTTATTTGTTTCATTTCAATGGGTCACGCCGGAAAATCAGGACCCAGTCCGTTAAAACCGGGTATGACCTGATCAGACGCTATCTTTGCCATTTGCCGGTTCTTGAGGAGTAAAATCCGCACAGATAAAGGACAGGCAAATGGATGCGAATAAATATTCCCAGAACACTTGTGCTGTTTTCGGAAAAAGGTTATGATGATAAAAGGATGTCTAAGGAGATGAATCGAAAATGGCTGAAAAGAACGAGAGAAAAGCGGCACTTGACAATGCCCTGCGTCAGATTGAAAAACAGTTTGGCAAAGGTTCGATTATGAGGCTGGGAGAACAGCCGGAACAGCGTGTTTCCACGGTATCGAGCGGTTCGCTGGCCCTGGATATTGCGATGGGGGTCGGCGGCTACCCGCGCGGCCGTATTATTGAAATTTACGGTCCTGAGTCTTCAGGAAAAACAACAGTGGCGCTCCACGCGATTGCCGAGGCCCAGAAAGGCGGCGGTCAGGCGGCTTTTATTGATGCCGAGCACGCGCTGGATCCCATATATGCGGAACATCTCGGTGTAAACATCGATGAACTGCTTCTGTCGCAGCCGGACACCGGCGAACAGGCGCTTGAAATTTGCGAAGCCTTGGTCCGGAGCGGTGCAATCGATATCATTGTCATCGACTCCGTTGCAGCGCTTGTTCCCAAGGCGGAAATTGAAGGAGAAATGGGTGATGCGCACGTCGGGCTGCAGGCCCGGCTGATGTCGCAGGCTTTGCGAAAACTGTCCGGTGCGATCAGCAAATCAAAGACAACAGCCATTTTCATCAATCAGATTCGCGAGAAGGTCGGTGTGATGTTCGGCAATCCGGAAACCACACCGGGCGGACGGGCACTGAAATTTTACGCGTCGGTCCGTCTTGAAGTGCGCCGTGCAGAAGCACTCAAGGTCGGCAATGACATTGTCGGGAACCGTGCAAGAATTAAAGTGGTGAAGAACAAGGTTGCTCCCCCGTTCAAGCAGGCGGAGGTCGATATCATGTACGGCCAGGGAATTTCTCAGGAGGGAGAAATTCTCGATATCGGCGCGGAGCTTGATATCGTTGAGAAAAGCGGCGCCTGGTATTCATACAATAAAGAGCGTCTCGGCCAGGGTCGTGAAAATGCAAAACTGTTTTTAAAAGAAAATGAACCGATCAAGGACGAGATCAAGAAACAAATTCGTGCCCATTATCATCTGGATGATGCCGCTGACGATGAGACGGTCTCTGAAGATGCGGAACAGCCTGCGGGCAAGGAATTGAATTAAGCCTTCCGAAAACTTGCGGACAGGCAGTGACCCTTTGAAAACGATGCACTGTGTAAAAGACTGATTGTGCTGGATGACGGGTGGACACAACAATTGTCACGTTCGTTCCCTGAGACAGCGCAGTCATTTTTTTTAAAAACAAATTACAGAAAATTAGTGAAAATTAGTCTGCAATCCATTTATTGCTTTCGTTATTTTGCGCAAGGTTGACAACCCAAAATCTCGACTATAAAATGAAACTGTAACATCCATGTTATTGATTTGTGAATATGTAAACTTTTCTAAAAGTATGTGCTTAAAAAGCGGCGGTTAAGAATATCAGGGATCAGCGGATCGTTTCATTGTGTCCGGAGAACGCTCTTCTTCGCAAAAAAGAAACAAAACCGCGATGATTTTTTCCGGTTTCTTATATTGTTCCTTTGCTAAGCTCATTCAAAAGTAAAAGTGAATGATTGGACTTCTTGACGATATGGGAAGGCAAGGAGGTGAAAAGATGACTAGTTTTGTTACAATCATCTCCATTGCGCTTGTCTCTGTAGTTTGTCTATTTGTTGGGTACACGATCCGAAAAAAAATTGCTGAGGCGAAAATTGCTTCCGCGGAGACCGCAGCACATCAGATCATTGAAGAAGCACATCGTGATGCGGAAGCGCTGAAGAAAGAAGCGCTCCTTGAAGCAAGGGATGAAATTCATACCTTCAGGTCTCAAGCTGAAAGCGAAGCCCGGGAACGCAGAAATGAACTTCAAAGGCAGGAAAATCGCCTGGTACAGAAAGAGGATCTGCTGGATCGAAAAAGCGAATCTCTTGATAATAAGGAAAGTTCATTGGAAAAAAGGGAGGAAACACTTAGCAAGAAACATCGACAAATTGAAGAGATGGAGAGCAAAGTGGAGGAATTGCTGCAAAAACAGCAGTCAGAGTTAGAACGCATTTCCGGATTTACGAACGAAGAAGCAAAAGAGCTGATCCTGAATCAGGTCAGACAGGAAACGGTTCATGAGGCTTCCCAAATTGCCAAGGATATTGAGACCCGGGCGAGGGAAGAGGCTGAAAAGAAGGCGAAAAGCATTCTTTCTCTGGCGATTCAGCGCTGTGCGGCGGATCATGTTGCCGAGACGACCGTATCCGTTGTCAATCTGCCCAATGATGAAATGAAGGGACGGATTATCGGAAGGGAAGGTCGGAATATCCGTACACTCGAAACATTGACAGGGATCGATTTGATTATCGATGATACGCCCGAAGCTGTAATCCTGTCCGGATTTGATCCGATTCGGCGTGAAGTCGCGAGAATTGCACTGGAAAAGCTTGTTCAGGACGGACGGATTCATCCTGCGCGTATTGAAGAAATGGTTGAAAAAGCGCGCCATGAAGTGGATGAGAAAATCCGGGATTACGGTGAACAGACGACGTTTGAGGTTGGTATACACAGTCTGCATCCGGATCTGATCAAGATTTTGGGCCGCCTGCATTTCAGAACAAGTTACGGCCAGAATGTCCTCAAGCACTCTGTGGAAGTTGCTTTCCTGTGCGGCATGATGGCCGCAGAGCTCGGCGAAGACGAGACACTGGCAAGGCGCGCAGGGTTGCTTCATGACATTGGAAAAGCGATCGATCATGAAGTTGAGGGAAGTCATGTCGAGATCGGTGTAGAACTGGCAACAAAATATAAAGAACACCCTACTGTAATTAACAGCATTGCTTCTCATCACGGAGATACGGAAGCTACATCTGTAATATCCATTCTGGTCGCAGCAGCTGATGCGCTGTCGGCGGCAAGGCCGGGAGCCCGGCGCGAGACACTGGAAACGTACATTCATCGTCTGGAAAAACTTGAGGAAATATCCGAGTCCTTTGAAGGCGTTGAAAAGTCGTATGCAATACAGGCGGGACGCGAGATTCGCATTATCGTTCAGCCGGATATTATTGATGACGCAAAATCCTATCAACTGGCGCATGATATAACCAAGAAAATTGAGAACGAGCTCGATTATCCGGGGAATATCAAGGTCACTGTGATTCGCGAGACGCGGGCAGTAGAGTATGCAAAATAAAAAAAGCGGCGATCAGCCGCTTTTTTTATTCAACTCTGCTCCGTTAGCTTCGAGACACCTTAGGAAACTTGTGCCGATCGGTTTTGGTCAGGCTGTGACAGTTTTTGAGCATCGCGCGAACCGATCAGTTAAAAAGAAAAGAGCGAGTCATATGAGATTATTATTTATCGGAGACGTCTACGGAAAGACAGGACGTGAAATGGTCGAACAGTATCTTCCCAGACTGAAGGACTTTTATCACCCAACTGTGACGATTATCAATGCGGAAAATGCTGCCCATGGAAAGGGCATTACAAAAAAAATATACAACCGGTTGACGGAACTCGGTGCAGACATGATCACAATGGGCAACCATACATGGGATAACCGTGAAATTTTCGAGTTTATTGACGACGCAAAACAGATCGTCCGTCCGGCAAATTTTCCTGAAGGGACGCCCGGCAAGGGCCTGCAAATGTTTCCGGTCAATAAAATTCACGTTGCAGTGATCAATATTCAGGGGCGCGTCTTTCTACCTGCAATTGATGATCCGTTTCGGACGGCCGATCGGCTCGTTTCTGAAGCGCGGGAAAAAACGCCGATTATTTTTGTGGATATTCACGCGGAGACGACAAGTGAAAAACTGGCTATGGGCCGGTATCTTGACGGACGTGTTTCGGCTGTGATCGGGACACACACTCATGTCCAGACTGCGGATGAACGAATTTTTCCGGGCGGCACCGCTTACTTATCCGATGTCGGAATGACAGGGCCGTATAACGGCATTATCGGAGTGGAGCGGGCGGCGGTAACCAGAAGATTCCTCACTTCGATGCCGGTTCGCTTTGAGAGCGAAGAAGGTTCGGGCCAGCTGAGCGCGGTCATTATCGATATTGATGGGCAAACCGGGAAAGCAAAACATATAGAGCGCCGGCTGATTAACGATGACCACCCTTTTTTTGAGTGAGCGCGGCATTCACGGCCGGATACAATACGGAAACCGGATAAATGGCAGGAATAGTCATCCTTAAGGGGAATATAGTAAATTATGGGCAATCCTCATAAGGAGATGACAAACGGAAATGGATGTGTTAAAAGTTTCAGCAAAATCTATACCCAACTCTGTTGCCGGTGCCCTTGCCCACGCGATGAGGGAACAAAAAACGGCAGAAATTCAGGCGATCGGAGCGGGCGCTCTCAATCAGGCAGTCAAGGCTGTTGCGATTGCCAGGGGATTTGTCGCTCCAAGCGGACTCGATTTGATCTGTATTCCTGCTTTTACGGATATTATAATCGACGGTGAAGAACGGACTGCAATCAAGCTGATTGTCGAGCCCAGGTGAAAAAACCAATGGCGTTAAGAGATTTTCAAGTGATTTATTTTTGCGAGTGACATAAAAGTGACAAACTAAATGACTTCATTAAAAACGCTCATTTTCCCGGGCGTTTTTTTTTAGAGTGATCTCGCCACGATCGGTCCTTTTCAGACTGTTTCCGATCTTCCCTGAACTTCCTTCATGAATAAAGAAATCGTTGTTCTTTAAAAATGACTAACAGAAGAAAATAGTAAAAAACAGGAAATTATGATATCATATTAATATAAAGATAATATATAAAATATAAAGGAGGGGTTTGTTTTGAAAGAAATAAAAGCTTGGAAAATGAACGGTTTCATCGGTCTGCTGGCTATACTTGTTTTACTTGGGGCGGGGGTTGCCGCAGGAGTATCGACTATTCTTTGGGCCGCCGCATTTTTCTGGCTCGCCGCTTTTGCACTGATGACCGGCATGACCGTTGTTCCCCCGAACAAAACCAAAGTCGTCACTTTTTTTGGGCGTTATGTGGGAAGCGTTCAGGACAATGGGATCTTTCTGACCGTGCCTTTGTCCGCAAGAAGGACGGTGTCGCTCCGTGTCCGCAACTTCAATAGTCAGAAGCTGAAAGTCAATGACGTGGAAGGCAATCCGATCGAAATCGCGGCCGTTGTTGTATTTAAAGTCGTGGATTCGGCAAAGGCGCTGTTTGATGTGGATAATTACAGTCAGTTCGTTGAGATTCAAAGCGAGACGGCAGTTCGCCATATAGCTTCCCAGTATCCTTACGATAATTTTGAAGAAAAGGGCCTGTCTCTTAGAAGCAATGCAGCAGAAATTTCCGATCTGCTGAAAGAAGAACTACAGAATCGGCTTACTCTTGCCGGAGTCGCGGTCATCGAAACAAGGCTGACGCATCTTGCCTACTCAACGGAAGTGGCACAGGCGATGCTTCAGCGCCAGCAGGCAGCGGCAATCATTTCTGCCAGGCAGAAAATTGTCGAGGGAGCTGTGGGCATGGCTCAGATGGCGATTCAGCGTCTCGAAGAGGATCATGTGATTGAGCTGGACGAAGAAAGAAAAGTAAGTATGGTTAATAATCTGATGGTTGCCATCGTTTCAGAAAAAGGAACCCAGCCGGTTGTAAATACGGGAAGTCTTTATTGATAAATGGGGTTTTTACATGGCACAGAAAAAAAGCTTTTTATTGAGAATAGATCACGACCTTTATGATATTCTGCAGAGATGGTCGGCTGACGAATTCCGCAGTGTCAACGGTCAGATTGAATTTTTGCTTCGCGAGGCTGCGAAACGGTCGGGAAGAGCGGATAAAAAAGAAAAGTAAAGATACCGAGCGCTTCGTTTTCAACGTTACGGTGCCTGCCTTTATTGTCAGACATTCCTTTTCTCGAATTTTATTGAGCTCATCTTATTAATCAACCCTCCCAACTTTTGAATGATTGCCTGAAGCCGGCTCAGGCGTGTATGAAACGTATTTCAGACGCGGGATCCAAAATCGTTTTGATCAACTCTTGTTAGCAGAAACGTTGTGAATAAAACGTTTTCATTTGCAGCGGTCTATTGTAAAATGGGATATAGAAGGGGCAGACACTATCAGGGGGTGGTGCTGGTGCTTGTTGAAGATCTGATGATTAAAGATGTGATTTCGGTGCATGAGAATGACACGATTGAATCGCTGATCAAGACATTGATTGCATGCAAGATCGGCAGCGTACCCGTTCTGGACGATCAGGATAAGCTGGCCGGCTTTGTAACTGACGGGGATATTCTTCGTGCCGTCTCGCCGAAACAGCAGACTATTTATGATTTTTATACGATGATCGCAGCCATTGAGGTTGAAGTCTCACGTGACAAGATCAAAGATCTTTTAAACAAAAAAGTAAAAGAGATTATGAAAAAAAAGAATCTCCAGACTGTTTATGTGAATAAGGATCTGGACGCCGTTCTGAAAATCCTGTCCCATCATCATTTCAAGAAATTACCGGTCATCGACAGTGAACGGCATGTCGTAGGCATGATCAGCCGGAGCAACATCATCCGTTATTTCGGAGAACTGGCGATCGGTCAAAAGTAATGTTCACGCAGTCCGGCAACGACAGATCTGACGGACACCTCGGCTTTCTGCAGGCAAATGGGAGTGTTACCAGATCTTGAAAAAGAACCGATTATGGTTCTTTTTTTTTGCCTTTTGACGCTCAACTTCAAACGAATTCTTGAACTTGATAACTGACAATAAAGTTGTTTTATAACGAAGCCATGAACACACATTTCTACGCTGTGAAATTGTTCCATTTTTATAAAATGGTTTAAAAATATCGGTAGCGCAATAAACGGTAGACGTTAATAGCGCAGCGGTCAAACTTGAATAACAGAATCTAATCCGCATATCGAATCTAAATTTATCTATATACTTTGGCACCCTTTGATACTTTTTCGGCTACTATCAGTGCTCTATCTTTGACCGACCACTTGGTTCAATCCAGCTTCAAGTTGGTCCTAACAACGGTAAAGTTGGTTCTAACTGTCTGGAAGTCGGTTTTAACTTGGGTTTGTCATTAAAAGAGAATTATTTTAATAGAATTAAAGACTTAAGAAAAATTTATTTTTTGGAGGCAAAGGAATTCGGGCTCTTGATCGTGAAATATAGGGGGGCATGCAGTTGAACAGGATTTTAATAAGAAACATCTTTCTTTACACATTATTCATGAAAGCGATATCATAAAATAGCACGAATAAACTTTTTCGAATTATCGGAAACAAATGATGACAGGGGCGAGTGTATGTCGATTCCAAGAAACGCTTTTCAACAAATGAAAATGATCATTCGTGATCAAAGCCGTGTACTGGCAAGTGAAGAAGATCTGGTCAGCTATGGTTATGATGCGTCATTCGGATTCTACCTTCCGGATTTAGTGGTTCAGGTCAACTCCGCCGAAGAAACGGCCGGAATTTTAAAATTGGCCAACCGTTTTAAAATTCCCGTAACGCCCAGGGGGCAGGCATCCAGTTTGAGCGGAGGACCGCTTCCCGTAAAGGGAGGAATTGTTCTCGATGTCTCGCAATGGAATAAGAAGCTGATCGTGGACAGTGAAGACCTGGTTGCCGTTGTCTCCCCGGGTGTTGTTACGGCCCAGATCGACAAAGCGGCGGCAAAGTACGGTCTGATGTATCCTCCCGATCCGGGAAGTTCGCAGATGTCGACAATTGCAGGAAATCTGGCTGAAAATTCCGGAGGGCCGAGATGCCTGAAGTACGGGGTAACGAAAGATTATGTAATCGGGCTTGAAGTCGTAACACCGCAGGGAGAAATTATGCGGACCGGCGGGCGTACCGT
This sequence comes from Sporolactobacillus putidus, assembly GCF_014647035.1. Taxonomy (GTDB): domain Bacteria; phylum Bacillota; class Bacilli; order Bacillales; family Sporolactobacillaceae; genus Sporolactobacillus; species Sporolactobacillus putidus. Next base: position 8,340 of record NZ_BMOK01000002.1, on the reverse strand, counting down.
AAAAAATGTCAGCGGTTATGATTTGACAAAGCTGATTGTCGGATCGGAAGGGACATTAGGCGTGATAACGGAAGCAACCTTGCGTCTTGTCCCGAGGCCGCCGTCATCCCGGACGCTGATGATTATTTTCGATCACTTTATCGATTCAGGAAAAATGGTGACCAAAATACTGACATCCGGCATTTTACCGGCCAAAATCGAAATGATGGATGGCGCGTCGATTCGGGCAGTCGAAGCCTACAAACCTCTCGGACTGCCGACGGACGCCGAGGCGATTCTGCTTGTCGCTCTCGACGGGCATCCTGCCGCCGTGAAAGATGAGTCGGAGAAAATCGCTGAGATAGCGAAGAACACTGGCGCAAAGGAGATAAAAGTCGCCAAAACGGATCAGGAGGCCGGCGAGTTATGGCAGGCCCGCAAGCTTGTCTCACCGGCCATTGTCCGTACAAAACCGACAAAGATTTCAGAGGATGCAACGGTTCCGCGAAGCAAAATACCTGAGTTCTGCGCGCGTCTTCAGGAAATCAAAATGAAATACCGGATTGATCTGGTTGTGTTCGGTCACGCGGGCGACGGCAACCTCCACCCGAATATCATCTGCGACAAAAGGGACAAGAAAGAGATGGAAAGAGTCGAAAAGGCGATTGAGGCAATCTTTCACGCGGCGCTCGACCTGGGAGGTACCTTATCCGGAGAACATGGCATAGGCACGATGAAAAGCGCGTTCATGCCTTGGGAATTTTCGCCTGAGGCGCTGGACATGATGAAACGGATCAAGACAGCGTGGGATCCCAACAATATATTGAACCCTTCGAAAATCTTTCCGGTTCCGGGACAAAGGCTGGTGTTGTCGGAATGAGCGGGGATCCGAGAAAGAAACTGGCTTATAATGAAACGTTTGACTGCATTCAATGCGGCAGCTGCCTTCCAGCGTGCCCGACCTATAAAACAATGGGCAAAGAAACTCAGTCGCCGCGCGGGCGGATTAATCTCGTAAAAATGGCGGCGGAGGGTAAAATCTCACTCGATAAACTGAAAGGACCGATCAATCTCTGCCTGGGCTGCCGGGCATGTGAGCGTGTCTGTCCGACAAATGTCAAGTACGGTAAAATTCTTGAATCTGCTAAGGAAGCGCTCTATGAGCAGGAAATGGATATGGTGTCACCCGTCAAGAGATTTGAAGAAGACTTGTTTTACAAACAGATTTTTCCAAAAAGACATATGTTGAATACGGCGAGCAATATCCTTTGGTTTTATCAAAAATCAGGATTGAAAACCGTCGCTCATTTAACCGGCATGAATAAGCTGCTGCCCCATAGTCTGGAAACTTTTGAACAGGCGACGCCCAAGATTTCCAGTCCGAGTCATCGGCATCATAGGCCGAAAAGGTTGTTCCCCGAAGGCAAACCGCTATTTAAAGTCGGATTCTTTACCGGCTGTGTTATGGATGCCGTGTTCGACAGAATTAACGACCTGAGCATGGAACTACTTGCGGCCTGCGGCTGCGAGGTGGTCGCAGCGGAAGGTCAGACGTGCTGCGGGGCGCTCCACGATCACGGCGGACGGACGGACCTGACTCAGGAACTTGCCAAACGGAATATTGAAGTGTTTGAACAGGAATCATTCGATTATATTGTGAATAATGCGGGAGGATGCGGCGCGATGCTTGGCGAATATGCTCATCTGTTTGAGGATGATGAAGAATGGAAGCAGCGTGCCGAACGTTTTGCAAAAAAATCCGTGGATATCAGTGTGCTTTTAGCGCAGCTGCCGCTCCCTATTAAGAAGGAGATTCACTGCCGGGTTACTTTTCAGCCATCCTGCCATATGACAAACGTTCAGAAAGTGATTCACGAACCGCTGCAGCTGATCCGTACAATTAAAGGCCTCGATTTTCATCCACTGGACGATCCCGATTTTTGCTGCGGATCCGCCGGTGTTTACAATATCGTTAACTATGAAGAATCAATGAAGATTCTCGACGTGAAAATGGCGGATGTGAAAGACAAGAACCCGGATCTTATTGTCACCACCAATCCGGGTTGTCTTCTGCAAATGAAGGCCGGAATTGAACGTGAGCATCTCGGGGACCACGTCCGGGCTGTACACCTCGTTGAGCTTCTGGCGGAAGCGTGCGGCCTCAATTAACTCTGATTTGAAGCGGCATCGCCGGCAGTCGCCTGTCCGTCTGTTTTCTTCTTTGATAACGGGTCTGTGATCATACGAAAACCCATTAATGCCACTCGCCGATCTGTTTTTCGCTTCACCCTTTTTATGTGAGTGTTCCATTCACGGCCCATGCACTTTCTCACGGCAATTTTAAGAAGAACGGTGCATTCCCGAAATGCTGTCTGAACCTTGCCTATGGACAAAAATTAAAGGCATGACGCATTTACCAAAAAGAGGGGGAAAACGGGTGGATCTTTTCGCTGCAGAAAACAGGAGATATGTGACATTGAGCGTCCTTTTTATTACCTGGTTTATTGGCTATTTTGACCGAATGGCGATCAATATTGCGATTATCCCGATTGGGAAAGAGTTTTCCTTGTCGGCCGCGCAATCCGGATTGATCTTAAGCAGTTTTTTTCTCGGTTATTCGATCATGCAGCTTTTTGGGGGATGGTTCGCCGATCTCTTCGGCTCGAGAAAAGTTTTAATTCTTTGTGTTTTGGCCTGGTCGCTTTTTACCGGATTGACCGGTCTCGTCACTTCCTTCATCACTCTGTTTGCCGTTCGCTTTATGTTTGGCCTCGGCGAAGGCAGCTTTTCTCCGGCAAGTTCGGTAGCTGTCGCCGAAAATTTTCCAAGATCGGAACGTGCGAGGGCGAAATCCATACTGCTCTCTTCCTATCAGCTTGCAGGAATTGTCGGTTCATTTGGCGTCGCCACACTGATGGTACTCTACAATTGGAGAAATACGTTTCACATTTTAGCCCTGCTGGGTATCATCATTACCATTCTCTTATGGTTCTCTCTCCCCGTTCATCGAAAAAATAACGAAACGAAGCAACCGGCTGCAACCCGGATTTCTGCGGGTGAACTCGTCAAAATGGATCTGGTGTGGAAGGTGCTTATTGTCTGGTTCGGCATCAGTATTGTAAACTGGGGACTCGCGACCTGGATGCCCTCATATTTAATCGAGGTTCGTCATCTGAAACTGCTGAAAATGGGACTATTGTCCGCTATCCCCTCGACGGCTGGCTTTCTCTCGATCATGCTGACTGGCTGGGTGCTGGACAAATTTATGAATGGACGGGAAAAGATTTTTCTTGTTTACGGCTCGGTTTTTACAGCTCTGTTTTTATATTTGATGTTTGCCTCCCAGTCGATTACGATGGCTATTCTTTTCTGGTCGTTGTGCCAGTTTTCGTTATGCACGGTATTTGTGACCGTGTTCGCCGTACCGTTAAAATATTTTCCGGGAAAATCCATAGGGACGGCAACAGGTTATATCAACTTCGGCGGCCAGATTGCCGGAGTAGTCGCACCCTCTCTTATCGGAATCATGATCAGCCTGTTTCATGGATCTTTCCAGGCGGCTTTTTGGTCGTTAGTCGTTGCTGCTCTCGTATCCGCGATCGTTGGCGCGACGCTCAATATGAACAGACATTTCATTCAAGTAACAGAAAAAATTTAACCAGCCTTCCAGATGAAAATGTCCGGAACGCTGATTTTTCTGCATCACCTTATCTAAAAAGACAGGGCATTGCTGCGCGCGTAGTAAAATAAAGAAAGAGGAAAACACAGTCCCGAATTCGGGAAGTCCGGCGGGGGGAGCAGCAGATATGGACCACCCGATCAAGAAAAAGACGATTATTGAGAGAAAAATACGGTACGATGGCACCATTGCGGAATACAGCTGCCAGCGGCTAAAAATCGGAAAAGATGATGCGGTTCTTTATTATCGATTGGAAAAATCTGTTTCACTGCGGCGCGGCGAGACGGAGCTGACCATTCCTGAAGGCAGCCATACTATTTCTTTTTATTGGACGGAAAGGCCTTACAACGTCTATATCTGGATAGGACCGGAGGGAAACTACAGGGGTTCTTACCTTAATATTGTCAGAAATACGCATATCTCAGACCGCGTTGTTTCCTATGAAGATCTGATTCTTGACGTTTTGGTCCTTCCTGACGGGCGTTATAGTGTTTTAGATGAAGATGAGCTGCCGGAACCTCTGGAACAATTTGAGCAGGGGCATGTAAACCATGTCCTGTGCACATTAATCCAGTCTCTCGATTCCCTGATTCCGCCGCTCGTAGCGGAATCGGAAGGCCTTAGCAAAAAAACGACCTCAGGGCCGTGGACATAATCGCACATGCCGAGAGGCCGTAAAAGCTGTAAGGACGGTCGTCATAGCCCGTCCTTACAGCTTTTACTTTAATAATCCTATTGTAAATCCTTTAATCGGAAAGACAGGATTTGAACCTGCGACCACATGGCCCCCAGCCATGTGCTCTACCAAGCTGAGCTACTTTCCGATGATTGATGATGAGGTTCAGCATTTTTCAGAACTCATGTAAACAGTCAGTGTATACATTATAATGCGCTTGCGCCATAAGGTCAAGAATTTTGAACCGGTAACTCCGGAGGTGAAAGAGTGTGTACATTTACTGAATAGAGAACCGAAGCTATGACGCACTGAGTCCAGCCTCGATAAAAACATACATGCTGCAACAAACCCATCTTTTTATTTTCATCTGCTCACCGGGACAACTGTTTCGGCTTTTTCTTTATGTAAATGAGTTTTTGAATGTCCTGTAATTCATGGTCGTTTTCCACCGGATAGTGTATCCAGCCTCCCTCGCCGCAAGGATAGCGCTTTTCCCATAGAGTTTTGGTTTTGGGGAGCATATTATCTAATTCTTGATACAGTCCTTTCAGTTCGCGTTTTCCAATCGTGATCGTAACCGTAAACGAACCTTTTTCAAAGAACAAATAACACAGCATTTTGCTTTTGTGAGTATATTTATATCCCCAACCGTAATTATTTCCAAAGGGAAATTTCAACTCCCGAACGAAATCATAATGGCTGGTTAAAAAGTTCTCAAATTTATTCAGTCTCTGAATGGCCTTATCGCCTAACAAATTTTCTATTTCCAGTGATGATGGAATGGCATTCTTATTCATCAATCTTTCTTTTGTACGAGTATCCATTGTTTAGGCCTCTAATGTATTGGTGTCCACAGTTCGTAAGCCTTATGACTGCCATCGGGGTAATATTCAAAATTAAAGCCATGTTCAGCGTTAGGAGTATACCCCGCATCTGGCAAAGTTTTCTCATAATAATCTGTCCAGGCATCAACAGCAGACATGCCCGCCGGTACTTGACCGACTGCATAATTCGCTCCTGGTATACACTTACACACAGCTTCTTTCGGCGCTTGAATTTTATCATTACCTTCAATTCCTATCAAATAGTAATACCGACCCGAGTGAGCAGAGGGCCACATCAGTCCATAGAAATCCCTTTTGAAGCCATAAGCGTTAAATAGTTCCTCTTTTTGGGTATCATAATCGCGCCATAGTTTGGACAGTTCTTTTTCACAAGTTTCCAGACTGGTTTCTTTATAATATCCGCAAATGTAAAATGCTTGGCGTTTTTTTAACTTTAGGCTCAGCATGAATATTCATCTCCTTTTCAATTAAGTATAAAACAATGTTCAGCGCTAATTTGTGACAATAATGTATAAATTGAAAATATGATTGTAAAAGAGCTTATTTCAATTGTGTGACAAAAGTGATTTCAATGAAATACACTTTCTATTGGTAATCCAAGGAAAATATGTTGTTATTTTGCTACTTTAAAATAAAGTTTTTTTAAAATAACGGTTATAAATGGCTTACAATGAACATAGACGGAAATGTTCTGCAGCACCCATAAGCAAGATCTAATTGAGGGGCGTATATGTGACAAAAGAGTTATAAGTCAAAAAAGAACATACTTTCTCCTCTAAAATTGATCTAAGTTGCTGCTCAGTACGTATTTTGTTGCGCAATCGACGGATACTGCGCATCTAGTTATAAAACGATAGAAAGTGAGGGGATAAAACATTGGCCGATATATTGACGTTTGATTGTTATGGAACATTAATTGATACTTCTGCTTTTTGGGAAGAACTTGAAAGGGTTGCTTCTGAACAAGGGATTAATAAAACATCCATGGTCAATACATATGGTAAATTTGAGGAACGTTTAATGTATGGCGAGGGATTGTTTACTGCGTATAGTGATATTATCTATAAGGCTCTGCAGTATTGCGAGATGGAACTGAATGTGGAAAAACTAACCGATCAATATGATCGATTAATAAAGGTGCATCAGAAGCTATCTCCATACCCTGAGGTCATTGATACATTGAAATCCCTAAAATCAAAGGGGTATCGGACAGCTATCATGTCGAACTCTGACTGGAATATTATGAGATACAATTTAAAATCGCTTGTACATGAATTTGATGCTGTTTATCTTGCTGAAGACTTGCACGCCTATAAACCTCAATTGAGTTTTTTTGAACAGGTTCAAAACAAACTGACAACGAATCACCATGTACATATAGCGGCTGGCTTTTGGTGGGATATAGTCCCTGCACAAAGAATGAATTGGAGAAGGATTTGGATTAATCGACGATCTAAAAAAGGGCTCCAAAATTGCATGCCGTACACGGAAGTAAAAAATCTGGATGAAACATTAAAATATCTATAAACAAGTTACTTTGCAGTTCGTTTGTATTGCAAAAAATCATGTATACTCTACGTATATGAAAATCCTTGAGGAAGTTCATTACCAAATAATATAATTGATCATCATTAAGCCAGTGTATTTTGCTTTTAATGCAATTTGGGTTTATCCATAACATGAAAAAAGATTTAAGGACTCATTAAACTTTCCCAAGACTTCTATCAATAACCCAAAAAATCCACATTTTTATTGTCAAAGCCATGGAATTTTGGGTGATAAAGTTTTGATTATGAAAGCTTAATTTAGACAATATGGCAATTTCACCGTCGGTATAATACCAGTCTCCCCCACCATTGACACCGAAAAGCGTTGGTTGTGTAAAAGACGAAATGGAGGAAAAAGGGAAATACGGTCTTAATGTTTGAAAAACCCTTCCCCTTTCACGATCAATGGATGAATCCACATGATGTGTAGGCATGTAGGTTTTAGAACTCACTTTTATTCCGTTATCAAAGGTTGCCGAACCTAACCATATTTTTTCTTTTCCCAAATACGTGCCGGTATCCCATAATCGAATATGATCCCGGATTTGAACATCATTCGTTGGCTTCTCAAAAGCTAAATCCTGTTTTCTATTGTAAAGATACAAGCTGCTTACCGGTGCAGTTGGATAGGGCAACTGGGCGAGCGAATCAAAAGATATTCGTGCACTGGTCTCTGGTGTTATCGGATCAGGAATCACCCACCCGGCTTTGATGAAAGCATCTGTTATCTCAGACTGACTTCCAATGATCATAATGTTAATGGGATCTCCCTTTTTTTCGGACTTTATGGTTGTAACAGCAGGGTAATTTGCATTTTCAAAGCGTTGACTTTTTGGGAAGGGATAAAATTGTACGAAGGCCACACAGAGGGCACAAAGTATCAACACAAGTGAAAATATGATGGCAGTTCGATAGAGAATAACTTTAATCATGGCTATTTCCAACTTCCTAAGCTATTAGAATGGAGAACCATTCGATGGAGAGTAAATTCTTTATACGGATGGCTTTATACCGTTGATTCATCAGAAATCATCGTCATTGTGGTTACACAACGGGAAAGAAAGCGAGTGAACTTAGTAGCCCGCACAGTTCGTATTTTTTGTGCAGCTTTATTGTAAAAGAAACGATCTTATTTTGTAATTAACTATTTTTAACATTCGTTAACAATAGTTTAGAAAAGGGCACGCAGGGGGATAGAAATGGGAGATTTATTTTTAGCAATGCCAAGTAAAGAATACCAACAGAGTTTTGAAAATTATGTACTGTCCTATAAAAAAGCAAACGATGATTTTTATTTTCATCTATATGAAAAGGCATTGTCAAATTTTGATGGATATATAAACGACTTAGACGCTCATTCTAAAGGAATAAATGTACCCCGAGACTGGGTGACAACGTCAACATTTTGGCTAATTGATGCTCATGAAGTAGTGGGAGTCGCACGAGTCAGACACCGGGAAGTAGAATGTGCAGGTCACATAGGCTATGATATATCACCTTGCTGCAGAAATAAAGGCTATGGTACGCAAATTCTTAAATTAGCATTGGGAGTGTCAAGTATTTTGTGTAAATGGCAGCCTTCCCGATCAAGCAACTATCAGTGAAACATGGATT
>NZ_BMOK01000001.1 GCF_014647035.1 Sporolactobacillus putidus | reverse complement strand
AAGCTCTTCTGTGCCGATGGTAGTGGGGGGCTGTCCCCCTGTGAGAGTAGGTCACTGCCAGGCAATATTTAATTGATATTGAAATAAATACTGTGCTTCAAAGCAACTCAAGAATCGATCAGTCGGTATCAACCGGTTTTGTTGCTGCGGGGTGGTCGGAGATTGGAGATCTTGCTGCGAAGCCTTTTGGAGAGCTGTCCGAGAGGCCGAAGGAGCACGATTGGAAATCGTGTAGACGGTTAAGGCCGTCTCGAGGGTTCGAATCCCTCGCTCTCCGCCATTATTTTTAATGAATATTGAAATATTTCTTTTATTCAATGGCCCGTTCGTCAAGTGGTTAAGACACCACCCTTTCACGGTGGGTTCGTGGGTTCGAATCCCGCACGGGTCACCAAATTTTTCTTGATTTTTTTGATTTTATATAATAAAATATAATGGTGTTTCTAAACAACACTGTTGTCATGGAGGATTAGCTCAGCTGGGAGAGCGTCTGCCTTACAAGCAGAGGGTCATAGGTTCGAACCCTATATCCTCCACCATTTATTGGTTTTTATTGTCGCGGGGTGGAGCAGTCTGGTAGCTCGTCGGGCTCATAACCCGAAGGCCGCAGGTTCAAATCCTGCCCCCGCAACCAAATGGATCCGTGGTGTAGTGGTTAACATGCCTGCCTGTCACGCAGGAGATCGGCGGTTCAAGTCCGCTCGGATCCGCCATTTATTTTTTTTATTTAAAACATTATGCAGTTAATAATTGAAAATTATAGAGATTGCCTGTTATTCATATGCGCTGAACGGCATGTTGGATACTCGTTAATCATTTATTTTTATGGCTCGATAGCTCAGTCGGTAGAGCAGAGGACTGAAAATCCTCGTGTCGGTGGTTCGATTCCGCCTCGAGCCACCATTTATGGTGTGCCGGTCTAGCTCAATTGGTAGAGCAACTGACTTGTAATCAGTAGGTTGGGGGTTCAAGTCCTCTGACCGGCACTTTTTATATGTTGCCGCCTATCCTTGACATATAAATATGGAGGGATAGCGAAGAGGCTAAACGCGACGGACTGTAAATCCGTTCCCTATGGGTTCGAAGGTTCGAATCCTTCTCCCTCCATTACATATTATAGGGGTATAGTTTAAAGGTAGAACAGAGGTCTCCAAAACCTCCAGTGTGGGTTCAATTCCTACTACCCCTGTTTGTTTTTTTACTATGGCGATTATGGTGAAGTGGTTAACACACCGGATTGTGGTTCCGGCATGCGTGGGTTCGATCCCCACTAATCGCCCCATAATTAAGTTGGCCCATCGCCAAGCGGTAAGGCAACGGTTTTTGGTGCCGTCATGCGCTGGTTCGAATCCAGCTGGGCCAGTAGTAATGCGGAAGTAGTTCAGTGGTAGAACATCACCTTGCCATGGTGGGGGTCGCGGGTTCGAATCCCGTCTTCCGCTCCAATTATATGACGGCGGCATAGCCAAGCGGTAAGGCGCGGGTCTGCAAAACCCTTATCCCCGGTTCGATTCCGGGTGTCGCCTCCATTTTATTTTTTTGTGCCGGTGTGGCGGAATTGGCAGACGCGCACGACTCAAAATCGTGTTCCGCAAGGAGTGTCGGTTCGACCCCGACCACCGGTATTTCTAGGTTCCGATACGTAGCATTAGGACCTTGTGAAGAGCTTGTAAATCCTTAATATAAAGGGATTTATGAGCTTTTTTCATTTTCTGAGAAAAGGATTCTCTTGAAACGGAAGGATTTGATAAGAACCGGATCAAGATCCTTGCAGGGCTCACCCGTCTTCGGCAGATTTGCTGTCATCCCTCTCTTTTTGTGGAAGACTATCATGGAGAGTCCGGCAAATTGCAGCAGCTGCTGGAGCTGATCTCCGACGCGCTCGATAATGGCAGGAGGATGCTCATTTTTTCTCAGTTTACCAGCATGCTGGCGATCATTCGTCCTGCATTAGAAAAAAAGGGATTGCCCTTTTTTTACCTTGACGGACAAACGCCGGCAAAAGAAAGAGTGGACATGGTGGAACAGTTCAACCACGGGGAGAAAAATGTATTTCTTCTTTCTCTAAAGGCCGGAAATACAGGACTCAATCTAACCGGAGCCGATATGGTGATCCTTTTTGATCTGTGGTGGAATCCTGCGGTAGAGGATCAGGCGGTCGGAAGAGCCCATCGAATCGGCAGCGAAACGTTGTTCAGGTTGTTCGAATGATTACTCAAGGCACGATCGAAGAAAAAATTCATGAACTGCAACAAAATAAAAGAGATTTAATTGAATCAGTTGTAGAGCCCGGCGATCAGTCGCTGTCCCGGTTAACTGAAAAAGAAATCAGGGAGATTTTGAATATCTGACTAAAACTTGAAACATCAAGAACGGTCCTCAAATTCATGAACGAAGCGGCCCATTACGGGACAAAATTCGCTGTTTGCGCATTCACTCAAAATGTGGTGGCCCGGAAATTGGATAGACCCCAACACTGAGTACCAGCGCCGTCTGGGTGAATTTAGGAAGAGAAAGGCATTTTGAAACTGGGTTTGGCTTGAACCGTCCCAGAACGCGCATTAATCAATTTGAAAACTTTTTTCTCATCTTTTGCCTATGAAGGAATGAGTCCCCATCTTAATAAGCCTAAGCGGTTGTCGGTGTCGTCATTGATGAAGCATACGACGGTCATGGACACAAATTGATCGAGATCATGGTTATTCTCTCATCCTGCTGTTATGCTTGTGAGTGAATTAAGCTACCCGATATTTATGACTCTGCAACGGGTTGGAAAGAGAGGTTTTCAAGATTGGCTAAATATACTCGTGTTAATCAGGATACATGTATCGCTTGCGGTGCCTGCCAGGCGTCGGCACCTGACATCTTTGACTGTGATGGGGAGGAAATCGCTTTTTCGCTCATTGACGAGAATAAGGGTATTCGTCCTATTCCCGAAGCGCTTCTTGAGGATCTGGAGGATGCCTATATGGGCTGTCCGACTGAGTCGATTGAAGTGGCGGAACATCCGCTCGTTGATGGTATCAAAGAACAGTAAGGAGCAGGAGGCTACGCCGATGATTCAAATCAAACGCGTCTATGAACCGGCTGTGCCCGAGGACGGACAGCGTTATCTGGTCGACCGGCTTTGGCCGCGGGGTGTATCAAAAGACCGCGCCCGGCTGGCAGACTGGTATAAAGACCTGGCGCCGAGTCCAGAACTTCGTCGCTGGTTCAACCATGAGGCGGGCAAATTCGAATTGTTTCAGGATCAGTATATGGATGAACTCGCGCATGATCAGGAGAAACGGCCGTTATTGGAACGGATTGTCTCTGAAAGCAGGGAGGGGACAGTCACGCTTGTTTATGCGGCGAAAGATCCGTTGGTGAATCATGCCATCGTGCTTCTGACATTTCTCCGTACTCAATATGATGTGTAGACAAACGACAGGCAGGACGGCCTCGCAGCATTCGGGCACCGTCTTGCCTGTCGTTGTTTGATGCTGATGATATTTTCCGTCAGGAGGGTTGCGTGCTCGGTTCTGCCAACACGTACGAGATGCAGAACCGATTGGCTAAATGAAAGGTGAAAACTTCTCCGCATTGCCCGGAGAAGTGCTGCAGTTGCAATTTCCAAGTCAAAAGACCGATGCCGTTCGCTCTTGCTCCCGGATTGACAGTCATTTTTCCGTCGTATCGGGCTGCTTGATAATGATGATTTCGCTGTTCTGATTGGCCTTTAGCCCATGCGTTTCTCCGGCGTTCAGCCGGACGAATTTCCCCGGAATAAGCTGTACCGATTGATCGTCTGTCGAAAAAATCACTTCACCTTTGACCGGAATCACTGTGACCCGTGCAGGCCCTCCATGATGTTTTCCTATTTCCTGTCCCTCTTTCAAAGACAGATGAACGATAGTGACGGACGGATCCATAAACAGTATTTCCTTCAAACGGGAATTTTGTTCTTGCAGTGTATAAACGTCCATTTTTTCTCCTCTTTCCGGCTTAACTGTTTTAAATGATAATCCCTATCATTTATAATAAGGTATAGGCAGGCGTCATGCCATGATCCAGATCAAGTTTCTTAGATTAAGAGCATGGGTGCTGCTATGATAAAGCTCTTATGGGGGTGATTCAATGTCCGTTTTGCGTGCAGAAGGCTGGCTGAAGGATCAGCATGAATCCGTTCTACGCCAAATTGAATCCCGCGGCAGGTTGCGAAGTTATCAGGCAAAAACACTTGTCTTCCTTAAAGGTAAATCACTGACTCATTATTTTTTCGTTGTCAAAGGGCTGGTCGCCGTTTATCGACAAAATAGTGAGGGGAAACGCTGGATTGCCAGCCTGATCGGTGAAGGAACTTTTTTCCCGCACATTGGCTTTGATCGGCCGTCCGCAGTCTATCCGGCAAATGCCGAAACACTGACAGAATGCACGTTTCTGATCGTTCACAGAAAGGATATGGTTTGCCTGATGCGTGAATATCCTTCTCTGCAGGAACACCTTACCCAATTTCTTTCTGAAAAAAATCAGGAACTGATGACGCGCTGCTCGGATTCCCTGCTTGAAAGTGCAGCTCATCGACTGGCTCAGCTTTTGAAGCAATTGGCTCTTCAGTCCGAAGCACAGGCGGAGGATGGATGGTATTTGATCAGCGATACGCTCACGGAAGAGAATATGGCGGATTATATCGGTGTTACTCAGGAGACGGTAAGCCGGATTATGAGCCGGTTCTATCAAGGTAACAAGGTAAAACGTGTCGGTCGGAAAAAAATCTACGTCAATCCGGAGCAGCTGGACAGATAATCCGTTGTTGGCACAACTGAGCAAGGCCTGGATAAGGAGTAACACTAATCTTATTTTTGCTGCATCAGGTCGAAAAAAGGGGATTTCGATTACTAGATGCAAGCAGAGCGCGTGTTAAAAGAAGCTTATTTTAAAGCTGATTATGTAGGAACAATAATATTCAATTATCGCTCCCGAATATGTCTGTGACCTTAAATATACTATTTGCTCTTCACAAGCAGGTGATGGAGGAACTTCTCATTGGGATTCGGAAACGGGAGACGCGATTGTGATCACCAATCCGGATTCCGGAGGAGGTCACAGCGGATGAAAATAAGCTATTCTACTATCGCGAGCTTCAGGAGTATGACAGACAATGTGGATTTTTAGTTGACATTTTTGGCCCAATGTAAGATATTTATGAAAAAGTGGATGGAATGCTTTAAAGCAGGTAGCGTGAGGTTAACTTGTTAAAAAGGAATGACGGTGTTCTGTATGAATGAAAGACATTTTAACGTAGATGAAATTGAAGAAATGAGAAATCATAAATTTGAACCAAGCAAGTATTTCCTGGATTTTCATATTGCGGGATTTACTTATTATGATGGTTTGGATGTAATCGAAGAATTAACACTTGGAAAATCAGTTGATTTAGTGGTCGAACCAGATAATCCATACGATCCTGAAGCAGTTGCGATTTTTTATCAAAATAAAAAATTAGGGTATATTCCAAAAGATAGAAATACTATGATCAGTAAAATATTGTACTTTGGACATGGCGATATTTTCGAAGCAAAAATTCAATTTGCAGATAAAGAACAAAATCCGGAGCGTCAGTTTCGTGTAGTCGTGAAACTAAAAGATAAGAGAAAATAGAGAGATTATTTGTTGCATTGGGACAAGCGGGAGTACAGGTGCGTATCAAGGGTTTTCACGAATAATGAGGGCCCTTTTTCTGTTATTCCGAATACGATTTGAAAAACAGTGTCAGGTAGATGGCGGCTATCTGTTACGGTAAAATTATTTTGAAAATCAAAGAAGCAGGAAAACAAATGGATAATTTGCGGAATACGGACGCGAGGGTTGCCGCCTGGAAAACGGGTGATGACGGTTGCGCCCGTATTTTTGCACTTTACCCCTGCGAGTTTAGCCGCACCGATCGGAAAGGTTGACAGATTCGGACGGCGCCTGGTATTTGCACCCGCCGCAGGCAAAACATGGATCGGTCGATTGGGGAAGCATTCCGCTCGATTAGTTACCGGAGAAATTCAGTTTTTATACATTCAGAATATGATATAGTTGTCATTGAGGCCAAAGACCTTTCCATATGGGAAGGAACTGACACTATTTTATAAGTCTTTGGCTTTTTTTACACTATAGGAAAGTACAAAAATTTTAAGGATTATAGTGTAGGCGACCGAAAAGATCGCCGCGTCCTGCGGCACGTTCGGCATTAGTCCGTCCTGGCCCCCGCAACTAAGGTTCAGCCTGCGCCAGGGCTTGGCTTCGCCAAGTTTTCTAATATCACCGGTCTGCTGTTCATGGGTTTCCATGCGACCGGAGCTGTTAAAAATCAATTGTGCGATTAAAACACTGCCACGTCAGCGGGTGGACGTTTACATCGTGAGAATACTGCATTCGTTGCTTTGGGGGAAAATCAGAGTGGTTGAAGTTATGAATAATGAGCGTGTCAAACCGTTTTTAAAATGGGCGGGCGGCAAACGAAGAATGCTTGCCGATATCCGCAGCTGTGTTCCAGAACATTTTCGCCGGTATTACGAACCTTTTGTTGGAGCAGGAGCGCTTTTATTCGATCTGCAGCCTGCCGAAGCGGTGATTAATGATATCAATGAAGAATTGATGAATGTCTATCGGGTCATAGAGAGTGATGTTGAGGGCTTGATCGGGGATTTGGAGAAACACTGCAATGAAAAGGACTATTACTATAAAATTCGGGATCTGGATCTGAGCGAAGATTATAAGAAAATGTCCGATCTTGAAAAGGCGTCGCGGATTATCTATTTGAACAAAACCTGTTTCAACGGGCTGTTCCGGGTCAACAAGGAGGGACACTTTAATGTGCCTTTCGGGAAGTACAGCCGTCCCAATATTGTCAATGAGAGAACATTGAGGGGGGTTAGCCGATATTTTCGTGAAAACCGGGTGAAAATGATGACAACCGATTTTGCTGAAGCGGTGGAAGGCGCGGGAGACCGGGATTTTATTTATCTGGATTCCCCATATGATCCGCTTTCGACGACATCTTATTTCACCAGCTACAGTAATGACGGGTTTTCCAGGGAGGACCAGATCAGGCTGCATGATTTGTTTATTGATCTGGACCGCCGCGGCGCTTTTGTTCTGATGAGCAATTCGGCGACGCCTTTTATTAAGGATATGTACCGTGATTATCGCATCACTTTCTCCTCCACGAGCCGTCTGATCAATGCCGACGGAAGCAAAAGAGGGAGAATTGACGAAGTCCTTGTAACCAATTATTAAAGAGAAGGATTCCGTTGATCAGATGGGAAATCCTTAAGTTGCCGTTACCTTTGATTGACATAAGATTATTATAAGAAAAACGGTTCAGGATTGCTCATGAACCGTTTTATTTATAGGTGCGACGGCGTCATGGGCGACTGCCGGACCGGAACACTGTCCGTTAGCAATTATGGGCTGGAAGGCTGCTTTTGCCGTGATTTCAAGGCTGTACGTGCGGCCGATCTGGAGTTTAAACCTAAGGGACTGCTTAAGAAAAAATTAAGATTCAGGGACCATAATGATTTTAACATCTTAAAGCACAGGCGATCCGGAGCGGTCCGACCGTTCCTGGCGAAGATTTGGAGGAATGGCCCTTGAAAAACAAGGTCAGGCATTTTGATTATTTATTACTTGGAGTTGTGGTTCTTTCTGCTTTTCTGAATTTGTATCTCCTGAATCATGCAGGTTCGAATGAATACTATACGGTTGCTGTAAAGAGCATGATGAAAAATTTTCATAATTTCTTTTATGCGTCGTTTGATCCTGCCGGCTTCATTACGGTTGACAAACCGCCCGTCGCTCTGTGGATTCAGACTTTGAGTGCTAGAATTTTCGGGCTGAGCAATTTCAGCGTGGTGCTTCCGGAAGCTCTGGCAGGGGTAGCTTCTGTGGCTTTGCTGTATAGCATTGTGAAGAAAAAGTTCGGAAGAATCGCCGCTTTTATTTCAGGGCTTGTTCTGGCGACGACGCCGATTTTTGTTGCTATCGTGCGTACGAACAACGTCGACAGCATATTGATTTTCGTTCTGCTGGCGGCTGCATGGGCTTTAATACGGGCCATTGACAAGGGCAGGATGCGCTGGCTTGTGGTCAGCGTGATCCTTGTCGGAGTTGGTTTCAATGTGAAAATGCTTGAAGCCTTCATGGTGCTTCCGGCCGTCTATTTGTATTATTGGATCGCGATGAAGACGACTTGGAAGAAGCGTCTTCTGCATCTGACAATTGCTACCGTCATCCTTCTCGCCGTTTCTTTTTCCTGGGCAACGGCCGTTGCGCTCGTTCCCGCAAACGATCGTCCTTACATCGGCAGCAGCCAGACGAACTCGGTTTTTGAACTGGCTTTTGGCTATAATGGTGTATCGCGCCTTACAGGCCAGCATGGTCAGGGCAGCCGGGGAGGCGCTGATCGTCAGCGAAACTTCGCCGGGCAGCAAAACGGAGCGCTTAGCAGCCAGGACGGCGGCACAGGGGTAAATGGAGCACAAGGCAGCCAGCCGCAGTTTGCGCAAGGCGGGACAAGCGGATTTGCCGGCAGAACGGCTCAGTTCGGCAATATGCAGGCCGGCGGAATGTTCAGCACCGGCCAGGCAGGACCGCTTCGCTTATTCTCAAAGGCACTTTCCAGTCAGGCCAGCTGGCTGATGCCCTTTATCCTTTTTGGAATTATCGGCCTGACTGTATCATTCCTGCGCACGCGCAAGCTGACCATGCAGAGCAAGTTTGCCATTTTTTGGCTGGGCTGGCTTGTTCCGATGATGGCCTTTTTCAGCGTTGCCGGCTTCTTCCATCAATACTATCTCAGCCTGATGGGCCCGGCAATCGGCGCTCTGACAGGGATTACTTCTTCGATTCTGTGGAAATTCTACAGAGAGGAAGGAGAAAAGTGGACGAGCTGGCTGCTTCCCGCCGCACTTCTTGCCACGATGCTTTTTGAAGCGCTGATCCTTTACCAGAACAGCGTGTCTAATCAATGGATTTATCTGACGCTTTCAGGAGGTTTGATCCTGTTCACGGTCTTTGCCATTTTTCGCGGCGAGCGGTGGAGGAACAATCAGAAGTATGCGGCCGCTGCAGGATTGATTATTCTGCTTGCTGCTCCCATTTACTGGGCGCTGCCGGCGACCTTTAATCAGACGAACAGTTCGCTTCCGGTTGCGGGTCCGAGTCTATCGCGATATGGCGGAAACGGGGGTAATTTGCCTCAGCTTGCCGCGCTGCAAAACCGGGATTCAGGTGATCGATTCTGGAGTGCGGGAAAGACTGCCGGACAGGGGATGACAGGGTTTTCGGCAGACAGGATCAGCCAGATGAGGTTCGGCTTCTCACGAGGGGGCGGAATGGACGGACAAGTCAGCAAAAAATTGCTTAGTTATCTTGAAAAACACTATAATGGCGAAAAATTTATTCTTGCCGTCCAGAGTGCCCAGTCTGCTTATTCGATCATGCTGAATACGAATTACGCCGTCATGGCGATGGGCGGATTTCAAGGCAGCGATCCGGCCGTAGATGCTGTAAAACTGGCAAAAATGGCCAAAGCGGGCGAAGTGAAATATTTTCTGATTTCCGGCGGGGACCGTATGGGATCGAATCAGAGCGTCCTGCAATGGATTGAGAAAAACTGCAGCAAGGTGCCGGCAAGCGAGTGGTCTTCTGGAAGTGCGCAGCAGGCGGGCGGACAGGCGCTGTATGTCTATAAGGGTTAAGGCGGCCGCATTCGGTAATCCGTGATTTGCGGTTTTGTCCTGACGCCGCAGTAAAGGTTTCAGGAGAAAATCACCGGAATCATTTTACCCGGGTCGCTGCGGCAATTCATTATAACCTATTCGTTCGAAAACTTAAAAAGCGTTCATAGAATAAAACCGGATCATTTGATCCGGTTTTATTCTATGAATTTTCAGTGGCCGCATATTTTAAATTTCCGACAGCTTTTTCAAATGCTTTTCGGTTATGGCTTCAACTTTTCTGACACGACGCGCATATTTTTCAATACCTTTGAGCGGTTCGGTCCGCATCCAGACATCGACGATCTCAAGAGCGATACCCGATCCGATAATCTTTCCTCCGATACACAGTACATTGCTGTCCGTGTGCTCACGTGCCAGTTTGGCACAGAAAGGATCCTGGCAGACGGCAGCGGTGAGACCATAGATGCGGTTGGCAATCAGAGCGCTGCCGTAACCGACGCCGTCGACAAAGATCCCGCGATCTGCCTCGCCCCTTGCGACGGCAAGGGAAGCAGGATAAACGTAATCGGACAGGTCGCACGATTCCTTGCTGTCCGTGCCGAAATCCAGCACCTCGTGTCCGTTTTCTTTCAGCCATGTTTTTATTTCTTCTTTTAAATCGTGTCCGGCGTGGTCGCTGGCCATTGCAATTTTCATATTGAAAACCTCCGGTGTTCTCGTAGTTTTGATGTTCTTCCCAAATCTATTATAATACACATGGTGTCCATTTATTTTATCGATTTAATTTCAGGAAAGCGACATTACTTAAAGCCATTCTCGGACTGATCACGCCTCAGAAACGGTCCGGGCGGCGCTTTGCTGAAAATGGAAGTATAATATCTTGTAAAGTGAATACAGCTGTGATAATCTGAAAACAGTTGAATAATGTTCGTCCACTAGGGGAGCTTTTTGCTGAGATTGACAATGTCAGGACCCTTCGAACCTGATCCAGATGATGCTGGCGTAGGAAAGTGGTTTCGATTCGATCTAGAGGAGCACTTGATACATAGATCTGTCCGCCGCTTTCATCAGAAGGCGGCTTTTTTGTGCCTGGAAAGCGGAATACAGCACACACAACAGGACAATCGGCAGTAAAGAGCGGAGAATCAACAGTAACCGGTTGAGAATCAACAGTAAAGAGCAGAGAATCGACAGTAACTGGCAGAGAATCATCAGTAACGCTTAAAGAATCAACAGTAACCGGCCTGCAATCAATAAGTGCGAATAGTTGGAATTCGGCTCGAATTTTTTAAGCCGCTGCGAACTGCCCAAATTCAGAGGGATCGGACGATAATTTTTAGTTGTAATAATTGAAGACACATTTTTCCAATTCAAATGAGCAAGTGGGATCATCATATTCTGGAATATGGGTTTCGGCATGAACGATTGGAGCCGGCAATAATAACACGATGTGTGGAGGGGATATTCTATGATAAAACCGGAATTATTGATTGAAAAAATGGACACTATCCGTAAACAGAATCCATTATTGCATGTGATCACAAACCGGGTGGCCATCAACGATTCGGCGAACGGCGCGCTGGCAATCGGCGCTTCGCCGATTATGGCCGAAGCCCATGAAGAGGTCGCCGAAATCGCGGCAATCAGCAATGCACTTGAACTGAATATTGGAAATTTAACACCCTACTCCATACAAAGCATGATGCTGTCCGGACATGCGGCGAACGAGGCCGGCGTTCCGGTTGTGCTTGATCCGGTCGGAGCGGGTGCCACTTCATTCCGCCTGAATACGGTCAGAAATCTTTTCGATGAGCTGGACATTGCCATTGTCCGCGGCAATGCTGGTGAAATTGCCGCCATTGCCGGAGCGAACTGGGGTGCAAAAGGCGTTGATGCGGGTGCCGCGAACGGCGATATTCTGCCGCTGGCTGTCCAGGTGGCCCGGCGCTATCACACGGTTGTCGCCGTGTCCGGAACAACGGACACGATCACGGACGGAAAGCAGGCCTATCTGGTCCGCAACGGCCATCCGCTGTTTCCCATTATGACAGGTTCAGGCTGCCTGAACGGTGTGATACAGGCGGGCTATGCCGCGGTTTCCGCAAACTTTCTGGAAGCATCGGTCGCGGCTTCGGCCAACTATGCCATCGCCGGGCAGATTGCCGGTGAACGTAGCGGGGGGCCCGGAACTTTTCGGCAGCTGCTGATGGATGAGCTGTATACGCTTAATGCGGAAAAAATTCAAAAATACGCCGACCTGGAGGAGGTAAAGCTTCCATGAGGCTGAAACACCGATCATTATGCGGGGAGGAGGAATGATCATGACGAGGGGACAGGAAGCATTAAGAAAAGCGTTATCTCTTTATTTCATCATGGGTTCTCAGGACGGGCGCGAAGAACAGCCCTTAAGAACCATCGATCGGGCATTGAAAGCCGGAGTCACCTGTTTTCAATGGCGCGAAAAAGGCCCCCGGTCCTTAAAGGGCCGGGAACGGATCGACTTCGCAAAGGATGCACGGAATTTATGCCAAAGGTACCGCGTTCCTTTTTTCGTAGATGATGATGTAGACTTAGCTGTTCAGTTGGAAGCGGACGGTGTTCATATCGGGCAAAAAGACGAAAATGCGAAGGCCGTCCGCCGAAAAATCGGGGATAAAATGTGGCTGGGTGTTTCCGCACATTCCCTTGAAGAAGCCGAGCGTGCGCGCGAACAGGGTGCGGATTACATCGGCGTCGGTCCTTATAAAATGACTCAGTCAAAGCCGGACGCCGAATCGGTGATCGGCAGTACGCTGATCCGGCAGCTGCGCGCCCTTAGTTATCCTCTGCCTATTGTCGCTATTGGCGGCATTACGCCGGACGATGTGCCTGAAATTACTTCGGCGGGCGCCGCCGGTGTTGCCGTCATATCCGCCATTTCAAAAAGTCCGGACCCGCCAAGTGTTGTCCGTGAATTTTTGAAAGAGCTCAACCGATGATTTCCGGATTCAGTCCTGTTCCTGTTTGTTCCTTGAACAGGACTGTTTTTTCTGTCCGCCCTTATCTACCGGCCATAGGCACTGGCTCAATTTTTTTCAGCTCCCCGGATGTAGCTCCAGCCGTCTTTCTGGTAGATTTTATCTTCCTTCATCAGTTTGCCGAGCGCTTTTTTAAAGTCGCCTTTGCTGATTGAAAACCTGTTGCGGATGTCTTCGGGCAGACTTTTATCCCAATAGGGCATGGCGCCTCCTCGGGCGTTCATGTACTCAAGGATGGCTGCGGTGTGTTTGTCAATGGACTCATAGCTTCTTGCATGCATGGAAAGATTGATGGTCCCGTCCTCCTTGACATCGATCACCCGGCAATGGATGCTCTGCCCCAGACGAAGCCTGCCTTCTTTTTCACTATTATGCATAAAACCGAGATAGCCTTCATCTGTAATCAGGTGGGCTCCTTCAGAGAGGAGTCGGTAGACGGCGGCATCGACTTCCTGATTGAAAAGATCCTCAGAAGCGGGAACGGATAGCATACGCATGATCGGCTCGTCCGCAAGCCTGGCAAACAGCCGGTTTTTTTTATCCAGCTTCAGGCTGCAGTACACGCGGTCGCCCTCGGCGGGCCAGTCCGGCCATTCATCAGGCAGGTCGTCCTTTGACAGAAGAACATCCTTATTGATACCGATGTCGACGAATACACCGTATTTTTTGCGCATGCCGGCAATCCGTGCCCAATTGTAAACGCCCAGCCGGATATCCGGGATATGCATCGTTGCAGCCAGCCTTCCCTGATGATCCTGATAGAGAAAGACTTTTTGCGGGGCGTGCTCATCGAAAGGCTGAACCGCATCGTTTTCGTGAAGCAGTATTTCCTGAGTTCCGTCGGTAAGAAAATAGCCGAACGGCGCCTTGTGTGAAAACTCGAGAGTGACGACGGTACCTGCCTTTAGCGTTTCCAATATTCCTGCCCTCTTTCTTCAAATGTGTATGTGAAATTCTGCCCGTTTTCGAAGGGAGACAGAATAGGAAAGTGCTCAGGTACTCATTATAACATGAGAGGCTGCCTGCAAAAAAACGAAAGTAAAAAGGCACATTCCCATTCGATTATTTTTCCTTCACATAAGATAAAATATGTCAAGAACATAAAATGGGAAATTGCATAAAAACGATTACAAAAAATCATCGTTTCATAATATCGTAACAATTTAAACTTCAAATTCAGTGTGCTAAAATGGGTTTACAAGAAGAAAACAAGTTTTTTTTCAAGGAACAGCAGATGTTTTGGGTTTACGATCGGCATCTTTCTAACAGTCTCGGAATTAGAAGTTTGAGAATCAATCCATCATAACGGGGAGCGATGTAAAGTGTCTGCTAATGAAACGTTAGACAAGACAAACCCGTGGCAGAGTTTTTCCGGCCTGAATCTGGGTTATGTTGATGAACAGTATGATAAATTTCTTGAAGATCCGGATACTGTGGATCTTACACTGCGCGATCTGTTCGATAAATGGGGAAGGCCGAAGACCATCGCCGGAAACCCGTTCAAAGTTCATCCCGTCCCTGAATATGGCGCATTTGAAACCGGCTTTGATCTTGATCAGGCAGTAGGGGCCGTCAGACTTGCCGAACGGATCCGGACCTACGGCCACCTGCTGGCCCACGTCAATCCACTGGGTGAACATCATATTGTCGAAACGCATCTTATGGATCTTGCAGCTTTTAATTTGTCGCCGAAAAAATTGAAAGCGATTCCTTCACGTGTCATCTGGCCGGAAGCGCCTGATGAAGTTCGCAATGCGCTTGATGTCGTTAATTATCTGCGTGATCTTTACTCCCGTTCGCTCGCTTATGAATTCAGCCATGTGCAGGATCTGAAGGAAAAAAAGTGGCTGAATGAAGCCATTGAAAGAAAGCGCTTTCAATTTAAAATTACCGATCTCGAAAAAAAAGATTTACTGAAGCAATTGAGTAAGGTCGAAACATTTGAACATTTCCTCCACAAGACGTTTGTCGGCCAGAAACGGTTTTCGATTGAAGGGCTGGACGTGCTTGTGCCGATGCTTGACAAACTGATCCAGTACGGTGTCGGGGATGGAACAAAACAGGTCATGATCAGCATGGCGCATCGCGGACGCCTGAGTGTGCTTGCTCACATTTTGGGCAAACCTTATGAAAAAATCATGGCGGAATTCGTCCATGCGCCAATCAAAAGCATGGTCCCCTCTGAAGGATCAAAGGGCATCAATTACGGTTGGACCGGCGATGTGAAATATCACCTTGGTGCAGCCCGGTCGATTGAAGAAGGACACAAGAAATACCTGCTTCAGTATACAGGGGAAAAAGATCCCGATAATGGGTCTTTCCAGGTTAAGGTGACTTTGGCGAACAACCCCAGCCATCTGGAAGTTGTCGATCCGGTTATCGAGGGTTATACACGGGCCGCTCAGGATAATCGCAGGAAAGAAGGCTATCCGGATCAGGATACTGAGAAGGCGTTTACCATTATGATCCACGGCGACGCGGCTTTTCCCGGTGAAGGCGTTGTCGCCGAAACGTTCAACCTGAGCCGGCTGAAAGGCTTTAACACCGGCGGTACGATTCATATCATCGCCAATAATCAGCTTGGATTTACGACGGATCAGGAGGACGAACGGTCGACCGCTTATGCCAGTGACCTGGCCAAGGGATTTGAGGTGCCGATCGTTCACGTCAATGCAGACGATCCGGAAGCCTGTCTGAGCGCAATCAGCCTGGCCTATCAGTACCGGAAAACGTTCCGGAAAGATTTTCTCATTGATGTGTGCGGCTACAGGCGTTACGGACACAATGAATCCGATGATCCTGAGGCCACGCAGCCTGTTCTTTACCATGCGATCCGCAATCACCCGACCGTATGCAGCCTTTACCAAAAAAAATTGGAAGGCGAGAAGCTGGTCACTGAAAACGAGCTGGAAAAGTACAAAAACCATCTTCTGGACAAACTGCAGCTCATTTACAACCTATCACGGGAAGAACAGAAAAAGGGACTGAAGGAAACGCCTTTTCCGAAAAAGCTTGCGGAGCCGCTGGATCATATTCAGACCAAAGTGCCGATTGACGAATTGAAAGAGCTGAACGGGCAGCTGCTTGACTGGCCGGAGGAACTGCATGTTTATCCGAAACTGGCCCGGATCCTGAAGCGCCGTGAGACGGCCCTGAACGGCAGCCGGAAAATTGACTGGGGTCTCGGTGAATCGCTCGCTTTTGCCTCAATCCTCAAGGACGGCACGCCCATCCGGTTCACGGGCCAGGACGTTGAGCGCGGGACATTCGCCCACCGGCATGCGGTGCTCCATGATGCGGACTCAGGTGTTCTTTATTCCCCGTTTCATTATCTTAAGGATGTCCGCGCCTCATTCGACATCCATAACAGTCCGCTGTCGGAAACGGCCGTTATTGGTTTCGAATACGGGTACAACGTTTTTGCTCCTGAGACTCTGGTCATCTGGGAGGCGCAGTTCGGCGACTTCGCCAATGTCGGCCAGGTGATGTTCGACCAGTTTGTTACCGCCGGTAGAGCGAAATGGGGACAGAAATCCGGTCTCGTCATCCTCTTGCCTCACGGCTATGAAGGCATGGGTCCGGAGCACTCCAGCGGACGTCTGGAAAGGTTCCTGCAGCTGTCGGCGGAGAACAACTGGGTTGTCGCTAACTTAACGACACCCGCCCAGTACTTTCACATTCTGCGCAGGCAGGCTTCGATTCTGAATACCGATGTGGTCCGCCCGCTCGTGATCATGTCGCCGAAAAGCCTGCTCCGCCATCCGAAGGCCACTTCCTCGCCGGAGGATCTGTCTGAAGGCCATTTCCAGAGTATCCTCGAGGAACCGCTGACGGGCGGCGATCCTTCGAAAGTGCGGAGACTGGTGCTTTGCAGCGGAAAGGTAGCGGTCGATCTTGAAGTTGATATTGAAACGAGTTCGGCCGGTCTTGACTGGCTGCATATTCTGCGCATCGAGGAACTTTACCCGTTTCCTGAGGAAGCTTTAAAGAATTTCTTCAGCAAGTATCCTGAACTGAAAGAAATCGTCTGGCTTCAGGAAGAGCCGAAGAATATGGGTGCCTGGAGTTATATGGAACCGAGGCTGCGCAGTGTTTTGCCGGAAGGAACTGATTTAAGCTATATCGGCCGCCCGGAACGTTCCAGCACGGCGACCGGTGAACCCGAATTTCATAAACAGGAACAGAAACGCATTATCTCGGAGACTTTGCATAAGAATTTTTAATTAACATCGTGTTATTGGGAGGGGATCAGATTGATCGAAGTCAAAGTACCGGAACTTGCCGAGTCCATTACGGAAGGAACGATCGTCAGATGGCTGGTCGATGTAGGGAACAAAGTCAACCAGGGGGATGATATCGCCGAGATTGAAACCGACAAGGTCAACATACAAATCAGTGCGGAACATTCCGGAGTCCTGAAAAAAATTGAGAAAGGCGTGGATGATACGGTCGAGGTCGGTGAAGTCATCGCGCTGCTTGATGAGAATGAAGGTTCCGGAACAGAACAGCAGGCGGCCGACTCTTCAGGACCGCAGAGTGCGGAAAAACAGGCTCCCGCAGAACGGCCTGCTCCGGCCAAGGAACAGGAACCAGTCCGGGAGGCGGGTGCCGCGGATCTGCGCCCGGCTTCTCCGGCTGCGCGGAAGCTGGCCAGGGAAAAGGGGATTGACCTGAATTCGGTTCAGACCAGCGATCCGCTCGGGCGTGTCAGACTGGATGATGTCACGCGGCAGAGCGCTTCCGGAAATGAAGTCCGGCAGCCTGCCGGGCAGCCGCTGCCCCTTGCCGTGGATCCGGCGAAACCGGTTGAACGCGTGAAAATGTCGCGCAGGAGGCAGACCATTGCCGACCGGCTTGTCTCAGTCCAGCACGAAGCGGCCATGCTGACCACATTTAACGAAGTGGATCTTACGGCCATCATGAAAATCAGGAAACGCCGCAAAGAGACCTTTGTCAAAGAACATGATGTAAAACTCGGGTTCATGTCCTTTTTTACAAAAGCCGTGGTCGGCGCTTTGAAAAGTTTTCCGCTTCTGAACGCAGAAATTGACGGAACGGATATACTCGTTAAAAAATACTACGATATCGGTATTGCCGTGGCAACGGATCAAGGGCTTGTCGTCCCGGTTGTCCGCGAGGCGGACCGCCTGACGTTTGCTGAAATTGAACAGTCGATCAAGGATCTGGCGGCAAAGGCAAGAACCAACCGCCTGCAATTGGGAGATCTTCAGGGAGGGACATTCACGATTACAAACGGCGGCACGTTCGGTTCCTTGATGTCCACTCCGATTATCAATGCTCCGCAGGTCGGCATCCTCGGCATGCATGGAATCAAAAAGCGTCCTGTGGCTGTTGAAACACCTGAAGGAGACAAAATTGAAATCCGGCCTATGATGTATATTGCGCTCTCTTATGATCACCGAATCGTCGATGGAAGTGAAGCGGTACAATTCCTTGTTAAAGTCAAAACACTGCTGGAAGATCCGGAAACATTGCTGCTCGAGGGATAATGAGCGGAACATCTATGAATTTTGTCGAATTCGCGAACTTGTATGATTTTTGTCACACAAACAGTAAAATCATTAGAATTTATCTTGTATAATGAAAACAAGAAAATTCATTGAGTGGCAAAGGTGTGATCGGCGTGGAAAGTGCGGCGTATACCATACAGGATCAGATGAGCAATACGTCCATGTTTTCAGAGCAGAATCTGAAAGCTCTGAAAAATACTATGACTGTGACCGAATTCAAAAAAGGCACGAGTATTTACTGGGAAGGCGATCCTTCCGACAAGCTCTATTATGTGGTCAAAGGCCGTGTGAAACTATTCAAGTCCGCTTATGACGGCAAAGATCTCGTCCTGCACTATTTTACTCCGAACGATTTATTCGGAGAAATCGGCTGTTTCGGATACGAGGAATATTCATTTACCGCCAATAGTGTGACGGACTGCACGATCGGCGTGATCCCCGAGAAAGAAGTCGAGGCGCTTCTGGCGGGAAACCCCGGACTCTCGTTTGAGTTTATGAAGTGGATCGGGCTGATGAACCAATATACGCAAATAAAAATGCGCGATTTGCTTTTTTACGGAAAAACGGAGCGCTGGCCTCCACCCTGATTCGAATGGCTCACGGGTACGGAAGGAAAGAAGAAGACGGTATTCACTACACCATTGATCTGACGAACTCCGATCTGGCGCAATTAATCGGTTCTACCCGGGAAACCGTCAACCGTATGCTTCAAGCATGGAAAAATGACGGCGCTATCGGCTATTACCACGGATCGATCGTGATCAGAAACTTGGATTATATTAAAGCAATCTGCCATTGCGAAGATCGCTGCCCGATGAACATTTGCCGACTGTGATCCTATAGGTTTTCACTGACATGGCTGATTTTGCGCTAAAGTCGAACCGAAACAGGGAAAAGGCGAACCGAAACCTGTAAAAGTTGAGCCGAGCGCGGGAAAACTTGAACTGAAATTAAACGATACAAAAAGAAGCTGTCCCCAAAAAGGTCAGCTTCTTTTGTTGCAGTGCTGTACCGGCATACATAACTTGCCTGTTCCGTACCGTACCGTAAGGCCGTATCGGGCATTCCGCGGGTTTCTTGTTCATGAAAGAATGTTTACTGCTGCTGTTGCTGCTGAATGATTTCATTTTTAACAGACTTATAGGCCGCCTCCAGGTTTCGGATACGGCGGATCAGTTCAAAATTCTTATTGATTCTGTCCTGGATGATTGCCGAAACGACCGTATGATAATAGCTGTTCATCGTCTGAACGGGTGTGAATACATCGCTGTTTTTCTCAATCTGAAGGCGCAGCGCCTGCTTAAAGTAGTCAATACTGAAAAGATCCGAGTTCAATACGTTCACTCCTTGCCGAAAATTATCGTGTGAGAAAGTCGATCAGAAGCTTTTGTTCCTGCTCCGAACGACTATAAAATCATATTCTATTCAATGATCTTCCATTCGTTTTCTCCCCCGTGAATCTGCGTGAACATCCCGGCGATTTTCTTAATCATCCTGCGGCTTTCTTCGGCTGGCGTGGAAGGACGGGTGTAAACGATCTGCAGTGCGTCGGTCGTCTGTTCCGTGACACAGGTGCGTCTGGAGTCGACAATAGGACTTCCGAAGGCACCGCTGCGGTCGGCGGAGATCATTTTGTTTTCCATATTCATGATTCTGCCGTTCAATCCTTCATACTGGTCCTCTTGAGTACCCACTGTGATCCGGATCGGTTCCTCGAGGTGCCCAAGGTCGTAGATTCCAAGCGGAATGCTGTACTGGACACTGAAGAAGTTGTTGAGATCTACAGCCGAGTGGATGGTGTGCAGACGTCCTTCTTTCCCGATACGGCGCAGCAGAGCTTCCTGCGAAGGACGGTATCGGGAAGGATCGGTGCCTGCTTTTTTAAAAATCCCGCGCCACTCCTTCACACCTTCAACGGCGCTGACCGGATGATCCTCCAGAGACAGACGTATGTTTTCGTAAAAAAGCGGAAGCCGCTCGGCAATGATTTGCGGCAGATCGGCAATCACGATATGATGATAACAAATGACGCCGGCTCTGAAATCGGGGACAAGATCTTTAAGCTTTGCGGAAACAGAGATATCAAGCATGGCGCGCCTCCTGAATATCATTCTTTTTTCAGTTTACCACAATTCCGGCGGGTCTCTAGTAGAATACGTGCTCGGAAAGGAGTGCACGGCGTGACAGATTACAGCATAGTGAAACAGAAACTCATCGCTTACAGCAAGGAAATCGGGGTTGACAAGATCGGCTTTACGACGGCGGAACCGTTTACCGAACTGAAGGCCAGGCTTTATCGGCAGCGGGAGCTCGGCTACCAGTCCGGGTTTGAGGAAAAAGATATTGAGAAGCGGACCGAACCGTCTTTGCTGATGGACGGCGTGCAGTCGATTGTTGCGATCGCCTTGGCCTATCCGAAGAAGATGGCCGTCCGCCCTGAAAATACCAGAGAGAACCGCCGCGGCGCATTTTGCCGGGCGTCATGGGGAACAGATTATCACAGGCTTGTCGGAGACTGCCTGGAAAAACTGGGCAGGTTCCTCATAAATGAAGTGTCCGGAGCAAAATTCAAAAACATGGTGGATACCGGGGAACTGTCCGACCGGGCGGTCGCCGAAAGGGCGGGCATCGGCTGGGCCGGAAAAAATACGAATGTGATCACACAAGAATTCGGATCTTACGTCTATCTGGGTGAAATGTTGACGAACGTGCCTCTTCCACCGGACAAGCCCGCCGAAAATTTATGCGGAGACTGCACGATTTGCATCGACCGCTGCCCGACAGGGGCAATTGTTCAAGGCGGACAGCTGAACAGTCATAAATGCATCGCTTTTCTGACCCAGACGAAACAGGACATTCCCGAACATTACCGTAAAGCGGTCGGCAACCGTGTCTACGGTTGCGACACCTGCCAGCAGGTCTGTCCTTACAACCGTGACGTGGACAGCCATTTTCATGAAGAAATGGAGCCCGATCCTGAACTGGCGCGGCCGTTGCTCAAACCGCTGCTCTCGATCTCAAACCGCGGTTTTAAGGAGATATTCGGAGACTTATCCGGATCCTGGCGGGGGAAAAAACCGATTCAGCGCAACGCGATTCTCGCGCTCGGCAATTACAAGGATGTGACCGCCGCTCCGGAACTGCTTCTTTTGCTTGAAGAGGATCCGCGTCCGGTCATTCGCCGGACCGCGGTCTGGGCAGTGGGGAAAATGTGGGATCTTTTTGAGGAAGGCGTGCGTGAAAAAATGATTCATACGTTTAAGACGCTGCTTGAGAAGGAGACCGACGAGAAAGTCCGGAACGAAATGGAGCGCTTGCTGCTCCGTTAAGACGGCAGCGGAAATTTTTAAAGAGCACAGCTGTTCGATAGGATTTTCCAAGGTGCATGAACGTTAAGGCCCCCGCATAGGTATGACGTAAAATACGTCGACAGCGGGTGATCGAAATGGACTGGAAAGAACCTTTTCAGGCGCATGTCGGAAAGTTATGTGAATGGTGGGTGAACCGGTCGGACGATTTTGACATGGCATTGAACACCGATGAACAGGCCTGCATGCTGAGAAGAAGCCTGCGGCTGAGAAACACAAACTCTGAAATTGAGAAAGCGATCGGCCGGACAAAAGTGATCCGGATCGAAGAAAAAAGAGAGGATCGGGTCATAGACTATCGTCTGCACATACAATGGCTGCTCAGACAAAGCGAACGATTCTATCTGGAAGAAAGAATTGAGGACAGACAGGCCGTTCTGCGCGGTAAGAGCATCGTGGCCGATGGTTTGAAAACACCTTTCGTAAAAAATGAGGAAGGCGCGCTGCCCCCCGCTCCGGGAAAGGACGCGGAAGAGAGGAATCCGCGGGGGCCCTATAACCGGCTTAATGCCGTCCGCTATGCCGAAGTCTGGTGGAATCAGCGCAATCCTGGTTTTCCGAAAATGGAAAATGACTGTACTAATTTTATTTCGCAGTGCCTGTTTGCCGGCGGCCTTCCAATGAACGGCCAGCCGATCCGAAACAGAGGCTGGTGGCAGCAGCAGGCGAACTGGAGTTTCAGCTGGGCGGTGGCCAACAACCTGCGCTGGTATTTGAGCAGAAGCGGCAATATCATCGGCGCTGCAGAAGCAGACAAACCGGACAAACTGGTACCCGGAGACGTTATCTGCTATGATTTTGAAGGCGACGGCCGCTGGAATCACAACACCATCGTCACGGCTCTTGATCCTTCCGGTCAGCCGCTTGTCAATGCCCATACGTACGATGCACGTCACCGCGACTGGTCGTACACGGATTCACCTGCCTGGACAGATAGAATTCAATATAAATTTTTTCATATCCGGGATGAAGCATGATGTGGGGCCTGTCGGATCATGTTATAATGAAATGGATTTTCTTCGGGCAGCCGGACGCAGAAAGCGCATCCGGCATCCTGACTTTTTCCGAGGTGTACACGTTTTATGAGTATTCATGTTGTTCTCTATCAGCCGCAAATTCCTCCCAACACGGGCAACATAGCCAGAACCTGTGCCGGCACACACAGTTCGCTCCACCTGATCCGGCCTCTCGGCTTCTCTACCGATGACAAGCATCTGAAGAGAGCCGGACTGGACTACTGGCCTTCCGTGGATATTCATTACTATGATTCTCTTGATGATTTTTTCGCCAAGCACGATGAAGGAGAATTTTACTTTGTGGAAACTGACGGCAGCCGTCCATACAGCGATTTTGATTTCAGTGATCCTGACAGAAGCTATTATTTCTTTTTCGGGCGGGAAACGACAGGGCTGCCTAAAGATCTTGTCGCCGCGCACAGGGACCGGTGCCTGAGACTGCCCATGACGGATGCCATCCGTTCGCTTAACCTTTCGAACACAGCGGCAATCATTGTCTACGAGGCGCTTCGCCAGCAGAATTTTCCCCGGCTGAACTGACAGCCGGGGCGCAGAAAGATTCTATGATGCCCCCATACCCGATTTTTTCTTTCCTGAAAAAGTCTTCTCCAATCGTTTTTTTATTAGACGAGGAACGGGAGAACAGAGTTTTCATGAAAGATTGGAAGATGACCGCATACACTTTATTACATGGGTTAATCTTTTCTGGGGGGATAATATGAACTTTCTGGATAAACTAAAAGAATTCCGCGACTATGAGAAACAATTGAAGTGGGAAGGAACATTTACAGACTACCTGGAATTGGTGAAAAAAAACCCGGTGATTACACAGTCCGCGCACTCCAGGGTGTATCAGATGATTGTATCGGCGGGAGTTTCAGAAAAAGACGGTCTGAAGCACTATAACTTTTTTGATGGACAAATATACGGCCTTGACGAAGCGATTGAACGCCTGGTTGAGGAATACTTTCATCCGGCGGCGAAACGTCTGGACGTAAAAAAGCGTATCCTGCTCCTGATGGGTCCGGTCAGTGGCGGGAAGTCGACGATCGTGACGATGCTCAAACGGGGACTTGAGCAGTATTCGTGGACGGATGAAGGGGCCGTCTACGCCATTAAAGACTGCCCGATGCACGAGGATCCGCTGCATCTGATTCCCTCTCATCTGCGTGAGGATTTTTATCAGGAGACGGGCATACGGATTGAAGGAAATCTTTCGCCGCTCAATGCGATGCGGCTCGAAAAGGATTACGGGGGAAAAATCGAGGATGTACCGATAGAACGTATTTTTCTGTCGGAAGACAAGCGTGTCGGCATCGGCACGTTCAGCCCTTCGGATCCGAAGTCGCAGGACATCGCCGATCTGACGGGAAGCATTGATTTTTCGACCATTGCCGAATACGGTTCGGAATCCGATCCGCGCGCCTACCGCTTTGATGGTGAGCTGAACAAAGCCAATCGCGGACTGATGGAATTTCAGGAAATGCTGAAATGCGATGAGAAATTTCTCTGGCATCTGCTCTCGCTGACTCAGGAAGGCAATTTTAAAGCGGGGCGGTTTGCCTTGATCTCGGCGGACGAACTGATTGTCGCCCACACGAACGAAACCGAGTACCGGAATTTTATTGGCAACAAAAAAAATGAGGCGCTGCACTCGCGTATGATTGTCATGCCCGTCCCCTACAATCTGAAAGTCAGCGACGAGGAAAAAATTTATCAGAAGCTGATTTTCGAGAGCGATGTTGCGAATGTCCATATTGCTCCGCATGCGCTGAGAACGGCCGCCGTTTTTTCTATCCTGACCCGACTGAAAGAATCCAAAAGCCGCGGCATCGATCTGGTGAAAAAGATGAGGCTGTATGACGGAGAACTGGTGGAAGGTTATAACGCGGCCGATATCAAAGAGCTGAGGCATGAATATTCAGATGAAGGGATGAGCGGCATTGATCCGCGCTATGTGATCAATCGCATTTCTTCAGCGATCATAAAAAAAGGAGTGCCTTCGATCAACGCGCTCGACATCCTCCGTTCGGTCAAAGAAGGGCTTGATCAGCATCCGTCAATTTCCGAAGAAGACAGGGAGCGCTACACCGAATTTCTTGCCATCGCGCGGCGGGAGTATGACGAAATGGCGAAACGCGAGGTGCAGAAGGCGTTTGTCTATTCTTTTGAGGAATCGGCAAAGACCTTGATGGATAATTACCTGGATAATGTCGAGGCCTATTGCAACAGTAATAAAATATTTGATCCGATCACAGGGGATGAAGTCGATCCGGATGAAAAGCTGATGCGCTCGATTGAGGAGCAAATCGGTATTTCCGAAAATGCCAAAAAAGCGTTCAGGGAAGAGATACTGATCCGGATTTCCGCTTACGCACGCAAGGGAAAAAGGTTCAATTATCAGTCGCATGAACGGCTGAAGGAAGCCATTCAGAAAAAACTTTTTGCCGATCTGAAGGATGTTGTTAAAATCACGACATCCAGCAAAACACCTGACGAAACACAGCTCAAGCGGATTAACGAAGTGATTGTAAGACTTGTCGATGAGTACGGCTATAATACCACTTCGGCGAACGAACTATTAAGGTATGTAGGCAGTCTGCTCAATCGCTGAATTAAGTGACATAACCCGGACTGCCGCAATGATAGCTCCGGTCGCAGAACCGAATGCAAATCAGGGCAGGGAAAACAAATGAAGGCAGCAGCAAAAGAAATATGGAGCTGGGTAAGAGCTATTGCGATTGCCGTGGTTATTGCTCTTCTCATCCGCTATTTTATTTTTGACAATTATGTAGTCAAAGGCGAATCCATGATGCCGACACTGCAGGACGGCAATCGGCTGATCGTGAGTAAAATCGGCTATTCTGTCGGCACTCCGCACCGGTTCGATATTGTTGTTTTCCATGCAACGAAGACGGATGATTATGTCAAACGGATCATCGGGCTGCCCGGCGACACGATTTCCTACCAAAATGATCAGCTCTATGTGAACGGTAAACCGGTACAGGAACCTTATCTGGATAAATATAAAGCGCAGTTGCCAAAAGGAGAGTTGCTGACACCCGATTTTAATCTTAAAGAAAAAACCGGGTTGCTTCGCGTTCCAAAAGGAAAAATCTGGGTCATGGGAGATAATCGCCAAAACAGCGAGGACAGCCGGTTCTTCGGATTTGTGGATGAAAAACAGATCATCGGCCAAGTGGATGTCCGCTACTGGCCCTTGCAGGAATTCAGCATCATCAATTTACTGAGCAACCCATAATTTTATTTTTGAAAAGCGCTGCGGCCGATTGGGAACAGCGCTTTTCGTGCACGATAAGGATGTTTGAATACCCGCCGGATAAAGCTCCGGCGGCCGGACGTATTTTCCAAGAGGCAGAGGGAGTCGTTGTCAGATGAAGAAAGAGAAAAAGAAAAACGAAGCATTCGCATGGATTCGGGCGATCGGTTTGGCTGTTCTTGTTGTTCTTATCGTGCGGACGTTTATTTTTGGAAACTATATTGTCCAGGGTCCTTCGATGATGCCGACGCTATACAACGGCGACAGGCTGATCGTAAACAAAGTGGATTACAGGTTCAGTCAGCCCAGGCGTTTTGATGTGGTCATTTTCCATGCAACTCCGACGGACGATTATGTAAAAAGAGTCATTGGCCTGCCGGGAGATAAAATCACGTATTCAAACGATCAGCTGTATGTTAATGATAAACCGGTCAGTGAGCCTTACCTGAATAAGTATAAGAAGCAATTATCAGGCGGAATGCTGACCTGGAATTTCACTTTAAAGGGGCTGACGGGACAGATGCGCGTACCGAAGGGCGAACTTTGGGTTATGGGCGACAACCGGCAGAACAGTGCGGACAGCCGCGTATTCGGTTTTGTCAGTGAAAAGAAGCTGGTTGGTAAAGTGGATTTTCGCTATTGGCCGTTTAATCACCTGGGAACGATTCACAACGATTAAAAAACGCCCTCCTTTTTTAATAGGACAGCAGCATTCATCATTTTCGCTCGAGCGAGTCATAGCGGCTTCGACTATTTTGAAAACCCGCCGATTTGTAAGTTGAGTCCCTGAAGTGTTGTGCAGGGTTCTTTTTAAATTAATTGAGATCGATGGACAAAAGAGTTATTAGGCATAAGCCTGATGCTTTTTTGCTTTAATGGCACCTCAATTCGCTTAATGACCGAATCAGGTCCTTGATAGACTTGGATCGATTCTTTTAGTGATTCAATTTTCCAACCGAGAAATTTACACGGTTCATTTTTAGGATAAAAGTCCCCTCCTCTTCGTCTTTGTTTTTGTCGAAATCAGTTGAAAATTCGCAAAAAAAGGCGTAAAAATAGGCGCTTTTCCGCATTCACTAGTTGGCTGCCTTTGGATAAGATTGAGCCAACAGATGGAGAAACAAGGAGGCTTTTTTTCATACAAATAAGAAAGGATAAAATATAAAAGATTAGAGGGGTTTAGTATAAGAAAAACTAAGGCTCAGGCCGTTGTCAAAGACTTGACTTCGCTAAGTTTTTCTTTATGGCAGGACAAATCAGGCTGACTCCGGAAGAACTGCGCAGCTACGCGGCGAAATACGGACAGGAATCCTCAAACACAGGCGAGCTGATCGGGCGGCTGAACGGGATGATCGACCAGTTGGGGCAAGTCTGGGAAGGCGCCTCGAGCCGGGCCTTCAGAGATCAGTATGAACGGCTGAAACCCTCTTTCCTACAGATGCAGCAGCTTCTGGAGGACATCGACCGGCAGCTGGCAAAGACGGCGAACATTCTGGAAGAAACGGACCAGCAGATTGCCGGGCAAATTAACGGTTAAAGACAGGTATGGGCCGGATCTTCAGCATATGAGGGTCCGGCTTTTTCATCATTTCAGAGACCATCAGGAACGCCAGGAACGAGCAGACAGTGAGAGCACGACCCGGAGAATGATTTTGAAAAACGGATGATAAAAGAGGTGCGGACTTTGGGTGCTTCAGAGACGTTAGAAGTTATCTTTCAGGCTCTCTCCCGTCAATCGGCGAATGTTGAAGACAAAATGGCGCGGCTGAGGCAGGCCAGCCGGAAACTGTCACAGGAGGAGCACGCGGATCTGCAGGCGCTCCGCTATCTGACCCAGCCGGGACTTGGGGCGGACTGGATGGGACCGCGTGCCCGCGTCTTTCAAAAGAATCGGGAGTGCGCGGATCAGCAGATGAAAGGGATCCTGACTGCTGACCTTGAGGACTACCGGCAGCGGATTGAGGCGAAAATCAACGACCTGCGTCTGGAGAGCGACTTTCTCCGGGCCACCGGTGCCCTGGCTGATGAAGCCGAATCCCTGCTTCACCAGGGAGAAAAAGCTGCGGAAGCTTTAAGCCGCCGGCTGACTCAAATTAAAGGGCGGTTGTTCTGATGGTCCAAATTGAACTCCATCACAGCGTTGTGAGCGGACGGCTGGATGAAGCGGGGCAGGCGCTGGGACAGCTTTCTTTGTCCGCGCTCTCCGGCCTGGGGAAGAATCAACTGGTGTTTACAGGTGAATGGCAGAACGAAGAACAGCGGATTCATCGGCTCCTGTCCGCCTACAGAGAAGGGGTTCGGAAGACGATCGCGGACACCCGGGCCAATGTGGACCTGCTGAAGCGGCAGGACGAGGTGATCCCATGAGAATCATGGACGGGGGTGGATCCTCTTCGGGAGGAACGAAGACCTATGACGCGAAAGCGCTGATCAGCGGCCCAGGCCCGCGCTAAACATTATCAGGCGCTAAGCGGGCAATTTCAGCACTTAAGAGCCGCATTTCAGCAGATCACCAACCTGGGCCCCGCGTTTCAGGGCAAGGGAGCCGAAGCGATCAAAGGCTTTTACGCCGCACAGGTGAACGTTGTCGACGCCTGGCTGCGGCTGATCAACAAGCAGATCGCTTTTCTGAACGGCCTCTCCGGCGAAATCGATGACAAAAGTCTTGGCGGGGATACCTTTGTCCAGATGCCCTTTCTGGAACAGGATCTCGCAAACGGGCACTATCGGTCGAAAGCAATGGTTGCCCAGCAGAAGGAGGACATTGGCCAAATTCTCCGCAGCATCTCCGACCTCGTTCCGATGAACGTCTTTTCTACGCACAACGTGGATCAGGCACTCGACGAGGCGGATCACGAGCGCAACCGGATGATCCACGACGTTCAGGGACTCGATCGGGAACTAACCACGGAATATCGGCAGGTGATGGAGGACGTGCCCGCCATCGCTGCGCTCTACGGCGAGTTGATCCAGGCCACGCGTCAGGGCGCCGATATCCAGCCGATGCACTTCAACGCCCGGGCCTATCATGACAGTAAAATCTACCAGCTCCAGGGTGAGCTGGAGAAAGCGGCGCAAAGCTATCTGGACGAAAAAAAGCAGCAGGAAAAAGCGCGGGAAGTGAAGAAAGAAGAGGAGGATCGGGTAGACTCCGTCCTACAGACGGCCTACAGTCTCGTGCAGCTTGGCCAAAAAATCAACGATGGGATTGCGACGGGCCTTCTGGATGCCGGAAAGGATACGATCCTCGGTTTGTGGGCCACCGTCACGACCTCTCCGGTCGAAGTGATCGGGAATGTCGTGAACGCGGCGCTCCATCCGGTTCGAACGTATGACATCATCAAAACGGCGATCGTTCAATCTTACGAACGGGACATGGTGCATGGAAACGCCTATACCCGGTCCAGATGGATCACCTATGCACTGGCCATGGTCGCCACCTCGGTTGTCGGGACGAAAGGGGTGGACAAAGTCGGCAAAGCCGCAGACCTTGCCGAACTCAGCAGCAAGGCTGGCACCATCAAAACTGCCAGCAAGATGGCTACCCATGATTTATGGCCGCAAAACGGCTTACAGACGGCGCTTGCCGGGGCCGGCGGCACTCCCTACAATGTCATCAATTCTACAGGTCTGAGAGACAAATTATTAGGCGTGGCCAGGCAAAATCAAGGAACTGGTTCCTTCGATCCATTAAATCAGGCCAGAAGCCTGATCCAGCAGATGTCGGTTAAGAAAGTTAGCGGGTCCAAGCGGGTTAGTAAAGCTAATCCAGAAAAAGTTGTTAATGCGTTAACAAACTATAAGAGTAGGAGGTGGACTTTTGGTAGTGCAGAGTTTGTTTTAGATAAGAGCGGGATGAAACATATTCTTGAAAGGCATCACGCTGAATATTGGGATGGTTCTATAAAATCTATGCAAACTTTTTTAGATGAAAATATGTCCATCGATGATATAACAAACATAGTAAGTAAAGTACTAAAACAAAATAGAGAAAAGTTAATAGAAAAAGGAACAACTGGCATGTACCAAGTAGAAGGTATTTATAGAAGAGTTGATTATGTAGTAGGTTTAAATAAAGGTAGGGTAGGTCAATTTTATAAGAAATAGGTGATGAATACCTTGTTTATATGTAAATCTTTTATTAAAAAACCTGAATTGAAAATAGACAGTTTAGATACAATCAATGAAGAATGGGAAAAATATTTTATTGAAGTTTCGGAAAAAAATATAAGTGCACCTATAGTAAATAAATTGAACTTAAACTATTTAGAAGGAGCTATTTACTTGAAATATGGTAATGAAGTAATCCTGGGATTTCAACTTTGGGATTATGTAGACCAATTGTGGGCATATGTTATTCAGCTGATAGAAGAATTTATATTAAGGGATAGCTCTGAGACTTTTTTTCCGGATCAGCCTGCAAGGATAAAGTTTCAAAAGATATCGAATGAATGCTTGAACATGATTGTAGAAGCAAATACTCGTTCATCCTGGATTCTACCGAAACAAGAATTTTTGACTACATTGCTTAATGCAAGTGAAAAGTTTTTCCAAAATATTACAGGTATTTTAGGCTTAGTAAATAACCCCTACACTTCAGAATTAAGTAAAATTCGAGAATTAAAAGAAAAAATTTGAAGATTACCCGGCAAAGCATTCAAGAACGGGAAAACAATTGCCAATACCGCCAAGGCATGAGCGCGGCAGTCATGCTTTGGAAGCCTATGACCCCACTGACGGCACCTTCCAGGAATTCGGAAACAGTTTCTGCTCGTAATCGCCTGAAGAAAGCTTTGCCCGCGTTCAGTTTCCGTCAGCGTCCATGCTATCATAAATTATGAAATATATAACGCCGTTCTCATAGTAAAAACGAGATGAAAGATTATCTCGTTTTTTATTGTACCTGGGCGGACACAGCGCAACCGGATAATCGGTTGTGGGACACCGTCACGACCTCTCCAGTAGAAGTCCTCGGGAATGTCGTGAACGCGTCGATTCATCCGGTTCGAACGTATGACATCATCAAAACGGCGATCGTTCAATCTTACGAACGGGACATGGTGCATGGAAACGCCTATACCCGGTCCAGATGGATCACCTATGCACTGGCCATGGTCGCCACCTCGGTTGTCGGGACGAAAGGGGTGGACAAAGTCGGCAAAGCCGCAGACCTTGCCGAACTCAGCAGCCAGGCTAACCCCATAAAACCGCCAGCAAGATGGCTACCCGTGATTTAAGGCCGCAAAGCAGCTTACAGACGGCGCTTGCCGGGGCCGGCGGCGCTCCCTACAATGTCATCCATTCTACAGGTTTAAGAGAGAAATTATTAGGCGTGGCCAGGCAAAATCAAGGAAATGGTTTCTTCGATCCATTAAATCAGGCCAGAAGCCTGATCCAGCAGGCATCGGTTAAGAAAGTTAGCGGTGGATCTGGGAGTGCAGATAAAAATTTTAAGAGTGATAGTGGAGCTAAAACCAATATATTTGGTTTAATTCATCGAAAACTTTGAAGGCAAGTAATTTACGGGAGTATGCTAAATCGCAAGGTTGGAAAAAAACTCAAACCCCAAATGGACCCGAAAAATGGATTGATAATAATAATATTCCAAGAATCACTATAAAAAAAGGGAGTGGCCGTGCGCCAGGAAGCGAATACCCACACGTGGAAATAAAAGACTCTACAGGTCAGAGAATAGATACATTTGGAAATCCCGTCACAAGAAAGAGTAAGGGAAATCATACCCCTGTTATTGATGATTGATTAAGGAGAGATAAAGATGAACCTCGAATGGTATTTGTTTGAACAGAGTTATTTAATGGACATAAAATATGATCCATTGGGTTGTACTTTAAAATTAGAAATTGATGCGAAAATTACGTTCGAACATCCTGATTCAGCAAATGTAAGCAATATGGAGGACAGTTTTAAAGAGATTATCGTTCAATTCGAAGGTGTTCAGTATTTAAGATTAATCTCTAGCTTGAATCTGCTTACAAATCCAAATGATGATTTTGGGAGTATTGAACAGTTTCACTTAAAAAATTCAGATTCAATAATTCAAGAATTTGTAACTACTGGGACTGATGGTACGAAGATACTTTCTTTAGGTTTATCAGGGGATAACGTGGCTACCGTTAATACCAAATCCAAAGAAATAAAATTTGTTGATTTTATTTCTGAAATGATTTCTTTTGAACTTGGATTTGAGGGCTATACAATTAAAGAAAAAAAATAGAACTTTTGAAATCTATATATACGAAATAATCCTAACGGATCTATATAGTCGAGACCGAGCTGAATAAACTTCTAAATTAAATGGTCTTAGAAAAATAAGAAAGAATGTAAGGCATTGGCTCTTGCAATGAATAT
Organism: Sporolactobacillus putidus; assembly: GCF_014647035.1. Lineage (GTDB taxonomy): Bacteria > Bacillota > Bacilli > Bacillales > Sporolactobacillaceae > Sporolactobacillus > Sporolactobacillus putidus. The sequence goes on along the minus strand of NZ_BMOK01000001.1, from coordinate 417,553 downwards.
TCCTGAAGTGAAGAACTATAATATTGGTTTAGAAAGAGGTTTATTTTACTTATGTTTCACAGCACGAAAATTAAACTACCGTCTGTATTCACAGGTGGTAGTTTTAAGCTTTGGCCTTAATTGAAGGCCGAGTCCTTGAAATGCCTGTGGAAAGGACGCAGTCATTCATATGGCAGTGCTTTCCGGCTCTTTATGAAAAAAGTACTTCATGGCGTGATAGACATCGCTTTTCTGTTTTAAGATAAATGAGTGAAAGGCTTCATTTTTGATGGTTCGGTAAGCGCTCATGAGCGTGCTTGACCGGTGGTAGGGATTGATTTCCCCATAGCCGAAAAAGTCGGTCAGCGACATAATTTCATTGACCAGACGGATGCATTTCGGATTATCCGATGAGAGATTGTCGCCGTCTGAGAAATGGAAAGGATAAATATTATATTTTGAGGGCGGATAGGACGTCTGGATCAATTCCAGTGCTTTCACATAGGCTGATGAACAGATCGTGCCCCCGCTTTCTCCTTTGGAAAAGAAATCCTCTTCAGTAACAATTTTCGCTTCCGTATGGTGGGCGATAAACTGAATGCTGACTTTTTCATACTTTGTTCTGAGGAACCGCGCCATCCAGAAAAAGAAGCTCCGTGCAATGTATTTTTCCCAGACGCCCATCGATCCGCTTGTATCCATCAGTGCGAGTACGACGGCTTTGCTTTCCGGCTTAATGGAAGTCTCCCATGTCTTGAACCGAAGATCCTCTTCGCGAATTGGATAGATCTGAGTTTTTCCGGATTGGGCATTTCTCCTGATTGCCTGCAGAATCGTCCGCCGCTTGTCGATGTTGCCCATCAATCCCTTTCGCCGGACATCACGGTAATCGATGCTGTCGACGACAATATCCGCTTCCAGTTTGCGTTTCAGGTGGGGGAGTTCCAGTTCCCTGAAAAAGAGATTCTCAATTTCCATAATCGAAACGTTGGCTTCATAGTAGTCAATCCCGGGTCTGTCGCCCGCCCCGTTTCCCTTGCCTGTTCCCTGGCCGGCCTGCTTTCCAGGTGCTTTGGCAATGACATCGCCGACCTTGCTGTCGCCTTTTCCCTGACCTACATGCTTTGCTTTTTCAAAATTATAGCGCAGTTTATACTCGTCCAATGAACGGATCGGGATCTGGGTCATCTTCTGACCGTCTGACAGAATAATGCTCTCGCTGCTGATCAGATCGGGAAGATTGTTCTTGATCGCTTCTTTGACTTTTTCCGCATGCCGGCGCTGGTCATGATAGCCCTTTTGATGAAGGTCCCACTGCTCTTCGGAAATCAAAAAGTTTGTCATCAAAGATCCCTCCTTATTGAAGATGAGCTGGGTTTCAAAGAGTCGCCCGTCTGCAGGGTTGATTAATTTAGTTTATGCGTGCTCCGTGAAACCTTGACTCTTTTTTTCATGCGATTTGCAAAATGGACGCTTCGAAATTTGTCCACTATCTCCAGACATGGAAACAGCTTCAAAACTTGAGAAGTTTTTGTGATTTTTTTAAAATAGCGAATGAGCCATGTTAAAATGAAACGTGAAGCCACTTAGAAGGGTTGTTTGAAATGATTAAAGCCATTGTTTTCGATTTTGACGGTGTGATTTTGGATAGTGAAAGAATTATGTACTTAGTCATGCAGAACATGTTCCAGAGATATCAAGTGGATCTTCCCCTCAGTGTGTGGAGCCAGGCCATCGGAACGCAGCACGGTTTTGACTCGCTCGGCTATCTTGAAGAACAGGGCGATGTCAAAATTGACCGTGAAGCTTTTCAGAGTGAAAGGTACGCGCTTTTTAACAAACTTGTCGATCAGGAAGAGGTGCTTCCCGGTGTAAAATCGGTACTCAGCCAGGCGGAAAGTCTGGGGCTGAAGATCGGCCTTGCCACTAGTTCAAGAGGCGAGTGGCCGCGCAGGCATCTGAAACGTCTCGGCCTTTCCGACTATTTTCTCAGCATAAAGTCATGGGATGATGTCGAGAGGGTCAAACCCGATCCCGCGCTCTATATAAAATCGATTGAAAGCCTAGGTGTGCAGCCCAAGGAAGCCATCGCCATCGAAGACTCATTCAACGGTTCGCTGGCTGCGAAAAGAGCGGGCTTGTACTGTATTGTCGTTCCAAATGCCGTGACCAAAAGAATGCCGTTCGGGCACGTCGACGGTTGTTTCAATTCTCTCAAGGATGTGTCTCTTGATAAGCTGATCAGGTATTTCACACCTAAGGTCAATAAATAACCATACAAAGAGTGAGAGCCGTGCGTGTATTTTTGAGTGCATGGCATTTTGATTTACATGTGAATGGCAGCGTTTTTTTGCTATAATAATAAGGAATGAAGCTTTAGTAAAAAGGAACGAAGAGCCATAAACACGAGGTGGTCATTTTGGGTTGGGAAACAGTTTATAAAAAATGGCAGGCGGATGAAAGTCTGGACAAGGATCTGAAAGCGCAGCTGGATTCGATCGCCGATGATCCAGTCAAACTGGAAGACTGTTTTTACAAAAATCTCGAATTTGGTACAGGCGGGATGCGCGGAGAAATCGGCCCCGGAACGAACCGGCTGAATATTTACACCGTCAGAAAAGCAACGGAAGGCTTGGCGAGATACATTCTGAATGCCGGCGAAGAAGCTGTTAAACGCGGCGTCGTGATTGCACATGACCCGCGCCACTTCTCAGCGGAATTTACGGTTGAGGCAGCCAGAACGCTGGGTGCCCACGGCATCAAAACGTTTATTTTCGATTCGCTTCGCCCGACGCCGGTGCTCTCGTTTGCCGTACGCTACCTGCACGCCTTCTCAGGCGTCATGATCACGGCGAGCCATAATCCGCCGCAGTATAATGGTTACAAAGTTTACAACGAATTTGGCGGACAGCTGCCTCCTGCCGAAGCGGATGAAGTGATTAAATTCGTGGCTTCGGTCGAAGATGAACTGAAGGTGAAAGTCGGGGACGAACAGGCGCTGAAGGCGGAGGGCCTGCTTGAAATCATCGGTGAAAAAGTGGACCAGGCTTACCAGGAAAGCCTGCAGACATTGTCGCTGAATCCCGAAATTATCAAACAGGTCGGCTCCGATCTGAAAATTGTTTTTACGCCGCTGCATGGATCCAGCTACCACCCGGTTGTAAACGGGCTGAAGAACTGGGGCTTTACCAATGTGACGGTTGTTAAAGAACAGGCGGAGCCCGACCCTGAGTTTTCAACGGTCAAGTCGCCCAATCCGGAGGAGCATGCGGCTTTTAAAATTGCCATCGAGTACGGAAAGAAAATCGATGCGGATATCCTGCTCGGGACGGATCCGGACTCCGACAGGCTTGGCGTTGCCGTCAAGAACGCTCAGGGCGAATATGTCGTCCTGACCGGCAACCAGACCGGAGCGGTTTTACTGGATTATCTGCTTACGCAAAAGAAGGAAAAAGGGATACTGCCGGCTAACGGAATTGTTGTTAAAACCATCGTTACCTCCGAGATCGGCCGGACAATTGCCGCGGCTTTCGGAATCCCAACCATCGACACATTGACCGGTTTTAAATTTATTGGTGAAAAAATTCATGAATATGAACTGAGCGGAGCGCACACTTTCCTCTTTGGCTACGAGGAAAGCTACGGCTATCTGATCGGCTCTTTTGTCCGTGACAAGGACGCGGTTCAGGCTGCCGTATTTGCTGCCGAAGCGGCCGCCTTCTTCAAATCGCAGGGAAAGTCATTCTACGATGCGCTTCAGGATGTTTTCAAAAAGTACGGCTACTTCAGGGAAGGGCTTGAATCCCTGACACTTAAGGGAATTCAGGGCAAGGCGGAAATTGACGCGATTCTGACCGACTTCAGAACGCATCCGCCAGTGGAAATGGCCGGAGTTCCTGTCGCCGTCATTGAAGACTATGAGAAGTCCGAAGCGACCGACGTGAACGCAGCTGCCAAAACAACGATTGCACTGCCTGTTTCCGATGTGCTGAAGTATAAGCTTGATGACGGTTCGTGGTTTTGCCTGAGACCGTCCGGAACGGAACCGAAGATCAAATTTTATTTCGGTGTCAAAGGCAGCGACGAGGCAACACGGGACAAAAAATTCGCCGCTCTGAAAACGGCCGTTATGGAACGTGTGCATGCGCTGGTGAAAAAATGATAGGGGACGCCGGACCGGGCGTACCTGCCTGGTCCGAGACCGATCTTTTAGTTGAAGCTCCTTTCTTTTTAGCGGAAGTTTCTTTGATGAGAAATTTCTATGTAAATATTTGAACATACCGGGATAGAATGGTAGAAAGGCATTCGCAGAGCAAGATAATGGCTTTTTCGGGAAAGGTCTTCTCAGTTTAAGCTGCTGAGAAGTACATCCGCCCCGGAAACAGGCTGCGAATGCTTTTTTCTTGGGTGAATCATGGTGTGAATCAGGTCTGGGAGTCAAGCGATCAGTGGTTTTTAGGAGGAAAAAATGAATCATTTACAACAGGAAATTCGAAGAAGGCGCACGTTTGCGATCATTTCTCATCCGGATGCCGGGAAAACGACGCTGACGGAAAAACTGCTCGTTCTGGGCGGAGCGATTCGCACGGCGGGAGCGGTCAAGTCGCGCAAGGCAGAAAAGTTTGCGACCTCCGACTGGATGGAACTGGAAAAAAAGAGAGGGATTTCAGTAACCTCCAGTGTGATGCAGTTTGAATACGCAGGTTATAAAATCAATATTCTGGATACACCGGGACACCAGGATTTCAGTGAAGATACGTACCGCACCTTGATGGCTGTCGACAGCGTGGTGATGATCATCGACGCGGCGAAGGGAGTCGAACCGCAGACGATCAAGCTCTTCAAGGTCTGCCGTGACCGCGGCATCCCGATTTTTACCTTCATCAATAAGCTCGATCGCCAGGGAAAAGAACCTCTTGAGCTTTTCGAAGAAATTGAGGATGTGCTCGGTATTGAAACGTATCCGATTAACTATCCGATCGGCATGGGTCAGTCGTTCCGCGGTGTCTACGATCGCGTGGAGCATAAAATCGAGTGGTATAATGACAAGCGTGAACGCCAGGTGCAGCAACTGGGCGAAGTGGAGGAACTGGGCGACATTCTTAAGAAAACGGTCGATGATTATACGCTCAGACAGCTCGAAGAGAACCTTCTTCTGCTCGATGAGGCAGGAAGCACCTTCGACTTCGAGTCGGTGGAGTCGGGAAAGCAGACCCCGGTATTTTTCGGCAGCGCCATCTCAAGTTTCGGCATTCCGACTTTTCTGGAACACTATCTTAAGATGGCGCCGGATCCGCAGCCGCGGCAGTCGAGCGGCGGGCTCGTCAGTCCGGATGACGACGGTTTTTCCGGATTTATTTTTAAAATCCAGGCTAACATGAATCCGTCTCACCGCGACCGTATCGCCTTTCTGCGTATTTGTTCGGGACGGTTTGAAAAAGGAATGACCGTCTATCTCGACCGGACCGGCAAGCAACTCAAGCTTGCCCAACCGCAGCAGTTCTTCGCGGACAGCAGAGAGCTGATCGATGAAGCCTATCCGGGCGACATTGTCGGACTCTATGATACCGGGTTCTATCAAATCGGCGATACGGTCTGCGACTCGAGAGACACGTTCAATTTCGGGGCACTGCCGCAGTTTGCGCCCGAGCACTTTGCCAAGGTGCGGGCGAAAAACGCAATGAAGCAAAAACATTTTCTGAAGGGTGTCAGCCAACTTGCCCAGGAAGGCGCCATACAGGTTTATAAGACGCCTTTTGAAGAGACCATCCTCGGTGTTGTCGGCACCCTGCAGTTTGATGTCTTCGTCTACAGAATGCAGGCGGAATACGGCGTCGATCTCGATATCGAACATATGCCCCACCAGGTGGCGAAATGGATTGCCAAACGCGAGGATGCCGAAGCCCTGCGCCGGAATTCAAACAACTTGGTTGTGACCGACTACAAGGACCGGCCGGTCATTATATTCGAAAACGATTTTTCGCTGCGCTGGTTCCAGCAGAAACATCCGGACGTTGAATTGCGGGATTCAAGTCACAATATGTAACTGTTGAACCAGGTTAAAAAGCTATCAATCGACAGAACCAGGTGTAAAAAGAGCCTGGTTTTTTGTTTGATAAAAATGATTGTGCCGCCGGTTCGGTCCGGCGGCCTACCGGCCAAAATTGGGGCCCTTCCGGCAGAATTCGCGGGCCTACCGGCCAAAATTGGGACTCTTCCGGCGGGATTCGCGGGTCTATCGGCGGAATCACGAGGTCAATCGGCCGATTGGGTAATCCGGTTCCCATGGCCGCTGCTATTCAACCCAATAACTTGGGGAGAGCGCGGCTGGATTTTTCAAATAATATCAGTCTAATTTGCAAAAAAAAACGCCCCAAGGCGTTTTTTTTTTTCGAACGGCGTTGTACGGTTTATTTTCCGATTTTGTTTCCCAGTTCTTCCCGAACTTCACGAGCAGCTTCAACCATGTTTTTCAGTGCGGGAATCGTTTCTTCCGGTTTGCGCGTCTTGAGGCCGCAGTCCGGATTAATCCAGAACAGCTTCGGATCGAGCACCTGAAGCGCGCGTTCAGCGTAGGACTTCATTTCATCAACGCTTGGAATACGCGGGCTGTGGATGTCGTAGACACCGAGGCCAATACCCTTCTTGTATTTAAAGTCTTCAAAAGTCGAGATGATCTCGCCATGGCTGCGTGCGGCCTCGATCGAAATGACATCAGTGTCAAGCGCGTCAATGGCTTCAATGATTTCGTCGAATTCAGAGTAACACATATGTGTGTGGATCTGTGTATCGTTGTTGACAAACGAGGTCGCGAGCCGGAACGCGTAAACCGCATCGTGCAGATACCCGGCTTTTTTCTCCTCCTTAAGCGGCAGGCCTTCGCGGAGCGCCGGTTCATCTACCTGAATCATCCGGATGTCCGCTTCTTCAAGCGCGTGCACTTCTTTCTTCAGGGCCAGCGCGATCTGGTTGAAAACATCGGCCTGGCTGATGTCGTTACGGACAAAAGACCAGTTGTAGATGGTGACCGGACCGGTAAGCATGCCTTTGACCGGCAGCTTGGTGAGCGACTGGGCATAGGCGCTTTCTTTCACCGTCATCGGTTTTTTCCAGTCGACATCACCGAAGATCAACGGCGGCTTGACGCAGCGCGAACCGTAGGACTGAACCCATGCAAATCGAGTAAAGGCGAAACCCGCCAGTTTCTCTCCAAAATATTCAACCATGTCATTCCGTTCGAATTCTCCATGGACGAGCACATCGATGCCGATGTCTTCCTGAATTTTAATCCATTTTGCCGTTTCATCTTTGACAAATTGATTGTACCGTTCTTCCGACCATTCGCCTTTGCGCAGATTGCGCCGCGCCTGGCGGACCTCAGGAGTTTGAGGAAAGCTTCCGATTGTTGTTGTCGGGAGCACCGGTAGTTGAAAAGCATCGGCCTGAATTTGCTGGCGCAGTTTGAATGAGCCGGGACGCGTAGGCAATTCAGATCCGAGATGCCGCAATTCTTTTTGTACATCTTTGTTGTTGCGGTGATCGGACTGCTGCAGCGCCTGCTGGTCCTCCCTGCTTTTCTCGATTTCTGCTTCAATCGCCGCTTTTCCCGCATTGAGACCTTTGGCGAGCGTCACAGCTTCCGCCAGCTTTTCATCGGCAAACGAAAGGGCATCTTTTAAAACCGGATCAAGTGCTTCCTCATTTCTGACGGTCACGGGAACATGCAGTAGGCTGGATGACGGGGAAATAAACAATTTTTCTTTTCCGCCGACATACCCGAGTAGTTTCTGAAGAAGACCGAAAGTGTCGGCCAGGTCGGTTTTCCAAATGTTGCGTCCGTCAATCACACCGGCAGCGAGCACTTTATCTTTCGGGAAGCCGAAAGTCTGAAGCGAGCCGAGGTTCGCCTCCCTGCCATAAACAAAATCGAGTCCGATGCCGTCGACCGGCAGTTTAATGATTTCTTCGTAAGCATCCACTGCTTCAAAATACGTTTGAAGGAGCAGTTTTAATCCGGGCACACCGTTTCTGAGTGACCGATACGTCTCACGGAACACATCCAGATCTTCATCGGACAGTGTTCTGACTAATACCGGTTCATCAATCTGCACCCATTCGGCCCCGGCATTTTTCAGTTCATTGAATATCTGGATGTACAGCGGAATCAGCAATTCAAGAAGCGGCTTGAAATGATCCTGATCATAGCCTTTGGACAGTTTGAGCAGGGTCACCGGGCCGACAATCACCGGTTTGGCGATAATGCCGAGCTCGTTTTTGGCCTCATTGAACAGAGCAAGCAAGCGGTTTTCAGTGATAAAGGGTTTTGTCTGATTGCTGATTTCGGGGACGATATAGTGATAATTGGTATTGAACCATTTGGTCATTTCCGAGGCTTCGGCCTCTTTGCTTCCCCGCGCGATGGAAAAGTAGGTTTCGAGCGGGATCTTTTTTTCTCCCTTGTTGAAACGATCGGGGATCAGACCGAATAATACGGCCGTATCAAGTACGTGATCATAAAGGCTGAAATCACCGACCGGTATCAGGTTTACGCCGATCGCTTTTTGTTTCTTCAGATAGCTCAGACGAAGTTCTTTTACCGTCGCAAGAAAATCGTCCTTTGAAATTTTACCGGCCCAAAACTGCTCCAGAGCCTTTTTCCATTCTCTTTTTTCGCCGATTCTTGGGTAGCCAAGATTGGAACTCAGTACTTCTGCCATACTCTCATCCTCCTGTTTCCTGTCCTTGAAAGAAACCCTATATGCGAGCGGAAAATAAAAAAGTGGAAAAATAAAAGGCCTCTCCAGCTTTGGCAGAGAGGCCTGATTGATTATCCGCACCCTCTTATTTTTCAAAACCCCGCTGATCGAAGTTTTGCTGGAATTAGCACCTTTTCCAAATTCACTGAAAGGTTGCCGGGCTTCACTGGGCCAGTCCCTCCGCCACTCTCAATAAGAGTCTTTCATGTTAAGTTTAAAAAAATTTTAGCACGAAACACTTCTTGCGTCAATTGAAACTGCAAAAGTCGTTAATATGCCCAATACGGTTTTGGAAACGCCTTTTCACTGAATGATTTTCCGGATGAGTTTCTGCGGTACCGTCGAAGAGCCTGTTCGAAAGTGGGGGAGGCAGCCTCACATCTGTTTGAAATTCGTTAAAAGTCTCATTGGTAAGGTTTGTTATAATATAATAAGCTTTTTAGTGAAGCGTATCCTGAATGGATTAGATGTCGATCACGGCTCTAAAGAGTGAAGAGAAGCGGGGGGAACCGGGTGTTTTTTAAAAAAAGTGAAGAGGCGGTTTATGACTGGCTGGAAAAGGCGAAGTCCGAAAAAGTCTCTGTCACGGTCAAAGACAGCAAAGTGCTCGAGAAGTTGAGAATGCTTGATCTGACAGACGGCGATCTGCAACTGCTGAAACTTTTGCGGCCTTTTGTGCAGAAGGAGATCGATATAATTTCGAAAGACTTCTACAACAGTTTCTATAAAATTGAGCCGCTGAGGCAGATTATCGACAAACACAGCTCCGTCGAAAAATTAAGCCGGACGCTGGCAGCACACGTTATGGAACTGTTTTCCGGAGTCATTGATGAAGCCTTTCTTGAAAGACGGTTCAGGGTCGGGAAAATGCATTATATCATTGCTCTGAGTCCGTCTTACTATATGGGAACTTTTCAGAATCTGCAGAACAGCTTGTGCCGGGTTGTTTTTCAATCGGTCGGCGATTTTTCTGCCACAGAGCGGATCATCAGGGCGATTCATAAGATCATCAGTTTTGAGCAGCAGATTGTTCTGGAAGCCTATGATCTGGAATATTCACAGAACCTGAAGAGAGAATATGAAGGGGGCCGGGAAGATCTCAGATCGGCGATCGTGCATGTCGGTGACAGTCTGACAGCTCTGGCAGATCAGACTAGGGAGACGGTAAGCGCTCTGTCTGAACATTTTCAATCTGTCAGGGCGTCCTCAGCAAAAAGCAACCGGGAGACACAGACTGCTAAAGCGCAGGCTTCCGAGGGACAGACTCAGCTTGAACGACTCTTCTCTCAGGTTACGGCGGCCAACCAATCCATTGTAGAAATGGGCAGAATGGTCGGAAGACTGGAAGAGTCGTCGCAGGAAATCGGCCGCGTTACCATTCTCGTCAGAGAGATTTCAGAACAGACGAACATACTTGCCCTGAATTCGGCAATCGAGGCGGCCAGGGCGGGAGAGTACGGCAAGGGATTCGCTGTTGTCTCACAGGAAATCAGGAAGCTGGCTGAAGAAACCAATAACGCCATGGCGCAAATCTCGGATCTCATAGACAAGTCTGTAAACGTCACCTCCCACGTTGTCGGTTCCCTGAATGAAACAACCGGAATTATAGAAAAAGGAATGGAAGAATCGAAGCAGACTGCTGATAAATTCCGGGACATCATTTCATCGGTTGACCGAAACAGCAGGCTTTCCGCGGAAATCGATAAAAATATGGATGAACTGGTCGGCATCACAGGAAAACTGGGGACGGGAACCGAGACATTATCCGTTTCACTGGAACAGTTAAAAAACAGTTTGTAAAAAAAGGCAAGCCGCCGATTTAATTGAGCAGGACTGAAAAAGGGGAAAGCACGCGAAAAGATATGGCGTGATTTCTCCTTTACTTTTAGGAAAAAAGAATGGCGGCTTTTTTCAATTGGCCGTGTTAAGCAATAGTCCCGTCGAAGCGGTTTTTGAATCCAGCGCACAAAACGCGTTTCAGAATAATTTAACAAAACATATTCATTAGCACCTGAACGTCTTTCATGCCGGCATCCAAGAGAAGCCGCCGGATGGAAATGCAGTCGGGAAGTCTGTACAATAGAATTAAAATGATTGAAATAATCAGAACATATAACAAAGCGGGGAAATGATATGAACCATGGCGCTGAGCATCAGTTAATCGCGGATATGATCGATAACGTTGAAACCGTAGTGGTCGGCAAGAGGAAAACCATTAAACTGATCACGGTTGCATTGCTTGCCGGGGGACATGTTCTGATTGAGGACATTCCAGGTGTGGGCAAAACACTCCTTGTCCGTGCAATCGCCAGAACGATCGGGGCGGAATTCAAGCGGATTCAGTTTACTCCTGATCTTCTGCCTTCAGATATCACGGGATTATCTATATATAACCAAAAAACCTTGCAATTTGAATTCAGGCCCGGCCCGCTGATGGGCAATATTATTCTGGCCGATGAAATCAACCGGACGTCTCCGAAGACACAATCCGCTCTCCTTGAAGGAATGGCGGAGGGCAGTGTGACCGTTGACGGTGTTTCCCGGGAACTTCCCGACCTTTTTTTCGTCATGGCCACTCAGAATCCGATCGAGTATGAAGGGACCTATGCCCTGCCCGAAGCTCAGCTGGACCGTTTCCTGATCAAGCTTTCCATAGGCTATCCAAGCAGAGAGAATGAGCTGGCGATTTTAAATCGTGCGGCCGGTCGCGATCCTCTGAAAGAACTCCATTCGATTCTGGAGGTTTCCGATATTCTGCGGCTGCGCCGCCATACGGATTCGGTTTTTGTTTCGGACAGCATCAAAAACTATATTCTCGACATCGTTGCAGCGACGCGCGAACATCCGATGATTTATCTCGGTGTCAGTCCAAGAGGGACGCTGGGCCTGCTGAAAGCCGTCCAGGCACACGCTTTCGTGGAACAGCGCGATTTCGCTGTTCCGGATGATGTCAAGGCCGTTGCTCCGTTCGTTATCGGACATCGGATGGTACTGAAACAGGAAGCTACCTATGAACACATGACCGCACTCACGATTGTTCATGAAATCATCGGTAAAATCAAAGTTCCTGTGATGCACGAGGAACCGGTTAAATGAAGCACAGTCTTCAGTATTTCCTCAAGTTCAGAAAAAGTGCGTTCTGTCAGAGCGTGGTCATGCTCGCCGTTTTTGCCTGTATGTTCGCTTTTGCAATGTTTCAGGGCGGCTTTACGGGCTGGTTTATTTTCTATGCATTCCTGCCTTTTGTTCTCTACATGATCTTTCTGGTTATCTATCCTTTTCGATTAATAGAAGCGGAAAGAACGATTCAGGAAAAAGAATTGTCTGCCGGCGACACGATGCATGTTCGAATCGTGCTGAAAAGAAAGTGGCCGGCCCCCTTTTTTCTCGTTACCATTCAGGAGGAGTTTGCTCCTTTGTCCGGCGGACCGATACGCGAGGGAAAAACGGGCATGCTGTTCTGGATGCGGCGCCATGCCGTTTTTTCCTATTCTGTTGCGGACATGGCACGCGGAAAATACACGGTCAGGGAGATTCAGCTTAAAACCGGCGATCCCTTCGGCTTCTTTCACAGAACGGTCAGATTGAAGTGCGAGGCAACATGGCTCGTCTTCCCAAAAGTGCAGCCGCTTGAAATACCCGGAGCGGGTCCCGGCAGAATCACGCCTGACGGCCGGCAGAGAGATCTCTCGCGGTTCGCAGGTATTCGGCCTTATCAGCCGACCGACCGCCTGTCGTGGCTTGACTGGAAATCAACGGCGCGGACAAACCAACTTGTGGCTAAACAGTTTGAACCGGAAAGAGAAAGGCATGCCTCCGTCGTTTTCGTGGCGCGCAGAAAGGATACAGACGCCCTTTTTGAACGTGGTGTTGCCTTTACAGCTTCTCTGGTCCGAACGTTGCTCGAGGCGGGCTTCACCGTTCTTCTAACCTGGAGCGGCACTGAAAAACCGCTTCTTCTGCGAGGGAGTGTTGTTCGTGCAACGGCCGGCGCCAATGAAAAGCTGGCAGAGTTATCAGAGGCCGAGGCCTTGAAAGCCGACGATTTGCGGCTCTCCGGCGACAGTAGAAAAGCCGGCTTCGTGGTCACGACCGATCCTGCACTGGCACAGCCTGTAAGCGAGTTTGCACGTTCGGCAAGACAGCGGCAGACCCTGTTCTTTGTTACCGATTATGGCGCGGAAGACAGCCTAAAGCCCTGCAAGTCCCCTTATTTTTCACTCTATCTATTAATCAATGAACAATTTGACAGACTCTTCAAGGCAGGTGGATAAAATGCAGACGATCGCAAAAAGGTCTCTTACCGCCGTGCTTTACCTCCTGGGCTCCGTCATTCTTTGGGAATGTGCCCGGCCGGTTACCGAACTGACGATTTTACAGTCGGAGCCCGTCATTATGGCCTTTATTGCCGTGACCATGATGCTTTCCTATTTGCGTCTCCCGCGCTGGGCGCAAGGTGCAGGAGGCGGACTGATGGTTCTGTACAGTCTGCATTATTTCTTTTTTCAGAATCAGGCACTGTTCAACGTAAAATGGATCATGCAGGTGGGACAAAGCATTTATCAAAACTTCAGAATGCTGCTGCAGGGCAACCTGGTGAATTTGTCCGACCTTTTCAGCACCCTTATCTTTTTTGTTCTGCTGTGGCTGATCAGCCTGGCCTTGCAGCACTGGATTAAGGCCGGACACTTTTTTTTATTTTTTTTTCTTGCGCTCGCATTGCTTTCGGTGCTGAACACGTTCACGTTCTATGATGCCCGCCGTGCGATTGTGATTGTCACGGTTTCCGGACTGATAATTCTAGGTGTTCAGAAATTGATGAGGGTGCAGGAAAGCGGCATGAAATTCGAAGGTGAAAAGCCATATTCCACCTGGTTCCTCACCATCGGCGTGATTTCCGTTCTTGCACTTGCCGCGGGACTTGCCGGCCCCAAGCTTGCTGCCCGGTGGCCGAACCCCGCATCCTATCTTCAGAAAATCAGTGTTCCCGGTTTAAGCAGGACAGGAGCTTTTTTTTCGGCAGGCCAGCGTATCGGCTATGATGAAGATGATTTCAATCTTGGCGGTTCGCTAGGAATGGATACAACGACCCTTTTCACAGTCAGTTCCAGCGGAAACAATGATTATTGGAAGGTAGCTGCTAAAGACATTTATACCGGAAAAGGATGGAAAAGCAGCAATGATTCCTATGCACCGCTTTCCAGCCCTTACAGCCGTTTTTCAGTGCTTAATCCATATGAGGGGAACACAAATACTTCGGAAGAGACCGCAACGCTCACATTTACGAATGAGAGCCCTTCGATACTCCCGTATTCGGGTCAGCTGACCGTCATACAGGCACAGGGCAAGATGCTGAAGCTGGATCAGGCGACAGGCCAGATTTTGACCAGTGACGGGAAAAAAGTGAAAACGGAGCGTATCAGTTATCTGCAGCCGACGTTCCAGATTGACAGGCTCAGACAGGTACAAAACGGAGGAGATCCGGTGTCAGTTAGGGAGGCGGACCTGCAGCTTCCGGACTCGCTGCCCGGCCGCGTACGATCGCTTGCCCGCCGGATCACGGGTTCCGAGAACAATCGGTACGATAAGGCTATGGCGGTGGTCAATTATTTGAAGTCCCCGACATTCAGCTATTCAACGGATCGGGTACCGCGGCCGACAGGAAATCAGGATTATGTGGATCAGTTCTTATTTAATTCAAAAATCGGCTACTGTGATAATTTTTCAACGGCGATGGTTGTTCTTCTGCGATCAGTCGGTGTTCCGGCGCGCTGGGTCAAAGGCTTTAATTCAGGCACGTATGTCGGACAGACAACGGAAACGGCCGGTGGAAAGAAAGTAACCAGATTTGATTATGAGATTACCAATGCAAACGCCCACTCCTGGGTGGAAGTCTATTTTCCCGGCAGCGGCTGGGTAGCCTTTGAACCGACACCATCTTTCAGCGGACCGGATAAATTCATTGGTACTTCCCCCGGTAAGGCGCAGCCTTTACCCGCCGCCAGCCAGGGGGGAAGCACGCAAAGCAGCGCGCCGTCTCAGGCACAGCAAACACAAACGCAGCCTAATCAGCAACTGAAAACGGGGACTCAGCCAAAACCAATCCGTGAGCAGCAGCAAAGCCAGAGCTCCAATACGGCCGGTAAGGCGGCAGACTCTCTCAAAAAACAGAACGGCGCAGTGAATGATTGGCGGTTTGCCGGATGGATGTTCGCCGGTGTGATCGCGGCCGGACTTCTTCTGCTCGTTCTGACATGGAAAAAATGGATGGCGGCGATTTATACACGGAGGCAGAAGGGGCTTAAAATCAGAGACAGAAACAGTTTCAACCGCGCCTACAAGAACCTGTTCCGGCTGCTGCGCCTGAAAGGGCTGAAACGGAGCGAAACACAGACGCTCCGAGAGTTTGCCGAAAGGGTCGATCACCGGTTTTCGGGAAACAACATGATGCGGCTGACGATGCATTACGAACGCTTTGTCTACGGAAATCAGGATGCTGTTCCGGATCATCAGAAAGCGGCGCTTGACGGCCTGTGTGAGGCTATTATCGAGAAACTGAAACCTGCCGGGGATGAAGTGCACTCAAACAAAGAACAGAACCGATAGCATTAGTACCGTTCAAACAGCAACTGTCCAAAGTCGGTTGATTTGAACCCATACCCGGGTATATTGAGACGGGGTTTGTTCATAGGATGAAGAAAGAAGCATTTGCCTGAGGCGAAATTGGCTTGGAAAGGATGCTGGCGCTCCAGTGAATAAAGAAGAGTTCAAAGCACTTGACCGTTCCATTGACGAAATAACAGAAATTGCGAAAGGCTTCGGCCTCGACTTTTACCCGATGCGCTATGAAATCTGCCCCGCGGAAATCATCTATACATTTGGTGCCTATGGTATGCCGACGCGTTTTTCCCATTGGAGTTTCGGCAAACAGTTTTATAAAATGAAGGTGCAGTACGATCTTGGTCTCAGCAAAATTTATGAACTCGTGATTAATTCCAATCCGTGTTACGCATTCCTGCTCAATACGAACACGCTTATCCAGAACAAAATGATTGTTGCCCATGTGCTCGCCCACTGCGACTTTTTTAAAAACAATATCCGTTTCGTCAATACCCGCCGGGACATGGTCGAGAGCATGAGTGCTACTGCAGAACGCATCCATGACTACGAAGAAAAATACGGCCGGAAAAAAGTGGAAAAGTTCATTGACGCAGTACTTGCCATTCAGGAACACGTGGATCCGCGCATTATCAGAAAAGGAGACTGGCTGGATAACAAACCCGGGAAACCGACCAAGAAAAGGAAACGCCCGCTTTCTCAATACCAGGATATGCTTGATCTGGACGATACTGAAGAAAAGAACGGAGAAGAAGAAAAAGCCAAATTTCCGAAACGCCCTGAAAAAGATCTTCTTTTCTTTATTGAAGAATACAGCCGGGTTCTTGAAGACTGGCAGCGCGATATTTTAACGATGCTCAGAGAGGAGATGCTCTATTTCTGGCCGCAGCTTGAGACAAAGATTATGAATGAGGGATGGGCCTCATACTGGCACGCGCGGATCATGCGCGAACTCGATCTGACATCCGACGACGCCGTTGAGTTTGCGAAACTGAATGCTCAAGTGGTGCAGCCTTCGCGGCAAACGATCAATCCCTACTACCTGGGACTGAAGCTGTTTGAAGATATTGAGGAACGATATAATCATCCAAGCGAAGCGATGAAAGCGGTTGGCGTTGAAGCGGGATCCGGTTCTGAAAAGATATTCGAGGTTCGCGAACTGGAGTCCGATCAGTCATTCATCCGTAACTACATGACTAAAGAACTGGTTCATCGGGAGGATCTCTTCCTGTTTGAGAAGAAGGGGACTGATTACACAATTACGGATAAAGACTGGAAAAATGTTCGCGATCAGCTTGTGTCCATGAGGGTTAACGGCGGCTTTCCGTATATCGTTGTCGAAAACGGAGACTACAACGGCAACGGGGAACTCCTGCTGAAACACCGCTATGAGGGCATCGAACTGGATGTCAGGGACATGGAAGGGGTGCTGAAGTATCTTGTTCAGCTCTGGGGCAGACCCGTTCATCTGCAGACAATTATTGAAGACCACCCGACTCTGTTCAGCTTTGAAAAAGACGAGATGAAGCGCAAAAGACTTGACTGATCGGCCTGTTATCTTTTCAAAACACATCCTTTCTGCCGGGTTCCGATGGAGAATACGGAAGAAAAAGGAAGCCGTTTTGAAAGAAAAAAGATTGAATGAGCTGCATTTAAAGACCGGACCTTAAAAGAGGGAGTTCAAAAAGTCCGGGAAAAGCTAAGATAAGACCTTCTGCTAATAACGTGCACGTCCTGTGCACAACGCAGAAGTCACCACATCCTGTGGAAGTTCTGCGTCAACTCGCTTTTCTGCTCTTCACGTATTAACAGAGGAACTTCAACTAAGAACGCGCACGTCCTGTACGCAACGTTGAAGTCATCACATCCTGTGAAAGTACGCGCAGGTAGCGCAAAGCTTCGTTTCCTTAACCTTCAACGCCCAGGACGGGCTAGTGTCAGGCATGCCATAGGACGTGGCGCTTTGCCTGACCTTGGTCCTTTTTGTCCTCCTTTTTGAAAAGACTTTAGAAAGTCTTTTTTTCTATGCCTTTTTCTATTTTAATCTTCTGAACCTTTTGGACTATTCGGATACGCTCATATTTAGCGTGATCATTATATAATCTTAAAATCTGCTTAACGATATACAGTCTATACTAAAAAAGTAATCTATTCCAAAAAGGTAATCTAATTAAGGGGAGTTGAATAAGTTGAGAGCTAAGAGAGTGGCAGCAAGCATTGCGGGCGCTGCGCTGGCCGTGAGCGCGGTTTTCAGTGCGGCGGTTCCCGACCATGTTTTCGGCAAAGATTCCGATCATCAGACAGAGAGCGTGAAAGTATCCAAATCTCAGACAACAACGCCGATCAAGCACATTGTCGTACTGTTTAATGAAAACATCTCTTTTGATCACTATTTTGGGACATACCCGAACGCAGCAAACAGCACGCCCGGCGAACCGAAATTTACCGCGAAACCGAATACGCCGAGCGTTAATGGATTAACGAGCACTCTTTTATCCAATAATCCGAATTCCAGCAATCCGCAGCGGCTGTCACGCTCGCAGGCGATGACTCCCGACATGAATCACGGTTACGCTGCAGAACAGAAAGCATTCGACGGCGGCAAAATGGATCAATTTGTCAAATATGCGGGAAACGGGAATCCGATCGTTATGAACTACTATGACGGCAATACGGTCACCGCTCTGTGGAACTATGCACAGAACTTCTCAATGAGCGACAATTCATACAACACGACCTTCGGGCCGTCAACACCGGGCGCGCTGAATCTTGTATCCGGCCAGACGCACGGCATTACGGCCTATCAAAATGGACAAGTCGTCCCTGGTGTTCCCGGCCAGGTCGCAAACGGCACGGTTATTGCCGATCCGGATCCTTACTATGATTCGGCTTCAAAATCATCCGCGCGCATTTCCGCGAGCGGCAAGAACGTCGGCAACCTGCTTAACAGCAAAGGGATTACTTGGGGCTGGTTCCAGGGCGGATTCCGCAACCCGTCTGCAACGCATCAAAATATCGCGGGCGCTTCGGTTACGGACTACAGCCCGCACCACGAACCTTTTCAATATTATCAGTCAACGGCCAACCCGAGTCATCTGGCTCCATCGTCTGTCAGCAAAATCGGTTATACAGATCAGGCGAATCACCAATATGATCTGACCGATTTCTGGGCGGCGGCAGATAAAGGCAACCTGCCTGCCGTCAGCTTCCTGAAGGCGGGAATGTCCCAGGACGGCCACGCGGGTTATTCCGATCCGCTCGACGAACAGAACTTCATCGTGAATACAATCAACAAGCTGCAAAAATTGCCGCAATGGAAAAATACGGCGGTCGTCATTGCCTATGATGATTCAGACGGCTGGTACGACCATGTGGCGAGCCCGCTTGTCAACGGTTCAAATGACCCGAGCAACGATGCTTTGTTTGGCCCGGGCAACAGCGGCACACCAAGTCTTGGAAACTACCTCGACCGTGCCGGCTACGGCCCGCGTCTCCCGCTTCTTGTGATATCGCCTTATGCGAAGACGAATTATGTTGACCACACATTAACCGATCAGTCTTCGATCCTGCGCTTTATCGAGGACAATTGGAAGCTTGGAAGAATTGGCGATCATTCGTTCGATGCAGTGGCGGGCTCGCTGAATAACATGTTTAATTTCAAACACGACCCGAAAGCCCAGAAACTGTTCCTTGACCCGACGACCGGCGAGCAAGTTCAACTGGGCAAACTGAATAAGGATTAACCACAAGAAATCCGCGAAAAAATAAAAAAGTATTTACTGCAAACTTAGTCTCGAAAAAAGAGAAAGGGATGAGCTGCAGAGGAAAACAACAGGCTTTGATATGCCTAACCCGGGAGAAGAGTCATCAGGACTTTTCTTCCGGGTTTTTTGCATTTATACGATTGACTGATTGTACCGCCGGATCATGTCAGATCTCTACTGAAAGGACAAACTGGTGAAAAAAAGGGGAAGTTTTTTTCATTGAGCGATCAATCGAATCCGTTTTTCCGCTAAATGATGAAAAACAAGCTGAAATGGCTCGTTCCCGATGTGTATACAGGAGCAAAGTGTCTGAAATTGTCAGTAAAGATCTGAAAATCGTCAGTAAACGTTGGGGAATCAACAGTAATCGGCAGAGAATCAATAGTTACGGCCAAAGAATCAACAGTAAACGATCTGAAATCAATAAGTGCGAATAATCAGAGCTATATAAAGCACTTTTAACCGGCACTGCACGCTCAATTTCGGCGGCAGTGGGAGGATGATCTTGAGTCTAGATTCCTTATCGAAAACTTGGGACGCCTTTTGTCGACCTGGATGATCAAGTGGGATAATCATATACTATTAATCATCGATCCGGCCAAATTAATTAACAGAATAGAAACGGAATGAAAATAGGACAAAAGGTTCAATAGTTAATGCTCGAAATTATTTATCTATTCTTAACTTTTCACCAAAAGTTCCTTTAAAAACGCTTTCTATAATTAACAGAGTAAGTAATAAATCTATTAAAAGGAGCTGAGAAAGTGAAAGTGAAGAGAGTGGTTGTATCTGTCGTTGCGTCTCTGGCGTTTGTTTCAGGAACCGCCTATGCCTCAAATTATGTGTTCAACCGGGTTGCCGGGCCACAAGGGCCGGTCAACGGGGTAACATCTTATGACTGGTCGCTGACACCGGCCGGAAAGCAAGTGACACTGGGTGATTTCCCTATAGGAGGCGTTTTGAGTCCTGATGGGCGCTATCTCGTCGTCAGCAACGATGGACAAGGCCAGCAATCGCTGCAGGTTGTCGATGTTCAATCGAATAAAGTTTTGCAGACTCTTCCTTACAACTCACCCGATTCACTTTATCTCGGAATTGCTTTCAGTCCGGACGGCAGGCAGCTTTATGCATCGGCAGGAGGAAACAATACGATCCGCGTCTATGATTTTTCAAATGGCCAGCTGACTGAAAAAGACCGTATCAGCGTGAAAAATTCGTCGAATACGAATGTTTATCCGGCAGGCCTGTCCGTTTCGCCGGACGGCACGGCACTTTACGTCGCAAACAACCTGGATAATTCAGTTTCCAAAATCGATCTGAACCAAAAGAAAGTGATCAAAACGACGGCTGTCGGAAATAACCCATATACGGCATTATTGTCAAAGGATGGTCATTCGCTATATGTGACAAACTGGGGAGAAAGCAGTGTTTCCGTTCTGGACCCGGATACGCTGGAAGTTCGGAAAACAATCCCGACAGGGCTTCATCCGAACGCGGTCGCTGAAAATGCAAAGACCGGGGATATTTACGTTTCTAATTCAGATGATGACACGATTGCGGTTCTGGACGGTAAAACAAGCCAGGTCAAACAAACAGTTTCTCTGAAGCCTTACAGAAATGCGCCGACCGGCAGCATGCCGGATGCGCTCGCGGTGAGTGCTGACGGCAGGTCGCTTTATGTCGCCAATGCGGGCAATAATGATGTTGCCGTAGTGGATCTGTCAAAGGAAAATGCCCAGGTCAAAGGCCTGATTCCAACCGCCTGGTACCCGACCGGCGTCTTTGCTATCGGCGGCAAGTTAATGATGACCAACGCGAAAGGACTTGGGGCAGGACCTAACACGCAGGGCCAGTACATCGGCAACATGATGGCAGGAACCCTGTCGATAGTCAGCGAACCGTCAACTGATGAACTGAAACACTACACGCTGCAGGTGCAGGAAAACAATACCATAAAACAAAGCAGTGCTGGAAACGGCCAAAAAGTCGTTATTCCGCGAAACACGGCGGAAAAGTCGCCAATAAAGCATGTCATCTATATTATCAAAGAAAACAGGACGTATGATCAGGTGTTCGGCGACCTCGGCAGAGGCAACGGCGATCCGAGTCTGACAGGCTTTGGCGCCCAGACCACACCGAACTTGCATAAGCTGGCCAAGCAGTTTGTGACGCTGGACAATCTGTACACCGATGCCGAAATCAGCGCCCAGGGCCATAGCTGGTCGATGGCGGCGATAGCCAACGACTATACAGAAAAGAACTGGCTTGCCAATTATTCCGGCAGAAACAGGGGCTACGATTTTGAAGGCAATAATCCGGCAGCCTATCCTAAATCCGGGTTTCTATGGAATAATGCGCAGCGTGCCGGTGTCAGCTATCGTGATTACGGTGAATACGCCAATTATGACGCTGCAAGTCAGAAGTGGGTTGCTGCCGACCCAAGCATCGGCAGCAGCCTGGATCCGAACTATCCGGGATGGAACCTGAGCATCTCCGATCTGACGCGTGAGGCGGAATGGGAAAAAGAATTTAATGACTTTGTCAAGAATGATAATTTACCGCAGCTGCAGATCGTCCGCCTGCCGAATGACCATACGGCGGGAACAAGACCGGGACAACTGACACCACAGGCGATGGTCGCACAGAACGACTACGCGGTCGGCAAGCTCGTCGATACGGTCAGCCGCTCCAAGTACTGGAAAGACACGGCCATTTTTGTCATAGAGGACGATGCTCAAAACGGTTGGGATCATGTCGACGCTCATCGAACGGAAGGACTCGTTATCAGCCCGTATACGCAAACCGGAAAAGTGGACAGCGTGTTCTACGATACGGCCTCGATGATCCATACAATGGAACTGATTCTCGGCATGAAACCAATGTCGCAGTTTGACGCCGCCAGCATCCCGATGAACCGTTCATTTACATCGAACCCTAACTTTGCGCCTTACACAGCCGCCGATCCGCAATATCCGATTGACCAAAAGAACGGCGCCAATGCCCCTGATGCAAAAATTTCCGCAAAAATGGATTTCTCGGCGGAAGATCACGCGAATGAAGATACGCTGAACAAAGTATTGTGGGATGCCACGCTGAAGGCGAAAAAGGGTAATTATCCAAAGTCTTCAAAATAAATAAGCATGGAATTTCCGTTCACTAAAATCTTACTCTATAAAGCGTCTTGTGCTGACTTTGCAGGAAAATTTTGATAATCTAAACGCAGACACCAATAGAAGCCGCGGAACTCTGCTGCAGGAGTGCGGTTTCTTTTTGTTATGTGGAGTTCCAAGGACGGCCTCGTGTTCGGAAGCTTAGGAATGAAGGTAATTTCAAATAGATGAATGGATGCTGCATTTTTCAGTGAACATTGCGATAGGCACAAAAGAAATGCTTGACTCGGAAGAAGGGAATTTATTTCATTTTTTTCTTGTGCAAACCGGGCTCACATGATAAGATGTTCATGAAAACAATTGATAATGATTATCAATTTCGAATATGAAGGGATGATATTCATGTACGCCGCTTTTCTTGTCGCTCTCAGGGAAGGTCTTGAAATAGCGCTCATTGCCGGTATCATTTTTGCCTATTTAAATAAAATCGGCGAAAAAAAGAAAAACCCGTACATTTGGGCCGGTATTTTTTTAGCAGCACTCGTATCCGTCGGTTTTGCAGCGGTCATTTATCACTTTAACGGTCCCGGTGAATGGGCGTATCAGGCCTATCTTGAAGCGACCATTTTTTTCCTGGCTGTAACGATTCTGACCTACATGACCTTCTGGATGAAGAAGAACGGTTCGTCGATGAACGCCGGTATCAAAGATAAAATCAATAATGCACTGCAAGCCGGAAGTGTGTTTCAGCTCGTCTTTCTGACGTTTATCACCGTCATCCGCGAGGGCGCCGAGTTTGTGATGTTTGTTCTTGCCATCCTTAACAACCAGTCTGCGAATCCGGTGCCCGTCGTATCGGGTACGGCAATAGGACTCGTCCTCGCTGTTCTGATCGGTTACGGTATCTACAGCGGGACTTACCGAATGAATCTGTCTCACTTCTTTCAAATAATGGGCGGCCTGCTGATCGTCATCGCAGCCGGGTTGCTTGGCAGTGCCGTCGCCGCGCTAACAGAGATCGGCATACTGCCGGTAACCGGCTACATCTATAACTTGAGCGGAGTTCTGAATCAGCATGATGCGATCGGCGCAGTGCTCAACGCCCTAGTAGGCTACTCCGATCACCCGACCTATCTGCAGGGCGCGACATGGCTTATCTATCTGGTTGTTGTCATGATCCTGTTTACGAGAAACAAGAGCGTGCCGACAGGAAAAATGACCGCATCATCCGACAAGTGATCACGATTAATAAGGATAAAAATAAAAGGAGAAGGCCGCTAAGCCATCTCCTTTTATTTTGCTACATCCAGGACGATCTTCCCTGTACTTTGCCTGCTTTCCATCCACTCGTGTGCTTTTGCCGCCTCTTCCAGGGCATAATGTCTCCCGACCTTCATTTTCAGCCGCCCTTCTTTTAAAAACCGAAAAATGTTGGCCGAAGCATCGGCCAGAAGATCCGGACGGTTCCTGACTGTTGTTCCGAGACTGAAGCCGAGAACGGCGCGGCAGCTTGAATGCAGATCCGTTGTCTTAAAATGCCCTGTTCCGCCTGCCGCACTGCCAAAATTGACAAGCCTTCCGTACATGGCAAGGCAGGTAAGGCTTTTTTCTGCGACATCACCGGAAATCGAATCAAGAATGATGTCGGCACCTCTTCCGTCTGTCAATTCTTTGACTTTTTCAGCAAAATCTTCGGTCTGATAGTTAATAACCTGATCCGCGCCCGCTTCCAGAGCGATACCGCGTTTCTTGTCATTTCCCACCGTTCCGATCACCTGTGCCGCACCCAAAAGTCTGGCAAACTGAACGGCGGTCGTTCCTATTCCGCCCGCAGCGGCGTGGATCAGAACGGTCTCGCCGGGAGCAAGACGGGCGACATCGGCAAGCAGTTTATAGGAAGTGAAGGAGACGGTTGGACAGGCCGCAGCCGTTTCAAAGTCAACGTTATCCGGAATCGGGAAAGTCAGATTTTCGTCGGAAACCACATATTCCGAATAGGAGCCGTTTTTAAGAAGCGCAATGACCCGCTGGCCCGGTTTTAAGTGCCGCACATCAGGTCCGATTTTTTCAATGACGCCGGCTGCGTCCAGACCGGGAATAAAAGGCGGCTTGCTGCCGGAGTGGTACCGGCCCTGCCGCGACATAATATCGGCAAAATTCACACTGGTTGCAACGACACGGATGAGCACTTGCCTTGCTCCAACTGAGGGTGTGTCCGTGTCGGCAACCTTTAAAACGGATGGGCCGCCAAAATCAGAGACAACAATTGTCTTCATTCTACTTACCTCCCTGTTTTGAACTCAATCTTTTGTACCATAACACCAGTATCAATTATAATGATGCGTTCCGGATGTTGCACTCAATGTGCATGGAACAGGAGGGGGACTTTTTGTTTGGTCCAGTGATAAATTATTGTAAATAATGGAACATTTTTTGGCAAAACTCCCATTCATTCTATAAAATAGAGAATAGGAATCGAAAGACCAATTCTAGTATCCTGGCAATTCAATTAAAATGGAAACGGGGAAGTATTCAATGAAAAAGCCGTCCCGGGAAGAAACAAGCTGGATGCTTTATGACTGGGCAGCAACAGTCTTTTCGATTGTCATGATGACGGCGCTGCTCCCTATCTACTTTAAATCCGCGGCGGCGGGAGCGGGCATGAGCGGACCTGAATCAACCGCTATATGGGGCTATGTAAATTCTTTTGCCACACTGATCATTGCTCTGCTTGCTCCGATTTTGGGAACGATTGCGGACTTCAGGGGATATAAAAAACGCTTTTTTACAGGTTTCTTCTTGCTCGGCGTTCTATTCACCGCACTTCTCACCTGGATTTCGGCGACCCAGTGGGCGGCGATCCTAGTCTGCTATTTTATTGCTTTAATTGGATCCACCGGGGCGAATGTTTTTTACAATGCCTTTCTTGTCGATGTCACATCTAATGAACGGATGCATCAAGTCTCTGCCAGGGGGTTCGCGCTCGGCTATATCGGAGGCTCGATTCCTTTCATTTTTTGCATAGCGATCGTTATGCTGGCTCAGAACGGCAGGCTTCCGATTACTGTCGGTACGGCGAGCAGGCTGTCATTTGCGATTACGGCGCTTTGGTGGGGTTTATTCACTATCCCCTTTTTGAAAAACGTCAAACAGCGCTATTTTGTTGAACGAGTGCCAAGACCAATTGCAACCAGTTTTCGGCGTCTGTTTCATACCATTAAATCGGTAAAAAGCTATCCTTCTGTCTTCCTTTTTCTATTAGCCTATTTTTTCTTTATTGACGGCGTCGGTACCGTCATCACAATGTCCACTTCATTTGGAACCGATCTTGGCATCGGAGCGGCTCAGCTTCTTTTGATTCTGCTGGTGACTCAATGGGTTGCTGCCCCGTTTGCCGTGCTCTACGGACGCCTTTCCTATTTATTTGGTGCCAAAAAGATGCTTTACAGCGGCATCGCCGTCTATATTGTCGTGTGCGTCTATGCCTATTTCATGAAGACGGCCCTGGACTTCTGGATTCTGGCAATGCTCGTCGCCACATCGCAGGGCGGCATTCAGGCAATCAGCCGTTCCTATTTTGCGAAGCTGGTACCCAAGGAGTCGGCCAATGAGTTCTTTGGCTTTTACAGCATCTTCGGCAAGTTTTCAACGGTCCTGGGGCCGCTTCTTCTGGCTGCCACGACTCAGCTGTCAGGCAGAACGAATGTAGGCATACTCAGTGTGGCCGTCCTTTTTATCATTGGAGGTCTGATCCTGAGCAAGGTTCCGGATCATGAATAAAGAAGTCTATAAAGGCGGGCAGTATATCATCCGTCGTGAGGGTATAACGGCCTTCACGGAAATATATCGACCGTCGTGAGGGTACATTCTTTGAAGAATCACCATAGGAGTAAAAAGTGGAGATAAATTGTTTCCAAATCCAAGCGGCGTTATCATGCTTCTTCGGGCCAGATTGCTCTAACTCTCATTGACCCATTTAATTTGAAATGAATCGCCGCCATGAATTAAAGAAAGCAGGGGCAGATCCGCTTCGATGACGTGTCCGATGACGTTGACCTTAGGGTCGGCGGGCAAGTCCTTCTTGACAATCTGAATTTCTCCCTGATATCTTTTATAAAGTTCATTATCAATCGTGATAGACCCTGTTCTTCTTTGACGTGTATTAAAAGGTACAACAGGCGGGCTTGTTAAAGGCAGCTGTCTCGATTCTCTCGAACGAATACAGTCACGCGCTTCATCAGTGCGATTGCTTTGAACAGCTGAAGCGGCTTGCAGAAGATTCCGGTCATCAGTTTCAGGATTAGCCCGAAGCAGGAAGACTCTTTTTTCCCAGGAGGAAAATTGCTGAAGAGAATCTTCAGTCAACTCAGGATCGCCTAATACGATATCATCAATTTTCTCTCTGAGCAGCAGGTCGGCATATGCGGAAAAAGGGGATACGTATCGATGGTCTTCAAGAGTTGGCAGACCTTGATATAGCGGCCCGCGGAATACCTTATCTCCTGGGAAGAAGGCAGCGATTGACAGGCCTTCCTGCTGAAGCATCTTATTCATGCTGCGAAAGGCAGTTCTGTCGAGACCGGTTTCCGGACGCGGGTAAAAGTTGTGCCACGCACTGACTCGGTCAACATCCATTCCGTATCCTTTCATTTGATTCAATGATTCTGGTGTCAATCTACTGGCATTAAGCGCGATCGATATCTTGCCAGACAGATCGGCAGTTGTCTGTTCGTCGAATCCTTCATCTAATCGGAGACCTGTGACACCCAGATCGGATAGTTGCTCAGCTTCATGTAAAGACAAGCCTAAACAGGAAAAAGAATCAGAGGCTATGTCCATCATCAGTCCCATTTTCAATCCTCCGGTTATTTTCCCGAGTGCGTACAATCTTTCACGATAAGTTGATGAATCTTCTTCTGGAATATGCAAAGAAGTGAAAACCATATTAAATCCGCGAGCTCTATAGCTTTCAATGACTTTTTCCTGTTTTTTCAAAGATTCATTTAAATAAACAGAGAATCCCAGCATGGTAATCGCCCCCATTTTCTCTTTTCGATCTTTCATTGCACTATAGGAAAGTATAAAATTTTAAGGATTATAGTGTAAGCGACCGAACAGATCGCCGCGTCCTGCGGCATGTTCGGCATTAGGCCGTCCTGGCCCCCGCAACTAAGGCTCAGTCTACGCCAGGGCTTAGCTTCGCCCAGTTTTCTAATATAGAACTTGCAAAAAAAAGAAATGAAGCAGATCCATTTCTTTCAGCCTGCTCCATTCAACAAGATCATCGAATTTTACTTTAATTCTACTACTCAATGTTTTCAGCCATTTTTTCATTATATCCGAAAAAGTATGTGAAGATAAAGCCGCCGGCATAAGCGAGCAGAAGACCGATGATGTAATAGATGTACTTGTTTTGAGCGATCAGAGGAATCAGTGACAGTCCGGACACGCCAATGCCAACTGCCCCGGTACGCATCACTGCCTGGAAGGCACCCCCGAAAGCAGCGCCGATACATGCAGTGACAAACGGTCTTCCCAGGGGCAACGTCACACCATATAGAAGCGGTTCTCCGATACCCAGAAAACCAACAGGCAGGCCGCCCTTGATGTTATCGCGCAATTTTTGGTTTTTTGTTTTTACATAAATGGCAATTGCGGCGCCGACCTGCCCTGCGCCTGCCATGGCCAATACAGGGAGCAGGCTTGTGAACCCATATCTATGGATCAAGTCCAGATGAATCGGAGTTAAACCTTGGTGCAAACCGACCATGACGAGAGGGAGAAAAAATCCGGACAATAAGGCACCGGCAACAACCCCGCCGACATTCAGTATTGCTTGAATACCGTTTGTTATGCCATCAGTAAACACACCGAACAAAGGTTGAACGGCATATAAGGACAAGAGACCGACAATCAGGACAGAAATTAAAGGCGTCAGAATAATATCGATGCTAGTAGGAATAACTTTTCGTACTTGTTTTTCAATAACCGTTATCAACCATGCCGCAAAAATAACACCGAATAGTCCGCCGCGCCCCGGAGTGAGCGGAGACCCGTAAATCTGAATATTGGCTAATAGCGGATTAAATAAAATCATTCCCATAATCGCTCCAAGTACAGGAGTCCCATTAAATTCTTTTGCAGTATTCCAGCCTACTAAAATAGCAAGAAACGTAAAAATGCTGCTCCCGATGACAAGTAAAATAGACAGCCAGGTTGCCTTAGGATTGGCACCTGCGTTGATAGCAAAATTGGCAATTCCGCTGATGAGACCGGAAGCAACCAATCCGGGAATTAAAGGTATGAATATATTTCCGATTTTTCTCAGTAAATTTTTAATGGGAGTCTTATTTTTACTCTTAATCGATTCCTTTTTGAGTGCGGCTTTCTCCTCAAGAGTTAAATCTTCATGGTTGGGTCCAGCCTCTTCCCCGATACCCAGATCTGTTAATTTACTCAGTTCTGCAGCGACTTTATTGACGATGCCCGGACCGACAACAATTTGCAGCGTCTCGTCATTAACAACGCCCATCACACCGTCAATTTTTTTTAATTTGGCGATGTCTGCGAGTTGATCATTTTTAATAGAGAGACGCAAACGTGTCTGACAGTGCATAATTTTACGAATATTTTCATTGCCGCCTATGTTCTCCAAAATAGAGACCGCCATCTGTTCTTCTTTTTTCATTATTTATGATCCCTCCTGCAACGTTTCTCGAATAAAACCATTTGCATGTTTTAAATGATTTCTTGCCTCATCATATGAGCAGTTCAGCAGATTCATCACGATTGCCGCTTTAACGTCATGGTGAGCCATTTCAAAATATTTCCTGGCTGTTTCCCGTTCGATATCTGTTGCCTGCATAATGATTCGTTCAGCGCGATCAATTAATTTTTGATTTGTTGGCTGCACGTCGACCATTAGATTCTTATAAACTTTTCCTATTTGGACCATTGAAGCCGTTGAAATCATATTAAGAACCAGTTTTTGCGCAGTTCCAGCCTTCAGGCGGGTCGACCCGGTCAAGACTTCAGGTCCGGTCTCAATCTCAATCTTGACATTCGCGTATCTGCTGATTTCAGCATTTTTATTACAAGAAAGACTAATTGTCTTTGCCCCCGCTTTTTGAGCATATTTTAATCCACCGATGACATAAGGCGTTCTTCCGCTTGCTGCGATACCTACAATCGTATCCCATTCGGAGATAGATAATGCTTTAAGATCTTCACCTCCTAATTTTTCATTGTCTTCTATGCCTTCAACAGCGTGAGTTAATGCTTTTTCACCCCCTGCAATGATCCCCTGAACCATGTTCGAAGAGACACTAAATGTCGGAGGGCACTCCGCAGCGTCCAATACGCCCAGCCGTCCGCTTGTTCCTGCGCCCAGATAAATCAGGCGGCCGCCCGATTTAAAAGACTTAACGACACACTGAACCGCTTGCTCGACAGCGTTCAGTACATTTCCGACAGCCTGGGGCACGGTCCGGTCTTCATGATTCATCGTGGTCAATAAGTCATGAATAGACATGGTGTCAAGATTCATGGTCTTCTCATTGCGCTTTTCTGTAGACAAATGATCGATCACTTAAAACACACCTTTGTTGTTTTCTTAATTTATTTTCTTCTTAATATTCTATTCAATTGAAACTAAAAGTCAATAATATTATAAAAAATAACGAAACAAATAATCTAATTTATGAAAAAAAAAAAAGAGCCGTTTAACTTTATCTTCTGAGTCGAATGACGGCCTCGCGCGCTTCTCGATACTGACTGATCACTTGATCACCGAGCAGGTGAAAAACACTTAAGTATAAGGCATCGATAATATTGAGTTGTGTCATGGTTGAGGCAATGCTTCCTATCCGAAAGTCCTGTTCAACAATGGGGGTACATAATTGAATATCTGCGAGCTTGAAAAGCGGTGATTTTTGAGCATTTGTTATTGCCACAACTAACGCGCTATTCTTTTTTGCAAGCTGTGCAAGTTCAAGTACGTCTTTAGTTTTTCCGGACATACTGATCGCAACAAATACGGAAGATTTAGTGAGATAGGGAATCGTGGCGGCAATTTGATGAAAATCCGACATCATCGTGGAATGAAAACCAAGCCGTGAGAACTTATAACTTCCGTCGATTGCTGCGATCGCCGAACCACCGACTCCGAAAAATGTAATTTTATCAGCATTTTTTAATGCATCCACCCCTTTTTCAAAATTTTTTCGTTCAAGTGAGAGTTGTGTTGATTCGAGAGCATTCTGATTGAGTTTTGTCACTTTGTAAAAAAGTTCATAGGGTGAGTCTTTCTTTTGAAGAATGGAAAAATCGGTCAGATCGTTCTCTGATAAAGTTAATTCCTTAACCAGTTCAAGCTTAAATTTTTTGAAGCTTGCCGCACCGATCGATTTAAAAAAACGCACGACACTCGCGGGACTGACCCCTGTTTTTATCGATAAATCTTTGGCTGTCATATTAGGAACATTTTCAGGATATTTAATGATATAAGTACCTACTATTTTTTCGGCATCTGATAATTGTTCTAAGCGATTTTTGATCTGATCGAGCAATGAGTTCAACTTTTCTTCCTCCGGATCATTCTTTTTTTGTATCATAGTCTAACTGTTGTTTAGATGCAATAATTTAACAATAACACGGTTAATATCATATAAGACAAAAAAAATCTGCAAGCTTTATAGGCTTGCAGAACGTTAATTTATTACTCAGGAATTGCAACCAAACCTTCATCAAGATTCTGCCGGAGCAGACGATAAGCTCGTTTGAGATCCTGAGAGGAAGGGGGCTGGACTTCTTTCAACGCATAGTCGAGTCCGAGTGCCTCCCATTTATAGATGCCCATTTTATGGTAGGGAAGAATTTCAACACGTTCGACGTTATCAAGTGTGCCGATGAATTTGCCGAGCCTGTCGAGATCGCTCTCAGAATCGGTAACTCCGGGAACGAGTACGTGGCGGATCCAGACCGGTATTTTCTTTTCTGCCAGAAGCCGGGCAAAGGCGAGAATGTTCTTGTTTGGCAGGCCGGTCAGCCACTTATGCTTATCTGAATCAATCTCTTTTAGATCCAATATGACCAGATCCGTATAGTTAGCCAATTCATCAAAAGCTCTGTGGAAAAAAGGCGCATCGACATAACAGCCTCCGGATGTATCAATCGCCGTATGGACACCGAGAGCTTTACAAGCTTTGAACAGCTCTGTAAGAAACGGCATCTGCAGCAGGGGTTCTCCGCCGCTGACCGTTATGCCTCCGCCGGACGACTGAATAAACGGAAGATAATCTTTTAACTCGCTGACAATCTGTTCAACGCTAATCGATTTTCCGGTACCGATTTCTCGGGTGTCGACATTGTGGCAGTATTTGCAGCGCAGGGGGCAGCCCTGCACGAACACGACAAAGCGGATACCCGGTCCGTCGACCGTGCCGAAAGATTCAATTGAGTGGATATTGCCCGTAACCATGTTACCCCCCTCCCGGTTGCTTCATCACTCTGCCGGACACGCTGCTCAAATCGATTCATGGAATGTGCGGTGAACGACTTCGAGCTGCTGCTCACGGGTAAGTTTAATAAAGTTAACGGCATAACCGGACACACGAATGGTCAGTTGCGGATACTTTTCAGGGTGATCCATAGCATCAAGCAGCGTCTCACGGTTAAACACGTTGATATTGATATGATGACCCCCTTTCTCAGCATAGCCGTCAAGCATGGCTATCAAGTTTGCAACTCTTGTTTCCTGTTCTTTTCCGAGTGCCTGAGGCACAATCGAGAATGTGTTTGAAATACCGTCCATTGCATAGCGGTACGGAAGTTTTGCGACAGAAGTCAGAGACGCAAGCGCTCCTTTTGTGTCGCGTCCGTGCATCGGATTGGCGCCCGGGGCAAAAGGTTCGCCCAGTTGGCGTCCGTCCGGTGTATTTCCCGTTTTCTTTCCATAGACGACATTGGATGTGATCGTCAGAATCGAAAGAGTAGGTACTGACTCACGATAGGTTGCGTTCTTGTTCAGCTTCGTCATGAAGCGTTTGACCAGATCAACGGCAATGGAATCCACGCGTTCATCGTTGTTGCCGTACTTTGGAAAATCGCCTTCCGTGTTAAAACCTACAGCCAGACCGTCCTCATCGCGTACGACATGGACCTTCGCATATTTAATCGCGCTCAGGGAGTCGGCGGCTACGCTCAGCCCCGCAATACCTGTAGCCATCGTACGCAGAATCTGCGTGTCATGAAGCGCCATTTCACTGCGTTCATAGCAATATTTATCATGCATGTAGTGAATCACATTAAGCGTATTGATATAAAGATCGGCCAGCCAATCCATCATCCGGTCGAATTTCGCCATCACATCATCATAATCAAGCACATCACTTTTAACAGGAGAAAAAGGCGGTGCGACCTGAACTTTTTTAACTTCATCGACGCCGCCGTTGATTGCGTAAAGCAGAGTCTTTGCCAGATTGGCGCGGGCGCCGAAGAACTGCATCTGTTTTCCGATACGCATCGCGGATACACAGCAGGCAATGCCGTAATCGTCTCCGTATTCCACACGCATCAGATCATCATTCTCGTATTGAATCGCACTTGTCTTGATAGAAATCTTTGCACAGTATTTCTTGAATGCACCGGGCAGCTGCTTTGACCAGAGGACGGTCAGGTTCGGTTCGGGCGCAGGTCCAAGATTTTCCAGTGTGTGCAGGAAACGAAATGAATTTTTGGTAACAAGTGACCGGCCGTCAACGGCCATGCCCCCTATTGATTCTGTTACCCAAGTTGGGTCACCGCTAAACAGTTCATTATAATCCGGTGTGCGGGCAAATTTCACAAGGCGGAGCTTCATGATGAAGTGGTCGACCAGTTCCTGGACTTCCGATTCTGTCAGAATATGTTTGGACAAATCTCTCTCAATATAAATATCCAAAAATGTCGATGTACGTCCAAGACTCATCGCTGCTCCGTTCTGTTCTTTTACGGAAGCGAGATAGCCGAAATAAAGCCACTGAAAAGCTTCTTTCGCGTTATTCGCCGGTCCGGAAATATCGAAGCCGTAGCTTGCCGCCATAGTTTTCAAATCCTGCAGCGCACGAATTTGTTCCGTCAGCTCTTCTCTGAGACGGATGACATCCTCCGTCATTTTGCTGCTTGTATTCTGTTTGTCAATCTTTTTCTGTTTAATTAGATAGTCGACACCATAGAGCGCGACGCGGCGATAGTCGCCGATGATTCTTCCGCGGCCGTATGCGTCCGGCAGTCCGGTAATGATGCCGACGTGGCGGGCGAGCTTCATTTCGTCCGTATAGGCGTCGAACACGCCCTGATTATGTGTTTTGCGGTAATCGGTGAAAATTCTTTCCAGTTCATCACTCATCTTATAACCGTATGATTCGCAAGCCTGTTTTGCCATGCGTATGCCGCCATAAGGCATCAGTGAGCGTTTGAACGGCTGATCCGTCTGAACGCCGACAATCTTTTCAATTTCTTTATTCAGATAGCCGGGCTTATGCGACGTTATCGTAGATACAATTTCAGTGTCCAGATTCAGCACGCCGCCTTTTTTCCTTTCTTCTTCGGACAGCTGCATTACTTGTTTCCAAAGCAGTTCTGTTTCTTTTGTCGCTCCTTCGAGAAATGATTCGTCACCATTATAGGAAGTTACATTTTTCATGATAAAGTCACGGACGTCTATCTCTCTTTTCCAGTTGCCTTCGACAAATCCGTCCCATGCCGAACTGTTTTTGTTGCCCTTCATTACGGCTTCCATTGCTATCATCCTCCTTGAAAGAGTAATTACCTGAACGGGTACGCTTATATTATATCTTAATATACGAAAGCGCTTACATATCATTTGTGACGATTTGTTCACATTAACACATCTTGATATTTTCATGAATATACAGCACGGATAAGCACAGAAGCAGCTTTTCATTAGGGAAGGATCCGCTGAGGAAAACGCATGCTCGTCTTTTTTGATATAATCAGATTAGAAAAAGTATTGCGGAAAGGGAGCGATGAGATGAATTGTCCGGTATGTGAAGATGTGCGGATGAAAGAAGTGGAGCGGTACGGCGTGATGATCGATATCTGTCCGAATTGCAAGGGGATATGGCTGGACCGCGGAGAGCTGGAAAAAATTACGGAGCAAGTAAAAGAAGTCCGGCAGCCGTTTAATCAATGGCACGAGCGAGACGACGACTGGGAGCATGAAGATCGGCACCATGGGCACGATGATCATGAGCATCACAGGTATCATGACGATGACGGACATTCGCATTACCCCCGAAAGAAAAAGAAAGAGTCTGTATTCGATATGTTCGGAGACATGTTTGATTGAACGGCACGATAAATGGGGTCCTTCATTCTAAACCACCCTTCACTTAAAACAAAGCGGTTTTGGATTCTTACGTAATGCGTGCTAAACCGGCTAAAATAATATTAAAACTTAAGCCCACAGATAACTGTGGGCTTAAGTTTGTCGGAACAATACTTAAAATATTGAGTAATATTCATCGAAAATAGGATTTACTTCAAACATGGATGTAGGTCCAGATCATACGACACAAATCTGAGGACTATTTTGGGGTTCAGATCATTTAAAGGTGTTTTTTTATTATCTCGGATTGATTGACAGTGCGCTTTGAAACTTTTTGAGGATTTATCAATACCATTCCAAGAATAATCAAAACCATGCCGATAACAATCGGTACGTTTAGTTTGTGACCAAAAGTAATGTAATCCAGTATCGCAGTGAATGGTGGGACACAATAAAAAATACTTGTAGTGTTCGTCAACTTTCCCTTGCTAATCATGTAATACAAAAGTAATGTTGCACTTACAGTTACCCCTAATGCCATAAACAGTAATGAAAGAACAAACAGCCCTGTCCATCTTACATTTAACGAATGGAAAAACAATGAGAAAGTAGAGAAAGCAATAAAGCTGCACGTATACTGAATGGATACATTAATTGGTAAATTGGTATGAACATTTTTTTGTAGGATGGTACCGACAGTAATAGACAGGAAAGAGAATAGGCTATATAAAATACCAATAGTAGACAGTGTACCGCTGAAAATTTGTTGCCAAACAACAAAAGTTAAGCCGATCATTCCAAATAAAAGACCGATCCATTGAAATCTATTAGTCCCTTCATTCATCAAAATAGCTGTTAAAATGGGTTGTGCACCCAGAATAATTGTAAGAACTCCAGGAGAAATACGATTATCTAGCGCCAGAAAATAAAAAAATTGATAACCGATTTGTTGAAAGATGGCTGTTAAAATAATCATCCGCCATTCAAATGCTTGTTTTGGAAAAGAAGGCTTTACAAATAGACAAAACGTCCACATAAGTACAGTTGCAATTAAAAAGCGTAACATCAAAAAGGGTAATGGATCGGCAAATTTGAGGCCTAATTCAACAAAAATAGCTCCCCCACTCCAAAGGATCACAAAAATACAATAAATTAGCCATTTACTGTGAACAGATTGCATCGTTTTCACCTTGATTATGTTTTTTCAGCAAAAGGACTGAGTTCTTTCAGTAGAAAGAGCTCAGCCCAAGAATGAAAAAATTAAATTTCTCTTAAAAGACCAACGATTTCCAATCGGCAAAAGAAAAATGCTCACACCTGTTTCAAGATTCGCCTTCTATTTTAATATAGACATTCGACAATTTTGCAAATATTCCTTCGAAAAATAAAAAAATTATGATTTTTTTGTAAATACTTTTTTTCTAGCTTATTATTCAGAAGAGTCTTTATCGGCGGGTCGACTCAAGTGTCTTAATGATTCTGTACAAGGTGCGGTTAACCGGAGTCGGAACGCCGTATTTTTCGCCTAACCTGCATACCGTTCCTGAAAACATGTCCACCTCGGTCTTTCTTCCGCTCTCAATATCCTGAAGCATGGATGTCCGGCCCTCAGGATTCATCTTTTTGAAAATGTCGAGCTGATTCTGTATATCCTGTTCATTCAATCCAATACCGGCTTTTTCAGAGATGCTGATGATCTCCCGCATGGCTGAAATCATCAGATCGATGGCCTGTTGGTTGGTCTGAAATGTTCCGTAACGTCCGCCGGTGACTGCGGACGATTGATTGATACCGACGTTGACCATGAATTTGTACCATAGGGCACGCATCATGTTCTCGGGAATCTTATAATCAATGCCGGCCCGGTCAAACAAATTCTTCACGGCGTTCACTTTCTCCGAATAAACCGTATTTGTCTTTTCACCAAAGTAGATAATCCCGTAGGTTGTAAAATCGACGTTGTTGCCTTCCCTGTTCGCGTCGATAGCGTTGCAGAGCGAGTAAAGGATTTTGTCTGTGCCGTAGCTTTCCGCGATCATTTCTTCGCTGGAGATGCCGTTTAATAAGGACAAAATGATGGTCTTTTCGCCGACATGGTTGCGGATGTCTCTGATGGCCTGCGGCAGCTGGGTGAACTTGACGGCAATGATGACAAGATCTGCCGGTTCAGTTTCGTTTTCAGGGGTCACATAATTGAAGGAATAAGGTTTGCCGTTAATGATAAATCCGTCTTCCCTGTATCGCTTGATGCGCTCCCCGTCCGCGATCACGTGGAGATTTTCCGGTGCAAGATCATGCAGTTTGCTTCCATAAGCGCAGCCGATGGCACCCATACCGATTAAAGATATTTTTTTTATTGACACGTTTGTTCTCCTTTGACATCGCATTTTTTGAATAAAGCTGTAACCACACAGGTGCACGGCCTCTCGTTCGTTTATTATCCTTTATAATAATAGTATCACATGCCCTGTGTATCAGAAACAGCGCGTCCGAAAATTCACCGGCAGGGCCTGCGTCATAAAAATGAGTTAAAGGAGTTGACGGCGAAATGCACATCCATTACTTCCAGCATGTTCCATTTGAGTCGCCCGGGAATATTGCCGCCTGGGCGGAAGAGAATCATCATGCAATCAGTGGAACGCACTTTTTTGAACCGTTCCGGCTTCCGGACATCGGAAAAATCGATTTACTGGTGATTATGGGCGGCCCCATGAACATTTATGAGCAAGAAAAGTATCCCTGGCTCCGCGAGGAGAAAAAATTCATCCGGAACGCACTGGACCGCGGGATGCCGATTCTGGGTGTATGCCTTGGCGCGCAGCTGCTTGCCGATTGTCTCGGCGGGAAGGTACATCCGGGAAAGGAAAAAGAGATCGGCTGGTTTCCGATCTCTTTCCCGGCAAACAGAAAGGGCCCGTTCCGGGTTTTCCCCGATACACTTGACGTGTTTCACTGGCATGGCGACACGTTCGATCTGCCGGAGGGAGCGGAGCGAATGGCATCGAGTGCAACATGCGAAAATCAGGCATTCCTCTACCATGATCACGCAGCCGGCCTGCAGTTTCATATCGAAATGGCTGAGAAAAATATTCGGGGCGTGATCGAACATTCGAAAAATGAGCTGACCCCCGGTCCTTTTATTGAGCGGGCTGAGAAAATGATCGGCCAGGCGGATAAAATCGAAGCTAATAAAAAATTGCTGTTTCGCTTCCTGGATGAATTTTCCAGGCGTGACGTATAACAGCAACCAGTCTTCATTTAAGGGCAAACCAGCGAAACAAAGAGTTGTTCGTATGGAAGGTATAAGCCGTCATTCCTGCGCCGCAAAAAGGGTTCCGAAATCCGGAACTTCATCCGAATCCGGCAGAAGTTCATCCCAATCATTCTTAAGTTTTATCCTGTGCGTTCATCCATTTGATTTTTTTCCAAAAACGGAGCTGCTTTTTTCAATTCGGGGAAAAGTTGCTCCGTTTCATACTCAGTAAGCGCTTTGCATCATTCCCTTCAAATTTACCCGATCTTGCTTACCGCGCAGCAGTAAAGTCAGACAACCTATTGCTCGAATAAAAGCCGATCGATCAAATCGTATTTTTCGAGAGTACTTTTGATTCCGTCCTGATCGTTGGATGGCGCAGCCACGTTTGCAGCGGCTTTTACTTCATCCGGGGCATTGCCCATCGCAACGCCGACGCCGGCAAAGCGCAGCAAGTCCAGATCGTTGAAGTTGTCGCCGAACGCCATGGTTTCTTCCCTTTTAACATGGTAGTATTCCGTCAGCAGAGCCGCGGCCGCCGATTTGTTGGCACTTTTCGCAATAATCTCAAGATAAGAAGGTTTCGATTTGTAGAACGTGGCACCCACTTTGCTTTCGGCCAGCGCTTTTTCAAGTGAATCAATGGCTGCGGGAGGTCCCATGCACAAAACTTTGTTAATTGTGGGAAAATCTTTATCCATATCATTGTCCGCAAATCGCAAAAGATGTGCCTTAGTGCCTGCGATGGCCTGTTCCTGTGCGATCCAGGCATTATCCGGTTCAGGAACGAACCATTCATCGGGGCTGTAGGCGGATACACTGACATTTGGAAAGCGTTTGCATATCAAATCATAAATATACAGAACGGTATCTGTCTCGATAGAAACATTGAGCATCACATTTCTCAGGCCGTCCGACTTCCTGGAATCAAGAATCAGCGCCCCGCCATAGCAGATGACCGGATCGCAAATGCCAAGCTCATGCTGCAGAGGGAGTATCCCGTCCGGCATGCGTGCCGAAACCAAAATAAAGGGGATACCTTTCCGAGACAAATCATGGACAGCCCGTCGTGTTTTTTCGCTGATTTGATGGCTAGAGTTGAGCAGCGTTCCGTCTATATCGCTGAACACAAGTTTAATGGTCATTTTATTTCCTCCCCGATATTCATTTTAAGCTCTTTAGACAGCGTTTCCGCCTGCTTCTGCAATCATGAGTTCCGTCCCGCGCATAGATTCCGAATGAATAAAGGGTGCAGGAGGTCTTTCATTGGTGATCAGTGTGTCGGCATTTTCCCAGTCAAGTCCTTTAAAACGGCTCCTTTTTGTAAATTTTTTGCTGTCGGCAAGGACAACGGTCTTGTCGGACCGGGAAGCGACTGTTCCTTTTATAAAAGCGTCGTCTTTATCTTCATAATAAAATCCGTCCTCCGTTATCGCCGCCGCGCCGAGAAAAGCACAGTCAAAATGGATTCGTTCAAGCTGACCGGCACTTTCAATATCAAACAGGTAACGGTTTGCTTTGTTAAGCGCCCCGCCAAAGAGAAAGACGGTTGATCGGGTCTGATTGGACAGAATTTCAGCAATATCCAGAGAGTGAGTGTATACGGCGACCTCGATGTCCAGCTGTCTCGCCATGCATGACACTGTAGTTGATGTATCAAAAAAATAGTGGCCCTTTTCGTGAATCAACGAAAGCGCCATTGATCCAATGCGCATCTTTTCACCGGAAAAAGTCTGAAGCCTTTCGCGGTACGCCAATACCGTGTTTTGTAAATCGGGTAGGGCAATGCCGCCATGCGTCCGGATTGCCGCGCCCTGCTCGGTCAGTCTGACAATATCTCTTCTGGCTGTGTCACGCGAAATTTGAAAATGTGCGCATATCTCATTTACGGACATACTTTGATGCGCTTTCAAATAATCGAGAATACTGACCAGCCGCTCTTCTTGATACACTGTATTCATCTCCTTTTAAGTAATTGTAATTCATTATATCTTTATATTCAAGTAATAATGAACTTTATTTTTTATTTTTTACGTGAATATAAGTAATTATGCTATTTTTGTTTCCTGATTAATACACTAATAGTGTCTTATGATAAAATGAAATTAAAATCGTTTTCGGTGACTTTCGGTCCGTTTTTTTTTAGACCGCCTGGAAAAGCTGTTTTCGGGAATAAATTTTCACTGCGGGGGAATAGAAATGAAAAGAATCGACCGCATTTATCAACAACTGGAGGAGAAATGCGATGCCCTGAAGAAAGACCAGTTGCTGGAGCGGGAAGGTTTTTCGGCAGACGATCTTGCGGACGATCTGGATATGCTGAGAAACAACGTCAGCCTTGAGCTGAACAATCTCGTACGGCTCGGAAAGGTTATTAAAATTAAAAAACGTCCCGTGCTGTACATCCCGCGTGATACGGTTAAAAAAAATTACGGCTATATTATTGATCAAACGATATTAGATATTTCTTCATTAAAGGAACTCTACCTGGCCAGAGAAAAAGCGGACATCGGCGAGGACGAAGACCCGTTCAGCCTGCTGATTGGTTCGGACGGCAGTCTGAAAAAACTGACGGGCCAGGCCAAAGCGGCTGTCGTTTATCCCCCGCGCGGCCTGCATACGCTGATCCTCGGGCCTACCGGTTCAGGGAAGACGCTGTTCGCACACATGATGCACAGCTACGCCGTGTATATGAAAAGAATGGATAAAAACTCACCTTTTATCGTTTTTAACTGCGCGGACTACTATAATAATCCGCAGCTTTTGATTTCACAGATTTTCGGCCATGTCAAAGGCGCTTTTACGGGGGCGGAAAGCGATAAACAGGGTCTGGTGGAAAAAGCAGACGGCGGCATCCTGTTTCTTGATGAGGTTCACCGTCTTCCGCCAGAGGGGCAGGAAATGATCTTCTATTTTATGGACACCGGGCGGTATAACAGGCTGGGCGAGACGGAGAAAAGAAGGCAGGCCAAAGTTCTGATTATTGCCGCGACCACGGAAGACCCGTCTTCCTCGTTTCTTCAGACATTCCTGAGGCGGATCCCGGTCACCATCACAATGCCGTCATTCCATGAACGGCAGGCAAAAGAGAAGGTGGATCTGACCAAATACTTACTGTCGAAAGAAGCAAAGAGGATTCACAAGGATATTAAAGTGAATGAAGATGTGATCAAGGCGCTGATCGGCAGTGTAACATTCGGGAATGTCGGACAACTGAAGTCAAACATTCAGTTTGTCTGCGCACAGGGATTTCTGGACAGCATGGACAGTCCGTATGTGAATCTATATGTTAAAATGCTGCCCCAGGAAATGAAAGAAGGATTAAGCCTCATTTCGCGGAACGCCCGGGAGAACGAAGAAATATCGAATGAAGTAGGCAAAGTAACGGTGATTACAGGAGAGGGGAGCAAGGAACTGGTCGATGATGACGTTTATGAGCTTCCTTTTGATATGTACAAAATCATCGAGGATAAGGCGAACCTGCTTAGGCAGGAAAATGTGGATCCTGCCGAGATCAATCGTTTTGTAGCCACGGATATCAAACTGCACATCAAAAGTTTCTATCAGCAGGTCACGAAAAGGCCCAACATGAAACTGTCCAAGCTGGTGGACGAGCGCGTGATCAACCTGGCCGAGGAACTGAGGTCGCTTGCCGAGAGCATGCTGCACAAAACCTTTAATGATAAATTTCTCTATTTTATCAGCTTCCATATCGATGGTTTTCTGAAGAGAAAAAGCAGGCTGAATGCGGGGGCCTCGTCTTCACACGGAAGGCTGATCGATGAAAACGAGATCGAGTACCAGGTCGCTTTGAAAATGAGGGAAATTATAGAAGAAAAACTGAAAGTCAGGCTTCCGAAGATCGAAGTCATGTATCTGGCAATCCTGCTTGTCTCTGCAAATGAACTGAATCAAAAGGGAAAGGTCGGCATTGTGGTCGCGGCCCATGGGAACAGCACGGCGACATCGATTGTCAATGTAACGAAGGAGCTGCTTGGCGATTATAATATCAGGGCTGTGGATATGCCTCTTGATATCAGCTTTAAAGTCGTCCTGGGCGAAATTGCGGCAGCCGTCAGGCAGATGGATCGCGGAGAAGGGGTATTGATGCTGGTTGATATGGGATCGCTTTATTATTTTGAAGAAAAAATCAGGGAGAAGTCCGACATTGAAGTGAAAGCAGTTGATAGGGT
This sequence comes from Sporolactobacillus putidus, assembly GCF_014647035.1. Taxonomy (GTDB): domain Bacteria; phylum Bacillota; class Bacilli; order Bacillales; family Sporolactobacillaceae; genus Sporolactobacillus; species Sporolactobacillus putidus. The sequence continues at coordinate 375,552 of NZ_BMOK01000001.1, read as the reverse complement.
ATCGACGCCGATGGTTCTCGATGCCGTGCGGAAGGCCAATTTTCTGGACATGGATTTGAAATCCATCGCGGCATCCCTGAAGAGCCCTCAGAATTCTGTTGAAGAGGAAATCATTCAGGCATCCAAGAATCAGGGAAAACCGAAAGCCATACTGACGATTTGTTCCAGCGGTCAAGGTGCGGCGAAAAAAATAGACGAGTTGATTAAAACTTTTCTCGGCGACATCACCGATGAACCGATAAAAATCATTCCCCTGTCTGTCGATGGTCTGAATCAAAACGTACAGGAACTGGAAAAGAAATATACGATCATCGCGTCGGTCGGAGTCAGAAAACCGAGAATCAATGCGCCTTTCATTTCATTGGAACATTTCATCGAAGGAGAGGGGCAGCTGACGATCAAACAGGCGATCAGGAACGAACGCATTCATATTAAAAACGGACAATCCGACATGATCGTCCGCGGACTGTGCGAAGACAGTTTGAAAATGATGCTGACCTATCTGAATCCCTATCGCGCGATTTCAACTTTGATGCACTTCTGTGACAACCTTCAGAAGGAGTTGGATGTCCATTTTAAAAATACGACCACGTTTCGTATTGTCGTCCACAGCGCTTTTGCTCTGGAACGTGCGGTCAGGGGAGAAGTTCTTCAATACAAAGATGGGGTCACAGATGAAAAAAAAGGGATGCTTGCCAAGGTCAAAAACGCTTCCCAAGTTATCGAAAAAGAAATGAACATCCAATTGGCGGAGGATGAAATTTACTGCCTTGTCGATTTGCTGCAGGACGAGTTTGCGGACAGGCCGCAAAAAGTTATCAGTCATTGAAGCATCTAAGGATGAACGGACACCAGTATGTTATAATAACATTAAGTAATTGTGCTTTTTCTTTTTCGGGATGTTGACACTTTTTTATTGTGCGTATATAATTATTGTGAATCAATGTGAGTGATTGTTTGTTCCAATTTTATACTTGTTCGTGTGATAAAGATGGCATTCATAATTCACGTGTTATAAAAGGATTATCAATGTTTAGCTACTTTATTGATACTTTTTATAATATGTGAATTTTTTAATGGGTGGGATAGGTTTTGCTTATGATGGTTGTAAGCAGACATAGCTCGTTTTCCAAATAAAACATGCGCATATGACAAATTTACAGGGGGTTTACGTTTTGAAAACAGGTAAAGTTAAGTGGTTTAATGCAGACAAGGGTTTCGGTTTTATCGAAGTTGAAGGTGAAAACGATGTATTCGTTCACTTCAGTGCTATTACGGGCGACGGCTTCAAGACGCTTGATGAAGGTCAGGCTGTTGAATTTGAAGTAGTTGAAGGCAATCGCGGACCGCAGGCAGCCAACGTCGTTAAACTGTGATTCGCTTTTTTTAAAAGCTGCTCTCCTTAACAGGGGAGCGGCTTTTATTTTTTACGACGTGAAATCAAGCATGAGGCTGGATTCATTTTTCAAATTCCTCTATGATTGTTGATGATACATAATGATTAGCGGAGGTAAATGAAAAGTGTCACAGTTGGAAGAAATTCTGGAATATAATCAAAAATTTGTGGAAGAAAAAGCTTATGTCCCATATGAAGCAGGCGGACGCCCGGCAAAAAAAATGACAATCGTGACCTGTATGGATTGCCGACTGGTCGAACTGCTCCCGAAAGCGTTAAATATAAAAAACGGAGATGCCGTAATGGTAAAATGTGCCGGAGGAATGGTTGAGGGTTCGTACGGCAGCACCATGAAGAGCATCCTTGTCTCCCTGTATGAACTGGGGTCCGAGGCGGTTTATGTGATCGGTCATACCGGGTGCGGTATGCATGGTCTCGAAGCGGAAAAAATGATTCAGGACATGAAAGATCGCGGAGTCGGAGAAGAAGTGTTTACCGCGCTTGAAAGTGACGGAATTGACCTGAACATGTGGCTGGGCGGTTTTCAATCGGTTGAAGCGCAGGTTCAGAAGAGCGTATCGATCATAAAGAATCATCCGCTGCTTCCTGAAGGAACGCCCGTATACGGCCTGGTTATTGACCCGAAAACCGGTGCATTAAAACCAGTAAATTAAAGCGTCCGATCGCCCAGCCTTCGTCTTTTCTTCCGTTGCCCTTTATCCTTTTTGCCATTCGTGTTCGTCCCTTTTAATGCAGCACTCCGCTAACAATTTCCAGCCGTTAATCAGAATATAGAATTTGAAAGCGGAGCAAAATAGGCTTACAAGGGAGGTGAGACACATGGCAAATTCAAATCAATTACTCGTGCCAGGTGTACAGCAAGCACTTGATCAGATGAAAGTGGAAATTGCCCGCGAATTTGGCGTTAGCCTCGGGGCTGATACGACTTCCAGAGCGAACGGCTCGGTTGGAGGAGAAATTACTAAACGTCTGGTCGCTCAGGCTCAGTCTCAATTTGGCGGCTATCAGAAATAAAAAAAGAAATGATTAAGAAATATACAGAGAGCGGCGTTAAGCCGCTCTTATTTTGCTGCGAAGAAAGGGAACCATTTTTTAAAAAAGCGGTGATCAATCATCTCCTGATGAGCCGATCCTGTCCATCTTAGATACTCCCGAGCAGCTCTTATTCCCGATAGAAGAGAGCGGGGTATAATTACCAATTTCGGTTTGTACCAAGGACTTCTTTTTCTTCTTTACTGAAACAGCGCCAATAATCGCCGGCGTTCGCGGACGGCAGGCGAGCAGTTAACCGTGACGTCCTTCCCCGGTCTTGTTCTATTTCTTGGGCGTGCTTCATATGCTGGGAACAGGAATAGGGGATTGAATCTGGATTCCGAAAAGGGGGAGGACCTTGGTATACCGCTTGCTTGCATTGGACATCGATGGAACCCTTTTGACCAACAGCAATAAACTGGACCGGCAGACTAAAGACGTTATTCAGTACGCTCGTAAAAAAGGCGTTGTCGTCACACTTGTTTCCGAACGCCACTTTCATTCTGCGGCCAAAGTGGCTCGCTCGCTCAGACTGACTCATCCGATTATTACGCATAATGGGGCATTCGTGTCTTCTTCAATGGATAACCCGGTCTACACAAGCAAAATCGAACATAGCGTCTTGCTGCAGCTTGTTGAATTTCTGGAGACCTATCCGTGCCAGATTCAGATTTCCCATGAACGGCTGTCAATAAGCAACAGGCCGCGCCAAAAAAATCTGATTGCTAAAATGACCATCGGTATGAATGAGCCGCTGTTTTATCCGGTGACCTATGTGGATACGCTCAGCCAGTATCTTTTGGAAAATTATGAGAGTGCTACGGATGTAAAAATCAAACTGAAAGATGAAAAAGTAATGGACGATATTGAACAAGCGATGGGTGACTATTTTCCGTCGCTCGCTGTCAGCCGCCCCTCGATTCACGACATCACATTGGTACGCCAGGGAACGTCAAAGTTTAACGGACTGCTTTTTTTCGCCGGACAACTTGGCATTCCTCTTCATGAAATTGTGGCGGTCGGCGACGGGCCGGAGGATGCGGAGATGATTGAAAAAGCAGGGCTCGGCGTTGCGATGAGGAATGCCTCTCCCGATGTGAAAGCGAAGGCGGACTGGGTGACGCGGACGAATGAGATGAACGGCGTTGCTTATGTGGTCAGGGAAGTGTTCCGGAAGCAGCTGCGCGTTCACTGATGCGGACGTTGAGGACGATCCCGGATGCGGATGACTTTTTTTGTACAAATAAGAAAGTGTAATAAAAAAAGATTAGAGGTGTCTGGTATAAGAAAAACTAAGGCTCAGGCCGTCGTCATAGGCTTGGCTTCGTCAAGTTTTTCTTAGCAGTCAAAGGTGATTGGGGTCCGCTTGCCGATAATCTGGATTTCTACATGAAACCAGGCATTTTGCCTGGTTTTTTTCGGTATAAGAGAACGTGTGATCGATCGGAAGATATGCTAAAATATAAGACAAGCACAAATTAAAGAGAGGGAGCATGCATGATATGATTCGTTTCATTCATGCCGCCGATCTGCATCTCGACCGGCCTTTTGAAGGACTTTCGGAACTCCCCGCACCCTTGCACGCGCGCGTGAAGGCGAGCACGTTTACAGCCCTGGGCCGGCTGATTGACAGAACATTGGCGGAAAAAGCGGATTTTCTGATCATTGCTGGCGATATTTTTGACGAAAGCCATCGCAGCCTGCTGGCCCAGAAAAGGTTTATTCAATCCATGAAACGTCTTCAGTCGGGGGGAATCCAGGTATTTCTTGTGTTTGGAAATCATGATCATCTGGATGATCCGTGGAACAGACTTGATTTTCCGGAAAATGTTCATGTCTTCCCGACTTTTCCGGCGATGATTCCATACCGGAAGCAGGACGGCCAGGTTGTTCATTTATATGGGTTCAGCTATGCTGAGCGCTGGGTGGCGAGAGATATGGGCGCGGAATACATCAGGAAAGACGGCGCAGATTTTCACATCGGCATTCTTCACGGCGCAGAGCGGTCGGCGGCTGGCGAAGGCCGTTATGCACCTTTTTCGGTCGGAAAGATTGCGGAAAAAGCGTTTGATTATTGGGCACTTGGCCATATCCACAAGCGGCAGCAGCTGTCCCCTCCGCTGCCGATCTGGTATCCGGGCGATATCCAGGGGTTGTCTGTAAAGGAAACAGGCAATAAAGGAGCATCACTTGTCGAACTGGACGGTCAGGGGGCCCATGTCCGTTTTATTCCGACAGCCGACATTTTATGGAAGAGGCAGGAGATTGCTTTGACCGGCCGGATCACGGCCGAGAATCTGGAAAAGGTGCTCGACCGTACCAAGGAAGAAGCCCGCAGCGATGAATGCGGCATCTTTCTCCGTGCGGATTTTTCTTTTTCCGACACGGATCAGGATCGAAGCGAGCTGAATGATCTCATTCGGGAGTTCACTGAGGCAACGAATGATGGTGAAGAGGAAAGGCCCGATTTTGTCTGGCTGAATTCCGGCGATATAACGGTCAGGGCGGACTGGAATCGGGAGGAGCTGCTGCGGAGCCCGCATTTTATCGGGGATCTTTTCAGGCTGATTGAGACGGAGGGAGCATTGGAAGAAGCGGCAGCCGTGCTTTACCGGCACCATGCCGGCAGACGTTATCTCAGCCCGCTTACAGGTGAGGAGGAGGAGAAGATTAAACAGGAAGCAGAGCAGCTGCTTGTTGAGAAACTTCTTCCGGATATCGGAAGGATGAGCTGATGAAGGCTTTCAGGCCGCAGGAGGGAACGAAAATACAGACGTTCATCGCTGTCCCGGCTGTCAGACTTAATCATGAACGAAGGAAGGTGAGGCGCGGTTTTGCTGAAACAGAGCCGCCGGGCAAATGAAAATCAGATCATTGGACATTAATCAGTTTGGCCGTTTTGAGAATCAGAAAATCGTTTTGCCGGATTCTTCCTTTGTGATCATCTATGGCGGGAACGAAGCGGGAAAATCGACGTTGATGAACTTCATGCTTAACACGCTGTTCGGTTATCCCCAGAAAAATTCGCTTGCCAGGTGGCTTAGAAATAATGAAGAGAACCGGCTTGGCGGAGCGCTGACTTTTCAGGGTGAAGACGGGCACGAGTTCAGACTCGAGAGGATGTATAAAGAAAAAGAGGACCCCCGCCTTTTTACCGGCAGCAGCGGGATAGGCGACGTAAATGCACAGTTTCACGGGGTTGACCGTTTGTTATATCAGAGCGTCTTTTGCTTCGACCTTGAGGGACTCAGAGGCATTGAAAAAATGAAACCTTCCGATCTGAACGACTTTCTGCTTGGAGCGGGGATGATCGGGAGCCGGGAGCTTGCGGAAGCGGAACAGGAACTGGGGAAAAGGTGTGGCGCCCTCTTCAAAAAGGGCGGAAGAAATCCTGAAATTAATCACCTCCTCAATGAATTGGATAGGCTTCGGACAGAAATGAGAAACCATGAAAAGAAATTGGATGCTTTCAGGCAGATTCAGGAGAAGATCGATCGGGAAAACGCGAGAATCCGGCGGCTCGACCAGGAGAGAAAGGATGCCCTGCAGCGCCATCAGGAATGGACCGCTTTTTCCGCGATCCGGCCAATCATCATAAGTTACCGCGCACTGGAAGATGAAATCAAAGGCATGGGGGAAGTCGCCCATTTTCCGGAAAACGGAAGAATTCAGTATAATGACTGGCACAGGCAGATTGCTGCTGCGAAGGACGAAGCGGCTGGCCTCGCGGACCGGATACAGCAGCTGAACGAATCGATTAAGTCGGTTCATGTCGATGATTCCTGGATTTCTGAGGAGGGGAATCTTACGGCACTGTTTCGTGAAGCCGTAAAAGACGAACAAAATCTCAGGGAAACAGTCCTGCTGGAGGATGACCGGCGGAAAGATCAAACCGAATACGCCGGCGTGCTGAAGAATCTCGGGCCCGGGTGGGATGCAGAAGCGCTGAGCCGGGCTTCCGTGGATGTTGCGTTCAAACATCAGTTGCAGGAAAAAACAGAGCGATTGAAGGTATTGGCGGAAGCGAAGTCCGACGCTTCCAGAGATCTTGCCGGCCGAAAAGAGGAGGTCTCGCAGCTGAAAAATCGTCTGGAAGCACTGGAAAAAGAACATGGGGAAGAAAACGGAGGAAAGCGGGCACATGAGCGGAAAGGCCGGACCGGGGTTAACCCAGGCCCGCTTTCTGTTCCGATGATCGTACCCGCACTTGCTGTGACGGCCCTAGTTGCCGTGATCTCCTACTTTCTGCTCACCCCTGCAGCGGCTGTTCTCATTTTTCTCTTCGGCTTGCTGCTCAGCGGACTCTTTGTCTATACGTCAAGGCTGGCGTCGAAAAACGGCATCCCGTCGTCCACAAGGAATGAAACTGGGCCAGCAGTTGATAGTCGTTATGAAGCGGAACTGAGTTTTATCCGTGAACAGTTTGCCAAGGCTGAAAGGGCCTGTGAACAAGCGCTTCTGAACGTTGAAGCTCTTAAAAAGGATCTGGGTGAGGAAAATCGTCAATTCAAGGAATGGCTTGCCACAAAGGGTTACAGAATGGAACGGCCGGAGTGGGCTGCAGACATTGTGCGGCTGGTTGATGAGGCGCAGGCCCTCCTGAACAGAATTAAGGTCGTTGAAGCCCGTATCCGGGACAGGCGGGGGGAACATGAACGATTTGAACGGGAAAGAGAGCGGCTTTCGGACATTCTTCACGTACCCGGAGGTGATGCCGCCTTTTTGGAAAAACGATACAATACAGAGAAGGAAAGACAGCGGCAGGTTCAGGATCTGAAAAAACAGCGAGATACTAATCTGAAACAGGTACAGATATTGAAAAAGAAGCTTGACCGTTTTTACAAGGAACAGGACCGATTGCTCGAACTCGCGGGTGCTGCCGATGAAGAACAGTTTTTTGAATCTGCCGATCGCTATGACCGCCTTCAGAAGCTGAAAGAAAAAAGGAATGATCGGCAGATGCACATGCTCGAACTGGCGGGAAATGAAGAAAATCTGAATCGCTATTTTCATGATCTCAACGAAGGCAAGTGGGACGGGATCACGGGAGAAGAACTCAAAAAACGTCTGTCGGATCTGGAGGAAGAGCTGAAAGCAGTCAGGGAGCATTTGATTCAAGAAAAGGCGGAGTCCCGGAGCATGGTAGACAACGACTCATACCGCGATACACTGGACCGCTATCATGCATTGCTTACCGAGGTCAACAGCAAAGCCAGGGAGTGGGCTGTCTGCCGGATGGCCGAATGGGCAATAGGCAAAACTAAGGACAACTACCGTAAACAGAGGCTGCCGAGAGTGCTGAAAGAAGCAGAACGCTATTTTGAGCAGGTAACGGGCGGAGCCTACATATCCCTGAATCTCAATGATGAAAACGGATTCGCCGTAGAACGCAGGGACGGCCGGACTTTTCTCGCGGGCGAACTGAGCCGGGGAACCGCCGAACAGTTGTATTTGTCGCTTCGCCTGGCTTTGACAGAGGTTTTTGACAGCGGTGAATCACTGCCGGTGATTATTGATGAAGGGTTTGTCAACTTTGACCGTCCGAGGGCCGAGCGTGTCTATTCGCTCCTGGAAAAAATATCGAACCGCCGCCAAGTGATCCTTTTTACGTGCCACGATTCTGCATTTCTGCAGGGTCATCCGTCTGCCGTCCTTTCACTTTCCGGACAGAACAGGCAAGCCGTCCGGTAAACAAACCGTGCAGCGGGAAAAAGCCGGGTGCGGCATGTCCGAAAATATGAAAATTGTTTCATTTATCACGCGCTGCAGGGCCACATGGTATAATTTAATTTATACTACAAGATAGTATAAATTTTTGAAGGATTATAGTATAAGCGACTGAACAGATCGCCGCGTCCTGCGGCATGTTCGGCATTAGGCCGTCCTGGCCCCCGAAACTAAGGCAACGCCAGCGCCAAAGGCTTGGCGAAGCCAAGTTTACTGATAGTGCGGGAATTTTGAGCGGAATAAGGATGAGTATAAATGAGCGAAACTGCCTTTCAAATTAATCTTGTCGAGGATGAGGAAAGCCTCGCCTCCATTCTGAAGGTTTATATGGAAAGAGAGGGATGGAGCGTTTCCGTCTTTCGGACAGGCGAAGAAGCAATCAAATTCATGCATAACGGTGTTCACCTGTGGATTCTTGATATTATGCTTCCGGGCATGTCCGGATATGATTTGATTCAGAAGATCAAGGAGAACCATTCGGAACAGCCCGTCATTTTCATCTCGGCCAGAGACCAGGATCTTGACAAAATCATCGGGCTGGAACTCGGCAGCGACGATTATCTGGCCAAACCCTTTCTGCCAAAAGAACTGGTCATTCGCGCCAAAAAGCTGCTGCACCGTGTTTACGGCGGGGGGCTTCATGAAAATCTTCTGTCCATTTCCAAGTATCAGATTGATGTCGTCCGCCGAAAAGTTTTTGACGAAGAAAAATCGGTCATTGATTTGACATCAAAGGAGTTTGATGTCCTGTTGTACCTTGTCGAAAATGCTAACGTCGCAAAGTCGCGAAGGGATATACTCAAAGAAGTATGGGGCGAAGACTATGTCGGATCGGATCGTGCGGTTGACGATGTTGTCCGGCGAATCCGGAGAAAACTGAGCCGCCTGTCGCTTGAGACAGTTTACGGTTCCGGATACAGGGTTGTGTCCTGATGTTCAAATGGACACTGACAAGGCGCATCTGGCTGTCATTTGCGCTTCTTGTATCGATTATCGGCATCATCATGACTGTTGTCTATCCTTACTCCATTCAGAGCGCTTTGAAAGAAGACTCTTTTGAGACGATTGAGCAGGAGCAGCTGCAGAATGTGCTGCACCAGGATTCGGGAAACTATGGAGTCGATAATTCGGGTTCCGGCTTTCTGGATCGCCAGCAGGCGGTCAAGGCGGTCGGCAACCTGCTGATCGACTCGAATTACCGCCAGATTCTCGGCAATCCGATCCCGGCTTCCGTTTTCAATGAGATGAAGGCTCGCATCCGGCGGCAGAAAGCGGGCTCCCAGCGTTACGAACTGGTTTATCACGGTTCGACATTGTACTATGTCGTACGGCGTGTGAATGCCAATCTTGAAACGGGTTATCTCATTTCCTACATGTGGAATACGTATACTAATGAACTGATGCATAAACTCTGGGCCAGGCTGATCTTCATCTTCATCCTGACAGGCATTCTGGGCCTTTTTATCGCATTCTGGCTGGCACGCTATTTAAAACGCCCCCTGGACATTCTGGGCAGCCGTTTCGAAGAAATTTCACGATTGAATTGGGAGAAACCATTTGAATGGAAAGGCGACTATGAATTCGAACGGCTTTCTTCGCAGTTTGAAAAAATGCGGCTGAACCTGATGAAATACGACGAGTCGCAGAAAGTTTTCCTCCAGCAGGCGTCTCATGAACTGAAGACCCCGATCATGGTTGTGCACAGCTACGCCCAGTCCGTTAAAGACGGAATCTACCCAAAGGGAGATCTTATGGATTCCATGGACGTCATTATTCATGAATCGGAACAGATGGAAAAAAGGGTCAGAAAACTGCTTTATTTTACGCGTTTCGATTCTCTGCGAAGCCAGAAATTTCACTTTACCCGGATGACGTTCGGCGAGATTGCCCTGTTCATTCAGAAACGCCTGATGACTCAGCGCCCGGACATCAAGATTCATGTTCAGGGGGAAGAAACAGCCGTCTGGGGTGACAAGGAGCAGTGGCAGACGGTCTTCGAAAATCTGGTGGAGAACGGATTGCGCTATGCGGAGCAAAACATATGGATGATTGCAGAAGAACGGAACGGCGAGACAATCTTGATTGTTAAAAACGACGGCCGGCCGATCCCCGAAAACAAAATGGAAGCGATGTTTGAACCCTTTGAAAAAGGAGAAGGGGGCCAGTTCGGGCTTGGCCTGGCTATCGTCAACCGTATCGTCCTGCATCATCAGGGGCGGATCAAGGTTGAAAACAGCGGAGACGGCGTGGCATTTATTATATCTGTGCCGGCACCGCCAAGAGAAAAACTTTTGCAGGCTCCTGATCAGGCGAAGTAGGAGACTTTTCGGGTCGGGGTTTCCGTTATGCGTTTTCGAGGATATCTCAATGAAAATTCGGCCGCGTACCACTTATGAAGGGAATGGGAAAGTTGAAAGGGATCGCGTTTTATAAAGAGGGAGAACATGTCCGTGATTACTTATTGATTAAAACCGTCACAAGAGGAACGGCAAGCAATGGAAAACCTTTTCTCACCATTGTTTTGCAGGATAAATCCGGGGATATTGAGTCGAAACTCTGGGGATGCACGCCGGAGGATGAATCAAACTATGTTTCCGGCGCGGTCGTATTGGCCGAAGGGGATATCATGTCATACAGGGGAAGGAATCAGTTTAAAATCCGCACCATCCGTCTCGCGGACGAACATGATTCGGTCAAAAAATCCGAACTGGTCATGGCGGCTCCGCTTTCAATAGAGGCTCTTGACGAAAAAATAACACAGTATCTTTTTGAAATTAAAAATCCGGTGATTCAGAGGCTGACACGCGCACTCCTGAAAAAACACCATCGCGAATTTTATGAATATCCGGCAGCAGCCAGCATTCATCATAATTTTCTTTCCGGTCTCGCCTATCATGTGTGCTGCATGCTGGACATGGCCAAGGCGGTCGCCAAGCTCTATCCGGAAGTAAACTGCGATCTGCTCTACGCGGGCATCATCCTTCATGATATGGGCAAACTCAAGGAATTATCAGGCGTCACGTCAACAAGCTATACCCTTCCGGGAAATCTACTCGGTCATATTTCAATCATGATTGACGAAATCGGCAAAGTGGCCGGTGAGATGGGAATGGCCGAAAAAGAAGAAGTGCTCCTTTTGCAGCATATGGTGCTCAGCCATCACGAGAATCCCGAATGGGGCAGTCCGAAACCGCCGCTTTTCAAGGAAGCGGAAATTCTTCATATACTGGACGACATGGATGCCAAAATGAACATCATGACACGGGCAATTCGGAAAACGCGACCGGGAGAATTCTCGGAGCGCGTCTTTGCACTGAACAACCGCTCCCTGTATCGCCCCTCCTTCGATAGGGATGACGGGGATGAGTCCTCTGCTTTTCCGTCCAGTATCGAGGATAAGCAGTGACAGACCGTACTATTTGTCCGAACCTGCGCATAAAAATAGGGTATTAGGGCGCAATCAGACGATCCGGATTGCTGAAAAACCTGAAATTGTGCGGAGGAGGCTGGAAAATGAAACAGGTAAGACGTTCTTTATATGCCGTTGTTCTGCTTTTCATGTTATTTATGATGCAGCAGCTCGGCCTGATTGATCCGATTCTTTCCAAAATCGAAGGTGTGGCCTGGTGGGTTTATCTGTTAATTGCCGGTATTCTCTTTAGTGGCTACCAGGCTTTTTCCATTTCCAGGGAAGATAAAGAAATTGATGATGAGTGGGTCGAAAAACAGGGCAGCGTTTATATGAAAAGGATGGAGGCTGAAAAAGAGCGGCGTAACCGAAACAAAGATCCGAAGGCCATGCTTTGAACGGAGAGCCCCCCGATTTGCCCGGCAGACAAGGTCAAAGATACAACTGATTCTGAAAAAAAAAGCCGCTGACGGATAAGCGTTTCAGCGGCTGCTTTTTTTGATTTTTACCGTTACTGTGCTGAAGTTGATGAAGGAGTCGTGGAATTGAACAAGTTTGAGAAACTTTTGTCCTTAACCTGAACATCGGCATCCTTGATCAAAGTCTGCATAACTTGGCTTTGGGATTTTTGCTTGCTTGTCAGATAGGCGGATCTTACTTCCGACTTGATCTGATTGAACGCATCTTTTTTTCCTTCAAGCTTGATGATGTGATAGCCGCCGTCCGTCTTCGAATAGACAGGATTGCTGATCTCGCCGACTTTTAATTTCATTGCCGCGTTGCTGAATTCCGGAACCATTGTCGAAGCCTGGAACCAGCCCAGTTCTCCGCCTTTCGCGCTCGTCCCCTGATCGATCGAATTTTTCTTAGCAAGTGTGGCAAAATCAGCCCCGCTCTTCAGCTGCTGAAGAATGGAATCCGCCGTTTGTTGGTCTTTGACGAGAATATGACTCGCTTTCAGCTGGGTAAGCTGAGCCTTGTTCTTATTATAATAGTCAAGCAGCGCCTTGTCGGTGACCTTGATGCCGGTCTGCTGCGCTTTTGTCATCATCAGGGAATCCTTGATGTTGCGCCTGAACTGGCTGTCAGTCAAATTATTCTGGGCAAGTGCCGCGTCAAACGACTGCCGGTCAGGAAAAGTTTTTAAAACCTGATTATACTTTGCATCGACTTCTTTTTGCGACACATTGTATTTGCTTGATAATAGTTTTTCATAGACCAAGTTTTGAAGGATCTGACTGCCGTTGCTGCTTGTTTTCAGTTCATTGTAAAAATCCTGTTCCGTAATATTGCCGCTTTTGGTTTGGACAACAACGGCACTGCCCAAACTGCTGTTCCCGCAAGCTGCAAGGCCGGAGAGCCCAAGCAGCGCGGCAAAAACAATGATTAATTTCTTCACTATGTCCACTCCTATTTGAATTAGTCCCTTCTAAAGGATGTCCGATTCGAACAATCGCTTCTCTACAGAATCTTCGAAGAAACTTATTTTAATCCGTCGCACCCGCCGTGAAAATTAGGCTGCCAATAGAGCATGCACCGGATCGCTCCCCATCAACACTGTTCATTCTACCCGAAAGAAGGCGGGCTTGTCGAGGTAATTCACCAATTCATCCGTCTCAGCCATTCGAAAAAAGTCGCGATGCCGTATAAACAAGGGGTTCTGAAAAAATATAAAGATTTTGTCAATACTCGGAAACCGCCGGAAAATGCGCTATAATTAATAAATTCGAACGGTGCATACCTGGATCATTTAAGATGCCGAAATGATGTATTTTCCAAATTTAATTAAAAAATTGGCGCTCGGAAAGGGGCAACGTCGGAATTGAATGAAAAAAGATTGTTGATGAATGACAAAAGGCGAAAGAATCTATGGAAAGCCGCTTTTTTCGCACTGCTTTTCATGATTTTGCTGACTATAATTTTGCTTTTCAGTCTGCTGACGTCAGGATTCTCCGGAACATCACAACCTATCCCTTCAAAATTGACTGGTGGAAACGCTATTTTCACCGTTCAGGCCAATAAGCTGCAGCTGCAGAATATGATTAATGATCAGATACGAGGAAATCAGAATAACAGGCTGTCGTATCAGGTGACCATCGGTGACAGGGTTGTTCTGAAAGGGGATTATAAACTGCTGTTTACCGGTATTCCATTCACACTGACATTTGATCCTGTCGTCAGCAATGGAGCGATTATTTTGAAAGAATCCAATGTGCGGCTTGGCAATCTGAAACTTCCTGATAGAGAAGTCCTGAATTTCTTAAAAATCAGCGCGGGTTTTCCGGACTGGGTTATTTTCCAGCCGGACAAGCAGCAGATCTATATCGATCTGACAAAGATCAGCATACAGAACCGGCTCTATCTTCAGGCTGAAACGATCGATCTCCCAAAGAACATTGTTTCTTTTACCGTCCATCAGAGGCATTGAGACATCTTTGCGGGAAGGGTCCATGAAAATCGGTGCCGGGGTTTGCGTATATTCGTCCGTAAAGTGATAAAATAACTTTGGATGCATTTGAAGAAAAAGCGGCCGGCAGTCTGCTTAAAAGTTCAATGACATGGAGGACGGGGAAAATGAAAACCTTTGCACAAAAACTGGAAAAATATGCTGATCTCGCTGTTAAAGTCGGGGCGAATGTTCAGAAAGGGCAGGAAGTGATTATCAAGGCCCCGATCGATGCGGCGGAGCTTGTCAGGATTGTGACAGAAAAATCCTATGAGGCGGGCGCAAAGCGCGTCTATTTTAATTGGACGGATGATCAGCTAGATCATCTGCGTTTAAAATATGTCTCTGAGGATGTGCTCCGTGATTATCCGGTGTGGAAAGCGGCCGGTCTTGAAACTCTGGTCAAAAGGGGCGCGGCCTGTATTGATATCCGTACGCCGGGGATTGGCGTCACTGATGGAATTGATCCGCACAAGTCGGCGGTCGATCAAGAGACGGAATGGAAAGCGCTGGATGCTTACTATGATTATCGTATGTCCGATCGTGTCAGCTGGACGATACTGATTTATCCGACTGTCAGCTGGGCGAAAAAGATGTTTCCCGGGAAAATAAGGGAGCTCGCTGTCAGCGACCTGTGGAATGTTATTTTTAAAATGACAAGAGTTGATCTCGAGGATCCGATACAGGCATGGAAGGAACATCAGAAGAATCTGGCGGACAAACTGTCGGTACTGAACCGGAAAAAATACCGGAAACTGCATTACCGGGCGCCGGGAACGGATCTGGAGATCGCTTTTGATCCCGCTGCTCATTGGGACGGCGGCGCGTCAATGAGCAGCAGCGGAACGCCGTTCGTTGCCAATATTCCGACTGAGGAAGTATATACGCTCCCCTTGAAGACAGGCGTCAATGGCACGGTGACGAGTACCAAACCGCTGAATTATGGAGGCGTACTGATCGAGAAACTGTCCCTGACGTTCCGGGAGGGCCGGATTGTCCGGGTGGAGGCTGAACAAGGGGAGGAAGTGGTCAGGCACTTGATTGACACGGATGAAGGCTCTCATTATCTTGGAGAAGTGGCGCTTGTGCCGAATGATTCCCCCATTTCCAAATCCGGTCTGATTTTTTATACCACACTTTTCGATGAAAATGCTTCCTGCCATCTGGCTATCGGGAAAGCCTATCCGACCTGTCTGGACGGAGGGACTAAAATGTCCGAGGAGGAACTGGAAGTGCATGGTGCGAATAACAGCCTGATTCACGTGGATTTTATGATCGGCTCAAACCGGCTTGATATTGACGGACAAACAGTGTCGGGCAAGTGGGAACCCGTTTTTCGTGGCGGTGTCTGGGCACTTTGACCCTTTCCGGGGCCGCCGAATTCCGGATCACACATCCGGACACTAAAAAATGCCGCTTTCCGTTTTTTGGAAAGCGGCATTATACTTGCTTGGTTTCGGCAAAACTTCGAAATTATAGAGAAGGAGGTGTTTCTTCTTCACCGGGCTTCTTTTCAGGAGAGTTAGACCTGAGCTTATTGCTCAGCTTTTCTTTTGCAGCTTCGAGTTGAACGACGTTATTTTTGATTTTGGTCAGATAAGGCTGAACGTCTTCCTTCCATCCCTTCAAAAGTTCGCCGATGTCCGACACCGTCGATTTTAACACGGGAAGGCTTTCATCTTTCATCGATAAAACGCGGTCTTTGACCGTACTCAGATTGTTGGCGGCATCCTTGAGCGGCTGCTGAATGGCGGAAGCCCTTTGCAAAATGTCGTTTCTAATATCCTCGCCCTTTTTCGGCGTTACGAGAAGAACAACGGTACCGCCGACAAGTCCGCCGATTGCGGCTCCGATCGTGTACGATATAAATTTTCCCATAGCGTTTCACCTCTTCAGATAATCTTGACTATCCTTATTATAACCTAGTCGGGTTCGATTATCACTCTATCAGTCAGTATCTTTGCATATTAAAAAGCCCTGCAGTCCGCAGGGCTTTTTCACCCGTCTTATCCCGCCGGGTTCCCCGTCAGTGTAGGGCCTTTCCGGCACCTGGACGGAAGGCATTACTGCGTTCGGCAATTCGGACGATGATGGGGAAAAGGATCGCCGTCAGAACGGCATTCACGGCAGCCGTCGGCAGAACCAGTGTGACGAAAAGTCCAAGGAAGGTCCCATGGTTCAATCCGGACAATAAAATCATCATTGAAAGAAAAACCGTGCCGCTGAGAGCCGTTCCCAAACCAGCGATCACAACCCCGGCAACGTATTTGGGAATCTTTGAAAGATGCGGCGCGATTGCCGAAAAAAGGAAGAAAACGACTGTCGCAGTAACGAGTTTGTCAATGACGTGCGGAAAAAATCCTCCCGGCATGCTTGTCGTTATTCCGGCCAGAATTCCGGCGACAAGGCCGATAATCAGAAAACTCTTTTTATCGGCAAAGAAATAAAGGGCCAGGAACAGCATCACAAGCGAAAGATCGGATTTCATACCAAACAGAAGCCCCGGAACCACTGTATGAAGAACGGTTCCGATGGCCAAAAACAAAGCGACGATAATTAAATTCTGAAGTTTCACGCTGATCTCTCCTCAAGCTAAACTGATCGTTCTCCGGCAGTGCCCTAACAGCCTGCCGCAAGATTTTACAAACACTATACACTTATTTTTTTGAAAAGGCAAACTTGTTGAAAAACATTCGATTTTTCTAAACGATTATTCACCTTTTATATTTTCAGCAATCGCCTGGGCAATAGCCGAGCGCTGCTCATTTGAATAGTCTTCCGCATGTGACTTGAAACTGAACGTAAACGTATCTTTTTCGTCGTAACGCGGAATCAGATGGATGTGATAATGAAAGACGCTTTGCCCCGCCAGAGTGCCATTATTATTTAGAACATTCAGCCCCGCAGGATGAAAGGCTTTGCCGATTGCGGCCGCAACGAGCGGAACACGGCGGAACAGTTTTGCGGCGACATCCGGATTCAAGTTGAAAATGTCTTTTTGATGCACTTTCGGTATAATCAGCGTGTGCCCTTTCGTGACCTGGCTGAGGTCGAGAAAGGCATATACATCTTCATCCTCATATACCTTCGCACTCGGAATCTCGCCGTCAACGATTTTACAGAATATGCAGTTTGATTCATCTGACATGGTGGCTCATCCCTTCTTTGTCTCATTTCAATCATCATGCGGCTTATAAAGCACTTTCATGAATTGTTTCTATTTTAACACAACTGATTAAGCGGATTGTTTTTAATTGGTAAAAAGAAAAAGGATTTTCGGGAGAAGGGTCGGAATTTACGATTCGCGCTTTTTTTTGTTAGACTTGTATAAGAAGGAAAAAATAAAACTTATCACGAGTAAGCAAACGGCAGGTGTGAACATATGAATACGATCTTATCCGTGGAACATCTCAGCGGCGGCTACTCGCATCAGCGCCCTGTGCTGCACGATGTGTCCTTTGAAATGAAAGCAGGCGAACTCGTCGGTCTAGTCGGCCTGAACGGAGCGGGCAAAAGCACAACGATCAAACACATTCTCGGTCTGCTTGATCCGTTTGAAGGCGAAATACGGGTGAAGGGGCGAACGGTTAAAGAAGACAAGCTTGCTTACCGGCAGAAGATGGCCTATGTCCCGGAGATGCCTGAACTTTACGAACAGCTGACGCTTGAAGAACATCTGAAGTTAAGTGCGATGGCCTACCACATGGACAGGAAGACCTACGAAGAACGAAGCGCCCGTCTCCTGGAACTTTTCCACATGGAAAAGAAGCGGCACTGGTTTCCGACTCATTTCTCTAAAGGCATGCGCCAGAAGGTGATGATCATGTGCGCTTTTCTCATTCAGCCGGAATTGTACATTGTCGACGAACCTTTTGTCGGGCTTGATCCGATCGGCATCCAGTCCCTTCTGGATCTCATGGAGGATATGAAGCACCAGGGCGCGGCCATACTGATGTCGACCCACATCCTGTCAACGGCGGAACAGTACTGCGACCGGTTCATTATTCTTCACGAGGGGAAAATTGCCATCCAGGGCACAATCGAAGCAATCAGGCAGCGGTACGGCGACAGCAAGGCATCGCTGCATGATATTTATCTGGCCGTGGCAAGGGGGAGGGCAGAATGGCTGAACTGATCAAACTCTGGCGGAGAAGGCGCGCCGATAATTTTCGGATGCAGCTGCGTTATTGGAATCTGATCGGCAAAAACAGCGGTCTTATGTTTGTTCTTTACGCGATCGTGATTATCGGAGGGTTTTACTATAAACGCTGGCTTGACGGTCTGCCGAAAGATTTTCCCGCCGCCTTGATGGTAACCGCTATTTTATCTGTTCCTGCCGTACGCTCGCCGATCCGCACATTTATGCGGCCTGCAGACAGGGTGTTTCTTCTTCCGGTCGAAGCGGAGCTCGGCGGCTATTTCCGCATGAGCAAATTATACAGTTTTATTATTCAAAGCGCGTTTCTTATTTTCTTTCTGCTGATTTGCGCGCCGCTCTATGCGAAGAGTTCTGCCGGAACCGCATCTTATTGGATTGTGGCCGCCGCCGTTTTTGCGGTCAAGGGGTGGAACATCGACTGCCGCTGGCAGGAACAGTCCATCGACGGCATCGTGCCGCTGAAAATGCTCCGTTTCGGGCTGTCATTCTTGTTTTTATACGGTTTGATCGGGGACCTGAACGGGGTGGTGGCTGCGGTCTGCGCAATTATCATGCTGCTTTCCGGTATTTTCCTGTTTCATCGCCAGGCCGGCCGCTCCCTTTTAAAGTGGGACCGGGTAATTGAAATGGAAAATAGACAGGAGATGCAATTTCTTCGCTTTGCTAATCTTTTTACGGATGTTCCGAGACTGAGACATCGTGTCAAAGCAAGAAGGCTGATCAGCGCTTTTTTCCCAGTACGTGCGTTTGGCGAAGAAAACGTCTATCGTCAGCTGTTCATTAAAACATTTCTTCGCGCAGATGATTATTTCGGTATTTACATGAGGCTCACAGCGGCAGGGGCGCTCATCTGTTTTTTTATCAATAACGGCTATTACACGGCACTTGTGGCAGCGGCAGTGGTCTATCTGACAGGCCTGCAGCTGCTGCCACTGTGGTACCACCCTTTCCCGCAGGCGCTGGCCGGCATGTATCCGATTGCCGGCCGTTTCAGGAGGAAAAGCTTTCTCAGGCTGATCCTCGCGCTTCTCGCCGCGCAGAGCTTGATCATGAGCCTCGCGGGCGCCCTCGGCGTCCGCAGCGCGGCGAGTTTCCTGCTTTTTCTGGCTGCCGGAATTGGGGCCGGTTCACTGTTCACCTTGGTCTATACAAAACAGAGGCTTGAGAAAGAAAGTCGTCAGTAGAAGGGCGTCCGCCCGTCGGATTCGGGATCGAATGATGCCCATTGCATCACGGCAGAGCAACGGGATGAATCCCGCCGCTTATAATCCGTCTCAAGACGGAGAAAAAAAACGTATTCAGTCTATAGAAATGTGTAATGGCTCTCTGTATAGTAGGAATAGAGGTTTCCTAACTGAAAGGATTGAGCTGAATGCCGTTTGGTAAAGTTTTAATCGCCTTAATGGTAATTTTGCTGGGATGTTACTGGCTTCTTGATAGTCTTAATATGATTTCCCCGGGAATAATGTCGATGCCCGTCGGAATTTTACCCTATCTATTCATTCTATTAGGCATGCTGCTGATTATCGTGCCGCTCGTGCATCGAAAAAGGCCGGGTTTTTTCTGGGGGCTTTTCTTTCTGATTTACGGTGGCCTGATTCTGGCGGGCGATTGGGGGAAGGTTTCCTTTCAATGGCAGGATTTTTGGAAACTGTGGCCTTACCTGATCATCTATTTCGGGCTTACGCTTCTGTTCGAAGGACCAGGGATGATGGTGAACAGGAAACGTAAAAACAAAAATAAAAAACGCCGGGTGAATGTCATTTTGGATGACGACGAGGAAAAACCATTCGGGGAAGATCGACCGGGCACGTCATTTAAATTTATCCACGATGCGTCGTATAAAGAGGAAAACTGGACGGTCAGGCCGATCAATGAGCGGGTAAAAATTGTAAACTATAATTTTGATTTTACAAAAGCATTTATTCCCGAAGAAACCATCCCGATAACGCTATCAGGCTGGGTCGGAGACATCAAGATCACCATTCCTGATGACGTCCCTTTTCGGGTCAGTGTCAAAGCGACAGTCGGCGATGTTAGAATAGCGGGTGAAGAGCACAGCGGGATTCTGAAAAATATCGATTATCAAACGATCAATTACGATCAGACGGTCCGGAAGATTGATTTTAAATTTGATTTTCAAGTGATCGACTTGACGATCAGTCAGGTGTGATGCCGATGTCCAACTATCGAATCCGAACGTTTAAAATTCAGGCGACGTCGAGCTTTTTCTCTTCTGTGCTGCTTTTCGGAATGATGCAGCTGTTCTTTTTCTATATTCCGGATCCTCACGCACTGCTGATCAGTACATTGGCGTTTTTCCTAAGCTTTTTTGCCAATCTGTTTACAGGAACAAGGCTGTTTACAAAGGATTACCGCCTGATCAAAAACCGGATGGAGAACATGGATCTGTTTATCCGGACGCTCTCATCCGGGAAACTATCCGCTCGGATAAAAACGGAGAACGAGGGAACGATTTCGCAGGTGGAACAGTCGCTGAATGAGCTGGCGGATAAGATCGACACACAGGTGAAATTCTTGCAGAAACTCGCAGATGAAAATGTCGAGATCAATGCGAAGGTCAAAAATGCGGCGGTGACCGAGGAAAGGCAGCGGATCGCAAGGGATCTGCACGATGCGGTGAGCCAGCAGCTGTTCGCCCTGGCCATGCTTGCATCGGCCGCGGAAAAAACGATATTTACCAATCCGAAGAAAGCTGCAGAAAATATTGCGGACGTATCGGATATTGCCGGGAAGGCGCAGGGCGAGATGCGCGCACTGCTGCTTCACCTGCGCCCGGTTCGTTTGAGCGGCGAGTCGCTTGATAGAGGACTTGAGCGTCTGATCCATGAGCTTGACGGCAAGACACCGATTCAATTCGAAGTTTCGGTCGATCCGATCCCCGGCTTGTCGAAAGGGATTGAAAATCATCTGTTCCTGCTCAGCCAGGAAGCCCTTTCCAATGCTCTGAGACATTCGGAGGCGACGAAAGTCAGACTGGCGCTCTATGTGAAGGAACAATCCGTTGTTCTGAACATATTTGATAATGGCCGCGGTTTTAATCCGGCGAAAGAGAAGGTTGCATCCTACGGACTGAAGACCATGCGCGAGCGGACAGCGGAAATTGGCGGACACTTTGTATTGACGACACAAGAAGGAGAGGGAACATCCATTCATATCCGTGTCCCGATACAAGAAGAGAGGGTTAGCGAAGATGAATAAAATCCGGGTGATGATTGTCGATGATCATGATATGGTAAGAAAGGGACTGAAGGCCTTTCTGTCGACCGAGAGCGACATTGACGTTGTCGGTGAGGCATCCGGCGGGAAAGAGGCTGTCCTGCTGGATAAAAAGCTCGCGCCCGAAATCATTCTGATGGACCTGATCATGGAAAATGGAGATGGGATTGAAGCGACGAAGAACATTTTGGCGAGAGACCCCAGGCGGAAAATTATTATTCTGACCAGTTTCTACGATGACGCGCAAGTATTTCCGGCCATAGAAGCAGGAGCCATAAGCTATCTTTTAAAAACCGCGTCTGCAGAAGAAATTATACAAGCCATCCGCAAGGCTCAGGGAGGCGGTACGGTCATTGACGGGAAAGTGGCGCAGAAGCTCGTTGCGGGTCTGCACAAAGAGCCGCGGCCGTTCGAACAGCTGACAGAAAGGGAGCGCGAGGTCCTGAGCCTGATTGCGTCCGGAAAAAGCAATGCCGAAATCGGCGAAACGTTGTTTATTGGAATTAAAACGGTCAAGACACATGTCAGCAGCATCTTCGGGAAACTGGGGGTCTCCGATCGCACTCAGGCAGCCATTTATGCCTATAAGAATCATCTTCTTCCGAATGAAAAGAACTGATGGTTTTATTGACACAACGGGGAGTCTATTATACAATCAATTTAACAAGCAAATTAGCTCTCTTAAAAGGGGAGTAGCCTACAGAGAAGCGCCGTCATTACGGGAGTATCCCCGGCCTTCCCTGGCAGCGGTGACGCTGCTGGCGAGACCTTTGCCTCGAACGGATGAAAAGGGCAAAGGTTTTTTAATGCAGACAGCCTTTCCATCAGACGTTGGAGCGGCTGTCTTTTTATTGAGAAAAAAACAGCACATTGCCAGCACGTGCGCGGCCGATTTATTGGTGTCCTCTTGAGGGAGGTCCGATAACCCGCTTCTTCATCTCAGTTATCAAGGCAACATTACAGGAGGTCCGTTTATCTATGGAATTTTTTTCGCCGGAATTCTGGTATTCTCTCGTCATTATTGTCGGGATCGACTTATTCCTTGCTGGAGATAATGCGATTGTGATCGCCATGGCCGCCCGCCGGCTCCCCGCTCGCCAGCGTTCGCGTGCAATCCTTTACGGAACGGCAGGGGCCGTTGCGCTGCGTGCGCTGTGCACCCTGATTGTCGTCTATCTGCTGATGGTTCCCGGTCTTCATTTGGCGGGAGGCCTGGTGCTGATTTGGATTGCCTGTCGCCTCCTCCGTCCGGATGGTGGCAAGGGGAATGGGAAGAAGATCAGGGCGCAAACGAGCATCTGGGCAGCCGTCCGGACAATTATCGTTGCCGACGCGCTGATGGGACTGGATAACGTGCTTGCCGTTGCGGGGGCTGCCCAGAGTGATCCGCTTCTCGTTATTTTCGGATTGCTGATCAGTGTGCCGCTTTTAATGGGCGGAAGCGCGATCATCCTGGCGCTGATTAACCGGTTTCACTGGATTATTTTTTTAGGCGCGGCCATCCTTGCACTGACTGCAGGACGGATGCTGTTTGCCGAGCCGGCCGTAAGCGATCTGCTTGGCGATCTGGAGAACTGGATAGAGTGGCCCGTCGTAACCTTGATTATCGCGGCCGTTCTGTACTCGGGGTGGAGAAGCCAAAAAAAGGCGGCACAGGCGCAGGGGCGGAATCAGGCAGTTTAAGTTTATACAAATAAGAATTTAGTAAAAGAAAAATGCCGCACCGGTTCACAGCAGCATTGATCATTAGAGATTCAGGTCGGCAAAATACCGGGTGACGAATTGCTGGAATTCCACTGCAATCGGTGAATGATAACGGTCTTCATTCCAGACCAGACTGATGGTGCGGAAACAATGCGGCTGACTGATTCTTAGCGGAACGATGGTTGAATCCGTAATTGTCCGCAAGGTTAGCGAAGAAAAAAAGGCCACACCCAGTCCTTCTCTGACGAGACCGCGGATCGAGAGTGAATCATCGACTTCAAATGCAATGTCCGGCTGAAAACCGGCCATTCTGCAACAGGCATCCGTTGTTTCGCGGAATGCTCCTCCTGCTTTTAAAATGAAGGGTTCATGAGCAATTTCCCTGAGGCTGACGTTTTTCTCTGAGGCAAGAGGGTGTGATTTCGGCACGACAAGATAAATCTCGTCAGTCATCAGTTCCTGCCAATTGAAATGACTTTCTCGTTCGCGGGGGTAAGGTGTGATGCAGACGTCGATATCTCCGGCCTCCAGCTGTCTGTTGACGTTGTCCCGGGAAATCTGTTTGACCCGGAATCGGACAAGGGGATGTTTTTTCCGAAAACTGCTGAGTAGATCAGGAATAATCGGCGTTCTCATGACAGCAAGGGCGATACGGTCATTCTTTACTTGCGCAAGGTTGGACACTTCCCGTTTGCCCTCCTGCAGAATGGACAGGGCTGTTTCCACCTTTTTCAAAAACAGTTTTCCGTAACCGTTCAATTTTATTCGGCGCCCTTTTCGGTCGAAAAGGGGGACGCCGATTTCACTCTCAAGGCGCTTAATCGTCTGACTCAGAGATGGCTGCGCAATGGCCAGCTCTCTAGCAGCATGCGTCATGTGTTCCAGGCGGGCAACAGTCTGAAAATATTTAAGCTGAAGCAGTTCCATTATGCATCCTTCCATCTGGCTGAAATTGATACAGGTTCATTTCACGGCCGCTTTATATAGGCTATAGCCTATACTTTTATTATAATATATATATTGGTTTAAATAAGCAATTGTGTCTATTATTAAGACTGTGTAAAAAGTGTCCCTCCTTCTTTGACGGGCGCTGTTTCACTCTGTCGCTGGATTTTAAAAAAGGCTATGTTAAAAAATCTGCAAAGTTATTTAACAAAGCTTAAGAAAAAAGAAGCAAGGTGTTTTTTCGTGTCACTTCCCTTATGGAAAAGAAATCTTTACGTGTGCTGGTTCGGCGCGTTTGCGACGGCGGCGGGGATGAGCCAGATTGTCCCTTTTCTTCCGCTCTATATTGAGCAGCTCGGGGTCCGCAATACCTCAGATATCGAAAGGTGGGCTGGACTGGTTTTTGGTGCAACCTTCCTTGTATCGGCTTTGGTGTCGCCGCTTTGGGGCTCCCTGGCGGACAAGTATGGACGAAAACCGATGCTGCTTCGGGCCGGACTGGGCATGAGCCTGGTCGTATTTTCAATGGCTTTTGTGCACAATGTTTATGAACTGTTTGCACTGCGCATGATTATGGGGACGGTTTCCGGGTTCATTCCGGCGTCTATCATTCTCGTTGCGACCCAGACTCCGAAGAGCCACTCGGGCTGGGCACTCGGCATGCTGTCGACAGGAGGGATCAGCGGTTCCCTGGTTGGCCCGCTAATCGGCGGCTTCCTCTCACAGTTCGTGGGGATGCGCATGGTTTTCATTGATACAAGTGTCCTACTCTTTTGTGCATTTCTGGCATCCTTGATTTTCATCAAAGAAAAGTTTGTCCGTTCGGAGAAAAAAATGCCGTCATTTCACGATGTGTGGAATATGGTTCCGAATCCCGGGATGTTTGTGGCTATGTTTATCACTACGTTCATGGTCCAGCTGGCCAATATGTCCATTGAGCCGATAATTACCGTTTATGTAAAGATTCTTGCGCCTTCCTCCCGGAATCTTGAAATGATTTCAGGAATCGTTGTTGCCGCCGCCGGACTGGCGAGTGTCATTTCCGCACCGTTTCTTGGCAAGCTGTCCGACAGGATCGGTCCGCGCC
The DNA here is from genome assembly GCF_014647035.1 of Sporolactobacillus putidus. Classification (GTDB taxonomy): domain Bacteria; phylum Bacillota; class Bacilli; order Bacillales; family Sporolactobacillaceae; genus Sporolactobacillus; species Sporolactobacillus putidus. The sequence continues at coordinate 350,386 of NZ_BMOK01000001.1, read as the reverse complement.
GCATCCTGCTTTGCGCGCTGATCTTTATAGGTTTTATATTTATTCCCCAGGCTTTTGTCTCCAGCCCGTGGCAGTTAATGACGCTTCGCTTTTTGATGGGCCTGGCGATTGCCGGCATTCTGCCATCGATTAATACCATCGTCAAGAAAATGGCACCGTCCGTAATCACCGGCCAGCTGTTCGGCTACAATCAGTCGGCCCAGTTTCTCGGCACGCTGGGCGGCGCGCTGCTCGGCGGGCATATGGCTGCCGTGTTTGGGATTAAGTACGTCTTTTTCTCGACAAGTGCGCTTCTGTTTATCAATGCCGCATGGGTGATCGTATCCACACTCCTGGTGAAAAAAGGGAAAAAGAATCACGGTACGGTTTCGATAAACAATGCGCGGATTGGAAAATAAAGCCGTCCCTTTCTTTAATGAATGCTGCGCTTTTTAAAGCGGCCGCCCTTGACATCATGAATGTCGCTTATGGCTAGAAAGGCGCTTCTGTCAATCGAATCGACAATGCTTTTCACTTTCGCTTCTTCAAGACGACTGATAACGGTGAAAATAACGTTTTTGTCGTTGCCCGTGTAGGCACCCTCGCCATTCAGATAGGTGACGCCGCGCCCGAGACGGTCGTTCAGCGCATCGCCGATTTCAGCGTGATAGTCGCTGATAATCCACACTGCTTTAGAGGACTCCAGCCCTGTCGTCGTTACATCGATCATTTTAAACGCGACAAAGTAGGCAATTAATGAGTACATCGCATAGTTCCAGCCGAAAACAAAACCTGCCGAACCCAAAATGAAGATATTGATAAACATGACCACTTCACCAACGGAAAACGGCGTTTTCTCGTTAAAGAGCACGGCGAGAATCTCAGTGCCGTCTGAAGAACCGCCGTTTCGGATAATCAGACCGACGCCTATTCCCATGATAACCCCGCCAAAGACGGCGGCAAGCAAAAGATCATGGGTGAACGTCGGAATCTGGCCAAACAGAGTGGTCAGAACAGCGAGCAGGGTCACACCGCAAATTGAGGTGATCGTAAACGTTTTTCCCATCTGTTTGTAACCGACCACGAAAAAAGGGAGGTTGATGACGAGCAAATAAATACCGATCGGCAGGCCCGACAGGTGAGAAAGCATAATGGATATGCCGACAACTCCGCCGTCAATCACTTTGTTGGGCACGAGAAAGGCCTCGAGAGCAATCGCATCCAGTGCGACACCGATTATAATTAATAATAAACGCAAGATAAATTGATGAACGGTTAATTTTTTGTGCTGTTGCTTTTGCAGTAATGCCGTCTGAACGGCTGCACTTTCTTTTTCCATATCAGAGATCGCAACCTTTCGATGACTTGTTGTTAGAAAATGGGCGACGGTCCGTGGTAAGAAAACTGCCGGCTGTATCTGAATCGGAAAGCCGCCCGGTACCGGTCCGTTTTCTTCAGAGAAAAGGGCTCAAAGAGTGGTCAATAAAATACTAAAAGAAAAGCCGGTAATGGGCGCTGACCCGGCAGCACCCATTACCGGCCAAAGTGGCATCGATAGAAAACTACCGAAAGGGGAGTCCCTCAACTGTGCTGTTGCTCATATTCTTTGCGAGTCGGAGGAGCCATAAACTCGGTGCCGATCGGTTCCTTAATGTTTTTATCAAGAATGTTGTCAATATCTTTCAATGCCTGATCGTCCAGATTAAAATCCGCCACTTCGGCTGCCGCCGCAATCTGGTCAGGATGGCGGGCGCCCCACAGGGCGATGCCATTTTTCGTGCGATCAAGAATCCAGCGGACGGCGAGCGCACGCACGGATTTGCCGTAGCGTTCCTGCGCGAGTTTTTCCAGATCATGAACGGCGGCAAGGTAATGTGCGAAATGAGGCGCCTGGAATTTCGGATCGGCGAGCCGGAGATCGTCACCCGTGAACTGGCGGTCTTCCGTCATTTTTCCGCTCAGCAGGCCCCTGCACAAGCTGCCGTAACACAGTGCGACGATGCCATGACCCAAGCTGTAAGGCAGCACATCCCTCTCGACGTCCCTTTCAAACAGGTTATAGGGTGGCTGAACGGTGTGAATCGGCGCAACTTTGCGGAAGGCTTCCATCTGCCGAGCGGTGAAATTGCTGACCCCTATAGCGCGGATTTTTCCTTCTTTGTACAGCGCGCCCATCGCTTCCGCCGTTTCTTCAATGGGGACAAGCGGGTCCGGCCAGTGAACCTGATAGATATCGATATAATCCGTGCCAAGCCTGGCCAGCGAGTCATCAATCTCTTTGCGAATCCGCTCTTTGGAACCATTGCGGAAGACGTCCGTTCCGACCCAGTCCAGGCAGACCTTTGTCGCAACAACAACATCGCTGCGCCTGCCGTATTCTTTCAGCGCCTGGCCGACAACCTTCTCGGCGTGCCCCTGTCCGTAGGCCGGAGCCGTATCGATCGTGTTGATTCCGCTGTCGAGCGCCTCCCTGATGGTACGTATCGATTCTTTGTCGTCGGAACCGCCCCACATCCATCCTCCGATTGCCCATGTTCCGAGTGCGACACGTGTCGGTTGAACATCAGTTCCCAAAATCGTTGTTCTTTCCAAGGAAAATCGCCTCTGTTTTCTGAAAAGAATTTCATTCCTTTTTTATTATAAAAGGAAAAGGGGAACAGATTCAAAGAATTCGACGCGCACGGAACACATCATTGGGTTAGACGTTTCCCCGATGATTGGAGATCATCAGTGAAAAGTGTAAAATAATCGATGAAAAAGCTGTGCCTGGATTTTCCGCAGCAATAAGGAACGAATCGTGAAATGAGGGAAGTAACTTTGAAAAAAAGACTAATCTGTTTCGGGGATAGTATAACTGCAGGCTGGGATGGCAAAAGGGAACAGCCTTCGCTGACCAGGCGGCTGGAGAAGGGGCTGGGATGGCTGGTGCGCAATGCGGGTGTACCCGGAGAGACCACGGAACAGGCACTCGCGAGAATGGACAGAGATGTTCTGATCCACAGCTATGATCGGGTGACGATTTTATTCGGGGCAAACGATTCTTCCTTTCACAAAGGCATTCCTCTAGAGAAGTTTGCGGACAACGTGGTTATTATAGCCAAAGCCTGCGGACCGGACAAGGCGATCCTGATCACCCCTTCCCCGGTCATTGAAGAAAAACAAAAAGGGAAGAGAATGAACACCCGTGTGGCCTTGTACGCCGATGCGGTCCGTCGAGCTGCTGTAGAAACAAAAAGTTCCTTGATTGATTTGCATCGTTTTATGCTGGAAGAATCGGATTATGGACCGATGTTGCAAGAAGACGGACTGCATTTTTCAAATGCGGGGTATGACCTGCTCTCTGCGCTGATTGTCCGGGAAATTAAAAAGGCTGAAAATCACAAAAAATCTTTTTTTAACCGTTCGGAAAGCTAAAAAGAAAGGATTTTCAGCAGTAAATGCTGCGACAATTCGCAATTTGCGGTTTTGCCCGCTTACGAATATCCGGTTATGATGAATGTGCAGAGAGCGGAAGCGTTCCGGCGCGGAATAAAGGACCTGCACGCCGGTCAAGATGTTTGAATCATTCGAAGCAGAGGGGGCCGGGCACTGTGATCCTTGTAAAAAATTTACCTTAATTGGTGCGTCACTGCTCTTTGTAGCAAATGATCCGCCAAGCGAACGAGAGAGCCGGAATCCTGATGGAGCAGCTGAAGGCAGAGCCTGCTTTTCGGACGCTCCCGACAGGTCAAGCGGCCTGCCCGTTCAGCGATGAAGAAGTGAAACACAGTGCCGGGGCTTCAAAGCTGAGAATTGGCCGGTCAGCGCCAGTCAAAATTCCCGGGGCCATGCACCGTCGTCCGTCGTTCAGCGCCCCCGAACGTCTTTCCGCCGCCTGCAAATCAGATCTTCTTCCTCATTACGGCTGCCGAAAATGAACATAGACTTCAGACCGGCACCGTTCACTCTCCTCTCACTCATGCGAAGCAAAAAAAGCGGCTGCCTGGTGCCGCTTTTTTTGTACTATAAGAAAGAATAAAATTTTTAAAGGATTATAGTAAAAGCGACTGAACAGATCGCCGCGTCCTGCGGCATGTTCGGCATTAGACCGTCCTGGCCCCTGCAACTAAGGCAACGCCCGCGCCAAGGGATTGGCGAAGCCAAGTTTTCTAATACGTGTGTCGGGGAAATACGTTCCTGTCCGGAAAGCAGGCAAATCGTTTTCTTCCCAGTTTATTACGTAACTAAGTTATTTAATAAAAGTTATATAAAATTCGTCAAAAGTTCAAATTTTGGATGCGCTGTATTCTCTTCAGCGAAGCATTTTGATGTATGATAAATGTGAAAATATAATAAAAGGCTCGGAGATATGGAAGAAGCCATGAGAACTGCCGACAGGGTTAAACCCGTTCGCGCATGTTTTTGTGGCTTTTTACTTTCCGTTTTTTCCGGATGGATAAGTCCGGCAGATGATTGCCCAAACTTATTTACGAATCCGCTTACAGAATAAATCCCGTGGATCGGTGACCTGAGCCTTGCAGCAATTGGATCAGTTCATTAATTGTTTGGAAAAAAATGGGGGGAGAAAAATGGAAGAAGTGCTGGAGACACAAGTGGTTGTTATCGGCGGAGGAATAACCGGTGCCGGGATCCTGCGCGACCTGGCTTTACGCGGAATCAAAGCCATTTTAGTCGAGCAGGGTGATCTCGGTCACGGAACATCGACGCGGAATCACGGTTTGCTGCACTCGGGAGGACGGTATGCTGTCCGCGATCCGGAAGCTGCGGTAGAAAGCTATCATGAAAATCTGATTCTGAAAAAAACGATTCCCGGTTCGATCGAAAAAACAGGAGGCCTGTTCGTCAAACTCCCGGAAGACGATGATGATTATGCTCAAAAGTGGCTGAGGTCCTGTAAAAAGCTGGGCATACCGGTCGAGGAAATCCCGGTCGAACAGGCATTGCGTGAAGAACCGTATCTAAATAAAAAGGCTCAGGCCGTTTTCTGCGTACCCGACGGAGCTGTGGACGATTTCACCCTGCTTGTGGATGTGTGTGCCGATGCTGTTCGCCGCGGAGCGAAAACACTGACTTATCACAAAGTCACAGACATAGTAACTGAGCAGGAACGGGTTGTCGGGGTGTGCATCCGCGATGTACTTACCGGAATGGAAAAAGAAATTCGTGCAGATATTGTCGTGAATGCGGCCGGACCTTGGGGAATGGAGATTGCCGGGATGGCAGGAGTACCCTTAAAGATCATAAATAACAAGGGAATGTTAGTCGTGTTCAGCCATCGTTTTAATAAGCGCGTGATCAACCGTCTGCGTATGCCGGGGGACGGAGATATTTTTGTCCCTGCTCATGACGTGACCATTTTCGGCACGACCGGAGTCAATACGGAAAATCCGAATGACTTTTCTCTGAGCAGGCCGGAACTGGAACATATGCTGGCCGACGGGAAAGCACTGATTCCTTCGATAGATGACATGCGCCTGATCCGTGCCTACAGCGGCAGCCGTCCGCTGTATCAGACATCCGCCGGCCGCGGCTCCAGCGGAAGAGATGTGACCAGGGGGATGGCCCTGCTGGATCATCATGAACGGGACGGCATGGACGGGTTTATTACGATTACGGGCGGCAAACTGACTACGTTCCGGCTCATGGCGGAAAAAACAGTCGATCTGGTTTGTGAAAAACTGGGCGTTCAGGCAAATTGCACGACGAATGTGGAGACCGTTTCGGGAAGAAGGACCGGGGACTCGTTCAATAAAGCGGATATCGCACCGGCGGCAAGGCACAAATTAAGGAACTGGGCTGGCGTGCAGGCTCCGAAGATCGAGTCCGCTCTGAAAGAAGAGGAGTCAAGTCACATTGTCTGTGAATGCGAGCAGGTCACTTGGGCGGAGATAGAAGCGGCGATGCCGGAAAAAGGAAGTTTTCGCCTTGGAGGCATCCGGCGCAGGACACGTCTTGGAATGGGGCCGTGCCAGGGAACATTTTGCAATTTCCGGGCTGCCGCCCTCGCCGCTGAAAAAGGGCGGGCGACGATTGAGGAAGCGGACGGCGCGCTTCTTCATGCCGTTTCTGAAAGGAAAAAGGGAATGGGAGTCGTTGCGACGGGAGAAACTGCCCGGCAATTACTCTTAATGGAAACGATTTACCGGGTTTCTTTGGGATTCGGAGAGGAGGCGCATCAAAATGTATGATGTGGTAGTTATCGGTCAGGGACTCTCGGGCATGCTGTCTGCCATTTGGGCGAGGGAAGAAGGGTGCCGTACGGCATTGGTGACGACCGGAGCAGGGAAAATCATGCAGTCGACCGGAGTGATGGATCTTATTCCTGGATCGGACGGGAATCTGAATGAGTGGATGGGGATTTATCATTTAGGTTCCTGGCAACAATCACGACTCAACGATGCAATCCGGAAGTTTAAAACGCTGATGAATCGATTAGGTTACCCCTATAAAGGCGAACCGCAGGATCTCATTCCAATCGTAACCGGATCGGGTCGCATCAAGCACACGGCCCTGTATCCTGAGACTATTTCTCCGGTCACGGAAGAAGGATCGGCGGTTGTTGTAGGCTTTAATGAGCTTACCGATTTTCAGCCGCTTTTTATCCGGAAAAATCTTCAGAAAGAACGTCCCCTGCTATCCATTGATTCGATCAGGATCCATTTAGGAAAGTATTCACAGCGGCTGATGACCCAGCTGGATGCGGCACGGCTCCTTGATCAGAGAGATATTCGCACGGATTGTATCGGACAGATTAAGAAACAGATGGCGCAAAAGCAAATCGGCAGGCCCGATCTTTTTATTTTTCCCGCTTCACTCGGGGAAGACGAATGGAAAGAAACGGTTGGACAGTTTCATTCCGAACTCAGAGCGAAAGTGACGGAAGCTCCCGGAATGCCGCCGAATGCAACGGCAATCCGGCTCAACGACCGGCTGAAACGGGAAGCCATCCGGTCGGGTGTACGTTTCTATGCCGATACGACAGTGGTCGGAGCCAATATGGACGGAGAAGAAATAAAATCTCTAAGGATAAAAACGTCGGGCCGCGTGAGCAATTTGAGCGGAAAACAATTTATTCTTGCTACCGGCGGTGTTCTCGGCGGCGGTTTTGAGATCACTCCAGAGGGAATAAAGGAGTCTGCGCTGCATCTTGAGACGGATTCATCCGGGGTAATGGCCCGCCTTCCGGTGAACCTGTATCCGGTGGGAGCGAGCAAAGGGGTGCAGATGATCTGCCATGGAATCGTCGGAGGCGTGTACACTCTATTATCGACTTATGAAGCGGTCTGCGGGCTTCGTCAGTCTGTTACGGGAGGGGTCGGAAATGCTTGATCCGAATATACTGGAAACCACGTATGAAAAATGCTTGAAGTGCAATGCCTGTGTCGCCAGCTGTCCCGTTTCCGGCGTGACGCTTGATTTTGGCGGTCCGAAACATTTGGGTCCGGAATTAAAACGGCTTGTCGACAATCAGCAGATTATTGATGATAAGCGGATCGAATTTTGCACCTTATGCGGCAACTGCGATATGTCCTGCCCTGAAAATGTTCACGTTTCAACGCTGACGGCTTATGCCAAAGCCATTCATACGGAAAAATCAGGATTTAGTTTTCGCGATTTTGTTTTAAGCAATGCGGAACTGGTCGGGAAAATGGCCTCCGCTTTTGCCCCCGTGACCAACATGGCAATGAAGATGAAACCGATACGCAAAATGATGGAAAAAATGATGGGCATTCCGGAAGACCGTCAATTTCCAAACTATCAATTTAAAAACTTTAACCGGGTTTACAAAAACAAGACGTCTGGAAGCAAACGGAAAGTTGCTTATTTTGTCGGCTGCTATGCAACATACAACGCGCCGGAAGTTGCCGGAAGTTTTGTTAAAGTGATGGAGTATAACGGAATTGAGGTTGCCATACCCCGGCAGAAATGCTGCGGTATTCCGATGCTGGCCAATGGCCGCATGAACCGGGCACAGAAGAATGCGAGCGATAATATTGAAAGTCTTCTCGCTTATACACGCAGAGGATACGACGTGGTTGCGACATGCACGAGCTGCAGCCTTGCACTCAAGAAAGAGTACTTGTCGATCAACGGGACTGATGAAGCCAGAGAACTGGCCGCTCATGTATATGATGCCGACGAATATTTACGGATGCTGAAGGAAGAAGGCGAATTGAATGTGAATCTCGCCCCGATGAAAGACAGGGCCGGTTATCATGCGCCTTGTCACATGAGGGCCCAGGGAATGGGAAATCCGGCCATGGATATGCTGGAACTCATCCCCGAATACGATGTTCAGGATCTGGGTGCAGGCTGCTGCGGACAATGCGGCACGTTCGGTTTTAAAAAAGAGAAATACGATGTGTCGATGAAACTCGGTCGCACAATGGCAGAATCCGTAAAAGATCTGGGTGCGGATTATACGGTGACGGAATGCGGTATGTGCAAAAATCAGCTTGATCAGCTGACGGACAAGGCCGTGAAACATCCGATTCAGATCCTTGCTGAATCCTATGAACGGGCAAAGCGTGCTATATGACTGGAAAGCCGGTACTTAGCGACCCGGCTGCTTGCGGATTTGAAATCCGTTTAAACGTATAACTCCATGAGGTTGTTCCAAAAGGTTATCCGCAAACAGCTTTTGCTGCGTTCCGGTTGCTCGCTTCCCGTGGGCGACCCGGGAGTCTCCTCGCTTGATACACATACGCTGCGGGGTCTCCCCTGGCTCGCTGTTCCCGCAGGAGCCCGCGCACCTGCGCTCTTGATTCATAACTTATCCTTTAGGTGCTTTGTTTCTTAGCTTATTAAAAGGGTGTCTCACATCAATTTGACTTTTGAGACACCCTCTTTTTTTGCCCTATGAGGAAAGGGGCTGACCCGAACCAGAGCGTCAAAGGGAAATAGTTAGGGCGGTTTTTTATCGTCGTGTTATGATTAAAATAGGATGATTGCCTATATACAGAAATGGCCGAAGGGAGCTGCATGGATGCTATTCACGGAAAAAAGTGTGATACCGGCGATCAATAACATGAAAGACTATGAACAATTGCTTGAAATGCCGATCCGTTCTGTCGTTGTTCTTGACAGTCATGTCGCCCAGATTGCCGAAATGGTCCGCATGGCGAAGCGGCACCGAAAACATTTGTTTCTGCATGCCGATCTGATTCAGGGATTGAAGAATGATCTTTGCGCCGCAGAGTTTATCTGCCAGAACGTGCGTCCGGACGGGATTATTTCGACACGAAGCGTCATGCTCGACGTGGCAAAAAGGAGGGGCATTGTCACGGTCCTCAGAATTTTCCTACTGGATTCGCGATCAATGGAAACAAGCTACCGGCAGCTTGAACAGGTACGTCCCGATATGGTCGAAGTGCTTCCCGGACTTATTCCGTCCATGATTAGCGAGCTCCACCGGCGGACGGGCATCCCCGTGATTGCCGGCGGACTGATCCGCACAAGAGGGGAAGCAGAAGACGCATTTTCTGCAGGAGCGGTCGCTATCTCAACATCAAACAAAGAGCTGTGGGATTTCACGTGAAAAAACAAGGCTTCGAGCAGCGTTCTCGCAAAACAGGCAAAGGGCAGGCAAATTCCAGCCCACCGTTGACAGCGTTTACATTTGGATTTATTATTAGTTATGAAAAGTTAATTCATAGTATCTGGATATTGAGATCGGGTCATTCCACTTCAGTTCAGTCATGCATGCTTAGAATGCGTGAATCTTTCTGAAGTGTTTTTTTATGCCCGATTTCATCGAAGGATGAAAAGGGAGGGGATATTGATGTCCGGTTTTTTGGGAGAACTGATTGGCACCATGATTTTGGTTATTCTTGGAGACGGTGTGTGCGCCGGCGTGAACCTGAAGAAGTCCTATGCGAATAATTCCGGCTGGATTGTCATAACGTTGGGCTGGGGGCTTGCGGTGGCAGTCGGCGCTTATGCAGTAGGCCGTTTCAGCGGCGCCCATCTCAATCCTGCACTGACGCTTGGACTTGCGTCCGTAGGAGCTTTTCCATGGAGTAAGGTGCCGGCTTATCTGGCGGGGCAGATGATCGGAGGTTTTCTCGGCGGATGCATTGTCTATCTCCACTATCTTCCGCACTGGCGGGAGACGTACAGCCCATCCGTGAAGCTCGGCATTTTCTGTACGGGACCGGCCATACCGCATAAATGGTCGAATTTACTCAGCGAAGTGATCGGGACGTTTGTGCTGGTGGTCGGCATTATGTCAATCGGGGCGAATCAATTCGCGCTCGGCCTGAATCCGCTGATCGTCGGATTTCTGATCGTCGTTATCGGGCTGTCGCTGGGCGGGACGACAGGCTATGCGATAAATCCGGCCCGTGACCTGGCTCCCCGACTTGCCCATGCGTTTCTGCCGATCCCGGGGAAGGGCGGCTCGAATTGGGGATATGCGTGGATTCCCGTATTTGGACCGATCATCGGCGGCGTTTTCGGAGCTTTGTTCTATCAGACATTTTTTATCGGCACAGCGACGCCCGCTTTCTGGATATTCGCCATGATTATTGCCGTCATTATTGCTTCAGCTGTTCTCAGTGAACGGAAACGCCGAGTTGAAATGTTAGCATCACAGGAATCCGCTGCAGGCCAAAGATAATCAAGATAATAAGGAGAATAAAAAATGAAAAAATATATTATGGCGCTCGATGCAGGAACGACAAGTGTGAGAGCAATGATTTTTGATGAAAACGGTTCAATTGTTCAGACCTCGCAGAAAGAATTTAAGCAGTATTTCCCTAATCCGGGCTGGGTTGAGCAGGATGCCAATGAGATCTGGGCATCCATTCTGGCGGTCATAGCGGACGCTCTGTCCACAAGCGAAATTGAACCTCAGAAAATTGCCGGAATCGGCATCACCAATCAGCGCGAAACAGCCGTCGTCTGGGACCGCCACACCGGCCACCCGATCTATCACGCGATTGTCTGGCAGTCGCGCCAGACGGCGGATATATGCAAAAAACTGAAAGACAAAGGCTATGATCAAATGGTCCGGAGTAAGACCGGGCTCCTGATCGATGCCTACTTCTCCGGGACAAAAGTGAAATGGATCCTTGATCATGTTGATGGGGCCCGGGAAAAAGCGGCGAACGGCGAACTGCTCTTTGGTACAATCGATACATGGCTGATCTGGAAACTTTCCGGAGGGCGCGTGCACGTTACGGATTATACGAATGCGTCGCGTACTTTGATGTTCAACATTTATGACCTGAAGTGGGATGGCGAACTGCTCGATATGCTTGGCGTGCCGGCGAAAATGCTTCCTGAAGTGCACGCTTCTTCCGAAGTCTACGGGAAGACGATCAGTTATCATTTTTTCGGTGAAGAAGTGCCGATCGCCGGTATCGCCGGTGATCAGCAGTCCGCTCTGTTCGGCCAGGCTTGCTACGACGCGGGTATGGTGAAAAATACTTACGGAACCGGCTGTTTTATGCTGATGAATACCGGAGAAAAGGCGGTGCATTCGAAGAACGGACTGCTGACGACGATCGCCTGGGGGCTTGAGGGGGAAATTACGTATGCGCTCGAAGGCAGCATATTTGTTGCCGGATCAGCGATTCAATGGCTGCGCGACGGCCTGCGGATGCTTAAAACTTCGCCTGAAAGCGAAAATTACGCCGTCCGTGTGAAATCAACCGACGGTGTTTATCTCGTGCCGGCATTTGTCGGACTGGGTACGCCATATTGGGACAGCGATGCTCGCGGCGCGATGTTTGGCCTGACGCGCGGGACAACTAAAGAACATTTTATTCGGGCAGCGCTTGAATCGCTCGCCTACCAGACCAAAGATGTGGTGAATGCCATGGAAGAAGACTCCGGAATCAAATTAAAAACCTTGCGGGCGGATGGCGGCGCTTCCCTGAATAATTTTCTGATGCAATTTCAGAGCGATATTCTCGGTGTACCGGTCGAGCGGCCGACAAACAATGAGACCACGGCTCTGGGCGCCGCCTATCTGGCGGGGCTTGCCGTCGGTGTCTGGAAAGACCGCAGCGAGATCGCAACAATATGGAAACGAGGGAAAATTTTCCATGTGCAGATGGGTGTGGAAAAGCGCAACACGCTTTACAGCGGATGGAAAAAGGCGGTGGAAGCCACGCGGGCGTTCAAGCCATCCGTTGAACAAACAAGTCCGGTGGCAGAAGTAGAATGAGAGAGCAGATCACTGGCATTTTGCAAGTGTTTGCGGGAAAATGGAGACACGTAAAAGTTAATAATCGGTCATGAATCTGGAGAGACCGCTGAGTACACCCGGAAAATCCGTCGTTTTCAGGAATCCGCAGTGTACCGGCGGTCTCTTTTTTATATGACCCGAAAAAAACTGGAGGATGAACGGATGACTTTTTCAACATTTGAAAGAAAGCAATATCTTGAAAAAATGGCCGGCGAACCGCTGGATCTATTCGTTATCGGCGGCGGTATTACCGGAGCCGGCATTGCTCTGGATGCTGCAGTGCGCGGGCTGACCGTGGGGCTGGCTGATATGCAGGACTTCGCCGGCGGCACATCGAGCCGGTCTACAAAGCTTGTCCATGGAGGATTGCGTTATCTGAAACAGTTTGAAGTCAAAATCGTTGCCGAAGTTGGTAAAGAACGGGCGATCGTTTATGAAAATGCACCTCATGTCACAAGCCCTGAGAAAATGATGCTGCCGATCTATAAACATGGAACTTTTGGCAAATTCTCCACATCGCTCGGCCTGAAACTCTATGACTATCTGGCAGGTGTGAAGAAGAGCGAACGCCGGGTGATGCTCAGCAGAGAGGAGACACTGGAGAGGGAACCGCTTTTGAAGAAAGAAGGACTGCTTGGAAGCGGCTATTACGTGGAGTACAGGACGGACGATGCGCGGCTGACGATCGAAGTCATGAAAGAAGCGGTCCGGCGGGGTGCAACAGCCGTCAATTATGCGAAAGTTGAAGATCTGATTTACGGTTCGGACCGCCGGCTGACCGGAGCCAGAGTGACCGACCGTCTGACAGGCAGGTCGTACAGTATCTTTGCAAAGAAGATTGTCAATGCTGCCGGGCCGTGGGTGGACTCCATCCGGGAACTGGATCATTCAAAGAAAGGCAAGCATCTTCATCTGACTAAGGGTGTGCACATTGTCATTGACGGCAAACGTTTTCCAGTGGACCAGTCTCTCTATTTTGATACAACGGGCGGAGACAAACGGATGATTTTTGTCATTCCCCGCGAAGGAAAAGTATATGCCGGTACCACGGACACAACATACACGGACTACCCGATCAATCCCAAACCGACGGCGAAGGACCGCGACTACATCCTTGAAGCGATCAACGGTATGTTTCCGACTGTTCATCTGACGGCCGAGGACGTCGAGTCCTCCTGGGCGGGCGTTCGTCCGCTGATTCAGGAAGAGGGCAGGTCCCCTTCCGAAATTTCCCGCAAAGACGAAATCTTTCTCTCTGAATCGGGCCTGATTTCGATTGCCGGCGGCAAACTGACCGGTTACCGTAAAATGGCGGAACGTGTGGTTGACGAAGTTGCCGGCCAGCTGAACAGGGAGATGGGAACGAACGATCCGGGGTGCGAAACGGCGCACCTTGAATTATCCGGAGGCCATTTCGGCGGATCAGAGCATTATCCTGTTTTTATCAAGAGAAAGATCGCAGAAGGAATCAGACTGGGCCTGACGGAGAGGGAAGCACATGATCTGGTCTGCAAGTACGGAACGAATACGGATGCGCTGTTTGATTTGATCCGTTCGCATCAGGGCGAGGCGGAAGTGCATCACCTTCCGGCATCCATTTACGCGTCAATCGAATATGCTTTGACAGAGGAAATGGCCGTCTCACCTGTCGACTACTTCACCCGAAGAACCGGCGCGACGCTCTTTGACATCAAATGGGCAAGAGAATGGGAAAAACCGATCATTGAATTTATGGCCGCCCGGTTGTCCTGGAGCAAGGAGCAGACCGATCAATATCGTAAAGAGTTGGCAACGGCTTTTGACGAGGCTTCGAATCCGGTCAATGAATAACTGCTTCCATCCGGCCCACTAATAAGAAAAAGAAGGCTATTGATGGTTTGGTATTCTAAGAAACCCTTGTATAAAAATGCAGGGGTTTTGTCATTTTGCTTTCACAACCTCGAAATTTTTCTTTACCTCAAAAAAGATCAGCGTCCTGAGACGGTGATTCAAACCGAGAACGGAATGCATTGCCGGAAAAACCATGTTTGCATAATTCTACCTGCCTAATGCCATACTCATAAAGAATCTTAGCTTAAGGAAGGCAGCCCGTATGCATCCATCTTGGTTATCGCTTATCCCATTTCTTTTGGTCATTCCGATATCAATATTTACACGTCAGGTTCAACCGGGTTTATTTGTAGCATTGCTTGTCGGCAGTTATATCATCGAACCCTCATTTTTTGGCGGAATTCGTAAATTTCTTGATTACATATTGCTGGCTATTGTCAAACCAAACAACGTAAAAATAATTTTGTTTTTGTATGGTTTCTCAGGGCTTCTCAGCGTCATAAAAATGGCCGGCGGAATTAAAGGCTTTGTTGATTTAGTCACAAAAAGAATAAAAACAAAAAAAGGCGCCATGGCGCTTATATGGATTTCCACTCTCGGGACTTTCAGCGACCCTGATTTCCGGATAGTCACAGTAGCCCCTATTATTAAAGCCCTTCAGGAACGGCTGAAAATGTCAAAGCGAAGGGCTGCGTTTATCATCGATGTAACCTCAAATCCCGTTGTTACTCTTGTGCCCATTGCAACAGCATTTGTTGGCTATATGGTCAGTTTAATCAATACCTCATTCAAACAAAATGGAATCAGCGCGCAGCCCTATACGGTTTATATCAAGAGCATTCCTTTTAACTTTTTTTCGTATGCGATCATACTGATCGGGCTCTACTACACTTTTTTTATGCAGCCTAAAAACAAAAAAGAGCCCATTGCCGGTCTCAGTCAGAAAAAATCGGATAGAGTGCCACCCCATCCTAATAATGATTTACGTTCAAATCCGGAAATGGCAGCTGAACCTGATGATTTTTCCGATATTCACGAAACGCGTCTGGAGCATTTTTTATCCGGTCAAAACAATCCCAAAATAGCGCCAACGACTCTGCAAACTAACGAATACGATAAAGTCGGTACAGGGCCTATAAATCCGATGACTGGACAAGCTGAAATCTCTCATTCTTCATCACCTTCAAATCCGACAACCATTGGGAAAATGGATGATATAAAGGAAACCGTGAAGGGAAGAGTGGCCAATGCACCATTAAATACTTCCAGTCCAAAAAAAATGAGAACTGATGATCCTTATCGCCAGCTGTATCATGAAGAGTATGCCCGTCATTTGGGCGCAGCCAATCCGTCTGATCGACCTGAGATAAATGATGCAGGAAATCAAAATGGCGAAGAAGAGAATACACCTTCAAAACCTAACAATCTGATTATTCCAATCGTACTTTTAGTTTGTCTTACACTTTTTTTAAGCTGGTGGAATGGCCGAACAAAAGCGCATTCTTTTACCGAGGCTTTCCTGAAAGTGAATGAATTGGATGTCATGCTTGAATCGGTACTCATCACCCTGATTCTAACGATTGTTCTGGTCATGTTTCAAAAATTCCCGATTGCCAAAGTGGTCACCCATTTCATAAACGGAGGCAATCAGCTGATGTCTGTCATTGTCCTTTTGGCCCTTATTTGGGGCGTTTCAGACGTTTCCACTGATCTTGGTTTTTCTCAGTATATAACCGAGCATATCAGCGGATGGATTCCTCCTCATTTTGTCGCTCCGATCCTATTTGTCCTTGGCGTCTTCCTGTCCTACTTCATTGGTTCCTCCTGGGGAACATGGGGTCTTTTAATGCCTTTGGGCATCACACTTGCTCATCAATCCGGGGCGAACCTTTTTCTTGTGACAGGTGCCGTCTTTGCAAGCGGAACCTATGGTGCGACCTGTTCCCCGCTCAGCGACAACAGTGTGACCTTGTGTACGATGATGGATATGGAGGTCATGAAATATTGTAAATGGAAACTGATACCGACAACAATCGGAGCTGGGATTGCTCTTGTGCTGTTCATCATCGCTTCATTTATCTTTAAATAGCACGATGGAAACGGAGATACTTTTTTTAAAAGGTTTGAGATATATTTCTCGTTGTCTGGAAAATTATAAAATATATCGACTTGTGGGTAACTGTCCGTTTTATTTTATACCATATAGGGTGAATTGGCCGCTTTTTCTCTATAAACTCACTAAAGTTTTATTGATTACGTATATTGCTGATGGAGATATCAGCTATTCATTTTTCGTATGAAGGAAAGAGGGCCATGGCAAACATCAATTTGCGGACGGAACATGATTTTCTCGGTTCACGGGAAGTTCCGGCAGACGCTTATTTTGGGATTCAGACACTGCGCGCTGCCGAGAATTTTGCGATCACAGGGTATCAAATACATGATGAGTTAATTACAGCACTGGCTGTTGTAAAGAAAGCGGCAGCTATGGCAAATATGGATGCCGGACTTCTGAATCCGGAAATTGGCCGGGCTGTTGCTCAGGCCGCGGAGGAAATTATTGCCGGCAGGTGGCATGATCAGTTTATCGTGGATCCGATTCAGGGCGGGGCGGGAACGTCGATAAACATGAATGCCAACGAAGTGATTGCGAACAGGGCTCTGGAGTTAATCGGAAAAAAGAAGGGCGATTATGCCGGAATAAGCCCGAACAACCATGTCAATATGTCCCAGTCGACAAACGACGTTTTTCCGACGGCGACCCATATTGCATCGCTTCAGCTTTTGAAAAAACTTCTGCAGACGATGAAAGACATGCACAACGTGTTTCTGGAAAAAGCGAAGGCCTTTGATTCTATCGTTAAACTGGGACGTACACATCTTCAGGATGCCGTACCGATTCGGCTTGGGCAGGAGTTTGCGGCGTATGGTCAGGCCATAGCAAGGGACATCGGACGGATTAGGAGCTCGGGCCGTGATCTCTGTAAAGTGAACATGGGTGCGACAGCGGTCGGAACCGGTCTGAATGCCAATTTAAAGTACAGGGAACGCGTTGCGGTCTATCTGGCGGGGATCAGCGGCCTGCCTTTGGAAGAGGCAGAAGATCTTGTCGATGCGACACAAAATACGGATGTCTATACCGAAGTTTCAGCCGCACTGAAAATATGCATGATCAACATGTCGAAAATTGCCAATGATTTACGTCTGATGGCTTCAGGTCCGAGAGCGGGTTTCGGTGAAATTGCTCTGCCTGCCCGTCAGCCAGGGTCGTCAATCATGCCTGGAAAGGTTAATCCCGTCATTGCTGAAGTGATTAACCAGGTCGCATTTCAGGTGGCCGGCAACGATCTGACGATTTCGATGGCCTCCGAAGCCGGGCAGCTGGAATTGAATGTGATGGAACCGGTGCTCGTGTTCAATCTGCTGCAGTCGCTGACGATTATGGACCGTGCCTTCCTTTCTTTTACAAACTTTTGCCTGAGCGGCATTGAGGCCAACGAAGAACGTCTGCGAGCCCATGTTGAAAACAGTGTTGGTGTGATCACGGCACTCAGTCCGCATATCGGCTATGAAACGGCTTCCCGGATCGCCCGTGAAGCGATCTTAAAAGGGAAACCGGTTCGTGAAATATGTTCCAAGAACGGAGTGCTTCCGGAAGAAAAACTGAGCGCCATCCTCAATCCTTATGAGATGACGACGCCGGGCATTTCAGGAGAAAAATTGGATAAATACCCGCCTTTACAAAATAACGGCACCCAAAAAATAGAGAGAACAGGCAATACCCCCTGAACCGGGCAATCACCGCGGAACAGTCCATGCATTTTCGGTTGATTCTCAGGGCAAAACAGAACTGTACAGTGTTCGCAGGAGAAAGAATTCTTGCGGACATTTTTTATTCACTATAGGAAAGTATAAAAATTTTAAGGATCAGTGTAAGCGACCGAACAGATCGCCGCGTCCTGCGGCATGTTCGGCATTAGGCCGTCCTGGCCCCCGCAACTAAGCCTTTGGCTTCGCCATCATGGGGTTCAGCGGAATATATCGCCGTTCGGCAGAAAATATCGCCCTTCACAAAAATATATCGCCGTTCGGCAGAAAATATCGCCCTTCGCAAAAATATATCGCCGCTCAGCAGAAAATATCGCCGTTCACGAAAATATATCGCCGTTCGGCAGAAAATATCGCCGTTCACGAAAATATATCGCCGTTCGGCAGAAAATATCGCCCTTCGCGAAAAAATATCGCCGCTCAGCGGAATATATCCCCCGTTCACGAAAATATATCGCCGCTCAGCAGAAAATATCGCCCTTCGCAAAAATATATCGCCGCTCAGCAGAAAATATCGCCGTTCACGAAAATATATCGCCGCTCGGCAGAAAATATCGCCCTTCGCAAAAATATATCGCCGCTCAGCGGAATATATCGCCCTTCGCGAAAATATATCGCCGCTCAGCAGAAAATATCGCCCTTCGCAAAAATATATCGCCGCTCAGCAGAAAATATCGCCGTTCACGAAAATATATCGCCGCTCAGCGGAAAATATCGCCGTTCACCGATAATCTTTGCGTTCTGAATGATTCTTTCGCACTTTGGGCCGATTCCCTAAAGGCTTAAGCGGCGTGGAACTTTTCTATCACCTGCGTATCGGCAGTTCAGCAACACAGACAATGATTGATCATGAGCTAACGGAATAATCATTTTTTATTTTTAAGTTTTTTGCTTGATAAAAATACCCTATGGGGGTATGATGAACGAGGAAGGGAGGAAATCGAATGAATCAATTTGATGACTGCCACTGCTCCCGGGAAGATACAGAACTCAGCTTGCAGCCGGAAAGGTCGCCGGCCGAACCGCGGACAGCCGAAGAGAAGCAAAGGATTGTCAATCGGCTGAAACGAGTGGAAGGTCAGGTGCGCGGATTGCAGAAGATGGTTGAGGACGACCGCTATTGTGTCGACATTCTGATTCAGCTGTCCGCTGTTCAGGCCGCCCTGAAAAAAATTGGTTTCTCCGTGCTCGAACGACATACCAAAACGTGTGTTTCCCGGGCGATTGAAGATGGCCACGGAAACGACCAGGTTGATGAACTGTTAAAGGTTTTGAAACTTTTTTAAAAATAGAGGATCGGGGGTGCGAATATGGCTAAAAAAAAGGAAATGCAGATCGGTATCACGGGCATGACCTGCGCCTCTTGTTCAAACAGAATTGAGAAAATGCTAAATAAGATGGACGGGGTCACGGCGAATGTCAATTTGGCGCTTGAGAATGCGCAGGTCACGCTGGATGAAGATCAGACAAAGCCGGAAGATGTCGCTGAAAAAATTCAAAAACTTGGCTACGGTGTTCGTGAAAAGCGTCTCGATGTTGCGATTCGCGGCATGACCTGCGCTTCATGTGCCGCGCGGATCGAAAAAGGGCTGAGCCGGATGGCCGGCGTCTCTTCCGTCAGAGTGAACCTTGCGACGGAAACCGGCACGATCATCTATCAGCCCGGGATTGCGGAACCGGACTTAATATTTGATAAAGTAAAAAAACTCGGTTACGAAGCCGTTCCCCAGAACGATTCAGGGGATAGTGAAAAAAATAAAGAGCTTAACAGAAAAAGGAACAAATTGATTTTGTCGGTCCTGCTGTCTCTTCCGCTTCTTTATACGATGGTCGGACATCTGCCCTTCAAAACGGGTATGCCCATGCCGTCACTGCTGATGAATCCATGGTTCCAGTTCACGCTTGCGACCATCGTTCAATTTTACATTGGCTGGCAGTTCTACCACGGGGGAGCGCGGGCGCTGCTCAATAAAAGCGCCAACATGGATGTGCTCGTGGCCCTCGGCACGAGTGCGGCCTATCTTTACAGCGTGGTCGGAACGTTTCGCTATCAGTTTGCCGGAATTGCAAATCCCGCGCTCTACTTTGAGACCAGCGCGATTCTGATTACGCTTGTTCTGCTTGGAAAGTATCTTGAAGCCCGCGCGAAAAGACAGACGACAACGGCTATTACCGAATTGATGGAACTTCAGGCGAAAGAGGCGACCCTGATTGAAAACGGCAGCGAACGGAAGGTATCTGTTGATGAAGTCAGACCCGGCGACTTGCTCCGTGTCCGTCCGGGAGAAAAAATCCCCGTTGACGGTATCGTTGTAGACGGACAGTCATCAGTGAACGAATCGATGATTACCGGCGAATCCTTGCCGGTGGAAAAAAATAAAGGCGACAAGGTGATCGGCGCGACCGTCAATGCTAACGGTTCATTGATCATGAAAGCGGAAAAGGTAGGCAAGGATACCGCCCTCGCAGGCATCGTCAGGATCGTTGAGGAAGCGCAGGGATCGAAGGCGCCGATTCAGCGGCTCGCCGATAATATTTCGGGTGTTTTCGTTCCGATAGTGATCGCAATTTCGGTTCTTGTCTTTGTCATCTGGATATCAGCCATTTACCCGGGCGAGCTGACACCAGCGCTTACAGCCGCGATCAGCGTGCTCGTCATTGCCTGTCCGTGCGCGCTTGGTCTGGCAACGCCGACATCAATCATGGTCGGGACCGGCAAAGGGGCTGAGAACGGCATTCTTTTCAAGGGCGGCGAATATCTCGAAGCCACACAGAATCTTCAGGCGATCATGTTCGATAAGACCGGAACCATTACAAACGGAAAACCCGAAGTCACGGACATCGTCACATTCGGCGACATGGATCAGCGCGGGTTACTGACGCTGGTAACTGCTGCGGAAAACGCCAGCGAACATCCTCTTGCTTTAGCGATCGTTTCTTACGGAAAAAATCAGGGCATCCATACTTTTCCCGCACCTGAGCATTTTGAAGCACATGCCGGATACGGCATCACCGCCGAAGTCGCCGGCCACAAGCTGGCGGTCGGTACCCGGCGCCTAATGAGTCAGGAGAAAATCGACATCCGCATGGCTTCCATGGATGCGCGGACACTCGAATCCGATGGAAAGACGGTCATGTTTGCCGCAGCGGACGGTCGGCTGCAATCGGTTATTGCAGTGGCCGATACAATCAAGGATTCTTCAAGACAGGCGATTGCCGATCTGAAGGCGCGGGGCCTCGGAGTCTACATGATCACCGGTGACAACAGACAGACAGCGGAGGCGATTGCCCGAAAAGCGGGGATCGACCATGTTTTCGCGGAAGTTCTTCCGGAAGAAAAGGCGGAAAAAGTAAAAGAGCTCCAGAAACAAGGGCTGAACGTAGCAATGGTCGGCGACGGTATCAACGATGCACCCGCCCTGGCTGTTGCCGATATCGGCATGGCGATCGGAACGGGCACCGATGTGGCGATTGAGGCGGCCGACATTACGCTGGTCGGCGGTGATCTGAAACATGTGGCCAAGGCGCTGGATCTGAGCCGGAAAACAATGCGCAACATACGGCAGAACCTGTTCTGGGCGCTTTTCTACAACGCCATCGGAATTCCCGTCGCAGCGCTCGGTCTGCTTGCCCCATGGGTAGCCGGAGCGGCTATGGCCTTCAGCTCCGTATCGGTCGTTTCAAACAGTCTGAGATTGAAGCGCATCCGCATCTAGCTATGCCCTATTCAGGCATGCACAAGCTGTTCAATTGATTCATCACTGTCTCGAAGGAGGTGATCTTATGGCAGAAAGAACTCTGGAAGTCAAAGGCATGAGCTGCGGTCACTGCAAGATGGCTGTTTCAGGCGCGCTTAAGGGATTGGCCGGCGTTTCCGACGTTTCCGTCGATCTGGAAACCGGCAAAGTGGATGTCAGCTATGACGAACAAAAAGTAAACTTTGAACAGATGAAAGACGCTGTAGAAGACCAAGGTTATGATGTGGTCAGATAAACCGTTGTGAATCACCAGGATGGCGGAATCAGAAAGTTCCGCCGCAAAGAAAAAACGTCTCTTTTTCGTATGCCTGACATACAAAGGAGACGTTTTTTTTACCCAAAAAGAGTCAACTATTTTTTCCAATACCGATTTTTCAGCGAAAACACTCTTTATTCGGCAGAAAGCGCTTTATCCTTTATAATAAGAAGTAGTTAGAGGAAGGCAAGTGTTGATTATGCTGGAAGCACAGCTTGCGCAGAAAATCGTCGGAGAAGTCCGGCTGCTTACTGAGGAAAGCATCATCGTCATGGACCGGAACGGCATCATTATTGCAAGTACCGATGGAGAGAGGCTGGGGCAGCTTCATGAAGGGGCGCGCCTGGTGATTGAAAGAAAAGAAGCGCTGATCATTACCCAAGAAACGGCCGGACAGTGGCGGGGCGTCCGGGCCGGGATCAATCTGCCGATCTTTTTTCAGAATACCGTCGTCGGTGTGATCGGCATCACTGGAAAACCGGAGAAAGTTGCCAATTACGGCCATCTTCTGCAGAAAATGACGGAACTGCTTATTCATGAAAGCTACTATCAGGAACAGCTGGATTTTCGCGAACGGACACTAGAAGGATTTGCGTTTGACTGGCTGAATAACCGTGAATGGGATGACTCGTTTCTCAGCCTAGCAAAGATACTGAATGTCAATCTCCATTGTGATCGCCAGGTCGTTTTCATACGAGTGCCCAAACCTAGCGGGAAGGAGGATGGCCGGACGCTTGCCGTGTTGCAGGAACTTCTTGACCTGGAGAAGGATGATATCCTTGTTCGCTGGGGAAATGATCACCTGCTGCTGTTGGCCGACGTATCCGATCAGCAGCGTGATTTGCCGGGTCAGGTCGAAAAATGGGCGTTCAGCATTAATAAATGGACGGGAGAACAGTCGACGATCGGCGTGGGTTCAGCTCTCCCCGCAGAAAAATTGAAGTATTCTTTTCACCAGGCCAAACGCGCGCTGAACGTGACCGGCAAATTGCGGCCGATCATGTATGACAAAGATCTGACACTGGAAATGATCAGCGACGGCTTGGATAAAGACACGAAGAAGCTATTTATTGAACGCGTGATCGGCAGCGTGCTGTCGGATCAGGAACTGCTTGGTACATTACGAAACCTATTCGCCCACAGGTTCTCATTCAAAGAAACGGCCGACGTCATGCATATTCACATCAACACGCTGCATTATCGGTTGAAAAAGCTGCAGATGGAAACGGGCCTGGACACGAGAGACATGCGCAGCCGTGTTGTTCTTTATCTTGCCTTGATGTTTTTAGATGATCAGACAAAAATTACGTGAATGAAAGCGCTATTTTTGATGATATAAACATAGAAAAAACAGAACTATTAAATTATAATGTTACTAAACAGACACAATATCGTCACAAAAACAACGTGAATTAGACAAAAAATAGAGGAGACAAACTTTACAGCAAAAGAAACGGAGGAGAGAACATGTCTTCAGTAAAAGTTAAAAAGAAATTAAACAAGCTGAAAGAGCAGCTCGCCGATATTGTTGGAACAGAAAATGTTGACGATACAACAAGCGGCAGGCTGGTTTATTCTTATGACGCGACACCGAATTATCAGTCGCTCCCTGATCTTGTCGTCGCACCCGGAAATGCGGAAGAAACGGCCGCAGTTCTCAAACTGTGCAGCGAAACGGAAACGCCTGTTTATTCAAGAGGTTCAGGATCCAATCTTTGCGCGGATACCTGCCCCGTCAAAGGCGGAGTCGTCCTGCTGGTTAAACGCATGAACAAAATATTGGAACTGGACAAGGAAAATCTGGCGGTGACGGTACAGCCGGGTGTCATCACAAAGACCATCTGCGATACGGTAGAAAAGGAAGGGCTCTTCTATCCGCCGGATCCGAGTTCCATGAAAATATCGACAATCGGTGGAAACATCAGTGAAAATTCGGGCGGCCTTCGCGGACTGAAATATGGCGTGACGCGCGATTATGTCATGGCGCTCCAGATTGCCCTGCCAAACGGCGAACTGATCCGAACCGGAGGAAAACTGACCAAGGATGTTGCGGGTTATGATCTGACGCGTCTTTTTATCGGTTCGGAAGGCACGCTCGGCGTGATCACGGAAGCCACGTTGAAGCTTATTCCCAAGCCGGAAGCACAGAAAACGATTCTCGCGCTGTATCAGGATATCGAGGCGGCCGGCCGCTCGGTTTCTAAAATTATAGCGAATAAAATGATACCGGCCACGCTTGAGTTTCTGGATCAAGACACCTTGCGGGCGGTCGAAGATTTCGCCCACATCGGGCTGCCGACCGATGTCAAAGCCATTCTCCTGATTGTCCAGGACGGACCGCAGGAGATCGTTGACCGGGACATTAAGAAAATCGCGGAGATCTGCCGCAGCGAACAGGCCGTGGATGTTCAGCTTGCCGCTTCCGAAGAAGAAGCGGAAAAGCTGGCAACAGCGAGACGATCGGCGCTGAGCGCACTCGCCAGGCTGAAGCCGACCACAATCCTGGAAGATGCCACAGTGCCCCGTTCGGAAATCGCGACAATGGTCAGGGCAATATCGGAAATTGCTGAAAAATACAATGTGCGGATTTCGACGTTTGGTCATGCTGGAGACGGCAACCTTCATCCGACCTGCCTGACTGATTCGCGAAACGAAGATGAGATGCAGCGTGTCGAGGCAGCATTCTCCGAAATATTCGAGAAAGCGATTGAACTGGGCGGCACGCTCACTGGAGAACACGGGATAGGCATGACGAAAGCACCCTATCTGGAATGGAAGCTCGGAGAAGCGGGGTTGCAAGTCATGCGCGGAATCAAGCAGGCGATCGATCCGAAAAATATTATGAATCCGGGCAAAGTGTTCGCAGATGAGTCGAAAGAAAGGATGGTGGCGGCAAAATGATGACGACCTCAGTGAAAAAGAAAATCCAGAAAGAATTCAAAGAGAAAATGGATTATGATGAACTGCTCAATTGTATGCGCTGCGGTTTTTGTCTGCCGTCCTGTCCGACCTATATCGAAACCGGTCAGCAGGAAAAATATTCGCCGCGGGGCCGGATTGCGCTGATGAAGGGGATTACCGACGGAGTCATTGAGCCGGACGACGACATCGCGCATTCTCTTGATCTCTGTCTCGGATGCAGGGCCTGCGAACCGGTTTGTCCGTCCGGTGTGAAATACGGCCGTTTATTGGAAGATGCCCGAAGCATCATCCAGACGAACAAGAAGCAATCGGTACCGGTGAAACTGCTCAGAAAAGGGATTTTTGAAGAATTGTTCCCGCATCAGAACAGAATGGAAAAAGCGACAAACCTGCTCGGATTTTATCAGCGGAGCGGCCTGTCCAAAGCGGTCCGCAAGATCGGATTCATGGAACTTTTTCCTTCAAGCATGGCGACGATGGAGAAAGTGCTGCCTGAGGTTCCGAAACGCAAGGAAATAAAACAGCGTCCACGTTTCTTTGAACACGAAGGAGAAAAAAAGGCGACTGCAGCGTTATTTGCCGGCTGTCTGATGGACACGATGTTCTTTTCAACAAATAATGCAACGATAAAGCTGCTTCAGAAAGCGGGCTGTGACGTCGTCATTCCGGAGAATCAGCTATGCTGCGGCGCTCTTCACGGGCACAGCGGGGAGCTGGAGAAAGCAAAGCAGATGGCAAAGCAGAATATCGAAGCATTTGAGAAGGAAGAGGCCGATTACATTATTACGAATGCCGGCGGCTGCGGCGCCTTTTTGATTGAATATGATCATATCCTCAAGGATGAGCCTGAATGGGCTGATCGTGCGAAACATTTTGTTTCCAGACTTAAAGATATTTCTGCGATTCTTGTCGATCTTGACTTTCAGAACAAGTACAGGCTTCATTTGCCCGAGCAGACGGTGACTTATCAGGATTCGTGCCATCTGCGCAACGTGATGCAGACGTTCGAGGAGCCGCGCACGCTCCTGAAGTCGATTGAAGGCGTGCATTATGAAGAAATGGAAGGCGCGAATACGTGCTGCGGTTCAGCGGGGATCTATAACATTGTGGAACCGGATATGGCGATGCAGATTCTCGACCATAAGATGGAAAAAGTTGAAAAAACACATGCAAAGACGATTGTTACAGCGAATCCGGGCTGTCTGCTTGAAATGAAGCTGGGGATTGAGCGGGCGAATAAATCCGGTCAGGTAAGGGCGGTGCACATCGCCGATCTGCTGCTTGAAGCACTTGATTAAGACCGAACAGTATGCTCATTCGCTGGTAGAGTATGAAAATTGACCATGATTAAAAACCGTGATGCATTTTTATCACGGTTTTTAATCATTTTAAAACGGGGCTTCAGCCACGGTGTTATTTTCCCTTACGTGCACGGTCCTCAAGTTTAGAGGACGGAGCGGCAGGCGCATCCGGCGGCCGTCCCGCAGGATTGACACTTGATGCTGTTTTTCCTTTGTTCACCCTGTATTCTTTGTTTCTTGTCTCAGACACGCATAACACCTCCTGCAGTCATAAACTGCGCTGAGGGAGGCCGTCTTATACAGATATGAGCGGCATTACAAATATTTGAACATATTAATGTCTGTTGCCGTGAAGCCGAGCTTCCGGTAGACGTGAATCGCGCGCTGATTATGGGCAAAAACATGCAGGCTCAGTTTTTCTAGACCGATCCTCCTGCAATAGTGAAAAAGCTCATTCAGCGCGGCCTGGCCGAAACCCTGATCCCGAAAAGCGCTGAAAATTTCAAAATCGTAAATGAACGCGTCTCGTGTTAAATCATTCAGGTGATAATAAAGCCATAACCTCCCAATGCCTCTTCCAAGATCGTCCAAGAACGTGAAAAAATGGTTGTCGGGCGTAAAAAAACCGCGCGGCAGCAGGCGGTTGAACTCGTCGATCGCGTTCTGCAGCGCTTCTTCTGCCGTCCACGTCCCGGTCCGCTGTTTCTCGACGGCATATTCCTGTACCATCCGGCGCATGTAGGGGTGGAAATCAGTCTCTTTCATTTCTGTTATCTTTACGGTCACAGGAAAGCCCCCTGTCATTTAATCCTTAAATGTGCTGCGCAAGTCACGGGCCAGATCGAGAAAATGATCAGGATTGCTTTTAATGAAGTTCACAAGATTTCGTGCCGTCCGCCAGGCCCGATCATACATTTCAGGGGTGATGATCCCGGTGTCGAGCGCCTCGGTCAGTTCATCCTCATCAACCAGATAAAGATCATGGCCCGGAAAAAGAATGATATCCAGATAAAGATCATCAAACCAGAGGACGCCGTCCGGATCGCGTCCTTCCTGGTATGTCACATCGAAGTAACACTGAACCAGCTGTTTTTCTGCGTTAAACATCGCCGTCAGAACAAAATGGGCCGGGCAGGCAGGAAAAAGCTGCAACCAGGAAAAGGACTGATCCACTGTTTTCGTACGGATTCCTCCGTAAATGACCGAAAGAGGAGCTTTCACTTCGTCAAAATTTAGCAGCACGGCCTCTCCGTGAAACGAAGGCCACATGAAGGATTTTCGGGTCATATGGCTTCCAATGATGCGCCGCCACCCCCTTCTGTCGGCGTATTTTCTTTTCATTTTATTCAGCTTCAAAGAATCACCTTCTGTTCCTACCTGTCTATTGTATCGTAACTCACCCAAAAATTGGGTGGTCAAGTTCTCATTTTTTCTGTACTTATAGAAAGTATTACGTTTCGGCTGAATAAAGTATCGGGGACCGGGTTTTTGGGAAAAAAGAACTTCTGCCAAAGAAAAATCCAAGGCAACAGCCTGAAGGATTATACAAAAATAAAGCCTTAAACCGTCCGGGGGAAATCGGTGATGGGATCAGAGTTTCCTCCGATTTTTGTGGTGATGGGATTGATGACGCCTGAAGCGACAGACCGAACTGTTTTGTATAAAAGAAACGCAGGATGCTTCCAGTGAAAAGATTTTCAAAAGAAACATCCTGCTATAGTTAAAGACTGTTTGAATAACGCTTGCCAGACTGAAGCGGCCGGCTCCGTATCACGGGTCAGTCAATGACCGGAAGCATTCTCATTTCCTTTTTCATTTCAGAGTGGCAAAGCGGGCATTTCGGATGACTGTCGAACGAGAAGGCATCTCTCATCCATCCCGAGCATGTTTCACTGGTGCAAGTCCAGACAGCCGTTTCTGCTTCAGGAACCGGTTCTTGAGGGCCTCGATTAAATCCCATGTGTCAAAATCCCCTTTCCTGTTAATCTTATCATTATATCCTATTTAGCCGGATATATAAACGAAAATGCTTAGCTTTCTTTATTACCTTGGCTGTGAAACGCCGGTTTCAACGATATTGATTTTCGTTTTTACGTGGAACCGGGCGTTTGGATAGCGGTCGCTCCAGGAGGCACCATCGAAGTGGCGGGTATAGCTGCGGACAATCTGTCCTAGTTCGATCGGATCGATGCCGCTCTTCTGAAATCCCGCAACCATTTTCTTGATCTGTTTTTCAAGATCTTTTTCCATGCCTCGTTTGATCGTCGAATTATAGTCCTTCGTCTTCAAAAGAGGACTTCCCTGCCGCACATAGCCGGTGATTCGAATCGTGGCGAAAATATCAGGGGTTGCGCTGTTTCCGTTTTTGACAACGTATTGTCTGCTCGAACTGACATTCTCCAGGACCGCGTGTTCGTTCTGTTGAAACGTGTAGTCATAAAAGCCAAACTTAAAGTTTTCAACCAATGTTTTAAAGATGAATGCTTTTTGCTGCCCGTTGATGCGTCCGGCATATTTATCATGTTTAAAAAACATGATTCCGGTGAGCACAATATGATCCTTCTCTCGTTTAATGATCGGCATCATCGGATCCGCATAGCGCCCGTAGTAACTATACAAAAATGTAGACAGGTTGTTTTTAGGAAAATTTTGCTGCTGATTCTGGAAAATCAGATCGTATACATAGCGCGAAATGGGGATGGCCGTTTGATAGGTGGCCGTTAATAGATCTTTGGTACTGCCGTCGACCATGGCCAGGTACATATCGCGTCCGACTTCCGGGTCCTGATTACGAAAATGGATTGTTTTTTCAAATCCGTGTTTCAGGAGGGCTTCGTTAAACAGCATGATTCTTAATTTTCCGACTTTGATTTTTTTCTGGCCTTTAGGCTGCAGGTTTTCCGCGAGCGACCGTCCGTCATAGGTGACGGTTGTCGCCGAGCTCATCATGGACGCTGTCGCAGGCAAACCGCCGCCCCCCGATCCGCTGACCCCTCCCTGGGCATAGTTGGGCGTCGTGATCGTTCCAATCACCTGATTGTTTCCGATATAGTCGTAACCCTCTGCTTCAGCCATCAGGATGTCGTCAATAATATTATCTTCGATGCAGCCGCTGAGCAGCATCAGCATCATGATGATGACTAAGCTCTTTTTCATGAGTCATTCCCTCCTTTTTTTTCAGGATCCACTGCCAGAACAGCAGAAAGGGAATATAGATATAAATAATACACAGGCCGACGCGGGAGACAGTCGTGTTAAGCCAGTCAATTTGCGACCGTTCCTTCATCACCACACAGATCAAGATGAGCAGAAGCAGGACAGGAACAAGGGCGTACTTTTGCTTGATAACAGGTGCGGACTGTTTGATCCCCCGGGAAACAATCCAGACGCCCATAGAAATATTGGGAATCAGAACGGTTAGCCAGTAGACAATGCCAATGTATTCAAAGCGGTCGAACAAAGGAAAATGAATGCTTTTCCAAAAATCAAGCAATGGCCAGATCAGCGTCTGAAGCTCCCCCTGGCTAAAATAGACAGTTCCAAGAACCGTTGTCGTTACATAGACGGAAAGGCTTGTGAGCAGGCCGTAATAGCACCATTTTTCGGCCTGCTGCGGACGTTTAAGGAATGGGTAGAAAAAAAGTAATGACTCAAAACCGAGGTAACACGGACTTAGTTTGATGAATGACCGGGCCAGCTCAGCGGGCGAGTGGTCGAACAGCGGCAGCAAATTGTTAAAATGGGCCTCGGTAACGCTGAAGCTATTAACTAGAAAGAGAGGGAGAAGGTAAATGAAACTGAGCAGGAACGTGCCTGTAATCGTCCGGAACCCGCCCATGACGATGTACCAGACAATTAGGCAGAAAATGGCGGTGAAACTTAGGACCGGCAGTCTGGGAAATACCCACATTTGAAGGAGCTCGATGTAGGCCCGCATAAAGATGATTACGATGCAAAATTCATAGGCTATGATGACGGCGCTGAACAGATTGCCGATCCATGGACCGAAAAAACGTCGATGCATGGCGAACAGATCGGGCATACCGTATGCCTGCTCATTTTTCAAAAGCCGGAGCATGATCCACATGATGACCAGAGTGCTGAGCCCCATGACCATCACCGGAATCCAGGCGTCCTGTTCTGAATCACGCGAGACAATACGCTGAAAGGAAAACACACTGACTCCGACCTGCATGCCCTTGATGATGAAAAGGGCGTAAACGGGCGAGACCTGATGAGTTTCATTGATCCGGAATTGTTTCAAAACGCGGCACCTCCAAGTCAGACTGACAAGCCGACGTACGATTGACGGACGAGACGTTTACTCGTCAATATCCGTTTTCTGTTTTCCAACCTTTTGTTTCGCTCGCTTTTTATTGAAACGGCCGGCATCTTCCGGTCTGAGCAGCATCGGGCGCTCCGGCTGAGAAGTATTGGGTAAACGAATAAAAGAGTCTCTCAGGTCGGTCAGCCTGAGCGGATAAATCGGTTCGATATACGGGCGTCCGAGCGACGTCTGTTTCAGCAAATGACTGACAAAATAAGCGAAACAGAGAGCGATGCCGAGCATCCCCCAGAGCTGCGCCGCAAGAATAAAGGGAAAGCGGATGAAACGGATGGTCGTACCCATCCGGTAGCTCGGTGTCGTAAAGGCGGCCAGCGCCGACATCCCGATAAGAATAAGCAGCACGTTGCTCGTCAGTCCTGCCTGTACAGATGCCGTACCGATGACAATACCGCCCACAATGCCGATCGTCTGACCGACTTTTGTCGGCAGGCGGGCGCCCGCTTCTCGCAGCAGCTCAATCATCAGTTCCAGTACAAGGGCTTCGGCCATCGGGGAAAACGGCACCACGCTTCTCGATGTGATCAACGACCCAAGCAAATCAATTGGTATCAGCTGATAATGGTAGGTAAGCACGGCGACATACATCGGTGAAGAGAAGACGGAAAAAGCGACAGCGAACAAGCGCAGGAGACGGGTGAAAGTTGCTATATACCAGGAAATGAAGTAATCATCGAAGGCAATAAAAAACTCAATTATTGTTGTCGGCAGCATCAGCGCGTTCGGCGACCCGTCAACAAGAACCGCAACCTTTCCCTCATACAGCGCGTTAACCGTTCGGTCCGGGCGTTCCGTGTCGATAAACTGAGGGAAGGGCGAATGGCTGTTGTCGGCAACCAGCTGGGAAAGAGCCGATGTATCTGTCAGATGGTCCAGTTCGAGATCCTGCAGACGCTGCCGGACCGTATTGACATTTTCCTTACTGGCAACGCCGTCGATGTAGGCTATACAGACGCGTGTATTCGAGATCTTGCCGATCCGCATTTGTTCAATCGTGAACTGCGGAATGGGGATGTGCTTTCGCATCAGGCTGATGTTCGTATCGAGTGCTTCGACAAATGACTCTTTCGGACCGAACACGCTCGTTTCAACTTCCGGCGGCTCAACCTGGCGGCTTTCCCTTAAGACAGTCGGAACAATCAGACATTTTGGACTGTCCTCTCTTTCCTGAATAATAATGCTTCCTTCCATCAGCTTGGACTGAACCGTTTTCAGATCCGTCGTCTGCTCGACTTTTTCAACAGGTATCCGTTCCTGGATATCAGAAAGGCTGTGAACGTGTTCATCATATAAAAAGGGCAGTACATCACGGTGCACCGATTCGACATTGACGAGCGAATTGAAAAATGATATCCAGCATTGGAAACTTCCCCGGCTGTGCCGATAATGGGAGAAATCGGGGTGATCTTTGAGCCGGAGC
Organism: Sporolactobacillus putidus; assembly: GCF_014647035.1. Classification (GTDB taxonomy): domain Bacteria; phylum Bacillota; class Bacilli; order Bacillales; family Sporolactobacillaceae; genus Sporolactobacillus; species Sporolactobacillus putidus. The sequence continues at coordinate 318,554 of NZ_BMOK01000001.1, read as the reverse complement.
AGCAAATCTGTCATGGTCTTAGGTGCCGCACTCTCATCCTGTTTCATTTCCTGATTTTTTCTTTTATTCCAGAACATGACGGTCCCTCACATTAGGATTCTTGTTTCTTTTTCCCGGATGATTGATATTTCTTCTTCTCCTGTTTCCGCTCCTCAATCACGATAACCCAAAAAGGAACGACACACGTCCAGAGGATAAGCGCGTATGTCGTGATTTGCGTAAACATGTCCAATCTCAAGGAGGCGCCCGTGAAAAAGATGAAGAGCAGGAGAAAGTAGCTGAGAAACAGAAAGGCGCTGAACATGGATCTTCCTCCTTGAAAACAAGAAATAAACCGGCCGCAACGAGAAACGGCAATCGAATAACTGGTGGTAGTTTTCCCTGGAAAAAGCAAATCATGCACGTTGAAAAAGGCGGTTTTTCAATAATGAATGCGCCGCATTGGCACATTAAGGCGGGTTTCCTTTTTTACCGAAGCTGTGTTAAAGTATTTGATGGAGGTTTTGCGGAGCCTGCCATGAAAAATACGCATGACTTTAGCGATGCGGAAGGATTAAACTATGAAATCTGCCTGGAAAGTGATTAAAGAGCAGGTCGGCAACTTTTATCTGATCAGAAGGCTGTCGCTCTACGAACTGAAAAGTGAGAACAGCAACAATTATTTAGGTATGTTATGGGTCATTCTTAACCCGACCATTCAGATTCTTATTTATTGGCTTGTTTTTGGCTATATTTTGAGCCGGAATACGAGAATATATATGGGACACGGTTTAGAGGTTCCCTACATTGTCTGGCTGATTTCCGGAATTTTTCTCTGGTTTTTTCTCAATCAGGCCATCATGGAAGGCGGGAGATCCATTTATTCGCGGATCTGGTTTATCGCCAAGATGAATTTTCCGATGAGCACGATTCCGAGCTATATCATTTTCGAGAAATTTTACCAGCATTTAATGCTAACAGCCGTCGTCGTCGTGATTTTACAGTTTACGGATTACAAAATCAGTCTCTATATTATTCAACTGCCCTATTTCATGTTTGCGGCGCTGGCCTTTCTGCTGTCCGCATCACTGATTACGTCGACGCTTACGACCATTGTCCGCGATCTGCAGCAGATCCTGATTTCGCTGATGCGCATGATGATCTATCTGACACCGTTTCTGTGGGCACCGTCCAAGCTGCCCCATTTTCTGCAGAATGTGATGCTGCTCAATCCGATGTATTATCTTGTCGAGGGGTATCGAGCCGCACTTCTCGGCATATCGTGGTACGGCATTGAACATATAAAATACACAGCTTATTTTTGGGCTGTCGTCATTCTGATGTTCATTTTCGGTTCAGCGATCCATATGAAATTCAGGGATCACTTCGTAGACTATCTGTAAGGTGGACAGGTCATAATGGAAAAATCGGTTATCGTGAGCCACGTCACGAAAAAATATAAAATGTACAGTAAAAACTCTGAGAAGATCCTTGACCTTATTTCTCCAAAGAGCTTCGGCAAATCGTTTTACGCGCTTCAGGACATCAGCTTTGAGGCAAACAAGGGCGATGTCATCGGCATCATCGGTGTCAACGGTTCCGGGAAATCAACTCTGTCCAACATCATTGCCGGCGTTGTCCCGCCTACATCGGGTACGATAACTGTAAGGGGAGAAACGGCGCTGATTGCGATTGCTTCGGGTCTGAAAGGGGAGCTGACCGGAAGAGAAAACATTGAACTGAAATGCCTGATGCTCGGATTCAATAAAAATGAAATCAAAGAACTGACGCCTGATATCATTGAATTTGCCGATATCGGTGATTTTATCGATCAGCCGGTTAAAACATACTCGAGCGGGATGCGCTCAAGGCTCGGCTTTGCTATCTCGATCCACATTGATCCTGATGTGCTGATCATTGATGAAGCGCTGTCCGTCGGCGACCAGACGTTTGCCGAAAAGTGTCTGGACAAAATGAATGAGTTCAAGAAAAGCGGGAAGACGATTTTCTTTATCAGTCACTCGATTGGACAAATGAAACAATTCTGTGAAAAAGCGCTGTGGATCCAGTACGGGCGCATCGACGACTACGGGCTGATGAAAGATGTTATGCCTAAATATGAAGCATTCATCAAAGACTTTAAGAAAATGAGCAGGCAGGAGCAAATTGATTTTCAGGAGAAAGTAAGACAGAGCCGCATGGTTAACGCTTAAGGCGCTGAGTAGACGTCCGGATTTCACGTACGGACGAACCACATCATGTCGGGCTTAATCAGGTTTTTTGAACGTTGGCCGCTTGTAAAATGAAAAAAATCCCGCTCCTACGAGCGGGATTTTTAATAAAGTGTATTGGGGTTAGGGTTATAGATAATATAACCGTTTTTCGGCAACCTGAAACTTCATTTTTGACTTTTTCCTATGATAATAGTCACTTTTTTGGCAGAATTGCACACTTTTCTGCATTCTTGATGTATAGTATAAATATCGATGATTAAATTTGTGAAAATAAGTGCATTCTAAAATAAGTATAAAAGTTATCCGAATCCTTACGGCGCCACTTAAAAAAATCATGTTTTTTTGCATGTCATAAAGCAGTTGAGTCCCTTGAAAGCGATGTTACCGCAATCCGCCTGCTTTTTTAAAGCGCAAAAAAAGGAAAGCAGATCCGGAATAGGAACAGAACAATCCGTGACGGGAAAGGAGCGAAGGGTTTGGGCCGGATTTTTTGAAAACGTTTACTTATCCGGCTGCCCGATAGAGCATGAACAATATTAATTTATTAAGAACCGCAGTTGAAAATCGAAAAAAATATCTGATTGAAATGCTCAAGACCCACAAGGTTACCAGCGATCCAGGCAGTTTGAACAGATGGACGCTGTCTGAACTTGAAAATGAATGGAAACGCTATCAAAAATGGCGGAGCAAAGATATCGGATAAGTTGCGCGTTACATGGCCTATATGAAAACAGGCGGAACCGGGAAAAGCTCGGGGAAAAACGTGGTACAATAAGACAGACGGATCATTCATCCCCTTATCCGCGGGCAGAGAATGGTCAGTAAAATCGCTGGAAAAAAAAGCCGGCAGGCGGCTGCCGACTTTTCGGTGATGGTGAACGAACTGGGGAGGCTTTTTTTTTGGGTGAAATCAAAACATTCCATGATTTTTACGGAAACAGAGTCAGCCTTGCTGTCGCTGGCTATCCTTTTTCTGAGCATCCGAAGCATGTGTGGGTCATATGCCGTTTTCATGAGCAATGGCTGCTCACGCTCCACTCCAGACGAGGTCTCGAATTTCCGGGGGGCAAGGTGGAAAAGAGTGAGCATGCGGATGATGCCGCACGCCGGGAAGTCGAAGAAGAGACAGGTGCACACATCGGCCGCCTGTTTCCGATCGGACAATATCGTGTTGACGGAAGAAACGAATCCATTATCAAGAATATTTATTACGCCGAGATCGACCGGATTGAGCTGAAAAACAGTTATCTGGAAACAAGAGGTCCGCGTTTTATCAGCAGGCTGCCCGATTCGATTGCAACAGACAGAAGGTACAGTTTTTTGATGAAAGACCGCGTGCTTTCCGAGTCAATGAAGGTGATCAGTTCCGAGCAGTTCAGCAGGCACCCCGCATGGGATATTCACCAGGACATATTTAATTATTAGAAAACTTGGCGAAGCGGGGCCTTTGACGCAGGCTGAGCCTTAGTTGCGGGGGCCAGGACGGCCTAATGCCGAACATGCCACAGGACGCGGCGATCTGTTCGGTCGCTTACATGATAATCCTTAAAGTTTTTATTCTTTCCTATAGTGTTAGAAAAGACATCGCACCCCATTACAAGGTGCGATGTCTTTTGACGATTGGAAATTAATCATTCAGCCAGAGGCCCTGCAGACCGGATGACTTCGGATGCCTCGGGAAAATGGCTGAAGTTGTTTTTAAACTTCTTCGCAAGCTGCCGGGCGCTTTTGTCGTAAGCATCTCGGTCGGGCCATGTCTCCCACGGCATCAGGACTCGGTCGGGAACGCCCGGGCATTTTTTCGGAATGTGCAGGCCGAAGATCGGATCGGTGACCGTCTCCGCATTGGATAATTTTCCTTCCAGCGCGGCCTGAATCATCATTCTTGTATAGGCCAGCTTCATTCTGTTTCCTACACCGTAAGGTCCGCCTGTCCAGCCTGTATTGACCAAATAAGCGCTCGCAAAATGTTTTTTTATTCTTGCGCCCAGCAATTCGGCGTATGTCGATGCCGGAAGCGGCATAAACGGTGCTCCGAAGCAGGTTGAAAAAGTAGCCTCAGGATCCGTGACGCCTCTCTCAGTACCGGCAAGCTTGCTTGTGTATCCTGAAAGAAACTGGTACATGGCCTGTTCGACCGTAAGCAGGCTGATTGGCGGCAGCACTCCGAATGCATCTGCCGTCAAAAAAATAATGGCATTTGGGTGCCCACCGACGCTCGGAATCAGCGCATTCGGGACATTTTCAAGCGAATAGGCGGCCCGGGTGTTCTCTGTCAGAGAGCCGTTGTCATAGTCAGGTGTGCGGTCATCGTGATGTATGATAACGTTTTCAAGAACAGAGGCAAATTGGATGCTGTTGTAAATCTGAGGCTCTTTATCTTTTGAAAGGCGGATCGTTTTTGCGTAGCAGCCACCTTCAATGTTGAACACACCTTGATCCGACCAGCCGTGTTCATCATCGCCGATTAAGTCGCGGTCGGGCACGTTGGATAAAGTCGTTTTTCCTGTTCCGGAAAGACCGAAAAATAAGGCGACTTTTCCATCCTTTCCCTGGTTCGCCGAGCAGTGCATCGACATGACATGTTCCTGGGGAAGCAGATAGTTCATCACAGTAAAGATCGATTTCTTAATTTCGCCCCCGTATTCGGTGCCGCCGATCAGAACCATGCGATGGGTGAAGGAAATAATGATAAATGCTTCGGAACGGGTACCGTCAACTGCCGGATCCGCTTTGAATCCCGGAGCGGCAAGAACGGTGAAATCGGCGTTGTGGCTCTTCAGTTCATCCGGAGTGGCGCAAATGAACAGCTGACGGCAGAACAGGTTCTGCCAGGCGTATTCGTTGACAACCTGAATAGAAAGACGATGTTTCGGATCCGCCCCGGCAAAACCCTGAAAAACAAAACGATCCTCCCGGCTATTCAAGTAGCGAACCACTTTTTGATAAAGCCTGGTAAAAACAGATTCGCTGATCGCCTGGTTCCGGCTCCAGTCAATTTTGCTCTGTGTTGTTTCATCTTTTACGAAGAATTTGTCCTCGGGAGACCGTCCTGTATATTTTCCGGTGGTCACAACCAAGGCACCCTTGTCCGTTAAAGCGCCTTCATTTTTAGCAAGCGCTTTCTCCACGAGCTCTGCAGAAGACAGATTCACGAACGTGTTCCTCGTTTTGAATAGTCCAGAGATGAGCGTATTAGAAACCGTCGCATTCATAATAACATCCCTTCCTTGTATATGGCATCATGCTACCGACAACTAAAGTATAGCACACTTAAAAAGTGATCAATAATTATTTTTGAAAAATTGCAAAGACATATTGTTGACGCTTCCGAAATTAATTTTGCTGAAAATGGTCTTCTGGATAGCGCCGAAGTACCAAACAAATTTCGTTGACAGTGATAAATCCCTGCGTTATTATGGGAATTATAATACGGCTGCTCTTATTCCGAGTAGGCGGAGGGACAGGCCCGATGAAGCCCGGCAACCGGCCGAACAAGGCACGGTGCTAACCTGCAGGAGAAACTGCTCTTCTGATTGATAAGAGGCGCGTGATAAGAATCGGCCTAATCCTTAACAGGGACCGGGCTTTTTTCATGCCTTTTAAAAACAAAAGCTACGGAACGGGTACCGTTACAACTATTTTGTATATAATGTTTGAAAGGCAGGGAAGGAAAATGACGAAAAAATATTCAAGAAGGCTGTTCACATCAGAATCTGTAACTGAAGGTCACCCGGATAAAATCTGCGACCAGATATCGGACGCGATTCTTGATGAAATCCTGAAGGGGGATCCCAATGCGCGCGTTGCCTGCGAAACGGCCGTAAACACCGGCTTGGTCCTTGTCACCGGAGAAATATCGACTTCGACTTATGTTGATATACCGAAGGTGGTTCGCCAGACGATCAGAGAAATCGGCTATGATGACGCCAAATACGGATTTGATGCTTCAAACTGCGCGATTCTGACGTCCATTGAGGAACAGTCGGCAGATATTGCACAGGGTGTGAATCAGGCGCTTGAAGCGCGTGAAGGGAGAATGACAAATGATCAGATTGAGGCGATCGGTGCCGGTGATCAGGGACTTATGTTCGGCTTTGCGGTTAACGAAACGCCTGAACTGATGCCGATGCCGATATCCCTCGCACATAAACTGGCCAAACGCCTGGCCGACGTCAGAAAAAACCGCGAACTGACTTACCTGAGGCCGGACGGTAAAACGCAGGTAACGGTGGAATACGACGAGGAAGGCCATCCGGCCCGTATTGACACGGTCGTCGTTTCTGCACAGCATGATCCGGACATTACCGAAGCTAGAATCAAAAAGGATCTGCACGAATATGTGATCTCGCCGATATTGCCGAAGGGCCTGATCGACGACAGAACCAAATTCTTCATTAATCCGACGGGGCGTTTTGTCATCGGGGGGCCGCAGGGCGACGCAGGTCTGACGGGACGCAAAATCATCGTCGATACTTATGGAGGATACGCCCGCCACGGCGGCGGTGCGTTTTCAGGCAAAGATGCGACGAAAGTCGACCGTTCGGCGTCCTACGCCGCACGTTATGCGGCGAAGAACATCGTCGCAGCTGGTCTTGCGGAAAAATGCGAGGTTCAGCTGGCCTATGCGATCGGTGTTGCTCAGCCCGTTTCGATTTCCGTCGACACATTTGGAACAGGGAAAGCGACGGAAGAGCGGCTTGTGGAATTGATTCATGACAATTTTGATCTGCGCCCGGCAGGCATTATCAAAATGCTTGATCTGCGCAGGCCGATTTACCTCCGGACAGCGGCGTACGGACATTTTGGACGGACCGACATCGATCTTCCCTGGGAAAGAACGGATAAAGCGGAAGTGCTGAGACAGCAGGTGCTGGCAGGCTCTTCGGCATCCGAAAAATAAAACGATGTTTAAAGCCGTTTTTCGTTGCACTTAAGCGATGAGAAACGGCTTTTTGGGTTGTCCGGGAAATCAAGAGAGATACAAAGAGCGGAAATTATGTTTCGGAAAAAGCGTATAATAAAAAAGGATTAAATGGGGCACAACGAATGCCGTATCCGATAAAATGTTTTTTTCAGACGGATCGGGCAGTGGGAAGACGAAAACTATTTCATAGCGTAAGCGGTTTTAAGAAAGACGAACTGAAACGGGTAAAGGAGGCATCCTTCATGGCCGTACCATCCGGACCGTTGAGATTGATGGCGCAGATTTATCGGAAAGTGCTTCCGCAAGTGCACAGCGAACTTGAAAACTGGAAAGGGAAGGCACTCTTGATTCCGGACCCGGAGCTGCGCAGACAGGCGCTTGCAAGCCTTCAATCAAAAGCCTTTCACTGTGAAGGCGGCGCGATTTACAGCTTACTCGCCGGAGAAAAAATGACCGACGCCATTTCTTTTATCGTCGCCTATCAGACAATCAGCGATTATCTGGACAATCTGTGCGACAGAAGTGTATCGCTTGATCCCGAAGACTTCCGCAGCCTTCACGGGGCAATGATGCATGCTCTGACCCCGGGTGCGGACCCGGCCGACTATTATCAATATCGGGACGTCTCGTCCGACGGCGGCTATCTTCAGGATCTTGTATCGACCTGTCAGGGCGTTCTGTCCCGATTGAACACGCTCGGCGACATTCAGCCATCTCTGCATGAACTGGCCGGATTTTACTGTGATCTTCAGGTACACAAGCATGTTGAAAAGGATCAGCGTGTCCCGCGTTTGGTGGCCTGGTTTCAGAAGTACAGGGACAGGCTTCCTGAAATGAGCTGGTATGAATTTGCTGCCTGTTCAGGTTCTACTCTTGGCATTTTTTGTATTGTTTCCTATGCTGCTGCGCGGGGGCATGAGATGGAACAGCTCGTTCAGACGATTAAAAACAGCTATTTTCCATGGGTGCAGGGTCTGCACATTTTAATGGATTATTTCGTTGATCAGGAGGAGGATAAACAGGAGGGAGATCTCAACTTCTGCTTCTATTACAACAGCGAAGAAGAAATGATGGACCGTTTTAACCATTTTATTGAAGAAGCGGACGCGGCGATCGACGGCATGCCGGACAGAAATTTTCACAAAATGATTAACCGCGGGCTTCTTGGCATCTATCTGGCTGACCGGAAGGTGGCCAGGCAGCGCAACGTGCGGGTTCTCGCCAGAAAATTAATCCGGGGTTCCGGAGGCTGCGGTTTGTTTTTCTTCGTCAACGGCTGGCTGTACCGGAGGCTGCGCCAGAGCAGCTAAGCGGATGCATAAGTAAAGAAAGACATATGTATGAAAAAGGCAGGCGCCCGTTCGAGCGCCTGCCTTCTCCGTCTTCACCTGCTGCAATCAGTTTTCGGCTGATCGGGTATCCGGATACTGATTATATTTTCCCTGCCAGCTATCGCGTCTCGCCAGTTCGTCGTCGATGGCGTCAAGTACTTCCCATTTGTTCAGGCTCCACATCGGACCGATCATCAGATCGGCGGGCCCGTCTCCGGTGAGTCTGTGAATGACCATGTGCGGCGGCAGAATTTCCAGTTGGTCGCAGACGAGATTCACATAGGTATTGAAATCCAGAAACTTCAGCAAACCTTTTTCATACTGCTTGACCATCGCCGTTTTTTTTAGTAAATGGAGAAGGTGGATTTTGATGCCCTGTACATCAAGTCCCGCGACCGCCCGGGCAGTTTCCATCATCATTTCCGGTGTTTCGCCGGGCAGTCCGTCGATAATGTGGACGCAGACCGGAATATTCTTTCTGCGCAGTTTTTCGACACCTTCAACAAAACATTGATAATCGTGTGCACGATTGATCAGGAGTCCGGTCCGATCATGCACAGTCTGCAGGCCGAGTTCGACCCACAGAAAGGTGCGGCTGCTTAATTCCGCCAAATAATCAACAACATCATCCGGAAGACAATCCGGACGTGTTGCAACAGACAATCCGACACAGCCCTCCTGTTCGAGAATGACTTCAAAACGCTCCCGAAGCACTTTAACCGGTGCGTACGTATTGGTGAAAGCCTGGAAAAACCCAATATAACTGCTTGCATGAGGCCATTTCTGCAGCATTCTCGCTTTCACCGTATTGAATTGTGTGATCAGATCGTCACGGCGGTCGCCGGCAAAGTCTCCGGAACCTTTCTGGCTGCAGAACGTGCAGCCGCCGTAGGCCGCTTTGCCGTCACGATTCGGGCAGTCGAATCCGCCGTCCAGCGGAACTTTAAAAACTTTTTTTCCGAACTTGCTCCTGAGATAAGTATTCCAGGAATAGTAACGTTTGTCAGGGCCGAAAAAATCCGGCCGGTTTCTTTCGGGCATGCATCATGGGCCCCTTTCGGCAATCTATCGCAAATTTTAGCAGAGTTCGGCAAAAACATAAAGCTTCAAGTGATTGTCCAGTTTTAGGAAAAATGAAAAATTTTGAAACGCGGGTCCGATCTGTATTGACATGTTTTGTCAGATTACATACAATGAAAGGTACAGCATGATAATTTAAACGACAATGAAAAGGAACAGTAGCTTATGATCCGGTACCAGAGAACCGGCGTCTGGTGCAAGCCGGTCCGATGAGTAAGTGAACTCGCCTGGGAGCCGTGTCGGCATCCTTGACTGGATGACATGACCGAATACCCCGCGTTAAGGGATCAAGCGGGTGCCGTTCTGCCGGGGCAGAGCGGGCACCAATTTGGGTGGTACCGCGGGAATAGCTATTGTGATCAACCTCTCGTCCCTGACATGAAGTTAAGGACGGGGGGTTTTATATTTTTCAACAAAGAAGAGTGTTCAAAAGGGAGGAATTCGCCATGGCACTTGCTTTCGACCATCGGAAAATTGAAGCGAAATGGCAAAAATACTGGGATGATCATCATACTTTTAAGACAAATGATGACTCGGATAAACCGAAATATTACGTTCTGGACATGTTCCCGTATCCTTCGGGAAAGGGCCTTCACGTCGGCCATCCTGAGGGCTATACGGCGACGGATATTCTCGCCCGGATGAAGCGGATGCAAGGGTTTGAAGTCCTTCATCCTATAGGATGGGATGCGTTCGGACTTCCCGCCGAACAGTATGCGCTTGACACCGGGCATGATCCGGCACAATTTACTGAACAGAATATACAGACCTTCAAGCGTCAGATCAAGTCGCTCGGTTTTTCATACGACTGGGACCGTGAAATCAATACAACCGATCCGGACTATTACAAGTGGACGCAGTGGATTTTCCTCCAGCTTTATAAGAAGGGTCTTGCCTATATGGCGGAGGTTCCGGTCAACTGGTGCCCGGCGCTCGGCACCGTATTAGCAAATGAAGAAGTCATCGACGGCAAGAGTGAGCGCGGCGGTTTTCCGGTCATCCGGAAACCGATGAAACAGTGGATGCTGAAAATCACGGCATATGCCGACAGGCTGCTAAGCGACCTCGATGAACTGGACTGGCCGGAGAGCATCAAGGAAATGCAGCGGAACTGGATCGGGCGTTCCGAGGGTGCAGAAGTAGTCTTTCAGGTTGACGGGCATCCCGGAAAATCCGTGACGGTCTTCACGACACGGCCGGACACCCTGTTCGGCGCAACATACATGGTGCTGGCTCCGGAACATAAACTGGTTGATAAAATTGTAACTGCGGAACAGCGGAACGATGTCGATGCATATCGTCAAGAGGTGGCCGCAAAAAGCGACCTTGAACGGACGGACCTGAATAAGACGAAAACCGGCGCTTTTACCGGTGCCTATGCCCTCAACCCGGTTAATGGCCGGAAAATCCCTATATGGATCGCCGACTATGTGCTGATTACTTATGGATCCGGCGCAATCATGGCTGTTCCCGGGCATGATAGCCGTGACTATGAATTCGCGCAGAAATTCGGTCTTCCGATCATCGAAGTGGTCGCCGGGGGAGATCTGTCGAAAGAAGCGTTTATCGGTGACGGCAAGCATGTGAACTCGGAATTTCTGAATGGTCTGGGCAAGAAAGAAGCGATCATGAAAATGATCGCCTGGCTAGAGGAACGCCAGGTCGGAAAACGTAAAGTGACTTACCGGCTGCGCGACTGGCTGTTCAGCCGCCAGCGCTATTGGGGCGAACCGATTCCGGTCATCCATATGGAGGACGGATCGATGAAGCCGGTGCCAGAAGAAGAACTGCCGCTCCGGCTGCCGAAAACGGAAAATATCAGGCCTTCGGGAACGGGCGAATCCCCGCTCGCAAACGATACGGACTGGATCCATGTCGTTGATCCGGAAACCGGCATGAAAGGCCGTCGGGAGACCAATACGATGCCTCAGTGGGCCGGAAGCAGCTGGTATTTTCTTCGTTACGTGGATCCGCATAATAAAAAGCAGCTAGCCGATCCGGAGAAACTGAAAAGATGGCTGTCGGTCGATCTTTATGTTGGCGGCGCGGAGCACGCGGTGCTCCACCTTCTGTATGCCCGGTTCTGGCACAAAGCGCTGTATGATCTTGGTGTCGTACCGACAAAAGAACCGTTTCATAAGCTGGTGAATCAAGGCATGATTCTTGGAAGCAATCATGAAAAGATGAGTAAATCCAAGGGCAATGTCGTCAATCCGGATGACATCGTTACTTCCCACGGCGCGGATACTCTTCGTCTCTATGAAATGTTTATGGGCCCGATCGACGCGGCGGTTGCTTGGTCGGAAAAGGGTATCGACGGATCACGCAGATTTCTTGACCGGATCTGGCGGCTTTATGTCGATGTAAACGGCAAGCTTTCAGAAGCGATTTCTGAAACGGCGGTGCCTGACACCGAATTTGAGAAGGTATACCATCAGACGGTAAAGAAGGTTACCGAAGATTACGAAGCCATGCACTTTAATACCGCTATCGCTCAGCTCATGACTTTTATAAATGAAGCCTATAAACAGGAGCAGATTCCCAAAACGATGGCAGAGGGCTTTATCCAGATGCTTTCTCCGGTTGCCCCGCACATTGGCGAGGAAATCTGGTCGCTGCTTGGCCATGATCAATCCGTTGAGAAATCGGCATGGCCGAGCTATGATGTGCATAAACTCGCTGAAAAACAAATTGAGGTCATTGTTCAGGTTAACGGGAAAATCCGCGCCAGACTGACCGTTGATAAGGGCACTTCAAAAGAAGCTCTTGAAAAAAGAGCGATGCTGGAGGCGGCTATTGCCCAACGTCTGGCAGGAAAAACGGTAAAAAAAGTTGTTGCCGTCCCCGACAAACTCGTCAATATTGTTGTTCGATAATCACATTCGGCTGACTGTGGACGGAACAGATCCGAAAACACGCCAAAATTAAACGAGTGACATCTATCTTGTCCGCTGCGGGATCAGAATACGCAGCGGATTTTTTGTGCGCCCGGCATGAGGGCAGAAAAAATTCATCGTTTGCCTCCTCCGACAAAACAGGACCGCCGTCTTTCTTTGAATGCCCTAACCTTTCGGCAAAAAGCTGCATGTCGACAAAATCGTTCAAAAAATGACTTATCTTTTTTATCGAAATGAAAATTAATGTGGTAAAATACAAAGGGTCGCGGGCGAACAGCCCGAGTATACGGCTTCGGGAGCGAACATAATGGCCACTTCAAAAATAATCAGGGGGACGATGATTCTTGCTGTCGCCGCCTTCATTTCTAAATTTTTAGGTATTCTTTTCTTTATTCCCTATCAGGCAATGACCGGCTATGAGGGCACTTTTCTCTATCAGTTTGCTTATACGCCTTATGCGATTATACTGAGCATCTCGACCATGGGGCTGCCGCTTGCTGTAGCCAAATTCGTGTCGAAATACAACGCGCTCGGCGATTATGAGACGGGAAGACGTCTGCTCAGGTCGGGCCTTTTATTGATGTCGGCAACAGGTGTTCTGGGATTTCTTTGCCTCTTTCTCGGTTCTCCATGGATTGCCAACCTGTATGGTGTCGGGAAAACGGACGTCGGCAATGTCGTACTCGTTATGCGTGTCGTCAGTATCGCCATTATCATCGTTCCGGTGATGAGCCTGCTGCGCGGCTATTTTCAGGGCTTTGAGTCAATGGGGCCGACAGCGGCCTCACAGGTTGCCGAACAAATCGTCCGGGTGGCTTTTATACTGATCAGCGCTTTCATAGTGATGGTTATTTTACACGGCTCCGCGGTAACAGCCGCCGCCCTGGCCACTTTTGCCGCCTTCGTCGGCGCCGTTGCCGGACTTTATGTCGTGATGCGCTATTGGGTCGTCAGGCGGCCTGATGCACGGAAAAATGTTCAGACCAGAGCGAGAAGGGCCAGAATTTCTCTCCTATCGATGTACAGGGAACTGACCGCCTACGCCGTCCCTTTCGTTGCGGTAGGCATCGCCCTGCAGCTTTATCAGGCCATTGATCAGGCCATGGTCTTTCATTATCTTCACTATGGAGACAATATGTTGAAAATCATCATCCCCGATTTGACAATGAATGATCAGAAGTTTGTCATGATTCCGGACACGCTGGCGACTTCGCTGGCCGCAAGTGTCGTCCCGGCAATGATTGTTTCCTATGCCAAGCGCGATCTGGAGGATGTAAATCAGAAAATCACACAAGCGCTGCAACTCGTTTTGTTTCTGACGATCCCCGCTGTGGCCGGGCTTTCGATTCTCGGTTACACCGTCCACGGACTGCTGATCGATATCAGTTCCCCGGGTCTTGAGATCGGCGGCCGCATTCTGCGCTGGTATGCGCCAAGCGCCCTGTTCTTTTCTCTTTTTGAAGTCACGGCCTCCATCCTTCAGGGGATCAATCATCAGCGAACGACACTGATTAGCCTCGCCTCCGGCGTTATCTTAAAGCTTCTTCTTAATCCGGTCTGCATGCTGCTGTTCGGCATGATCGGCCCGATTATCGCTACCGATATTGGCTATACTGTGTCGATCATCATCAATGTCGCTACGATCAGAAGAACGACCGGGTACCGTTTCTCCATGATTGCCCGTCAACTTTCACATATCATTGCCTATACAATAATTATGCTGCTGAGTATTTCACTGATTTTCAAGCTTTTCGGAGGAACGTTTCCCACAAGCAGAGGTTCTGCGGCAATCGTTTTGTTTCTAAGCATTGGTGTCGGCTGTCTTGTCTATCTTGTGCTCGCAAAATGGACAGGACTTCTTCGAAAAATCATGGGAAGATCCCGTCCGCTCAGAATGCGCTAAAAACTCAAATAAGAGGACCCGGTAAACGATTTTGTTTGCGGGTCCTCTTTACTCGGTAAAAAGCATAGTTATTCATCTTTTCTTTGCAGGAACCGGACATATTTTATCTGGGCATTCCGGGGATCCCGCCCGGCGGGATCGGAAACCCGAGCCTTCTTTCCACCACACGCAGTCGTCTGTCTATGCGCTCAAGGTCACGTTCGAATCGCTCTAGCCTTTTCTCGGCCATGATCAGCCTGTGTTCCAGCCTGCCGGCTCCGCCCGTTTCGGGAGGCCGGCCGGGCATCCTGCCTCCTCCGCTTTTCACCGGATCGTACCATTCGAAGCTGTTTTCCATAAATGGGGCAGCCGTTTCATTTGTGTAGGGGTAGGGAAAGGGGGTTTCTGAAGGACCGCCTGCCTGCGATCCCGCGGCCAAAGGGCGGGGCGGAAAATAAAAATTGTTCCGCTGCTGCGTGCCGCCTCCAAACGAAGCAGGATCGTGGAAAAAAGGATTGGCTGCGGACAGGGGCCTGTTGTCATCGCTGTAAGCCATAAGTGAGAGCCTCCCTGATCATTGGTTTCTTGCCTGATTCAATAGTTTATGATGCAGGAAGGCTTTTGACTATGAACGGGGCCTGCCGAGAAAAATAAATCGGCTTATTCTTCTTACCGTTCTGAAAGAAGCGTATGTTCATCATACCATTGAAGCTGCTTTCCGATGCTCATCCCTTCAAGAGGAACGGTAAAAGCAATGCCAAGGCGGTTAAGTTCGGGTTCAAGGTAATTTCGGTAGATCCTGCCCCCATGCAGGAAAAGAGAAACCGAGTCCAGATCTTCATAATCGTTCAGCATGTGAATCACCCGTTTTCCCCACTCAACCTTCTCTGGTTGCGGGAAGGTCCGGATCGAGACATCGTAAGGTTCCATGATCTTATCGGGGAACAGCAGGCCGTCCCTAGCATTGTAAAAGTAAAAACGATCATAAGCCTGCCGGGCATAATGAAGCGACTTAATGAACAGTGAACTTTTATAGAAATCGGTGACCGGAGCGGGACCGTGTGATTTCTTTCTTGCTGTTGCCAAAAGACCAATCTTTTCTTTCATCCGTTTTACTCTCCCCTTGCAGCGCGTCGCAAAATGTTTTCGGAATAATTATACATGAATTAGCGCTGCCCGTCTTTCAGGAGATGCCATGTACACCCCGTCGAAGCTGCGATATCATCAGTACGCATAAGAAAAAACTGGTGAAGTCAGGCCTTAGATGCCGGCTGGCTGAGCATCAGTTTTTCTTATACTGCTTTTCTTTTATATTTTATACATTCTAATTTGTACAAAAAAAGAGCTGTCAACAACAGCTCAGGAAACTCTCACTTTTTTGTCTGTCACCGTCCAATGACCTCTTCTTGGACTCCTGACTAAATTATTATAAGTTAAAATATTCAAGTCTCTCTGCATTGTTCTCTGTGTCATGTCAAATTCTTCAACCAGCTCTTTCGTCGTGACGGTTCCCTGCTTGCGAATAAACAAATAAACAGACCTTACGCGATTTAGCATACGATCAGTTGAAGGACTCAAGAAACCACTCCCTATTTTTTATCAATAAAAAGATATGTCTCTTACTGACAGGAATACTCAACCTTGTGAAGAAAATGCAGGAGAGTTTTTCCGGATAGGTACAAAACAGCCCTGAGTAAAAGGAAACACCCATAGAGGTTCCCATTGACATTTTTACTATACCTCTTATTTAGTAAATGTCAAATATTTTATTAGATTTTTTTGTGAATTTAACCAAATCCTTTTTTAAAATTTAATTTGCCAGGCTTGCTTTTTCAGAAAAAAACAGCAGCTCCTGATGACACGCATCAAGAACTGCTTTAGGATTGGTTCAGGTTCAGCGGGAGAAAATATCGCCTGAAAGGTAGCGCTCCCCGGTATCGTTGATCATACAGACAATGAGGTCATCCGGTTTGAAACGTTTGGCGACCTGGAGAGCGACATAGACGGATGCCCCGGACGACGGCCCGCAGAGAATGCCTTCCTCTCTTGCCAGTCTGCGGGTGATTTCATAGGCATCCTCATCGGTTACCTGGATAATCTCATCAATCAGGGAGAGATCAAGTGTCTTGGGAATGAAACCAGGGCTGGTACCGACGATTTTATGACGTCCGGGTTTGCCTCCGGAAAAAACGGGTGATCCGGCCGGTTCGCAAATATGGACGGTCAATTCCGGGAATGCTTCTTTAAGTGCTCTTCCTGTACCGGTAATTGTTCCGCCGGTTCCCGCTGTCCCTACGAACGCTTTCAGCGGCATTCCAAGCTTCTCAACGTCGCGGATGATTTCGGGGGCTGTTGATTGACTGTGGGCGTCCGGATTTGCCGGGTTGTCAAACTGCATGGGCATAAAACTGTTCGGCACAGTTTGTGAGAGTTCCTTAGCTTTTTTGATGGCGCCGGGCATTTTGTCCTTGCCGGGAGTGAGGACGACCCGGGCGCCAAAGGCTTTCAGGAGGTTGATCCGCTCCGGCGTCATGGTATCCGGCATGACAATGACGGCCTTGTAGCCCCGGGCAATCGCATTCATCGCCAGTCCGATTCCCATATTGCCCGACGTCGGCTCGATAATAGTGGATCCTTTTTTTAGTTTCCCTTCCTGTTCGGCGGCCAGAATCATATTCAGGGCGGCTCTGTCTTTGACGCTTTTTGTCGGATTGAAGTATTCCAGTTTTGCGTAGATGGAGGCGCCATTCGGGTCAGGCAGCCTGTTCAGCCGGACCATTGGCGTATTTCCGACGAGATCGCCTACCGAATCCGCAATTTTCACCATAAGTATGCATCTCTCTTTCGCAATTCCTTCTTTAAAGCACTATAACACTGTTGCCGTTTGGACAGCGGCATATACACAGTATTCATCTTGTTTTCCTTCCCATTATACAGGAAGCAGTGAACGAAGGTCGACCTGTTTCTTTATATTTCCGAGTAAAATGATTTAATTTATTTACATGGAAAAAAGTTTGATGACTGTCAAAAGTTGCAGAGGAGCGCCGTCAGGCGATATGATCAATATGAAAGGGATGTTTGATAATGTCTGATCACTATTTTCTCGCTATACCTGTTCCCAATAAGGCCGGCCGGCTGCTTGTGTCGAATACGGATCGGCTTCGCCGGGAATGCGTGTATCGCTACTGGACGGATTTCCGTGATTGCCACATCACCTTGTTTTTCTTCGGCGCGCTTGCACCGGGGAAGGTTGAGCGAATCAGTCATTCTATGGAGCTGCTTGCGCGGGAAACGGCACCGTTCGCTATCACGGTTTCTGAAATGGCCGGATTCGGGGAAAAATTGCACCCGCGCGTGATTTATGCCGGCCTTGAACCGTCCACAGAGCTCTTCCAGCTCAGAGCGCGCGCGGCCGGCATACTGTCCAGCCAGGATTTTTCTTTGGACCGCCGGCCATTTAAGCCTCATATTACACTGGCGAAAAAATGGCAGTCCGGAACGTTCGCCGGCGCAACAGACGGAGATCCGGCGCGGAGCGGCTTGTCCTGGATCGCAGACTGCATGGTCTTGTATGCCGTTCGGCCGGACCAACTTCCCCGCTATCTTCCAGCGAAACATTTTCTTTTTATTGGAAGATGACGGGGGACATCCTTCACCCGTTTTGTACTACAATAGTAGGGGAAGCAAAGGTGGATGAGAGAATGGCTCAGCTGATAAAAATCAGGCAGTGCGTTTCGCGCTATCAAATCGATCTGTCCGGTTATGCCGGCCGTTTTGTCTGGCTTAAAAACAGGAGACTTGCCGAATGGAAGGAAAAACGGGGCCTCGGGGGATCGGGATGGAGATTTCCGGGTGCAAAAGATACTGAGTTTCATGCAGACACGGAAAAACAGTTTTATGAGTGGCTGTTTGAAGAACAGCTGGACTGGGCGACGAGAACGGCAGGCGAACGCTCTCTGTGCCCGGATGAGATACGCGGCCAGAACTGGCTGAAGAAGATTCTGCGGGCGGTCAATGATGTTTCTTTTGTGCTGTATTGTCCGGTATTGCTTTCAAAGTCGGCGGCTGTCCAACTGGATTCTATCTTAATCACGAACGACACGATCTGGTGTATCAAACCGCTGGCCGGAGAAGAAGGCAGCGTTTTCCAGGAGATGTCCGCACGCAAATGGCGGGAGATTATGACGGGATCGACACGTGAATGGCTCAATCCGCTCATCTCTCTGCGCAGAACGGAAAAAATCATAGCCTCAATGATGAAAAATCTAGGGATTAAGATGAACACGGCAGGGGCCGTTTTTGCTCCGGCCAGTTATATCGAGTTTGTCCATGAGACGCCGGGTATTCGTTACGTTGATCTTCGCCGTGAAAGGGAATGGTATGAGAATCTTTCGGAACATTCCCTGATGCTGAAAAAGGAACAGATCATGGCTGCAGAAGCGCTGCTTGCTCATAGTGAAACGGATGCGGGATCCCGGTTTCAGGATGCCGAGACATAAGTGCAGAGTCTTGACGGAATGTGTTTTTTCAGAAAGAGGCCGTCTGAAGATTGTTCAAACATAGAGAAAGTGGTATATTTTTATGCGGTGGTCCTTTTTTATACTATAGGAAAGTTTAAAATTCAGCGGATTATAGTATAAGTGACCGAACAGATCGCCGCGTCCTGCGGCATGTTCGGCATTAGGCTGTCCTGGCCGTCACAACTAAGCCTCTGGCTTCGCCTAAAGGCTTGCCAATCGGCAAGTTTTCTTTATTGAACGGATTTTGAAAGCAAGGTGACCTGTTTTGATGAAATTTTTTGACAGCGAGGAATGGGTTATATCATCTGCAGGTGGAATGACGGGAGAGGCCTATATGGCCGAGTCAGGAAAGAACAAACTGTTTATCAAACGTAATTCGTCGCCGTTTCTTGCCGTACTGTCTGCCGAGGGAATTGTTCCGAAGCTTTTGTGGACCCGGCGGATGGGCAACGGAGATGTTCTGACTGCCCAACAGTGGATGAACGGCAGAGTGCTGATGCCAAAAGAAATGCCATCAAAACAGGTGGCCGGACTCTTGAAAAAAATACACACTTCGGATCCGCTTTTGTTTATGCTGAAAAGGCTGGGGAAAAAACCGGTTTCGACAGATCAGATCCTGAAACAGCTTGTCGATCGGGCAAAGGGGCGCGAACAAACAAAAGCGCTGAGGGAGGCCATTCTTTTTTTACAAAAAATGGCCGGACAGGCGGAATATGAAAAGAAAGCGGTCTGCCATTCCGATATCAACCATAACAACTGGCTTCTGGACAAAGACGGGAAATCTCTTTATCTGGTCGACTGGGATCAGGCGGTTATTGCGGATCCGGCCATGGATCTGGCGATGCTGCTTTACTGGTATGTTGACGAAGACAATTGGGAAGAATGGCTGAATCTTTACGGCTGGAGCCTTAACGATTCTCTTCATTTGCGGCTTGTGTGGCATATGATTGCTGCAACGCTTCGCTTTATGTTCTGGCATCAGGAACACGCGGAGATGAAGAAAATTATTCTATTTGAGAAAGACTTACTGTGGCTGAATGAATATGCGGCGAAAATAACCTGTTAGCAGGTTTTTTTCGGTCTGTCTCTATTCTAAGGATCACGTGAAGGCCGGGCGTGTTTTTTCAAAGACGCCGGGTTATCTGACAACAAATTCGCTGAGTATAGGGGAGAGCTTGACATGAGGGTACGTCATAAGCCATGGGCAAAGGGAAAACTGAACCGGTATTCAGATATTGTGATTCATTCGCCGAAAGACTACAGTGGTGAGTGGTATGATGTCTTCCACCGTGAAGCGCCCCTTAATGTCGAAATCGGCACGGGGAAAGGCCAGTTTATCGTGGGTATGGCCAAGAAGCACCCGGATGAGAACTTTATTGGCATCGAGCTACACGAGAGTATCCTTGTGTCGGCTCTTCAGAAGTGCCTGGACGCAGAAGCGGAAAATGTACGATTGATTAATGCGGATGCGCGCGGACTGACGGAATTGTTCGCGGAAGATGAGGTAGATTCCATTTATTTGAATTTTTGCGATCCGTGGCCAAAGAATCGTCACGAGAAAAGACGGCTGACTTATCAGACTTTCCTGGCACAATATGAATATGTACTGAAAAATCAAGGAATTGTTTACTTTAAAACAGATAATCGGGGGCTTTTCGAATATTCGCTGGAAAGTTTCTCAAGATACGGTTTTATTTTACAGAATATAAGCCTGGATTTACATCAATCACAGTTTCCCGACAATGTGATGACTGAATATGAGGAGAAATTTTCTGCAAAGGGTCAGCGTATTTATCGGTGCGAAGCCGTGTGCGGCTATTGAAAGGCCCTGTGTCCGGTGAACACAGGGCCTGACGTGTCATTGCTGCGCCTTCAACTCGATCAGGGTTCCCGTGCGCGCGTCGGCAATAAAATCATAGTGGCGGACAGTTTTTCCCCCCGCCGCGGTCAGTCCGCCCCTGTAAACCTTACAGGTAAGCGAATCCCTTGTCATTGTCTGAGGGGAAAGATAGATCCATGCCCCCTCAACCGGAAGGCTTTCCTTTGCAGCTTTTCTGACGAGATGAAGCACTTTTTCTGAGCTTAATAGGCGATGGCTGCCGCCCTTCAGTTTTCCGGCGGCGATTCCCGCACTGAAACCTGCGATTCCCGCAGTCACTATGACGGCACAAAGACCGGATTTCATGATAATCCCTCCGATTTCTATTTCTTGGTCGAAGAATCTTTTTCTCAGTAAGAGATATCATTTACCATTATAATTGGAATCATCCGATAAACCAAGTGAAGCCGTGACTGCACGACCGTAATCCGGTCTTCAAAAATTTAACAGCGTTATTAAGGCACATATTAACGAAAATAAATTTCCTGTACAAATAAGAAAGTATGAAAAATAAAAGATTAGAGGTATCCAGTATAAGAAAAACTAAGGCTCAGGCCGTCGTCAAAGACTTGGCTGAGCCAAGTTTTCTTTAAAATTCCGCCATTCACGAAAAATAATGAACCTGTCAAAAGGGGTATCTTATCTATGAAAATTATCGGTGTAGGAACAAAAAACCCGGCAAAAATTGAAGCTGTTGCCCGCATGATCGCTTTTTGCGGGTTGAACGCCGAGGTCAGGAGCTTTGACGTACCGTCAGGAGTTTCTGCAATGCCCATGTCCGATCACGAAACGCGCCAGGGGGCAATGAATCGTGCTAGGGCGGTACTCGAGAAAGACAGCGGAGTTTCTGTTGGAATCGGACTGGAGGGCGGTGTCAGTCTGCTGGGCGGAGAAATGTTCCTCTGCAACTGGGGAGCTGCTGCCGATCGCTCGGGCAAGATCATCACTGCGGGCGGCGCGCGGATCAAGCTTCCGGAGATCCTTGCTGAAGGCGTTCGTAAAGGACGGGAACTCGGGGACATTGCCGATGAGTACGCCCATCAGGAAAACGTGAGAAAACATGGAGGGACAATCGGCATACTGACAGAAAACAGGGTCACGAGAAGCGATATGTTTTTTCATATTTTGAAGCTGATTGAAGGTCTCCATGAACATCAGGAAAAAGATGATTGTTGATCTCCGGATCGGACTCGAACTGATAATACACGGCAGTGAATGATCCGTTCTGAAAACCGGACCCGCCGGCGGTTTTCAGAACGGCATTTTTTTTAACACTATAGGAAGTATAAAAAAAGTAGTGTAGTGTAAGCGGCCGAACATAAGCGCTGCGGCATGTTCGGCATTAGGCCGTCCTGGCCCCCGCAACTAAGCCTCTGGCTTCGCCTAAAGGCTTGCCAATCGCCAAGTTTTCTTTACACTATAGGAAAGTATAAAAATTTCAAGGATTATAGTGTAAGAGCAACTAAGTCTCTGGCTTCACCTAAAGGTTTGCCAATCGTCAAGTTTTCTTTACACTATAGGAAAGTATAAAAATTTCAAGGATTATAGTGTAAGAGCAACTAAGTCTCTGGCTTCGCCTAAAGGCTTGCCAATCGCCAAGTTTTCTTTATCGGTTTATTCCATCTGCACTTTGAGGGCCAGTCTATGATAAAATGATGTTATTCAGAGCGAAGGGAAGGCAGTTCGCCAATGAATCAGCAGGAATTAAGAAAAATCCTCACGGAAAGACTGGCATCGGAAGGACGCCGCATCCGTTATGATCATAAATCAGCCAAACTCAGGGTCATTGATGAGGATAGCGGAAAGGGCGTAACCTTGTCTCTGGCGGATATTCTGAACCGCTGCTCTGAGGAGGGTCTCCGTGCTCTAGAGGAAACGGTGTACTATGCAGATTGCGCTCTTCGTGATATGAAACGTTCCCCAAACCTCAAAGGGAAAGAGAACAAAATTTTTCCGGTCATCCGTTCAGCTTCGTTTCCGAGAGCAACATCCGACGGAAGGGAGCTTGTTTCCAGGGCGCATACCGCGGAAACGAGAATATTCTACGCGGTTGATCTGGAAAATTCATACCGACTGCTCGACCGTCAGTTTCTCAGACAGGAAGGAATGGATGAGGAGCGGCTGTTTGAGACGGCAGATTTTAATTTGAGGTCGCTTCCGGCCAAGCCCAAAAAAGATGTTGTCCAAAACAACGCTTTTTATTTTATCAATTACAATGATGGATATGATGCGAGCAGGATATTGAACAGTCGGCTTCTGGAGCGCATGAAGAACAAGGCTGCAGGCGATCTGACTGTTGCCGTGCCCCATCAGGACGTGCTTATTTTCGGAGATATTGTCAATCCTGCAGGGTATGATATCCTTGCGCAAATGACGATGAAATTTTTCGCATCGGGAAGTGTGCCGATCACAATTCTTCCCTTTATTTATGACAATGGGGAACTTGAACCGATTTTTATTCTTGCCGGTAAACGCCATATACATGGTCGGACAACCGGTCATTAATATTTACAATAAAGGAGAAGCAGTGAATGATTTTTTATTATAATCGTGAAGGAATCGGTGATACTCTGATCACCTATTTAAAAGAAGGCGGTACGCAAAGATTTGAGAGAAAAGGTGATGTATCGGGGATCTTCGATGCCGAAACCGGAGAAGTGCTTGGCTATAACTTTTTCAATGCATCGGCGTTTCTTCCATTGGAAAATAACAGGGGGCTGATCAAAGCGAATGAAGATTTAATAGGCCGTCTGAACGAAAAACTTTCGTCTCTGGGATTTTCGGACCGGATCGTGAATGATACTCAGCCGTCCATTGTAACCGGGTATGTGGTCAAGATGAAAGAGCATCCGGATTCCGATCACATGCATGTTTGCAAGGTTGATGTTGGAGCAGACCTGCTGCAGATCGTCTGCGGAGCTCCGAATATTGGTGAGGGCCAGAACGTCGTTGTCGCGAAGATTGGCGCGCTGATGCCGGACGGTATGATTATCCGGCCTTCAGTTCTCAGAGGCGTTGCCTCGGATGGAATGATCTGTTCGGCCCGCGAGCTTGGGCTGCAGGGTGCACCGCAGAAACGGGGAATTCTGACTCTCGACCGGACGACAAAAGTGGGACAGGATTTTTACGCTTTAGTACATCCCTGATCGACACATTCATAACGCTGAAGTCTGCAAGAGTAAAGAGGTGAATCCGAAATGGCAGAAAAATGGTGGCACCGCCTTTTTGGTTTGGACGACGAGGAAGAACAGGGGAGCAGGTACGACCAGTTTCAGGAACTTTCTAAAGGCAGAGGACAGCGCTCTGTGGGACGTTTCGAAGACTCGCATCGCCATGTCGAGGTCAGGATGGCCTCGCGCTATCCCGCGGGGTATAAAGAAGTCTCGATCGAAGAAAGGCACGAGCCGCTGCGTCGTGATGCAGATGTTCCGGGAGTGCCGGATGAAAATCGGGCCGGAAGATCCGTCTCTGCCGGAACAGCAAGGCAAGAAAACAGGAATGTGAAAAAAGGGAAGGCACCCTTCCGTCCGACCAAGGTCCCTTCTCCGGTATTTGGTTATAAGAAACCGCCCGCGGATTTTTACCGAAGAAAACCGGCGGAAGACTTCTATCTTGATACTCTGAAAGAAGAGCAGGAAAAAAAGCAGATTGCGGAAAAAAAGAAGGGTGAGACGATGCATCAGCATGCCGTTCTCCCTTCGCTGAAAGATCCGCCGCTCATTGACCGGAAAATTATTGAGGAACCTGCCCTTCACCGTCGGGCGGAAACACCCGAAGCGTCCGAAGACCGGAACGATGAAAGAAAGGACGGACATCCGGAAGAGAAGTCCGATCATCCGTCCGCAGTTTCCAGTATTCCTGCTTCGAGCGTATCCGGGGAGACCCGTCGGTCCGGCCGAGAAGAGGGCACTTCCGGTGACTATTCTGCACCCTTGCTGCTGAACGACGGCGCGGGATCCGGCAGTCCGTATGCCGAATCAACGGATCCCGCGAACCCGGAACTTCTTAACGGTGCGGCAGTGTCCCAGGAGACGGCGGCGCCGGCCCAGACAATGCCGGTAACCAGCAGTCTGCCAAGATCGCCGCACCGTCCCCATCATCAGTCGAAAGTTCCTTTTAACGTACTGATGTTCCATGCCGATCATAAGTCCGGCCGTGTATCCCTGGAAAATGCGGGAAGGCATGGAGGCCGCACGGAGAAGCGGCCGGATGCAGCAGGCCATTCCGGACTGCAGCTGCCGCTTGATCTTCTGGATGATCCTCCGGAATCCGGGGAAGAAAGTGAAGAATGGATTGCCGGAAAAGAGAAAACATTGGCGGAGACGCTTTCGAATTTCCGGGTTGAAGCGGATATTCTGGGTCATGTACGCGGGCCGAGTGTTACCCGGGTTGATATTCATTTGCATCCGGGCGTAAAAATAAACAAGGTGCTCAGCCTGACGGAAGACATCAAGCTGAGCCTTGCCGTCAAACAGATACGGATCGCACCGGTTCCGGGAAGAAGCGCGGTGGGCATTGAGATCCCGAATGATTTGCGGAAACCGGTGCTTTTAAAACAAATTATGACCTCGGATGCTTTTCTGAAAAGCAAAGCCCCGCTGACCGCAGCGCTGGGACAGGATGTCTCGGGAAACCGTATTGTGACGGATCTTTCGAAAATGCCCCACGGGCTGATTGCGGGCGCAACCGGTTCTGGAAAAAGCGTCTGCATTCATTCTCTGATATTGAGCCTGATTTATAAAACGTCTCCGGATGTTCTGCGTTTTCTTCTGATCGATCCGAAGGTGGTTGAACTTGCTCCTTATCAAAACATCCCTCATCTGGCTGCTCCGGTTATTACCGAGCCAAAGGAAGCCGCGCTTGCGCTGAAGTGGGCTGTTGAAGAGATGGAAAAAAGATACAGGCTGTTTGCTAAAACCGGGGTTCGGGATATCACCGGCTACAATGGCAAGCAATCGGCCGGGGAGGACCGCGGCGGAAAGCTTCCTTATATAGTGATCGTAATCGATGAGCTGGCGGATCTGATGATGGTTTCGCCGCAGGATGTTGAAGAATCCGTTTGCCGCATTGCCCAGAAGGCGCGGGCCGCAGGCATCCATCTCCTGTTGGCGACGCAGCGCCCTTCGGTGGATGTGATTACAGGCTTAATTAAATCGAACATCCCGACGCGAATCGCCTTCAGCGTTGCCTCGCAAGCCGATTCGAGGACGATCCTCGATGGCGGAGGCGCGGAACGGCTGCTCGGAAGAGGAGACATGCTCTTTGCTGAGAACGGTGCGCGAAATCTCAGGCGGCTGCAAGGATGCTTTGTTTCCGATGAGGAAATCAGGCGCGTTACGGATGCTTTCAAAGACCGACCGGCAGCGGAGTACTTGTTTGATGCGGAGTCTTTCGGCAGTGCGAATTCCGAAACGGGCGGCCTGGAAGACGATCTCTTCAACAATGCGGCCGCTTTTGTTGTCGAACAGGGGCAGGCTTCGGTCTCGAGCATCCAACGGCATTTTCGGATCGGCTACAATCGCGCGGCACGTCTTGTCGATGAACTGGAAAGCCGTAATGTCGTTTCGGGTGCGAATGGGAGCAAACCGCGCCAGGTGCTGATGACAAAAGAAAAATTTGAGGAGCAGATTTCCTGCGATAAAATGTATTAGCGTTTCCTAAAATTTGCTTTTACAACATCGGCGATAAAGGTTAAAATAGGTGTCGAGAATTTTTTCTTAACTTTCATGGAGCAGGTGGTTTTCACGTTTAATCAGGAAAGAAACAGGATGATGAAAGAGGTCGGGTGATTATTCAGAAGCGGAAACAACGTTCTAGCTAATCACGCCTTCAAGTTGTTTTAGGAAACGTGATGGCGCGGTTTGATTTTCTGATACCTTTTTTCCGAACGGACATAGGGTTCAGAAAAAAAAACGAAGAATAAAGCCGGTTTTATTATAACGGCATATGAGATGGATGCATCAGTATTGACATGCCGTTGCGATGCCCAGTCTGCAAAGGTTTGAGGCGGCGCATGCAGCGGATAGCTGACGGGAAAAATAGGAGACGAGCACGGAATATAGAAATACGTTAGGGCCGGACGATTATTACGACTACTTTTAAACGGGGCAAAAACACCTATTGAAGTAAGAATGAGTATACTATTGATATCGTCCGGTTGGGTCAAGCACGAAGCATGTTATGGAGGTCGTTGTATGACGAAATACCATTTTGTTGGAATCAAAGGTACCGGGATGAGTGCTCTCGCTCAAGTTTTGCAGGGCCTGCATCATGAAGTTCAGGGTTCCGACTATGAAAAGCGTTTTTTTACTCAGAAAGCGCTGGAAGATAAAAATATCAGGATTCTGCCGTTCACAAAGGATAATATTGCATCCGATGAAGTCGTTATTGCCGGAAATGCTTTTCCGGATCAGCATGAAGAGATCACTAAGGCAAGGGAAATAGGTATACCTGTATACCGTTATTATGATTTTCTTGGCGATCTTGCCAGAAAATACACAAGCATTGCCGTGACGGGAACACACGGGAAAACGTCCACGACAGGACTGCTGTCCCATGTCTTTGAAAAATTCGCCCCGGTTTCCTACTTGATCGGAGACGGAACAGGATCCGGCAGCGAGAACAGCAAGTATTTCATCTGGGAATCCTGCGAGTATAAACGCCATTTTCTGCATTCCGAACCGGACTACTGCATTATTACGAATATAGAATTTGATCACTCCGATTACTATAAGGATCTTGATGATGTAGTGAGTGCCTTCCAGGAACTTGCTTTGAAAGTAAAAAAAGCAATTTTCGCTTGCGGGGATAACGAAGAACTGCAGATGATCAAATCAAATGTTCCGATTATCTACTATGGCTTTAATGAGGAAAACGATTTTCAGGCACGGAATGTTGACTTTAAGTCCGACGACACGGGCACGTCTTTCGATGTCTATATACGCAATGACTTTTATGGCCATTTTAAGATCAGAGGTTATGGCAACCACAATGTGTTGAATGCACTTGCAGTTATCTCCTTCTGCAATTATATGAATGTGCCGATTCAGCTTGTCAGGGAACGTCTCGCTTCGTTTCAAGGTGTGAAACGAAGATTTTCGGAAACCGCTCTTTCGGGTACGGATCAGGTGATGATCGATGACTATGCCCACCATCCGACCGAAATTCGTGTGACCATAGAAGCTGCAAAGGAAAAGTATCGGGACAGAAAGATTGTTGCGATTTTCCAGCCGCATACGTATTCGCGAACCATGACGTTTATGGATGAGTTTTCCGAAGCGCTCGGTACAGCAGACGAAGTGTATCTTTGCAACATATTCGGTTCCGCCCGTGAAAAAAGCGGCAAGCTGTCCATCCACGATTTGCAGGACCGGATTCCGGGCTCGCATATTCTGCATAATGACAATATTGACGATCTGAAGAAATACGATCACAGTGTCCTGCTTTTTATGGGTGCCGGAGATATTCAAAAATATCAGAATGAGTACAGAAAAATTTTGAATCCGTAAGGTGTTTCTGTAGTCCCCCTGCTTTTTTTCGACATTTTTACATGGTAAGATAAAATAGAACATGGAATGCCGATTAGATGGCAAAGTACCGATCATCGACTTGATGAGGTATAGAAATGTGTTTATTTATCAAACTAATACCGAATCGATTCAAAAGGGGGACATACGGTGATCATTATCTTGTATTTATCTGTTGCTGTAATCGCAGTCGCTTTTGCTGTGCTTGTGTATTTCCTTTCGCAGACCCTCCGCTCCGCGCAAAAAACAATGGATGATGTCGCGTCAACATTGGAAGATGTTCAGGAGCAAATGAAGGGGCTGAATGAAGAGACGACGGAACTGTTGCATCGGACGAATTTGCTGGCGACTGATGTTCAGAAAAAGTCGGCGAACCTCAACAGTGTTTTTGATGCCATTCATGGTTTCGGTGAATCATTAAACAACATCAACACGTCTGTTCAGAAAGTCACGTCGAGTATCGAAACCAGCGGAGAAGAAAATGCGGGTAAAGTAGCGCAGGCGGTTCAATGGGGCAAGGCAGCGATCGATTTGATTCAGCGCTGGAAGAACGCTTCCGCAAATAAAAAAGCCAAATAAGGAGGGACGCCCGGTGAGCGGTTCAACAGAACGTTTGGGAAGGGGACTGTCTTTCTTATCCGGTGTCTTTCTCGGCGGCATACTTGGTGCTGCGGCAATGTTTTTTGTCGCATCTCCATCTGGGAAAAAGATACTGCAAAACATTGGGCAGGAAACCATTTCCCTGAAAGGAAAAGGTTCCGAATTTTTAAAGCTTGCAAAGAATAAGTCTGTCAGCCTGAAACGATCGGTCCCGCGGGATGGAAAAGACGGAATGGGCGAGAACAGCCAGATGATTCCGATTCCAAGAGATTATGTTTAATTCACAACGGAATTATGGGAAGACAGGGACTTCGGTCTTTGCCGGAAGGGCTGTTTTACAGTGGAAAGCATGGCATTGCCGGTGTCATTCTGATACTCTGAATGAAAAGCGTCAATTGATATTGAGGCAATTTTTGAGTGCCGAAAAATGAAAACGTTATAGAGTGTGAACCGAAGCTCAAGTTGATGAGAAGCAAAGCGGCGGAAAAATCGAGGAGGATGAGGGTATGAGCGCAACGATTTATGATGTAGCAAGAGAAGCAGGCGTTTCCATGGCGACGGTTTCCAGGGTAGTGAACGGAAATCCGAACGTTAAGCCGACTACGCGGAAAAAAGTGTCGGAAGCAATTAAAAGGCTGGGGTATCGTCCGAATGCTGTAGCCCGAGGTCTGGCAAGCAAAAAAACGACAACTGTCGGTGTGATTATTCCTGATATATCCAGCGTCTTCTTTTCCGAGCTGGCCCGCGGCATTGAAGATATTGCAACGATGTACAAATACAACATTATTCTGTGCAATTCCGATCAGAACAAGGACAAGGAAATTCGTTTGATTCAGACACTGCTGGGTAAACAAGTGGACGGTATTGTATTTATGGGGGGAAAGATTGCGGAAGAGCATATCGAAGAATTTAAACAATCTTCTGTGCCGATTGTCCTTGCGGCGACAGTCGATGAACAAAATCAGATTCCGTCGGTTAACATTGATTATGAACAGGCCGTTTTTGAAGCTGTTTCGCATCTGATCGAAACCGGGCACAGAGAAATCGGTTTTATCAACGGACCGCTTGAAGTGCCGATCAATGGAAAATATAAGTTGAACGGTTACAAACGGGCACTTGCGGAGCACGATATTCCTTTTGACGAAACGCTGCTGTCTGTGGGTGATTACACATATGAATCCGGCAAGGAAGCGACGGAGCAGTTTCTGAACCAGGAAGTGAAGCCGACGGCCATTTTTGTTGACTCTGACGAAATGGCGATCGGAGCCATCCACGAAATTCAAGATGAGGGAAAGAAAGTGCCGAACGATATTGAAGTGATCAGCAGCGAGAACACACGCCTCGTTCAGATGGTTCGCCCGACATTATCCAGCATCGCAGAACCTACATATGATATCGGTGCGGTGGCCATGCGGCTGCTCACAAAATTAATGAATAACGAAAAAGTGGAAAGTTCCACGGTCGTCCTGCCTCACCGTATCGATTTCCGCAATTCGACGAAATAAAATGATCACATGCTTTAAAAGGAATAAAATAGAAAAACCGGATCCGTTTGCATCGGATCCGGTTTTAATTATGTATTTGAAAACCCTAGGCTATGCCTAGGGTTCCGGAAAGCTTTCAGCGATGTATCAAAAAAGCCTCTCTTCTGCTAAGATAAATTTTGGTTCGCCAACCAAATTAATAAGCCAAGGAGAGACTTTTTTATGCCATCGGACGTAAATAGTTTAGCACATACAAAATGGAATTGTAAGTATCACATAGTATTCGCACCTAAGTATCGAAGACAAGTGATCTATGGACGAATAAAGCAAGATATTGGAAGGATCCTGAGACAATTGTGCGAACGAAAAGGAGTAGAAATAATAGAGGCTAATGCATGTCGGGATCATATACACATGCTAGTGAGTCTGCCTCCTAAAATAAGTGTTTCAGGATTTGTCGGTTATCTCAAAGGAAAGAGCAGTTTAATGATTTTTGATCGGCATGCGAACTTAAAATACCGCTATACAAGAGGATGTAGTTGCAGAACAACTAAGCCTGTTTGAATATATCGATCCATTTACAGGAGAAGAGGTGAAACGAAAAAAGAAGAAGAAATAAAGAAACCCTTTTAGGGTCGCCGGAAGAGGAGTGCGGTTGGCGAACGCTTCGGTGCCCTTTGAAGGGCTGGCCAGTAACAAAGGCTTTCAGCCGCAGAACAAACCACCCGTTCACACGGGTGGTTTTGATTTTAACGTTTATTTCTGTATTTTTCCCAGTAAAGCAGGATTGGCAGCTTGCAAATCGGTAAATGGAAAACGTGAACTGAAAAAGTCCGGTTTAATTCTGAAACTTCCGGTCGGATTAGCGGGCGTATTGTTCTGGCCGTTCGGACTGCCGGGTGCAGATCCGAAGGCCGGTTCCAGCGCCTCAATGGTTTGATTAGGTAAATATTTTACATTCATCAGATCCGTTTTTACGAACCCGGCCGCCTGGCACATCGGTGTGACCCGCTCATCTGTCAGTCCGCAGAACGTCTGGCTGACTACGCCGGTCGGCTGTGTGAAGCGTTTAGCCGGAGCCATGAGCTGCGGATCAATATGATAGGCGCTGTTTGCGAATCCGGCCCACAACTGCCGCGTCTGCGTGGAATAAGTGAGCGGGTTCATCTGTTCATTATGCGCGTAACCGTTCCAGACACCGAGCGTCACGTTCGGATTGGTGGCGACAAGCCATGAGTCGCGCCAGTCCTGGGATGTTCCGGTTTTCCCCGCCCAGTCCGCCGAGAATTGCAGCGATGCGGGAAGCCTCGCTGCTGTTCCGTATTTTAGGACATCGCGCATCATATCCAGCATTAAGTAGCTTGTCTGAGGCGAGAAAACGCGGACCGGCTTCGATTCGTGCCGATAGACGACGTTGCCATTGCTGTCAACGATTTTATCAATCATGTAGGCATCAACGAACTGACCGTTGTTGGCAAAAGTCGTGAAGGCATTCGTATTTTCTTCTACAGTAATCCCCTGGGTGACCCCACCGAGAGCTGCGGACACGTTGTAGCCGTCCGAGCCGACCAGCGTCGTAATCCCCATTTTCTTCAAATAGTCGGGCGCCTGGCTCGTTGCGCTGCTCAGCCGTGTAAACACACTAACGGCCGGTAAATTGTCTGATTGCGCAAGCGCGACCCTTGCTGTCTCGAATCCGTGGTAAACTTGATTGGTCGCGGTCGATGCATAATCTGTCGGTTGATAGAGCTGACCATTCACCGTCCGCTTATAGGGCAAATCAGGAAGGATCGATCCCGGCTGGATCAGTCCGAGCTCCATAGCCGGCGCATAGACGAGCAAAGGTTTCATCGTCGATCCGTTCTGCCGCGGTACGCTTGTTGCATAGTTGAACTCGGATTGCTGAAAGCCGCGTCCGCCTACGAAACTAATGATTTTGCCCGTCTGATTCTCGATCAGGATTGAACCGACTTGCATTGGATCGTTAATCTGCTCGCTTTTTCCGGCCTTGCTGTTATTGACCGTGATGATCTTGTCCGGACTGTAGCCCGTATAATTTTGGGCGACGTCCTGCATATTGTCATAGATCGGTTTACTGATCGTTGTATAAATTTTGTACCCGCCTGTTGCCAGTCGCTGTGCGGCGGTCTGCAGCAGCCCGCTGAAGAGTTTGTAATGACTGGTCAGTGTGCTCAAGCTAGTTCCGTGCAGTTTGGCGATCTCTTCGGGTGATTTTCCCCCATACAGGTTTCTGCTGTACTCATATTCGACTTTTTGATAATCCATGTAATCATTATAAAGCATGTCGCCGTTGTAGCCCTCCTGCTGCGCAGCGAGTTTTGCCAGAATCGTCTGCGACCGGCTAGTGACTTCTTTAATTAAGTAAGGGTAATCAGCGGACGTCGATTTTTGCGGCTTTGCGAAATGGCTGCGATAATCATAGTTCAGAGATTCGTCAAGCTGCTTTTTGCTGATATAGCCCGTGTCGTACATACGCTGCAGCACCTCATGCGCACGGCTGACTCCCGCAGAGATATCTCCCTTGACATTGCCCTGACTCGTAAAAGGTGTATAGACAAAGGGGTCCTGCGGCATTCCTGCGATAAAGGCAGCCTGTGGGATATTCAGTTTGTCTGCCGGGACGCCGAAAATGCCTTCCGCCGCTGCCGTAACCCCCGCAATATTACTGCCTGACGTGTCACGTCCGAAAGTGGCGATATTCAGGTAGGCTTCAAGAATCTGGTTTTTTGAGAAAAATTTTTCCACACGCATGGCCAGGAGAATTTCTTTGGCCTTTCTCGCAAAAGAAACTTCGCTGGTCAGAATTTGATTTTTCACAAGCTGCTGAGTAATGGAGCTTCCGCCCGTCACCTGGGGCCTGTTCAGCAATTGTTCGAAGCTTGCCCGGATGACGGCTTTCGGCACGACACCGTGATGCTGATAGAAGAGTTCATCTTCTGTTGCAACCACCGCATGAACCAGGTAAGGGGATACATCTTTAAGCGACGTTTTGGTTCTGATCAGATCACTGCTCATTTTTCCAATCGGAATATTTCCCGCGAAATAGCTGACACTGCTCTCAGAATAGTTGTTGATATCCTGACTCAGTGTCTTGTAACTCGGAACAGGCTGATTATGGACCAGTTCGGCAAAGTATCCGAAAACCGTGCCGGCGGCGAAAAAAAGTCCGATAAATAAAACAGAAAGAAAAATCAAAAATGAATTCCAGACAATATTTTCAACTGAAAGGAATGTTCGGACCGCGGAGCTCTGCGCCCACTTTTCAGCCAGCCGGTCAAAAAACTGGGAAAAATTATTGAAATAGGACGTCATGGCAAGTCTCCTCTGACAATTGTTTAGCAGCTTAAAGAAAATAAAATTCAGAAAAATTTAAATGATGGTTAAGCTCTTTAATATATTATCCTAAAATAAATTCCTTGAAAAGGAAAAAGAAGGAAAAGCGGTTTCTACGAAAAGAAACCGCCAATTCTAAGAAAAAAAAGAAAAACCCCGCTGTTTTTCAACAGTCGGGGAGAAACATCCATTCAATTATTTTGAATAGAATTCGACGATCATGGCTTCAGTAATTTCTGCAGGAAGTTCTGAACGCTCAGGCAGGCGGGTGTATGTGCCTTCCAAAGCGGCAGCATCAAAGGACAGATATTCAGGAACGAACGTATTTGTTTCGAGTGAATCTTTGATAATATCAAGATTCCGCGACTTTTCTCTGACCCCGATTGTTTCTCCGGGTTTCACGCGATAAGAAGGAATATCGACGCGATGTCCGTTTACCGTGATGTGACCGTGGTTGACGAGCTGACGGGATTGTCTGCGCGTGCGCGCCAGCCCCATACGGTAAACAAGGTTATCGAGACGCGATTCAAGCAGAATCATGAAGTTTTCACCATGAACACCCTTCATTTTAGCCGCATCGTCGAATGTACGGCGGAACTGGCGTTCATTCAGGCCGTACATGAAACGCAGTTTTTGCTTTTCCTGTTGTTGAAGGCCGTATTCGGACAGCTTCACACGCTGGGACGGACCATGCTGTCCCGGAGCATACGGACGCCTTTCGAGTTCTTTTCCCGTTCCGCTGAGTGAAATGCCCAGCCGCCTTGATTTTTTCCATACAGGACCAGTATAGCGAGCCATAGAGATGACTCCTCCTTTGTCATTTTAATGAGCATAAAATGACACCTTCGCAAGCACTTCCAACGCTATTTTGCTATTCTGCACGTTCGCCCAGGCAGTCCAGGTTACGCAGTGCACCTCTGGAAGAGGAACAAAATAGAAGAAACAAACATTGGACGCTTTACGATGCTGCCTCATTTTACACGATGAAAATTATACATTTTTTATTTGCTTGTTGTCAAGAAGAAGTATGGAAGCGGATGAAAATCACGGGCGTCTGATCCAAAAATTCGGAAGCAGAGCCGTTTCAGAGATATTGAACGAGTGTTTCCGCAAACGCTTCAAGAAACTGCTGATCTTCTTCTGAAAAACGACCAGGGACCGGACTGTCAATATCCAGCACGCCGATCAAATGATTACCTTTTAATAATGGAACGACAATCTCCGAACGGGAAGCCGCATCGCAGGCAATATGGCCTGGAAATTCGTGAACATCCCTGACGCGGACGATTTCTTTTCGTTCGGCAGCCGTTCCGCACACGCCTTTGCCAACGGGGATCCGGACACAGGCCGTTTTTCCCTGGAAAGGCCCGAGAACGAGCTCATGATTTTCGAGCAGGTAAAACCCCGCCCAGTTGATGTTGTCCAGGTATTGGTTGAGCAGTGCGGACGCGTTAGCCAAATTTGCGATCCGGTTCGGTTCATCTTCGATCAGTGCTTCGAGCGCTTTAATCATCGTTTTATTGACAGAATTCATTATTTTCACCTTCGGCTTTTCAAGGAAGTACTCTCATTTTATCAGATCGGCTCGAAAGTTTCAGCGGAAAAGTCGAACGATTTTTGCAGGGTAGACGCCTGCTAAAGAGAAGGCTTATATTAGTGACACTGAATGCAGTCATTCGGAAAGGAATGTGAAAAAATGCTGGCGAAAAATGCGAATCCGGCAGGCGGAGGGAGTACACGGGAGACCGTTATTCATTCGGCGCTGAGATTATTTAATATGGGCGGTTATGACGGTACTTCCGTGCGTGCGATAGCGGCGGATGCAGGGGTCAATATTGCGCTGGTCTCTTACTATTTCGGGGGGAAACAGGGGCTTCTGGAGTATTTGATGGCCTCTTTTTTTGAAGGATATTTAAACAATCTGGAGAAGGCGGAACTTGACGCTGAAGAGGCTGGGGTACCGCCGGATGAGCGCCTCGTCTGCGTAGCGGATGCGCTGATCGGCTATCAGCAGCAGTCTCTGTATTTGTCCCGTTTTGTTCATCGCGAAATGACGCTGGACAATCAGCTTGTCCGTGAATTGATGGCCAGTTATCTGATGAAGGAGAAGTTTCTGCTGACACGACTGTTTGAGAAGGTATCTCCGGAATTCAAGATTGATCCCCTTTCCGCAGACTTTGCGATTCTGCAGTACCGCGACATGATCATGATGCCCTTTCTCCAGCCTCAATTTCTCAGAAAGGTTTTTTATCTGCAGCCGGGTGAACCGTCCTTCCGCATGAGTTACCTGCGCTACATCAGAAAGTGGGTGAAACAGCTTGTCGGCCGCCCCGCCGAAAAGCTGAAATAAGCCGCTCTAATGGAAGTGATGGAGTAAATAATCCGCCGCATTTTTACCGATCAGGGCAATGGTCACAATGATGAACAGAATTTTCACATAAGAAGACCCTTTATGGATGGCAAACTTTGCGCCGCACCACGATCCGGTAATCAGGGCGCAGGCCATTACAAGTCCGATCCCGTAATTGACATAGCCGAGAAATGCAAACGTGATCAGAGCGGAAATGTTGCTGGCAAAGTTAAGCATCTTCGCATTTCCCGCTGCACGGAGAAAGTCAAAACCGAGCATGAGAAAAGAAAAGATCAGAAAAGATCCGGTTCCCGCCCCGAGAAATCCATCGTAAAATCCGATACTGAAAATGAGCGGAACAAACCAGAGCGCATTTTTTTTCGTCAAACCGAAGAATGTTGAGGAGCTTCCCCAACTTTTCTTAAAAAGCGTGTAGACGGTCACCGTGATCAGCAGGATGAGAATCAAGGGGCGAAGAATTGCGGGAGACAGAAAGTGAACGAACAAAACGCCGATAAATGAACCGAAAAGCGATAAGGGAACAAGCTTGGCTGCGAATCTCAGATCAATTTTACCGGAGCGTATAAATGTGAGCGTACTGGTCAGGGATCCCGTCGCACTGGCCAGTTTATTTGTGCCCAGTGCGATTTGCGGAGGAAGTCCGATAGAGAGAAGTGCCGGTGTTGAAATCAGCCCTCCTCCGCCGACCACAGCGTCAATGAATCCAGATAAAAACCCCGCAATAATCAGGAAAAAAACAGTTGTCCACTCAATCATGGTCCCATTCGCCGTCCTGCCTGCCTAAGATGCATCGATGCTGATTATAGCATCTTAGGGGACGTTTGTGCAGTGGCGGCGAATTTTCCGCACACCGGGCTGTTAAAAATCGACACATTATTTCATTTTTTAATCTTATTGCGTCTTTTTTTGATACAATATACAGTAGCTGGAAGTGTGAATGGGTTACATGCGAGAATGGGGGAAGTTCCGTATGCTTTATGTGATTATCAGTCTAATTTTGATTGTTGTCATCATCATCATTTATGGTGCATGGATGAGAAAAAAGATGTACGGCGAAATCGATCGTATCGAGACGTGGAGGGTAGAACTGACGAATCGTCCCGTCGCAAAAGAGATAGCGAAAGTGAAAAAATTAAAAATGGTCGGGGATACAGAGAAAAAGTTTGAAAAATCGCGATCGGACTGGGACAGCATCGTTACCGGAGAACTGCCGGCGATTGAAGAGACTCTTTTTTCTGCGGAAGAGCTGACCGATAAATACCGATTTAAAAAAGCGGAAAAGCTGATTGCAGAGCTTAAAGGAAAAAGGAAAGAAATTGAAAGCAAAATCGATAACATGCTTCACGATCTGAATGTCGTTGTCGACAGTGAGAGCAAGAATCGCAAAGACGTGACGCCGATCAAAGAAAGTTATCATCAGATCAAAAAAGATATGATTACAAAGCGAAGCCAGTTCAAGCAGGCTCTGCCACCTCTGGAGAAATCCGTTCAGGAAATCGATGAACAATTTAAAAAATATGAGGAAGAAAGCGATCAGGGGAACTACGTGGAAGCGCGTGAAATTCTTCTGAACGTCAAGAAATCGGCCGAAACCGTTCAGATGCGGATTGAACGCGTTCCGGTATTATATGAAGATATTCAGCGGACGATCCCGAACCAGCTGAAGGAACTGAGGCAGGGCAAAAATGAAATGACGGAACAGGGGTACTCGCTGGAGTATCTGCAGCTCGACACGCAAACGGAAGAGATGGAAAAACAGCTTCATGTTCTTTCGGAAGCCGTCGCCAGAATGGAGCTGGACGAGGCCGAAGAAGGTCTTAAAGGCATTCATGATCAGCTGGACTGGCTGTACGCACAGCTTGAAAAAGAGGTGCTGAGCAGGCAGCAGCTTCACGATCTGGCGCCTAATGTTGAGGAGAGGCTGGACCGCGTAGGAAGAAAAATTAAAGAGCTGACCGATGAAACGGAAACGGTCAGAGATAGTTATCATATTGATGTAGAGGATCTGAAAGTGCGCCGTGACATAGGACAGGCTTATCAGAAACTGGAAAGCAGCTTTTTGGAAACGGATGAAGTCCTGAAAAATCATACGGAAGCATTCAGCTCGGTCATTGACAGACTGGAGAAGATGCGTTCGGATATTGAAAATGTCGAATCTCTTGCTGATGAGTTCAGCAAAAAAATCAAAGCGCTGCGAAAAGATGAACTGGCTGCAAGAGAAACCATCCAAAAATTGAAACGTACGCTTTTCGAGTCCAAAAGAATCATCCAGCAAAGCAATCTTCCCGGCGTACCGGCCTCATTTTCCGATGCGCTGGCTGAGGCAGGAGATCTGCTGAGGACTGTGAATCTCAAGCTTGACGAAAAACCGCTGGACATGGCGGGCGTCCGCAGCGCGCTTGATAGTGCCTCGGCAAAGGTCGAAGATGTTCACCAGCAGGCGGACAAGCTGGTGGAGACAGCCGCTCTCGCAGAAGAGATGATCCGTTACGGGAACCGTTACCGCAGCGATTACGAGGAAATCGACCGGGAACTGAAGAGGGCGGAAAAGTTCTTCAGAAACTTTGACTATCAGGCGGCTGTCGAAACAGCTGTTCAGGCGATTGAGAAAAAAGAGCCAAAGATTCTGAAAAAAGTGGATCTGTATCAGGAACGGCAGATATAATTGAAAAAAAGGACGGGTACCCTTTTTTACACTACAAGAAAGTATAAAAATTTTTTAAGGATTATAGTATAAGCGACCGAACAGATCGCCGCGTCCTGCGGCATGTTCGGCATTAGGCCGTCCTGGCCCCCGCAACTAAGGCAACGCCCGCGCCAAGGGCTTGGCGAAGCCATTTTCTAATACCATTGGAAAGTCTAATGTGTCCATTACTCCCAGGCTCGGCGGTAAAGATGGCCTATCAGACCGCTGGGCTTTTTTTGCCATACTCAGACAGCCAT
Organism: Sporolactobacillus putidus; assembly: GCF_014647035.1. GTDB lineage: Bacteria > Bacillota > Bacilli > Bacillales > Sporolactobacillaceae > Sporolactobacillus > Sporolactobacillus putidus. Next base: position 279,547 of record NZ_BMOK01000001.1, on the reverse strand, counting down.
TTCGTCGACAGCCGGAATGCCACATGTTAAGATTCAAATAAAGCGGTAAAAATTAAATTGAAATAAAAAAATTCCGCTCGTGTATTCCATCGAATCAGGCCGGTACAGGCCCGGCTGAAAGGAGCTTTTAAACAAATCAATGATTTATCTGGATAACAGTGCAACGACCAAACCCTACGCTGAAGCATTGGATACGCACCGGACGGTTTCCGAGCAATTTTTTGCCAATCCGTCTTCACTTCATAAACTGGGCGGAAAGAGTGAAGCCTTGCTGTCGCGGTCGCGCGAACTGGCTGCTTCGCTGCTCGGCGTCGACAAAAAAGAGATTGTGTTTACTTCAGGAGGCACGGAAGGCAACAATCTCGCCATAAAAGGAGCCGCGCTTGCCTATCGCCGCCGCGGCCGGCATCTGATCACCACATCCGTTGAGCACGCCTCTGCCCTCAATGCATTCAGGCAACTGGAGAAGCTCGGATTTGAGGTGACTTATCTTCCTGTCGACCATGAAGGACGTGTTTCTTTCAAAGATTTTATCCAGGCGTACCGGGATGACACCATCCTTGTTTCCATCATGCACGTGAATAATGAGGTCGGAACGATCCAGCCGATCCGGGAAATCGGCGAATTCCTGAAAACACACCCGACAACGGTTTTTCATGTGGATCATGTTCAGGGTTTTGCCAAAGTGCCGCTTCGGCTGGCAGAGAGCAGCATCGATTTATGCACCATTTCCGGACATAAGTTTCATGGCCCGAAGGGGACGGGAATTCTTTATGTCCGAAGCGGCGCACTGCTCTCCCCGCTTTTCTCCGGGGGCGGCCAGGAAAGCCAGCGAAGATCCGGAACGGAGAATCTTCCGGGAATATGCGGCATGGTCAAGGCGCTCAGAATGACCCTTGAGCGAGAAAAAGAAGGAATCCTTCACCTGACGGCACTGCAGAACAAACTTCGAGACGGACTGTCGCAAATCGGCGGCGCCGTGATTCACACGCCGCGAACCGGCTCGGCGCCCCATATTGTCAATGTCTCATTGGAAGGAATCAAATCCGAGGTGCTGGTTCATGCTCTTGAGGAGAACGATATTTTTGTCTCCACAAAGTCGGCGTGCTCGTCAAAAGACAGCGGAGCAAGCAGCGTCCTTCTGGCAATGGGCGTACCCGAAAACGAGGCAGAAGAAGCCATACGGATCAGCACCGCCTTTGAAACGACGCCGGAGGAAATTGACGCTTTTCTTTCGGCGCTTTCCGTTCATACACGACAATTGAAAAGAGTAATGGGGTGAAACCATTGGTTTATGATTATTTAGTTATCCGTTTCGGAGAAATTGCCATCAAGGGAAAGAATAAGAAAGCATTTGTCATGAAACTTGAGGATGATGTACGCGGAAAATTAAGTGATTTTCCCCGTCTTTATATAAAACGGCACTTTGACGATATTGAAATTCAGCTAAACGGTGAAGACGCCGATCAAATCATTCCCATTCTTCGGAAAATTTTCGGCATCCAGAATATCTCTTCGGCAATTAAAGTCGAAAACGATCTGGACGCTATTCGCAGCGGCGCGCTGCGTGTTGCCGAACAGGAAGAAGGCGTGAAGACGTTTAAGATTGCTGCGCGCAGGAAGGACAAGCGGTTTCCTGTACACGGCAGCGAACTGAATCAGGATCTGGGCGCATGGCTGTTAAAGCATTGCGATCGTCTTCGTGTCGATGTCCATCATCCAGATCTGACGCTTCGCGTAGAAGTCGGCTATCATGAAACGAGGATATACGGACATGAGTACAAAGGAGCAGGCGGACTCCCTGTGGGTGCAAGCGGAAAAGTGATGCTGATGCTGTCGGGGGGAATCGACAGTCCCGTAGCCGGCTATCTTCTGGCCAAGCGCGGCGCGTTGATTGAAGCCATCCATTTTCAGAGCCCTCCGTATACGAGTGACCGCGCCAGACAGAAAGTCATCGACCTGTCAAAAAAACTGCAGTCGTTCGGAGGAAAAGTACGCCTGCATCTTGTGCCCTTCACAAACGCACAGGTTGCGATCCGGGATGCTGTTCCTGAGGATTACCGGATCACCATCATGAGGCGGCTGATGTTTCGAATCGCCGAAAAGGCGGCGGAACAGAACGGTACCCTGGCCATTGCGACCGGAGAGAGTCTCGGCCAGGTGGCCAGCCAGACGCTAGAAAGTATGAATACCATTAATCAGGTGACTGATCTCCCGGTTTTAAGGCCGTTAATCACCATGGATAAACTGGATATTGCCGCCATTGCCAAGGAAATCGATACGTATGAAATTTCGATCCGTCCCTATGAAGACTGCTGCACAATTTTCCTGCCCAAGGCGCCGAGGACCCGCCCGGACCGATTTCATGCCGACCGGTTTGAACGCTCATTGAACGTAGAAGATCTGGTGAACGAGGCTGTCCGGGGAATTGAAACGCTCACCTTTGAAAGCAGCGAGAGCGAGGAGTTGTTCAGCGGTTTGCTTTGACCTCTGATCGATTTTTTTAACAACCACGTTTTTCACACGCCGGTATCCTGTCTGCAGGGTTTTGCAAAAATTACCATTCATCCTAGTGAATGCGGGAAATGGGGCCTGCACATGATAAGGGCACAAGGAGGTGAGAAACATGGCTGAAAATAGCAGCAACAAGATTCTTGTGCCGGGTGCAGAGCAGGCTCTGGAACAAATGAAAATGGAAATTGCTTCCGAATTTGGTGTGCACTTAGGTCCTGATACGACTTCGCGTGCCAATGGTTCCGTTGGTGGTGAAATCACCAAGCGTCTCGTAGCAACTGCACAGCAGCAGCTTGGCGGAAAAGCATTCTAATGAAAAAACGATCGTTTAAGGGGCGGCCCATGCCGCCCTTTTTCTTTTCAGGGAGCTTTTTTAAGAGAAACAAATACTTGACTTATTCTACATTTTCATCTAGAATACTCATTACACGCTTTACTATACTAGTGAAGTAAAGCGAAGCGCAAAAATCAGCAGGTTATTCACAACACGCGGTTGAAATGTTGTCTGCTCAACTTAAAAGCACGGGGAAGAAAGCCTTCTTTCCCTTGATATGATAAACTAAAAAAAGAGAAAAGCTGCAGAGAAGGGGAACATCTTGATGACACAACCGTTCATGTTTGAAAGGCCGCTCGGTCTGCGGGATACGCTTCCAGAAGCTCAGCGGTCGATCGCCAGGCTGAAATCCATTTTCCGTCAGGAACTGCAGCGCTGGGGCTATGATTTTATAAAAACCCCTGCGCTGGAGTACGCCGAAACAATCGGACGCGCTTCGGCCATTGAAGACAGCCAGCTGTTCAAGTTCCTAGATGCTGAAGGGCATCCGGTCGTGCTCCGGCCGGATATGACCACGCCGATTGCGCGGATTGCGGCTTCAAGCCTGAGAAAACAGCCGCTTCCGCTTCGGCTGGCCTATACGGCGGCGCTGTACAGGAGCCAAAGAAAGGAAGGCGGGCATCCGAGCGAGTTCGAGCAGGCCGGGGCAGAACTGATCGGCGATGGGACGCCTTACGCAGACGTGGAAGTCATCTCGTTGATGATAACGCTGCTTGAGAAGACCGGACTTCGTTCGATTCGGCTCGCAGTCGGGCATGTCGGGTTTGTGAACGCCTTTTTCTATGATATTGTGAAAGATAAGGAAACAGTAAAGCAGCTGCGCAATCTGCTTTATAATAAAAATGATGTCGGTTTCCATGAATATGTCGCTTCGCTTCGTTTGTCCAATCATTCGGCGGACAGACTGAACACATTTATTGACTCAAGAAGGATGGATAATGAAAAAACGCTTGATTTTCTGAAGGATCTGACATCCGGATCGTCAATTCCCGTGCATTCGTACTATCATCATATTGTTGAACTCATCCAGCTGCTGAAGATCGATCACCTGGAAGGCAATATTGATCTGGACATCACGCTGATGCCGCATCTCAGCTATTATACAGGCTTTGTTTTTCAAGGCTTCGGCGGAGGGCTTGGTTTCCCGGTGGCGAGCGGCGGACGCTATGATGATTTACTCGCACAGTTTCACCGGCCGTGTCCGGCAACCGGTTTCGGCATCCGGCTTGACAGGCTGATGAGCGCGGCAGGTGCGGACCCGGTAGAGCAGCGGAAAAAGGCGATCATCTATGACCGGGAGAACGCGGGGAAAGCGATGCAGTTTGCCGCACGGGAAAGGGAAAAAGGGCAAGCGGTGGTTTTGCAGCACGCGGACGGCATCGATGACATCGAGGCCTTCTCGCAACAATTTGAAACGATTAAACGCTTTTTGAAATCAGAGGAAACGGAGACAGAATGATGAGTGGATCGGTTATTACGGTGGCGATGCCGAAGGGCCGGATTTTCGGCGACGCGTGCCGCCTTCTGAGAGATGCAGGATTTTCACTGCCCGTCACGTTTGAAACGACTCGAAAACTGATTTTGGATCTGGATACTGCACCGTTTCGTTTTATTCTCGCCAAACCGGTAGACGTCCCGACTTATGTCGAATACGGCGCTGCGGATATAGGGATTGCCGGAAAAGATGTTTTGCTTGAGAGCGGGCGGGACGTTTATGAGATGGTTGATCTCGGAATCAGCAGATGCCACATGGCTGTAGCGGGGCTGCCCGGTCACCGCAGCAAAAATCCCTATCTGAAGATCGCAACAAAATATCCGAACATCGCATCCGATTTTTACAGACGGCGCGGCGAACAAATTGATCTGATTGCGCTGAACGGTTCCATTGAACTGGCCCCCATCGTCGGTCTGGCGGATGCCATTGTCGATATCGTATCCACCGGAACGACACTCAGGGAGAACGGACTGGTTGAATTCGACCGGTTGATGGATATCAGCTCGCGGCTGATCGTCAATCCGGTCAGCTATCGCTTGAAAAAGCCGGTCATTGACGAGATTGTGGAGAAAATGATCCGGGCCACGGAGGGGACTAAAGTTGGAATGGATTGAAAACGGGGATTTAAGTTTTTTGAAGAAACGGAAGGTTGAAGCTAAAGAAGCGGCTCAGCAATCTGTCCGTGAAATCATTGCGCGGGTCAGGGATGAAGGAGACAAGGCGCTGAAAGATTATACAAAACAATTTGACGGGGTAGAACTGGGGGAACTGCGTGTTCCGAATGAAGCGATCGCCGCGGCTTATCGCCATGTCCCTGAAAAGGTGATTCAAGCCATCCGCCAGGCGGCAGAAAATATCCGGGCCTTCCATGAAAAACAAAAGCCCTCATCGTGGACAGAAACAGTTGAACATGGCGTCGTGCTCGGCCAGAAGGTCACGCCACTGGACTCTGTCGGCGTCTATGTTCCCGGCGGAACGGCAAGCTATCCTTCGTCAGTTCTGATGGGTGCCGTCCCGGCTCTGGTTGCCGGAGTCGGGCGTGTTGTTCTTATCTCCCCGCCTCAGAAAAACGGTCTGATCGCTTACGGCGTACTCGTCGCCGCACATGAGATCGGCATTAAAGAAATTTATCAGGCAGGCGGGGCGCAGGCGATCGCGGCACTTGCCTATGGAACGGAGACGATTCGTCCGGTTGACAAAATCGTTGGCCCGGGCAATCTTTATGTCATGCTTGCAAAGAAGCAGGTATTCGGCGATGTGGCGATCGACAGTCTGGCCGGGCCAAGCGAGATCGCGGTTCTGGCTGATGAAACAGCGCATCCGGAATGGGTGGCTGCCGACCTGCTCTCTCAGGCTGAACACGATAAAATGTCCATGCCGGTACTCGTCACGACGTCCCGGTCGCTTGCTGAAAAAGTCGATCAGGAAGTCGAGCGTCAGCTTCCGGCGCTGCCGCGCCATGAAATTGCCGGGCCGTCCATTGAAACCGTCGGGAAGATTGTTCTAGCGGCCAATCTTAAAGACGCAGCTGAAATCGTCAATCAAATCGCCCCCGAACATCTTGAACTGGCGATCGCCGATCCTGAGTCTGTTCTGCCGCTGATCCGTCATGCGGGTGCTATTTTTCTCGGAATGTACAGCTCGGAGCCGGTCGGCGATTACTTTGCGGGACCGAACCATATTATTCCGACGAATGGATCGGCACGCTATGCGAGCCCTCTCGGTGTTGAAAGCTTCGTCAAACGCTCGAGCCTGATCCGGTATACGGATGAAGCGCTGGAAGCGAACGGTTCAGCGATCGCTGATTTTGCGCGGTTTGAAGGACTGGAGGGACACGCCCAGGCGGTAGAAAAGCGCATGAAAGGAGCCACCGTACATGAATAAACGGACAGGCACAGTGGAACGCAACACTTTTGAAACACAGATCAAACTGCACTTTGCGATCGACGGCAGCGGCGAGTCCCACTTAGAGACCGGAGTGCCCTTCCTGACCCATATGCTGACACTCTTCACGAAGCACGGTTTGTTCAGCCTCGACATTGAAGCGCATGGGGACACGGATGTAGACGATCATCACACGACGGAAGATATTGCGATCTGTCTCGGACAGGCGATCCGCCAGGCCCTGGGCGATAAAAAAGGCATTAACCGATATGGATATGCCGTCGTTCCTATGGACGAAGCTCTTTCAGAAGTGGCCGTTGACCTCAGCGACCGTCCGTATTTTGTTTTTCACGGTAATCTTCCCGCTCAAAAAGTCGGTACGTTTGATACAGAACTGGTTACCGAATTTCTTGATAAACTTTCTATTGAAGCGCGTATGAATCTTCACGTGACGGTTCGATATGGAGAAAATACGCATCACATGATCGAATCGATTTTTAAAGCGCTCGGACGCGCCCTTGACGCGGCATCAGTCCAAAATCCAAGGATTCAGGGGGTCCTGTCGACGAAAGGAACGTTGGGATGATCGGAATTGTGGATTACGGCATGGGCAACTTATACAGCCTCAGCCAGGCGCTGAAGAGGCTGGATCAGGATTTTGTGATCAGTGATCATTCAAGTGAGCTTGCCGGAACGGACGGACTGATTCTCCCCGGCGTCGGCGCGTTCAAGGATGCGATGGCCCTGCTGAACGAAAAGGGACTTTCTGCTTTTTTAACCCGATATGTACAGGAAAAACCACTGCTCGGAATCTGCCTCGGTATGCAGCTTTTGTTCGAAGAAAGCGAAGAGGGCAGTCTGACTAAAGGCCTTGCTTTTCTTTCGGGACGCGTCGCACGCTTCAGCGGGATTTCTCAGGTTACCGGAGAGCGCTATAAAGTCCCCCATATGGGCTGGAATACACTTGAATTCAAACAACCGGATTCCCCACTGCTTAATGCGCTGGAACCGGATTACGCCTATTTCGTTCATTCCTATTACGCTGAAACGAAAGATTCGTCGATTCTGATCGCGACAGCGGACTACCATGAACAGGTTCCTGCCGTTGTCGGCAGCGGGCATATTTTCGGTACGCAGTTTCATCCGGAAAAAAGCGGGGTGTTCGGACAGGCGCTTTTGAAAAATTATCTTGACTTTGTAAAACGGATGCCGCAGGCCAAAGCTGCCGTTTCCCGGGCAGCAGCATCGCTGTCGTCAGGCGAGGAGGAAAAATAATCATGTTTACGATCTATCCGGCAATTGACCTTCTGGACGGAAAATGTGTCCGGCTGCTTCAGGGCGACTATGATCAGTCAACGGTGTACGGCGATTCGCCCGTCAGCATGGCAAAAACGTTTTACGAACAGGGAGCGGAATGGCTCCACATCGTTGATCTTGATGGAGCCCGGGAAGGGCGTCCGGTGAACCGTCACGCGATCGGACAAATTGCCGCCGAAGTGCCGATACATATTGAGGTTGGCGGCGGGATCCGCAATATGGAAACGGTTGAACGCTATCTGGATCAGGGAATTGAAAGAGTGATTCTCGGCAGTTCGGCGATAGCGAACCCTGAATTTGTCCGGCTGGCCCTTAGCCGCTATCCGGATTCTATTGCAATCGGGCTTGATGTTAAACAGGGAAAAGTGGCTGTAAAAGGCTGGCTGGAGGTTTCCGAACTGAGCGCGGCCGATCTGGCGAAACAGCTGATTGGGTTCGGTGCCCGTCACTTCATCTATACCGATATTTCAAGAGATGGGGCTTTGAAAGGCGCAAACCGGGATGGCGCCGGAAAACTGGCAGCTGAAATCGGGATGCCGGTTGTCGTTTCCGGAGGTGTTTCCAATACGGAAGAATTGGCGGCCATGGCGGAAATGGGATCCGATCGAATCAGCGGCGCGATCATCGGAAAAGCGATTTACACGAAGCAGATTTCACTCAGAGAAGCTTTAAAGGTGGTGGGCGCGTATGCTGGCTAAACGAATCATTCCCTGCCTTGACGTAAAAGACGGACGTGTCGTTAAAGGCAAACAGTTCATTCAGTTGCGCGATGCCGGCGATCCGGTCGAACTGGCGATGTACTATAATGGTCAGGGTGCGGATGAACTCGTTTTTCTTGATATTTCCGCGTCGAATGAAGGCAGAAACACGATGGTCGATGTCGTAAAGGCGGTAGCCGCCAAACTGGCTATTCCCTTTACAGTGGGCGGCGGCATTCACTCGCTGGAAAATATTAAGGCGCTGCTCAGAGCGGGTGCGGACAAGGTGTCTCTGAACAGTTCAGCGGTTGAAAATCCCGGTCTGATCACAGCCGGGGCGGATTTTTTCGGCTGCCAGTGCATCGTCTGCGCCATCGATGCGAAGTTTGATCCTGAAACCTCTTCATACAGAGTGTATACGCACGGCGGACAGAAACAAACCGATCTTGATGCCATAGAGTGGGCTAAAAAAGCTGTTTCGCTCGGGGCCGGTGAGATTCTGCTGACCAGTATGGATCAGGACGGAGAAAAGAGCGGCTTTGAACTGAATCTGACACGTAAAATCAGTGAGGCCGTCGATGTGCCGGTCATTGCCTCCGGCGGAGCCGGAAAAGCGTCCGACTTTTTTGATGCTTTCAGTGCCGGAAAAGCAGATGCCGCACTGGCTGCTTCGATTTTTCACTATAAAGAGACGTCGGTTGCGCAAGTTAAAACATATTTGAAACAAAAAGGAGTGGCCATCCGATGAATGCGGAAGATATCAAATTTGATGAAAAAGGACTTGTCCCGGTCATAGTGCAGGATGCACAGAGCAAAGAGATATTAACACTTGCCTTTATGAATAAAGAATCGCTTAAAAAGTCGCTTGAAACAGGTGAAACATGGTTTTTCAGCAGATCAAGGCAGAAACTGTGGCACAAGGGAGAAACGTCGGGCAATACTCAGGAAATCGTCGACTGGGCTGTGGACTGCGACTCCGATGCACTGATTGTCAAAGTCAATCCCGCGGGTCCCGCGTGCCATACCGGGAGGTACAGCTGTTTCAGAACGGAGGGGAGCGACAAGCAGGAAGCCGTGAAAAGCGGAAACGACCGTTACGGTATTCTTGCCGAACTGGAACATGTGATTGCAGAACGCGAAGCCGAGCGTCCGGAGGGCACCTACACGACGTATTTGTTCAATGAAGGCATTGACAAGATCCTGAAAAAAATCGGTGAAGAGACGTCCGAGGTGATCATCGCCGCCAAAAACCGTTCCGTCGATGAACTGGAATGGGAAGTGTCCGATGTCATTTACCATACACTGGTCATGCTTCGTGAGCAGAAGATCGGTTTTGACCGCGTGCTGCGTGTACTTGAAAAACGCCACCGTGAAAAAAGCGAATTTCAGCGTGAAAAAGCCAAAAAAATGAATTGAATACATATTAAAGTCTGTTCAAAAAGAAGGACAAAAAGGACCAAGGTCAGGCAAAGCGCCACGTCCTATGGCATGCCTGACACCAGCCCGTCCTGGGCGTTGAAGGTCAAGGAAACGAAGCTTTGCGCTACCTGCGCGTACTTTCACAGGATGTGATGACTTCAACGTTGCGTACAGGACGTGCGCGTTCTTAGTTGAAGTTCCTCTGTTAATACGTAAGGAGTGGAAAAGCGCGTTGACGTAGAACTTCCACAGGATGTGGTGACTTCTGCGTTGTGCACAGGACGTGCACGTTATTAGCAGAAGGTCTTTTCTTAGCTTTTCCCGGACTTTTTGAACACTCTCTATTAAAGGCAGGGAAATCTTCAGCGGATTCCCTGCCTTTTTTCTGTTTTTTTAAAGGATAGTTTGTCTGTTGCGGTCAATAATAAGTATAAAACTCATGTACCTTGCCTGCCGCATGGGTCAAAGAGGGAAAACGGATGATGCTGTTACTCGCGATCCTGCTCTGCCTTTTGGCTGTCTTTTCCATATGTATCATGGTTTTATTAAAGAGCACCCTGTCCGTCCGGGTTACCATCCTGATCAGTACAGACCGCATGGAAACAGAGATCGCCCTCTTTTTCTGGAAAAAGGAATTGGGATCGTTCAAAATCAATGAAAAAAAGCTCAAGGCGCTGATCAAGGAGCGGGCTCCGGATAGATCCGGCAAAGACGTCCGAGATGCGTTTCAGCCTTTTCATGACTTGTATCGGTTATGCCGGCTTGCCGTAAAAGTGATCCGTTCCCTTAATCTTTCAGAAAAAGTGTGTCTCAACGATTTTTCCTGGAAGACTTCCTGCGGACTTGGGGAGGCACGGGCAACAGCGATGACTTGCGGGATCATCTGGTCGGTGAAATACTCCGTCATGCCTTTGATTGGAAATATGATGAGCGACCGTCCTCTGATTGAAGTGGCTCCTCTATTTCAGGAAAAAGTTTTTACTACCCGATTATCATGCATGATTACGGTCAAGACGGGGGAAGCTATGCTCATCATGCGGCAGATAAAGCGGCAGGTGAAAGAGGGAGAGTGCAATGGCGGATCATCCCATTCAGGGTTTGATGAAAACAGCGCTGGAAAATCTTCAGTCCATGATCGACGTCGGAACGATTATCGGCGATCCGATTGAGACAGACGACGGACATATGATTGTGACGATCTCCAAGGTCGGTTTCGGATTTGTGGCCGGCGGGAGTGAATTCACTGTAAAAAATGAAAATCCTGATGAGGAGCAGGGGGAGGAAACGGAAGCCTACCTGCCGTTTGGCGGCGGAACGGGCGGCGGCGTCTCCATTACTCCGATTGCTTTTCTGATTGTCGGCCCGGCAGGAGTCAAAACCATTCATTTGGATAATAACACGCACCTGTATGAAAGGCTCATCGATCTGGCTCCGCAGACCGTGGAAAGGGTAAAAGAAATTCTTGAGAAGGCGGGCGGCGGATCGGAAGACGACAGCGAACGCAGGCAGCAAAGGAATATGAAAAAAAGACGGCGGAGCAATGATTGGACGGATGATGTTGATTTTTAAACGAACTGCTTAAGAAGCCTAATGACTAAACCTGTTTCCCGACCCTATTCTGAGGTCGGTTTTTTTACGCTATAGGAAAGTATAAAAATTTTAAGGATCAGTGTAAGCGACCGAACAGATCGCCGCGTCCTGCGGCATGTTCGGCATTAGGCCGTCCTGGCCCCCGCAACTAAGCCTCTGGCTTTGCCTAAAGGCAAGTTTTCTTTAGCGGGTGAATCCGGGCTCAAAACGAAACTCATCCGGCTTTTTTTCGTAAATCAATCATGCATCAGCAGATGAACCGGAGTCGTCCGATAATCTCGTTCCGCCTTCGTTCCCGACCCGCTCTTACTTGCGTTCCGGTTGCTCTGCCGCTAAAATTAATCTATAGTAAGAACAGGAGTGATTCGAAAATATGGAAAGCGTGGCATTTGTCGATGATCCGGCAAAGTTTTTCGAAAAACAGGTAAACAAACGGAACCCCGCACCAAATGAGTCTGCTTCGGATCGCAGCAGCAGAAGCGAAATAAAAGAGGAATTCGGGTTCGTTATGTTTATTATGTTGTAAGCGCTTTATTATGGGGGAAAGAATTTGCAAACAACGATGGTAAGCGAACTGTTCTCAGTTCTTGATCAATCTGCCCGGCTGATCGAGGAACATCGTCACAAAAGCTATCTCGAAGCACTCTGCACGGCCGGTGAAATGATATTCGCCGGAACCGTTAAGGACGAAGAGCTGAAAAGCAAACTTGAGCCGCTCTGTACGGATTTTTATCGCGAGGGTATGACTGCGGAAGAGATTCGCCGCGCCTTTCAGCTTGCCGTACTTAAAGGGATGAAAATTGCACCGCAGCCGGGCCACGAAATGACACCCGACAGTCTGGTTATTTTAATGGGACACGTTGTCGCGCTTTTGGCCGGAGAACGGCCGTTTTCGATTCTGGATCCCGCAGTCGGTACGGCGAATCTTTTGACCGGTGTGATGAATCAGGCGGAAACGGATCATATTGCGGCTTACGGAGCAGATACGGATGATTTGCTCCTAAAACTAGCCGTTACAAGCGCCAATCTGCAGCAAAAAGAAATTCATTTTTTTCATCAGGACGGACTCAGGCCCATCTATTCCGGGCCGGTTGATTTTGCGGTCTGCGATGTTCCGGTCGGGATCTATCCGGACACGCAAATGGCAAAGTCATTTGAACTGAATGTGATTAACGGGAAGGCGCTCACACCATTTCTTTTTATCGAAAAAGGCCTGATGCAGTTGAAGGAATCCGGTTATCTTCTCTATTTAATTCCCAATCAACTATTCTCTGAAGACAAGGAACGCCATTTTCATCGTTTCATTCAGAAAAATGCGGCCATCCTGGCACTTCTGCAGCTGCCGCCCTCGCTTTTCAAAAATGCGGACACAGCGAAGAGCATCATGCTATTACAGAAAAAAGGCGAAGGCATAACTGTCCCGAAACAGACGCTTCTTGCTGAAATGCCGGACTTCTCAAATAAACACAAAATGCAGGATTTCATGACGCAGATGGATCGTTGGTTTGCGCGCTGATCTTAAGATGACCAGGAGGTGAAGAACATGGCATTAATTCTTGCAATCAATGCAGGCAGTTCATCACTGAAATTTCAGATTCTCGACATGCCTGATGAAAGATTAGTGACGAAAGGTTCCGTGGAAAGAATCGGTTTGCCGGATTCAATTTTTTCGATCAGTGTAAAGGGGGAAAAGAAACAGGAAATTTTCTCGATTCCCGATCATGAGGAAGCCGTGCGCGAACTGCTTAAAAAACTGACTTCACTGCGGATCATTCAATCATTATCGGAGATTGAGGGAGTCGGGCACCGTGTGCTCCACGGAGGTGAATCCTTTGATGATTCCGTACTGATAACGGATGAAGTCATCAAGAAAATCGAAGGCCTTTCCGAGCTGGCTCCGCTGCATATTCCGGCCAATCTGGTAGGGATCAAAGCTTTTCGGGAAGTCCTTCCCGAAGTACCGGAAGTCGCGGTGTTCGATACGGTGTTCCATCAAACCATGGAAAGTGAAACCTATCTCTATAGCCTTCCCTATGAGTATTACAAGGATTACGGCATCCGAAAATACGGATTTCACGGAATGAGTCATCAGTATGTGACGCTTCGGGCGGCGGAAATGCTGGGACGTCCCATTGAAGAACTTAAGCTGATTTCCTGCCATCTGGGCAATGGCTCCAGTATTACCGCTGTTAAAGAGGGGAAGTCGATCGACACATCGATGGGTTTTACTCCCCTTGCCGGACTGACCATGGGAACACGTTCGGGTGATATTGATCCCGCTCTGATCCCCTATATTATGGAGAAGACAGGGATGAACGCCAGCGAGGTCATTAATGTTCTGAATAAAAAAAGCGGTTTACTTGGCATTTCCGGTTTTTCCAGCGACTTGCGCGATATTGAAAAAGAGGCCAGGAGAGGAAACAAACGGGCCGAGCTTGCCATTGAAGTGTTTGTGGAACGCATTCATAAATACATAGGTACGTATGCGGCCAAAATGTCCGGTCTCGATGCCGTTATTTTCACCGCCGGTATCGGGGAGCATAGCTCGATGATTCGCGGAAGGGTGCTGGAAGGACTGGAATTTATGGGGATTTACTGGGATTCTGAAAGGAATAAAGTGAATGGAAGGGAACAATTCATCAACGCGCCGCATTCCCCGGTTAAGGTGCTTGTTATTCCAACTAATGAAGAGGTCATGATCGCCAGAGACACGGTCCGCCTTTCTGTCCATCATCAGAAAATATAAGGAATGGATACGTATCGGGCTACGGACTGGAGGGACTGTGAATGAATATTCTTGTCACGCTGAACGCCAATTATTTGTATCCGCTAAAAGTCATGCTGAAATCGCTCTTTATCAATAATCCGGAGGAACATTTTTCTATCTACATGATGCACTCTGAAATGGCTGAAAAGCATTTAGCCGATATTAATACTTTTGTCATGAATGAAGGCCATGAATTCACCTCCCTCTATGTCGATCCGATGATCTTTAAAGAGGCGACCGTTCTCAAGCATTTTACGTCGGAAATGTACTATCGCCTGATTGCCTATCTTTATCTGCCGGATTCGGTGGGGCGTGTGCTCTACCTGGATCCGGATGTCGTTTGTCTGAATCCTGTCTCCCGCTTTTATAATAAGCCGTTTGGCGATGCCTTTTTTATCGCTTCGGAGCATGAATATTCGGCGCGGATGGCGAGAACTTTCAATAAAATGCGCCTGAAGATACCGAAGGCAAAGGGGTATTTTAATACCGGGGTGATGCTGATGAATGTGAGCAGGCTGAAAAAGAGCGATCCGGCCGAACGGATTTTTGCTTATATTGAACAGTACAAGCACCGGCTGCTTCTTCCGGATCAAGACGTTTTTAACGCGATCTACTGGAATAGAATCATTCCGGTATGCGGGGCTTATTACAATTATGACGCCAGAGCCTATGATTTAAAAAAATTATTGATGATCAACGGTGATGAGGCCGATCTGAACTGGATACGGGAACACACGGTTTTCATCCATTACTGCGGAAAACAGAAACCGTGGCATAAAACATATAAAGGCGATCTGGGCTTTTTTTTTCACCGATATGCCGGAAAACTATCGCCTGACAGAAACGAAAAGAATTCACTCGCCTGTCTTAGCAAATAAAACACGCTATAAAAAGTATCCCGGAAGCTTTTGCCGGGCGGGATGCATCAAAAAACAGAGCGCCGCAGGTCAATTACTGCGGCGCTCTGTTTCATCTTCATAGACGTGGGCCTGCCTGGGGACAGTCTCATGAAATAATCTGCAGTTCTTTCGGATAATGAGTCAGGGTGACCGGTCCGTCTTCGCTCAGGTAAACATCGTCTTCGATCCGCACACCGCCGACGCCAGGAACATAGATACCCGGTTCAATCGTAAAAACCATCCCTGTTGTCAGCTTGCTGTCATTCGCGGCGCTCATTGACGGCTCCTCATGTTCACCGAGTCCGAGCCCGTGGCCCAGACGATGGGTGAAATAGTCGCCATAGCCGGCGTCCGTGATGATTTGTCTGGCCACGCCGTCCAGATCACCGATGCGCAGGCCCTGCTGCGCCGCCTTAATGGAATCCATATTCGCCTGAAGGCATGTCTGATACATTTTCCGCTGTTCATCCGAAGCATATTTGTAGCAGACCGTACGGGTGATGTCCGAGCAGTATCCGTCAACAACCACTCCGAGATCGAACAGGATAAAGTCGCCTTCTTTAATTTGCCGTGTACTCGGATAGCCGTGCGGGGCGGCACTGTTCTCGCCGGTCAGTACCATCGTGTCGAAAGCCATTTCCGAATAGCCGTGTTTGGCCAGCCCATACTCGATCTCGGCGATAATCGCGCGTTCGGTCCTGCCTTTTTTTATGGCCTTGATTCCGAGTCCGACGGCGTAGTCGGCAATTTCCCCCGCTTTTTTCATCGCGGCGAGCTCGCTCCTATCTTTAATGTTCCGCATGGATGCGAGCAGATTTTCAATCGAAGCAAAGGAGACATCATCATATAGTGTTTTCAGAGCCAATGCTTTGCTATAGGGAAGGGTGCTTGGTTCAAGATATATTTTTCCCGAGACAGATTTTCTGGACTCCAGCGCTGCTCGAACAAAGGTCCACGGGTCCTGATCATCACGGTAGCCGATGACTTCGCGGCCGAATGCCGACGCTTGTGCCTGGCCGACTTCGAGTTCCGGACAGACCATGAAGGGTTCGTGATCCGGGAAAACGAACAGTCCGAGAAAACGTTCATGAGGATTACATTTAAAATGGGTCAAATAATAGACATTGGTCGGATCGGCTATGTAAGCAAAACGGCCGTCATGGTTTCTCAGCCAATTCTCAATTTTATTGATTTTATCTGTCAAAAGGGTCACTCCAGTACAAAAGATAATACCTCTAATGTATCACAAACCGCAGGAGAGCGGATAAAAATTCCTGAACAATTCAAATAACGAAACTTATTTTTTTAAAATCACTAAACCCGTAAATGTGGCGGAAGCGCGGCGCTTTCTTTCGAATCAAGCTGCGGTTAGTGTATAATAAAATAATTAACAGGATAAAAATTCTGCCTGACGGGAAGGGGTCGAACGGATGCGTATAACTTTTATCGGACATTCCACGGTTCTGATTGAAACAGCCAAAGCCAATCTTCTGGTTGATCCGTTTATCACAAGCAACGGTCTGGCAAAGATGTCGATTGAGGACTTGCCTGAAATTGATGCCATTTTATTAACGCACGGACATGGCGATCATGTGGAAGATGTACAGCCGATCGCTGAACGCGACGGATCTCTGGTGATCGCAGTTGCCGAACTCGCGACTTATTTCGGATGGAAAGGGCTGAAGACACACGGCATGTCGATCGGCGGGGGTTTTGATTTTCCTTTCGGGCGTGTGAAACTGACGCAGGCCTTTCACGGTTCAAGTGTTACCGAATCTGAAAATCGCCGAATTGTATACACGGGCATGCCTGCCGGACTGCTTCTTTATTTAGAAGGAAAAACGATCTACCACGCAGGGGACACGGCCCTTTTCTCAGACATGAAACTGATCGGAGAACAAAACAAAATCGATCTTGCTTTTCTGCCAATCGGCGACAACTTCACCATGGGTCCGGATGACGCGCAGCTTGCGGCGCAGTGGATCAAAGCAGGAAAAGTCGTCCCGATCCACTATAATACATTCCCTGTGATCAGGCAGGATGCACGTCAATTTGCTGACCGGCTGGGAGACCGGGCGCTCGTACTGGCTCCCGGACAGTCCATCGAGTTATAAATCGTTCGTTTCCCGGAAAGTTTGGTGAGTGATATGGAGACAAAGCATGAGCAGATCCTGAATTACATACAGGGTCTTGAAATCGGCAGCAAAATATCTGTCCGTCAGATCGCGAAAATACTTCAGGTCAGCGAAGGAACGGCCTATCGCGCGATTAAGGATGCGGAAATTCAGGGGCTTGTGAGTACCGTAGAGCGCGTGGGAACCCTCCGGATTAAGAAAAAAGATAAGGCAAGCATCGAAAAACTGACCTTTGAATCCATTGTCGGAATTGTTGACGGACAGGTTCTGGGAGGAAGAGGCGGCCTTTCTCGAACATTGAATCACTTTATTATCGGCGCGATGGAACTGGATGCGATTAAACGCTATATTGATGCGAACGACCTGATGATCGTTGGAAACCGCGAGTCCGTTCACCGGTATGCGCTGAAAGAAGGGGCGGCCGTACTGGTTACCGGCGGATTCGATACGAGCGAAGACGTCCGGCTGCTTGCGGATCGCATGAACCTGCCGGTTATTTCAACCTCATACGACACGTTTACTGTGGCCGCCAAGATCAACCGCGCGATCTATGATCAGCTGATCAAGAAAGAGATTGTGCATGTCTCCGATATTCTGATCCCGTTCTCTGAAACACAGTTTCTGTTCGGCAAAGACTCCCCCGATCGCTGGCACGAGCTGAACCGGGAAACCGCGCACAGCCGTTTTCCGGTTGTTGATCGAAAAATGAAGGTCGTCGGCATTGTCACGATGAAAGATGTCATGGGGCATGAAGGGGCCGGCACCATCGACGAAGTGATGACACCGCGTCCGATTGTGGTCAAACCGTCGACTTCTGTCGCGGCCGCGGCACACCGGATGATCTGGGAAGGTATTGAATGCCTGCCGGTCATTGATGAAAATCAAACACTTTTGGGCATTATAACTCGCAGCGATGTGATGAAGTCGCTGCAGATGATTCAGCAGCAGCCGCAGATGGGGGAAACCATTGAGGATGTCGTTTCATCAGGGCTCGCCGATCAGTCGGCCGGGGAAAATTATGCTTTTCAGTTTACTGTTAAACCTCAGATGACTGACTATCTCGGCTCTCTCGCATACGGCGTCATGACGTCGATGATCACAACGGTCGGGCGGCGTGTACTGAATCATGTCAGAAAGGGCGATCTGGTCGTTGAGAATCTGAGCTTTTATTTTTTTAAACCGGTACAGATTGAGCAGACTGTGGTGATTCGCCCGAAAATACTGGAAACAACGCGTCGCAACGGGAAACTGGATATTGAATTATTTGTTGAAAATCAGCTGTGCGGAAAAGCGTTGCTGACCGCCCAATTCATCGACCGTTTCTGAAGAGCAAACTGAAGGGTGCAGGATGGTCAGGCGTTCATTCACTACATAAAAATTTTTTTTATCCGGTACCAATGGAGGGACTCGTGTGATTATTGATCAGATACTCGAATGGATTCAAAAATATGAGACGATTATCATTCATCGCCATGTCAGGCCGGATCCGGACGCGCTCGGGTCACAGGGCGGACTGGCCTGCCTGATTCGCGATAATTTTCCTGAAAAGAAGGTGTATACGGTAGGCGAGATGACGGATTCCCTTCGCTTCCTCCTGCCGATGGACACGCCGGATGATGCTGTTTACGCCAACGCACTGGTCATCGTATGCGACACGGCCAACCGTGAAAGGATATCCGACACGCGGTTCGGCAAAGGCGCCCGCCTGATTAAAATTGATCATCATCCTGTGGTTGATTCCTACGGCGATCCTGAATGGGTGAAGACCTCCGCGAGTTCGACCAGTGAAATGATCACGTCGATTTACGGGACTCATCCGGAGCTGAAAATGACGGAATCGGCGGCAAGGCTCCTGTTCGCCGGAATTGTCGGCGACACGGGCCGCTTTCAGTTCAGCAATGTGACTTCTGAAACGTTTCTTGCCGCCGCCGCGCTCGTGAAACACCCTTTCGACCGCCAGGCCTTCTTTAATAACTTGTACAAGCGGAGTCTCTCTCTTGCCAGGCTGAACGGGTATGTCCTTCAACATTTCACCTTGACTGAAGAAGGTGTCGGATTTATCAAACTTCCTCTCGATCTGGTCCGATCCTTTAACCTTGAATCCTCGGATGCCTCGATGCTGGTCAATTGTTTTTCGGATGTCGAACATTTGAAGGCATGGGTCCTTTTCTCTGAGGAAGAGGATCTTATCCGGGTTCGTCTCCGTTCTAAAGGTCCGGTTATCAATCGTCTTGCTGAAGTTTATCACGGCGGCGGACATCCGCTCGCTGCGGGAGCCACAGTACACGGTTGGGAAGAAGCAGACCGCCTGATCTCTGATCTGCAGGCCATTTGCCGGCAATAACGCTCCCGGAATCGATAAAGAATATTTATTGGAAAGTCTGAAACGGAAGTTCGCTTCAGGCTTCTTTTTTCAGCTTTAACGGCTGTTGTCCTTTTTTTCGGAAACCTCGAGCAGGAGCGTCAATTTGGAGAAAATGACCATGCTTTTTACATGAAAACGGTAGGTAATCTCTGCGGCGGTAAAAGGTTTTCGTTCGATCGCTTTTTCGATCAGCTGCTGGTTGTCCGCGACAGATTCGATGCTGTGATTGATGACGGAATTCAGCTCATCGGCCACGGCCTGTTCGAGTTCAGTGCGGGCTGCCTTTTCCAGACTGGCGTCGGCGATCGTAACATCAATTTCCTGAACCGTCATCTTTTTTTCAAGCTGCTCATTTTTCCGCTCCTCCGCATCAATGAGCGCTTTTTTCTGCTTTTCCAGCATTTGTATTTCTGCACCCTGTTCCCTTATTTTATCGATCTGCCTTTCTTGAGCTGCACCGAAAAGAAAGAGAAAAAAGGAAAAACCAACGAGCACGCCGATGATGCATCCGGCCAGAAACCGCTGCCTGTCCGGCATGCGATGATAGGGTGGAATACGCATCAGCCCGACCTCGTCAGCCACTGAACAATCAGGCTTGCCGAATGGGCTCCGACCATGGCTGAGCCGATGAGCAAGAGATGTTTCAGCACTTCGAAAGGACTGCCGTTGAGAAATCCCCGCTCCAAGTTTTCAATAGTGTCGAATGTACCGCCGATTGCGGTGACAACGGCCCAGATTTTCATCGTGGAAGCCAGCCTGCTCATTTCCGAAAACGGCGGCTGGCTGACAAAAAAAGCACCCATTCCGCCGATGATACATCCGCCGATGATCACACCGAAAGCGATACAGTAATTCATGATCGCCGTCGCGAAAAAAGCGCGCATAGATTTTCTCCTCCTTCGGGAGTTTGCCGCAGATTCAGTTGGCACTTCAACTGTCTTTGTACAGACTATGGGACAGGTCGTGCCGTTATTCCAGTTTTTCATTGAATGCCCGGTATACTATAATGGGTGAAGAGAGTCGGAAGAAAGGGAGAATGACAGCATGCCGTTTGTACACCTCCATGTACACAGTGAATACAGTTTGCTGGATAGCACCTGCCGGATCGAACAGCTCGCCGTTCAGGCCAAAAAAGAAGGGCAGAAGGCGCTGGCTCTGACAGACAGCAATGTACTTTACGGTGTGATTCCGTTTTACCATGCCTGCAAAAAAAACGGTATCCAGCCTGTTATCGGAATGGAACTTTCAGTAGCCGCTGAGCGTAATAACACAGGGGGAGAAAATGGAAGGGGAGCGGATCACGGCTCGCTCATCCTGCTTGCGGAAAGCAATGAAGGGTATGTTCATCTTGTCAAACTGGCCTCGATCGTCCAGTATAAAAAGGATAAAACAGTCAGTATCAGCGAACTTGCAAAATACTCGGCGGGCCTGATTGCTTTATCAGCCGGTCCGGAAGGGCGGATTGACAGGCTGCTTGCCGCCGGGAAGCAGAAAGAGGCGACCCGGTTGGCAGGCCTGTTCGGCGAGATTTTTACCGGGCGTTTTTTTCTGGAGTGCCAGCGTCACGGGCTGGTCGATGAAGATCTGATTGAACACGGCAAGGCTGAAATTGGCCGCGCGCTTTCGCTTCCTCTCGTCGCAACAAACGGGGTCCACTATATGGACAAGGAGGATGCAGAAGCACACGCATGTCTGATGTGCATCCGCAGCGGCGACAGACTGACGGATCATCTCCCCGGGCATCCCGATAACGATTTTAAATCTACAAGAGAGATGGAAGAGCGGTTTGCCGATCTTCCGGAAGCAGTCGCGACGAGCGAACAGATCGCTCTCGGCTGCCGGGTTGATTTTACTTTTGACCGGATGAGGCTTCCGTCCTTTCCAGTGCCTGATGGGCGGAGTTCGGTGCAGCTGCTGCGTGAAAAATGTGCACAGGGGATACGGGAGCGTTTCCGTACGGTCAGCGCCGAGGTCAAAGACAGGCTGGAAAAAGAACTGAAAATCATCGATCGGATGGGATTCAACGATTATTTCCTGATTGTCGGCGACCTGATTGATCATGCGAGAAGATCGGGATTTATGCCCGGTCCCGGCCGTGGATCGGCCGCCGGCTCGCTTGTCGCCTATGCAATGAAGATCACTGAAGTGAATCCCTTGGAATACAACCTTCTTTTTGAACGTTTTTTAAACCCCGAACGTATTACGATGCCGGATATCGATATGGATTTTCCGGATGTCGACCGTGATAAAATGATTGACTATGCCTATGAAAAATATGGAAGGGAGCATGTGGCCCAAATTATCACGTTCGGAACGCTCGCGGCCAAGGCCGCCGTACGCGATGTCGGCCGGACGCTGGGCGGGGACCCGCGCCTTGCGGACCGCCTGGCCCGTCTGATCCCTTCCGCTCCGAAAATGACATTGAAAAAAGCGTATCAGGAATCGGCGAAACTGCGTGATCTGCTCGGCAGCTCGCAGGAAGCCGCTTTTCTTTTCCGTCTGGCCGGGCAGGTGGAAGGATTGCCGAGACACTCTTCGATCCATGCGGCAGGGGTCGTATTCAGTGATAAGCCGCTGACTGACATCGTACCTGTTCAGGAAGGGCATGACGGCATTCCGGTGACACAATATCCTATGGATATTCTTGAATCGCTGGGGCTCCTGAAAATAGACTTTCTCGGACTCAGGAACCTGACATTCATAAGGGAAATCATCCGGCGGGTATCGCTTCAAACCGGAAAGGCGTTTCACATTGAAAGCATTCCACCCGCCGATCCCGCGACTTTTCAGTTGCTCAGCCGCGGCGATACGACAGGCGTTTTTCAGCTTGAATCCGAGGGTATGCGCCGGGTTCTTAGAAAGCTGAAACCGACTGATTTCGAAGATATTGTTGCCGTAGTCGCGCTCTACCGGCCCGGTCCCGTCCAATTTATCGACCGCTATGTGAAAAGAAAGCACGGCGAAGAAGCGGTTCATTATCCCCACCCTGATCTGAAGTCCATTCTCGCGCCGACTTACGGTGTTCTTGTGTATCAGGAACAAATCATGCAGATTGCCGTAAAAATGGCCGGTTATTCGCTCGGACAGGCCGATATACTTCGTCGCGCGGTTTCGAAAAAAAAACGGGAAATGCTTGAGGAGCAGCAAAAAGGTTTTCTGGACGGCTGCAAGAGGAATCATTATCCCGAGGAAACGGCGCGCCAGGTCTTTGATCTGATCGTCCGCTTTGCCAACTATGGATTTAACAGGTCTCATGCGGTGGCCTACAGCATAATATCCTATCGGCTCGCTTATCTGAAAGCTCATTATCCTCAGGAATTTATGTCCTCGCATCTCTCAAGCATTGCCGGCAGCCAGGACAAACTCGCTTCATCTGTCATGGAGATCCGTGAGGCTGGTCTTGCGCTTTATTCTCCGTCGGTCAACCGCAGTCTTGGGACGTTCGAGCCTCTGGGGAACGGTATTCTTTTTGGTTTGTCGGCAATCAAAAATCTTGGCACCGGAGCAATTGATGAAGTCCTCGAACAGCGCAGAAAGCATGGCGCTTATCGTGATTTATATGATTTTTGCCGACGGGTTTCTTCCGGAAAAGTAAACAGGAAAGCCATCGAATCGCTGATTTTTTCCGGTGCGATGGACGAGTTTGGTTCAGATCGCGCCGTTCTTCTGGCTACCCTAGATCAGGCGATGACGGCGGGCGAGGAAGAACGGAAGGGTATTGCCGGCCAGACTTCTTTTTCAATGCCTGAGAACATGCAAAGTGACTACACAGATGTTCCGCCGCTGACCGCGTTTGAAAAATTGCGCTATGAGAAAGAAGTGGTTGGTGTTTATTTGTCCGCTCATCCTCTGGAACGTTTTCGCGACCGGCTCCCTTCGCGGATTGTGACGATCGGCCGCGCGATGCAGCTCGCCGGCGGGGAGTCCGCCTGTCTGGCAGTTATGGTGGAACAACTCAAGCCGGTCCGGACTCAATCCGGCCAATGGATGGCTTTTTTTTCGGTAAGTGATGAATCCGGCCGGGCCGAGGCCATCTGTTTTGCTCCTTACTATGAAAAATTTCAAAATGTATTGCGAAATGACCGGATCGCGATTATTGAGGCAAAACGGTCCGAGAGCAAGAGGCCGGAGGAAGCGAAGCTGAATGTCTATAAAGCCGTAGAATGGAATGATTTTCTTTCCGGGCAGCGGATGGTGCTCTTTTTAAGGATCGACAACGCCCACAATCATCCTGACATTCTTGACCGGCTGAAAACAGAGATTGAGGGACATCCGGGTTCACACCGCATCGTTCTCCACTATGAATCAGACGGACGGACTGTCGGTCTTGCCCCAAATTATGCAGTGTCGACAGAAAAAAAGTTTCTTGACGGGATGCAGAGACTGCTCGGGGAGAAAAATGTTATGATGAAGCCCAGCGGGATTTTTTCTTATACAAAATAAGAAAGTATAAAAAGATTAGCGGAATATAGTCTAAGAAAAACTAAGGAATCGGTCAGTGTCTGAGACTTGGCTTCACCAAGTTTTTCTTTAAAATTTACCAGGAGCTCTGCTATAATGAAGAAGTTTGGAAACTCATAAATGAGGCCGGAACTGGTTCGTAAAATCGGTACCGATCCCCATTTTCGCGGCATCCGTCAAATCGGTATAATACAATAACAAAACATAATTTGTCGAAAACAAGAAAAAACAATCGACGATTCAATGAAAAATAAGTGAAAAAAAAACGACATGTTGGAAGATTTGATTGATTTCAGGCTTGGAAAAAGTTAGAGGGTGATATACTTGATAAAGGACTTTTTTGTTAAAAAGAAAAAGTACGCGACGGTTCCGTCTGCCAGGGCGAAGCAAGAGGTTCCCGAAGGCATTGTGATGAAATGCCCGAAATGCAAAAAAATTATGTACGTCAAAGAATTGAAGAAACACTTGTATGTTTGCCAGTCATGCGGCTATCATTATCCGCTGAGTGCATATGATCGCGCCGACATGCTTTTTGATGAAGGGACGTTTACGGAGTTCGACAGGGACATGATTTCGGAAAATCCGCTTCACTTTCCGAATTATATGGACAAACTGGAGAAGGATAAGCAGAAAACGAATCTCAGCGAAGCTGTTTTGACCGGCAAGGGAAAGATTGACGGCTGTGATGCTGCTGCGGCAATCATGGATAAGGGATTCCGCATGGGCAGTATGGGTTCGGTTGTCGGGGAGAAAATTACCCGTATGATCGAGTTTGCCGGAAAGGCCGGTCTGCCCGTGATCATTTTCTCGGCTTCAGGAGGCGCACGCATGCAGGAAGGCGTTCTGAGCCTGATGCAGATGGCCAAGACCAGCGCAGCGCTCAAAGCGTTCAGCGATAACGGGGGCCTTTACATTTCGGTCATGACTCATCCGACGACCGGCGGGGTTTCCGCAAGCTTTGCTTCTCTCGGCGATTATAATTTTGCGGAGCCGGGAGCATTGATCGGTTTTGCAGGCCGGAGAATTATTGAACAGACAATCGGCGAAGAGCTGCCGGATGATTTCCAAACGGCTGAATTTCTGCTGAAGCACGGACAGCTTGATCAGGTTGTTGAACGCAGCGAGCTTAAGAACGTTCTTCAGAAAGTGCTGTCGATTCATGCTGGAGGGAGTGATGGCGGTTGGGACCCGGACTTGAGTTTGAAAAGCCGATCAATGAATTAAAAGACAAGATTGCCGAACTGAAGAAATTCATGGACGATAAAGGGATCGATCTTTCTGAAGAGCTGACGCATCTTCAGGATCGGCTGGCCGCTCTGGAGAAAGAAACGTACAGTAATATGACGCCGTGGGAGCGTGTCCAGATTGCAAGAAAGCTGACTAGGCCAACGACTCTGGATTATATACCGCTTCTTTTTACGGATTTCATTGAATGTCACGGCGACAGGCTTTACGGGGATGATCCGGCGATCGTTGCCGGAATTGCAAAATTCCACAATCGTCCGGTTACTGTGATCGGGGAGCAGCGAGGGCGTGATACGAAAGAGAACATCCGGAGAAATTTCGGCAGTCCGCATCCGGAGGGCTATCGTAAGGCGCTGCGTTTGATGAAGCAGGCGGACAAGTTTCACCGGCCGATCATCACTTTTATTGACACGAAGGGCGCTTTTCCCGGCAAGGCTGCGGAAGAGCGCGGCCAGAGCGAAGCGATCGCGAGAAACCTTTTCGAGATGTCGGGACTTTCCGTGCCTGTGATTTGTGTGGTGATCGGAGAAGGCGCCAGCGGCGGTGCTCTGGCAATCGGTGTAGGCAATCAGATTCTCATGCTTGAGAACTCCTGGTACTCCGTAATCTCTCCCGAAGGGGCCGCCGCTTTGCTCTGGAAAGACGCAGGACTGGCAGAAAAAGCTGCGGAAACAATGAAGATTACGGGACCCGATTTGAAAAAACTCGGCATTATTGATAAACTGATTCCGGAGGTTTTGGGCGGCGCCCACAATGATCCGAAAACGCAGGCTCGGTTGATTGACCGGACTCTGGTCGAGTCTTTGAAAGAGCTGGACAAACTAAGCCGATCCGATGTTCGGGAACAGCGGTCGGCCAAGTACCGGGCAATCGGCAATTTTGTCGTGTCTTCAAGTAATCCGGAAAGCCGGCAGGCTTTTTCAAATTCATCAGCGGGCAGTAACTCGAATAAAAAAATGAGGTGATTGTTGTGATGAAAAGGATTGGCGTTTTAACAAGCGGCGGCGATGCCCCAGGCATGAACGCGGCCATTCGCGCGGTTGTCCGCGCCGGTATTTATCGCGGGGTTGAGGTTTTCGGCATCTACCACGGTTACAAAGGACTTATTACCGGCAATATTAAGAAACTTGAAGTGTCGGACGTCGGCGACATCGTTCAGCGCGGGGGTACGATCCTCTATACCGCACGCTGCGAAGAATTTAAAACGGAAGAGGGCCGTGCCATTGCCATTGAACAGCTTAAGAAATTCGGCATTGAAGGACTTGTTGTCATCGGCGGCGACGGCTCTTTTATGGGCGGGGTCAAACTGACTCAGCTCGGTTTTCCGACGATCGGCATCCCCGGCACGATTGACAATGACATTCCTGAGACCGACTTTACGCTGGGCTTCGACACAGCGCTGAATACGATTATCGACGCGATCGACAAGATTCGCGATACGGCAACTTCACACGAACGCCGCTTTATCATCGAGGTTATGGGCCGCGGGTGCGGCGATCTGGCGATGTGGGCGGGTCTTGCTGACGGTGCGGAAACCATCATGATTCCTGAAAAGAAAGAAGACATTGACACGATTGTCGAGCGCCTGAACCGCGGCCTGCAGCGCGGGAAAAAACATAATATCATTATTGTTGCAGAAGGCGTGGGCAGCGCGAACGATGTTGCCGAGGCCATTAAGGCACGGGCAAATATGGACACACGGGTTACCGTGCTTGGGCATGTCCAGAGAGGCGGTGCTCCTACAGCCTTTGACCGTGTTCTTGCGAGCAGAATGGGAAGCAAAGCGGTGGAATTGCTGCTTACTGGTGAGAAGGGCAAAATGATTGCCATTCAGAATAATAAAATTGTGGCTCACGACATTCTGGATCTTTTAACGAAGAAGCATGAATTTAATAATGACTTGTTTCAGTTGGCTAAGGAATTATCCATATAAGTCAGAGTGCGTTCGAAATAAGGGGAAAAATTGCCGAAGGGCTGAATCTTTTCTTCCGAATTTTTGAACAACCTTTATTAAAAAGCTGGGGGTATTATGATGAGAAAAACCAAGATTGTCTGTACTCTGGGACCTGCAAGCGACACGGTTGAACGCCTTGTTCAAATGATCAACGCAGGAATGAATGTGGCTCGCTTCAACTTCTCCCATGGCGACCACGCGGAACATCATCAGAAAGTAGTAAACCTTCGTGAAGCATGTAAGATAACCGGTAAAACAGTGGGCATTCTTCTTGATACAAAAGGACCTGAAATCCGCACACATGATATGGCCACACCGGAAGTTCTGCTTGAAGAAGGAAAAAATGTGGACATTTCCACAACAGAAGTTGCCGGAACAGCTGAAAAATTCTCTATTACTTATGCAGAACTGATTAACGATGTAAATGTCGGCTCAAAGATCCTGATCGATGACGGACTGGTCGAACTCGAAGTAACAGGCATTGATAAAGAAGCAGGACTGATTCATAACAAGATCCTTAATTCAGGCGTTTTGAAAAGCAAAAAGGGAATTATTGTTCCTAATGTCAGCATTAATCTTCCTGGCATGACCGATAAAGATGCGGATGACATTGTTTTCGGAATCGGCGAAGGCATCGACTTCATCGCAGCTTCCTTTGTCCGCCATGCTTCGGATGTTCTGGACATCCGCAAACTCTGTGAAGAACACGGGGCTCACGATGTTCACATTTTCCCGAAAATCGAAAGCCAGGAAGCCGTGGACAATATTGAGGAAATTCTCCGTGTTTCTGACGGCCTTATGATCGCCCGTGGCGACCTTGGCGTCGAAATTCCGCCAGAAGATGTTCCGCTCGTTCAGAAGCGACTGATCAAAATGTGCAATCATGTGGGCAAAACGGTCATCACAGCGACACAAATGCTCGATTCAATGATCAGAAACCCACGCTGTACACGTGCCGAAGCGAGTGACGTTGCGAACGCCATTTTTGACGGGACTGACGCGACGATGCTTTCCGGAGAATCAGCATCGGGAAAATGGCCAGTAGAAGCTGTCCGGACGATGAGCAATATCGCGACAAAGGCGGAAACGGCTCTGGACTATCCGGCTATTCTGAACAGATTAAGCAAGTCAAGTGAGAAAACCATCACTTCCGCAATTGGCGAAGCTGTTGCCCATACTGCCCTCAGCCTTAATGTCGGCGCAATCATCACGTCGACGGTCAGCGGACATACGGCACGCGTTGTTTCCCATTATCGCCCTAAAGCCCCGATCATTGCTGTGACAAACTCGGAAAGAGTGGCTCACAAAATGTGTCTGGCCTGGGGTGTCACACCTGTACTCAGTGAACTGGCAAAAACGACGGACGAAATGTTCGACATCGCCGTTGACAGTGCCGTTAAGTCGGGGCTTGTCAAGAAGGGCGAACTTGTTGTCATCACCGCCGGCCTCCCTGTTGCCGAAGCAGGCACAACCAATCTGCTCAGAGTACATGTTGTCGGAGACGTTCTTGCGCAGGGCCAGGGTGTCGGACGCAAGGCAGCTACCGCTCCGGTATATCTCGCAAAGGATGCTGACGACGCAAATCGCAACATGCCTGACGGAGCCATTCTTGTTGCAAAAGCGACGGATAAAGAATATATTCCGGCCATCCGCCGTGCCGCAGGTATTGTCACCGAGGTCGGCGGGCTGACCTCTCATGCCGCTGTTGTCGGCGTTGAATTTGAAATTCCGGTTGTTATCGGAGTTGACAAGGCAACCGATACATTGAAGACGGGCGAAGTCATCACGCTGGACGGCGAACGGGGCAAAATTTATCTCGGACATGCGAATGTACTTTGATTGAAAAATGATTTTAAGGTTAGCATAAAAAAATATCTGTGATAAAATCAGGGAAGGTGTTGGACAGACACCTTCTCTTAATTTTATCAGGTTGGGGTGATTGTCTTGAAAATCTCCAGGACAGAAATTGTAGCACGATATAATGAGACCGATAAAATGGGGATCATTCACCATAGTCAGTATATTAATTGGTTTGAAGTTGCCCGGACGGCGTGGATTAAACAATCGGGCCTTTCCTATCGCCAGATTGAAGAGGGCGGCCTGATGATGCCGGTCATCGGGATCGACGTACGCTATCACTCACCTGCGCGTTTTGAAGACGCCGTGATCATTGAAACATGCGTCAAGGATTACGACAGCGTTAAGATGAGTTTTTCCTATCGTGTGATTAGAGAAAACGATCATAAGCTTCTTACCGAGGGGACGAGCACACACTGCTGGACAAATCTCGAAATGAAACCCGTGTCTCTGAAAAAAAGCAACCCTGAACTGCACCGGCTTATTTTAAATGCGGCCGGGATTTCCTGAACGTTAAAGAGGGCGGAAAATTCGTGAGAAAAGCGTTGATTGTTATTCTTCTCTATGTTCTTGCTGAAGTGTCGGTACTGGTTTATGTCGGCCGGACACTTGGCGTGCTGAATACGTTTCTTCTCCTGTTTGCCGGCGCGTTCTTCGGCGTCTGGATAGTCAAACGGCAGGGACTGTCGATTTTTAAAAGAATTAGAGCTGATCTCGATCAAAGAAAAATTCCGGGAGACTCGCTGATGGACGGTGCCTGTCTCTTGATCGGCGGGTTTCTCTTCGTCGTTCCGGGGTTCATCAGTGACCTGGCCGGTCTGCTGTTTCTCGTCCCTTCGTTGCGTTTCTCAATTAAAAGGCGGATTGTTCGATGGCTTCAGGAATGGATCAGACGCGGCGGTTTTTGGTTTGTTTCTTTGAGAAGAAAATAGAGGGGCTTTGGTTATTCAACTTTTTTCCCGAGAATGAAAAGCCTGACCGTTCGCAGCGTTCCCGCCTGATACAGTGCCTTAACGATCACCAGGCTCAGCGGTCCGATGACAAGACCTGAAAATCCGAGCCATCTGAAACCGAAATATAGCGCGACGAGAGTGGCGAGGGGATCGAGTCCAATATGCGTAGACAGAATTTTCGGTTCCATCAGCTGACGCTGAATGACAAGAGCGGTGTAGAGGCTTGTCAGGCCGATCGTGAAAAAATAATGGTGCATGAAAAGCTGATAAAGGATCCAGGGGATGAAAATCACACCGATACCAAGATACGGAATAAGATCGACAAACCCGGAAATCAGGGCAATCGTGAAAGGCTGTTCTGTTTTCAGTGCTTTAAGCCCAAGATAAACGAGGATCATGGTCAGTGTGACAAGAATAAATTGAGCCTGTACAAAACCGATGCACGTTTTTTTTAAGTCCTTCCACACTTTCCTGAGCGGCACACTGACAGCCGGTGGAGTTTGGAAAAAAGACAGCCGTTTCTTGATCCGTTCCGAGTCTTTGGAAAGAAAAAAAGCTGCTAAAAAAATAAACAGGGCGGAAACAAGTGTATTCGGAAGCGAAGAAACGAACTGTGTCAGACTGGAGATCAGATTGCCGGCCAAATTATTGATCAGATCTGCCGCCGATCCTGCCATACTTTCGATGTTGAGCTGGATGGCTTTCTGCTGCCCCTGTGGGAGTCCGGAAAAGATGTGCAAAGCATGTTCCCAAGAAGGGATCAGTTTGCTGAAGAAGAGCGACTGAAGATCTTTGATTAGCATGCCAAGCTGACCGGGGACAGTTCTTGTAAGCGACGAGAGTCCTTTTATAAGGGCCATGGCAGTGAATAAAAGAATGCCTATTACAAGAGAGAAGAGCGAAAAAAGAACGATAAAAGACGACAGTCCTCTCGGAAGACCTGTCTTTTTTTCAAGAAAGGAAACAATAGGATTCAGAAAAAAAGAAAGGGCACAGGCGATGAGAAAAGGAAGGGCGTAACGAACGGCGAGATACAGGGAAAGCAGAATACACCCGAGAATGGATAAAACCAGAACGATTCGGACAAAAATCAATAAATATGCAGTCAAAGGTCTTGTTTTCTGCGAATCCATGTCCACACCCCACCTCATTTTTTACACTATTAGAAAGTACAAAGATTTTAAGGATTATAGTGTAAGGGACCGAACAGATCGCCGCGTTCTGCGGCACGTTCGGCATTAGGCCGTCCTGGCCCCCGCAACTTAGGCTCAGCCTGCGCTAGAGCTTGGCTTCGCCAAGTTTTCTAACACTATAGGAAAGTATAAAAATTTTAAGGATTATAGTGTAAGGGCAACTAAGGCTCAGCCTGCGCTAAGGCTTGGCTTCGCCAAGTTTTCTAACACTATAGGAAAGTACAAAAATTTTAAGGATTATAGTGTAAGGGCAACTAAGGCTCAGCCTGCGCCAGGGCTTGGCTTCGCCAAGTTTTCTAATATCTATGCAGCGGGACTATTTATATGACATTCCGTGAAATTCGGCCGGAAATCAAAGCGAAAGGGAGGTGTTTTTTGTTCACAAAATTGTCGATAACGGCTATAATCATCTTGAAAGGTTTAACATTTTGGGTCATTTTTAATTAAGCGCTTACAATTTGGGTTTCTGAAAAATGGAATGGCTTAAGGAGGGAATTAAATTTGACAACGACTAAAGGATTGGAAGGCGTTGTTGCGACAACCTCGGCAATCAGTTCAATTAATCAGGATGTACTTACTTACCGGGGTTACAGCATTCAGGACTTGGCCAATGAATCGACATTTGAAGAAGTGGTCTATCTGCTTTGGAACGGTGAGCTGCCGACTGCCGATGAACTGGAAGTTTTTAAAAAGAAACTGGCGGAAAATGCAAATGTCCCTGATGCAATTTTTGACGTAATGAAATCCTTTCCCGGGACTGTGCATCCGATGGCCGTGCTGAGAACGGCGGTTTCCGCGCTGGGCGTATTTGATCCCGATGCGGACCGAATGGACGCACATTCAAATATGGAGAAGGCCGTCCGGCTTCAGGCAAAGATCGGAACCATAATTGCCGGATTTGCAAGAATACGGAATGGCGAGGAACCGATTCCCCCAAAAAAGGACTTAGGGCTTGCGGCTAATTTTCTGTACATGCTGAAGAATAAAATTCCGACCGATGCCGAAGCGAGGATGTTCGATACCGCGCTTGTGCTGCATGCCGATCATGAACTGAACGCGTCAACTTTTACAGCCCGAGTCTGTGTGGCCACACTGTCCGATATCTACTCCGGAGTAACTTCCGCGATCGGCGCTTTGAAAGGTCCGCTTCATGGCGGTGCAA
This sequence comes from Sporolactobacillus putidus, assembly GCF_014647035.1. Taxonomy (GTDB): domain Bacteria; phylum Bacillota; class Bacilli; order Bacillales; family Sporolactobacillaceae; genus Sporolactobacillus; species Sporolactobacillus putidus. The sequence continues at coordinate 247,305 of NZ_BMOK01000001.1, read as the reverse complement.
ACGAACAGGTCATGAACATGCTGGAAAAAATAGGATCCGTTGACGAAGTCGATTACTATATTAACGATGCTTTGGCGAACAAAGAAAAAATCATGGGATTCGGCCACAGGGTTTACAAAACTGGGGATCCTCGCGCAAAAATCATTAAGAAAATGGTGGGAGAACTGACGGGGCACGGAGCTGAAACGAAGTATTATGACATGTCCCTCCGTATTGAAACCCTGATGAAAGAAAAGAAGGGCCTTCTGCCGAACACGGATTTCTACTCAGCGACTTTGTATCACACTCTGGGTATCGGGAACGACTTGTTTACGCCTGTTTTCGCAATCAGCCGGACATCGGGATGGGTTGCCCATATTCTTGAACAATACAGCGATAACCGCCTGATCCGTCCGAGAGCGGAATACAACGGACCGGGTCTCAGAACGTATATCCCTCTTTCGGAACGTTGATTATCCGTGTGAATCCAGGGATTTCAGCAGGATTCGCACTGCCGACGTCAAAACTGTTATAATTAAGAGATAAAAAGATCTTTAATAGTTAGTCTGGGAGGTACATGACGTGGCACAAGGAGAACAGATCAAGGTCGAAGACGGCATTTTAAACGTGCCGAATCATCCGATCATTCCCTATATTGAGGGAGACGGAATTGGACCGGACATATGGAAAGCGGCTTCCCGTGTTTTTGATGCGGCTGTCCGGAAGGCATACGACGGTGAGAAAGAAGTTGTTTGGAAGGAGGTGCTGGCCGGCCAAAAAGCGTTCGATCAGACAGGCAGCTGGCTGCCTCAGGAAACGATGGATGCAATAAAAAAATACGTTATTGCGATAAAAGGACCCTTGACGACACCCGTTGGCGGGGGAATACGGTCGCTGAATGTGGCTCTTCGCCAGCAGCTGGATCTTTTTACGTGTTTGCGCCCCGTTCGCTATTTTGAAGGCGTTCCTTCACCGGTTAAGCATCCTGAACAGATAGATATGGTCATTTTCCGCGAAAATACAGAAGATATATACGCGGGTATTGAATTTGAAGCGGGTACACCTGAAGTGCGCAAAGTCGTTAATTTTCTTCAGAACGAAATGGGCGTCCGGAAAATTCGTTTTCCTGAAACTTCTGGAATTGGCATCAAACCGGTTTCCAAGGAAGGGACTGACCGGTTGGTTCGCGCGGCCATTCGCTATGCCATTCATGAAGGCCGAAAAAGTGTGACCCTTGTTCATAAGGGGAATATTATGAAATTTACGGAGGGTGCCTTTAAGAACTGGGGCTATGAACTGGCCGAACAGGAATTTCCCGATGAGACGTTCACATGGAAGCAGTATGACGCCATTGCTGCACGAGATGGCCGGGATGCGGCAAACGAAGCTCAGAAACAGGCTGAAGCCGAAGGCCGGATTCTGATCAAGGATGCGATTGCCGATAACTTCCTGCAGCAGATTTTGACGCGGCCCGCTGAATATGACGTAGTGGCCACTATGAATCTGGACGGAGATTACATTTCCGATGCGCTTGCGGCTCAGGTCGGCGGGATCGGCATTGCCCCCGGCGCCAACATAAATTATGAAACAGGTATTGCGATCTTTGAAGCGACACACGGAACGGCTCCAAAGTATGCCGGGCTGGACAAAGTAAATCCGTCTTCCGTGATTTTATCGGGTGTTCTCATGTTTGAACATTTGAAGTGGTACGAACCGGCAAAACTGATTATCCGTGCAATCGAAAAGACGATCTCGAGTAAGACGGTAACTTATGACTTTGCCCGCTTGATGGATGGGGCGAATGAAGTGAAATGTTCGCAGTTTGCGGATGCCGTCATCAGTAATATGTAAACCGTTTGAATACTAAAGAGCAATTCCAGGCTTGTAACTGAAGAAACAGCTGAGTGAGTGTATCAGTCAGATCGACGGATTTGCTCATTTTCGGCTTTTTCAAAATGACAGCGCATCCACTCCGCTTTTTTGAATGCGAATGTCAAAATAGGGGGGAATATAAATGTCGTCCAGTCGAAAAAAAGTTACAGTTGTGGGAGCAGGTTATACAGGATCAACGACCGCTTTTCTTATCGCTCATAAAGAACTGGCCGATGTCGTTCTGGTGGATATTCCAAAGATGGAAAATTCAACAAAAGGGAAAGCTCTCGACATGCAGGAGTCGGGTCCTGTTGAAGGTTTCGACGTAAAGATTGTCGGAACGTCCGACTATAAGGAAACAGCGGACTCGGATGTCGTGATTATTACGGCGGGAGTTGCCAGAAGACCCGGCATGAGCCGTGACGATCTGGTTTCGATTAACGTCGGCATCATGAAGGATGTAACGAAACAGATCGTTAAGTTCTCGCCCCACTGTACGATCATTGTGCTCAGCAATCCCGTTGACGCGATGACATATACAGTTTATAAAGAGTCAAAGTTCCCAAAGAATCGGGTGATCGGCCAGTCCGGCGTCCTCGATACGGCCCGTTTCAGAACGTTCATCGCTCAGGAGCTTAATCTGTCGGTTAAAGACGTCACAGGCTTTGTTCTGGGGGGGCACGGCGATTCCATGGTTCCGCTGATCCGCTATTCATACGCCGGCGGCATACCGATCGAAACGCTAATTCCAAAAGACCGGATTGATGCGATTGTTGAGAGGACACGCAAAGGCGGCGGAGAGATCGTTTCGCTGCTCGGGAATGGCAGCGCTTACTACGCGCCTGCGGCTTCTCTTGTTCAAATGGCGGAGGCGGTGCTGAAGGACAAACGACGTGTCCTGCCCGCCATCGCCTATTTGGAAGGAGAATACGGATACAGCGATCTCTACCTCGGGGTACCGGTTGTGCTCGGAAAGAATGGAGTTGAAAAGATCATTGAACTGAGTCTGAACAAAGAAGAAAGGGCTGCTTTGGATCAATCGGTTGATTCCGTAAAACACGTGCTTCAGACCATTTGAGAACTCGAACTTTATCCATATCTGAAAGTACTTGTCGAAAACTGTCTCTTTAGAGAGCCGGATTTTCGACATTTTTTTTGCACTCAGGATTCGACTTTTTTGTGAACAGCGCCATCCGTCAATTTTGTCTTCAGAATCACTGCTTTACCCAAATTTCTCTTCCGGAAATATAGAAAGATGCAGCCCGAATGATTGGAAGAGGCGGACTTACGTATGGCAAATCGAAGGGTTTTGGATAATAATTCTAAGAATGCAGATGATAAGAAAGAGCCGTGAAGCTGCAATTTCAAAACTTTGCTGACCTTTTTGTTTTTATCTGGTAAAATGAAGATGAAAAGTGCGCCTAATCAGCAAAACTCTGTGTAAATCGACATGTAATCCATTTCGTTTACAAAAAATTTACACGAGCTTCATACTCGGTTAAAAGATGCACCTTAATATGAATAGTGCAATAAGGTCACTCAAAACTTGAGGGGGAAAACATTCTCATGAAAAAGAAAAGCTTGCTTACGATTGGCCTGTTTCTTGTTCTTGCATTTACCTTGATTCTCGGCGCGTGCGGGAACGGAAGCAGTTCAGGAAGCAGCAGCAAATCGAGCTCCAGCTCAAAATCCAGTGCTTCGAGCTCTGCACCACTTTCAGGTAAACTGACGATCGGCGGTTCAACTGCTCTGCAGCCGCTCGCTGCACAAGCTGCAAAAGAATTTATGGACAAGAATCCTAATGTTCAGATCGACGTTCAGAGGGCGGCGGCAGCGGTACCGGATTGAGCGAAGTAGCAGCAGGAAACTTTGACATCGGTAACTCCGACATCTTCGCTGAAGCAAAAAAAGGTATCGACGCTAAGGCACTGGTTGACACAAAAGTAGCCGTTGTCGGTATGACGGCAGCTGTCAATCCGCAGGCTGGCGTAACGAATCTTTCGAAAGCGGATCTTCAGAAAGTTTTCACCGGTCAGGTAACGAACTGGAATCAGGTTGGTGGTAAAAATCTGAAGATCACGTTGGTAAACCGTTCGGCTACTTCAGGCACGAGAGCAACTTTTGACCAATTTGCTTTGGACAATAAGACTCCTGCAGAAGGCATTACACAGGATTCTTCAAACACAGTTAAGAAAATTGTTGCTCAGACTCCTGGAGCAATCGGCTACTTGGCACTGTCTTACTTCACTGCTGGTGACAGCTCGATCGTTAAGCTCTCCATCGACGGAGTACAGGCAACTGAAGCGAACATCTCTTCCGGAAAATTCCCGGTTTGGGCTTATGAACACATGTATACTAAAGGAGCACCTAAGGGTCTTGCTAAAGCGTTCATCGATTTTATGATGAGCAGCGCGGTTCAATCTAAAGACCTGCCGGCACAAGGCTATATGGCAGTTGGCAAAATGACTGTTCAGCGCGATGCGACCGGTGCGATGACATCCAAATAAATCGGATAATCATACTTAATTCTAAAAAAAGATAAATGTAAGCTGTAGACGGCTAAGCGGGATTTGTATTTTACATCCCGCTTACCGTCGTATGTTTGAAAAAAGTTTTGAGTAGTAAAAAATGAGGTGTAACGATGAAAATCAGCAAAGCGATGATCAGCGAATTGCCGGATGACCTTCCGAAATCATCGTTGTTAAAAGAAAAAGGGTTGATTAAAAGATTCACTGATAGATACAGTGAATCCAGGGGCAGAACAATTATCTATGGCAGTGCTTTTACAGTCATCATTGCAGTTGTTGCGATCACATTGTTCCTCACCTTGCAAGGGTTAAGATCTTTTGTGGTTGATCACATAAACTTTTGGACATTTATCACCGGAACAGACTGGAATACCGATCAGACGAAGAATCCCTCTTTCGGCGCATTTGCCTTTATCTTCGGCTCGATGTCCGTCACTTTGCTGGCTGCATTAATTGCCACGCCTATTGCCATCGGTTCCGCTATTTTTATGGCGGAATTGGCAAAAAAATGGGGGCAGAGAATACTTCAGCCTGTTATTGAAATTCTTGTCGGCATTCCGTCAGTTGTCTACGGATTTATCGGACTGACTGTTATCGTCCCGTTCATGCGTGTGCACTTTGGAGGCTCCGGATTCAACATGCTGGCAGGGGCAATTGTTGTCGGCGTCATGATTTTGCCTACGGTTACCAGTATTGCTGCCGACAGCATACGAGCGGTTCCGGACTCGCTGCGAGAAGCCTCTTATGCCATCGGCGCTACTAAGTGGCAGACAATCTGGCGCGTGGTCATCCCGGCTGCCGGATCGAGCCTTATGACAGCTATTGTTCTCGGTATGTCCAGGGCATTTGGAGAAGCTTTGGCTGTACAGATGGTCATCGGTAACGCAACCAAATTCCCACACTCCATTTTTGATCCTGCCGCAACTTTAACAACAATTATTACGTTAAGTATGGGCGATACAACAACCGGCAGTGTGATCAACGATGCCCTTTGGTCGTTGGGACTGATCCTTCTGATCATATCCTATGTCTTTATTCTCATTATTAGGTTGCTTTCCAGAAGGAGGAACGTGTGATGAACAGCAAAGTGACCAATCGCATCGCTCTTTCACTTATTGTTTTGTGTGCAGTGATCATGGTGAGTACGCTGGCTGCATTATTGGGTTATATTTTAGTAAAAGGTCTAACAAACATTTCCTGGCATTTCCTCACATCGGAATCCAGTGCTTTTATGGCTGGGGGCGGAATCAAGGATCAGCTCTGGAATTCCTTCTACGTTCTGATCATCACGATGATTCTGACTATACCTATCGGCACAAGCGGGGGAATCTATCTTGCGGAATATGCCCGTCCTGGTAAACTGACCTCATTCATCCGTTCATGCGTTGAGGTGCTTGCATCACTGCCTTCCATTGTTGTGGGAATGTTCGGCATGCTGATTTTCGTCAACTATTTCGGCTTCAAATTTTCTGTTCTTTCCGGGGCACTCGCGCTAACAGTATTTAACCTTCCGGTTATCGTACGGGTGACCGAAGACGGTTTTCGTGCCTTACCGCTTCATCAGAAAGAAGGGGGACTCGCTCTCGGACTCACCCACTGGCACACCATTAAGACCATTCTTCTTCCGGAAGCTTTTCCAAGCATTTTAACAGGGATTATTCTCTCTGCCGGGCGTGTATTCGGCGAATCAGCGGCTCTGCTGTTTACAGCCGGGATGTCCACTCCAAATCTCGATTTTACGAATTGGAATCCCGCGTCGCCAAATTCACCTTTGAATTTATTCCGCTCGGCTGAAACTCTGTCGGTCCATATCTGGGCGGTCAATACATCGGGAATTATACCCGACATTCAGGCAGTAGCTAATGGTTCCTCGGCTGTTCTTGTCATTTGTGTATTGATGTTTAACTTGCTTGCTCGAGCTGTCGGTAAAATGATTAATCAAAAATTATCAGGAAGATAATGGGGAGGAAAAGCAGATGGTAGTCCAAATGGAAAATAAAATTACTTCTTTCGTGAATAGTGAAGATGTGGATCGTCCCGTCTTGATCAATGTCGAAGATACAAATATTTACTATGGTGATAATCATGCGGTGAAGCATGTGAATATGCCGATTCATGAAAGATCGATCACTGCCCTAATTGGTCCGTCCGGATGCGGAAAATCTACATTTATCCGTACTATAAACAGGATGAACGATCTCATTCCTTCTGCAAGATGCGAGGGAAAGATCGACTATCATGGGATTAATATTTTGAGTCCGAAGGTGGACGTTGTTAAACTGCGCACGGAAATCGGAATGGTCTTTCAGCAGCCAAATCCGTTTCCGAAGTCGATCAGTGAAAATATTCAGCTTCCTCTGAAATTTGCAGGCATCCATAACAAAAAAACACTGAGAGACGTGACCGAAAAATGTTTGAAACAGGTCGGTTTGTGGGAAGAAGTAAAAGATCGTCTTGACCGATCTGCCACGGGTCTGTCAGGCGGACAGCAGCAGCGCTTGTGCATTGCGCGTGCCCTTGCGCTGAAACCCGATGTGATCCTTCTTGATGAACCGACTTCTGCACTCGATCCGGTTTCCAGTGCGAAAATTGAAGAGCTGCTCCTTCAGCTGAAAAAAGATTACACGATTGTCATTGTCACGCACAACATGCAGCAGGCTGCTCGAATCGCTGATTATACCGCTTTCTTCTACCAGGGTGAATTAGTTGAATTCGGCACGACAAAAACACTCTTTACTATGCCTGAAAAGAAGAGCACGTCAGATTATATTTGCGGACGTTTTGGTTGATCGAAACGTGAACGCCTATTACCGATAAGCTTATTCAAAAAGGAACACAACAGGGGGAAGGGTCCGACTTGGCAAAAAAAATACTGGTTGTTGATGATGAACCATCTATTGTGACCTTACTCTCTTTCAATCTTAAGAAATCCGGTTATGAGGTCATTACTGCCGGAAATGGTTCCGAAGCATTATCGATGGTCAGAGAGCAGCATCCGGATCTGATTGTTCTTGATCTGATGCTTCCCGAGATGGATGGTATGGATGTTTGCAAGAGACTGCGCCAGGATTTTATTTTTATTCCGATCTTAATGCTGACTGCGCGGGACGACGAACTGGATAAAATACTCGGCCTGGAGCTTGGCGCGGATGACTATATGACCAAACCGTTCAGTCCGCGTGAAGTGATTGCAAGGGTCAAAGCTATTTTACGCCGTTCCGATCTGGGAAAACAGGAGCAGAATGAAATTCTGACTGCCGGAGATATTAAAGTCTACCCGAATAACTTTGAAGCAACTTTCAAAGATCAGGAGCTGCTGCTGACTCCGAAAGAGTTTGAACTGCTTGTTTACATGATGCAGCATAAAGGCAGAGTGCTGACACGCGAGCAGCTGCTGAACGCAGTATGGAATTATGAATTTGCCGGCGACACGCGCATTGTTGATGTCCACGTCAGCCATCTTAGAGAAAAAATCGAAGATATGACACGAAAACCGCTCTATATAAAGACTGTAAGAGGGTTGGGTTATAAACTTGAAGAGCCGAAAGCTTGAAAAAAATGTATTGATTCGCTGGGGATTAGTGATCGCCGGCCTATTATTTCTTATCTTTGTTTTCAACCAGGTCGTTCAGGTTGCCTGTTCACAGCTTGATCAGGAAAGAATGACCGACCGGCTGAACTGGATCCAATCCCTGACGGTTCATGATGGGTATCTCGATTTGACGCATGCGCGGGAAGGACTGACGGCGTATGCCCAAAAGTCATCGGTTAAGATTGCCATTTACAGTACGGACCGTCACTTGCTCTACTCTTCAAATCAAAACAGAGAAGCGCTTTCTTCAAAACAATCGTACGTATTTCATGAGACGGCGAATTCCTCTGTATACATAACGCCGATAAAAGCAGATCAGCAGATTATCGGCTATCTGCGGCTTGAAGGTCCCAAAACGGTTGTTGTGGGACTGGGTCTGCTTTACTTTTTTTTCTTTGTTTTGGGCCTCTGTCTGCTTTTTTATCGGGATTATATCGTGCGTTCCTATGCCGTCCCGATTCGTTTCGCGGCGCAGATGGCGGAAAATATGCTTGATGGATCTTTTAGATTGACGGCTTCGGACAGTGTCAGACGGGAAAGTGTGCTGCGGCTGAACCTGGCGATGAACCGTCTTTCTGAAACGCTTCATGAAATCAACAGGTCCTATTCCACCCAGAGAGACAGCATGACGACGCTGATTGAAAATATAGGCAATGGTCTGCTTTTTATTGACGGCAACGGCAGAATCAATTATATCAACAAAACATTTAAAGAAGATTTTAAAACAACCGCTTCCCACTGGGAACTCGCCGACTATCAGGAAGTCCTCCCCTATGATGAGGTCAAAGAGATGATCGACGAGGCCTTCAGCACCAGACAGCGGCTGAAAAAACAGCTTCAATTGACGGTACATATCGAAAGAAAACATTTTGACGTCTCCTGTGCACCGATCATCAACCACCATAAAAAAATCAGGGGCATCGTCGTTGTCTTCCATGATATTACTGAAATTAAAAAACTTGAAAATATGCGCAAAGATTTTGTTGCCAATGTTTCTCATGAGCTGAAGACGCCGATTACTTCGCTGATCGGTTTTACAGAAACTTTGCTTGATGGTGCGAAAGATGACAAAGCACTTGAAACGCAATTTTTAAATATCATTCTTCATGAAGGGGAACGGCTTCAGAATCTGATTAAAGACTTGCTCGACCTATCAAAAATTGAACGCGAGCACTTTTCGATTCAATGGCAGAAGGTCTCGCTCTCAAAATTGCTGGACGCGGCTTTATTGATTTTCAAAGAAAAGGCTGATGAAAAAAGAATTACGATTGATCGGCTTCCGGGCGATGAAGGCTGGGCGCTTGGTGATCCGTTCCGAATCCGCCAGATTATGATTAATCTGATTACCAACGCGATCGCTTATACTCCGGAACAAGGCAGAATTGTCCTTTCAATCAAAGAAACAGCTGATGAATCAAAGTTTATCATTTCAGATAACGGAATCGGCATTGAAAAAGATCAGATTCCGAGGATATTTGAACGCTTCTATCGTGTCGATAAAGCCAGGAGCCGCGATTCGGGCGGCACAGGGCTTGGGCTCGCCATTGTCAAACACCTTGTAGAGGTGCATGAAGGAAACATAGATGTGGACAGTGAACCCGGCAAGGGCACCACATTTACCATATCTTTCAAAATAACGACACCGCCGATTGGATAAAAGCGTCATCTTGCTTTAAAATAAAAGGCGAAGATACAACCGACGTTTTTGCACTCCAGGAGGATAGTATGAAGAAACTCGTTTTAATAGATGGCAATAATGTCGTTTACCGCGCGTTTTTTGCGCTGCCTTTGCTGAGCAACAGCCAGGGTATGTACACGAATGCCGTATATGGATTTACAACGATGCTTTTGAAAGCTATTGAAGAGGAGAAGCCGACTCATCTCCTCGTTGCTTTTGACGCGGGCAAGACAACCTTCCGGCACAACACGTTCAAAGAATATAAAGGCGGACGTCAGAAAACACCGCCCGAACTTTCCCAACAGCTTCCCTTTGTTTATCAGCTGCTCGATGCGATGGGTATCAAACGATATGATCTCGACAATTATGAAGCGGACGATATTGTCGGCACGCTGTCGAAGAGGGCAAAAGATGCTGGGTTTTCAGTGAGCATTATCACCGGTGACAAGGATTATCTGCAGCTCGTCGAGGATCACGTCAATGTCTCGCTGATCAAAAAAGGAATTAGCGATACCGTTGTCTATGATACTGAAAAAGTCAGAGAACGTTATGGAATTGATCCCGAAGGAGTCATCGACCTGAAAGGTCTTATGGGGGACGCTTCCGATAACATTCCCGGTGTTCCCGGTGTTGGTGAAAAGACAGCGATCAAGCTGCTGAAACAATTCGGAACCGTCGAGCGTGTCTATGAACAGCTCGATGAAGTGTCCGGGAAAAAATTGAAAGAAAGTCTTGAGACAAATCATGATCAGGCGCTGATGAGCAAGCAAATTGCGACTATTGATCGGGATTCGCCGGTTTTGATTACTCTGGACGATTGTGCTTATAAAAATAAGGTCACGCCTGAATTGACGGAACTGTTCCACGAGCTCGGTTTTCAGTCGCTGCTTGAAAAAATGGACCTCCCTGAAGAAGAGAAGAGCCCAACTGAAAATCCGTCAATCGAGGTAATGGTCGTCACTCATTTTTCCGAGGATCAGCTGGTGTCTCCGAGTGCGCTCATCGTGGAAATGCTGGACGAGAACTATCATTACGGAGACATTCTCGGCTTTGCCGTTGCCAACAAAAGCGGAACTTATTTTATTCAGACGGTAAATGGACTGAATGATTCGCTCTTTTGTAGCTGGCTCGCAGACCGTTCGAAAGAGAAGATCGTTCATAACGGCAAACAGGCGGAAGTTGCCCTGAACTGGAGGGGGCTGAAACTGAACGGCGTGATTTTCGACGTCGGGCTGGCATCTTATCTCATTGATCCGGCTGAAGCCGGGCAGGATCTGGCATCGGTAGCCAAAAAAAGAGGAATCACGGATGTCGAAACAGATGATGCTTTTTACGGAAAAGGCGCTAAAAGGGTGATTCCGGAGGGAGACGGGCAGGCCGGCCATCTGGGGCATAAGGCGGCCGCGCTGTTTGCCCTGAAACCGATACTTGCCGGGGAACTGAAAACCAATCAGCAGGAGCAGCTGCTCTCGGATCTTGAAATGCCCCTGTCGCGCGTGCTGGCCCGGATGGAGTTTACCGGTGTCCAAACAAGCGGCGAGACACTGAAGGCTATGGGAAGGGAACTGGACGCGACCCTTGAAGTGATTGAGAAGGATATCTATGAACTCGCCGGCGTATCGTTCAACATCAATTCTCCGAAGCAGCTCGGGGAAATACTTTTTGAGAAACTTATGCTTCCGGCCATTAAAAAAACAAAAACCGGTTATTCGACGGCTGCCGACGTGCTTGAGAAACTTCGCGGGCGTCACGAAATTATCGATAAAATTCTTGATTTCCGTCAGCTGGGCAAACTAAAATCCACGTATGTCGAAGGATTGCTGAAAGTGATCAATCCGAAAACGGGGAAAGTCCATACATGCTACAATCAGACGCTCACCCAGACGGGCCGGCTCAGTTCAACAGATCCGAATTTGCAAAATATACCGATCAGGCTTGAGGAAGGCCGCAAGATCCGCAAAGCCTTCCTGCCCTCTGAACCCGGTTGGCAGATATTCTCGGCAGATTATTCCCAGATTGAGCTTCGTGTTCTTGCTCATATCGCCGACGATGCCCATCTCAAGCAGGCATTCATCGACGGTCTGGACATCCATACGAAAACGGCCATGGATGTTTTCGGCGTGGAAAAGAACGGGGTCACGGCGCTGATGCGCCGTCATGCAAAAGCGGTCAATTTTGGCATTATTTATGGAATAAGCGACTACGGTCTTTCTCAGAATCTCGGCATCACGCGAAAAGAAGCGGGACGGTTTATTGAAAAATATCTGGAAAGCTATCCAGGTGTCCGTCACTACATGGAGGATATCGTAAAAAAAGCCAAAAAATCCGGATTTGTGACAACTCTGCTGAACAGGCGCCGCTACCTCCCGGAGATAACAAGCCGCAATTTCAATCTGCGCAGTTTTGCCGAACGGACGGCGATGAACACGCCAATCCAGGGCAGCGCCGCCGATGTGATCAAGAAAGCGATGGTGATCATGGACCGCCGGCTGGCCGAGGAACATTTAAAATCACGTATGCTGCTTCAGGTGCACGATGAACTGATCTTTGAAGTCCCCGAAGAAGAAATTGAAAGAATGAAAGTTGTCGTTCCGGAGGTCATGGAACACGCCATCACGCTGAAAGTTCCGCTGAAAGTGGAATGCGCCTATGGCCCGACCTGGTACGATGCCAAATGATCAAAAATGGGGCGATACGGATACGCCCATCGCACGGCACCGATTAACCAGTTTCGGCGGCTTCTGCGCCGCACAGCTATTCATAAATTTATTTGAACCTAAGCTAAAAAGGGATGTACTGGCAATGCCGGAATTACCGGAAGTTGAAACCGTCAAGAGAACACTGAACAAACTGATCGTCGGTAAAACCGTTGAGCATGTCGAAGTCCGCTGGCCCAATATTATCAGGAGGCCGGAAGATGTCCGTGAATTTGCCCGGCAGATGGCAGGCGAAACGGTGCAGCATGTCGGCCGGAGGGGCAAGTTTCTGCTTTTTTGCTTTGACAACAAGGTGCTCGTATCCCATCTTAGGATGGAAGGGAGATACGAACTGAACCCGGAAAACATCTCCGCCGATAAATATACTCATGTGATTTTTCATTTTACGGATGGCACGTCTTTGCGTTATCGGGATGTCCGCAAATTCGGTACGATGCATCTTTTCAGGAAGGGCGAAGAGTGGAATATGCCCCCGCTGGAGAAGCTTGGGCCTGAACCGTTTTCCCGCTCTTTTTCAGTAGAAGGCTTGGCGGCGGACTGTCAAAAAACGGCACGGGCCATCAAGCCGATGCTGCTCGATCAGAGCGCGGTTGTCGGACTGGGGAATATTTATACGGATGAGGCGCTTTTCAGGGCGCGTATTCATCCGCTCACCCCCGCCGCGGCTCTGACTCTGCCGCAAATCGAAAAGCTTCACGAAGCCATTGTCGAAACGCTCTGCGAAGCAGTGAAAATGGGCGGAAGCACTGTCCGGACCTTTGTAAACAGCCAGGGACACACGGGCCTTTTTCAACAGAAGCTGCAGGCATACGGGCGCAAAGGCATGCCGTGTTCGCGCTGCGGGACGCCGATCGAGAAAATTAAAGTGGGCGGAAGGGGCACACATTTCTGTCCCGCCTGCCAGATCAGAGTGGCAGAATCATGATGAAAATCGGACTGACAGGCGGGATCGCCAGTGGAAAAAGCACGGTATCCGACTGGCTGAGGGCTCATCACTATCCATTGATCGACGCAGACCGGATTGCGCGCGAAGTGGTTGCTTCCGGTGAACCCGGACTGTCCGCAATAGTTAGCGCTTTCGGGCAGAACATCGTATTGAAAAACGGGACTCTGAACCGGCAGGCACTTGGCAAATTAATTTTCAGCGATGAAAAAAAACGCAGGCAGCTCAATGAGATTCTTCACCCGCTGATCAGAGAACGGATTAAATCCCGGATAAAACAGTTTCAGGATTCCGGTGTCCGTGCCGTTTTTCTTGATATACCTCTGCTGTTCGAGGGGTCTCTTGATCAGTGGACGGATAAGACCATTGTTGTCTATGTTTCAAAAGATAATCAGCTCAGGCGGCTGATGTCCAGAAATCATCTGACGGAACAAGAGGCGCTGGCCAGAATTGACTCGCAAATGTCTCTTGAAGAGAAAAGAAGACGGGCTGATGAAGTCATCGACAATAACGGTTCAGTCGAAGAAACGGAACGGCAGCTCCAGTCCATTTTGAGGCACTGGAACATTTAATAATTATCACAGCTTTATTCCGCTGCTTACGGACCTCTGCTTTTCATCCGGCTCCTTGTACGATAAAATAAAAGTATCATTCAATACTTGGATTGAGGTGGAGAGAATGCGCTGTCCAAGCTGTAAAAAAGACGGGACTAAGGTGCTGGACTCCCGTCCCGTGAACAGCGGGCGGGCGATTCGCAGAAGGAGAGAGTGCGAATTCTGTCATTACCGATTCACAACATTTGAAAAAGTTGAAGAGACTCCGCTGATTGTTGTGAAGAAAGGGGACAATCGCGAGGCCTTCAGCAGCAACAAGATCCTGCGCGGCTTAATTAAGGCATGCGAAAAGCGTCCGGTTCCGCTGGAAAGACTCGAAAACTTGGCCGCCAGCGTGGAAAAAAAGCTCCGTGATGACGGACGTTCTGAAGTGAACAGCCACGAGATCGGCGAGTTGGTTATGAATGAGCTGGCCAAAGTCGATGAAGTGGCTTATGTCCGTTTTGCCTCGGTTTACCGCCAGTTCAAAGATATCAATGTGTTCGCACAGGAGATTCAGGAGCTGAAGGATCAGCTGGAAAAAGAAAAAAATAGCCGTAGGAATTCTGCCGATTGAATTAATTTTTTCGGGTCTGTTTGAAAAGGCAACGCTGAAAAGCATCGGCGCGGATCCATCGTGTAAGATAAAGGACCCGCGGAAAAAATCATGCGGTCCGCGGCACATCCTGAACTTTTTGAACGCCCTCTTTTTATACTATAGGAAAGTTTAAAATTCAGCGGATTATAGTATAAGCAACCGAACAGATCGCCGCGTCCTGCGGCTTGTTCGGCTTAGGCCGTCCTGGCCGTCACAACTAAGCCTCTGGCTTCGCCTGAAGGCTTGCCAATCGGCAAGTTTTCTTTACAAGGCAAAGAATCGGAAGGGGGACGAGCATGCTACAATCATGGAGGGAAGTGCTTCCGGGTGATCATTATACGGTCAGAGCGGACGGGCTTCTTCACTATTATGATCAGAAAATCATGACACAGCTTTATCAGCCGCTCGTCGGTATTGAATCGACGAGTTTATATTTTACACTGTGGCAGGAGACCGAACATGGGCAAAGCGGTCAGGCGGCGACCCATCACCATTTAATGGGGATGATGAATCTTTCACTCGATCGGATCCTTAAGGCCAGAAAGAAGCTTGAAGCTGTCGGCCTGCTCCGCACGCTGAAAAAAAAGGATTCGGATCCTGTTTTCTTTATGTACCTGCTTGTGCCGCCGCTCACACCTAATCAGTTCTTTAATGACGGGCTTTTGAATGTCTTTCTGTATCATCAGGTCGGTTCACGGGACTATAATCGTTTGAGCAAACGATTTCTTGAAAAGCCCCTGGACGCAGAAAACTTTGAGGATTTGTCCGCCGCTTTCGATGAAGTGTTTGAATCCATTCCGGCAAGCGAGTTTTCCCGGGATTTAGAGGGCAGGGGCCGCTGGGAGGATCATGCCCACCCTCAGAAACTGAGGTTCCAAAATCATTTCGATTTCAGTCAGTTGAAAAGTTATCTGTCCGACGCCATTATTTCCGAGGATGCACTGACTGACAAAGTGAGAGGTGCCATTGAGAAACTGGCCTGCGTCTATCAGACGGATCCTTTCGATATGAGCAGGGCTGTCGAATCGGCATCCCTGCATACGGGAACGGTGGACATTGAGATGCTTAGAAAAGAAGTCCGGGACTACTACCGCCTGGAGCACGGGCCAAATGAGATGCCGGCTTTATACGAACGGACGCAGCCTGCAGAAGCATCCGAAATGGCCGGCAAAGTGCCGCAGAATGAGGAAGAACAGCTGATTTCCTGGTATGAGACGAATTCTCCGTATCAATTGCTTGAAGAGCTCGGGCACGGGAGCAAACCCGCCGCGCCCGATTTGCGCCTGGTGGAAAATCTGATGTTCGATACAAAACTGAACCCAGGTGTCATTAATGTGCTGATTGATTACATTTCGAAGGTAAACGATAATAATTTAAACAAGTCTTTTGTAGAAAAAGTGGCTGCCCAGTGGTCCAGAGAAAATGTGCGGACGGTACGCGAAGCCATGTCTGTGGCCCGTGACGAGAAGAAAAAGTATACACAGCAGAAACAGCGGGCCGGAACGAAGGAGGCGGCAGGCCGCAAAAAGCAGGGCCGTGTCCGCAGCGAGGTGGTACCGGAATGGATGAAAGAACAGAACAGAGCGGACGGCAAACATCAGACCGGAGTTACGGAAGAGGAAGCAAAAAAACGGGCCAAATGGCTTGAAGATTATTTAAATAGTATTTAATGATCAAAAGCAGGGGGGCGGGAATATGGAGCCAATCAAATCATTGATTCGGAACATTGCAGATGAGCAGGGCATTCGGCAGGACCGTGAGCGCATGGCGGAAAAACTGTTGTCCGCGAACCCAAGGATTCAAAGGTTTGTGCAGCAAAACCCGCAGATCGCAAGAACGGTCTGGCTGAAGAACGTTTCGGAACTGTATCAGTTTGCCGAAGAATGGAGCCATTGCGACCGCTGTCCGGGACTGGACAAGTGCCCGAATATGATGCAAGGCTACAGACCGGGGCTGATGAACGACAAAGACAGACCGGTCCTTGCCTTTTCACCGTGTCCCCTGTTTCAGGAACGCGCGGCCAGACAGCGGCAGAGCCAGTTGATCCGCAGCTATTATGTTCCGAAAGACATTTTGCGGGCAACGTTTGAAACTATTGATAAACTTGAACCGGGCCGCCAGCAGGCGCTGAAAGCCGCGGGTGACTTTGTCAAAGCCTATCTCGAAAACGGGGAGGCCGTAAAAGGACTGTACGTCTGCGGACAATTTGGTATTGGAAAAACGTACTTGATGGGCGCGATCATGAATCGTCTGGCCGAGCGCCGGTCCATAGCCTCGCTGATTGTCTACACACCGGATTTTTTCCGGGAAATTAAGGGAGCTATTCAGGATAATTCTGTGGACAGAAAACTGGATGTGCTGAAGAAAACCCCCGTTCTGATTCTCGACGATATCGGAGCGGAGACAATAACGCCATGGATCCGTGACGAAGTGCTGGGCAGTGTCCTCCAGTACCGGATGATGGAGCATCTCCCGACACTTTATACATCTAATTTTAACTATGATGAACTGGAAGATCATTTTTCATACTCGCAGAAAAGCGGTGTGGAAAATGTCAAGGCAAGGCGCCTGATGGAGCGTATCCGTCATTTTACCACACTAGTCCGGATGGAGGGTGCAAATCGCAGGTAGCCTCGGCGGAAACGTTTTTCCACGTTCATGGGAGTAACACGGATGAACAGAACTTTTTTTAAAAGAAAAAAGCAGGCAGCGGGAGCATGATCCGGGACTCCCTCCCATATAGTTTTTATATAAGATGGGACGGGGAGGATGAACCATTGGATATTGCATTTGAGTCGAAGCAGGAAGCGGTTGAATTTTACAGAGGGCTGCCTTCCACTTTCAGGCAGGCGGCGAATGTGCTCCTGATCAACAGCCGCCTGGCCGCTTTTCCTGAGATCGAATCCGATTACAAGGAATTTGCCCGTTTTATTTCACGGTTCATTATCGACAGATATGAAAAAGGATGGCTGACAGAGATCATTGAGAAGCACTATTTGTTTACCGAACCGGAGGAGAAGATTGCCATACTGGGCATTGTCAGCGCCATTTTTGCCGGAGAAAAGAACGATCTTCCGCAAGCGGGCGGGTTGCCCGACCGGAAACAGCTCATCATAGATTCACTGGCCGACATCCTGACGGAACACTGCACGCTGTCCCTTCAGTCTATTTTAAGATTCCGTCTCACGGCGTACCGCGAAGCTCTCCGCCGTTTTGTGGAGATTGCCATCGATGAATACAAGCTGGAGCAGGAATACCAGGTGTTCATTGACAAGCTGCGCCGCATTATACGGGCTTATAAACCGCTTTGCGAAAAAATAGAAGTGTTTGACGAGTCGCCTTTCAAATTATTTGACGACCGCCATCGGTTGATCCGCAACGTGCAGTCGGTGCGCTCTTTCTATCCATTATTAAAGCAGTGGGGAATCGATGCGGAGCCGTCGATTATTCTGACGCTTATTGCTCTTGCTCCCAAACAGGTCGTCGTGTATACTGACCGGCCGGAGCATGGTATGATGAAAACGCTGCATCAGGTGTTTGAAGACCGCGTCTGTTTTCTTCCCGGAAGTTTCCGTGCAGAAAACGAGGCCGGTTATTCACAGTAAGCTTAAACAGGGAGGCAAACCCGGTATAATAAAAAATACTGATTGTACCGCTAGCTTATGTTAGAGCTCAAAGGATGAAACAAACCGATGAAAAATATGACGGATTTTTTTCTTCATACGACGACAATTGAGCCCATTTAAAAATCAGCTAGTAAACGGAAGCTATTTTATGAAAAAAGGGGCTGAAAAGCTTATTTCCATGTGTTCGCAGAAGCACACAGCCGGACAATCGTCAGTAATGAGCAGAGAATCGACAGTAAAGGGTTAAGAATCAGCAGTAAATGGCAAAGAATCAACAGTAACGCTCAAAGAATCGACAGTAAACGACCTAGAATCAATAAGTGTGAAAAATCAGAACAAACCTGTGGGTAAATCATGAAGTGCCTGTATGAGCATCAGTATCTGTATGAGTTAAAGGGATACTCACATAAAAAATTAAAGGGCTTTACAAGGCAATTTTTTCCATATAGAATTAAAGTGTTATAAAAGATTTTAAGGAGGCTGTCACAACATGTTGATGAATAACGGAATCATTCATTCGGTTTCACCAATTGAATCTCAAGTTCTGATGGCCTCGGAAGCAGCTGCTTTGCATCATTGAAATGAAGAACCTTTAATCACTGAAGCGAACCGCAGGTCATCAATGACTGCGGTCTTTTTGCGCCCTTTTTGAGATAAGACCGTTTCGGCTTCACGCCGTTATGGTCTTTTTCTGTATATAAGACCGGCCACTTATCCATGGTGGGTCTTTATATAAATCATTCAATTACAAATAGGAGGCTGGTAAAGTATGCCAACGATTTTTTTGAAGAACAACACGTATCTTGCAGCACCGGTATTCATGAATAACGCCATTCGAAAACGGGAAGGGGGGAATCGAATGCTGAAACTGAACTTTCTGGCCTTTACACTGACAATCGCTGTAAAGCGGCCGCCATGCGCTCAGATACGTTATGAAGATGAGCAAAGAATTAAAACGCTGACGGAAAAAATACTCGACAGACGGATCGACTATTCGCGATACTACAGATAATAAGAACGATGTCTTAAAAAATCACTATGTTAAAGCTCAATGTTGATTTGTTCCTTTGCCGATTGAGCGGAAAGTGCGTGGATTGTCCGCAAAAAACGAACGCGCGGAGCGAGAAACAACAATCAAATTCAACAGAGCCAAAAAAATAAAAGGAGGTAAAAGCAATGATTAATCCGGTAGAGCGATATAAATATGCATGGTTTGAAAAGGATACGTTTTTTTTATAACTGCTTTTCGAAAATGTTTTGAACATTCATGATTTGTCTGTGCACTAAAAATAGCCGGGAATTTTGAAAGATCGCTTCTTAATATGCTACGATAAGTGTGTCAGTATTTTTTCGGAGGTGAATCTGTTGAAAAGATTTCTAGTATTGCTCGCGAACGGCTTTGAGGAAACAGAAGCGGTGACCGTCATCGATGTGCTCCGGAGGGGGGGCGTCGAAGTTGTCCTGTGCGCTCTTGATGATAAACGGGTTGAAGGATCCCGCCATATTGTGGTTCAGGCGGATACGACGATCGACAGCGGTCCGTTCACGGACTTCGACGGCATCTATCTCCCTGGCGGAGCAAAAGGAGCGGCGACACTGAGGGACGATGAACGGGCACAGAAACTGATCCGCTACTACAAAGAAAAGGGCAGGAAAGTTGCCGCAATTTGCGCCGCGCCGATTGCCCTGGAACGTGCCGGCATCCTGAAGGGCGAGACGGTGACGAGCAATCCGGATTTTCGCAGCCACATCAAGGATGCCGACTACAGCGAAGATCCTGTCGTTGTTTCCGGGAACATCATCACGTCCAGAGCCGCGGGGACCGCGCTTCCGATCGGACTGGAAATTCTCCGTCAGCTCGGTCTGAAGGAAGAGGCAAAACAGGTCAGCCGCGATATGCTGTTTGATTTTCTGATGAATAACCGGGAAAAAGTCAAGGCCTGAGCCAATTTAAACTTCTTCGGGCTGTCCGCGTTTTCCGGAGAAACTTGATTTTCAGCCGCAGACGGCCTATAATCGGTTTATACTTTGATAGAAGATCGGTGACGATGAGGACATGGGTCTTTCACGACCGTTTTTAGAGAGGGGACGCTGGTGCAAGTTCCTAACGGTGCGGGAGATTTACCGCCTCTGAACTTTGGCGGAGAACGAAAGCATCCGCTGACGGATTTTTTCCGTTATCAAAATCTTGAGCTGTTTCAGCGTGCCGGTTCAGTGCAGATAGCTGTCTGTTCCCGTACGGCCCGCTGAACAGGAACAAGGGTGGAACCACGAGAAAGTACTCGTCCCTTTTGCGGACGGGTGCTTTTTTTGCGTCGTACTGCCTTTCATCCATCATCCATTCTTTCGAAGAAATTACGGATCATTCGTAAACAGGGAGTGAAAGTCATTGTCAGAAATTCAACTCACTTTTCCCGATCAATCCGTTCGGGAATATCCGCAGGATGTGACAACGGAACAAGTAGCGGCATCTCTGTCGGCAAGCCTCAAGAAAAAAGCCGTCGCTGGAAAAATCAACCATGATTTGTATGATTTAAAAAGACCCATCCAAGAAAATGCCTCGATTGAAATTATTCCGCTTGATTCTGAAGAAGGGATTAAGATTATGCGGCACAGCTGTGCGCATCTGCTTGCCCAGGCACTGAGGCGCCTCTATCCCGAAGTCAAGCTTGGAATCGGGCCGGTTATTGAAAATGGCTTCTATTATGATGTGGATATGCCGCATTCACTGACGAAGGAAGATTTTCCGGCGATTGAAAAGGAAATGAAGAAAATCATTGGCGAAAATCTTCCAATTGTCCGCGAAGAGGTCTCCCGCGAGGAAGCCATCCGGATTTTTACGGAAATTAACGACCCTTTGAAACTTGAACTGATTCGTGATCTGCCGGAAGACGCAACGATCACTCTTTACAGGCAGGGTGAATATACGGATCTCTGCCGCGGTCCGCATCTGCCTTCGACCGGCAGGATTAAATCCTTTAAGCTGATGAGCGTTGCCGGTGCGTACTGGCGCGGCGACAGCAATAATAAGATGCTGCAGCGTGTTTACGGCGTGGCGTTCCTGAGTCAGAAAGATCTGGACAGTCATCTCCATTTTCTCGAAGAGGCACAGAAAAGAGATCATCGTAAGCTTGGCAAGCAGCTTGAGCTGTTCATGTTTTCGGAAGAGGCGCCTGGAATGCCTTTCTATCTGGCAAACGGTCAGATCATCCGGACGGAGCTGGAAAACTTTTCGCGTGAGCTGCAGCGCCAGGCCGACTATGAAGAAGTGCGTACCCCTTTAATGATGAATCAGCGACTTTGGGAGAACTCCGGCCACTGGGATCACTATCACGAAAATATGTATTTTACCAAGGTGGACGATGTCAACTATGCTCTGAAACCGATGAACTGTCCGGGCCATATGTTGATCTATAAAGACACGCTGCATTCCTATCGCGATCTGCCGATAAGGATTGCCGAATTCGGCCAGGTTCACCGCCACGAACTCAGCGGTGCGCTGAACGGCATGCTGCGTGTCCGTACATTCTGCCAGGATGACGCGCATATCTTTGTCAGACCGGATCAGATTGAAAGTGAAATTAAAAACATTTTTGAACTGATCGGTAAAATATACAGTACGTTCGGCTTCGACTATTCAGTTGAGCTCTCAACCCGTCCGGAAGATCACATGGGAAGCATTGAACTTTGGGATCAGGCGGAAGCTTCTCTAAGCCGCGTTCTTAATGATATGGAGATGCCTTTTACGATCAATGAAGGCGACGGTGCGTTCTACGGTCCCAAAATCGATTTTCACATTAAGGACGCTCTCGGACGGAGCCACCAATGCGCGACGATTCAGCTTGACTACCAGATGCCTGAAAAATTTGATCTAACCTACATTGATGAGAATAACGAAAGGGTCCGCCCGGTTGTCATCCATCGCGCTGTTTATGGTTCACTCGACCGGTTTTTCGGCATCCTGGTCGAACACTTCGCCGGGGCGTTCCCGACCTGGCTGGCGCCTGTTCAGGCGGAACTTATTCCGGTCGCGGATGTTCACCTGGACTATGTCTCCAAGCTTGAGCACGACTTGAAAGCAATCGGCATTCGGGCACATGCCGACCGCCGTGCGGAAAAACTGGGTTATAAGATCCGCGATGCGCAGACGCACAAAATTCCGTACACGCTTGTAATAGGCGATCAGGAAATCGAAAATCACACCCTGAACGTTCGTAAATATGGCGAACAGGAATCGAATACGGTCTCTTACGAAGCTTTTAAGGCTGGCATACTTGAAGAAATTAAAAACCGGATCACGAAAAAACCTGTCGTTAAATAATGCCTGATTCCTAGTAGAGGAATGCCGACCGTTAAAACCACTCTTTGATAAATAGAATTTAACTCGTTAGAATAAAAAGTGCCGATCCCAGCCTTGCAATATAAGCATTGACGTGCTATATTGTAATAGTTAATCGATATTGAGTGAAAGCAGAGGCGCCCGGCTTCTCACCTGGACGACGCAGAAATGCAGTTGTCGGGTCTGGATATAAGGTTGAATTTTCAATGCGGGCGTTTATGCGCCCGCATTTTTATTTTGACTGCTGAATAAGCAGATCAGGAAGAATCAGTGCAGGGTTCGGACTGAAGCTGCATCCCGCGGCATTTCAGAGCCAGAGTTTTCCGGCTGTTGCAGCCAGGCGGTCCGACCTTGCCAAATCATCTTTATGTTCATCTGGCCAGGAAACTTGCTCAACTTATTTTGGAGGTGGCTCAATATTAGCAAAGAAATGATTGTCAACGAGGGGATCCGCGCTCAGCAGGTTCGGCTGATTGGTCAAAATGGGGAACAAGTCGGCATTAAAACCAAGTCGGAAGCTTTGGCCCTGGCTCACCATGTCAATCTTGATCTAGTCATGGTTGCGCCCGGCGCCAAACCCCCGGTATGCCGCATCATGGACTACGGTAAATTCCGCTTCGAACAGCAGAAGAAGGACCGGGAAGCCCGCAAAAATCAAAAAGTCATCAGTCTCAAGGAAATTCGTCTGAGCCCGAGTATTGAGGAACACGACTTCAATACGAAAATGCGCAATGCGAAGAAATTTCTTGAGAAAGGCGACAAAGTCAAGGCCTCCGTCCGTTTTAGGGGACGGGCGATCACGCACTCCGATCTCGGACGGCAGGTTCTTGAAAAGCTGGCTCAGGAATGCGCGGATATCAGCGTGATTGAGGCAAAGCCGAAAATGGAAGGCCGAAGCATGTTCCTAGTGCTTGCCCCTAAGGCCGAAAAGTAAAATAAGCAACCAAGGAGCGCGTTTTAATAGGCTCCGTCAGGAGGAATTTTTTATGCCAAAAATGAAAACACACAAAGGTGCCGCAAAACGTTTCAAGAAAACCGGCACCGGAAAAATGAAACGGAACCATTCTTACACAAGCCATATGATGATCCATAAGTCTCAGAAACAAAAACGCAATCTGCGGAAGAGCGCCATCGCGACGTCTACTTTGGCAAAGAAAGTCAAAAAAATGATCAACGCTTAACTTAAAAAAAGAAAAGAACGGAACAGTTATTTTTTCTAGGAGGTTTTCAACATGGCAAGAGTAAAAGGCGGATATGTGACGCGGCGCAGACGCAAGAGAGTGCTGAAACTTGCAAAAGGCTATTTCGGTGCAAAACATAAATTATTCAAGGTGGCCCAGCAGCAGGTCTTCAAGTCGCTGGCCTATGCTTATCGTGACCGCCGTCAGACCAAACGTAATTTCCGCAAATTGTGGATTGCGCGAATTAACGCCGCAGCCCGGATTAACGGCTTGTCCTACAGCAAGCTGATCCACGGTCTGAAAACGGCCGGTATCGAAGTGAACCGCAAGATGCTGGCCGATCTCGCCGTTCATGATGCGGACGCATTTGCAACACTCGCTGAAAAAGCAAAAGCAGCTAAATAATATAGTTTGATAATAAATGAGAGCCCGTTCGAGTTGAGCGGACTCTCATTTATTATATTCAGGGGCGCATCGGGCAAAAGCCGGGGCAATCTCTACTTAGGCAGAGATTGGTCCTGTCAGGAGTGAATCGCCCGAAAAGAAGAGAGAATCGCCCAATCGCCCAATCGCTAAAAAAATATAAGGAAATCGCCCTGTTCAGTTGCCAATCGCCCGGTCATAGATTCTCGTCTTCATTTTCTGAAAGAAAATCGGGATAAACAGCATCCCGATTCCCGCATTCGTTCTTTTATGGTGATTGTTTTTTCGATTAAACGCCTTGTTCCAGTCGCGTGAGCATCTGATCGCGGAACGCAGCATCGGATTTGTTCCAGATCACTTCCATCAGGACGCCGAGCCCCGGCAGCATTTTTTCCTCGCCGTTGCGGATGGCGTCAACGATTGTCTCCTGAAGCTGTTCCTTGTTATTGCCGGATAAGTTGTGCAGTACTGCGCGGCGAATATCCAGATCCATGTGTAAATCGTGCCCCTTTCTTTAAGCATTTTATACAGGCAATATGGTATAGTATGGATTAAACACGCGGATATATGTATGAACGGAGTCATTACAGACAGAATAATTTCCTTTTAAAGGAGTCTTTTCTTTGAGACGAATGGTATCGCTGCAAAATGAGAAAGTGAAAAATTGGAAGAAGCTTCAAATGAAGAAATGGCGGGAAAAGGAGCGGATGTACCTGCTCGAAGGTCCTCATCTGTTGCAGGAAGCCCTTTTTACCGCGAACGATTGTCTGACAGACGTGATCATCGATGAAGGATTTCATCTGCCTCCGGACTGGCCGATAGCGGATGTGGAGGTTTATCAGGTCACTCATAAAATTTTTACCGAGCTGTCGCAGACGGAAACGCCGCAAGGAGTCATTGGCGTCTGCCGGATGATTCAGCCTGCTCTTTCCATTCAGAGAGGACGGTATCTGCTCGTCGATGGCGTACAGGATCCGGGCAATCTGGGCACACTGATCCGCACCGCGGACGCGTTCGGCCTCGATGCAGTGTTTCTGGGCGAAGGCTGTGTCGACGGCTACAACGCAAAAACGCTGCGCTCCGCACAGGGCTCCCACTTTCATCTCCCCGTTATCCATCGTGATCTGTTTGCCGTCGTGTCGGAGATGAAGAAGCTGGGTATTTCCCTCTACGGCTCGTCACTGCAAGGAAGGGACATGACGGCCACCGCTGTGTCCGGCCCTTATTTTGGCCTCGTGGTCGGCAATGAGGGGAACGGCGCATCACCGGAACTGCTCGCGGAAATGGATAAAGAAGTGAAAATTCCAATGGCCGGGCGAGCGGAATCAATGAATGTCGCGGTCGCTGCGGGAATTCTCCTCTACTGGCTTCAGACAAAGGGACTTGCACGCAGTGTGTAAAATGCCTATACTAAGTAAAGAATCTAATGCGAGGGTCTTGATGTTCCCTTTCGTAAACATGAAAAGCCGAGAAGGAGAGCAGTACTTCCGCACCGCCAAAAAGGGAGGACGCGCCATGGACTGAGAGCGCGCCTATGGGACGGACGGAACGAATTCACTCCGGAGCTGCCATTTGAACGCTGAATGTTAGTTAAGAATGGACCGGTCTGATCAACCGTTATTCAGATTTCTGAGTGGGCAGTGTTTTCAGAACGCTGTCAACAAGGGTGGTACCGCGATGCTTCGTCCCTTTTACAGGGATGGAGCTTTTTATTTTTCAATAAGAGAAAGGGTGAAGAAAAAATGTTGCAGGATAAGTTGCTCGAACTGAGAGATAAGGCATTGGAAAGTATCGGATCAGTAAGCAGCCTGAAGCAGCTTCAGGACGTTCATGTCCGTTATCTTGGGAAAAAGGGTCCGATTACCGAAGTGCTGAAGGGCATGGGCAAACTGGCAAAAGAAGAACGTCCGGTGATCGGACAGCTGGCGAATGATGTCAGAAAAGCGATAGGGGTCTGGATTGAAGAAAAAAAGGCTGAACTTGAGGCGGGAGTGCTGGAGGCGCAGCTGGAGAGCGAGAAGATCGATGTCACATTGCCGGGAAGAAAAGCTCAGATCGGCGCACACCACCTGCTGGCATCCGTCATCCGTGAGGTGGAGGATCTTTTTATCGGCCTTGGATTTTCGATTGCCGAAGGGCCTGAAGTGGAAGAAGACTATTACGCCTTTGAAGCGCTGAATCTTCCGAAAGATCATCCGGCCCGCGATATGCAGGACTCTTTTTACATCACAGATGAAATTCTGCTCCGTCCCCATACTTCGCCGATGCAGGCGCGGACTTTGGAAGCGCATAAGGGGGAGGGGCCGGTTAAAATCATTTGTCCCGGAAAAGTATATCGACGCGATAATGATGACGCGACACACTCGCATCAGTTCATGCAGATCGAGGGCCTCTGTGTGGATAAAAACGTCAGGCTGAGCGATCTGAAAGGGGTCCTGACCGTTTTTGCCAAGCACATGTTCGGTGCCGAACGTGAAATCCGGCTGCGGCCAAGTTTCTTCCCTTTCACAGAACCGTCTGTCGAAATGGATATTTCCTGTTTCAGGTGCGGCGGCCACGGATGCGCCGTCTGCAAGGGAACCGGCTGGATTGAAATTCTCGGTGCCGGCATGGTGCATCCGAACGTGCTCCGAATGTCCGGATTTAATCCATCGGTTTATACCGGATTCGCCTTCGGCATGGGGCCGGAGCGGATCGCGATGCTGAAATACGGTATTGAGGACATCAGAAATTTTTACACGGATGACATCCGTTTTCTGAAACAATTTAAACGGGCGTAAAGAGGAGGTTCAAGACATGTTGGTTTCATATAAATGGCTGCAGGATTACGTGGATCTGGATGGCGTGACTCCTGAAGAACTAGCGGACAGGATTACGAACGCGGGAATTGAAGTGGAGCATCTGACTTATCCCGGAAAGGACCTGAAAGGTATTGTTGTCGGGAAAGTGTCGGCGTGTGAACCGCATCCCGCATCGGATCACCTTCATCTGTGCCAGGTGGATCTGGGCGCGGAGACCGTTCAGATCGTCTGCGGCGCCCAGAATGTCGCTGCTGGCCAGAAGGTGCCTGTTGCGACGGTAGGTGCGCGGATTGGCGGCGGTGTACAAATCAGACGCTCGAAGTTCCGCGGTGAGGAATCGAACGGAATGATCTGCGCGCTGAGCGAATTGGGTGTGGACAGTGACCTCGTGCCGAAAGAGTATGCGGACGGCATCTACGTGTTCGATGAAGATGTTCCCGTCGGTGCCGACGCGCTGCCTTACCTTAACCTGGACGATGCGATTTTAGATCTTGATATTCTGGTCAGCAGCGCCCATTGCATGAACATGATCGGGGTCGCCCATGAAGTGGCTGCGATTTTTGATCGTCCGGTCCACATTCCGGCCCCGGATGTGATAGAGACAGATCAAGCGGCGGCGGATAAAATCAGTCTGAAAGTAGAAGCGGGGGAAAAAGTGCCGTATTATAGCGCGCGGCTGATCGAGGGCATCGAGGTTGCTTCTTCGCCACGCTGGATGCAGCTTCGTCTGATGGCCGCGGGTATCCGGCCGATCAGCAACGTTGTCGATATTTCCAACTACGTGATGCTTGAGTACGGGCAGCCGCTGCATACGTTTGATTTCGACGCCTTCGGATCGGATCGCGTGCTTGTCCGTTTTGCGGATCGGAATGAAACGATAAAAACGCTGGACGGCCAGGAGCGGACGCTGACCAAAGAGGACATAGTCATTACGAACGGCAAAGAAGCCGCGGCTGTCGCCGGAATCATGGGCGGCGAAAGCTCGGAGGTGACGCTGTCGACAAACAAAGTGCTTCTTGAGTCCGCCGTTTTCGATCCGATTTCAATCCGGAAAACCGCGGCCCGCCTGCAGATGCGCACAGATGCCAGCAGCCGCTTTGAGAAAAGGCTGGACAGGAACCGCGTCGCGCCGGCGTCCGACCGGGCCGCGGAACTGCTCGCAATATATGCGCACGCGCGTGTTTTAAAGGGCATTGTCGAACAAGGTGAACGGACGGTTCCGGAAACGGTAATCACCATGCCATGGAAAAAAATCAATCAGGTGCTTGGAGCAAATCTTTCTTTTGACGTGATCAAAGGAACACTCGGACGTCTTGGTTTTACTGTTAAGACCGAAGGCGATACGATACATGTCAAAGTTCCCGCCAGACGCTTTGATGTAGCCATTCCGGAAGATCTGGTCGAGGAAGTCGGGCGCATGTACGGATATGATCATATTCCTGCGACCCTGCCCGAAGGTTCCGCGGTTCAAGCGGAACTCACACCGTATCAGAAGCTCCGCAGACGCACTGAACGCCTGATGGAAAGTGCGGGGCTCACCCAGGCCTACACCTATTCGCTGACGACCGGCGATCACGCGTCGGCGTACACCGTTCATCCGGCTTCTGAAAAACAGGTGAAAGTCATTTGGCCGATGAGTGAAGAGCACGCCGTGCTTCGTCAGAGCATCGTGCCTCAGCTGATTGGTGTCGTCAAGTACCATCTGAACCGCCAGATGCCTGACGTGGCGCTCTACGAAATCGGAAAAGTCTTTATTCCGAAGCCGGGAAACCCGCGTCCCGGCGAAGAAGAGCATCTTGCCGGAGCCATTACCGGAAGATCCGCCGAACGCAGCTGGGAAGGTGAGGCCCGGCCGGTTGATTTTTATACAGTAAAAGGTGTTCTTGAAACTTTGTTCGAGTCGCTGGCTGTTTCTGAACGGATCGACTACCGTCCGGCCAGACGGGACGGACTGCATCCGGGTCAGACGGCGGAAATTTTTCTTGACGGAAAGGTGATCGGCTACGCAGGCGCCCTCCATCCGAAGGTTCAGAAAGACGCGGGCCTGAATGAAACCTTTGTCTTTGAAGTCGCCATCGAATCGCTGCTTAGAAAGAGCGAACCGGAGATCGCCTACAGAATCCTGCCGCGTTTTCCTTCAATCACGCGCGATATTGCCCTCGTGGTTGACCGGTCTGTTTCCGCGGCAGATCTTGACCGTGTCATTCGGGAGGCGGCCGGTCCGCTGCTTGCTTCAGTCAGACTTTTTGATGTTTACGAAGGAGCGCACGTCGCTGAAAATGAGAAATCGATGGCATTCTCGCTTGTCTATCTTGATCCCGAACGGACATTGACCGATGATGAAGTCAATGCAGTTCACGGACAGATTATCGACGCCTGCAGTCAGCGGCTGGGCGCGCAGCTCAGAAGTTAAGAGCGAATCAACAGAGGGTTAACGACGAAGAGGGGTTATTTTTCAGCTCTCTTCGTTTTTCATGTCCGGATCCTTTCAACATTTACACCGGCTTAGCCCAAAATATCCTCGTTTAGAGAAAAATATCGCCGTTCGCGGAAGAATATCGCCGTTCGCGAAGATATATCGCTGCTCAGCCGAAAATATCGCCGTTCGTGAAAATATATCGCTGTTCAGCCGAAAATATCACCGTTCGCGAAAATATATCGCTGTTCAGAGAAAAATATCGCCGTTCGCGAAAATATATCGCTGCTCAGCCGAAAATATCGCCGTTCGTGAAAATATATCGCTGTTCAGCCGAAAATATCGCCGTTCGCGAAAATATATCGCTGTTCAGCCGAAAATATCGCCGTTCGTGAAAATATATCGCTGCTCAGCCGAAAATATCGCCGTTCGCGAAGATATATCGCTGCTCAGCCGAAAATATCGCCGTTCGCGAAGATATATCGCTGCTCAGCCGAAAATATCGCCGTTCGCGAAGATATATCGCCGCTCAGCCGAAAATATCGCCGTTCGTGAAAATATATCGCTGCTCAGCCGAAAATATCGCCGTTCGCGGAAGAATATCACTGTTCACCAAAAAATATTGCCGCTCGCAAAAAATATTGTTGTTCAGCAAAACTATTGGCGCTGCATTTGCAAGCGGCTATTTTTCAAATGGCCGACTTTTTGATATGATGAACTTAGAGAATCATAATGCAGGATGGTCGCTGGGAATGAAAAAGGAATATCTTTCCACAGGGAAAGGGATTTACGTACCCCCGGAATACAGCCGGCATTATCGAAAATTTTTCGACACGCTTACAGAAAGATGGGATTGAACATATGCTGCTTAACATAATAATCTTACTGCTGCTTGCTGCAGGTTTCTTCACGGGATTCCGGCGCGGCCTGGTTCTTCAGCTCGTCCATCTTGCCGGATTTATCGTCTCTTATGTCGTCGCCTTTTTGTACTATAAACAACTGGCGGGGGTCCTCAAGTTCTGGCTACCCTCTCCGACGTCGGCCTCACACAGCGGAACGTTCAGTTTTTTAGGCAGTCTCAATCTGCAGTCCGCCTATTATCAGGCTATTGCTTTTGTCATTCTTTTTATTTCGTCAAAAATTGTGTTGAATATTCTTGGATCCATGCTTAATTTTCTGGCGGAAATGCCGATTATCCGTTCAGTGAATCATCTGTCCGGCGGTGTGCTCGGTTTTGTGGAAATCTATCTGATCGTCTTTCTCTTGCTTTACGCAGGTGCGCTGACACCGATGGGCGGCATTCAGTCTTCGATCAGCCACTCGTCGCTGGCCCAGTCAATTATTGGCAATACACCAGTATTTTCGAAAATGTTCAAAAGTATGTGGGTGGCTTTTATGTTCCGGGGATGATCCGCTGCCCGGCGATTCGGTAAATTTTTCTCCTTTTGGGGGAAAAGAGTGATCTGATTGAACAAAAAACAGATTATTGATAAATTGGATACCATTGCGCTCTATCTGGAAATTATAGGGGAAAACCCTTTTAAAGTGGCCGCCTACCGCAAAGCGGGACAGGCGCTGGAAACCGATCGGCGATCCATGGCCGGAATAGAAGATGTATCCGCGATCAAGGGCATCGGCCGGTCGACGTCACATGCCATAGAGGAACTGATGGCAACCGGCGAGTCATCCGTACTTCGGAGTCTGCAGGGAGAAATTCCCGAGAGCCTGCTCGGTCTGCTCAATATTGCGGGACTGGGAGGGAAGAAGATCGGCACATTGTACCGGGCCCTTCATGTAACCGACATGACGTCATTGCGGGAGGCCTGTGAACAGGGCCGTGTAAGCGGTCTGCCGGGTTTCGGGAAGAAGACGGAAGAAAAACTGCTGAAAGCGATTCAGGAAGGGAAAAACCGTCCGGAGATTCTGTCCATCGCTTATATGACGGATCTTGCGGAAAAAATAGAATCGATACTCGGAACGATTCCGGAAATCGGCCGTTTTTCCAGGGCGGGAAGCCTTCGGCGGGGAAAAGAGACCATGAAAGATCTCGATTTTGTGCTGGAGACTCAGGATCCTGAAGGAGCCGCAGACCGGATTCTGGAACGCCTGCCCGTGTCCGAAGTGATCGGGCGCGGGGACGCAAAAATAACAGTTCTGATGAATGACGGTTATAAAGTCTCTGTCGACTTTCGTTTGGCTTCGCCTGAAACTTTTATTACAACGCTTCATCATTTTACCGGATCTAAGGAACACAACATACTTATGCGCCATCTGGCAAAGGAACGCGGAGAAAAGATCAGTGAATACGGTGTTGAACTGGAGAACGGCCGCATGATCACCTTTTCCAGCGAGAACGAATTTTATCACCATTTCGGGCTGAACGAGATTCCGCCCGAGGTGCGAGAGGGGACGGACGAAGTAGACCAGGCGCGCCGCTCGCCGCTCGGACTGATCAAACTGTCGGATATTAAAGGCGATCTGCATATGCACTCTACGTGGAGCGACGGCTCGTACACTATTGAGGAAATGGCCGGAGCTATGAGAGCAAAAGGTTATGCGTACGCCTGTCTGACCGATCATTCCAAGTCGCTGAGAGTGGCTGACGGCCTTTCCGAGCGCCGGCTGCTCGATCAGCTAGAGGAAGTGGCGCGCGTCAACGCGCTGTACGATGACTTTACACTCTATTCAGGTGTCGAAATGGATATTCTTCCGGACGGAACGCTGGATTATACCAATGAAGTGCTTGAGAAACTTGATTTTGTCATCGCGTCCATTCATTCTTCTTTCAACCAGAGCCAGGCTGAAATCATGAGGCGGCTCGAGGCGGCATGCAGGAACCCTTATGTGCGGCTGATCGCCCATCCGACCGGCCGTCTGCTCGGGAAACGCAGCGGTTACCGCGCGGACATCGGCCGTCTGATTAAACTGGCGTCTGAAACAGGAACGGCATTGGAACTGAATGCGAAC
The DNA here is from genome assembly GCF_014647035.1 of Sporolactobacillus putidus. GTDB lineage: Bacteria > Bacillota > Bacilli > Bacillales > Sporolactobacillaceae > Sporolactobacillus > Sporolactobacillus putidus. Next base: position 215,052 of record NZ_BMOK01000001.1, on the reverse strand, counting down.
CGCAACCGGCTTGATCTGTCCGCTGAATGGGTTCGGAAAGCTCAGGAAGCGGGTGTTAAAATAGCGATCGATACGGACAGCCATTCTATGAAAATGATTGACGAAATGGGGCTGGGTGTCCGGACGGCCGCGCGCGGCTGGATACGACCGGAGAACGTGCTGAACACACTCTCGGCTGGTCAGTTTGCCGATTTTATCAAGCGGAAGAAGGTACCGTTTTAGGATGAAATAGAAAAAATCCTTTTTTTGCTGTCTCGAAATTTCTATCCGCTCTATTTTACACTATAGGAAAGTATAAAAATTTAAAGGATTATCGTGTAAGCGACCGAACAGATCGCCGCGTCCTGCGGCACGTTCGGCATTAGGCCGTCCTGGCCCCCCGCAACTAAGGCTCAGCCTGCGCCAGGGCTTGGCTTCGCCAAGTTTTCTAATATACAGTGTGATTTTTTTAATTATTCTCCAGAAGGAGATGCAGCTAGTGAACGAACATGCGCTTAAAGCGTTGGAATACGGAAAAATAAAGCAGAAGCTGATGAATTTCACGGCTTCTTCGCTTGGCAAGAACCTGATCGAGCAGCTTGCGCCATCAGGTGATGTACGAGAGGTCAGGGAACGCCAGGAGGAAACGGATGAGGGGGCCACGGTGCTGCGCCTGAAGGGGTCGGTGCCTTTCGGAGGGATCACCGATATCAGGCCGGGTTTGAAACGGTCCAAAATAGGGAGCATGCTTCAGGCAAGGGAATTGCTCGACATTGCCGATACAATCCGCGGTGCGCGTCTGATGAAAAATTTTATCCTCGATCTGGCTGAAGCCGAAAAGCTCGAACTGCCGATACTGACCGGGCTGGTCCGGGACATGGAGCCGGCGGGCGGTCTGGAACGGCAAATACGCAGCGCGATTGACGACCAGGGAGGGGTCATGGATTCGGCGAGTCCTGAACTCCGCCATATCCGCAGCCAGATCCGGACAGCCGACAGCCGTGTCAAACAGAAACTGGAAAGCATCGTGCATTCAAGCGGCACATCGAAAATGCTGTCGGACCCCATCATTACGATCCGCAACGATCGTCAGGTGATCCCGGTCAAACAGGAATACCGTGCCGCATTCGGCGGTATTGTGCATGATCAGTCGGCATCAGGTGCAACACTTTTCATTGAACCGCAGGCCATTGTCGACCTGAACAATCAGCTGAGCGAAGCCAGGGCGAAAGAGCGTCATGAAATTGAACGAATCCTGCGCGTGCTGACCGGGGAGACAGCGGAATCGGCGGATATTCTGTTAGAGCAGGTTGACCGCCTCGCTCATCTGGACTTTATTTTTGCGAAGGCTGATTATGGACACGCAATGAAAGGCTCGCGTCCAATGCTCAACGACCAGGGGATCATTAAACTGAAAAAGGCGCGCCATCCGCTAATTGACCCAGGGCACGTGGTGCCGATCGATGTTATTTTCGACGAGCATACCCATGCACTGATCATTACCGGTCCGAACACGGGGGGCAAGACCGTCTCGATGAAAACGATCGGCCTGGTGACACTGATGGCCCAGTCAGGGCTTCAGATACCTGCGGAAGACGGTTCCGAGATCGGTGTTTTCAAAAAAGTTTTCGCCGATATTGGCGATGAGCAGTCTATTGAACAGAGTCTCAGCACGTTCTCTTCACACATGACCAACATTGTCGGAATCATGCAGGAAGTCGATTTCGGCAGCCTTGTTTTATTCGATGAACTTGGCGCCGGCACCGATCCCCAGGAGGGGGCGGCGCTGTCGATCGCTATTCTGGATGCTGTTTATGCACAAGGGGCGACCATCGTCTGCACCACTCATTACAGCGAGCTGAAGGCGTATGCCTATGAAAGGCCGGGAGTCATGAACGCGAGCGTGGAATTCGATGTGGAGACGCTCAGTCCGACCTACCGGCTGCTGCTCGGCGTTCCCGGGCGCAGCAACGCGTTTGAAATTTCGAAAAAACTCGGTCTGCCGGCCGATATTATCGACGCTGCGAGACTTCAGATCAGCCGTGAAACGAACCAGGTCGACAAAATGATCGCCTCGCTGGAGAAGAACCGGAAGGCAGCGGAACAGGAAGAAGAAAGGGCGCGCCGGCTCAAGCTTGAGGCGGAAGAAAAAGAGGCATCTCTGACCAAACAGCTGAATGAACTGGAACAAAAGAAAGACCAGATTCTGAAACAGGCGAAGGAAAAAGCAGAACGCTCGCTGCGGGAAGCCCGGCTTGAAGCAGAGAAGATTATCGATGAGCTGCGTCATTACAGAGATCGGGGTCAGGTAAAAGAGCATCAGCTCATCGACGCGAAGACAAGGCTGTCCCATGCTCTGGACGCTCTGGACCAGCCGGACCGCAAAACGCCTTCCGTTCCGGTGAAGAAGGCGGCTGCCGGATTTAGTCCGGGCGACCATGTGAAGATTGTTAGCTTCGGGCAGGACGGCTATATCGTAGAAAAAATCAATGATCACGAATATCTCGTTCAGGCGGGAATACTTAAAATGAACGTGGCCGAAACGGATCTTAAAAGCGTCAGGGAAGAGAAAAAAGTGCGTCCCGTGGTCAATGTCCGCACGTCTGGCCAGACGGTGAAGCCGGAACTGGATCTGCGCGGCGAGCGCTACGAAGACGCGATGCTGAAAGTCGAAAAGTACCTGGACGAGGCAATGCTCGCCGGGTATCCGCGTGTTTCGATTATTCACGGGAAAGGAACCGGGGTGCTCCGAAAGGGTGTGACGAAACTGATCGAGAGGCACCCCAGGGTTAAAGATTCACGTCTCGGCAGCCAGGGTGAAGGCGGCAGCGGTGTGACGGTTGTCGAGTTCAAATAAACGCTTTTCGGGACGGAAGTCATCACGTGAGCTGAATAATAGCATCTCTTAAGTGGAGATGCTATACTTTGTCACATAAGGCATAATGAATGATACAAGGAGGTCATTATCTAATGGCTATCAATCAGGTAAATGACGCAAACTTTGCGGACGAAACATCGAAAGGACTCGTGCTTGCCGACTTTTGGGCGACATGGTGCGGCCCATGCAAAATGATGGCTCCGGTTCTTGAAGAAGTCGACTCCGAATTATCGGATAAACTGAAAATCGTCAAGCTGGATGTTGACGAAAACCAGGCTACAGCGAGCAAATTCGGTGTCATGAGTATTCCGACAATGTTTCTTTTCAAAGACGGCGAGATTGCGGATAAGGTTGTCGGCTTTACGCCGAAGGAAGCCCTGGTCGACCGTATCAAGCAGCACATCAGCTGATTGGGCGGATCAGGTACAGATCAGAAAACCGGAGCAAAAACGCGTTAAGCGCTTTTGCTCCGGTTTTCTCTATTTCACGCCGGGACGGTTGAATCTTTTCCGGATCTCGGTAATAATAAAAGAATACAGGTGTTCTGTTTTTTTATACTATAAGTATAAAATTTTTTAAGAATTATAGTATAAGCGCAACTAAGGCAACGCCCGTGCCAAAGGCTTGGCGAAGCTAAGTTTTCTAATCATATTCTGCCTGACAGTCTTTGCTTATAAAGGATGAATGAAACATGGTCAGCAAAAAAATCAAAGAGAAACTCAGCCTGCTGCCGAAGCAGCCGGGCTGTTACCAAATGAAAAACATACAGGGAGAAATCATCTACGTCGGAAAAGCCAAAAATCTGTTCAATCGCGTTCATTCCTATTTCAGCGGGTCGCACGATGCCAAGACGCAGCGCCTGGTCGCAGATATTGATGACTTTGAGTATATTGTGGTGTCCTCGGAAATCGAATCTCTTCTGCTTGAAATCAATCTGATCAAGAAATATGAGCCGAGATACAACATCATGCTTAAGGATGACAAAAGTTATCCTTACATCAAGCTGACATCGGAGACGTATCCCCGTCTGATCATCACACGAAAGGTCAGCCGGAGGAGCGGCAAATATTTCGGCCCTTATCCGAACGTGACGGCTGCGAATGAAACCAAGCGGCTGCTTGACCGGCTTTATCCGCTCCGAAAATGCCATACGATGCCGAACCGTGTCTGTCTGTATTACCATATCGGCCAGTGCCTGGCGCCATGCGTCAATGAGATCCCGAAGGAAACGTATCGGGAAATGGCCGAAGACATCACCCGTTTTCTGAACGGCGGCTATCAGGATGTGAAGCTCAGGCTGAATGAAGAAATGATGCAAGCGTCGGATCAGCTTAATTTTGAAAAGGCGAAGGAGCTGCGCGATCAGATTCGCAGTATCGAAACTTTGATGGAGAAGCAGAAAGTGATTTTCAATGATCTCGATGACCGGGATGTATTTGGTTACGCCTATGATAAAGGATGGATGTGCGTCCAGGTCTTCTTTATGCGCCAGGGAAAATTAATCGAGCGGGGCGCGTCGATGTTTCCTTTTTATCAGGAACCGGAAGAAGATTTTCTGACTTTTATCGGCCAATTTTATTCCCGTCAGAATCATATCAAGCCTAAAGAAGTGCTGATTCCGAATAATGTCGATCAGCAGCTGGTCGGACAGATGCTTGAGACCGCCGTGCTTCAGCCGCAGCGCGGACGAAAGAAAGAACTTGTGCAGATGGCGATCAAAAATGCGCAGATTGCCCTTAAAGAAAAATTCGCTTTGATTGAACGCGACGAGAAGCGGACGGTCGGCGCCGTTGAACAATTGGGTGAAGCGCTGGACATGCCGGCGCCGCGCCGTATTGAAACGTTCGACAACTCAAATATTCAGGGAGCGGATCCTGTTTCAGCCATGGTTGTTTTTGAGGACGGGCGCCCGAAAAAAAGCGATTACCGTAAATACCGTGTCAAGACGGTTGAAGGTCCGGATGATTACGCGACGATGAAAGAAGTCATCCGCAGGCGCTACTCCCGGCTGCTCAGGGAAGGCGCGGTTCTGCCGGATCTGATCCTGATCGACGGCGGCAAGGGCCAGCTGTCTGCGGCGATTGATGTTCTGGAAAATGAATTCGGCCTTTATATTCCTGTCTGCGGTCTTGTCAAAGATGACAAGCACCGAACCTCGCAGCTTGTCATAGGCGAGCAGTCGCAGCCTGTTCCTCTTGCCAGAAACAGCCAGGCTTTTTATCTTCTGCAGCGGATTCAGGATGAAGTGCATCGTTTTGCCATCACGTTCCACAGGCAGGTCAGAAACAAAGCCATGATTCATTCCGTACTGGATGATATACCGGGGGTCGGCAAACAGCGAAAGCAGGCGCTGCTGCGGAAATTCGGTTCAGTGAAGAAAATTCGCGAGGCAAGCAGCGAGAATTTAATGGAAGCCGGTCTGCCTCAGAAAATAGCAGAGACCGTGAAAAAATATTTGGACAATCCCACTTAAAAAGTATTGTTTCAGGGCATAAGTTTTGTTATAATTTCGGTAACTTAATTTTTTCAAATATCTGAAGTGATAGAGGAGCAGTCTTCATGACTAAACCGCGTGAGAAGGATGAACTTCACCGACCGCGGCGGAAAGGGAAGCCTGCCGAAGCCGGGTGCGGTTCATCACGCGACCGGCTGGATCTGCACTGAACAAGTGCAGGGCTGTCACACTCAAGGGTGTGGAGGACTATCTCAGCATGTTGGAAAACGTTTGACTGTTCAACAGCGGGGATTCTCGCTGTTCTTTTTATCACCCAGGATGTTCAAATTAAAGGATGTACGTGCTCTTTCAAAGATCGTCCCGCTTATTTTCACATAGAGGACGCGGGGAGGAGCGGCGGCAGATCTTATGCCGGTCAACAGCTAAAGGAGCGAGTGAAGAGTGGCTTTAACAGTAATGAAATTTGGTGGAACATCGGTAGCAACGGTGGAGCGACTGCAGAGGGTTGCGGACAGGATTATCAGGAAGAAGGAGGCCGGCAATCAGGTGATTGTCGTCGTCTCTGCAATGGGTAAAACAACGGATGCGCTCGTGTCAATGGCCGGCGAGATCTCGGACAGGCCGTCAAAAAGGGAAATGGACGTGCTTCTGTCAACGGGCGAACAGGTGACGATCGCTCTCCTCGCTATGGTACTGATTGAGCGGGGCTGTCCGGCGATTTCCTTCACGGGCTGGCAGGCTGGGATCAAGACGGAGGACGTTCATGAAAGTGCGCGGATCGGGTCGATCGATACTTCACAGATCCGTCCGCACTTGAAAGAAGGCAAGATCGTCATTGTTGCCGGTTTTCAGGGAGTTACGGAAAGCGGCGAGATCACGACGCTCGGGCGGGGCGGATCGGACACGTCGGCTGTCGCGCTGGCTTCGGCTTTCGGTGCCGAAAAGTGTGAAATTTATACGGATGTCACGGGTGTCTTTACTACGGATCCGCGTTATGTGGCCAAAGCCAGAAAACTGAAAGAAATCAGCTATGATGAAATGCTTGAAATGGCTTATCTGGGTGCGGGCGTTCTTCACCCGCGGGCCGTTGAATATGCAAAGAACAGCCACATCGAACTGGTTGTATGCTCGTCATTCACGGATGAGGAAGGCACGGTGATTAAGGAGGAAGTTGCAATGGAGAAGGCAAAGGCTGTCAGAGGGCTTGCATTTGAAAAAAACGTAACGAAAGTGACACTGCTCGGGCTCCCGAACAGTGTCAGCGCCGTATCGCGGGTGTTCGACGCGATCGCGGATCGGCACATCAATATCGACGTCATCGTTCAGAATGTGCTTGACGAGGAAAAGACAAGCCTGTCTTTTACAATCGATCACGATGTGCTGAATGAAACGGTCGACGTGCTGCGCACTCAGGAAAAAGAACTGGAGTTTCACCACTTGATTTTTGAATCCGAACTGGCCAAAGTATCGATTGTCGGATCCGGCATGGCTTCAAACCCGGGAGTGGCCGCCCAAATGTTTCATGCACTGGCCGCAAAAAATATCAAAGTCAAAATGATCAGCACTTCTGAAATCAAGGTTTCGACCATCATCGATGAAGACAGGCTTCTGGAAGCGCTGGACACGCTTCATGAAACTTTTCACCTTGCGGAGCAGGAATCAATCAGCCTTTGATTCAAGCCCAGGACAGGTAGAAAAAGGGACCCCTTGGATGCAATCCCAGCGGGTCCCTTTTAATCTTTCATTTTCAACCGGACGGTTCACGTTCACTCTGCAGCCTCTATGCTTCTGTCAACCGAATCCTTCGCGTCCCATTTCACTGAAAATATAACTTTCTTTTCGCGGCCTGTCCGTATTTCTGTATAGGTTTCCGCCACAAATCCGAGAATCCGCTGCATCTGTTCGGCAATGAAACCGGCTTCCAGAGTAAAAACAACGGATTCGGGATAATCTTTGATTCTTGATTCAATGAGGGCCGACCGGCAGTCAAAAGTGATTTTATTTTTTCCTTTATCAACCAGTGTTAACGTTCCCCATCCTGCCTGCGCAAAAAATTCTGTCAGCTGCTCCTCGCTGTTCAGTGGGTAATGCCTGCCGATTTTCCGGCCGGACCAATAAAGAATCGATGCGGCTTCTTCCCCAAGTAGTTCGGATATCAATTCATTTCTGATTAATTCATAGCCAAAAGCCGGAACACTGGCATCACCAAAGTGTTCAGGCTGCGGATAGATGTCGCCCCTAGTCATCTCTTCATCTCCCTCTCCGACTATTATATCTTTTTTTTCTTAAATTCACTACGACAACATAGAAGACAGCGTTTCCACTTTTTCATTGACTGTCAAAAAACCGAGGGTTACAATGAATTTGTGACAAATAGATGTCATCAAAGAATGGCAACCAGCCAAATAATAAAGCGCTAACATTTCTGTCGGAGGGGGAAGTATCATGGCTGAAAATGATTTCGCCCGGCACCGCCTGCATTCTCTGTTAGGGGTTGTTCCCGTCGGCCTGTTTCTGGTCGTCCACCTGACTGTCAATTTTCAGGCAACAAAGGGACCTGGGGCTTTCAATCAAGCGGCGTCTTTTATGGAAAATCTTCCATATCTGCTCTTTTTGGAAATTGTACTGATCTATCTACCAATTTTGTTTCACGCAATTTATGGGATTTACATTGCGTTTACTGCAAAAAACAATGTCAGAAATTTTGGCTTCTTTAGAAACTGGATGTTTTTGCTTCAACGGTTATCCGGTTTGTTTCTGGTTGTTTTTCTTGCATGGCATGTCTGGGAAACAAGAGTTGCTATGGCACTCGGAACACCATTGAATTATGAAATGATGGCTCATATTCTCAGCAATCCCTGGATTATTGCTTTTTATATCATAGGCATTTTATCAGCCGTTTTTCACTTTTCGAACGGGCTTTGGTCGTTCTGTGTGCACTGGGGTCTGCTCGTCTCTCCGCGTGCTCAGCGAATCGGGACTTATGTATCGCTTATCATTTTTCTCTTGCTGGGCTACGTCGGCATCAGCGCTCTATTTGCTTTTATCGCATAATAAGAGAGACTACTAATCTATGAAGGAGAGTGAGCCCATTGAGTAAAGGAAAAATCATCGTTGTAGGCGGAGGCCTCGGCGGTTTAATGTCCACGGTCAAAGCAACAGAAGCAGGTGTTGAAGTCGATCTTTTTTCAGTCGTACCGGTAAAACGGTCGCATTCTGTGTGCGCCCAGGGCGGTATAAACGGAGCAGTGAATACGAAAGGCGAAGGGGATTCAACGTGGCAGCATTTTGACGACACCATATACGGCGGCGATTTTCTCGCCAATCAGCCTCCTGTGAAAGCCATGTGCGAAGCGGCGCCGGGTATCATTCACTTACTGGACCGCATGGGGGTCATGTTTAACCGTACCCCGGAAGGATTGCTGGATTTCCGAAGATTCGGTGGCACACAGTTTCATCGGACGGCTTATGCGGGCGCGACGACCGGCCAGCAGCTTCTGTACGCGCTGGACGAGCAGGTCCGGCGGCAGGAAGTCCGCGGCCTCGTGCACAAGCACGAATATACTCAGTTCCTTTCGACGGTCATTGATGACGATCAGGTTTGTCGCGGCATCGTCGTCCAGGATATGAAATCAATGGAAATTTCCGTTTTCCGGGCAGACGCCGTGATTATGGCCACCGGCGGACTGGGCGTCATCTTTGGAAAATCGACAAATTCGATGATCAATACCGGATATGCCGCTGCAGACCTTTACCAGCAGGGTGCGTATTTTGCAAACGGTGAATTTATTCAGATTCATCCGACAGCCATTCCGGGAGAAGACAAACTCAGACTGATGAGCGAATCCGCGCGCGGAGAAGGCGGACGCCTGTGGACCTACAAGGACGGCAAACCGTGGTATTTCCTTGAAGAAAAGTATCCGGCTTACGGCAACCTCGTTCCCCGCGATGTGGCGACACGCGAAATCTTTGATGTCTGCATTAATAAACATCTCGGAATAAACGGGGAGAACATGGTTTATCTCGACCTTTCTTTTAAGGATCCTCATGAACTGGATGTCAAACTGGGCGGAATTATCGATATTTATGAAAAATTTGTCGGCGAAGATCCGCATAAAGTGCCGATGCGCGTTTTCCCTGCCGTTCACTATTCGATGGGGGGACTTTGGGTCGATTTCAACCAGATGACCAATATCAAGGGTCTGTTTGCCTGCGGAGAATGTGATTACCAGTATCACGGAGCCAATCGCCTCGGTGCGAACTCGCTGCTGTCTGCACTTTACGGCGGCATGGTCGCCGGACCGAATGCTGTCGAATATGTCGCCAGCCTCGACAAACAGAGTGAGGATGTTTCGTCCGCGCTCTTTGATAAAGCATTGCAGCGGGAACAGGGGAAAAATGATGCGATCCTGGCGATGGACGGAAATGAAAATGCGTATATCCTTCATAAAGAACTCGGTGAATGGATGACCAAATATGTGACCGTTGTCCGTGAAAACAAAGGCCTGCTGAAAGCGGACGAAAAGATACAGGAATTAATGGAACGTTATAAAAAGATCAATATCAATGACACATCAAAATGGAGCAATAGCGGTGCTTCGTTTACCCGTGAACTTTGGGGTATGCTCGAACTGGCGAGAGTGATCACGCTTGGCGCCTATAATCGCAACGAAAGCCGCGGCGCGCACTACAAACCTGAATTTCCGGAAAGAAATGACAAGGAATGGCTCAAGACAACTAAAGCAAAGTTCAACCCGGAGAAAAACGGACCCGATTTTGAGTACGAAGATGTGGATATCTCACTGATTAAACCGCGGAAACGTGACTATTCAAAAGCACATTAAGGGGGAAGGATCATGAGTGAAGCAAAGACGGTAAAAACAGTACGGCTGATCATCACACGCCAGGACGGGCCGGATGCGACCCCTTATATAGAATCGTTTGATGTGCCCTATCGGCCGAATATGAACGTGATTTCCGCTTTGATGGCGATTCGGCGCCACCCGGTCAACTCAAAGGGGGAGCAGACTTCTCCGCCTCAGTGGGAGATGAACTGTCTTGAAGAAGTCTGCGGCGCCTGCTCCATGGTCATCAACGGAAGACCGCGTCAGGCGTGCACGGCGCTGATCGACAAACTGGAGAAACCGGTCCGTCTGGCCCCGATGGGCACATTTCCAATCGTTCGTGATCTGGTCGTCGACCGCACCAGAATGTTCAACGCCTTAAAGAAAGTGAAGGCATGGATTCCAATCGACGGAACGTATGATCTTGGTCCCGGGCCACGCATGGCCGAAAGCAAACGCCAGTGGGCCTATGAGTTGGCAAAGTGCATGACATGCGGTGTCTGCCTTGAAGCGTGCCCTAATGTGAACAGCAAATCCAGCTTTATAGGTCCCGCTCCGCTTTCGCAGGTCCGGCTGTTCAACGCCCATCCAACGGGAGCGATGAACAAGGCGGAACGGCTGCGGGCCATCATGGGCAAGGGCGGGATCGAAGGCTGCGGAAATTCGCAGAACTGCGTCGAAGTTTGCCCGAAAGGCATTCCTTTGACGACATCGATCGCCTCCCTGAACCGGGCAACTATGGCTCAGTCTTTCCGTGACTTTTTCGGAAGCGACAACCAGTAACGGCATTTCCAGAGGACCTTTTAATAGCAACCATTTCTGAAAATGTTGCTCACGAATCATTTGTCGTCTTCATAAAATATAGGGACTAAAAGCCTTCCCCGCCCGCTCTATTGCTGAGCAAGGAGGGGGAATTGTTGAAGGAAGAATACCATCGTCCAAAACCATTGCTGACGAAGAGGGAAAGAGAAGTTTTTGAACTGCTTGTTCAGGACAAAACAACCCGGGACATTGCTAAAGAACTCTTTATCAGTGAAAAAACCGTCCGCAATCATATTTCAAATACGATGCAAAAATTGGGTGTGAAAGGACGGTCCCAGGCGGTTGTCGAACTGCTCAGGCTCGGAGAATTAAAATTATAGCACTGGCCGGCTCCTGACAAAAGAGCCGGCTGTTGTTTTCAGAGGGTAACAGAGCGGACTGTCCGAATGCTTGTCGAACAGTCCGCTCATAGAGATAATCAGCTTGAAAACTCCGACAATTAATTGTACTCTTCAGATGAGAAGGATTCCGGCTTTTTTTCTCGAATGTATTAAACAAAGGTTTAATTGGAACGGGTACTGTGACCGTACAGATGAAACCGGTTGACACAACGGAGGGGTAACGATGACGCGCAGAAAAGAAAAAGTATACGAAGAACTGGTCAGACAATGCGACGGGATGGACAAGAACACATTATTAAGCAAATCAGGTGTTCCTGCCTCAGAAGTTGCCGCGCATCTGGGTATGCTCCGAAGCAATGCCTGTTTAGAGCTGAATAATCTGGTCAGAGAAAATAAGGTCATTAAATTTGTTACTCGTCCGGTATTATACGTTCCGGCTTCCGTTCTGCAGCGCGTATTCGGGAATGTCATTGACGTGTCCGTTGTTAAAGCGCGGTCGGTCAATGATTTATTACAGCAGAAGAAGAGTAAACCCAAGTCGCTTCCCGAAAAGGACCCCTTCAGCCAGCTAATCGGTGCGGACCAGAGCCTCAAAGCGAGCGTGACTCAGGCAAAAGCGGCCGTGGTCTATCCCCCGCGCGGACTGAACACCCTGATTCTCGGGCCGACAGGCTCAGGAAAAACATTGTTCGCGCATATGATGCACGGCTATGCCAAGTATACAAAACGACTGGCCGATAACTCGCCGTTTATCGTGTTCAACTGTGCCGATTACTATAATAATGCCCAGCTTCTCCTCGGGCATCTGTTCGGCTATATCAAGGGCGCGTTCACCGGCGCTGACAGCGATACGGAAGGGTTGGTGGCCAAGGCTGACGGAGGCATTCTTTTCCTTGACGAGATTCACCGGCTGCCTCCTGAAGGTCAGGAAATGATCTTTTATTTTATGGACACCGGGAAATACAGCAAATTGGGGGAGACAGGCATCAAACGGGAATCGCATGTGTTGATTATCGGGGCAACCACGGCCGATCCGGAATCCGCGCTGCTGCAAACTTTCCTGAGGCGCATCCCTGTTACGATTAACATTCCGAAATTCAACGAACGCAGCCCGCTGGAGAAAGTCGAGCTGACGAAATTTTTGCTGTCACGCGAAGCCAGACGCACAAATAATCAGTTCAAAGTGAGTGCAGATGTCATCCGGGCATTGATCGGCAGCGTCACGTTCGGAAATGTCGGTCAGTTAAAATCCAATGTGCAGCTGATCTGTGCACAGGGATTTTTGAACAATTTCAACAGCGATTGTATTTCGCTGACGGGAAAAATGCTTCCGTCGGAGATGAAGGAAGGCCTCAGCGTTATTTCACGCGATCAGGAGATAAACAACCAGCTGGACAAATATCTGACGCAGGAAACACTCATTATCGGCAGGCAGGATGGTTTGATGATCGATGACGAGGGCTACGAGCCTCCGGTGGACATCTATAAAATTATTTCCGGGAAATATCAATTTCTTTCTGATGAGGGGCTGTCGACCAAAGATATCAAGACGTTTATCAGCAAAGATATCAAGGCGCACTTCACTAAATTTTATCAGCAGACCACAGGAAGCCGGCTGGAGACACTAATAGACAGCGGCATGCTGTCCCTTGCCCCCAGGATAGAAGCGACATGCACGCGTTATCTCGGTCACCAGATCAGCGAGCAGTTTCTCTCTTTCATCCTGCTTCATCTGGATTCATTTATGCGGCACACATCCCGCAAACTGTCTGTCCTTCCCAAAGAGAGGAAAAACATGGTTTCTCCGGGTTCAAAAGAATACAGGGCGGCCTGCGCGATCGCCAAACTGATTGTTGAAGCATTCAACTTAAACGTTCCGGAGATTGAAATTGAATACATTGCGGTTTTGCTGTCCTCTTCAGAAGAATTGTCCCGCCGGAAAAATGTGGGAATCGTTGTTGCGGCGCACGGAGACCAAACGGCGAGCTCAATGGTCCGCGTCGCCAAGGAATTACTCGGCGATTATCCGGTCGCGGCGATCGATATGCCGCTCAGTGTAAGTTTTAAAGATATTTTTGCAGACATCGTTCATACGGTGAGAAAAATGAACCAGGGTGAAGGGGTGCTGATGATGGTCGATATGGGATCGCTCTATTATTTTGAAGAAAAAATCGCCGCATCGGCGGGCGTCTCCGTCCGCGCCATCGATATGGTATCCACACCGCTGATTCTCGAAGCGGTAAAGAAAGCGAATTATTTGCACCTGAACCTCGATTCCATCGCGGAATCGCTTCGCATGGTAAGAGCCAACAGCGAAATGATTGCAGATGTTGAAAAAGACGGGAAGCAGAAAGCGGTCCTGACCATATGTACGACGGGAAAGGGGACCGCCCAGCGCATCAAGACGATCATCAGCGAATACTTGCGCAGCCTGACCAATGAGAATATCCGGATCATCCCGGTATCCATGGTGGGGCTGTATGAACAGGCGCAGAAGCTGACGGACAAGTACCGGATCATTGCCAGCATCGGTGCGAAGGATCCTAAACTGGATGGTGTACCTTATATTACGCTGCAGCAATTTATCGGCGGCGAAAGCCAGAATATCATCGAACAGGCCATCCTGAGAAAACCGGTAACGGTGAAAGAAAATCCGTCCAATGTCATTGTTAAGGGTGTATGCGAAGACAGCCTGCAGAATATGCTGACTTATCTCAATCCGAAAAAAGCGGTGGAGGCAATCAACGAATTTAATAAGACGCTCCAGAGGGCACTGAATGTGCATTTTAAGAACGCGACAAAGATTCGGATCATTATGCATCTTTCTTTTGCGCTGGAGCGGGAAATCACGCGTACGCCGCTGAAATACACCGAGACCGTCAGTCAGGAGAAAGAAAAAATGTCCGATCTTCTTTCAGAGCCGCTTCAGGTCATTCAGTATAAGCTGAACATCGCTCTAGGCAAAGGAGAAACTTTGTATCTGGTCGATATGCTGGCGGATGAACTTGGAAAAAGTGTATTGAACCTGGCTTGAGAAGCGTACTGTGTGCCAAATAGCCGGTGTTCTGCCGTCAGTGAACCATTTTAAACGATACTGTTTCAAAAAAATAGATTACTGTGTCAATTTCAAAAAATGAGGATCGGAAGAGGCCATGAATGGAGCTACTTTTCATGGTTTCTTTTTTTAATACGCAAATTGGCACGAAAATTGCTTAGATAAAAGTGTAAGCAAGAGAGAAGGGGGGGATTAGAGAGTGGTTGCCATAGTTATTGCCGCACACGGAAACTTTTCGGAATCTCTGATTAGCACGGCCAGGATGATTTTCGGAAATATAGAAAACGTGGAGCAGGTCACATTCAAACCTGGAGAAGGTATAGAAAATCTTCTGGAGAAATACGCAATCATTACCGAAAGTTTTGATGACGATGCTGTATTGTTTCTTGTTGATCTTTTTGGTGGAAGCCCTTACAACGCCGCAAGCCGATTTGTCGCCCGCCGGAACAACATGGACATCGTTACCGGTGTCAATTTGCCGATGGTTATCGAAGTTCTTGGAAAGAGACTGGCAGGCGGAACACTGGAGGACCTTGTCCAAACGGCAAAACAGGCGGGGGCGGATGGGATTAAATCATTTCGCGACATTTTTGCAAGGCAGAAGATGGCCAACAGCGCAATGGAAGATGAAGGAGATGTATTGGGATGAAAATTAAATGGTTACGCATTGATTCACGTCTGATTCACGGGCAAGTGGCAAACAACTGGGTCAACCATGTAGGTGCCAGCACAATTATCGCAGCAAATGACAGCGCTGCCAAAGACGATTTGAGAAAAACACTTTTGCTTCAGGTGGCTCCGGGAAGAACAAAATCCTATGTCATGACGATCGCCAAAACCGCGCGCTGCTATAAGAATCCGACTTATGAGAATCTGGATGTCCTGATGGTTGTCGAGAATCCGACGGACGTTTTGCGGCTCATGGATGAAGGGGTTGAAGTGACCCAGGTCAATGTCGGCGGAATTACGTTCAAGGAAGGGATGACGCTGATTTCCGAAGCGGTTTCCGTATCCCCGGAAGACGTTAAAGCCTTTCAGGAACTGGATAAACGGGGTGTGAAGCTTATTCTGCAGCAATTACCGAATACGCAAAGCTCTGATTTTATGAACAGGCTGAAAAGCAAAGGCCTGATATAAGACATTAGAGAAGGAGGGTTTTATCCTATGAATGCAATGCAATTTATTCTCGTTATCCTCGTTTCATTAGTTTGCGGTATGGCCAGCGTTATGGATGAACGTCAGTTTCACCGGCCGATCGTTGCTTGTACGCTGGTCGGTCTTGTCTTAGGCGATCTTCAAACAGGAATCATTCTTGGCGGTAATCTTGAACTGATTGCACTTGGGTGGATGAATGTCGGAGCGGCTATGGCTCCCGACGCTGCGCTGGCCTCGACCATTTCTTCAATCATTGTTATTGTCGGACATCAATCGATCGGTGAAGGTATTGCCATTGCCGTTCCACTCGCGGCAGCCGGCCAGGTGCTCACCATCTTCGTACGTACCATCGCTGTATTCTTTCAGCATCAAGCCGATCATTTTGCCGCTCAGGCCAATTTCCGCGGCATTGAATGGTGCCATATCGGAGCGCTTTTCCTTCAAGGGCTGCGCGTCGCTATTCCAACCGGTGCCGTCGCTGCCATTGCCGGAACGAGCATCGTCAACCAATGGCTGAACGCTATACCCCCGGTGATTACACATGGCTTGCAAGTTTCCGGTGGATTTATCGTCGTCGTCGGGTATGCGATGGTTATTAACATGATGAAAGCCCGTTCACTCATGCCATTTTTCTTCATCGGTTTTACACTTGCTACCTTTGTAACCGGTATCAATCTTGTTGGGTTGGGTATTCTCGGAGCATGTGCCGCCGTTGTCTATGTACAGCTCAATCCCGATTTTCATGATTCCATCAAGGCTCCTGCCGCTGTGACCAGTGCCGGAACTGAAGACGACGACGTATTAGGATAAGGAGGGTATAAAAATGACTGAATCAACAGAAATAAGAAAAGTTGAACCGTTGACGAGAAAGGATATGTTCAGCACCTACCTGCGCAGTACGTTCATGCTCGGTTCCTTTAACTTTGAACGTATGCAGGCCATCGGATTTTGCGTGACCATGATCCCGGCGATTAAACGCTTTTACCATAAAAAAGAAGATCAGGCCGCCGCTTTAAAACGTCACCTGGAATTCTTCAATACGACGCCATGGCCCGCATCGGCAATATTTGGGGTTACAGCAGCTATGGAACAGAAAAAGGCGGCCGGAGCCGATATTGACGAAGCGGCAATTACCAACGTGAAAGTCGGGCTCATGGGCCCTCTAGCAGGGATCGGCGATCCGATTTATTGGGGAACGGCCCGTCCGATTCTGGCGGCGCTTGGCGCTTCTCTGGCACTGAGCGGCAGCATTCTCGGCCCGCTGCTGTTCTTCTTCGGCATCAATATTATCCGGATGCTGACCAGATGGTATGGATTTAAATTGGGTTACAGACAAGGAACGGATATTGTTCAGGACGTTGCCGGAAACCGTCTGAAAAAGCTGACACAGATGGCTTCAGTGCTTGGGCTGTTTGTCATGGGTTCTCTTGTCTCCAAATGGACCACTATAAAAATGCCGCTTGTTCTCGTGTCTTACAAACAAGCCGGTCATGTCATCAGTACTTCTCTTCAGAATATTATGGATTCTTTGCTTCCCGGGATGGTCGCCTTGCTTATGACCTTTGCCTGCATGTGGCTGCTGAAACGTAATGTGAATGCGATCTGGATTATCTTCGGAATGTTCGTTGTCGGTATTCTCGGCTACTGGGCGGGCATCTTCGGACTATAAACCATGGCTTGATCGAAGGCCGCAGGTCGGGACAGATCTGCACGTGTTCCTTGAAAAATGGACGGGAAAAAATTTGATTTCATAGTTCATGAAATAAGTGCTCAAGGAGGGGGAGAACAATGTTAAACAGTTTGCGAGAGGCAGTCAGGGGCGAGAGAGGCGAAGCCTATGTCATCAGCTCCGCAAAATTGGTAACTTTGCTCATGGTGATCGGGATACTTCTTTATCAGCTGACCGGCGGTTGGGGAACGATTGTTTCTCTGTCGCTCGCGATCGGGCTTTTAATCGGACGTTATTTACTGGCAAAACAGGCTGCCGGAGACTTCCGGGATATGCACCAGGCGAAAAAGGGTTATGCTCAGACAAAAAATAAAGATTATCTGCGTTTCATAAAAGCGCGGGGCGAGCAGATGCTGAACGACAACAAGGTGCTGACCAAAGCAGCCAAAACTGAAATCAGGGAACTGGTCGGATTTGCCGACAAATATATATAAACGATTTTCAGACTAAGAACTAAATTGTAAGATAAAGCCTACAGATAATGAGGCGTGAATAGTTCGTGGATGACTTTCATTTCCGTTGTTCGTGTCACGTAAAAAAAATTAGCTGAAGTGTGGGCGTTGCTTAAAGCAGAGACGAGTACCTGGTCGGTCAGGTACTCGTCCTATTTTTTGGGGGTCTCACAAAAGCAAAAAAGCTGCAGATTCGTTCCTTGAAACAGTATGAAAAAATTAATCGCTATGCAAGCAAAGCAATTAATTAAGAAATTTCTAACATTATTTAACGGGTTGACACCTTTATGATCAAGTGGTAAGTTATTAACACACCAAATGAATAACAAACCAAACTCTTATCCAGAGTGGCAGAGGGACAGGCCCGATGACGCCCGGCAACCCCCGGACTTGGCAATTTCGACAAGTCTTGGAAGGTGCTAATTCCTGCAGAAACAGATGTTTCTGAGAGATGAGAGGGTTTTTCAGCAAACCCCTCTCTTGAGAGGTTTTTTTGTTGTTCTGAAACGTAAGGAGGGAGACAGTAAGACTGTGGCGAGATTTCTTTAGTTTTGAAAAGGTTGTCTCAAAAGTAAAGAAAGTAAAAAATTAATTGTTTTAAAACCCATTAAACATATTTGATTTTAACAGTTTGAAAATGGGTTAGAAGGTTTGAAAGCGGGGCAGAATGTTTGATTCGATTAACACATGTAAAAAAGGTTTACCAGACAAGTGCCGGCCCGGTGAAGGCTCTAACCGATTTGAATCTTGAAGTCAGACAAGGGGAGATTTTCGGGGTTATCGGTTACAGCGGGGCGGGCAAGAGCACTTTAATTCGGCTGATTAATTTACTGGAGCGGCCGACGGAAGGACGCGTTGAAGTAGCAGGGCATGTATTGTCAGCCCTTTCGGAGAAAGAACTGAGCCGGGAGCGAAAACAAATCGGCATGATTTTCCAGCATTTTAATTTGCTCTGGTCGAGGACGGTTGCCGAAAACATTGCGTTTCCATTGGAACTATCAGGACTCTCAAAGGATAAGCGAAAGAAGCGCGTCGAGGAACTGATCCGGCTTGTCGGACTTGAAGGGAGAGCGTCTTCCTATCCTTCCCAGCTCAGCGGCGGCCAGAAACAGCGTGTCGGCATCGCACGCGCACTCGCCAATAATCCGGCGGTATTGCTGTGTGACGAAGCAACATCTGCTCTGGACCCTAAAACGACCGATTCGATTTTGCAGCTTCTGTCGGATATCAATCGTTCGCTGGGCATTACCATTGTTTTGATCACTCATGAGATGTATGTGATCAACAAAATTTGTCATCGCGTGGCCGTTCTGGACAAAGGCAGCATCGTGGAAGAAGGAACCGTGAGAGATATCTTTCTGAGTCCGCAGCAGGCTATCACTAAGGAGTTTGTCGGACAGGTGGCGGCACCTTTAAAACAACAGATCAGGATTGAAAAATTCCAATCAGCAAATCCTGATGGCAAAATAGTGCAGCTGCATTTTGACGGCAAAACCGACCAGCAGCCTGCCGTGGACAGGCTGCTTCATAATCAGGCGATTCGTGTGACGATCATAGTCAGTGAACTCGCGCCTTCACAAAATGGTTTTTACGGGACGCTGGTTCTCCTGATTAACGGTCATCAGGATACCGTTCAGTCCGCCATTGATCAGATCAGATCTGAAAGCGTGAAAGTCGAGGTGCTGCCATCATGAATCAGCTTTTTCCTCACGTCGACTGGATGGGGATGTTGACCGCGACAGGTCAGACACTGTATATGACACTGGTTTCCGGAGTCTTTACCTTTATTTTTGGCGTGATTTTGGGACTCGTTCTCTTTTTAACTGCAAAAGGGGGCTTGTACGAAAATGCGATCACCTACCGGATAACATCATCCTTTGTCAATATCTTTCGTGCTATTCCGTTTATCATTCTGATCATCCTGCTTATCCCGCTTACAGTTCTAATTATTGGAACGATGATCGGTGCTTCCGCTGCGCTTCCTTCCATTATTATCGGCGCGTCTCCGTTTTTTGCGAGGCTCGTCGAAATCGGTCTGCATGAAGTGGACAAGGGAGTGATCGAAGCGTCGCAATCGATGGGAGCCACCAGGTTTCAGATTATCTGGAAGGTTCTGCTTCCCGAGTCTTTGCCTTCCATTATTTCAGGAATGACGGTCACGCTGATCGCGCTGATCGGCAATACGGCAATGGCCGGCGTTGTCGGAGCAGGCGGGCTTGGCACATTAGCTTACAATGACGGCTTCGAAGCAAATAATAATGATGTCACGTTTGTGGCAACAATAATTATCCTGGTGATTGTTTTTATTATCCAGTTCATCGGCGACATCATTGCACGCCGCGTGGATAAAAGATAGATAGAGTATATTTATAGATGGATTCCGATTCAGATCAGCATACTTATTAGGGGGAACAGACAATGAAGAAAAAAATACTTATCTTGTCACTCATTTTATCCGTTATTTTTGTGATGACCGCTTGCGGAAAGAGCAGCGGGAATGCGTCAGGCACCCAGACGACTCTGGTTGTCGGTGCTTCGCCTGTTCCGCACGCTGAAATTCTGAGAAAAGCGGCGCCTATTCTTAAGAAAGAAGGGATCAATCTGGACATCAAGGTTTTCCAGGATTATGTCCTTCCGAACAAGGCACTGGCTTCGAAGCAGATTGATGCGAACTACTTCCAGCATATTCCTTTTTTGAACTTATATAATAAACAAAATCACACGGATCTTGTAAGTGCGGGGAAAATACACATTGAACCCTTCGGCATTTATTCTAAGAAGTATAAGAAGGTCAGCGACATAAAGGACGGCGCAACCGTTCAGATCAGCAATAATAAGGCAGAACAAGGCCGAATCCTGCTATTATTGGAGTCAAAGGGACTCGTTAAAATAAAACCTGGTGTAGATAAGATTACGGCGACATTAAATGATATCGATAATATCAAGCATTTGAAATTCCTGCAGCCGATCGATCCCGCGCTGTTGCCTAAGGCTTATGAGAATAACGCGGCTGATTTGTTTGCAATCAATACGAACTATGCACTGCAGGCGAACCTGAATCCGAAAAAGGATGCGCTGATTCTCGAAGGTTCTCAATCGCCTTATGCCAACATCATTGCCGTTCGAAAGGGCGATGAAAACAAGAAGGCTGTAAAAGAACTTGTGAAGGTGCTTCACTCGAAAGCGATTCAGGATTTTATCAACACAAAGTATAAAGGAGCTGTCCTGCCGGTTTCCGATTGATTAATCATTACAGCGATTTTTAGTTTCATAAGAATGCAAGAGAATCCGTTCCTGGTCAAAAATCGGGAGCGGATTTTTTAGATAAAAAGAGTTACGATTTTATTCGCATAAATTATAGATAAGTAGTAGAAAAAATGATGGACATGGTGAGTAAAATGAAATGATTAATCGAGGTTATTAAGGATATTTTGGAGACTGAAATACTGAAAAAGTCTCTATAAAACAGATTGATGTCCTATTGGCTTATTTGAGGATACCTTTCACAATGTTGAATTTTGTGAGGGGTATCCTCTTTCTTGTACAAAAGCCATGAAGGCACTGATTCCTTCCGAAGCGGTCAAAGAAAAAGGAGGTGTCCGGTAAGTATGATTAGATTTTCACGGTGTTTTTAAATACTTTAGGGGGGTTGTCGTTTAAAAATATTATGATTCGTTCCGTGGGTATGAGTAAAAAAGCCTAATTAGGAAGGGATTAAGCAGCTGGAAAAGAAAAAATGGGGTCCGATCGGATCCCATTTCCTGATTAATATCAATATGGAGTCGGTAGGTGTGTTCCAGGCGCATGCCACCAGGATTCAACCGTTTTCCAGGCAGTATGGTAATCGTGTCCTCTTCCCATTAAATAACCAATAGCGACAGCTTCTCTTAAGGCGTGTT
Organism: Sporolactobacillus putidus; assembly: GCF_014647035.1. GTDB lineage: Bacteria > Bacillota > Bacilli > Bacillales > Sporolactobacillaceae > Sporolactobacillus > Sporolactobacillus putidus. The sequence goes on along the minus strand of NZ_BMOK01000001.1, from coordinate 193,443 downwards.
CATAACCAAGATGCTGAGCTTCACGCAAACCATGGCTGACAACAGGGCTGATCAAATGAAGCACATGCTGCTCCTGGCTGGCGGGCCGCTGGTACAAATCTGGGTCCATATTTCTATAATCTTCATAATGCGGAGCATAAAATGGCTGGGCATCAAAATTCATATTTCCGCGCCTCCCCTAATTTTGAATACTTTTCTAATCTATGCGAATCTGGGGATTAGCGGAATAGGCAATAGGCATGTTTTGTTAAGCTGAACACCGAGACGTCGTCCGCGAACTGCGTATAGGTGTCAGCTTGTAAGGTTAAATGACTCAAGTCCGGACAGAATAGGCTGCCATATAAAAACAGGATCGGCTGAGATCACTGCATCCTGTTTTTTTAATTCTGAGCTATTCGCCGTTTTTATTCTTATTTCAGGAAGATGGAAGAATAAGCCGGCATGGTGATTTCCATCTTTTGATGGCCTTTATTGATGGTGTTTGTGGCAAAAGCCGAGAATAAAGCGGCATCCGATTTAAAATCCTGTTTATCCACGTTGACCGTGACCGTTTCGCCTGAGAGGTTATTCAGGACAAGAACAGAGTCATTTTTAAAGTTTCGCGTGTACCCCAGGATCCGGCTGTCACCGGTCTGAAAGTCTTGAATATCTCCCTTAACCAGAGCAGGACTGGATTCACGCACATGAATCCAGTCGCGGTAACGGTTGAGCAGCGAATTCGGATCGCTGTCCTTCCGACTGAACGGAAACAGCGTCTGGACCCACATTGTATTGAGGCGCTTCTCATGATGAAAATGAGGTTAAGCGATTGTGATGAAATTCGAAAGTTCCCGCAACTTTGGCGGATTAACCAGAGGATACCTTATGCCAAAAAGTATCGGATCACTTACACCTATAGGCTTCCTTTGAATACAGTATGTTAGCAGCTGCCTTAGGGAGGGAGTTTAGTGGCTACCAAACCGCCGATACTTCGGCCGGGAGATACGGTCGGCATTGCAACGCTGGGGAGTCCGTTATATCCGAACATCATCAATCAGGGCATTCAAGGCCTTCAGAATATGGGATTTCAGGTGGTCGTCGGACGGCATGTCTATGACGAAACTGGTTTTTTAGCCGGGACGGACCAGGAACGCGCATCTGATCTTATGGACTTGTTTTATAACGACGATGTAAAAATGATTATTTCTTCCAGAGGCGGCGTGGGTGTAGCAGGAATTCTTTCCTATCTGGATTTTGATTTTATTCGAAGTCATCCGAAAATTGTCAGCGGGTACAGCGATATCACTATTTTGCTGAATTGCCTGTACCAGTTTGCAAATCTCATAGCTTTCAATAGTTTATTGCTTTTCGATTTTTCACCGAATACCCCAAGCTATAATTTTGATCAGTTTTTTACGGCGACTTCTACAACCACAGCCCCGCGGCCTATCGAAAATCCGCCCGGGATTCCACTGGTGAGCAGGGTTCCGGGCAACGTTACGGGCCCCCTTGTCGGCGGAAATCTGACATCCTTTATCGGAACATTAGGGACGCGATTTGAAATTGACACAACCAATAAAATTCTATTTCTTGAAGAGACGCATGCCCCGGCTAACACGGTGTATCGCTATTTTAATCACTTAAAAATGGCGGGAAAATTCAATGATTGCTCCGGAATCCTTATAGGGGAATGCACCCGCTGTCCCACCGCATATCAAACATCCTACGAGGATGTGATCAACACTATCCTCGTTCCGCTCGGAAAACCGCTCATGACGAATATCACTTCGGCTCATGGCTACTACAAAGCCGCGATGCCTATTGGCGCCACAGTTAATTTGAACACGGTTGATAATACGCTGACTGTCTTGGAACCCACTGTCGTTGCAGCTTCTTAGAATGACTCGTACATCGTTGTCAAATCCGGCCTTAATGACCATAAGAATATCGGGGGAGTATTCCGCACTGCCAGAGCAGCAGTTTTACACGACGGGATCAGCCGTTATGATGGAAACGATCGGCAAACAGACGTCTGGCTTCCTCCCATTTGTGCGTACCGTTCGCCTCCCGGAATAACAACGTATTTTTACCGATCGGCGGTCTACTTGAGAGGGATGTCCATATACATGGTAGTACAACCCATGGGGGAGGGTATGCTATGTTGTATCGACGATCATCTGTCATGACGGCCGCGGTCATGCTGGCGTTCATGGCCTTGCTTGCGGGATGCGGAACGGCCGACCGCCAGCCATCCAGCGTGCAGTATGTAAAAAGCCCATCGGAATTGAACAGAACGGCCAATAACCTGAAATCCGTTCAGAGAGAGCTTTATCTTTCTGATGCGAACGGGTTTCTCGCACCGCAAACCATTGCGCTGCCGGCATCAAACGCGCCGGCCAAACAAGTGCTGGATTATCTCGCTCAGGACGGGCCGGTGACGGATCTTCTGCCCAACGGTTTTCAGGCCATTTTGCCGGCGGGAACGATAGTCAAAAGTGTTTCTCTTGATCAGCAGGGGCTGCTGACGGCCGATTTCTCAAGAGAACTGCTTGATGCTCCGGCCGGTGATCAGGACAAAATTGTCCAGTCGGTCGTCTGGACGCTGACTCAGTTCGACACTGTAAAAAAGGTGACGATCCGTGTCAATGGCAGGATTCTGAACGAGTGGCCAGGCAGCAAAAAACCGGTCGGGCAGGGGCTGACCCGTTCGGATGGGATCAATGAAACATTCGGCGGAGTGGCGGATGTAGCGGACAGCGTGCCGGCAACTGTATACTATCTGTCTTCCAATAAGGGAAAATCCTATGATGTTCCTGTGACTGTCCGGATGACGCAGGCCGGATCGGACGATCTGTACGGTCTGGTCAACACGCTGATACATGAACCTGCGGGAAGCGCGTTCATCTCGACATTCAGTCCGGAAACCGAACTGGTTGAAAAACCGGTGGTAAAAAACGGTGTGGTGTATCTTCACTTCAACGATGCGCTCTATGCGAACAAGGAATCAAAAACAATCAGCGACGACGCATTTCGCTGTCTCGTCCTGACACTGACGGGTGAAAAGGGAATCCGGCTGGTGTCGATTAAAGTCGGCAGCTCGGATAAGGTGATGCTGGAATCCGGAAAGACGATTGCGGGCCCCGTGTCCCGTTCCATGGTGAGTCCCGCGGGGTTGTAATTCTTTAAGAAAAATATGGTATAGTAAGAAAGGGGCAGCGTGCTGTCCCTTTTCAGACATCATGCTTAAAAATGAGAGGTATGCGGAGGCAGCTGATATGATGAGACCAGATGGAAGAGCGAATGACGAACTTCGCCAGATTCAAATAGTGCCGGATTTTATCATCCATCCGGAAGGTTCTGTGCTGATAACGGTCGGCCGGACGAAAGTAATTTGCAACGTCACCATCGAAGATAAAGTTCCGCCGTTCATGCGCGGACAGAAAAAAGGCTGGATAACGGCGGAGTATGCGATGCTCCCGAGAGCGACTCCGGAGAGGACCATACGCGAATCGTCGAGAGGAAAACTGGGCGGGCGAACCATGGAAATACAGCGTCTGATCGGCAGGGCTCTTCGCTCGGTCGTTGCCCTTGACGAAATCGGGGAGCGGACGCTCTGGGTAGACTGCGACGTCATCCAGGCGGACGGAGGAACACGTACAGCTTCAATAACCGGTGCGTTTGTCGCGATGGTCCTCGCGCTTAAAAAGGCTCTGGATAAAAAGCAGATCGCCAGAATCCCGGTCAGGTCCTATCTGGCAGCCACATCTGTAGGCATTCATCCGTCATACGGTCCGATTCTCGATCTCTGCTATAAAGAGGACTCCACAACGGACGTCGATATGAATATTGTTATGAATGGAAAAGGCGAATTTGTTGAGATACAGGGCACCGGTGAGGAAGCGACATTCAGCGAGCAGCAGCTGTCCGACCTGATCGACCTGGCGAAAAAAGGGATCAATCAACTGATCGATGCCGAGAAATCGGTCATCGGCAACATACTGACTGAACAAAAGGTGGGGACGGAAAAGTGACCCGGGTACTGGTAGCGTCAAATAATCCAGGAAAGATAAAAGAAATCAAAGCAATACTTGAGGACTCCCATGCTGAGATCTGCTCGCTGAAGGACCTCGGCATCACCGCCGACGTAGCGGAGACAGGCTCCACCTTCCAAGAAAACGCCGCACTGAAAGCAGAAACGCTTTCCCAAAAAATGAATATGATCACGATCGCCGACGACTCGGGACTTGCTGTTGACGCGCTGAACGGAGAGCCTGGTGTCTTTTCCGCACGCTATGCCGGGCTGGACAAAAACAGCGAACATAACATTGATAAACTACTGAGCAAGCTGAAGGGCGTGCCGTCGGGGGAACGGACCGCTCACTTTGTCTGTGTCCTGGCACTCAGCGTTCCCGGACAGCCGACCCATTTTGCCGAGGGCCGGTGCGAAGGCCTGATAACAAACAGCCGAAGGGGAAAAGGCGGATTCGGCTACGACCCGGTCTTCCTGATTCCGGAAAGACAGCTGACTTTTGCGGAAATGGGCGATGCGGAGAAGAATAAAATCAGCCATCGCGCACAGGCGCTGCGGAGGCTGCGTGAAAACTGGAGCAGCTGGACGGGAGCCGGCCAATGAAATGGCTAATCGTCAGTGACACGCACGGGTGGACACAGGAAGTGGTGGAACTGAAAAAACGTTACGAAGGACAGGTTGAAGCCTTCATCCACTGCGGCGATTCGGAGCTTGCGCCGGGCAGCCGGGAAATGGAGGGCTACATCGCGGTGGAAGGAAACTGCGATCGCCCGGGCACCTTTCCAGAAGAAGTAGTTCGGACAATCGGGCCGCTGAAATTTATGGTGGCTCACGGCCACCTGCTCGGCGTCCGGAATTCCCCGGCAAAATTGTACTACAGAGGGCTGGAGGAAAAAGCGGATGTGGTCTGCTTCGGACATACCCACTTTGCGGGAACGTTCAAGGAGGGCGGGATGATTTTCATCAATCCCGGCAGTCTGCGCCTGCCCAAAAACTATGAGGAAGGTACATATGCCATTCTCGAACTCAGCCCCGATCAAAAGACCATCGGAGTCACCTACTACACCATCGCGGACGAACCGGTTGCCGGTTTCTCTAAAGTATATCCTTGGAAAGACGAAGACAGCAGCTCAAACTAAAAGGGACACCTTAAACAAGGTGTCCCAAGGAGTGATGCGGAGGAGGGCACTCACACGGCGTTATCAGGCAACCTGATTGTTAACCTGATAATTCATTGTACGTAAACACGATCTGAAAGAAAGGTATAGATGAATGAGAGAAAAAGCCTGTTTATTACAGAATATGAAAACGGCCTGACAACGTCCCTGTTCAGGGACAGACGTACCTTTTTTTTGAACATTTGAGCCAGCCGATTTCCACGCGAGGAAAGCAGTCTGTTTCCTATTGCCATGCGGAAGCACATCGTCAAAATGGGCATTTACCCTCCCGATTTTCTCACCATGATCTTAGATGAAAAAATCCGACAGACATTGACAGATATGATTTTACCCTCTAAAATAGTAAAGGTCGTCGAATGATTCGTCGAAGAATGCTTATCAACCAATTTTATTTTGTCCCAGTAGCTCAGCTGGATAGAGCAACGGCCTTCTAAGCCGTGGGTCATGGGTTCGAATCCCTTCTGGGACATAACGAAAAGCCTTGGTTTAAAGGCTTTTTTTCTTTTGTTAAATCATGTTTTCTCCTTCTAAAAATCATCAAGGTGCAAATCGGGTGCAAAAATGAATTAACACACGTTTATAGGTGGGATCTAGAGTCAGCCCAAACGTTATTGTTGAATGACAATAAAGATGTTTAATTACAAATAAAGTCGTTTAAAAATTACAATAAAGTTGTTTCATTTTGATGTTGCACAGTAAAACACGAACTGTTCATAAAATCGATAGGAGTGAAGTAAAGATCTGACAATATATAATGGCTGAACTTTTTTGTCATGTTGACTCAGCTTGGTCCAATTTGAATTTCGGTTCGACTTTTGCCAGATTCGGTTCTACTTTTCAATATTTCGGATCGACTTCTTCCCGTTTCGGTTCAACTTCTTATTTTCGGTTTGACTTTTGCCAGATTCGGTACTACTTTTCAATATTTCGGTTCGACTTCTTCCCGTTTCGGTTCAACTTCTCATTTTCGGTTTGACTTTTGCCAGATTCGGTACTACTTTTCAATATTTCGGTTCTACTTTTTCTCGTTTCGGTTCAACTTCTCATTTTCGGTTTGACTTTTGCCAGATTCGGTACTACTTTTCAATATTTCGGATCGACTTCTTCCCGTTTCGGTTCAACTTCTTATTTTCGGTTTGACTTTTGCCAGATTCGGTACTACTTTTCAATATTTCGGATCGACTTTTTCGCGTTTTGGCTCGACTTTCTCCTGATTGGGTTCAGCTTTCTAAATTCGATCGAACTGTTGCGCATTGTCCGTCAACTGCACAACAGACCATTTCTCTAATTATAAAGCAGTAAAGGACTTTTTTATCGTGAAATCTTAGATTGAATCATGGGGTGACTACATGAGTATATAACTATTTTTTTTTACATGACGACTTAATTAAACGGAAGAACGCTGTTTGGGCTGCTCTGAGTAAACAACTTTATTTGTATTTATCTCAACTTTCGCAGCCTAGTTCTGGCAGGTAAGCCTTGATATAGTTAGGTAGTCTGTCCATCCACTGCTGGAGTTGACAAGTGATCCACTTCTTGATCGTATTTTTGGTCCCGGCTAGAGCTTCATGGAGAAGATCCAGAAGAATTCACTATACCAAAGAGAAAGGTGTTTTTCCATTAAGTCAAGAACCCTAATTGACAAGCCATGAATCTTGTAGTGTCAGGCAATCACCTCGATTTTTGAATTGCGAAGGTTGAGTTAGTTAATAATATAAATTTAGATGCGTATCCCTTTAACTCATATTCCCCCTTTATTTCACCCCACCAAAGTGCAGAAATATTTTTTTGCTGGAATTTTGAACATGTCGAAATAACTTATCTCAGTCATCTATTACCTCATTCACCCCCTAATAAGATATTAGGGAATAGATCCCGGCTCAGATCCCAGTAGCACTGAACTATTAGAGATGGGGCTGAGACTTACGATTTGATCACCAAACCGAGCAGACGGGCAAATCCAATTGCCTGCTGCGGTGAAACAATGCAGCCGGCAAGATGTTTCAGATCAACGTTAATTCGGTCATAGCTACAGCTGCTGATATCAATCCCTTTAAGTGGACATTCACCGATGTAAGCATCGTCAAGATCGCATGCATTGAATACAGGATTCTTGAACTGGCTATTGGCAAAAGTGGTGCCTTTGAGTGAGGTGTGATCGAAGATCACCGTTTTAAGCGTTGTATCGACAAAATTGCACAGCCCCGCCTGACAGTTTTCAAAGGTGACATTGCTAAGACCGGCTTCGGAAAAATTCACTCCGAGCAGTTTGCAGTCCTTGAAACTTACCCTGTAGATTAACCCATTCTGGAGGTTGGCGTTGGAAAGATTGCAGTTTTCAAAAATCACATCGGTCATGTCAATTTGTACAGTTGAACATTTATCAGGGAAACATTTTTAAAGATTACTTTAGAGAGGACCAAATGATCCACGTGTTCGTCATCCAGGCATGTTCCTGTAACCAAACCGTTTCCAAGCAATGGTTCTTCCTGCCCACTGATCTCCCGAAACTCTATCAGTGGCAAAGTTGCCGGAAGGTCAGGTTTTTTAATTTTCTTTATTTGTTTCATTTGAATAGGATCTCCTTCTGAACGTACTCTTCAGTTCAATCATACCGAATGTGTGTTCACTACTCAATGATAAATGAGTCAAAAGGATAATCATTGTTTGGTCAGCTCTGATTAGCAGGATATTTTGGCGACGTGAATCGTTGTACAATACGGACAAAATCGTATTTATCGATTTTAAAAGCAAACCCAATAATCGCAAACATAGGATGAAATGACAAACATGGAGATGGTTGAAGGTGATTTAAGGGAGTAAGCGGAATAAGGAAGATCGTGGAAATGTGGGCGGACTATTATGGGAACGGTGCTGCAGCTGAGGAATGGGTGGCAATAGGTCAAGGAGAAGAAGTGATTAAAAAGGACACCCGGGTGCGAGGTGTCCTTTACAGAAGATGATGACTGAATGGGCTGGTGCTCACGAGCGGAATGGGAGATTAATACCAAAATGTAGCGCCAATAATGATCAGCAAAATGAATAGGACTATAAGTAGCGCAAAACCACTACCACTACCATATCCGTATCCGCATCCGCAACCAGCAACTGGAGCTCCCATAACGACACCCCCTTATCAAGTGATGATGCAGTATATGAGCGGAGAGATAAATGTGGAATGATTGAAATGCCTAACTAAACGGGTAGATGACAGCTCATGCGAAGGAGTGAAAAAGCAATGATGAAAGTGTACAAAATGAATGACTATGACCACGTAGCGGCACATTCGGAACAAGAGTAGCTGCCAGAAGAAAAAAACGTGTTCGCGGATTAATCATTGAAGGCATCGGTGCAGTTGTTGAAGATGATCTATCGTTTGCGCGTTCAATCGTTGACTCCGCATCAACACTGAAAGCTCTGGGAGAAAGCTTTAAGGAATTTGGAATTAAGGATTATGGCTATGTTATTGAGAGTGCGTATGAAAATGAATCTGGCTGGCATTTTCGATTCGATAAGGAAAACCTACCCGATTCTCAGGTTCATTTAAATGGCGATTGGTGGGCAGATTTTCTCGCGACAGACTGCCCCACGCATTTGCTTCACGGTAAAAACTCACATATAGTCTCTGATGAACAAATCATTGAGATGGTGAAATGGAGAAAAAATACGTCATATCATTTTTTTGAACACAGTGATCACACGATTCATGATTGTGAACCGTTAGCCTTTTATCAGGCGGTATCAGATTTTTTGAAGCGATTCTAGAAGTTGTCCACTTCGATCATTGATAAAGAAATATTTGTCCAAGATAGGAAAGCCTGGGGACACTGAGCGAGCGTTTTGGCGCTCGGTTGGTGCCCTTTTTACTTTGAGGAGGATAAGATAATGAGACTTCAGAAACTGGAACGATCGATCAAGGAATTCGGTTATGTGGATCCGTTAATATGGAACAAGGGAACAGGAAAACTTGTCGGTGGCCATCAGCGATTTAAAATTCTTATAGAAATTGGCCATACCGAAAGTGAGGCAGGGTATTATCGGCTTTAGCAGAACAGCGACTTTAACCAGTAATAAACAGAAAAAAATAGTCAAATGATTATTTGCACATTAGCCACACCAAACGTATACTATGGTCAAATGAACGTTTGACTGGAGGAAAAAAATGAGTAAGCAACAGGATGTATGCGAAGTTACCTGTATTCATAAAGACAAGGTTGTGTATTTAAGAAATGAATTGTCGGGTAGTCGGTCTTGTGAGGTTGCCGACCTTTTCAAATTATTAGCAGATCAAACAAGAATAACAATTGTTCATATATTAACACTTGAGGAAGAGCTATGTGTTTGCGATGTTTGTGCGGTTGTTGGTTGCTCTAAAGCAACAGCTTCTCACCATTTGCGATTACTAAAAAAAATGGGCTTAGCTCATTCGCGTAAAGATGGGAAATTTGTTTATTATTCCCTAAATGATGACTATGTCCGCCAACTTGTAAAACTTGTTTTTTTACATCAAAGGTCAACTGAAAATCAGAACAACGAAAGAATGGCCTAAAAATAGAAAAGAGATGTTAAAAATGAGAGAGATCAAACTAACACCTATTGATTCTTTAACAAAGCAATGTAATTGTTCAAAATGTAATCATCATGAATCACACGAATGTGTTGAAAAACAATGTAATTGCTGTAACTGTTATGCGATAAGTGGCAGCCTAGCTGTGAAACTAGACACTTGTGACTGCTGTGCAGATAGTCAAGATGACCGTTGCCGCAAAGAAGGACATCATGATCACGGCGACGATGATTGCTGTAACGAAGACGACGACTGTGATGATGATTGCTGTAAAAATGAAAAAAGTGAAGATTCCTGTAAGGATGATTGTTGCGGTAACGAGGATGAGAAACAAGAGCACTATTTAAAAGGAGTCTTGGCTCTTGACGGTGACTCTCTATCAGCAATTTATCGGGTAAGTGGAATGGATTGCCCAGCTTGTGCCCGAACGATTGAGAAAAGCGTGTTACAGATGCCGGGAATAACAGGCGTTCAGGTCCATTACAGTACAGGAAAAATGCATGTAGCTTATTCAGACTCCAACGCCCTTTCCTCCATTCCAAAACAATTAAACAAACTCGGATATCAGGTAAAGCTTGAAAAAGATTCAAATTCTCAAAACGAATCATCGATTAGAGAAAATTACAGAATCGAGGGAATGGATTGCGGAGCCTGTGCAAGATCTATTGAGAAACATTTGAGTCGTTTCCCGGAGGTACAGGACGTTAAGGTAAATTTTTCATCAGGAAAGATGTCCATCAGTCATGCTCTTTCTGTTGAACGCATCCAACAGGAAGTTAAGAAAATCGGCTATCAAGCGATACCGGAAATACATGGTGAGCAGAAATCCGTTCAGCGTGTGCATTCTCATCAATCACTTTGGAAAATTCTGATTTCAGGTTTCTGTATTGCCGCTGGATTTATTCTATCTTTCACTTCGTTCCCGTTCGTTTTAGAAAATGTCTTTTATGGTCTCGCTCTTGTCATTAGTGGTCGGCAGCCTTTGCGAAGTGCTTATTACGCTTTAAGAAGCCGATCGCTTGATATGAATGTTCTCATGTCTGCGGCAGCCATCGGTGCTGTGTTCATTAATCAATGGTTTGAAGCTGCAACAGTCGTCTGGTTGTTTGCTGTAGGTGCTGTTTTGGAGAATCGTTCGGTTGAAAAAACTCGCCGTTCTATTGGGGATCTGATGAAGGTTGCTCCTGCAGAAGCATGGATTAAAACGGGCGATTCAATCATTAAAAAGCTAGTTCGTGCCGTCACTGTCGGAGAAATAATGATCGTGAAACCAGGAGAACGCATTCCGCTCGATGGTGAGGTCATTCATGGTGCATCGAGTGTTAACCAGGCACCCATTACGGGTGAATCCATGTCCGTAGACAAAAGTCAGGGAGATACCGTTTTTGCTGGTACATTAAACGAAAACGGAACACTTGAGTGTCAGGTTACTAAATTATCTACGAATACAGCCATTGCCCGGATCATTCAAATGGTTGAAGAAGCTCAGGAGAAACAAGCACCAACCCAAATATTTGTTGATCGTTTTGCCCGTATTTATACGCCGATCGTATTTATGCTGGCTCTCGCTGTCATGATTATACCGCCTATTATCGGACTCGGAACCTGGGGCGCATGGTTTTATCGAGGGTTGGAACTGCTCGTTGTGGCATGCCCTTGTGCCCTTGTCATTTCAACGCCGGTTGCCATTGTCGCTGCGATTGGCAATGCAGCAAAACAAGGTGTACTAATTAAAGGTGGTGCCTTTCTAGAAAAAGCCGGTCGGATTCAAGCCATTGCTTTTGATAAAACCGGAACCATCACAGAAGGCAAACCAAAGGTTGTTCGCATTATCACGTTTACTGGGGATAAGTCACACTTAATTTCATTGACTAAGACCTTAGAGCATTACTCAACGCACCCTATTGCAAGCTGTCTGTCGGCTTACGCTAATGATAAAAATATACTGGCTCTTTCCGGTGAGGATTATCAAAATATTCCCGGTAAAGGTGTTCAAGCTAAAATTTCAGGAACCGTTTACTATGCGGGTAGCCTAAAACTGTTCCGTGAAAAAGGGGTCGGCACTCTGGGTGAATATAGCCAGGCACAGAAACTGCAAGAATCTGGTCAGACTCTGGTCATGATTGGAACGGATAAAGAATTGATTGGTGTTATTGGCGTATCGGATACGATTCGAGAAACAACTCTTTCGGCACTAAATAAGCTGAAAAAAATAGGCATCCATGATTTGGTAATGCTGACCGGTGATCATCAGAAAACAGCTGAGAATGTGGCAAAAGAAGCAGGCATTAAACGTTATTTTGCTGATTTGCTTCCGGAAGATAAAGTTTCATCGATTAAGAAGCTCCAAACTTCAGGACTTAAAACAGCTATGGTTGGTGATGGAGTTAACGATGCTCCTGCCCTCGCCCACGCAGATCTAGGTATTGCTATGGGTGGTGCTGGATCAGATACAGCAATGGAGACAGCTGATCTTGTACTCATGGCTGATAATCTGGAGAAATTGCCGTTCGCCATTTCTCTGAGTCGAAAGTCCTTAAACATTATCAAACAAAATATTAGTTTTGCTCTAATTGTCAAAGCAACTGCCTTTATCTTGATTTTCCCAGGTTGGTTGACGCTTTGGTTAGCTGTACTCAGTGATACTGGTGCAGCCTTGCTGGTTATTTTAAATAGTCTACGACTTTTCAAAATAAAAAAATAAGCTGAATGGATCATCAGTTAGTTGTTACTGAAGGTCAAGTCTCCCCATTTTCTTGTCCTAGATAGCGACAGAGCAGAATCAGAAACTTTTGTCTGATGATCCTGCCCTTGTTCAGCAGGTTACGGAAAGTCTTATCCCTTTAATGTCTAAAATGAGTGTTCGAAACAAATTTTAATGATCTGACTGGATTTCTGCCTAATTGTAAACATGCGATTGGAAGATAGTCTATCCTATTTAAAAGTTCTTTGTTCACTTGATTAAGGGCAGAAAAAGCAGAAAAAAATGTATCCTATTTTAGAATACATTTTTTCCATTCGCTTAACCTTTTAGGTCGATGACATGACCTAAAGTGGGATGTGGAGCTTGGAGCATGTCCATCATCTGGCTTGCATTTTGCTGTGCATTATCCAAGGACATTTTCGTTACAGCGATGCTAATGTTCTGGCTAAGTGAAGATTGTTGTAAGCTAGTTGATAAAGCCGCAATATCCAAGAGATTCACCTCCAATATTATTATCGGAAAGAGATTGGAAATCTGAATTACTGCAGTATTTATCAACAGCTTAAACGAAGGGAGAATGTGCATGTGATCAAAAAAATAAAAAGTAGATTACGTAACTCTGACCGAATTGGCATTTTTCGTCATTGCTCGCGGTAATGTCATTGCACTAGCTGGGATGGTTAACATACTGATCGATAAAAACAATGAATTGATCGATGAAATTAACGAACTAAAGATGGGAAGACGTTCATTCGCAGTACGACGATTCAGTCAAGAAACCGGCTTACTGTTCAAATGTATAAAAGAATTTGCAAGTTTCTTAGCGAACATCAGAGGCGGTTCAACAGCTTGCAGATGGACATATAGAAGGACAGGGTTTGTAAAAATCCAGTGATTATGAATGGCGCTCACGATGATCCCTTGTTGTGACAGCGACCAAACGAATCGAGGCACTTCTTCTTGAAGGACAGCGATTTCGGCTAAATTAAGTGCATTTCCTGATGGGTCGAGTGATTCAAAAGAGATTTCAGCGTGAGCTACATCAACACTTGTCTTTCCTTGAATAGTTACATGAAAAGTTCTACGCAATGTAACAAAACAGACGCCGTTTTCTAATTTAGATTGTCCATGAAAAATATCTGCAAATTGTTGACAAGTATTTTCCAGATCGGCCACCCGGATCACCTCACATAAATATATATGCAAGATGAAAAGAAAAATAAGTAAAAAAAAATCGGTATTCGCCTCTTGATGAAAAATGGGGCGGGAGAAAGAGAGCCAGGAAAAAAGGTGAAATTCGGCGAGAGGAAACAAAACGGCAATGACGATGATGAAGGAACAGGACGGTTCTTTACGGGGGGATTCGGATGGCAAGAGGTTAAAGGGAAGAGATGGCAATGAGTCAATCAAAAGAGCACCCGTGTGTGAGGTGCCCTTCTAGAAATGTTTTTTGTTAGTCTTGACGGACCCTGTTCTTTACCATTTCACAAAGGAAACGCCCACGATAATCAGAAGAACAAACAGAACGACGATCAGTGCAAAGCTACTGCCGCTGCTATAGCCGTCGCTGTATCCACCACAATACCCCAAAAGTAGCACCTCCTTGTCAGGAAATAATGCACTATATGAGCGGACAGGCGGTTGGCGAAAGGTACAAATTGATGAATGAAAATAACTATTTATAGAAGAAGGATAAATAGACTAGAGATGTTTCAACCACTTTTACAATAAGTAGAGCAAACAGTCCTTAATCAGCAAAGTTAGGGAAAAACTCTTCTCAGATTAAAGAAGTACAGATTACAAAATGGATAAATCTATAATTTTACCTTTGAAGCCGTGATTAATCCATAAATGACATCTGTGAGGAATTTTTGAAGAGACCTGCCTCTACGGCTGCATCAAAACTATTTCTGGCAAACCTAAACGGATCGCCTACATTCTCCCAGTGCATGTACATTAGCCGAGGGTTATCAAAAAGCCAATGGTTATGGACAGCTGTTACAATAAGTCCTCTTTGCCGCAACGCAGATAAAAATGGATTAATTTCATTCTGAAGGATGACGGTTTCACCGAGATTAAGCGTTTTCCCGTTAACTGGGTTTTCAAAGGATAAAGCAAACGGAAGGGCTAATGGGGAACGGGTACGACGGCCTAAAATAGTGGCATCAATATCTCGAAGGCGTTGAACGAGGCAGACAGGGGTAGATGTAATCACCTCGCCTCCGATGATATCTGCAAGTCTTTGACAGGTTGACATAGTCTCACCTACTTTTTGTTTTATGTCATAGGATATGGCAATTATAAATAGCCTGTCTGTGTTAATTAAATGCATTTATAAAAAATAGTAAAAGTGTGACTGCTCATGGAGCGGTTTGGGGGTAAATAAGAATACGTTTATTTTAAGGTTATTCATCAGTGTTTATGGATGAGGTAAAAACATAAAACATGGGACTGAATGAATCGCTGCTGAAACACAGTCCAAATGCTCGGCTTCTGGACGGTCAGAAAGAGATTAAGAGAAGAAATGTTGAAAGGGTAACCGAGTATTGGGTAAATCGCGGATTTTTAAAGTGATGCAAAGGCGACTAATAATCAGCTGCCGGATCATTCGGTATGGGCTGAAGGCGTTGAATCAAAAATTTTACCCAATTTTTCATTGATATCATCGAAATATGGCTTCAGCACGAACTCCTTAGCACCGTATATCAATGCATCAATGATTAACTGTTTGCTTCCTAATGATGAACACATTATTACGTTCGCCTTTGGATCGTAGCCGATGATTTCTCTTAAAGCTTGAATTCCCGTCATAATTGGCATTGTAATATCCATGATGACGAGATCAGGATGAAGAGAAAGATATTGATTCACAGCATCGAGACCATTTGAAGCTTCTCCAACGACGGTAAAAAGTTTATTATCTATTTTGTCACTAATATATGATCTCATGAACCGTGAATCATCAACAATGAGAACAGATTTATTCAAAACTAAGGACCCTCTTTTCAATAAGAAGGGGCAAATTAGAAAAGAGCATTCAGTTCGATTGTGCAGGATAAATTCCTGGCGGCCCGGCTGCCATGGTAAAAAGTAATACTTTAGGTCCGTGGCTTTGCGTCTTTTACTTTCGTAAAATTTGCCCTATAGGTATATTAACACATGAAAAATATAGATAAATGTGCCTAATTTCTCATCAATTAAGCAATTTACTCAAAAAGATCGGGCTTTCAGCTTAGAAGGTCAATCTTGCCTTTGGAGGAATTTGGTGATGGGAAAAAGGCCAAAGAGCCAACCTTCTTAGGTTGTATGTTTTAAACCATATTTGGCTACGCTAGTGTCAGGTGGTGTGTCTATTGAATGGAATGTGGATTAATCTATTAGGCAGCTCAGCTTTCATGATTGGCGCTCTTGTCTTTACTTCTATTTTTTTGTGGTCGGCCATGAAGAATGAGAACAGCAAGAATGAAAACAACAAGAATAAACAATAAGATTTTCTTTTTTCAAACCCTGTTCAGAGCCCGCGTTAAGGCTCTTTTTCATGTCCGTTTTCAGTAAGGAGGTAAGACTTATTGACTGACAGACGACAGTTGATGCTACTACGCAAAAAAATGAGGCTATCTGTACGCCATTCTTTTATAATGGTTATAAAGGAGTGGTTCAGTGAGCACATTTTTGTTTTATAAGGAATTCGAAAACGGTCATTCACGTTCGTTCGATATGTCCCGTCCAGATGCGAAAATTAACACAAGTAGATTGCCTGTTGCTCTTTCGACTTTTGCTAAGAGTCAGAAAATCAATTTAGTGGATCAGGACAAAATTGACAACAAACATTGAGCCTATTTTGTGAAAAAGAAATTCTTTGGTGAAGGAACAGAGTCCATCTATTTTATTTCAATAATTGACTGATATTAGGGCCTGCGGGCTTTTTTTTATCTCACAAAAGCGATTATCCGCTTTCCTGTATTGTTCATTTTTTTTTTGCTAGTTTTTTTAGATAGGGGATTAAGTATAGAAGCTCTTCAGTACTAATATTCACTTAGAAAATTTTAGAGGATGATTTTATGAGTAATCATGACGACTTTTATAAAGGATGCATAATCGGTTCGTGTTTTAGCATCCCTGTGTCGATCTTGATAGGGTTATTTCGAAATAGAACCAGCAGCAACCCTTTCTATGAAATCAAAGTTTCTGAAAGAATATCTGAGCAAGAAAAAACAAGCGGCAGCCAGTTTGAATGGAGGAACAAGCAGCAGCCGGACAAGCCTCGCGCCATAACGGACGAAGATCGGAAGGGCGGCTGAGCTTGAAGGATTTCTAAGCGGAATTTGATGGAAAAACTGTGATAGGAAGGGCGTCATACTCATTCACATAGAAAATTTACTGGGAAACTGTCTGGCAATACCATATGCCATGACATCAGCCATTGTTAAAGCTTGAGGTTCAATTCGATCAAAAGTAGAGATGCTTTCAGAATACTTTTTCGTCAACAGTTGGGCAGCTTCAGCTTTAGTTAAAGCCAGGTGTTCGTGCATCATCGATTGCCAATTTTTGGCGGACCAATGCGGATTGATATGACCGAGAAAAGCAGCGATCACATCAGCGTTGGCGTACCATCTTTTTTCAGCATCTGCAGCACCTGCGCTATGACCTGCTTTCGCAGCTTGAACAAGCTGAGCGGCTATAACCAGGTGTTCGGTGAATAATTTTTCAAACTGCGCGGCAACCGCAGAACCAACCATAGAGAGGGGCTAAGACTTGTTCGAAATCTTTTGGGTTGCGGAGCAGACGCATCGTTGTGAGTTCAGTGTCAGGGAGGCTAAACACGATTCCAATGATCGTCAATCGAGTCCAATAAACATGTTGCTCCCAGAGAATTCGTAAATAATTTCTTAACTCACTTTCTGCTGTGCTGATATGTTGAGGAGACATGATGATCACAACCCCACTAAAGTTTGTTTATATTTTATGAATTGAGTTTGCGGATAAGAATGAAAAAGATTTTAGGGAGATGGATAAATGAGTGGGCAAAGATGGATCCTGCTCTTTTGGATGGAGGAAGGCAGAAGGTTTACTGATGTGACCTACTGCAGAACGATAATTTGAGGGCGAGTTTACGGAACGGATGGCAAGAAGTTAAGGAGAGAAATTTAGTTGAGTACTCAAAAGGACACCCGGTGCAAGGTGCCCTTTATAGGGGATACTTGTATGGGTTTGGATAAGAATTAACGTAATAAAGCAGCAGACATGAGCTCGTTGTACATATGACTTTATTGAACTTCCGGACTTGTTTTGCCTGAGTATTTATGTGTATGAGGAGTCGCACCGCTTACTGTAGTCGTACCTCTGAACTCGTGATAATGGCCCCCGCCCGGAAGGGGAATGGCTGGACCTGTTACACCTCTTATCTCATGACGGTGACCGTCATCGACAGAAGTAAACGTAAAGTATCTGTGCGTATGTGGGACACCGCTGGGAGCGGGTTCGGTCGTTCCGGCATATTTGTGGGCGTGCCCTACATCAAAAGAGGTAACCCCGCGAAACTCGTGAACATGAACTGGCCTGCCGTCCCAACTTGTTATAAAAAGTTGATGGGAATGAAGCGGATTCGAATCATCAGAATGATACATGAAACCAGAAACAGGAATTTCCATTTATTCGGCTCCTTTTTAAAAACAAGATTTTGAAACAGTAATTCATATTCTTAAGAGTTTGATCTAGAACGGGAATTTAACTTAATGATCAAAAGGGCACCTTGTGCGGAGGTGCCCAATGGGGGAATGCTGAGTGTCGAAGGATAAATCAGATGTAATTAATACACGAACGAAGTACCAACAATGATCAGCAGAATGAACAGCACAACAATCAGAGCGAATCCGCTGCCTGTGCCATATCCGCCGCTGTATCCACCATCATATCCCAAGAGAAGCACCTCCTTGTCACGGAATAGTGCAATATATGAGCGGACAGGTGGTTGGCGAAAGGTACAAATTGATGAGTGAAAAAACCTATTTGGGGAGAAGGGGTAGATATATCAAGCTTTCCTCAATTAAATGTGGATCATTGTTTTGCGGCTCAAGTGAAAACAACACCCAGATTGGGGATAATCCGTCGTACGACAAAACAGAGCATTTGAACACCACTCACTCTTTTTCTTCCAGCTTCTTTAATCTCTGATCAAGCTGTCTGCATTTTAGTTAACTGTGTTGTATACGCGAGTACCTTCAGACTGAAGACAAATTCCAAGATACCAAAAGTGCTAAAATCAGACCTGAAAAGGCCAAGATGGCAGATTTGAACGATCATGGAGAAACAAGCATAATAACGGACCAGGACAAGATGAGGTGCGTGAAGTGGGACGAGGGGAGGAGGAGTTTTGAATGAATCTAACGAAACAGTATATAAAGAAAGATATTTTTTTAGGTTTGTGAACTTAACTTAGGTTTCAAAATAATCCAGACTTGTATGGAGTAATTATTTACCTTTTGGAGGGATATTGATGCTGGAAAAGAAGCACTTCGCTTTAAAGGCTATTCCACCGAGGCCAACATTTCAACAAGATATGACCGAAGATGAAAGGGAAATAATGCTGCGTCACTTTGCCTACTGGACAGAACAGCTCAGGAAGGGAACCGTTCATGTTTTTGGCCCTGTTTTTGACCCTAGCGGCGGGTATGGCTTGGCAATTATTGAAGTTGACAGTGCGGATCAGGTCCAATCCATGATCGCAAATGATCCGGCAGTCATATCTGGGCTTCTTATGGAAGAATTCTATCCGATGCGCGCTATATTGCCGGAAAGGGTATAGATTTTTCGGGAAAAAATTAATTATTCTACCCGTCATCTGGAGAACACGGAATACGGTTAAAAGCCATTATTCTGTGTCTTTTTTTGCAAAGGAGGACGCCAAAGATTGCCAGTTGCAGTTCGATTATCTATGGAAAAACTTCCTGATTACTTTTTCACCTGAATATAGAACAATGGCGCACAGAATGAACAACGGGAAAAATCTGCTGTCGGTTATTAATGAGAAGAAAAAAACGACAATAAAAAACCATAACGCTACAATTAATTCATTTAAGAATTTTCTCATATATTAACCATTCCTTATTTAAAAAGTCCGGATCCTTCGAGCAATCTCAACTCCTTAATTTTACCACTGAAGGGATTTCGATGCGATAAAAAGAAATGAAGATAGATCCGCGTTCAATGCAGTTAAATATTGATATAATGGGACATAAGGAACCTTTGCCAATGTGGTGTGTGATGGAAAAGCAAGAATAACGAGGTTGCCGAAACACGGAGAGACGACCATCGTAACGCACCAGGGAAGGTGAAGCGCGTGAAGTGGGACAAGGGGGAGGAGTTTTGAATACATCGTCGAAACTTGGAATCGAAAAAACGAGTTTACTCCGAGCTGAATCTGCTAGAGTGTACTTAAATCGTATTTATAAAAAGTCAGGGAAATTTAAAAGTAATAAAGACATAGTCAATTTTATTGACAAATTAGCAAAAAATCACACTAAAGATGAATTGAAGTATTTAAACGATGCGATATTGGGAGAGATAGAAAGGCACAAAAACGCTATTGTACCGTCTTTTGCTTTCGTCACTGGTCTATTCGGGATTATATTAACTATTGAAAATATATTTAAAATTCATGATGTCACACAACCAATATTAATTAGCTTAGTGGTTCTTTTACTATTTTATTATTTCTGGAAACAACGAAAAGATTTGGAACGGTTATATGCATATAGTTTTTGCCTGCAAAAATCATTACAGATAAAGAACAAAGAATGGAATGTTATAGGAGAAAATAATAATTAAAAAGTAAGATAAGTCCTGCCGGTCAGCTGGAGGATGTTGAATTAACGGTTAAACACCTTTTAATTCAACGTCCTCGCATAAAAAACTTAACATTAACAATGTATAAGGCACTCTCATAGGTGCTTTTTCTTTTGTTCAAAATCTGACCTGTTTTAATAGTATTTTAAATGACTTCTTTTCAACCATTAACGTGTTATCAAGACCATATACCTAATAATGTTCAAAAAATGGATTAAGGCCTTTAAAATAACAATGAATTGGGTATATTTGACTGTTTATGACGATATTTGTCTATTATTAATTCTTTTCGTCGTATAATGAAATAAAATTTAGTCTTAATACCCAGATTACAAGGAGGGTAGCAATGATCTCTTATGAAGGAAATGTAGTCAATGAAGCGCTCGAATTTATTAGAATTAACTTGCACCTGCTCGGCGAATTTAAAAGCTTGTTGCATGAACGAGATCAAGAAAATGTTTATCAGAAGACGACCATTATTGGAACCAACAATACTCTTGTTGTTGAGGGTAAATTAGGTCATGGTCATAACGCAGCTGGACCCAGTGCTTTGATAGAAGTATTGGAACTGTTAGGATTAAACGAAAAAAATGAAGATAAATGGTTGGTGCATGCCTGTGATGATCGGCCTGGTATCAAAATAGATTATGTTAAAAAGAAATGATGAATGCTTAAATAGTATTGGATAAGGCATCCGGAAGGGTGCTTTTTCTGCAAAACAAATAGATCAGCATTCGGAGGTAAGTGTCACGCAGCATGGCTAAATCAAGATTTTCACTGCTGTTCTTTATATTTTTCGATGACCAGTCAGGCTCCTTTCAAATGGAAAGTCTGATTATTGGTTGGGCATTAATTCCTTAAGCCGTTAAGACCAATCCATGGCTAGTCACGGATAGAAACATAATAAAAGCTAAGAAGTGAAGAAACTTTCTCGTCATCCTTGATCCCTTCAAGTAATAAGTGCCTGCTTCGATGACTCCCTGGAAATGAAAAGAACTCTCGCACTAACCTTCGCTTTATTATGAATAAAGGCCTATTTGCTCAATTAAACTTTTTTTCCAATATTTCCTTCATAAAATGTGCAATTTTTCGATCATCTTCGTTCGCAGATTGTTCTAATTGCTGAATAACAAGTTCCCGGCGTTCAATTGAGTGATTTTGGCTTAGCTTTGCTTTACCTTCAATTTTATTAATTTTTATTTTGAATCCTACAACCCCTTTGGTCATGCCCTCTATAAAGCGAGAATCCACTTGGTCGAATTGATATGAACTGTTTGGTCTTTCATATTTTACGACCATATCGCTTAAGGAATTCATTAACTCTTTACCCTCTATGATCTCAACCTTGCCGTATACATGAACAGCAACATAATTCCATGTAGGAACGGCTCGATCGGTTTCATACCAGGAAGGGGATATATAACAATGCGGACCATGAAAAACAGCAAGGACTTCTTGATCCTCTAGGTCTTTCCAATGCTCATTTGGCCGCGCAAAATGTCCATACAAGCAGCTTTTTTCTTTATCCAAGGTCAATGGTAGGTGAGTGGCACAGGGATGCCCTTGATGCTCGGAAAATAGCGTAGCGAAACCATTTTCATTAATAATGTCATAAATGACGTTTTTATTGTCAATTTGAAAGTGCTTTGGAATATACATACAATTCCTCCTTTTATATATCTGAAATTGTTTGTCTTCGAATATAAGATTATTATTACGTCTGTTGACCTTTTAAAAGGTACAATTTTAAATAAATTAACATGTCAGAAGGAGATTTTAAATGAAGAATACCATTTTTGCATTTAAAGATAACTCCCTACCTAAAATAAAACAAATATATGAACGGTTTAAAGCGTTTATTGAGAAGGGTGACATACATGCCAATGAGCAATTGCCTCCCATCCGTTGATCCGATAATCTGCTTAGGAAAAATCCAGCTTCAAGACTTTATATCAGAAACGGTCCTTGTACTGCTTTCATTTATCGTATCCTTCTTTTCTAAAAGGCTCCAGTTCCGAATAACGTCGAGTTGAGCTTAAGTGTTACTGAGAAAAAGAGAAAATAATTTTAATAGAGTATATTTATACTAATATTCTGATAAATTCATGCCAACATCCGGCTTTTGTAAGGCTTATGCAGCAGGTTTTCAAGGTAGCTGTACAGAGATTAAAATCAGTCGTAAACCTTTTGTGACCTACTGCAGCTTAAAAAATTAATTTTCACGAGAAAATATTGGCCCACTCTAATTTTAGAATAGTTATAATATCAGTATGAAAGAAAAGATTTGGAGGAAGCCAATGTTAAAGATTAACCTTCTGATTATTTTTATACTGGTATTATTTCTCTCTTTTTTATTGCCGTTTAAAGACACCAAGAAGTTGAATTACTCTTTTATGTCTATGTCCCACACCAATATTGTAAAAGGGATAGGAATTATACTCATTGTGATTCACCACATCGGACAAGTCTACGCCATACATCTGACTGACCAGATTGGGCCACTTGGTGTGTTTTTATTTCTTGCTGCATCCGGTTACGGCATCAATGAGAGCTTCAAGAAAAGAGGGCTCGATCATTATCTCATCAAGCGGATTAAAAAGGTGTTTGTTCCGTACTGGGTACTGATGATATTCTTGATAGGCATCTTTATGATAAGCGATTTTCCCGGGATATTAGAAATTGCACAACAGTTGTTGATGATCCACCTGTTTACAGGATTCTACTGGTTTTTACAACTGATTGCCGTTTGGTATATTGCCTTTTTTGTCACAGGATTACTAATTCAAAACAGTGCAATAAGGACCACGCTCCTTTTCGCGGCTGGCATTCTGATCACATGGTTTAATTTGGACAACCAGTTATTTTCGTTTCAGATTTTTTCGTTTCCATTTGGTGTACTAATTTCAAACTATAAAGAATGGTTTCAAAAGAGATTGTTTAATAAGCCAGTCATTTTGGTTTTGATGCTTGCTATCGGTATTGCGGAGGTGCTTTTACTCAGAAATCCGACTTTTGACAGCCATTATTTGACTGCATTCAATTTTATCGCAATGCAGGTCATTTTCAACTTTTCGTTTGGGATGTTTCTTTTGTTTATATCATATATATAAGCACATTCTAAAATTTACCAAGATCATCATTTTTGCCAGTTCAATCGCGTACGAGATATATTTGATTCATCCGCTGTTCTTGAATATGGTGAATGATCAGCATAAGCTGGTTATGATCGAATTTATCGTTGTAATCGTAGCTCTGGCTTATGTGTTGAATAGAATCGTTTATTTAGTCGAGAACAAATTGCCTTATCGATCATGGATGATTAAGAAGAGCTAATGTTTGTTTATATTAAGAGCCTTTCGGGACTCTTTTTTATGTTTCAAAAAAAGAGATGATTCGCTTCCAGACCCGAGAAGGTTGTTTTTACACAGGCTGTTACAATATATTCGAAGTGCTGTTATATCTGAGTAATATTAGTTTGTTACTCTTTTAGAGTAGCAGTGGCCTTTATGAATATCACCCCCATTCTTTTGAGCCCTTTTTCGGGCTCTTTTTCTTATTCCCCTAATCGAAGTGAATCCAGTTCCTACACTTTAATCGATCGAGGCAAATGGATTTAAGTACAGACACTTTAAATCCGGCCTCAAGCCAGATAAAACGTCATGAAAAAAACGGCAAGCGAACAATACCCATTTTATTGTGTAGAACGGGCACATTAGATTTCAAATTACTTTTTTCGACATATATCATAGTGGAAAACCTTTTATTGTTTGGAAAAAAATAAAACGCGGGTGTTGTCTATGTATAAAGTTCTGAGAATGATACACCTTACCGCCGGATTAGTCGGTTCTTTACTCGTCTTACTCCTGTCCATAACGGGAATTCTACTCAATCATCGTTCTCTTATCGGTTACTCTTCGAATACCGCTATGAGGTTGCAAGAACTTATTTTTGCCCTGCATTCCGGAAATGTTGGAAATACGTCATTTGTTTGGCTTACCGATTTAGGTGCAATTTGTATGATTGTACTGAGTATTTCAGGTATTTGGATGTGGGTAAATATAGTGTTAAGAATCAAGAAAAGAAGAGGAAAATTAAAATGAATAACAAAATAATTACAGCGATGATTGGAGTCATTATGGTTCTTTTTCTTACAGGTTGTGGAACATCGCAAAACAATAATGCCGCACAATCCGCAACAAAGGATTCGATGAAAGGGATGTCAATGGGCGGCAGTCAAAAGCCTTTGTCCAAAGCCTTTCAGGATGAACTTGATGGCTTTACAACAATTGAGCAAGACATTAAAAAAGCAGATTTTAAATCGGCTGTATCTCTTGCAAACAATCTTCATGATGAATTTCATGCCGTTATTCTCCCACCATTGAAAGCAAAAAAAGGGGAAAACGATGCTGAAGCTATTCATGGAAAATACGATGAGCTTCAAGATGCTATTACGAATAAAAACAATACAAAAATTACAGAACTCATCAAAGTAAATCGAGATAATCTTAAGACCGCAGCTCAAGTTCTGGGTGTGCCTTTAAAGTAGTGTCAAGAGATATTTCCATCTAAGCATAATAAAAATCGTAAAAAAACCCGGTCATTGACTGGCGATACATAATGATTTACAATGGCCGATTAAAATTTGTGTTTTTTTAAACGCTCTATGCCTGATCATCTGAACTTTGTAAAGGCGTCTTTTGGGGGCCTGTTTTATTTTATCCGTTCTTTAAACGTTTCCAGATATTCTGGATTGGTTAAGTACTTTGTCATATCTTTTAGAAACAAAATCCCAGTTAAAGAGGTGGAAAACATTTTTAATGTATTCCGGTCTTCTGTTTTGATACTTTAAATAATAAGCATGTTCCCACACATCGAGACCTAATAGTGGTATTTTTCCAATCATCACGGGATTGTCTTGATTGTTCATACTGGTCACTTGTAATTTTTTTTGCCGATTTAAAACAAGCCAAGCCCATCCAGATCCAAAATGATTGGCTGCGGCATCTGAAAGTTGCATCTTAAACGCTTCAAATCCATTCAGCTCATGCTCAATCGCCTTTTTTAAGTTGCCGACGGGCTGGGTTGAGCCGCCGGGAGTCAATATTTTCCAGAATAGGCTATGATTATAATGGCCTCCGCCGTTATTTTGTACCTTTGTTCGAATATCTTTCGGAAGTGCGCGTAGATTGGACAACAACTTTGTTAAAGACAGGTTGCTCAATTCAGGGTGACCTTCCAATGCGGCGTTTAAGTTATTTACATAGGTTTGATGATGTTTGGTGTAGTGAATGATCATGGTTTCTTTATCGATATACGGCTCCAAAGCATCGAAAGGAAAACCAAGCGGCGGTAAAACAAACTTGCTCATAACAACTTCCTCCTATTTTTGACTGTCTTGTTTTATAGGTATTCTCTTAAATCATCACCTTATTGTATATGCAGCAGTAGGGTTCAATGACCCAAAAAATCCCTGCGTTTAGAGCACAGGGGAAACAAAGGAAAATTAAGATATTATTGAGCAGTTTTCTTGTCTCGTCGACTTCGTATAAAGGATGCTTGATTAGCTACATGAAATCCTTTTTAGCATGCAAAACAAGCCCCAGCCTTTCAGCATGGGGCTTATTTACATGGTGGTGTTCTAAAATGATCAACCCTGAGGATTGAAGGCTCCAGCAATCTGCTGCGCCGTTCTACCCATTTGATTCATCGGCTGCTGGGCCCACTGAGGCAAATTATTCTGACCATTTCTAAACCATATAAAAGCTGCGGTAACTGCTCCACAAATTGCTAAAAACGGCCAAAAATTATTACCATTTCTCATGTTGATTTTCACCCCCAAAGTTATTTTGGTTTATGTAACAAAAAAAGATGTCATGCAAAAAAAGGAAATTGTGCATCATAAATGTGTTGCGAATAACAGGCCAGCATTGTGGAAGCATATGAGCAGCGGATCATTCGTCAGGTTCCTGGTCTCATACAGGAATTCGTCGCTCCGACAGAAGATAATCGCCCAGTAATCAGAGCTATTCGCCCTAAGGCAGTGAATTATCGCCCCAAATTTGTCCGGAATCGCCCCGTTCAGACGGAGAATCGCTCCGACAGGAGTGAATTGCCCAGTAATCAGAGTTATTTGCCCCAGGACAGTGAATTATCGCCCCAAATTTGTCCGGAATCGCCCCGTTCAGGCGGAGAATCGCCCCGACAGAAGATAATCGCCCAGTAAGCAGAGCTATTTTTAATGATCAAAAGGGCACCTGGTTCGGGGTGCCCTTTGCTTAAAGGAGGTGAACAGCTGAAAATAGGTTTGGATTTGTCGGTGTTCGTTATTAATACCAGAACGTCGCGCCGATAATTATCAACAAGATAAACAGGACAATGAGCAGTGCGAATCCGCTTCCGCTTCCGTAACCATATCCGCATCCGTATCCATCGGCAACAGGAGCTCCCATTAGCGACACCTCCTTCTCTTACATGTTGATGTAGTATATGAGCGGATGGACGAAAGCGGAATGATTAATACGCCCATTTAGCGGGCAGAAGGTTGATGCGGCGTCATTTGCTTAAGGAGATGATCTTTCTTACTAATGTTAAATTCAAGAGCAGAATTATAAACAGAACGGGATACACAATCGATGAATACCAAAGTTTCCAGCCGGTGTAGTAAAAGATGCCTGTTTGGACGGTCAGCCATTCATACGCGGTTGCAAACGCGGAAAAACCAACAAAGTAAATGATTTTCTTGAAAATGCCGGATTGTGCTGGAAAAAAGTTCAGATAAATAATGTTGATTGACGGAAAGACAATGAAGAACACAAGCAATGCTTCGAAGTCGACACTTTTACGGGAAAAATAGCCGTATAAATGATACTTAAACTGCAGAACATAATCGGTCGTCATCTGAAGAATGATCGTTCCAAGCGAGGTCGAATAAAATTCGATTATCGTCAGCCTTTTCGGCATGAAAACAATGATAAGAAAAAAAGTGATCATGGTAACAATGAGAAGAATCATTATGTAAGTCACCTTGCCTTTATTCTGCAAAATGGTTATGTCCGTAAAAGTTCCAAGGATTATGAGCCGGATTCGAGCGATTAAAGACGAAAGAGCGCGATTGCATGAGCGTGAAAACAAACAATGGATCCTGCATCATTAAGAACAGTCCTGAAGTCGGTTACGACAATAAAATTGTACGAATCCGATCAGCATCAGCCGGAATACACTCCGGAATTTATCCCTTTTAACGCTGTGCTTTAATAACATACACATTTTATTGTTGTTGATAAGCTGGTAAAAAATACATGACCATGGAAAATCATTGGTGTAAATGGACTGCGAATAAAGCTGCCCGCACAGTTTGCCGTGCTCTCCCGGAAATCTGCTTAGAAAGCGGGACATAATGAAAAAAAGCCCGGGTTTCCGGGCGATACATAATAGTCCCTTAAATAAAGAAAAACGGAAACAAAAAGGGTGTAATGAAAGGAAATCTGAAAAAAGGAAAGGGAACGCGAAAAGGAGAAAAACGGAAGAATCCGGGAAAACGCCCGAACTGTCTGGTATCTCCTTCTCTTATATGATCATCTTTTTCTACAACAAGGATGGTCACGGATTCATGATCAACGCTTAAAATGATCCCTTCAATGACTCTTCCGTCTTTTAAATGCCCCATAACGTAATAGTTAATGTGTTTTTCACACAAATCTTTGATCTGTTTATGGTCATGGTGGTGATAATGGCTCGGATTTTCTTCCATCGGATAGTTAGTGGGGTAATTGCTGGTTATATCCCGATAATCATAAAACTGGCCGGCTTCTTGATTCATTTTCACATTCCTCCTTTGTCATGAACAGGGTATTCACCCAGGCAGAAATGTGTTCTTTAAAAAACGCTCTCTTTGGGTTCGGAATTCGTGCGCATTGGTTTTTCATCTACCATAAGTCACATAAAGGGGGTCAGCGGGCCGGCCGGCATTTTTAAGTATTTTTTAAGAAAAATGGATTAATCTGAGAGAGCCTGGTAAGGCAAATCATGTCTCTTTTTATTTTAAGCCTCTTTTTTTTAGCCCTCAGCCTGGGGCTTTTTTTTTGAGTACCCCTTTAATTCATACAGATACTGATGCTCATGCAGGCACTTCATGATTTACCCACAGGATTGTTCTGATTTTTCACACTTATTGATTCTAGGTCGTTTACTGTCGATTCTTTGCCATTTACTGCTGATTCTCAACCCTTTACTGTCGATTCTCTGCTCATTACTGACGATTGTCCGGCTGTGTGCTTCTGTGAACACATGGAAATAAGCTTTTCAGCCCGTTTTTTCATAAAATAGCTTCCGATTACTGAGCTGATTGTTAAATGGGCTCAATTGTTGTCGAATGAAGAAAAAAATCCGTCATATTTTTCATCGGTTTGTTTCATCCTTTGAGCTCTAACATGAGCTAGCAGTACAATCAGTTTTTTTTTTTAGAATATGATCAGCGTGAAGAATGTGCGGTTGTCTCGGCAGTGATCATCCGCGTGTTCTCCGGGTTAATTTTCTGTGGGCGATCATAAGTAAAACGACAGCGGAGAGAATCAGCCCGAGAACCATCATGGCTGCATGAAAGAAGAAGGCTTCAGGCAGAATCGTGATGACCGGATCCGTCGCGGCGTTAAAGATCCAGTAATTATTTCTGAAAAACAGTTTGTGAAAGATTATGAACGAATCGTTAAAATCCAAGGAAAAAGCGGTCAGCGGAATAATGGTAAAAAGAATCAGTGCAATCGAAGTCGTTTTTAAAAAGTGAAAGTCTTTATTCCTGATGTTGAAATAAAGGCCTGCGGCCCCTGCGATGCCTGTAACAAGCAAAAGAATGTCGATCCATGTAAAGATCCTTTTTACATCCTCAAAATGAATCCGCCCATGCTGTGAATAGGGGAGCGACGGCAGATGGAAAGCCTGCGGGATCGGGTTCAACAAATAATTAATCATGTAATTATAGTTCTCGACAATTCTTATCTGGCTGAGATTCGACTGTGCGGGGATGTTCAGGTACTGAATGTCGAAATAGTAGAGCGGTTTGAACAGGAGCGTCAGCTGAACGGCGAAGCATATCAGAAACAGGGCGAGAAGCAGTGAGAGTCCGGTCTGAATAAATCGGTAACTTAGAAAAGGCAATTTGAACACATCCAATGTCGATTTTTTGATCATGACATTCATTATAATGGATTTATGTAAAAAAAAGATGAAGAACATTTCTTGAAGAGGGTAGAAAAAACTGATCATCTTCCGAATGACGGAAGATGATCAGTCGCCAGCCTGCTTTTGGATCATTTAGCCGCTTCGTGCCGTTTTCACACTTTAGCGCCTGTATCTTGCTTACTCATGTTTTTCATTAGCCGGGACAAATACGCAATGATGTCTCTTCTCTTGATAATTCCTATGAATATCCCGAAGTCGTCTACAACGGGAACGAAATTTTGCGAGAGGGAGGTGTCGATCATATTCTCTATTTCGTCGTCTACCGAGATCGTCTTTACTTCGGTATATAAGGGAACGTCTTTCAGCATGATGGATTCGGCGTGCCTGAAATCAAGATCGCCACTGTTTTTCAGCTTCCATAAAAGATCGCCTTCGGTCAGCGTGCCGACGTAATTTCCTTTTTTGTTTAAAATCGGAACGGCTGTATAGCGATGGTGTTCCATTTTTTCCATAGCCTGTCTCATAGTCCAATAATCATACACGTATTTGCATTCACTTTTTGGCGTGATGAAAAAAGCGACATTCATGTTGTGAGCTCCTTTCAAGACTGCTAAATATTTTCATGCATCAAATGATATCGAAATCCACGGCAGGAAACAGGCCGCATAGAATCACTCTGCGCCCGTGTCATTCCCGCAGAATTCAGTGAATCATTTGTTTTTCACGAAGCTATCGTACTCCTGAAATGGACCGCTGTAAAGGGAAAACAGTGCCGGGAATCCGCAATATTTTGTCAAACCGGAAAGATGGCGGAGCCTCCGCATGGCTGTAAAATTCGCCGGCAGGCCCTCAAAAGTACACCGGGAGTTCAAGTATAGTATAATAGGCAGGCAGGGATCATTTTGTTCGGCGGTTTTCCTGAGAAAATTCCTAAACTTTATTTAGCGAGGCGATGGAACATGGATAATTTCATTTTTCACAATCCGACGAAGCTGATCTTCGGCAAGGGACAGCTGGAGCAGCTGAAAACTGAGATTCCGAAATACGGCCGAAAAGTGCTGCTCGTTTATGGCGGCGGAAGCATCAAACGGACGGGCCTTTATGATCAGGTGAAACAGATTCTTGACGGTCTTCATGCCGAGACCTATGAACTCGCCGGCGTTGAACCGAACCCGCGGCTGACCACTGTAAAAAAAGGAATTGATGTCTGCCTGACAGAGGATATCCAGTTTTTGCTTGCGGTCGGGGGCGGCAGTGTCATCGACTGTACAAAGGCAATTGCCGTGGGCGCGAAGTTCGACGGCGATCCGTGGGAATTTGTGACGCGCAAAAAACCGGTTTATGACGCTCTTCCGTTTGGGACGGTGCTGACATTGGCGGCAACCGGTTCCGAGATGAATCCCAATTCGGTAATTACAAACTGGGACACTCACGAAAAATATGGGTGGAGCTGTGCCTATTCCTATCCGGCTTTCTCCATCCTTGACCCTGCTTTCACATTTTCTGTGCCGAAAAATCAGACGATCTACGGCATTGTCGATATGATGGCACACGTTTTTGAACACTATTTTCATCAGACGGGACACACGCCGCTGCAGGACCGCCTGTGCGAATCCATTCTGCAGACGGTGATCGAGACGGCGCCGAAGCTCGTGAACGATCTTGAAAACTATGAGCATCGCGAGACGATTCTTTACTGCGGGACGATGGCGCTGAACGGTATGGTGTCCATGGGGTTTGCCGGAGACTGGGCGTCACACAATATCGAACACGCCGTCTCCGCTGTCTATGATATTCCGCATGGCGGCGGGCTGGCCATTATCTTTCCAAACTGGATGAAGCACAATCTGGAAGTTAACATCGGCCGTTTCAAACAGCTTGCTGAACGCGTCTTCCACGTCGATCCGCAGGGGAAAACGGATCGCGAGATTGCTCTTGAAGGGATCGAAGCGCTGCGTTCGTTCTGGACAAGTATCGGTGCACCAAGCCGCCTCGCTGACTATGCTATTGACGGCAGCAGAGTTGATTTGATGGCCGAGCGCGCAATGGCAAGGGGCGAATTCGGCCAGTTCAGGAAACTGAACAAGGAAGATACGCTGGATATTCTCCGCGCATCGCTGTAAATCCGAAGAGAAAAGCTCCGTTTGTCCGGTGTTTCACAGAGGACAGGCGGAGTTTTTTTAGAACCGGTTCGGAGGAATGCCGTGCTGTTCGGGCAGAGTCCCGGTGTTTACTACGTCTTTCAGCTTGAAAGGGTGCGCGCCGGCAGGGTTCCCAGTGCCGGTTTATCCCTTGTAATGACCGCCTATCTTATTTGCTCGCGCCTGAAGCTGGCTGGACGGCATCAGTGAGGATCCCCGAAAAATGGCTGTTTTTCCGTATCTTCGATAGATGGTGTCGACGGCGGCGCTCAGTTTTTCTTTTTCCTCGAGACGCGCAAACAGATCAAGCTGGTAGCTATCCGCGGGCTGCAGGGCGGACAGGGTGACAGCGGCACTGCGCACAGGCTGCCTGTCCCAGCTTTCGGTGAACAGGCGGTCGGCCGCCCGGTAGATATCCATGCCGAAATTGGTCGCAAAGGGCAGCTTTATTTGCCGGTGAAAGCCGGTGTGCCGCTCGAAAACGCCGGATACGCCGACGGATACGACATGGCCCCTGTACTTCTTTGCCCGCGCCCGGTAGGCGACTTCCTCGCTGAGTTCCAGCAGGATGACACGGATGTCTTTAATTTTCGCATAATCGTAGGGCAGCGTCATATGGTGGCCGATCGCTTTTTGTTCGCTGAATGTTCCCGGAGAAACGGGTGAGGTGTCGATACCTCGGGCAGTCATCCACAGCAGCTCGCCGTTCACGCCCCACCTTTTCCGCAGAAGGTCGATCGGAAAATTGGCCAGGTGGCCGATCCTGCGGATGCCCATGCCCAGCAAATGCTGTTCCATGCGATGCCCGACACCTAATAGTTCGCCGATCGGCAGCGGCCAGAGGAGCTGCTCAAGATTGTCCCGATTCAGTTCGAAAATGCCTGATACGTTGTGTTTTCCGAAATGATCGCAGGCCATTTTCGCCAGCACCTTATTGGGGCCGATGCCGATTCTGGCAAACACGCCGGCTTCGTCCGCTATCGATTGCTGAATGTGTTCGGCCATTGCAAAAGGGGATTTGTAGAAGTGCAGGCTGCCTGTTACATCGACAAACTGCTCGTCGACAGAATAAGGCTCGACAAGATCTGTAAATTGCTCCAGAAGACGGGTCACCTGAACAGAGACGTCGATGTAATGCTGCATTCTCGGCCGCCGGATAACCGCATGCGGACACTTTTTCAGCGCCTGGCCGAGCGGTTCCGCTGTCGTGACGCCAAAATCCTTGGCCAAAGGGCAGGCCGCGAGCACGATGCCGCTTCTTTGTTCCGGGTCGCCGGCCACGATCAGCGGTTTATTTTTGAACTCCGGATGATCGGCTTTTTCGCATGAGGCGTAAAAGGTCTGCATATCGACGAGAAAGATCACGCGATCCATTGGTGTCCCCCCCATTTTTGAATATCTGATTTCATTATACACGAACATATGTTTTTTTATTTGTGGAAAATAAAAACATATGATTATCCATCCCGCTCATCTCAGTCGGTCCAATGCGTCCCTGCTCTCTAATCGTTGCTAAGCCGGGGCGAAACTGATATTCTAAAAGCAAAGACCAACGGAACGGGACGGGAAAGAATGAAGAAAAATGGAAAACCGGTTCGCCGAGAGGGAAAAGTGGTCATGCTCCCGGATTTGGAAAGCAGGCTTCTGAATAAGGCGATGTCACTGGTCGAAGAAAAAAATTATGGTGAGGCCCGTCCCTTGTTTGGCAAGCTGTTGGAACTGGATGCCGGCGATCTGAAAGGCCTGTACGGCTGGGCGATTTGTTCGGTCGAACTGGGCGATTATCATCAGGCCGAGGAAGCCGTCATACAGCTGCTTGAAGGGGGCGCCCCTCACTATGACGACGTGTTCCGTTTGTATCTGACCATATTGATAGAAAAAAAGGATTATCAGGGCGCGCTCGATAAAATCGATCAAATGAACAGCCGAAAAGATCTCTCCGCGGATACAAAAGAATTTCTCCGCCAGATGAAGCGGTTTTGCGAGCTTCGCATCAACGAGCCGGGACAGGTCGCTGAAACGCCGGGGAGGAAGCGGCAACCGCATACGAACGGGAGCTCGCGGGACCTCCGCTCTTCAGAACCGATCGACTGGCCGGCGCTTGAGAAGGCGGATCCAAAAACTCAGATGCTACTGATCAGAAAACTGGCCGGGCGGCTGAACAATGAATATTTGCCGCGGATGAAGCAGTTTCTGCTTGATGAAAAGCAAAACCCGGAAGTTAAAACCATGCTGATGTGTGTGATTAAGGAAAACCATCTGGCAAGCCAAATCAAGGTCAGCAAATTTGGAGAAGTATACCATGTGACCTTCGACAGCCAATTTCTTTATAAAGAATTCGCCGATCAGATTGAAAAGCAGATCGAGAGCGTGCTCAGTTCTGAAAACCCTACCTTAGCGGACTTGGCTAAAAATGTCGGACGATTCTTTACAATGAATGCCTATCCAAAACCGCTTGATCCTCCGTCAGCCAAAGTATGGGCCGCCGTTTTTTCCATCCGTGCCGCCATGGCCGGCGACATTGAATGGGAGGAAGACCGGATCCTTGATCTGTTTGATGTCTCCAGAAAAGAGTTTCAGGCTGCCGTCAGGACTGTCAGGGAAATCGAGGTCCGGGGAACGTGGTAGAGAATCCGGTAATAAATTTGGCATAAATACGTTTTTCACAAATGACTCTTATGTTATAATATGATGGTTGTCATTGATTTGCAGAAAAAGGCAGACCGGCATTCCCATGCCTGCGGGCAGAGGCAGTGCGCGAAAGTTTGTACGGCAGACCAGACAAAAAGCCGTGTTGCAAAAAGTATGAAGATAGATGTTGGAGGTAAGAATAAATGACTGTAGAAGCAAAATGGGAAAAAAAAGAAGGCAATACAGGCACACTGACCTTTGAAGTGGATGCCGACAGCTTTAACCAGGCGCTTGACAAGGCTTTCAAAAAAGTCGTCAAAAAGGTGAATGTTCCCGGTTTTCGCAAAGGCCGCGTGCCGCGGGTGCTGTTTGAACAGCGTTTCGGTGTTGAGGCGCTGTATGAAGACGCGATCGATTTTATTTTGCCGGACGCTTATTCCGCAGCAATTGATCAGACGGGTATCGAACCGGTAGATAAGCCGCAGGTGGATGTGGAAGAGATCGGCAAGGGAAAGAAACTTGTGCTTAAGGCGGACGTGACGGTCAAGCCTGAAGTCAAGCTGGGCGATTATAAAGGCCTTGAAGTGGAAGAAAAAAGCACGGAAGTCACGGATGAAGATGTGGCTCATGAAATCAAGCATCTGCAGGAACGCTACGCTGAACTTGTCGTCAAGGAAGACGGCGAAGTGGAGCAGGGCGATACGGTTGTCATTGACTTTGACGGATATGTTGGCGATGAGCCCTTTGAAGGCGGCAAAGCCGAGAACTATTCTTTGGAAATCGGTTCAGGTTCGTTCATCCCGGGCTTTGAAGATCAACTGGTCGGTCTGAAAGCGGGCGCCGAAAAGGATGTTGTTGTGACCTTCCCCGAGGAATACCATGCTGAAGAATTAAAGGGCAAGGAAGCAACTTTCAAAGTCAAGGTTCATGAAATCAAATCAAAGCAGCTTCCGGAACTGGACGATGAATTTGCCAAGGACGTCGACGATGATGTTGAAACCCTGGACGCGCTTAAAGAAAAGATTAAGAATCATTTAAAGGAACATAAAGAATCGGACGCGGTAAACAGCAAGCGCGACAGTGTTGTAACCCAGGCGGCTGACAATGCTGAAATAGATATCCCTGAAGTCATGATTTCCAGTGAACAGGACCACATGTTGGGCGAATTTGAACAGCGCCTGAAAGCACAGGGTATGACAATGGAAATGTATGCCAGCTTTTCAGGCCAAGACAAAGACGCGCTGCGCAATCAGATGAAAGACGATGCTGAAAAGCGTGTGCGTGCCAATCTGACGCTTGAGGCTATTGCCGATGCGGAAA
The DNA here is from genome assembly GCF_014647035.1 of Sporolactobacillus putidus. GTDB lineage: Bacteria > Bacillota > Bacilli > Bacillales > Sporolactobacillaceae > Sporolactobacillus > Sporolactobacillus putidus. The sequence continues at coordinate 157,871 of NZ_BMOK01000001.1, read as the reverse complement.
ATATTGAACCGACGGATGAAGAAGTAGAAGAGGAACTGAAAAAAACGGCTGAAACATACAAACTAAGTGTAGATCAGCTGAAATCGGCTCTCGGCAATGAAAATCTGGTCAAAGAAGATGTCCGGCTCCGAAAAACTGTCGATTTCCTTGTTGAAAACAGCAAACCGAAAGCGGCAGAAGCAAAAGAAGAAACAGAAGAAAAAGAATAAGAAGACATACTGAAAATAAATAATCATAAAATGGGTGGACAGGCATGAATCACGGCGTCTGTCCACTCATCATTATCAGATAAGGATACACGCATGTTTGACGTTTGATTCAGGATCATGCCCAAAATATAGTTGTATATTTGTCCTAAAAGGCATATGGCTTATCGGGAGAGTTTTTTTATGTTACAATGCGTACATAAAGAATTTGTAATAAAAAAACTCGCCGACTGGCGGGACAGCGGCCGGGAACGTGAGTGTCTGCCGGACTTTGAACGGGATACGGTCCCGCCTCCTGTTTCAGGGTGCGCCATTTGCTGACCGGCAGGCTACGGAAGGGTTCAGAAACCGGATGCGGCGGCCGGGACGGCAGAATGACGAATAAACGAAACAGAGCGGTCGGCACCATCTGTCTGTTCACAGGGAACCGGGTATGGGCTGCCCGGTCGGTTCCCCGGCACGAAAAAGGAAAGAATAGTCGAATGAGGAGACGGCCTGCTTCAGACGAATGACTACAGTTGGCCGGATGCTTCGCTCTTGTCTGGAGTTTCGATGAAAGATAGAATGAATAGGGGTGAAAACATGTTCAAATTTAACGAAGAAAAAGGACAATTGAAATGTTCTTTTTGCGGAAAGACTCAGGATCAGGTCCGCAAGCTTGTCGCTGGACCGGGCGTCTACATTTGCGATGAATGCATCGAGCTATGCACGGAAATTGTAGAAGAAGAACTGGGCACGGATGAGGAAGTTGAATTCAAGGATATTCCAAAGCCGCAGGAAATTTGCGCCATTCTGGAAGATTACGTCATTGGGCAGAATGATGCCAAGAAAAATTTGTCTGTAGCCGTTTATAATCATTATAAAAGAATTAATTCAAAACAAAAACCGGACGATGTCGAGCTGTCCAAGAGCAACATCATGATGATTGGCCCGACAGGAAGCGGGAAAACGCTGCTGGCCCAGACACTTGCGCGCATTCTGAATGTGCCGTTCGCGATTGCCGATGCCACTTCGCTGACGGAGGCAGGCTATGTCGGCGAGGATGTGGAAAATATTCTGCTGAAACTGATTCAGGCCGCGGATTATGACGTTGAAAAAGCGGAAAAGGGAATCATCTACATCGATGAGATTGATAAGATCGCGAGAAAATCGGAAAACCCGTCAATTACAAGAGACGTGTCCGGTGAAGGCGTTCAGCAGGCGCTGCTCAAAATTCTTGAGGGGACGGTAGCCAGTGTTCCGCCTCAGGGCGGGCGGAAGCACCCGCACCAGGAATTTATCCAGATCGATACCACCAACATCCTGTTCATTTGCGGCGGCGCCTTTGACGGTATTGAACAGATCATCAGGCGTCGTCTTGGCAAAAAGGTGATCGGTTTCGGGGTCGGCGCAAAGAATCAGGAAATGCAGCGCGGCGACGCCCTGAAGCATGTGCTGCCGGAAGATTTACTGAAGTTCGGCTTAATTCCTGAGTTTATCGGCCGTTTGCCGGTCATCTCGACATTGAATCAGCTCGATGAAGATGCGCTGGTTGATATTTTAACCAAGCCGAAAAACGCATTGGTCAAACAGTATAAAAAACTGCTGGAACTCGACGATGTTGAGCTTGAATTCACGGAAGACGCACTCCGTGCCATTGCCGAGCTGGCTATTGAACGCAAGACGGGTGCACGCGGTCTCCGTTCGATTATTGAGAGCATGATGCTGGACGTGATGTTCGAATTGCCTTCCCGTGACGACATTGAAAAATGTGTCATTACGAAAGCGACGGTTGACGGCAAAGAGCGGCCTACCCTGCTTTTGAGCGATGGGTCAACCGTTGCCAAAAACATTGAGTCGCCGAAAGAAAGCGCCTGAAACTTAGCCTGAGTGAAAGCTTAAGGGGTGTTTTTCCGAAAGTTGGAAAAACACCCCTTTTTATTATTCACTTTTGTTTATCTCCAGCCGGGCTTGGCAATACTGGCCATTAAAAGAAGCGGGAACGGCTGTTCAGCCGGCGAGCGGCCGGGCAGCTCTCTCTTGCCGGGAGGCTGGTAGACAGATGAACTGGATGGTTTTGCTGATCTTTACTCAAATTTTTTTCGGTGCTATCATCGGGCTGTATTTTTGGAATTTGCTGCACAATCAGCATGTACAGAGAATTTCTATCGATAAAGAATCCAAAAAAGAACTGGAACAACTCAGAAAAATGAACAGCCTATCATTGTCCGAACCGTTGTCTGAACGCATACGGCCGAGAACAATGGAGGATGTGATCGGACAGAAAGACGGGATTCTGGGGCTCCGAGCGGCCCTCTGCGGTGCGAATCCCCAGCATGTGATCATCTATGGACCGCCCGGGATCGGCAAGACGGCGGCCGCGCGTCTTGTTCTCGAAGAGGCGAAGCGGAATCCGGATTCTCCTTTTAAGAGCTCGGCGCCTTTTGTTGAACTGGACGGAGCAACGGCCAGATTCGACGAGCGGGGCATTGCCGACCCGCTGATCGGCTCCGTGCATGATCCCATCTATCAAGGGGCTGGAGCACTGGGGCAGGCCGGTATTCCCCAGCCGAAAGAAGGGGCGGTCACCCATGCCCACGGCGGCGTTCTCTTTATCGATGAAATCGGAGAACTTCACCCGATTCAGCTGAATAAATTGCTGAAAGTGCTGGAAGATCGTAGGGTGTTTCTTGAAAGTGCTTATTATAGTGAAGAAAACCGTCAGATTCCGAACTACATTCATGAAATTTTTCAGAAGGGCCTTCCTGCCGACTTTCGGCTGATTGGAGCGACCACCCGCCGTCCGGAGGAGATTCCGCCTGCAATTCGCTCGCGCTGTCTCGAAATCTTCTTTAATGAACTGAGCCATCCGGATATTCAACTGATTGCTAAACGCGCAGCGGACAAACTCAATCTGGAAGTGCCGCAGGTTTGTCTGGAAAAAATAGCGGAGTACGCGAAAAACGGCCGTGAAGCCGTCAATATGATGCAGATCGCAGCCGGAATGACGATCGCTCATAATGAAAAGGCGCGGAGAATTGGTCTGGCTGAGATCGAATGGGTAATCAACGCCAGCCGGCTGGTGCCGAAACCGAACCGCAAAGTTCAGGCCAAGCCCCAGATCGGTCTGGTCAGCGGTCTTGCCGTCTACGGGCCCGGACGGGGCGTGCTTCTCGAAGTTGAGGCTGCCGCCGTGAAAAGCCGTCACGGCGGCAGCGTGACCATTACAGGAATCGCCGAAGAAGAGACGATGGGCTCGTCGGGACGATCGATCACACGAAAAAGTATGGCACGCGGTTCAGTTGAAAATGTGCTGACGGTTTTAAACAGAATGGGTTTCTCAGCTTATAAGTACCATATTCATGTCAACTTTCCCGGCGGGGCACTTGTCGATGGTCCGTCCGCCGGCATTTCAATGGCGGTGGCGGTGTGCTCGGCTATTCTTCGGCGCAAGGTTGATTCCGGAATAGCGATGACGGGTGAACTGGGGCTTCACGGACAGGTTAAACCTGTCGGCGGCGTGGCGGCCAAAGTCGAGGCTGCTGCCGAAGCCGGCGCAGGACGTGTCATGATACCGAGAGAAAACATGCAGGAATCACTGAAACATAACGAGAAAATTGAAGTGATTCCTGTCGACACGCTGCGAGAGGTGCTTGAGCTGGCCCTGCTCCCTGAGGAAAATGCAGGGGACGGACAGGAGAGTCCTTCATTTTCAACTGCGCTGCTTGACCGGTCGCTTTCCGCACGATCCGCATCTTCGAGAGTCCGAAAAGACAGTTAACAGAATCCAGATGCCTCACGGCTCATATCAGACGTTTTACCCGTTTCATGGACAGCTGAAATCACTTGCGATAAAATTGTTGCAGATGCAATTTATATCGGACGTGAAGAATCGCTGTTTCCTGTGAAGGGGCGATGACCATCGTTCATCGCCCTTTTTGTGTTTTTTAGTGAAAAATGCGTTGGGCGGAAGGAGGAAAAGTTTTGAAAATCGGACAAGCGGAATATATCATCAGTGCGGTCGGGCCGGCACAGTATCCCACGGACGGACTGCCCGAAATTGCGCTGGCCGGCCGTTCAAATGTCGGCAAATCTTCTTTTATCAACAAAATGCTTGGCCGGCGCAGTCTGGTCAGAACCTCTGAGAAACCGGGGAAGACGCAGAAACTGAATTATTTTAAAATAAATGGATCTTTTTACTTTGTCGATGTGCCGGGGTACGGTTACGCGAAAGTGTCAAAAAAAGAAAAAGAGGCCTGGGGAAAGATGCTTGAAGCTTATTTTTCACAGCGGAGCGAATTGAGCGCGGTCGTTCACCTTGTCGACCTGCGTCACCCGCCGTCTAAAGAAGATGTGCAGATGCATGATTATCTTGACTATTTCGGCCGTCCTATCGTCACGGTCGCAACAAAAGCGGATAAAGTACCGAAAGGGAAGCATCAGAAACAAAAGCAAATGATCATTCATGATTTGGGCCTTGGGGCTGACGAGCCTTTGCTCCTCTTTTCATCCGTTACCGGCGCGGGAAAAGACGATGCATGGCGTATACTTGAACCATTTCTCAAATAAATCATTGCGTTTACTGTACGATAAGGTCTTTGTTTGAACTTTTTGTGAAATATACGGTAAAATGAGTGGGTGTAAGCGCGGATCTTTGATTTTGTAACACTGAACTGCTATCTTAAGGTAAGACAGTTACTTAACATCTCAATCAGATGTTTTGCCGCATAATCAGGAAGTAATGAATAGCGGGGGGAGCTTGATGCATATTCTGGCAGTTGGAGTGAATCATCACCGTGCTCCGGTCAACGTCAGGGAAAAACTGACATTGACGGCATCGGATCTTGAAGAAACTCTGACAAAACTGAGGGATACAAAAAGCATCTTTGAAGATGTGATCGTCTCAACTTGCAACCGGACGGAATTTTATGTGGTTAGCGATCAGCTGCATACCGGCCGTCATTATACGAAACAATTCTTCGCGGACTGTTTTCATATTTCCCGTGAGGATCTTTTGCCGTTTCTGTTTGTAAAGGAAGATCGGGAAGCTGTCAACCATTTGTTTCGGGTCGCGTGCGGGCTGGATTCTATGGTTCTCGGCGAAACGCAGATTCTGGGGCAGGTGAGGGACGGCTTTCTTACGGCGCAGAAGGCGGGGACAACCGGGACCTTTTTTAACGAATTGTTCAAAGAAGCGGTGACCGTTGCAAAACGTGCCCAGGCCGAAACGCAGATCAACGATCATCCTGTCTCTGTGAGCTATGCGGCAGTGGAACTGATCAGGAACACGTTCGGACCACTGGAAGATAAAGAGATACTGATGATCGGAGCCGGTGAAATGAGCAGATTGGCGCTGAAACATCTGGTCGGCGGCGGCGCCTCGCATATTACGGTTGCGAACCGGACAATGGAGAAGGCAGTAAGTCTGGCGGGACAATACGGAGGCAGAGCCGTCCCCTTCGAATCACTGAGCCGATTTATGGATCAGGCGGATATTTTGCTCACCTCGACGTCTGCCCCTGAATTTATTTTGTCACAAAACGATGTCTCAGATGCCGTCGCCAGGCGCGGCGGGAAGCCGATTATCTTTGTCGATATTGCGGTTCCGCGCAACATCGACCCGCGCGTCGCACTACTCGACGGTGTGTACCTCTACGACATTGACGACCTGGAAAATATTGTGGCGTCAAATCTGGAAGAGCGGAGAAAAGCGGCCCTGCTGATCGGACCTATGATTGATGAACAGCTGGACAAATTCGCCGGATGGCTGCGGACATTGGGAGTCGTTCCCGTGATCACCGCTCTCCGGAACAAAGCGCTTTCCATTCATTCGGAAACGATGAAAAGCATAGAGAACAAATTGCCTGAGATGACGGAACACGAACGCAAAGTGATCAGCAAACACGCGAAAAGCATCATCAATCAGCTGCTTCGTGATCCGATTAATAAAGTCAAGGAATTTGCCGGGGAAAAAAACGGCAAGGAGGTCATGGATCTTTTTATCGACATCTTCAATATTGCAGATGAAGTAAGCGGCGAGCAGGACAAGACACCTTTCGCCGCGTCCGTGCCCAAAAAAGAAAAGCCGGAGCGGCAAATGCTTGGAACGCACACATGAAAATTGTAGCAGCGCCTGCACTGCTTACGGTTAAAAATATTGCCGCCTGCCCTTGCGCGGGTCCGTACTTTGACGGATCAGCAGATTTTTTTATTTAATGTGCAGTAACCTGAAAAGATGAAACTTTGTTTACTTGTTTTTCGGAAGAGAGAAATGGGGAATGGCAATGAGAACGATTCTGGTCGGATCAAGGAAGAGCAGACTGGCCCTCATTCAGAGCCGCTATGTGATCGGGGCGCTGTCGGGTCTGTCGCCTGATTTTGATTTTCAAATCAGGCACATTGTGACGAAGGGTGATAGAATTTTACATGTAACCCTGTCAAAAGTCGGCGGCAAGGGGCTGTTTGTCAAGGAAATCGAGCAGGCGCTGCTTGACGGAACGATTGATTTTGCTGTCCACAGCATGAAGGATATGCCGGCGGAGCTGCCGGACGGTCTGGAAATTGCCTCGGTTCCGGTGCGCGAGGATGCTCGCGACATGTTTTTTTCCAGAAACGGCGCATCTCTTGAAGAACTGCCCTCAGGGGCCGTTGTCGGGACGAGCAGCCTCCGCCGTGCGGCTCAGCTCCTTCATTTTCGTCCTGATCTGCGGGTACAGTCCGTACGTGGCAACGTCGACACAAGGATGGCCAAGCTGAAGAACGGGGAATTCGATGCCATTGTTCTTGCCGCGGCAGGAATGAAAAGGATGGGGCTTCCCGAACTCAAAACTGCGGAGTATCTTCCGTTCGGGGTTTCATTGCCGGCGGTCGGCCAGGGTGCGCTGGCGATCGAGTGCAGATCCGGAGACGCGGAATTAAAAGCCCTTCTGAAAAAGATTAACGATGAGGAGACGGCTGTCACCGTCCGGGCCGAACGTGCCTTTTTAAAAAAACTGAACGGGGGCTGCCAGGTGCCGATCGCCGCCTTTTGCGAGTGTAAAGGGGATACCGGGCTCGCGCTGACCGGGCTGGTCGCTTCTCCGGATGGCGCGACGGTTCTGAAGACAAGGTTGGAAGGCACCGATCCGGATGTTCTCGGGACTCAGGCCGCCGGCGAACTGCTTGCGCGCGGTGCCGGAAAAATTTTATCCGAATTCAGCAATTAAGCAGCAGGGATTGGGGGAGGAGAAGGATGGGATCGGAGCTGCGGGGCAGACGTGTGCTTGTCACGAGAGCCGGGAACCAGTCGGCTTCGATGTGCGCACGGATCCGATATCATGGAGGAGAGCCGGTCGCCGTCCCGGTCATCGGCTACCGGAAGGCCGGGCTCTCGGAAGAGGAAAAACGCGCCTGGCTCGACTCGGTCCGGATGGCCGACTGGATCGTTTTGACAAGCAAAAACGCGCTTGATTTTTTTATGAGCACGCTGGATGATCCGGATCGATTAAAAGGGGTCAAGCTGGCTGCCGTTGGAAAAAAAACCGGCCAGGCGCTCGAAACCTTTGGATTGAGGGCGGATTTTATTCCCGAACGGTTCACTGCACGTAGTGTGGTCGCCGCTTTTAGGAGCGGACGCCTCAAAGCGGCGCGGATCGCCGTGCCGCTCGGCTCGATGGCGGATACGTCCTGGCTTGACGAACTCAGAAAGCTGGGCGTCGGGGTGACGGGCCGGGTGCTGTACGAAACCGTTCCGAATGTTTCTGCCAAAAAAGTTCTTGCGGACACAGTGGAAGCGCACGGTGTTGACGCGATCACCTTTGCCAGTCCCTCTGCTGTTCGTTTTTTTACCGAATTATTGGATGAAAGTTTGTGGCGCAGAGCTTTGGACACGTGCGCTGTTGCGGCGATCGGAACCGTAACCGCACAGGCGCTGGAATCACTGGGCTGTCCCCCTGATGCCGTTCCCGCAAACTTTACCGCAAACGATATGATCGATGCATTAGCCGACTACTACAAAAAAAGGAAGTCATGACAAGATGAATCCATTAAAATTTGATCGCCACCGCAGGCTTCGCCGGACAGATACTTTAAGAAAAATGGTTCGTGAAACATTTCTCAGACCATCCGATTTTATTTATCCGATTTTCGTGACGGCCGAAGGGACAGGCATAAAAAAAGAAATTCCATCCATGCCGAATGTCTTCCAGTATTCTTTGGACCGCCTGGATGAAGAACTGTCGGAAGTGGTCGGACTCGGCATTCCGTCAGTAATATTTTTCGGCATCCCGAAAGAAAAAGATGCTGTCGGCTCCGGGGCCTACGATGAACACGGGATCGTACAGGAAGCGATCCGCCAGGCAAAGAAAAGCTATCCTGAACTCGTTGTCATTGCCGATACGTGCATGTGCGAATATACGGATCACGGACATTGCGGCATTATTCATGACGGGGACGTGGACAACGATGAGAGCTTGGAATATCTGGCCAAAACGGCAGTTTCCCAGGCGGAGGCCGGTGCTGATATCATCGCCCCGTCGAATATGATGGACGGATTCGTCATGGCTATCCGCCATGCGCTTGATGAGGCGGGATTTGCCAATATTCCGATCATGTCTTATGCAGTCAAATATGCGTCGGCATTTTTCGGACCTTTTCGCGACGCTGCGGAGAGCGCGCCGAAATTCGGCAACCGAAAAACGTATCAGATGGATCCGGCAAACCGCCGGGAGGCACTGAGGGAAGCGGCTTCGGATGTCGGGGAAGGTGCCGATTTCATCATTGTCAAACCTGCCCTTCCTTATCTGGATGTGCTCCGCGATGTACGCAACAACGTCAACCTGCCGCTTGTCGCCTATAACGTCAGCGGTGAATACGCGATGGTCAAAGCGGCGGCGCAAAACGGCTGGATCGACGAGAAGGCGGTGGTTCTGGAGTCGCTGACGGCCATGAAACGGGCCGGTGCCGACCTGATTATTACATATCATGCGAAGGACGCTGTTCGCTGGCTCGGGGAGGAAGTGTGAACGATGGAATTTAAAAAATCAATCGCCGCGTTCGAAGAAGCGAAACCCTTGATGCCGGGCGGGGTCAACAGCCCGGTCCGTTCCTTCCCGTCCGTGGACCTGAATCCAATCTATATGGATCATGGCAAAGGTTCAAAGATCTATGATCTTGACGGCAATGAGTACATCGACTACGTCCTGAGTTGGGGACCGCTGATTCTCGGACACGCCGATGAAAAAGTCATTGAATTTATCAAGAAGACAGCGGAAAAAGGGACAAGCTTCGGAGCGCCTCATGTGCTTGAAACGAAACTGGCCGAACTGGTGATTGAGCGTGTTCCTTCCGTAGAGATGGTGCGCATGGTGAACTCCGGGACTGAAGCGACGATGAGTGCGATCCGGCTTGCCCGGGGCTACACCGGACGTGAGAAGATCCTGAAATTTGAAGGAAGCTATCACGGGAGTTCCGATTCATTACTGATAAAGGCCGGATCCGGCGTCGCCACGCTTGGTCTTCCGGATAGTCCCGGGGTCCCGGCTCAGCTGGCGAAAGATACCTTGACCGTGCCCTACAATGATGTGGAGAGCGTTGCGGACGTGTTCAAACAGTATGGCCATGATATTGCCTGCATCATTGTTGAACCGGTCGCGGGAAACATGGGCGTCGTTCCGCCAGTTCCCGGTTTTCTGCAGGCATTGCGTAAAATCACAAAAGAATACGGCTCACTACTGATCTTTGACGAAGTCATGACAGGCTTCCGTGTAGCCTATGACTGCGCCCAGGGTTATTATGGCGTGACACCCGACCTGACGACGCTCGGAAAAGTGATCGGCGGCGGGCTGCCGGTCGGCGCGTACGGCGGCCGGCGGGACATTATGAAGCAGGTCGCACCGGAAGGTCCTGTCTATCAGGCGGGCACCTTGTCGGGAAACCCACTTGCCATGGCGGCAGGCTATATGACGCTCTCGCAGCTGAAACCGGATGATTATGTAGAATTCCGGAAGAAGGCGGACCGTCTGTCAGAAGGGTACAAAGCCGCCGCAGAAAAATACGGCATTCCGCTTTCGGTCAACCAGGCCGGCGCGATGATGGGGTTCTTTTTCACCGATCAGGAAGTTATTAATTATAAACGTTCGAAATCATCCGATCTCAATCACTTCAGAAACTATTTTGCGGCGATGGTCGAGCAGGGGATCTCTCTGCCGCCATCGCAGTTCGAAGGCGTATTCCTGTCGACCAAGCATACGAATGACGATATTGAAAAAACCATTGCCGCTGCAGAAATTGCCTTCAAACGTATTGCAGAATCGGAATAATGATTGTTCATCAACAAACCCAGAAGAAAATCCCTGCCTTTTTGTGCGGGGATTATTTTTTTACTCTCAAAACCGTTTTTGCTCACCTAGCGGCGGATAACTTCAGGCATTCGGTAAATATTTTTCAGAAATTGAATCACAATAATAAGGTGTTTTTTTAAAAAGTTTATCGAGGGTGAGAGGCATGCATTTTGTATCGATAGCATTTGAACTTGTGATTGGCTTTGCGGCCTTATTTGTTATGACAAAAATACTGGGGAAGGCGACGCTCTCGCAGATCACGCCTTTTGACTTTATTTCCGCAATTGTTCTTGGAGAATTTGTCGGCAATGCGCTTTACGACAAAGATATCAAAATCAGTTCAATCCTGTTCTCCATCGCCTTGTGGGGGAGTCTGATCTATGCCGTGGAGTGGTGTACGCAAAAGTTCAGGGGTACAAGAAGTTTTCTTGAAGGAAGTCCGTCCATCGTTATCCGGAACGGGCACATTGACCGGGAGGCGATGAAAAAAGAAAAACTGGATATGAACATGCTTCAGAACCTGCTCAGACAGAAAGATGTCTTCTCCGTCAGAGAAGTGGCTTACGCTATTCTCGAGACCGACGGGACAGTCAGCGTGTTGAAAAAAACGAAATATGCGACGCCGACAAATGCCGACATTGAGCAGCAGCTTCAGATCGAGCAGCGGCAAAAACCGGTATACTTGCCGGTAACATTAATCAGCGACGGCAAGGTTGACTGGGAAAACTTGGAAAAGGCAGGGCTGAACGAAGAATGGCTGCTAAAAACACTTCAAAGCCGCCATATCGATCGTTACAAGGACATCTTTTACTGTGAATGGAAGAAAGACGAGGGTGTTTATCTTGAAAAAATGTAACGGGGCACCCCTCCCGTCATCTGAAGGTGTGACGGCGGACTGAAGGAAGCGTTCAGACGGCAGGAAGAGTCAAAGGCATAAATGAAACTCAAATTGTGTTCTGATTATTCACACTTATTGATTCTTTGATCGTTACTGTTGATATTTTTAACTTTACTGATGATAAACGGCGATTTACTGTTGATTCTTTTGATATTACTGTTGATAATCTGCCGTTTACTGATGATTCTTTGAATAAGCCGACGACTTTTTAATGAATAACCAGCGATTTCCGGCGGCAGATGTTCCAAAAGGAACCTGAACGCTATGATTTTCCGCTGAGCAGTGAAAACGCCCTAAACCTGTTCAGAGATTTTTGTAAACCGCTTGATCAGGCACACTGATCATAACCAGTATCCAGTGCGCAGAAACATCGATCATCCGCAAGTGAGAGGACTGCTTCGGAACTTACAAAAGAAAATGTTAAACTTCTTAGTAAGAGAAGCCGAAACGCCTATCTGTGTCTTGTCAATGGGGTCCACTTTAAATAATTACAAGCCTAGAAGTAAAACTTATAATATTAAGTTAAAAAACTAAACTAAGGATGGAGTAAGATGATATGAAAAAAGCCATTAAATTATTTATAGTATTTATGACTTTTGGTATTCTCATTAGTGCACTCTTCCAATCAGTTAAAATTTATGCAGCAGAGAATGAAAGTAATGGGATAAATAATTTAAATAAGGACTCAAATGAGAAGATACAGAATTTAATAGAAAACAATATGGATAAAGGAAAAATTCCAGGTTTGTCTGTGGTAATAGTAAAAGGCAATGAGACAGTATATCAAAAAGGATTCGGATATGCTGATTTGGAAAATAAAACACCCGTTACATCTAAATCTATATTTGAAATTGGATCCAATAGTAAGGCCTTTACTGCTTTAGGTATTTTGAATCTGCAAAAAGATGGACTAATCAAACTTGAGGATAAGGTAACCAAGTATATTCCTTGGTTAAAAGTTAAATATGAGGGAAAAGATGCATCAATAACTATAGAACAATTGCTCCACCACACCAGTGGAATACCTTATAATACTATAGATAAAATACCAAGTTCAAATGAAGACAACGCATTAGAGAAAACCGTTAGAACATTGGTGGGTATTAATCTAGATAGTAAGCCTGGAGAAAAATATCAATATGCTACTATAAATTATGATGTACTAGGCTTAATTATTAAAAAGGTTACTGGTAGTTCCTATGAAAAGTATATAGAGGATTCTGTTCTAAAACCTATGAATTTAAACAATACATATCTAGATAGAGGACAAGTAACCGATGATTCAATGACAAAAGGGTACAAACTAGCTTTTTTAAAACCGAGTCTATACGAAGCTCCAGTTTACAGAGGGAATAAGCCAGCCGGATATATTTTATCTAATGCTGAAGATATGGGGAAATGGCTTAAGATTCAATTGGGAACATCCAGTGATTCTAATTTCAGTAAAAATTTGATCAAAATTTCACAGCAGCCAAGTCGTAGAACATCTCCTTTAGCTGATGGATCATCCTATGCAGATGGATGGTTTGTATACCAAAGCGGTAGTGGAGAGATTTCTCATAGGGGGAATAATCCAAGTTATTCTTCATTTATTGTATTTAGACCAGAAGAAAAAATTGGAGTGGCGATACTTGCCAATATTAATTCGGAATATGTGGCAAAAATTGGACAAGGAATTAATGAAATACTTCAAAGTAAAGTGGATAATACCGACGTAAAAGATATAAATAAAACTACAGATAATGTCTCTGTTTTAGTTATTGTCATTACTGGTTTAATAATAATTATTACTCTATACTTTACTATCAAAGCATTAATACAGATATTTAGAAAGGAAAGAAAATTAGATATAAGTAAAAGAAGTATTTTAGCTTTTACTATATCCTTAATTTTTGTAGCTGGACTCAGTTATGCAATATATCTAATTCCATACATTCTATTCAACGGCGTATCGTGGAGTTTTGTGTTTGTGTGGCTGCCCAAAAGTATAAAAGTAGCTCTTTATCTTGTATATAGCACAATATGGCTTGTATATATTTATTCAATACTGGTACGCTCCTTCAAAATGCATGATGAATCAATGTCTCTTTTCCGGTTCCGGAAATGAGCCGAAGATCTAAATGTAACATGAACGACATCCGTATCCCCGTTCACGTTTAACCCTGACGCGCTGCCGAGCAGCGCTTTTTTGTTTGGCCCCTTTTGTGTCGGGGCTGAGCATAAATCCTGTCTTCATGCATAGATCTGTAATAAGAATGGATGAGAGGGTGGAAAGGATGTCTCAATCTTCGAGCGAAAGTCTGCAGTTTTCAATAAATGAATCGGTATGGCTGCGGGACGACGCGCCAGCCGAAGAAATACTGTCCATGGCGCTGGAGCCGGACATTACTGTTGAGGAAAATTGGAACGATGTGACCATTAAAGGGTTTCTCAGGCTGACCGGAGAATATACACCGACGAGAATTCCGGCGGATGCTGTTGAGGACAAGACCGCCCCTTTTCGAACGATTGATGAAATCACCGAAACAACGTCCGGAACAGCGGTTCTGGAACATCATTTTCCCATTGATATCACGATTCCGGTAGACCGGGTGCCGAATCTGGATGAACTTTTCGTCGTGATTGAGTCTTTTGATTATGAACTGTCCGAACACCGCCATATTCAGCTTCAGGCCGATATTGCCATTACCGGGCTGACCAATCAGAGCCGCAGCGAAAAAAAGGCGCAGCCTCCGGAAAAGCCTGAAGCCGCAGTTCCGGCGCCTGTAACTGAAAAGCCTGCCAAGCCTGCCGAAAAGAAGAAAGCAGCCGAACCAAAAATGAAGAAAGCTGAAAAGGGTCCTTCGGCGCAGGGGAAGGCTGAAAACCCGCCGGAAAATATTCCGGAAAAGGTGGAAAAGGTGGAAAAGGCGAAGAGCATACCGGAAAATGTCACAAAGAAGGTAGAAAAGGCAAAGCTCATGCCGGAAAAGGCCAAAAAGGAGGCCCCTAAAGTTCACGAACCTGCGGGGAAAGCTGATAAAAAAGCGCAAAAAGCACAGAAGCGGTTTGACGATCAGGAAGAAGACAATGAATTGCTGCAGCTTCCCAAAGAAATTGATGATTATTCAGATGACTTTGATCCGATGCCGACGGACCGCGAAGTTGAGTATGATGAGGATCAGGAAGCTGAAGAATTTCAATACGAAGCTTTTCGCAGGCCTGAACCCGCAGGGGAAGAGAGCACGCCTCAGGTCGCTTTCGGACGTCCGGACAGCGGAGCGGCGGGCCGATATGCTTCGTCTGCACCCATTGAGGCCGGCCAAACCGGGGAGAACGATTCTGCCGGGAATCTGCAGAATGAAAAGCAGACATCAGGGCCGGAAGAAGCGAACAGTCTTTATTTGACAAAAGTGCTTGCCGGAAGCGACGCCGAGCAGCAGACAAGAGTAAAGATCTGCATTGTCCAAGCGGGAGAATCGCTTGAGAGCATTTCTGAGCGTTACCAGGTCCCCGTGACGAGTCTTCTGAGGAGAAACGAACTGTCTTCGGGCAATATCGAGGCCGGACAGATTCTTTATATTCCCGGGAGAGCAAAAGGAAACAAGGATGAATGATAATCTGCAGATTCTGTTTTCTGCGCTGCAGGCGAACTATCATTTTCGTCAGCTGAAGGTGATTAAAGAGCAGCCGATGATTGTTGAAACGGAAAGAGGACTGAAGAAAATACGTGTCTGGAATGATGAGCGGCTTCTAAGAAGACATGTCAGCTGGCGCATGAAGCTGATCAATGATCGTTTTTTTGTTGATCGCATGTACGTGACGCAGTCCGGAAATCCGTTTATCCGGCTCGGACGCTTTGCGGTGACTTGCCATGATGCTCCGCTGGAAAGAGCCACTCTGTCCGGAAATGAACCGATCTGGGCCGAGACCGTTTCCACGTTGGTTGCGAAAAGCAGGGACTCGGTCAATAATCATGAAAAATCTACCGTCATCCGGCAGCACGCAGAAAGTATATTTGAACAGTACAGGCAGACGGGATTATTTTCCGGAAGTACCGGAAAACTTGCCGCGGCATGCTATCCGTCAGTCCGGGAAAGGGCGGAGCAGGCGGATTCTCTGAGAAGCAGGCACAGCCGCCGCAGCGAGTCGGTCATTCTGCCGGATACATTTTCACTGGGGGACAGCAGGTCGCTGCTTGATACACTATTTATCGAGTTTGGCCAGAAGGCGCCCGTTAACGGATACCGCGGGCTTGCCCGTTTTTTTTTAGATGGGTTCAGGGAAAGCGGGGAAGAAAGCGTTCGCAGCTTTTTTTTGTGTTTGAAGGAGAAAGGGGTACCCGACCGGGAAACAGCCGATCTTGTCCGCGCCGAGTGGTTTGACCCGTCCGAGTGGTTTTGGCTGGTCGATTCCCTGTCCAACGCTTCGGAAGACAGTCAGAGAGATCAGGACTTGCAGGCTTTCAAAACGGTCTGGGATCACAAAACCCGGCTAATCGGACTGTTTGATTCTGTTTTTTCACAGCCGGTTTGACCAGGAAAGCGAGTGAACTGCCATGGCGGCGGGAGAGAATCTGCATTTTAACCGAATACTTTTTCAGTACGATCTCGTTCCCCTCAGAATGGATCCGCTCGGAAACGTAATTAAGGTGGAGACGGCAAACGGCACATTCGCGCTCAAGCAAAAAAAGCTGACGGACCGGCAGATACGGCATCTGCACAAAGCCTATTCTCTGGCCGGCAGACTGATCATTGACGCGGTCGGTCCGCTTCCTTCCAAATACGGAGATCTGGTGGTCCGAGGCGAAGAGAACAGTTATTATTTAATGCCCTGGTTTGAAGAAACCGTGCCCGATTCGGATCTGTCTGAACGTTATCGCCATTTGTTTGTGCGGTCCGCCCAACTGCACCGGCAGACGCTTCAGGAGGAAAAAGACGCATCCGATCTTTTCGCAACGGCGGCTCAGATGGTCGGCGCCAGGCAAATTGAGTGGGAACGCTTCCTGAATAGGGCAGAGCATCGTGTCTATCCTTCTCCCTTTGAACAGTGCATCCTCAGCTTCACGGCGGACGGTCTCAACAATATGCAGCGGGCATTCGCCTATTTTTCCAAAGGGCAAGAGAAAAATGAAGACGGATCAGGCAAAAAGCTGCGGCGCGCGCTTTGTCACGGCCGCCTGAGCCCGCTTCATTTGCTGATTGAAGGAGAAAAGAGTTTCTTGTGCAATTTTGAAGAATCCGAAGAAGATTTCTTTATCATTGAAACGGCCGCCTTGTTTGAGCAAGCCAGCGTTATGCTTTCTCCCGCCGGTGAGTCCTGGAACCGGCTGCTGCATTCTTACTTTTCAGAGTGTCCGCTGAACGAAGAAGAATCGGAATTTCTGTTCCATTTACTGCTCTGTCCGAAAGCCCCGCTCGACCTGATTGGAGAATACGAGGAAAACAGGGGTCATAGCGAACAATGGTATACAAAGAGATGGATGAGGCTGAGCCGGGCGTACACAGAAATGACCGGTCAGCTGCAACAGCTCCTTGATCAGAAAAAAAAGAAAGAAGAAGAAGCGAAAAAAGAAGAGGAACAGGTAAAGAATGAATGAGCGCGCTACAGCCATTTTTTTAGAAAAGCGATATAGATGAAAAAAAGAATAGCAGCAATCAGAACGTCGAAAGTTGTCGGAATGAAAATGGCCCGTATCAGCTGAAAAATCGCCAGCGGAAGGACGATCACGCCCAGGCCTTCACGGATTTTTTTGAAAACAGGAGGAAAAAGATTTTTTTTGAACAAGAGATGTTCTCCTTTCTTTAGCCGAATCTTTTTGTTTCAGTTTATGAAAGACAATAGGCCTCCGTGCGGTAGAACCCGTACAGGAAAATGTATGAATCATTGACGAAATGAGAATAAAGTATATATAATAATTACAAAACTTGAGATCTAAATGCTGAGACAGGGAGTAGTACACATCTTTATGCTGGAAGAGGATGGATCAGTCGTCCATTCTCTGGGAGAGAGGGAAACCGGTGCGCTGAGAGGCTTCCCCTGCTGCCGGAGTGGAAGTTGCCCTTGAGCAGTCCTTCTGAAACGCTGTTTAGGCGGAGTAGGAAGGTCCGGAACCCCGTTATCGAATCATGAAGTGTGCGCGGCTGTTTATGCGCAAATTAAGGTGGTACCACGGAGCTTTCTTCGTCCTTGCGATGAAGAGGGCTTTTTTAGTTTAGTGGAACGTAAAGGAGCTGTAAAAATGGCAGAAAACGAAATGGCAACAAAATATGATCCCAGTCTGACCGAAGAAAAGTGGTATAAGACATGGCGGGAAAAAGGATACTTTAAGGCCGACGAGGACCCGTCGAAGAAGCCGTATTCGATCGTCATCCCGCCTCCCAATGTTACCGGTAAACTGCATCTCGGGCATGCTTGGGACACGACAATGCAGGATCTTTTAATACGGTTCAAGAGAATGCAGGGCTATGATGCGCTCTATCTTCCGGGCATGGATCACGCGGGCATCGCTACACAGGCCAAGGTTGACGCCAAGCTGAGAAAAGAAGGCAAATCACGATATGATCTTGGGCGCGAAAAGTTTCTCGAAGTTGCCTGGGACTGGAAGGAAGAATATGCGTCTTTCATTCGCAGGCAATGGGCAAAACTCGGCCTTTCCCTTGATTACTCAAGGGAAAGGTTCACGCTCGACGAAGGCTTGTCGACGGCCGTTCGCAAGGTGTTTGTCAGCCTTTATGAAAAAGGGCTGATCTACAGGGGGGCGTATATTATCAACTGGGATCCGGCTGCGAGAACGGCACTGTCCGACATCGAAGTCATATACAAGGAGATTCCCGGTTTTCTATGGCACATCAATTATCCCCTGGCTGACGGTTCGGGCTCTATTCAGATTGCGACGACGCGGCCCGAAACGATGCTCGGCGATACGGCGATCGCCGTCCACCCGGATGACGAACGCTATAAAAATATAGTCGGGAAAACCGCGATTCTGCCTATTGTCGGCAGGGAAATTCCGATTGTTGCCGACAGTTATGTCGACCGGTCCTTTGGAACCGGAGCCGTTAAAATTACGCCGGCCCATGATCCGAATGACTTTGAGGTTGGGAACCGCCATGATCTGCCCAGAATTCTCGTTATCGATGAGCGCGGCAAAATGAATGAGAATGCCGGTAAATATCAGGGACTGGACCGTGATGAATGCCGGAAACGGATCGTCAGGGATCTGGAAGAAGCCGGGGCTCTCGCCTATACGGAGGAACACGCTCATGCTGTCGGACACTCGGAACGTACAGGTGTCGTTGTCGAACCGATTTTATCGACACAATGGTTCGTGAAGATGAAGCCATTGGCCGAGGCGTCACTGAATATGCAGGAAACGGATGACAAAGTCAACTTTGTTCCGGAGCGTTTTGAGGGGACTTACAGGCACTGGATGGAAAACATTCGTGACTGGTGTATTTCGCGGCAGCTGTGGTGGGGCCACCGGATACCGGCATGGTACCATAAACAGACCGGCGAAGTGTATGTCGGGATGGAAGCGCCGAAAGATAGTGAAAACTGGAAACAGGATGAGGATGTGCTCGATACTTGGTTCAGTTCGGCACTCTGGCCTTTCTCAACGATGGGCTGGCCGGATGAGGAAGACCCCGACTTCAAACGGTATTTTCCGACCAACGCGCTGGTAACCGGCTACGACATTATCTTCTTCTGGGTTGCGCGAATGATGTTCCAGTCGACTGAATTTACAGGAAAGAGCCCGTTTCGCGATGTTTTGATCCATGGTCTCGTACGCGATGAACAGGGACGGAAGATGAGCAAATCGCTCGGAAACGGCATTGATCCGATGGATGTCATCAAGCGCTATGGGGCGGACGCGCTGCGCTACACGCTGGCGACGGGAACAACACCGGGTCAGGATCTGACCTTCCAGTGGAGCAAAGTTGAGGCAAACTGGAATTTCGCGAATAAAATCTGGAATGCGTCACGCTTTGTGATCATGAACCTTGACGGCTTTTCGTTTGACGATGTTGACCTGACCGGTGACAAGTCCATTGCCGACCGCTGGATTTTAGCACGGCTGAATACGACCATTGAAAAAGTGACCGCACTTTATGAAAGCTATGATTTCGGCGAGGCCGGGCATTATCTTTATCAGTTCATATGGGATGACTTCTGCGACTGGTATATCGAAATGGCGAAGCTTCCGCTGTACGGAACAGACGAGTCGGCAAAGAAAACCACAAAGTCGGTTCTGACCTATGTGCTTGATAAAATACTAAAATTGCTTCATCCGATCATGCCTTTTGTCACTGAGGAAATCTGGCAGCACCTTCCGCACCGCGGCGAAACCATTATGCGCAGCGAATGGCCGCAAAGCGCCGCGGGATGGATGGATCCGGCAGCGGAAGAAGAAATGGCACTCCTGCAGAATATTATCCGTTCCGTGCGAAACATCCGTTCAGATAAGAATGTCGCACCGAAGAAACCGGTTGCGATGCTGATCAGGACATCTTCCGAAAAAGAGACGGGCATTCTGAACCGGAACAGGGCCTATATTGAACGGTTCTGCAATCCGTCTACCCTCGAGATCGGATCAGCCGTCCGGTCTCCGGAGAAAGCTGTGTCCGCTGTTGTGACCGGTGCAGATGTGTACCTTCCGCTTGAAGGACTGATTAATATTGATGACGAAATAAGAAGGCTCGGCCGGGAACTGGATAAAATGAATGCGGAAGTGGACCGGGTACAGAAAAAACTAAGCAATCCCCGTTTCGTCGATCAGGCTCCTGAGCAGGTTGTCGGCAAAGAACGCGAGAAAGAAAAAGACTACTTGCAGAAACGGGAAAAAATTCAAGCGAGAATCATCGAATTAAAAGCCTGACGGTAGACATTTGAAGTCCGGTGCCGGAAAATAAACGGTGATGGGATACTGTTCCCATCGCCGTTTATTGATCATATGGGGGTTAAGCCATGTTTACAACGATTGAGGAGACACTTCAGTGGATTCACGGGCTGATTCCGCACGGGATCAAGCCCGGAACAAAGAGAATGGAATGGATGCTTGCCAGAATCGATCATCCCGAACGGAATATCCGGGCGGTGCATGTCGGGGGAACGAACGGCAAGGGATCTACGGTCTGCTATCTGTGGCACATCTATCAGGAGGCGGGATTTAAGGTCGGTACGTTTATCTCGCCCTATATCACATCTTTTAATGAACGGATTATGGTAAACGGCCGGCCGATCAGTGATCAGGATCTGATCAAGGCCGCCAATAGGGTCTATCCGCTGACCAAAGCGGTCGATGCCGAAACGGATCTGGGTGAGCCGACCGAATTTGAAGTCGTGACGATGCTCAGTTTTGTCTACTTTGGGAAGATGAATAAGTGCGATCTTGTGATTTATGAAGTTGGCCTTGGCGGCCGTCTTGATTCCACAAACGTGATTCATCCGCTCGTTTCAGTTATCACGAACGTTGCCATGGATCATATGAAACAGCTGGGCAGCACGATCGCCAGCATTGCGCGGGAGAAAGCCGGAATCATCAAGAACGGTGTCGGCATCATAACAACTGCGGAAGATCCTGACGCACTGACGGTCATCCGTCAGACAGCCGAAGCCAAAAGGTCGAATCTCTATGTTCTCGGCCGGGAGTTTCGGGTCAGATCGCTCGGTCACGATAAGATGGGGGAGCATTTCAGCTTTGACGCTTTGTATCTGCATGAAGAGGATCTCGCCATTCGCATGAAGGGCGAACATCAGCTTAAGAATGCCGCAGCCGCGCTTATGGCCGTCGAGTATTTGAATACATTTTACGGCATCACGGCGGAAGAAGACGAAATCAGGTCGGGACTTGAGAAAACCGCCTGGCCGGGCCGTTTTGAACAGATGTCAGCGAAACCGCTGATCGTCATCGACGGTGCTCACAATGTCCAGGGAACGGAAGCACTTGTGCAAACCGTAACGCGTTATTATTCGGACCGTAAAATTCATGTGCTCTATGCGGCACTGGAGGACAAGCAATACGTACAGATGGTCCGTATCATCGGAAAGGCGGCCGCAGATCTCACATTGACAACATTCGCCTATCCGCGTGCGGCAGGAAGCGAACTGCTCTATAAAGCATCCGGGCATGATAAGAAAAGGGAGATCGCGGACTGGAAGGATGCGCTGCACAGACTGATCCGCGAAACGGGAGAAGACGAGGTATTGCTGATCTGCGGATCGCTCTATTTCATTTCCGCAGTCCGGCATTACCTGCTTGATCAGGTGAACGACCGGCAGAAACATTTATCATAAAGGGACTTTTTTAACAGATACGGAGTGAAGAACTCTTTATCGTGAATGACCTTGTGGCCAAGTTTGTTTGGAGGTGCAAGGTTTTTTTTATGGTAAAAAATCAGATGTTTGGAAAAAACTTTCATTATTTTCATTCTTTTGTTACAATACACTTAGTCAAAAAGTATGAATTTGATCGGCACAAATCGCACATCTTGACAAAAAGGAGGAAGTGCGATTGAGTAAAACGCAAAGGCGAACGATTTGGCTGACCTGGCTTGTCGTGATTTGTATTTCTTTTCCCCTTATGTACACAGTCGATCCGCCGAAAAACGACTCGATTCCTTCAATTCTCACTGTAGGTATCGTTTTTATGATCACCGCTCTTTTCAGCTTCAAGGTAAAGGGGACGGATATCATTGTTCTTCAGGGCATCGGCCTTGCCGCATTCCTCATTTTTGGACTGTTTCTTGAAGCGCTGATGACACAATTCGGCATTTTGGTTTATTTGATGACTCGGCGGATCGGCAAAAATGAAATGTATCGCATCCCCGTAAATTCGCTGATGTTTCTTGCAGTGTCCGTTGCCGCCGCCTCTGTATATTACCGGCTTGGGGGGAGGACGGAGGAAATCGGGCATAATCTGCTTACTGTAAATCTTATTCCGGTTTTTGGTTTTTATCTGGCTTCCTACGTTGTGAATGAGATATTTATTTATTCATATCGGAGATGGTTCCTTCCCAAAACGGGAAAAGTGAAAGTCATCGACAGAGACACCATCTGGGAGATTGTCGCGACTTTTTTAATGATGCCGCTCGGAATTGCCTTTTATTACATGTATTCAATCAGGGGTTTGCCCGGTATGTTTATTATTGCGGTTCCGATGGTCGCTTTGTCGATCGTTATCCGGGTAATCAACAGCAGTCAGGAATTGGTTCGTTTTTTACAGAAGGTGAATCACCTTGGGCAGAAACTGACAGAGGAACTCTCTGCCAAACATGTTCTTGATTTGTTTTTCGAAAGGGTTCCGGAAATGATTCCGGTTGATTATTTGTACATCGTCAGCTACATACAGCCTGACAAACCGAAAATCGTGCGTCTCTACCGACGGGATAACGGCAGGACTTTCATACCGTTTCAGAAGGAGGCAGACATCAGCCTGCACGTGTATCGTGAAGGCAAACCGGTCATGGGCCAGAGAAACAAGAGCCGCTATCCCTTTTTGTATGCTCTTTCGGAGGGAAAAGCCAGGTCTTTTCTTTCCGTGCCGATGATGTATCACGGCCAGGTCATTGGTGTTCTGACTCTTGCTTCCGACATGAATAAGGCCTATTCAAAATCCAACCGAATCGGTATGGAAATTATCGGGGATTTTCTCGCTATCGCGCTTGAAAACGCCCGTAACTTTGAAATACGGAAAAAAGAAAGCGAGAGGTGCCCGCTCACGGATCTTTACAACTACAGGTATCTGATGAGGGCGCTGACACGTATTTTCAGTGACCCCGCTGCAGCAGTGTTTTCCATTATTATGTTGGACGTTGATAATTTTAAAGGGGTTAACGATACATACGGCCATCAGAGCGGCAATGCCATTTTAATCGGCGTCGCTGACAGGCTTCGCCAGACGGTTGGGGACAAAGGGATTATTGCCCGTTACGGGGGCGAGGAATTCACGGTTGTCCTTCCGGGAATGGACCGGAACTTGTGTTTTGCGATGGCGGAATCCATCCGTCAGGCCGTCGCCTCCGAACCCTTCATGATCTATATTGAAAACGAACACCGTTACAAGCAAATTTATATAACGATCAGCCTGGGAACATCAACTGCACCTTTCGACGCCAAAGATCCAACGGAACTGATTTATAACGCGGATCACGCGATGTACACCGGTGCTAAGCGCATGGGAAAAAATCGTGTTGCCCGCTTTGTCTAGAGTGCACCCGGCGGACGCGGTGATCATGTAAAATAATAGCGAAAAAAAAAGGGAACGAGACGACACAGGTCTCGTCCTTTTTTGCTTTTAGTATGCTATCCTTTTTCGGAGGAAATCCGGTCTCGCAGAAGGGAGAAATGGATTTGGCCGATAAGAAGAAAGAATCACCCCGGGTGATCATTACGTTCAACGGAAAAAAGCACACGCTTGAAGAATGGACAAAACAGGAAACGGCCGCGGATAAGGAAAGACAATTAAACTGGAACCATGCTTTTCCGAAGAATCCGGATACTGCCGATCGAGAAAGTCCATATATAAATAATAAACCAAGTCGGATTAAATCTTATCTTCGCGTCAGGCATGTGTTCGGCCGTAAGAAAATAAAATGGCCGGCGGGCGGGCGGACGATCCGCGAAACACTTTATCCGGTCAGGCACTTCTTGCTTCCAGCCGCCGCCGCCATTGTGGTCGGCCTGTCGATCGGTCTGTCAATGCTGCTTGTTTTTACCGGACAGACTGGGCCGGGACAGGGAGCGTGGACGTCCGGGACCGGCCGTTCCGCAACTGCGGGACAATCGCTTTCTCCGGTCACGAATCAGAGTCTCGGACTTTCAGTTTATGTGATTCAGTCAGGAGTCTATTCAACGCAGGCCGCAGCCGGGCAGGCGGCCGGGCAGCTTAGGAATAACGGAGTGGCTGCCGTCACGTTTAATCAGGGCACAACAGATATTTTTATCAGTGCGGCTTCGACGGCGGCAGGGGCCGCAAAGCTGGCCGGATACTTTAAAAACCAGGGGATACCGGTATATCAGAAAAACATACAGTTCAGCGCTTCAGCGAATCCGGCGGTTTTAAAGGACGGGAGTGCGGCTGCTTTTGCCGCTCAGGGCAAGGCGCTGATGCAGGATCTGCTTAAGATTTCAGAAGAAGCCGTCAACAATCACTTTTCTCCTTCGGGACAAGCGCTCGCCCAAATGGACAGGCTTCTTAATAGTTGGAAATTACCAAACGCCGGTTCCCTAAGCAGCCGGGACGGGCAGATCGCTGAAAATTTCAGGAAAAGCGCCGTGACGGCCGCAAGCAGGGTTCATGCGATGCAGGCAAAAGGAACCGGTACGTCTTTTAGCACCTATCAGCAATCTCTTCTGGAGACTATCATGCTGTACCGTGATCTGATAGCAAAATAAATAGCCGAACTGGAAAAAATTAATAAGACACGTTTTTAAAATATATTGTCATAAATGAAAGAATCTCGTCGAAAATAAATAAAGACAGCGATAAAAGTCATCTTTTTCCGAACTTTTCTCTCTGCAGAAATCTGCTGAAAGAGGTATGTTAAGACCAAACAGCAGCGGCGCGGATTGCCGGAAAATGGGTAATCGGCCGAGCGGAGGGAGAATCGATAGATGAGTGAAAACGTGATGATGAAAGATGTGCCGAATGAAGACCGGCCGAGGGAACGGCTGATCCGGGATGGAGCGGACTCGCTGTCGAATCAGGAGCTGCTCGCCATCATCCTCCGTTCAGGCACAAAAAACGAGTCGGTGCTCCAGCTTTCAGGAAGGCTCATCAGCCACTTTGAAGGACTGGATCTTCTGAGAGATGCCAGTGTGGAAGAACTGCGAAAGGTACGGGGCATCGGAACAGCCAAGGCGGTTCAGCTGCTCGCGAGTTTCGAAGTGGGCAGGCGCATGGCCCGTTTGCGCAGCGATACGCATTATACGGTCCGCTCACCGGAAGACGGCGCCAACTTCGTCATGGAAGAAATGCGGATTCTGAAACAGGAACACTTCATCGCTCTTTTCCTGAATACCAAAAACCAGGTCCTTCATAAGACAACGATCTTCATCGGCAGTCTTAATGCATCTATTGTCCATCCCCGCGAGGTCTTTAAAGAAGCCGTCAGACGGTCGGCTGCGGCGATCATCTGCTTCCACAACCACCCGAGCGGGGATCCGTCACCCAGCCGGGAAGATATTGAGGTGACAAAAAGGCTGGTTTCGTGCGGGAAAATATTAGGTGTCGATATGCTGGATCACATAGTGATCGGGGACAGAAAATTTGTCAGTCTCAAGCAAAAAGGTATGATGTAGCTCTATGTTTTTAAGAATAACTAATATATAATTAATGTTATGAGTTTCGCAACTTGAAGGGAGATTACATAGATGTTTGGCGGATTTTCAAGAGATATGGGGATAGACCTCGGAACGGCGAACACGCTTGTATACGTTAAAGGAAAAGGTGTCGTCGTCAGAGAGCCGTCCGTTGTGGCATTGCATACAGATACAGGAGTAATCGAGGCTGTTGGAAGCCCCGCTAAAAATATGATCGGCAGAACACCTGGCAATATCGTCGCGGTCCGGCCGATGAAAGACGGCGTGATCGCCGATTTCGACACGACGGCAACGATGATGAAATATTTTATTAACGAGGCTCAGAAGCAGCGTTCAATGTTTTCGCGCAAACCCAATGTGATGGTCTGTGTGCCGTCGGGTATTACGGCTGTGGAAAAGCGGGCGGTGGAAGACGCCACAAAGCAGGCGGGCGCAAGGGAAGCGTACACCATTGAGGAACCTTTTGCCGCCGCAGTCGGCGCGGATCTTCCGGTCTGGGAACCGACCGGAAGCATGGTCGTCGATATCGGAGGCGGGACGACGGAAGTGGCGATCATTTCACTTGGCGGCATTGTCACCAGCCAGTCGATCCGGGTAGCCGGAGACGATATGGATGAAGCGGTCATTCAATATATCAAAAAGACGTACAACCTGATGATCGGCGAACGGACGGCGGAAACTTTGAAAATTCAGATCGGATCCGCTGGCCAATCTGAGGAGCTTGAAGGCACCTCGATGGAGATACGCGGGCGAGATCTCTTGACGGGACTTCCGAAAACCATTGAAGTAACGGGGAAAGAAGTGGCTGCGGCGCTGAGGGACACGGTCAATAAGATCGTTGAGGCTGTGAAAGTGACACTTGAAAAAACGCCCCCGGAACTGGCTGCGGATATTATGGACAGAGGAATTGTGCTGACGGGCGGCGGCGCGCTTCTGAATAATCTCGACCACGTGCTGAGCGACGAGACCAAGATGCCAGTGGTTGTTGCGGAAAACCCTCTGGATTGTGTGGCTATCGGTACGGGCCGTTCTTTGGAAAACATGCATCTTTTCCGCTCAAAATCGAAAATAACCACATCCTTTAACAGAAAATGATTGTTAAATTAATGTAACAGACTAAGCGGGTGTATTCATGCCTTCATTTTTTTCAAACAAAAAACTGATTGTTCTTCTCACAAGCCTTGTCGTTCTGATTGTGCTGATCAGCTACTCGCTCAGACAGGGGAACAAGTCGACTTGGCCGGAACAATTCGTACAGGACACGGTGGGATGGTTTCAATATGTGGTGAATGTACCCGCTCAATATGCAGCGGGTTTCTTTCAGAATGTAAGCGATATTGGGAACGCGTATAAGGAAAATCAGAAACTAAAGGCGGACCTGGCCGACTATGCAAGAGTCGAACAGGAGAACCGGGACATCACTCAGAGATACAATGATTTGAAGAAACTGATGAATATGCAAAACAGTCCCGATCTTTTTAATTTTATTAAGCATCCGGCCGTAGTAATCGGACGTTCCTATGATCAGTGGAATCAGATTGTGACCGTGGACAAAGGCCGGCTTGACGGCATCCGGCCCGGCATGTCGGTTATTGCTCCCGGCGGACTGATCGGCACGATTAGCCGGACGGGCAATTTTACCAGTGAAGTTTCGCTTATTTCCGACAATCAAAATGTCAATCAAATTTCCGCCATCATTCAGAATACAAAAACTTACGGAATGATCGAAGGATACAATGCGAATAACGGCCGGCTTTTGTTTCAAAAAATCCCGCTCAGTTCCAACGTCAAAAAAGGCCAGGTTGTGACAACATCCGGACTCAGCGACATGTATCCCAGCGGCCTTATGATCGGCACCGTCACTTCTGTCTCCACGGATCAGTATGGCCTGACGAAAGCGGCGGAGGTGAAACCTTCTGCAAATCTCAATGACCTGACTTCGGTCATCATTGTTGAGCGAAAGGCGAAAACGCCGGGTTCGGGAGGGACGCTTAATTGAAACAGCTGAAACTTTTTATTATTCTATTTCTGCTTTTTCTTACTCAGGGAACGATTCTGACCCGTCTTCCATTTGGGACGATCTGGAAGCCTGTTCAGATTGTTCCTGATTTTTTGTTTGTTGCCTTGCTTATGGTCTCTTTTTTTGCCGGCAGCAAATTGGGAATGAGGTACGCTGTTTTTTTCGGCCTGCTGACTGACCTGATATATACATCGGTCATCGGGGTATATGCATTCAGCATGACCCTTGCGGTCTATCTTGTTTCTTCCGCCGCCCGGTGGCTGAATCTGAACACGGCGACTGTTATGCTGCTGACGGGTCTCGGAGTCTGCCTGCTTCAGGCTGAAGTGTATGTGATCTATTTGACGATCGGGCTGACTGCTCAGCAGCCGCTGGACTTTCTCCGGTGGCGCCTTCCGGCAACTTTTTTGCTTAATGCAGTTTTCGCGTTAGCAATCTATCATCCGTTTCATCGTTTTCTGCGAAGCATGGCGGAACTGGATGAGAAATAGAGAATCCCGTCTGTGCCTGTCCGGTCTGACTTCTTTGGATTGGGATACGTTAAAAGAAGGATTTCCCAAGCTTCTTATTGAATATCAACATATCGAGGTGAATAATCCCGATGTCAATCAAACAGCCTCTTGTCACGATGAAAGGAAGAAAAGACGGACTTGTACTGGTTATGGATGATACGTGTGCCTATGAAGCACTGCTTCATGAATTGAAGGAGAAATTGTCCGTTAATCAGCAGCTTTACAAGGAAGGACCTGTGACTTCGGTCAAGGTTCAGGTAGGGAACCGTTATATCAGCGAATCCCAGCGTTCAGAACTGATGGCGATCATTCGGTCGTTTGATCATTTGAAAGTTGACGATATATGGTCAAATGTGCTGACACGTGAAGAATTTGAGACAGAAAAATCGAAGGAGAAAATAGTTTCTGTGGCCCGGATAATCCGGTCCGGTCAGGTCCTCTCGGTGGAGGGCGATTTACTGCTGATCGGCGACGTGAACCCGGGTGGAGTGGTTTCGGCAACCGGAAATATTTTTGTGCTCGGAGCGCTTCGGGGTATCGCTTCTGCAGGAACGCCCGGAAATGAACAGAACTCAGTGATTGCGGCTTCGATTATGAAACCAACGCAGCTGAAAATCGGGCGGATCATCAGCAGAACCGCTGAAGAACCCGCGAATGAAATGAAAAATGATCATGTGCTGGAGTGCGCTTATGTTGACCTCTCTGTCGGCAAGATTGTGATCGACCGTCTCCAAGCCGTCTTGAAAAAGAGCCATTTGTCTTTACTGCTCAAGATGCCGTAAATCTTTATAAAGCAGAGGGGTGTTAACCATGGGGGAAGCAATCGTTATAACTTCAGGCAAGGGCGGTGTCGGGAAAACAACAACATCTGCAAATATCGGTACGGTTCTGGCGCTTCAAGGCAAAAAAGTGTGCCTTGTAGATACAGATATCGGCCTGCGTAATCTGGACGTTGTCATGGGGCTTGAAAACCGTATCATTTACGACCTTGTTGACGTGACTTGCGGACGGTGCAAATTAAGCCAGGCACTCGTGAAAGACAAGCGTTTTGACTGCCTTAACCTTCTTCCGGCAGCGCAGACAACAGATAAGAATTCTGTTGCGCCCGATGAAATGAAAAAGATTGTCGATGAACTCAAAGCGGATTTTGACTATGTTATCATTGACTGTCCGGCCGGTATCGAACGCGGTTTTCAGAACGCGGTAGCCGGCGCGGATCATGCGATTGTGGTCACGACTCCGGAAATATCGTCGGTTCGTGATGCGGACCGGGTTATCGGCCTGCTGGAACAGGAGAAAAAGATTACCCCTCCCCGTTTGGTTATTAACCGCATTCGCCAGCACATGATTAAAAACGGTGGAATGCTCGATATCGACGAAATTATGAATATACTGGCTATCGATCTTCTCGGCATCGTTTTAGACGACGATGATGTCATTTCTTTTTCGAACAAAGGGGAACCGATTGCTCTGGACCCTTCTTCAAAAGCGGCACAGGCTTACCGCAACATCGGGCGGCGCATTCTTGGTGAAACGGTTCCTTTAATGGTCATCGAGGAAAAAAGCGGTTTTTTCCATAGATTCAAAAGTTTACTGGGCATGAGATAACAGAAGCAAGCATACGAAACCGCTGCCGCTGGAAAAATCCTTCCTAATGACGGCAGCGGCTTTTTCATACTAAACTAATAAGAAAAGCTATGGCTTAGCCGGCACCGAAGAATGGGCTTCGCCAAGTTTTCTAATGGATCATAATTCTCCCGCACCGCGCATACAATGCTTGAAAAAGGACAAGCGGGAAGGAAGAAGGAAATGAATGGTTACGATGATTATAAAAAGAGGCATCGGGAACGAAGCAGGAAAGCCCTTCAGGCGATGCGTCCGCCCGGACTTCCGCCTGCGCGTGATTTGATCAGCCCTTATGACCGGTATGCTCAGCCGAACGACATTGAAAAGGATCGGCGTCCGCCTCTATCGCTTGCCCGCCGTTTTCTAATCCAGTGTCTGATCTCCGCGCTTCTTTTCTCATCGGTCTATTGGATTGAACAAAATAAAAGTTCGCGTCTGCTTCCCGTCAAACAATCCATTGTGACGGCGCTGACTCAGGAATTTCAGTTTGCCGCCGTTTCCGGCTGGTATGAAAAAAACCTGGGGCAGCCTGTCGGCTTTCTCCCCGGTTTATTTGGCGGAAATAAGGGAAACCAGGCGGCTTCCGGATCTTCCTCAAAGAATAAGAACGGTGCTTTTGCCGAACCGGTTACCGGACAGGTACAGGATCGCTTTAACAGTCAGACAAACGGGATCACAGTAGCCACGTCTCCGAATTCGGCCGTCGAGGCCGTTAAAGATGGACTGGTCGTGTTCGTCGGCCAGAAGAACAAAATAGGGAAAACCGTTATTATTCAGCATCAGAACAGCGATGAATCGTGGTACGGAGAACTGAACCAGGTCGACGTCAAGGTTTATGATTTCGTTAAACAGGGTCAGAAAATAGGGACAACCGGGGGCGGAAATAAACGAGGAACGTTTTATTTTGCACTGAAGAAGGGCCAGAAGTTCATCGACCCCATTCAGGTGATGTCCTTTGATTAATTTTCTGATTTCAAAAATCAGAATTCACCCATTGCTTTGGCTTGTCATTGCTGCAGGCATCGTGACCGGTCATTTTTGGGAAACGGCGATCGCCTTCATCATTGTTCTGATCCATGAGTGCGGACATGCCGCTGCCGCGCTTTATTTTGGATGGAACGTCACATCGATAGAACTGCTGCCTTTTGGGGGCGTGGCCAAAATCGATGAGGAAGAAGAGCATTCTTTCAGGCAGGAGTGTCTGGTCGTTCTGGCCGGGCCGCTCCAGCATGTTTGGCTGCCTCTCCTTTCCCCTGTTCTTTCCGTGCTGCCGTTTTGGGATGGTACCATGCACCAATTGTTTATCAATCAGAACAACGCTCTGCTGCTTTTCAACATGCTGCCGATCTGGCCCCTGGACGGCGGCAGGCTGCTGCATCTCTTTCTGCAGAAAAACTATCCGTTTAAATCGGCATATGAAAAGGTGCTTTTGCTCTCACTGACAGCGCTCATGTTGTTCAGTCTGATCACTCTGTATTTTCTTCCTTTTTCAGCAAATTTATGGATTGTTATTCTGTTTATTCTGTTGTCTCTTTACAAAGAACGCCGCGCACTTTCCTTTCGCTTTCTCCGTTTTCTGCTGGCCATTTCCCGCAGGAAGAAACCGTGCCCGAAAATCAGAAATCTGATCGTTCAGCCGGACACGCCGATTCTCTCCGTCTTCTCAAAATTTTATAGGAATGCCGAGCACAGGATAAAAATTGAGGGAAATGCCCGGAAAACCATCGATGGAAGGGCGCTTGCTTCCGCTTACTTTAGCGGACGTGCAGCAGGGACAACGGTCGATGAATACGTATCCGATTGACGGGCAGAACGCCGCTGTATTGCGCCCGATCCCTGTTTTTGCGATAATTGTGTGAAAGAGCGGGAGAAAAGGTGATTCTGTGTGTGAAAAAAACTATACAATTGTCGTTGATAAAGAAGAAAAAGGTGTTCGTGCCGCTCTTCTGAAAAATGACGATGTTCTCTCTTTTTATTTTCAATCATCCTCGGGTGAGGTCAGAGCCGGGGATATTTGTCTTGGGCGGGTATCCGGCAGCCGGATTCATCAGATAGGCTGGTTCATGGACCTGGGGCATGGACAGAGCGGATTCCTGCCCGGGAATAAAATCGCATCCGGACATCATCCGGAACCCGGGGAACTCCGCATCGTTCAGGTTGAGAAAGAGGAGAGTGCCGGCAAAGTGGCCGGGCTCACGGAACAAGTCCAAATCGTCGGCAAAGGGATGATCTATCTTCCTCTCGGAGGCTATACTGCTGTTTCGCATAAAATCAGGGAGCACCGCGAGCTCTTACGGAAACAGGTTTCGAGCTGGTGCGTCCCCCCTGAAGGTGCGATTGTCCGTACAACGGGTGCGCGGATGAGCATCGAACAGCTTTATGGCGAGTTTCAGGAACTGAAAGCGCAATGGGAGAAAATCAGGGAAGACAGCGGCCGGATGAGCGATTCGGGATTGATCAGACGGCAGCTGTCCTTTATCGCGTGGATATTAAACGAAAATCATTTTCCTCCATCCTGTACCGTCTACACCAATCAGTTTCTTGCAGAAACCGGACTGCCGAATCATACATCGGTCGTCTATCAGCCGGAAGAGGAGAATCTCTTCGCTCGTCATGGCTTGTACGGCATTTATGAAGCATCTTCGCGCCCCCTTGTCCCTCTTCGCAACGGTGCGTCGCTGGTTATTGATTATACTGAAGCGCTAACAGCGATCGATGTGAACTCCGGATCCACGGTATTCCGGCAGGGATGGGAGACCACGGCTTTTGACATTAACTGCATGGCCGCGCGCGAGATTGCGAGGCAGCTCAGGCTCAGGGAGATAGGCGGCATGATCGTCGTTGATTTTCTTCACCTGAATGATAACGACAACAAGGAGAAAGTGCTTGACTATTTGAAAGAAGCGGTCTGTGACGATCCGGCCACTGTAAAAATTTTCGGCTATACAAGACTTGGACTCGTTGAACTGACAAGAAAAAGACGGCGGTTCGGATTAATGGACAGGGTCATAACGCAGCAGAGGCAAAAAGGATTCCGTTGACAGAACGTGACAAACTGTGATAACATATCTTTGTCATTGCTTAAGGATGACAGGAATAGGAGCATCTCGCTCCAACCGCACGAAAAAGGCGAGAGAGATTCTGTCTGAAAGGCGGAAAAGAGGCGTGCACAGCGATCCTCTGCACGGTCCGACATCTTTTGGCACTCTCTGTTAAATGCCTGGGGCTGCCTTATTTTGGCGAGTCTGAGATAATAAAGGAGGTGCATCAAATGTACGCAATCATTGAAACGGGCGGAAAGCAACTGAAGGTTGAGGAAGGCCAGTCGATTGTTATTGAAAAGCTTGTTGCTGAAGCCGGCGATACGGTGACTTTTGACAAGGTGCTCTTCATCGGCGGCGAAGATGTCAAAGTCGGAGCTCCGACGGTTGAAGGTGCCAGTGTCACTGCAAAAGTCGTTGAACAGGGCCGAGACAAGAAAATCGTTATTTTCAAGTTCAAAAAGAGAAAGCATTACCGCCGCAAGCAAGGACACAGACAGCCGTTTACAAAGGTCACGATCGAAAAAATCAATGCATAAGGGTGAGAAGCATGATAACCCTTACTGTTGATCGCAATCTTAAGCGGGAGATCACAGCTTTTAAAATGACCGGACATGCCGGCAGCGGACCTTACGGTTACGATCTTGTCTGTGCGGCAGTCTCTGCCGTATCATTCGGGGCTTTAAACGCTGTCGAGTCGCTTACGGGAGCCAGAATGAAGGTAACGCAGGCGGAAGCCGGAGGTTTTCTTGAGTGTATCTGCCCGAAAACAACGACGGATGCTTGGGATAAAATGCAGCTGATTCTGGAAGCAATGCTCGTATCCATGCAGACAATTGAAACATCCTACGGGAACTATATAAAAATCTATGATGAAGGAGGTGTTGACCATGTTGAGACTTGATCTGCAATACTTTTCATCCAAAAAAGGTGTCGGCAGCACCAAGAACGGACGTGACTCCATCGCAAAGCGCCTTGGCGCCAAGAGAGCGGACGGTCAGTTGGTGACGAGCGGCTCAATCCTGTTCCGCCAGCGCGGCACGAAGATTTATCCGGGAACAAATGTCGGCCGTGGCGGAGACGATACGCTGTTTGCGAAAGCAGACGGAATTGTGAGGTTTGAAAAATTCGGTCGTGATCGTAAAAAGGTCAGTGTTTATCCGGCGGCTGCTGTTATAGAGGCATGATTGTGCTCCCAAAATGAATTCTGAGAATAAAACGATATAGTAAAGAGGCGGGCAGTTTTTTGCGTGTGCAAAGAATCGCCCGCCGCTTTTTGTCTATCCGGCAACGATAACGGGTTCCGGTTATCCGGTCACCCGTTTTTTCTGATATACTATAGGGCAAGGTATGATTCGGGAGGGGAGACGGCGATGTTCGATGAAAAGACGGGTGTAAAATTGATCAGCTCCGCCAGACACGCGCTGCTCAATGATCTGCAGCTGATCAAAGGGTATCTTTACATGCAGCAGCCGGAGAAAGCGAATTTAGTCATGGATCGGATGACGGACAATTTGCGTAATCAGGCCCGTCTGTCCCATCTGCAAATTCCGAAATGCACTTTTTTTCTTGTGACTTACAGCTGGGCTCCCCATTCTTTTCAGCTTTCATTTGAAGTATCCGGCCCTGAAAAAAATCTTGCGTGGCACGATCAGGAGCTGACGGAGTTTTTTCAGAAACTGCTTTTGCTCCTTGAAGAACAGGCGTCGGAAATGACGGACAACTTTGTCAGAATCCTTTTTGAAATTGAGGAGTCAGCGGTAAATGTTCACGTCATCCACACAGGAAAACTGATCCGAATAAAAGAAGCACAGGAAAAGCTTATGGCAATTAAACTGCATCAATCTTTAAAATGGGTCAAACACTATATAACAAATGACAGTGTCAACGGAAGAACGAGGTGGGTCATGTGTTTGTCGATCAAGTAACCATATACGTCAAGGGCGGAGACGGCGGCAACGGAATGGTTGCCTTCAGACGTGAAAAATATGTGCCCGACGGCGGTCCGGCCGGCGGAGACGGCGGAAAGGGAGCGGATGTCGTTTTTGAAGTGAACGAAGGACTGAGGACACTGATGGATTTCCGCTACAAGCGTCATTTTAAAGGAGAAAAAGGGGAGAACGGCCGGCCGAAAAATCAACATGGCAGGAACGCGAAGAATCTGACCGTGTTTGTCCCGCCGGGAACGGTTGTCCGGGACAGTACAACAAATGAAATTCTTGCCGATCTGACCGAAAACGGGCAGCAGGCGGTCGTTGCAAGAGGAGGAAGAGGCGGCAGAGGCAATTCCCGTTTTGCCACGCCGGCCAACCCGGCACCGTATATCTCAGAAAACGGTGAACCCGGCGAAGAACGGGAGATCCAGCTTGAACTTAAATTGCTCGCAGACGCGGGTATGGTCGGTTTTCCGAGCGTCGGGAAATCGACATTGCTCGCCGCCGTCACGTCAGCCAGGCCGAAAATTGCCGCTTATCATTTTACGACACTCGTCCCCAATCTTGGCGTGGTTGCCCTCGGAGAAGGGAGAGGCTTTGTCATTGCCGACCTGCCGGGCCTGATCGAGGGTGCGAGCAAAGGAGCAGGACTTGGCTACCAGTTTCTGCGCCATATTGAACGCACGCGGGTCATTGTTCATGTCGTTGATATGTCGGGCAGCGAGGGACGGGATCCCTATGAAGATTTTAAAAAAATAAATGAAGAATTGAAAAGTTATCAATGGCGTTTGCTCGAACGGCCCCAGGTTGTTGCCGCAAGCAAAATGGATATGCCGGAAGCCCAAAAGAATCTGGAGAATTTCATAAAAAAGATTGACAAGGACATTCCGGTCTTTCCGGTCTCCTCAGTGACCCGTTCCGGACTGGACGCTCTGATGGAAAAGGTTTATGAACTGATCGAAAAAACGCCATTATTTCCGCTGGAGGAAACGTCCGAAGAGGATCATCCGTCCGTTTATCGCCTGGATCAGCCTGAGGCACCTTTTGTGATCACGAAAGATAAAGACGGCATCTTTAATGTGTCCGGCCCGAAAGTGGAGCTGCTGTTCAAAATGACAAACTTTCACCATGATGAAGCAATCCGCCGGTTCGCGAGGCAGCTGCGCGGCATGGGTGTGGATGATGCTTTGAAAGAAAAAGGTGTCGAGGAAGGCGACACGGTCCGCATCATGGATTACGAATTTGAATATACGGACTGAATCGCTTAAGGGCGGAAGCGGGCCGCTCCGCAAGAACAAAAAAAGCATGTCGCCTGAGCAAAAAAGCGGGTTATAATAAATAACCCGCTTTTTTCAATAAATGTACAGCAGCATCCAGACGGTCATTAGAAGGAGCTTCCAGTTTATGAAGATGAACGCCGCCTGTTAGCGATGAGAGAAGAGATGCTCCTGTCTGTTCCAGCTTGCTGATGAAGCGGCTGACATCCATTCGGTTGCGGATCATCAGAGATCCGGTGATTTCTCCGTAGAAGGGATGTTCAACGGTTACGTCAATCACCGTCACGCCGCAGTCAACAATCAGATTCAGTTCATCTTCGGTTTGCTGCATGGTGTGCCGGCAGGCAATCGTCCGTGTTTTCATTTCCGGCTCCGATTTTGTCAGAAACAGATAGCCTTGTGACGTCGCTATAATCGGAAATTCTTTCGCTTTGAGCAAGGAAATATCCTGAACAATGACCTGGCGGCTGACATCCATCCGGTCAGCCAGCTCGCTTCCTGTGACCGGTTCGGATGATTGCCGTAAAAGTTCAAGGATCAGTTTTCGCCTCTCGCCCCCGGATCTGCGTTTATCTTTTGTCTGGTTCATTGTTAACACTCCACGATTGTTGTTTGCTTTCCATTATAATCAATTTTCGGGAATTCTGCACGCCGCGCGCCGTCCGCGACCGGGCAGAGCGGCAAATGAAGATGCCCCGTCTTTTTTGGATGAATGCTCTTTTCTGTGAAAGAGTGGCAAAACGCCCAGCCGTGCCATATATATAGAATGACTTTCACAGGAGGGATGGAAACCGTGAAATTGTATGTTGTTCAAAAAGACGATACGATGGCGGAAATTGCGCGTAAACACGGCATGACAATTGATGCGTTCAGAAAGATGAATACAGAATTGACAGACGGCAAACTGGCTCAGGGAATGAAAGTAAAAGTGGCTGTCGGCAAGCAGCCGTTAAAACATTTGGAACAGGAAACCCGTTCGGAAAAAGCAAAACAGCCCTCAAAAGCACAGGTGCCGCAAATGAAAGCAGCCGTCCAGGCCCAGCCGAAACCTGTCGCGCCGGCAGCTGCACCGATTGCAAAGCCGAAAACACCGATTGGGTCTCAAACGATGAATGTGGCCCCACAGCCGAATGTTCAGGGCATGAAAAAGCCGGCTGCCGCCCCGGCCGCTGTAAAAAGTGAAGGAAATGCGGTTAAGGCACCGGCGCAGCAGGCTGATTTTTCAAAGGTATTCTATCCAAAAGAAAGCCAGTATCCGATGACTGAAGGAATGTCAGGATACTGGAATCAGCCGGGCGGTGCAGCGCAGCCTGCAAATACCGGAAAACAACCCTATTCTCCCGCTGCACAAGGATACCCGGTCATGCCTGCCGGTCCAGCGCCTCAAATGAACCCGTACTACCCGTTATCCGCGGAGAGTCAGGTAAGTCCGGCCTATCAGGCAGGTCCTTCGGGTCCGTATTATCCTGCTCCGGCTGCTCAGGGCTATCCGGAGAATCCCAACGTTGCGGGGCTGCAGATGGCCCCGTACTATCCGCTGAGCCCGGCGTCACCGGCGGTTCCTCCGAATCCGTATTATCCGGCACCGATGGAGAATCCGGCGGTTAATCCGGCTTCTTATGTAAGCCCGTATTCTCCGGCAGCAAATGAAAATGCCGTGAAACCGTATAATCCTGCGGTACAAGGCAAATCGGCAAAACCGGCGAAGAGTCCGGCACAACAAGTGAATCCTGCCTTGTTTTCACAAGGGCCCATACATGTAGACCAGCCTTACACACCGGCCAATGCACCCGGTGTCCAGAGTCCGGCGGTCTCACCATGGACGAATCCTGAAATGATGGGGCCAACGACCACCGCCCCCGCTTTTCAAGAACCGGGCGCTCAAGTCCAGACTTTGCCGGATTATACAACAGCGGGGAAAGCAGGATCTCCCGCTCCGGGAGCAATCGGAGGCTACCCCTATCCTTATATGCCGGGCTTGAAAAATCCGGAGCAGCCCTGCGGGTGCGGCGGCCCTGTCCAATCGGCACTTTACCCGCCGTATTCGCCTGTCGGCTATTATGGAGGGAACCAGCCTCCGCAGCCGGTTCCCTATACGGCAACATCGCCTGCTTATCAGCCGGGGCAAACGATCCCATCGCAAAAAAAGAAATAAAGATGAGTGTTTTTCCAAAATATGTTAAATTAACGGTAAAAATTCATAAGCGTAAAACCCCCCGCTGCCACACATGATATTTTGTGAAGGGGGGTTTTATAGTGAAAAAAACAATGAGTGCACTTGGTATTGCGCTCGCGGTGAGCGGCATACTTTCCGGCTGCAGGGCGGATAATGCTGCGTACTACAATCCGAACGCGCCGCGCGACGTAAACTATCGAATGGACAATCGCTACAATCCGAATGCTGCAGTCAATCCGAATCCGGTTACTCCGGCTCCGACCGATTTTACCAATACGAATCAGACGAATCCATATGATCGTGTAGGCTATAAATCGGACCGGAGCCTGGCAAAAAGGATCGCCGATAAGGCGAATACTGTCAACGGGATTGCCCAGACCCACGTTGTTGTGACAAACGCCAACGTGGTGATCGGAGCAGTTCCCGATCGGGGCCGGACGGATACGGCAAAATTGAGAAAAGAAATTACGTCTGCTGTCCAACCGCTCGCCGGAAACAGAACGGTTTACGTGTCAACCGACAATCGTTATGTGCAGAGGATTACGGCGGCCGAAACGAATTTCAATGCCGGAAAGGGAATGCGTGAAGTGAGTACCGACATCGTCGGAATCATTGACGATCTTTCCAGAGCCGTAAAGCGTCCGTTTCAAAACAACACGAAATAAAATCGTATAACAAAACTAAGGGCAGGGAGAAATCCTTGCTCTTTTTTTAAAAGTTAAAAATATGTATAATGGTAACGGAAATGGGTTTGGTTATTGCACGACAGTTTCTGCGGCATTTTAGAAGAGCATTGATGAAAGGGGAACAAAGTATGTCTGGACATTCCAAGTGGAATAACATACAGCATAAAAAAAATGCAATGGATGCGATTCGCGGCAAGGCATTTATGAAATTGTCTAAAGATATTTTTCTGGAAGCGAAACGGGGCGGCGGCGACCCGGAAATGAACGCCGGGCTGAGGCACGCGATTGAAAAGGCAAAGGCGGCCAATATGCCCAATGATAATATTTCCCGGGCAATTAAGAAAGCAGCCGGGAATCTTGACGGAGTTACCTATGATGAAATTACCTACGAGGGTTACGGTCCGGGCGGTGTGGCGGTCATGGTCGATGTGTTGACCGACAACCGCAACCGGTCGGCTTCAGAAATCCGCCATGCCTTTACGAAAAGCGGCGGTAATCTTGGCGAATCGGGAAGCGTCGCTTTCATGTTTGATAAACAAGGCATTATTGAAATTGAAGTGACAGAAGATCTTGATGAGGATCAGGTGATGATGGACGCGATCGATGCAGGCGCGGACGATTTGAAAACCGAGGACGACACGTTTATCATCACGACGGCTCCCGAGACCCATGAGGAGGTCAAACGGGCGCTTGAAGATAAAGGTTACGAGATCGACCGGGCTGAGGTAGCAAGGGTTCCGAAGACGAAAACAGCTTTAACCGGCACGGATCTTGAAAAAATGGAAGCCTTACTGGATGCTCTGGAAAATAACGATGACGTTCAGGACATTTACAGCAATCTTGAGGATGCCTGATTATTTTTACTGTATGCGTGATGCAATACCCAAACAGCACATTTTTCCGAAAGAAGCGGAATTACGGGGACATTCGGTCAGGAATGTCCTTTTCCTTGTTGGAGCAACTTCGCCCGGATTGGGAGCAACTTCCGAATTGGGATAAACTTTATATGATTTCGGAGCAACTTGATGTAATTTAGGATTAACTTTTATTTGTTTCGGAGCAACTTTACCCGGATTGGGAACAATTTTCCGGATTGGGATAAACTTTCGCCGGATTCGGAACAGTGTTCAAAAATGGGGCAGCTCCTCTCGTTCTCATTTTTGTGGTATCTCTTCAGCTTATGTTATGATGTAAAATGAATGACTTTTGAATTTGTGTATAAAAATGAACGGATGAGGAGCTAAGCTTGTGTTCGACTATATACGGGGATTGCTGACTTATCTTTCCGGAAACGGTATTGTTCTTGAACAGGGGGGCATCGGTTATCGGATTGTCTGTGCCAATCCGTTCAGCTATCAGCCATTGATGAATCGTGAAACAACCCTTTATCTGTATCAGTATCTTCGTGAAGATGCCAACGTATTGTATGGTTTTAAAACGCGTGAGGAGCGTGAGCTTTTTGTCAGGCTGCTGACCGTTTCCGGCATCGGTCCGAAAAGTGCGCTTGCTATTCTGGCTACGGACCAGCCGGAACGAATCATACAGGCCATCGAAGCGGAAGATGACCGTTACCTCACCCGGTTTCCGGGAGTCGGCAAGAAGACGGCGGGACAGATTGTTTTGGATTTAAAAGGAAAATTAAAAGATTTTGCCGTCCAGGAAGAAAAAGCTGGTGAAGAACCTTCAGAAAATGGAAATCATGCGCTGACGGAAGCACTGGACGCTTTAAAAACGCTCGGGTATTCGGATAAGGAAATAAGCCGCATGATTCCCACACTTAAAAAACAGGACCTGTCGGCAGAAAATTATCTTAAAGAAGCCCTTCGCTTAATGATGAAGGCGTAAAAGGAGGGAGTGAAGACGGTGGAAGAAAACCGGCTGCTTTCGAGTGAATCAACCCTTGAAGATCAGGGGATCGAGAAATCGATCCGGCCGTCGGATCTGGAGCATTACATTGGCCAGGAAGCCATTAAAAAAAATCTGAAAATCTTTATAAAGGCCGCCAAAGGACGTAATGAGCCCCTGGACCACGTGCTGCTCTACGGCCCTCCCGGCCTTGGAAAAACGACTTTGGCCATGATTATTGCGGCTGAAATGGGTGCCGGCATCCGGACAACATCCGGCCCCGCTCTTGAGCGACCCGGGGATCTGGCTGCGGTGCTGTCTTCGCTTGAGCCGGGAGATGTTCTGTTTATCGATGAGATTCACCGGCTCAGCCGTCATGTTGAGGAAATTCTTTATCCAGCAATGGAAGACTTCTGCATGGACATCATCGTCGGCAAAGACGATACGGCGCATTCGGTCCGCCTGAATCTGCCTCCCTTTACTCTTGTAGGCGCAACAACAAGGGCGGGCTATCTCTCGCCCCCCCTTCGCGACCGTTTCGGCGTCATCAACAGGCTGCAATATTACAGCCCTGCTGAACTCTCGCTTATTGTTAAAAGAACGGCATCTGTCCTTGACGCCAAGATTGACGGTGAGGCTTGCGACGAGATTTCCCGCCGCTCCAGGGGAACACCGCGCATCGCCAACCGTCTCCTGAGGAGAATCCGCGATTTTGCCCAAGTCGAGATGGGCGGGGTCATTGACCGAAACGCGGCTCGGATCGGGCTGAGCCGGCTTCAGGTGGACGAAATGGGCCTGGATCGGGTCGATCATCAGCTGCTTATGGGGATCATCAGCAAATTTGGCGGCGGACCTGTCGGGCTGGATACGATTGCAGCAGCTATCGGGGAGGAGAGACACACGATCGAAGACGTCTATGAACCGTATCTGCTGCAAATCGGTTTTATGCAGAGAACGCCGAGGGGCCGAGTTGTCACCGATCACGCTTACAAACATTTCAATATGGAAAAGGGAGGCTGACCGCCATGGGAGATTTAGGCAGAATTCTGATGATAACGGGTGCCGTGCTCTTCGTGATCGGACTTTGCTGGCCATTGATCGGCCGTCTCCCCGGTGACATCTTTATCAAAAAGGGAAATGTCACGGTTATGTTTCCTATTGTCACTTGTATTGTTATCAGCATAGTTTTATCACTGATTTTTTACATTATTAATCATTTTCGTTAATTGAAAGAGAGTGCGTAAAGAACATGGATGTTTCAGATTTTGATTATGAACTGCCGCAGGAACTGATCGCTCAGACGCCGCTTAAGGATCGTGCAGCGTCAAGGCTGATGGTGATTAACCCGAATAAAGACAGGATCGCGCACCATCATTTCAGCGAAATC
The DNA here is from genome assembly GCF_014647035.1 of Sporolactobacillus putidus. GTDB lineage: Bacteria > Bacillota > Bacilli > Bacillales > Sporolactobacillaceae > Sporolactobacillus > Sporolactobacillus putidus. Next base: position 115,664 of record NZ_BMOK01000001.1, on the reverse strand, counting down.
ATCGACTACCTGAATCCCGGCGACTGCCTGGTTCTGAATGATACGAAAGTGCTGCCCGCCAGGCTGATCGGGCATAAAGAAGATACAGGTGCCAAGATTGAACTGCTCCTGTTGAAACAGACAGAGGGCGATTCGTGGGAGTGCCTGGTAAAACCGGCAAAAAGGGTGCATGAAGGGGTACAGATACAATTCGGCGACGGCAAACTTGAAGCCGTCTGTGCTGAAGAACTCGATGAAGGCCGGCGAATCGTGACTTTTCATTATAAAGGTATTTTCTATGAAGTGCTTGAGGAACTTGGAAAAATGCCACTGCCGCCCTATATTAAAGAGCAGCTGGATGATCCCGATCTCTATCAGACGGTGTATGCGAAACACCGCGGATCGGCAGCTGCGCCGACGGCCGGCCTGCATTTTACAAAAGAACTGCTTGCTGAAATCGAAAAAAAAGGGATCCACATCGTTTTTATTACGCTGCATGTCGGACTCGGCACATTCAGACCGGTTAAAGTGGACAGAATAGAAGAACATACTATGCATTCGGAATTTTATCAGATGACGAAGGATGCTGCGGACACGCTGACCCGGGTGAGACGGGAAGGAAAGCGCGTGATCGCGTGCGGAACGACGGTCATTCGGACGTTGGAGACCATTACGGCAAAGTTCGGCGGCGAATTCCAAGAGGCTTCCGGCTGGACTGACATATTCATTTATCCAGGTTATCAATACAAGGCCGTCGATGGCATGATTACGAATTTTCACCTGCCAAAATCCACCCTGATTATGCTTGTCAGTGCTTTTGCCGGAAGAGATTTTGTTTTGAAGGCCTATCGTGAAGCCGTTAAAGAGAAATATCGTTTCTTCAGTTTCGGCGATGCAATGTTCATTGAGGAAGGAATTCAAACGAGATGAGTGCAGCGGTAACGTATGAATTGATTAAGACAGAAAAGAATACCGGCGCGCGGCTCGGCAGACTGCACACCCCTCACGGCACCTTTGAAACCCCGATGTTCATGCCGGTCGGAACGCAGGCCACGGTCAAGACGATGAGCCCGCGTGAGCTGAAAGAAATGGGTGCTGGCGTAATCTTGAGCAATACCTACCATTTGTGGCTTCGCCCCGGCGAGGAGATTGTAGAAGAAGCCGGGGGGCTGCATCGGTTCATGAACTGGGATCAGGGAATTCTGACCGACTCCGGCGGTTTCCAGGTTTTCAGTTTAAGCAAGCTGAGAGATATTAGTGAAGAGGGTGTACATTTCCGTAATCACTTGAATGGGGAAAAGCTCTTTCTCACGCCTGAAAAATCGATCGCTATTCAAAACGCGCTCGGTTCGGATATCATGATGGCATTCGATGAATGTCCTCCGTACCCTTGTACGTACGACTACATGAAGGAGTCGGCCGAGCGGACGAGCCGCTGGGCTGAGCGCTGTCTTAGGGCAAATAAACATCCGGAAAGACAGTCGCTCTTCGGTATTGTTCAGGGCGGCGGTTATAAAGATCTGCGGAAACAGTCGGCTGCCGATTTAACTTCCCTCGATTTTCCGGGGTACGCCATCGGCGGCTTGTCTGTCGGCGAGCCTAAGGAAACGATGAATGAAATACTTGCTTTTACCACTCCGCTTCTTCCAGCGGATAAGCCGAGATATCTGATGGGTGTCGGTTCTCCGGATTCATTGATCGACGGCGCCATTCGCGGAATCGATATGTTCGACTGCGTGCTTCCGACGCGTATTGCCCGGAACGGGACATGCATGACGGAACACGGTCGGCTGGTTATCCGTAATGCAAAGTACGCGCGCGATTTCCGGCCAATCGACGAGCACTGCGACTGTTCCGTGTGCCGTTCGTATTCAAGAGCTTATATTCGTCATTTGGTAAAAGCAAACGAAACATTCGGATTTCGCTTAACGACTTACCATAATCTTTATTTTTTGATAAAATTAATGAAGCGTGTCCGATCGGCGATTCTGGAAGATCGGCTTCTTGAATTCAAAGAAACCTTCTTTGAATCGTACGGTTTTAATAAACCAGATGCGAAAAACTTTTAAGGGTTGAAAGGGAGGCTCTCCATGGGCAGTTTAAGTACGTTCATACCACTGATTATTTTTGTCGCTATTTTTTACTTCCTGCTGATCCGCCCTCAGCAAAAAAGGACGAAGGAAACCAAAGAAATGCAGTCGTCATTGTCGCGCGGAGACAAGATCGTCACCATTGGCGGCCTGCAGGGAACCATCGATTCGATCGACGATCAGACTGTGGTTCTCAGGTGCGGAACCAGCAAGCTGACCTTCGAGCGCAGTGCCATTCGCGGTGTACTGAAGAAGTCCGGCGCGAATGTCCACGCCGAAAATGAAAAGAAAGATGCAAAAGAAGAATCTGCAGAAAAAGCGGAAAACTAAAGAAAAAAGCGGCCCCCGAAAAAGGGCCGCTTTTTTTCCAAAACAAGGAAGGGGCAATCGTCGGGACACCGGCTCCGGGTCACTTGCCCGGCCGGAAGTAAAGATTATAAGTGCTTTCCGGCAAAAAAATTGACACCGATCGCCCCGCCGATCGAGCAGGAAGCAATGTTCGCCATATAGAAAACGTATTGCATCGGCCCTGGTGCCTGGTCCAGTCCGAGAAACTGGAAAAACAAGCTGAACAAACAATAAAAAAGGCCGGTGATGGATCCGATCAGGAGTCCTCTCTCTTTCATTTTCGAGCCGGAAATGATCCCGCCCGTGAACAGGGCGATAACCGATATGACGATCGGCAGGACGGATCCGCCGGTTTCCGAATAAGACGTAAACCGCAAAAGGGAAGCAAGCAGAAAAGCAGAGGCAAGGACGATGACAAATGATGCAGCCATTCCATAAGTAACGGCCGTCAGCCAGTTCCGCGCCATTTTTTCACCTCCATGATACGAACGATCTTTTTTAAAACGATTGACGCTTGTCAGTGCCTGTTTACCTTCAATATTATTCGGACAATGAGCGGTTGATGCCAAAAAGAACGTATTTAGTTATTCATGAAATGCTCCGTTCTGTTCATAATAAGCTTAAGAAAAAGAACGTGGAGGGGGAGAAAAATGGGAACGGCGGCCGCCAGAACACTGCTCTTAATTGTCATTATGCTGCTCGGCTTCAGAAACCTGATGGCTGCGAAAATTGGTGACCGGACATTTTCCGAATTCGCCGTTCTTCTGATGGCTGCCGAACTGTCCTTTTTTGCGGTTATCCGGCCAGATGAACCGCTTCTCCCTTTCCTTGTCCCGCTCCTGCTCCTTATCGCCGCTTATCGGCTGCACGTTCTTTTATTCAAGGTCTTTGCGAAACAAGCAATCAGAGAAAGCATATCTTCGCTTTCCCTTAAAGAAGAAAACATCCCGCACCGCCGCTTAGGATTATCAGCGGCAGCCGCCGCGCGCGAACCGTTTTTTTCCGGGGACACGGGTCCGCCGATGGCCCTTCCGCTCATCGAATGCGGAAGGGTGCGCGGAGATAATCTGAAACGTATCGGAAAAACGTATCTGTGGCTGAGACAGGTGCTGCGAAAATTCGGCTATCGCGATATTCGTCAGGTGGATTACCTGACGATCGATCATGCGGGGAATTTCTATATGGATATGAAAGACGGGAAGTCGAAGCATTAGTTCACCCATTTTCCAATTACAGGAAGCTGGCCGAGCTCTTCTCTGTGAATCATCCCGAGAAAAAGAGCAAGGAGCAGATAAAAAGTCGCAATAATCGAGATCAGCGTCAGTGTTCTGGGGAAAAGTGCCCAGTCGGTGAAGGCTCTTCCAATAAGAAAATGGGCAAGAACCCCGGAGCATGCGATGATGATGGCGGTCCGCACATAATCCTTAAGAATCAGGGAGAACCCGATCGTCCTGATAATCAGGGCTGTATGAAGGGCGGTCACGAGAACGACATTGATGCAGATGGCGAGGGCAGCGCCCTTAATGCCGAATTCGGGCCGACTGGTCAGAAGATAAAGCGTGATGATTTTAACTGCCGATCCGATCAGGGTATTGAACATCGCCGCTTTTGCAAGATCCAGCGCTTGAAGGACGGCATGCATCGGTCCCTGAAAATAGAAAATCATGAAGAAGGGTGCCATGATGCGGAGCAGATCTGAGGAGGAAGGTGAGTCATAGATCAGCGTCATCAGCGGTTCGGCGAAGGAAAAAGTGACGACGAGGGAGAGCCCGCCGGTCAGCATGGCGATCCGCAGTGCCTGATTAAGCCGGAAATGGATCATGCCGTATGATTTTCTGGCGTAGGCTTCGCTGATCGCCGGAACAAGCGAAACGTGAAGGGCGTGCGTGATAAAGCTGGGCAAAAGAAGCAGAGTCAGCGCGTATCCGGTCAGCTGTCCGTACAATTCCGCTGAAGCTTTGATCGAAAATCCGGCCAGAACGAGACTGTTTGAGACGACGATCGGTTCGAAAAAGTTGCTGAGCGAGCCGATCAGCCGGCTTCCCATGGTCGGAAGACCGATTCCGAGAAGCTGCCGGAGGATGGAGCGGTTGCGTTGAATGGAATTCCGAAATCCTGTACGGATGCGGAGCCCCCCTTCTTTTCTGAAGGCGCGGAGCATGTACACCAGCGAAGCGCACTCCCCCGCGGATCCGGCAATCATGGCGCCGGCCGCCGCATACTCGACACCATGCGGCATCAGGAGGCTGGCCAGCACGGCGACAAGGGAAATGCGGACGACTTGTTCGACAATGCCTGAATAAGCGTAAGGCTTCATGTTCCGGATGCCCTGAAAATAGCCGCGCAGAACCGAACTGACGGCAACGATCGGAATTACGGGCGTAATGGCGATCAGCGGATAGATGACGCGCGTATCGGCAAACAGGAATTTTGCAGAAAGAGGAATCATCAGCAGCATGGACGCGGTCAGTATGACACCGGCGCTGCCGACAATGGCCAGCGACAAGGAGAGAATCTTCTTTATCTTTCTTTGATCCCCGAAAGTCTCCGCTTCGGCAACCAGTTTAGAAATGGCTACGGGGAGGCCGAGTTCCGTTAGCGTGACAACAAGAAGCATGGCCGGGAAAGCCATCATGTACAGGCCGACGCCTTCGGACCCGATGACCCTTGCAAGAACCATGCCGTTTACCATGCCCAGAATGCGTGTGAACAGTCCCGCAGCCATTAATATAAGTGATCCGGTTAAGAAAGATTGCCGTGTCATTGATTGTCCGCCTTTTTCTGCCGTATTGCGGTGAAGAAAACAAATGCCGCGTGCATATCGGATTATATGCAGCGAGCCCGGCCGAGCATGACAAGCCTTCCTTTATGAATCATCCGGACCGGGGACGCATCTTCCGAAACAGAGAAAAGCTTTCAGCGGCCGGGAAATTGTGTTTCGTATTACACGCCAGTTATGCTATGATAAACATTATGGGAGGAATCTGAATGCCGGAAGCATGCGATGATATGGAAAAATGGCGGAGCGCAATCGGACCGTTTTTGCAGAGCAAACTGGATGAATTTCACCTGCTGGGTCTGAATCATCTGACGATGGATGAATTCTGGAATTTTGCGAAAGAAAGGCTGGAAAGGAAAAAAGAGGACAAGCCTGAACGAATACATGAGGTGGTGGCTGAGGTCATGTCGCTGACTGTGAACGATTATATGAACAAGCTGCGTATGGATATTTTTAAAGACAGTCCGGTCGGCCTTGGCGACGGCCCGCTATTCAAATAAACCATTTATGCGGATTGCCTCGAGGTACGGCTTGGCACCGGAGAAGGCCATGCCTTCTGGCGGAGAAAGAGAAGGGAGCAAGTTAAAGATTATGGTAAAAAAAGGACCGTTGTTTTCCTTTTTTGCAATCCTGATTGTTTTGGCAATCATACTTAGTTTTGCGACGGTGCCCATCATACATAATGTGAAGCTGGGCCTTGATCTGAAAGGCGGTTTTGAAGTGCTTTATCAGATCAAACCGCTTAAAGCGGGACAGAAGATCGACAGCAATACAATGAGCAACGCCGTGGCCGCAATCAACAAGCGCATCAATGTCCTCGGCGTGAGCGAGCCAAGCATTTCCATCGAAAACGGCAACCGGATCCGTGTTCAGCTTCCGGGCGTAAAGGATGAAAAACGGGCCCGCCAGCTGCTGTCGACAACTGCCGTCCTGACTTTCAGGGATTATAAGGACAATCTGATGATGGACGGGAGCGATCTTCAGCCCGGAAAGGCCAATGTGGCTTTCGATCAGTTGAACCATCCGATGGTTACGCTGCAGCTGAAAGATCCGGCTAGGTTCGCCAGCGTCACGAAAAAAATTCTTGCCGAAGCACCGAACAATGTACTCGTGATTTGGCTGGATTATCAGAAGGGCGATTCTTTCCTTAAAGAGGTTTCGCAGAAAAATCACAAGTTTATCTCCGCGCCTCAGGTCAGTCAGGTCCTGAACACGACCGATGTACAGATCACGGGAATGGCCTCGGTACAGGAAGCAACCAACCTGAAGGATTTGCTGAATTCAGGCTCGCTGCCGGTCAAGATGACTGAAATCTATTCGGATTCGGTCGGCGCGCAGTTCGGCCAGAATTCAATGACTCAGACACTGTTTGCGGGCGCGCTCGGAGTAGCGGCGATTCTGCTGTTCATGCTCGCTTTTTACAGACTCGGCGGCCTGATCGCGGATCTCACGCTTGTATTTTACGTTTATATCGTTATGTCGGTCTTCGTCGGTCTTCAGGCTGTTCTGACGCTGCCGGGAATCGCGGCGCTGATCCTCGGAATCGGGATGGCAGTCGATGCGAATATTATCACTCTGGAGCGTATCAAGGATGAGATCCGAAGCGGCAAGTCGATCCTGTCGGCGTTCAAATCGGGAAATCAGCGGGCTCTGCCAACGGTTGTGGATGCCAATATGACGACCATTATTGCCGCAGGAGTTCTCTTTTCATTCGGTAACAGCGCCGTCAAAGGTTTTGCCGTGATGCTTCTGATCAGCAACATCATCACGCTCATCACATCGGTTTACGGTGCGCGCCTGTTCCTCGGCCTTCTGATCCGGAGCAGGGCGCTCAACGACAGACCGGGCCTGTTCGGTGTCAGGAGGAGTGATATTCGTGAATAATAAGCAGAATATGAACTATAAACATTACAATAAGTTTTACGACCATCTGGATTTCATCAAATACAGAAATGTATTCTTTATTTTTTCAACCGCGCTGATTCTGATCGGGATTATTTCCTTGTTTGTTTTCCGGCTGAACTTGGGTATAGATTTTACCAGCGGGACGCGAATTGACGTGCAGAGCAGCCAGCCGCTGTCGGTAACCAAAGTCAGCAAGGTTTTTACGGATCTCGGCTATCAGCCGGGCCAGCCGACCGTATCGGGCAATAATAATAACACAGTAACGGTTGCCCTCAATAAGGAATTGAATCAGCAACAGGTAGCTTCGATCAAGAGTGCCGTTCAAAGCAGCTTCGGTGTGAATCCCAATGTCAGCACGGTTTCACCGCAGGTAGGACGCGATCTGGCAAAAAATGCTTTTTACGCCCTGATCCTCGCCTCAGTCTTTATCATCATCTATGTGTGGATCCGTTTTGAATTTCTTCAGGGGCTGACAGCGGTTCTTGCCCTGATTCATGACGCTTTCATTATTGTCACCGTGTTCAGCCTGTTTCACATTGAGGTCAGTATCTTGTTTATTTCAGCCGTCCTGACGATTGTCGGCTATTCGATCAACGATACCATTGTGACATTCGACCGTGTCAGGGAAAACATCAAACTCAGCAGAAAGCGGCTGACGACGTTCGAGGAGCTGGGGGCCATCGTCAACCTGAGTATTCGGGAAACACTGACACGGTCTGTGAATACGGTCCTGACCGTTCTCTTTCCGGTCATTTTCCTGCTGATCTTTGGCAGCGAGTCGATCCGCACGTTCACAATCGCTTTGTTTGTCGGCCTGATCTGCGGCGTCTACTCGTCGATTTGTATTGCCTGCCCGCTATGGGCAGTGCTGAAGGCACGTTATCTGGCGGACCGCAAGCGAAAAAGAACGGTACAGCCGCAAGCCTGAGCATTTTCGGAAGAGAAAGACAGACCTTGATTCCGTCTTTCTTTTCTTTTTTTTCAATAATTACCTTGATAGGGGGCAAAGACAGTGAAAAAACAATGGAGTCTGCTTTTTGCGCTGATCTTTACTTTAATCGTCGTTCTCTTTTCTATCGGGAATGTGGAGAATGTGACTTTTAACTTCCTGTTCGGCAATGCAAGGCTTCCGCTGATTCTGATCATCCTTGGCTTTTTTCTGCTCGGCTCATTGCTTGTCGGCTTATTCACTTATTATAAAATATACGTACAGCAGCGCCGTATCAGGCAGCTTGAGCGCGAAATCCGCCGTCTGAGTGAGCTCCATCCTGATGATGGAAACCGAATAGCCACGGACGGGCGGCCTGAAGATGAAGAGAAAGAAACCCGTTCTTCCAGGCGACGCTCTTTACTAAAAAAATAAGGTATCATCTATGAAAGCGTAAAATAATAGTGAAGGAGGTGGAGAGGCGGTTGTTAAAGTCAAACTATCGGTGGATTTTGAAGCGCGCGGATGAAGAAAAGGTGCGTGCATTGACAGATGCGCTGCACATTTCCACTCTGACCGCACGCCTCCTTGTGTTGCGCGGGATTGACCGGCCGAATAAAGCCGACATCTTTTTACACACAGAAAAGGCGCAGTTTCATGATCCGATGAAGATGCTGGGCATGAAAGAAGCAGCGGAGAGGATCATCCGGGCGGTCCGTGATCAGGAAGTGATCCGGGTGTTCGGTGATTATGACGCGGACGGTGTGACCTCAACCGCACTTTTGATCAGGGCACTCAGAAAAATGGGTGCGCGGGTCACAAGCTATATCCCCAACCGATTCAAAGACGGGTACGGACCAAACGTTCGCGCGGTTGAGAAAGCAGAGGAGGATCGGGTAGGACTGATTGTGACCGTTGACTCCGGAATTGCCGCATTGGAAGCCGCCTCAAGAGCAAGGAAGCTGGGAATCGATTACATCGTTACCGATCACCATGAACCGCCGGCAGTCCTGCCGAATGCGTTCGCCATTCTGAACCCGAAACAGCCCGGATGCGATTATCCGTTTAAAGGACTTTCCGGTGCGGGCGTGGCGCTGAAACTTGTTCAGGCGGTCTGTCCCGATCAGCTGAATGACGGCTGGATCGCCTTGGCTTCTGTCGGAACCGTTGCCGATCTTGTACCGATGCGCGATGAAAACCGCCTGATTGTCTCAAAAGGGCTCAGGGCAATGGACGGGGGATCGCTTGCAGGGATCGATGCTCTGAAAATAAAAGCCGGAATCAACGGGACCATGGACAGCGATATGATTGGTTTTCAGTTGGCACCCAGGCTCAACGCAGCGGGCAGGCTGGCCGATGCGGACGCTGCTTTATGCTTGCTGCTCGCAGACAGCGCCGGGGAGGCCGCTCCGCTCGCTGACAGGCTGGAGGAGCTGAACCGGCAAAGAAAAGCGCTGGCTGATAAAATCATGATTGAAGCCGATAAAGAGGCTTCCGGCTATTATCGCCGCGGCGACAAGGCCCTGGTGCTTGCGGGGAAAAACTGGCACCAGGGTGTGATCGGTATCGTAGCCTCGCGGATTGTTGAGAAATACTACCGGCCGACAATCATTCTCAGTATCGATGAGCAAAGCGGAGCGGCCAAGGGATCCGGACGCAGCATTGACGGATTCAACCTTTATCGGGGACTGGAGAGAAGCTCGGAACATCTGACGCAGTTCGGAGGACATCAAATGGCGGCCGGGCTGTCGCTCCCGGAGGAAGAGATTGACGCCTTCAGAGAAGACTTCAATCTTGCGGCAGCCGAGTCTCTGGATGATCAGGCTTTCGTTCCCCGGCTCGCCGTAGACGGTGAGTGCACCCCGGATCAGATTACGGTGGATCAAATTGAAGAACTGGATAAAATGGCACCTTTCGGCACAGACAATCCCCGCCCGACATTCCGGATGGATACGGTCAGGCTCTCAAAAATCAGTGCCGCGGGAAGAGAAAAAGCTCATCTGAAAGTGACATTTCAAGGCCGGGAGAAAGAGCTCGACGGGATCGGATTCGGACTTGGTGGACGGCTGGAACAGATCTCGCCGATTGACTGCCCCACTGTGATTGGCAACTGCTCGATTAATGAGTGGAACGGATTCAGAAAACCGCAGTTTTTAATTGAAGACTTATGTATCGATGGTCCGCAGATTTTCGACTGGCGCTCCGAGCAGAGAATCCGTGAAAAAATCTCCGCGCTCCCATCCGAATCTGCCACGCTGCTTGCTTTTCATCCGGAAAGTGCGGAGAGGCTGCGGATCGGGAACAGCGTCACACTGTTTGAACCGGGCATGTCCGTCAGCCGTCCGAACCTTGTGCTGCTCGATCTTCCCGAGCAGGAAGATCAGTTGTCCGAACTGACCGTGAACAGTCCGCGGGTTCACAGGGTTTATGCCGTGTTCTACCATCAACGGGAACACTACTTTTCCTCATTTCCGTCGCGAAACCACTTTGTCTGGTATTATGCCCTGATACGGCAGGAACATTCTTTCATGCTGGATGTCATGGCCCAAAAGATCGCGCGCTACAAAGGATGGCCTGAGCGGACCATTCATTTTATGACAAAGGTGTTTTTTGAACTCGGTTTTGTTAAAATAGAAAAAGGTTTGCTGACAGAAAATTCCGCACCGGTAAAGGCGCCATTGACTGCTTCTTTAACCTATCGGAAAGAAAAGAAGCAGCTGGAACTTGAAGACCTTTTTTGTTATTCCCCGCTTTCTTCACTGAAAACGTGGTTTGAGAAACAGATGAAGTACCGTGATAAAGCTACTGAGCCGGAGGGGACCATGAATGGATTATAAAAAGTATATTAAATCAGTGCAGGATTTTCCGAATAAGGGAATTAATTTCAGAGATATCACTTCACTGCTTCAGGAAGGGCCTGTCTACAAGTCGGCGATTGATGACCTCGCTGAATTTGCGAAAGACAGAGGAGCGGAAACGGTCGTCGGACCGGAGGCACGCGGATTTGTCATCGGCGGTCCGCTCGCTTATTCTCTGGGCGTGGGCTTTGTTCCCGTAAGAAAACCGGGAAAGCTGCCGCGGGAAGTGGCGACAGTATCCTACGAAAAGGAATATGGCCTCGACGAGCTCTGCATCCATAAGGACTCGATCAAGCCTGGACAGCGTGTGCTTGTGATCGACGACCTGCTGGCGACGGGAGGTACGATCGAAGCAACGATCAAGCTCGTCAAACGTCTGGGCGGCGTCATTGCCGGTGTGGCTTTCTTGATTGAACTGACTGAACTGGGCGGAAGGAAACTTTTATCGGATTACGACGTACTTTCACTGATTGAGTTTTAACTGGGACGTCAGTCGGAGTGCCTTGAATAAGGGCACTCTTTTTCTCACTTTTTTCCTCTCCCGCGCCTTTCGCTTTCGCAGGAAAACCGGTCTTTTGTCTGCTCCTGAGGCGGATGGCGGGGCGGTCCCTGCAAAGGCTTTACATTAACCTTGTTTTCTCTGATAATAGTGATAATACAATCCGGAAATGAGGCATCGCATAAGGTGATGGGAATATGACGATGGATGAATTAATCAAAAAGGCCTCTTCTTATCTCGATGCAAAGGATCTTGCGTCGATCAAAGAAGCCTATGATTTTGCGAATAAGGCGCATAACGGACAAATGCGCAAATCGGGTGAGCCGTATATTACGCATCCGGTGGAAGTGGCCGGCATACTGGTTAACCTGAAAATGGATGCAACGACCATTATCAGCGGCTTCCTTCACGACGTGGTTGAAGACACCCCGATTACGCTCGACGACATCCGCAGCACGTTCGGCAACAATGTCGCCACGCTCGTTGACGGAGTCACCAAACTGAGGCATTTTGAATATACGTCAAAAGAGGATCAGCAGGCGGAAAATCACCGGAAGATGTTCGTCGCCATGGCTCGCGACCTCCGATGCGTCATTGTGAAGCTTGCCGATCGGCTGCATAATATGCGCACACTGAAATTCATGAGCAAGGAGAAGCAAATCCAGAAGGCGAATGAGACACTTGAAATATTTGCTCCGCTTGCCAATCGTTTGGGCATATCGGCGATAAAATGGGAACTTGAAGATATATCGCTCCGTTACCTGAAGCCGCAACAGTACTATAAAATTGTCAACTTGATGAAACAAAAAAGGGAAGAGCGGGAGGCCTATATTGCGCAGGTTGTCGAGGACCTGAAGGAATACGTTAAATCGGTTGAGATTGAAGCAGAAATCTCCGGACGACCGAAACATATTTACAGTATTTATCGAAAAATGGTGAATCAGCACAAACAATTTAATGAAATCTACGACTTGTTTGCCGTTCGGATCATCGTAAAGAGCATCAAAGACTGTTACGCCATTCTCGGCATCATTCATACACACTGGAAGCCGATGCCGGGCCGCTTCAAGGATTACATCGCGATGCCGAAGGCGAACATGTACCAGTCTCTTCACACAACTGTGATCGGTCCGAAAGGTGATCCCCTTGAAGTGCAGATCCGGACCGAGGAGATGCACGATGTCGCCGAATATGGTATCGCGGCGCACTGGGCCTATAAGGAAGGAAAAACAAGGAACATCAATAATAAATTTGAAGACAAGCTGACCTGGTTCCGTGAAATTCTTGAGTACCAGAATGAGACGGACGACGCGAAAGAATTTATGGAAACGCTCAAAATGGATTTGTTCTCCGATACAGTATTCGTGTTCACGCCTAAAGGGGACGTGATCGAGCTTCCGGTCGGTTCCGTGCCGATTGATTTCGCCTACCGGATTCACACGGAAATCGGCAATAAAACGGTTGGCGCCAAGGTCAACGGAAAGATGGTACCTCTCGATTATAAACTGAAGACCGGCGATATTGTCGAAGTGATGACGTCGAAGCATTCGTACGGACCCAGCCGCGACTGGCTGAAGATCGCCCAAAGTTCGGCGGTAAAAAACAAGATCAGGCAGTGGTTCAAGCGGCAGCAGCGTCAGGAAAATGTGGCGAACGGCAGGGAACTGATTGAAAAGGAACTGAGAAGCCAGGGAATCAGCCTGAAAGACACGCTGACTGAAGAAAATATCGCCAATGTTGTGAAAAAGTATAACTTTTCTCATGAAAATGAACTGTTCGCTGCGGTCGGTTTTAACGGTATTCCAGCGAAACAGGTCGTCTCAAGACTAATTGAAGACGATAAAAGGGACAAAGAAGCGGAATCGGACGAAGTGGTCAAACAGTTTCCCGAGTCAAAAAATTCCGTGACTCGCCGCCGGACATCGCTCGGTGTGCGTGTCAAAGGTATCGACAATCTGCTGATCCGGCTTGCCCGCTGCTGCAACCCCGTCCCTGGTGATGCGATCATCGGCTACATCACAAAGGGAAGAGGGGTAACGATCCATCGCGTTGACTGTCCGAACATCAAGAATGAGGATGCTCATGAACGGCTGATGGAAGTGGAATGGGAGAATAATGAGGAGAAATCGAAAGAGTACAACGTGGACATCGAGATAACGGGTTATGATCGCAACGGCTTGCTTAATGAAGTACTGCAGTGCGTGTCGGATGCCCATACAGCAATCAACGCGGTATCGGGAAGAGCCGATAAAAACAAAGTCGCATCGATTCATATGACGATCGCGATTACGAATATCAGCCATCTGCGCCGCGTGGTTGACAAAATCAAGCGCCTTCCGGATATTTATTCTGTGCGCCGCGTGATGCAGTAATCAGAAGTATTAGCCCATGAGGAAGATAGATAACATGGTTAAGCCGGGCGGTTCGATTATGGGGAAAAGGGTGAGGCGGTCGTGAAGGTTGTTGTACAGAGAGTGAAGAAGGCCAGTGTTGAAATTGAAGGAACGACAATCGGACAGATCAATCAGGGGCTGATGTTGCTTGTCGGTATTAAAAGAGGAGACACGGTTGAAGATATCGCTTATGCGGCCGATAAAATTGCCGGTCTGCGTATTTTTGAAGATCAGGAAGGGAAAATGAACCGCTCAATCATCGATGCCGGCGGAGAGATTCTGTCCGTCTCGCAGTTTACACTGTATGGAGATACGGCACATGGAAGGCGGCCGAGCTTCATCGAGGCCGCGCGTCCGGAAGAAGCCGAACCTCTCTACGAGGCCTTCAATGCAAGGCTAAGAAGCCGGGGAATCTCGGTCTCGACCGGGCGGTTCGGCGCGATGATGGCGGTGTCACTGATCAATGATGGACCGGTCACCATTATTATTGAAAAGTAAAGGAAATTGATCTCTGGCGGTCAGAGTTTAGGAATCCATGAACCTCTGCAAGCGGAAATCGGGCGTTTCCAGACTATATTGCCGCCCGCGTAATTATATTGCTATTCAGAAAAACTAATTACGAATTCACACACCACGGTCCGGATATATACATGAGTTAAAGGGAGACACATTTAAAAAAATTCGTTGCCCATGGGCAATTTGTTTTTCGTTAAACCTTGACATATTGCCTCATCATTCGTACTATTAAGGAACAAAGCCAGTGACGAAGAGGTTCCGCAGGTTTGCTGTCAAAGAGAAGGTGCACCATAGGCTGAGAGCGCACCGGGCGAAATGCGTCTGCGGGCGGACACTTCCGAGGCATTTTTCTGAAGAACAGGGCTTTAAATGAAAGCTCATGTCATGTAGGAAAAGTCGTCCGCCGGGCGTTAACCGGATTGAGAGGAAACATCGGCTGATGTTTCAATTTAAGGGTGGCACCGCGAATGTTTATTCGTCCCTTGTTCGTCTTTTATCTGACGGACAGGGGGCTTTTTATTATCCCGCAATTTTTTAACAGAGTCAGTTTGATACGGAGGAAAAAAGGCCCGCATTCGGCAGCAATTTTTCCCGGATTGACCGAGCATCCTCTTAGAAAGAGAAAACGGGAATGAGATGAAGGAGGAATACCATTTGCTTATCCAAATACCGCGTGGAACCTACGATGTTCTGCCGGAAGACTCGGAAGTCTGGCAGAAGATTGAAGAGACTGCCAGAAAAGTGTGCGCTTTGTTCAATTACAAAGAAATCCGCACACCTATTTTTGAATCCACCGACTTATTTCAAAGGGGTGTCGGGGATACAACGGACATTGTGCAAAAAGAAATGTACAACTTTAAAGACAGGGGCGAACGCAGCCTGACCCTCCGGCCGGAGGGAACAGCATCCGTCGTTCGCTCCTTTGTCGAGCACAAGCTGTTCGGGCTTCCAAACCAGCCTGCTAAACTGTACTACATCGGACCGATGTTCCGCTATGAACGGCCGCAGTCGGGAAGAACACGCCAGTTTACCCAATTCGGGGTTGAGGTGCTCGGTTCAAAAGATCCTTCAGTTGATGCGGAAATCATTGCACTGGCAATGACTTTCTACAAGACGCTCGGCCTGAAGAAGCTGAAGCTTGTTCTGAACAGCCTCGGCGACCCGGAGAGCCGTGCGGCGCACCACGAAGCGCTGATTGCGCACTTCAAACCGTCCATCGGCGAGTTCTGCGAAGACTGCCGGAACAGGCTTGAAAAAAATCCGCTGCGTATCCTGGACTGCAAGAAAGACCACGATCATCCGCTGATGAAAACGGCACCCTCGATCATTGATTTTCTGACAGAGCCCGCACGCGATTATTTTGAAAAAGTGAAGGGCATTCTGGATGAGATGGGGATCGCCTATGAACTCGATCCGACACTTGTCAGAGGCTTGGACTACTATAATCATACGACTTTTGAAATCATGGGATCGAGCAAAGGCGCGATTACTACACTGACCGGGGGAGGCAGGTACAACGGCCTCGTCAGTGAACTGGGCGGGCCGGAAACGCCGGGCGTTGGTTTCGCCCTCAGCATCGAACGGCTTCTGCTCGCTCTTGAAGTCGAAAACATTTCACTGAAAAGCGAAACGTCGCTTGACTGTTTTATCGCAGCGATCGGTGAGGAGGCCGGAAGGAAAGCGGCCGTCATTCTGAACGAGCTGCGTCAGGCGGGGCTCAGAGCCGACAAGGATTACATGGACAGGAAAGTTAAAGCGCAGTTCAAACAGGCCGACAGGGACCGTTCCGGATTTGTCATTGTCATCGGCGACGAAGAGCTGCAGGCGCAGGCGGCGAAGGTCAGGAATATGGCAGACGGCAGCCAGGAAGAAGTCGCGTTTACAGAACTTGCGGACTATTTAAAAGCGAAAATCAATTAATGGGGTGAAAAAATGTATCGAAATGCAAATTGCGGTGAATTAACCGCCGAGCTGGCCGGAAAAACGGTTACGCTCGCTGGCTGGGTACAGAAAAGGAGAGACTTGGGCGGTGTCATCTTTATCGATCTGCGCGACCGGTCGGGCATCGTTCAGATCGTTTTCAATCCGAAAGTCTCTCAGGAAGCGTGGGACAAGGCGGACAAAGTCCGGAGCGAATATTGTCTTTCTGTCACCGGAGAGGTGACGGTACGCGATCCGGAAGCCGTCAATGAAAAAATAAAAACCGGTGACATTGAAGTGATGATCAGCGAAATCTACGTGCTGAACAAATCGAAAACGCCGCCGTTTCCGATCGAAGACGGTATCGGGGCATCGGAAGACGTTCGCCTGAAATACCGCTATCTCGACCTCAGGCGCCCCGAGATGCTTGAGACTTTGAAAATGCGCAATAAGATCACGCACACGTTGCGCCGTTTTCTTGATGAGAAAGGTTTTCTGGACATTGAGACACCGATCCTGACAAAGAGCACTCCGGAAGGCGCCCGCGATTACCTCGTTCCGAGCCGTATCCACCCGGGCGAATTTTATGCATTGCCTCAGTCGCCTCAGCTCTTTAAGCAGCTGCTGATGGCTTCGGGTATAGAAAAATATTATCAGATTGCCCGCTGTTTCCGTGACGAGGATCTCCGAGCCGACCGCCAACCGGAATTTACCCAGGTCGACATTGAGATGTCTTTCTTTGAGATCGAAGCGTTTCAGAATCTGATTGAGGAAATGCTTGTTGATCTGGTGAAGGAAGTTAAGGGGGTCGATATTCCGCGGCCGTTCAGGAGGCTGACTTATGCGCAGGCAATGGATCTGTACGGAAGCGACAAGCCCGACACGCGCTTCGGTATGACTTTGATTGACCTGACGGATATCGCGGCCGACAGCACGCTCAGAGTTTTTAAAGAAGTTCAGGAGAAAGGCGGCCAGGTCAAGGCGATCAATGTGAAGGGACAAGCGGCAAACTTCTCCCGCAAACAGGTCGACGAGGACCTGCGCGCTATTGTTTCGCCTTTTGGAGCGAAAGGACTCGCGTGGCTGAAAGTTGAAGAGGGCGGTATGAAAGGGCCTATTGCCAAGTTTTTCGATGAGGCACTGACTGCGCGGATCGCTGAACGGACGAACGCGGAACCTGGAGACTTACTTCTGTTCGTCGCCGACAAGAAGAAAATTGTTGCCGACAGTCTGGGTGCGCTGCGCCTGAAACTCGGCAAAGATCTCGGCCTGATTGACCAGTCAGCCTTAAATTTCCTGTGGATCACCGAATTTCCGCTCCTATCCTACAGTGAAGAGGAACACCGATACGTCGCCGAGCACCATCCGTTCACGATGCCTGTTCTGGAAGATATGGACAAAATAAAGAGCGACCCGGGCAGCGTTCGCGCCCAGTCCTACGACATGGTGCTTAACGGTTTTGAACTCGGCAGCGGCTCGGAAAGAATCTGCAATCATGAAATGCAGGAAGAAATGTTTAAAGTGCTCGGTTTCACCGAGGAACGCGCGGAAAAGCAGTTTGGTTACCTCATGGAGGCTTTTGAATACGGTGCGCCGCCGCACGGAGGCATGGCACTCGGTATCGACCGCATTGTGATGCTGCTGGCGGAACGCTCAAGCCTGAGGGACACGATCGCTTTTCCGAAGACTGCCAGTGCCTCGGATTTGCTGATGCATGCGCCTAGCGAAGTCAGCCAGGCCCAGCTCAGTGAACTGCACCTTGACGTCGCCACCTTGCTTAAATAACCTTTACCAGAACATGGCAAGCGGGAAATAGTTGATAAGCGCTTTCAGTTGTGTTAAGATGTATTCAGAAGTTAAAGAGAGTCCTGAAGTGTTAGTCGATAGTCGATATGTTTTGACCGAACATTTTTTGAATGGGAGTCCGTTGTTTTCACTCGGAACGCATGCCCGCGCAGGGACCCGTAAACTGTGGAACAGGGCACCCACCTGCTCACGAGCGGGTTTCAAAGCTGCGGCTTCACAACGGCACGTTCGGGGCACTCTGCTTTATTTCCTAAAGAAGAAACCGGAACTAGGTGTGAAAACCTTGATTCCGGTTTTTTAATATGCGGGTACTCTTCAGTTATTGTTTCGCCGAATAGAGCGTCAGCGTCAATGTCGCGGTAAACTCAGGCTGTGCCGCCTGAGCTGCGGCAGCCGCAGCTTGCCCTGACGAGACTTGAGCCTTTGCCGGATCGTTCCCGGTACTGCTATTGGCCGCATCTCCGGACGCCGCCGTGTTCCCGCCGGCTTTCGGGCTGGGCGGCTGAGCGGAATTCGCGGCCTGATTAGATATACCGCTGCCTGCTCCGCTTGAGGACTGAGCAACCGTCATGCTGCCGGGAAACACCGGATTGTTCTCTTTAAACATTAATTGATTGATGAGCAGCAGCCGCTTTTGCGACTCAAGATATCCGATAAAAGCCAGGATTGAGGTCCGGCTTTGCGCGTTCATCGTCACTGTGTAAATATCGGAAGCAAGCAGGGAAACCGCTGGATTTTGCTGACCGGCGCCCTTTTTGTTGCCGGTATTATTTTTCTGAGCGGAAGAGTTCAGGCTGCCCGCGTCCGAAGCGCCTTGCTGACTGGTTCCATTACTGCCTGATACCGGAGTACTGCTCTTGACAACGGATGTGAAAGTTACACCCTTTGTTTCCGCTTCTTGTTCAACCGATACAAAAAACTGCTCGATATCGGGGCTGGGTGGAAGAACGGCCTTGTCGACCTTTTGTCCAAGCTGCTCTGCTTTCTTGGCTTGATTCACCTTGTCCGCCAGGGCCTTTTTTTGCTGTGATAATTTCTTTTGATTAGCCGCCGTGATCGACTGATAAATCCTGATATTCTGTCGGGAGAAATCAATATTCTGCTGAGCCGGCAGGATCTTTAGTAAATAAAAAAGACCGAATCCGGTACAGACGATCAGAATAGACAGGCAGCTGACGATAAATGGTCTGTTCATAGTCATTAATCCTCTACTGATTAATAGGAAGGCGGATTCCGGTATTCAAGGTCAGAGTAACCAGGTATCCGCTCAGTCCGCCTGCAGCCGGGGGATTCGGTTGATTAACCTCGGTCATGACCACCTGGGAAAATGAATTTTTTCGAAGCTGATCGGCGAACGGCTGAATTTCGGCGAAGTGTTCCAGATGACACTGAACCGTTACCTTCCCGGAGTCGTTATAGGTAATGTTTACAACCGTCCCGCCCTCCGGCAGCTGTCTGTTAATCAAAGACCAGGTCAGAAATGCCGATAGCCGGTTTGCTATTAAAAAGTTAACAGCATCTGCGGGCGTGGGCTTCGCACTGACATTGGGCTGCTTAAACCCGATTTTTTTCAATGAACGTGCTTTCCAGACGGCTTCTTCTTGCTGAACACTTTTAAGCTGTGTATTCAGCTGCCATGAATACACACTCAGGCTGATAAAAATCAGAACACAGACGAAGGCAAACGCAGCGATCAGCCAGATCAGTTTCTTCGGGACTTTGTGTTCATAAGGAAGCAGATTGATATCGATCATTTCACGGCCTCCTTCATGGCGAGGCCGATCGCCGGAATAAGGGTGGCGCCGACATCGTCCGGACACTGTGTCGTTTCATGATCTATGGCGAGCAGTTGAACCTGAAGAGAGACCGTCCCTGAGAGAATTGCGCGAAATTCGGCCATCCGCCCGGGTTCACCCAAAAGATAGATCTCAGAAACCTTGTGCAAACCCTTCTGAAGGCTGTACTGGTAAAAATTCAGCATCCGTTCGATTTCGGTTGCCGCATTTAAAAACAGGATATCGTCAGAAGGGTGACTTTCAGGGTCTTTAAGGCTTACCTGGCGGACGAACAGCGGAATATCCTCTTGGATAATGGCTGCATACAAAGCCTCTTTTTCGAGCTGGACGTACATCCGCTGCGCTTTGGCGATCTGCGGCCGGTTATACTGCGCCCATCTGTCGATCCCGAGCGCGCTGAATTCCGCGCTGACCGGATTCAGACCTGCCGTGGCCAGCACTTTCCGGTACTGTTTTACAACGGGCTCCGGGGCCGCGAACAACAGGACCCGGGTACCGGTCGCACTGCGGTCGATGACATGGAAAGCGAAGACCGCCTGCTCAAATGGAAGCTGGATCTTATTCCCAATTTCGATAAAAAAGTAATTTTGCAGATCCGAGTCCGACAGGATGCCCTGAAGATCAAACTGGCGCAGAACAAGCTGAGCATCAGGAATCGCAAAGTACGTTTTTTTGCCTCTGGCTTTAAGCGCCCGGACCATGTCTTTCAGCCGATCTGAAAAGGCCTGCTCGTTCTTGACACGCCCGTTCTCAACGATTCCCGGCTCAAGCCATTCCTCCCAGAACTGCAGACGAGACAGGTCATCCGCGTTTCCTCTGAACAGGACCATCCGGATGGAATAATCCGAGAAAGTCAGGCCGACACTGGCGTGAGACTGCAATATAGGCAACCATTTTTCAAACACTGACATCACATCATTCCTGCTGTTAAAATAAGAGATGATAGTAAATCGCCATGAGCCGATCCCCGAAAAAATAAGCGGCCAGCATGCCAAGCACGATAAACGGAACAAAGGGAACCGGCTGTCTGCGCCTGATCATGCCGGTCAGCAGGCCGGCGACGCCAATCACGGCACCTATAAAGGTGGAGAGAAAAAAGCCGAGCAGCACGATCTTCACACCGACAAGCAGGCCCATAACCGCAAACAACTTCACATCTCCGCCGCCCATGCCCCCGCGGCTGACCAGTGCGATAAGAAGCAGCACGATGAATCCTGAAGCCGCCCCGGCTGGCGCGTCCCACCATGGGGCGAGAGGAAAGATGATCCGAAAAAAGGCAAACAGAATAAAGAAAAAAAGCAGTATCTTATCCGGTATCATCATTTCTGTCAGGTCGGTGACCAGCACGATCATCAGCAGGGACGCGAGCAGCCATCCGCACAGCATTTCCTCGATCGAAGCCGTCCACAGAAAACTGAATAAAAAAAGCAGTCCCGTTGATGCCTCGACAATCGGATAGATCGGCGAGATCTTCTGATGGCAGGTCCGGCATCTGCCCCGTAAAAAGAGATAAGAAAAAACCGGAACCAGATCGCGTATAGTAAGACGCCGCCCGCACGACGGACAGTGCGAAGGCGGCGAAATGATGGACTGGCCGCCGGCAACCCGCAGACCAACCACATTATAAAAAGAACCAAGAACAAGACCAAGAGTTAGGATATAAATACTGATTAGAATGGACATTAATTAACAATCCCTAATGTTGATTACGAATTTCCTGATGAACTTCCAGTTCCGTTGTTATATTGCAGTAATTGTTGTTCAGTGGCGCTATTGCTTGATCCCCATGGACCGCCAGAAGGCAATTTATTGTACGTTAAAGTATAAGTGCCATTTGAAATAGAAACTGAATAAGTTGCACCACTTGGTAAATTAGTTGTTTCAAGATAGCTTTTCAAATTGTCTGACGAAATGTTGGATGTACTAGCATTACCATGATCAGCTACATATAACTTAGCAGCGTGAATAATTGTTAGACCATCCTGAACTGCTGCCTTATTGTTTTGACTGTTAATTATTGATATAACACTCGGAATCGCAATCGCAGCGAGGATGGCAAGAATAACGATGACCGCCAGAAGTTCGATGAGCGTGAAACCTTTCTGATTTTTCCCGGATTTTGCCCGAAGCCGCTTAAGCATAAATTTCCCTCCCAAAATAGCCTTAGAAATTTTGATATATCTGAAACATTGGAATAACAATAGCCAGCACGATGACGCCGACAATGACTGCGAGAAAAAGGATGACGACCGGCTCAATCAAAGCCTTCATACGTTCCGTCATCTGCTCGACGTCGTTTTCATAGTAGTGCGCGACATGGTTCAGCATCTGATCCAGCATTCCGGTTTTCTCGCCGATCGCCGTCATGTGGAAAATAATCGGCGGAAAGAGCTTTTCCTGGTGAAAAGCTTCGGAAAGAGGCCGGCCAAAATCGAGGGCCTGTGAAACATTATGTATCGCGAGACGGATGGCAAGATTCGACGTGATTTTCTCGACAGAGCGGAGCGCGTCGATCACAGGTACGGAACTGGAGAGCAGCAGAGCGAGCATCCACAGTAAACGCGACAGCTCACTCTTATAGACTAAAGTCCCGATTAAAGGCAACTTGATTATAGCATAATCCAGTCTTAATTTACTAGATTTATTTCTGAAAACGATCGAAATAAGAAGAATCAGGACGAAAAGTAAGATAATAAGAACAGGCCAAAAGACCCTTATCCAGTCACTCAGCAATAAAATAACCCGGGTAATAAGCGGCAGCTGCACATGAAGCCCGGCAAACATTGACCTGAACATCGGAATGATCGTTGTCAGAAGAAAAATGACGACACCGACCGACATCAGCAGAACAAAGAACGGATAAACCATCGTTGTCGCCAGTTTTTGCTGCGATCTGTGCAGCCGATCGTAATAGGTTGCCAGATGATCGAGACTTTCTTCCAGGCGGCCGCTTCCTTCGCCTGCACGGATCATGTGGATAATCATGGGGCTGAACACTTTTGCCTGATTCTGAAATGCCCGGGAAAGAGACTGACCCTCACGCAGATCCGTCGCCATTTGCTGAATCACCGATTTAAAATATTTATTTTTTTCTTCCTGATCGCCCAAAATTTCGAGAGCCTCCGATACCGTCACACCCGCCTTCACGATGGTCGCAAACTGCCTTAAAAAAACGACTTTATCCTGAAGCTTCACCGTCCGGCCGAGCGACAATTCTTTGTACCAGATGGAGTCGCTGTGTTCATTGACCGAACGGATGGTCAGGCCCTGTCTTGCGATCTGAAGCAGCGCTTCCTGACGGTTAGCGGCGTTCAGACGGCCCTTTCTGACTTTTCCCTGATCAGTTGTGCCGACATAATCAAATAATGGCATGAACGGTCATCCCCTAAGCAGAAAAGTTTCGACCGACTCGCCGGCAATTTCCCGCCGCGCAAGCATGTCCTGAACACAAGAGGCCATCGTCTGCATATTTTGAGCGCGATTGACCTGGATCACACTCGGAATCTGATATATTTTCTTTTCACGGATCAGATGGCTGATCGCTTTATTATTGATCATGATCTCGGTGGCGACCCGCCTTCCTGAATAATCAGGCGTCGGAAAGAGGCGCTGAGAGACGACGGCAACAAGTTCCGATGCAAGCTGGATCCTGATCTGGCCCTGCTGCTCGGCCGGAAAGACATCAATAATCCGGTCAACGGTCGACACCGCGTCGTTCGTGTGCAGCGTGGCCAGAACGAGATGGCCTGTTTCGGCGGCGGTCAATGCCGTGCGAATCGTTTCCAAATCACGCATTTCACCGACGAGAATGACATCCGGGTCTTCGCGAAGGGCGGACCGCAGGCCAAGCGAAAAAGATTTTGTGTCATTTCCGATTTCCCGTTGCTGAATAATGCAGCGGTTATGCTTGTGAAGGTATTCAATGGGATCCTCTAGTGTAATGATATGACGCCTTATGCTCTTGTTCATATCATCCACAAGGGCGGCAAGTGTCGTCGATTTTCCGCTTCCGGTCGGACCCGTCACAAGAAAAAGCCCGTGCGGCTTGCGGCAGAGCGAATTCAGAACATCAGGCAGCCGCAGCGATGCCAGATCGGGAACGTTCTGGGGAATGACGCGAAAAGCGAGACTGTAGCATGAACGCTGCCTGAAGGCGTTCACTCTGAATCGCGAGAGTTTAGGAATGCTGTAAGAGAAATCAAGTTCGCCGTTAGCCT
The DNA here is from genome assembly GCF_014647035.1 of Sporolactobacillus putidus. Taxonomy (GTDB): domain Bacteria; phylum Bacillota; class Bacilli; order Bacillales; family Sporolactobacillaceae; genus Sporolactobacillus; species Sporolactobacillus putidus. Next base: position 91,630 of record NZ_BMOK01000001.1, on the reverse strand, counting down.
CCAGTCTCATGAGCTGTTCATCGGACAAAACATCTCTGATCATTTTATTCGTATCATCCGGTGTTATGGGCGGACTCTCCAGAGAGATCAGCTCCCCGTTCAAGCGGACGGTCGGGGGAATGCCGACAGAAATGTGCAGATCTGAAGCGCCTCGTGCACAGGCAATACTTAAACATTCTTTTAAAACGTCAAACATAGCAGCCATATCCTCCTATTTATTAATCCGGTTCTCATAATCGGTCAGCTGATAATTTTCAAAAGTTCATCGACTGTTGTGATGCCCCGGGTCACTTTAATCAGGCCGTTTTCGAGCATCGTCTGTCCGCCGGAATTTTGTACGAGATGCTGAATATCCCTGTATGAATGATGACTGATCAGTTTTTCAGAAATATCATCGGTCACTTCCAGCATTTCATGAACGGCCGTCCGGCCTAGATATCCGGTGTGGTGGCAGGATTTGCAGCCAAACCCTTTCATCAGAACAGGCGGACAGTCCATTCCCGTTTTTTTGAATAATGCCCGTTCAATAGGTGTCGCTTCCACAGGTCTGGCGCAGTCATGGCAGACCCTTCGCACGAGTCTTTGAGCCACGACTCCGCTCAGTGCCGCGGCGACGAGAAAGGGATCGACACCCATATCAATCAGACGATAGATAGTGGTCGGGACATCGGTCGTATGGAGAGTAGAGAGCACGAGATGCCCAGTCAGACTGGCACGAATGGCAATTTCCGCCGTTTCGGAATCACGGATTTCACCAACCATGATGATGTTCGGATCCTGCCGCAGGATCGCCCGGAGACCGGCGGCAAAAGTGAGGCCGACCGGCGCGTTTGTCTGAATCTGATTGATCCCCTCAATCTGGTATTCAACAGGGTCTTCAATCGTAATGATGTTTTGAGATTCACTGTTCAGGTGATTAAGCGCCGCATACAGTGTTGATGTTTTGCCGGATCCGGTCGGGCCCGTGATCAGCAGCAGCCCGGTAGGACGGGCGATCATTTTTGTAAAAGCAGATTCCTGTTCCCCGGTAAAGCCGACATTCGGTATTTTCAGCAGCAGGTCCTGGGTATTCAGCAGGCGAAGAACGACGCACTCCCCGAAAAGGGTCGGGAGCGTCGATACCCGGAGGTCGATGCGCTGTTTCCCGATCGCCACTTTTACCCGTCCATCCTGGGGCAGACGCTTTTCCGTGATATCCAGCTCGCTCATCACTTTGATTCTGGTCACGAGAACACTGAGCATTTCTTTTGGAAAGGTCCGGTAAGTATGCAGCGCTCCGTCAATCCGGAAACGGACAACGACGCTGAACTCGCGAGGGTCAATGTGAATGTCGCTCGCACGCTCTTCGACGGCACTGGTCAGGCATTTATTGATAATTTTAATAATCGGCGTGTCATCTTCAGCCGATAACACCGCCGCGTCTTCCGCCGGACGTATGTTCATTGTTGTCAGCAGTTCACTGACCGAATCTTCTTCGTTATACAGTTGATTAATGGCACTTGTAATTTCACTAGGCAGGGCAAGGGCAACTTTGATCTGAAAGCCGGTCATCATCTGCAGGTCATCGATGGCGAAAAAATCGAGCGGATTAGTCATGGCGACAAAAAGCATATTGTCTTTTTTTCTGTAGCAGATCAATTCGTTGCGGCGGGCAAAGTCCTGGTCGACCAGGTTAACGGACTGCTGATCAATGACCTGATTGCTTAAATGGATTTGCGGAATATTCAGCTGGATGGAAAGGACGTCGATCAATTGCTGTTCAGAGATATAGCCGCGCTCGATCAGTGCATGCCCCAGTTTCTGCGACGCGCTTTTCTGTTCAAGCGTCGAATCCAGCTGTTCCTGAGTGATCAGGCCTGCTTCAACGAGTAGATCCCCTAACCGGCGATGTGTACGTTTCATTTGATTTCCTCCCGAATGATCGACGATTTGATCCATAAAGCAGCACTTTCAATCTATGAATCAACCGTTTAAAATAGAAAACAAAGACGTGAATGAGGAAAGGACCGGGACTTATGAACCTGAAGCAGAGCGGAATGACGCTTATCGAAGTGATTGCTGCAATCGCTCTCCTGAGTGTCATGATCCTCACTTTTGCCTATGTTTTTATCCAGAGCCAGCAGGTCACGACGGACAATGGAGCGAAGCTGACAGCTTTGCAGCTCACACAGAAAAAGCTTTCGGAAGTACTCGGAGCCGGAACGCTGCCTGGCAAATCGCCGTCGGCGCCGACTTCGCCGACCGCTGCTCCGGGGAATACAGATTACTTCATTGAGTCTAATGACCTGGGCCTTCCGAATGGATACGATACCTATGTATACATCCTTAAAACCATTGGCGGGACCGGCGCAATTCCTGTTGTCGTCAGAACGTATTACGGCACTAAATATGTAGAACTTTACAACTATTATACGACAAACAGCAACTGAGAGGTACAGGCAGATGATCCATAATTCAAGAGGCGTGACTCTGGTTGAGATGCTAGCCGTTCTGACCATCGCTTCGGTCTGTTTCGCGCTGATTTTCACAATCTGGCTTTCCGGCGAAAAATCAGCTGGACGGACGTTGACAGAGAATGATTTGCAGGCCGACGCCCATCTTGTTCAGTCCCGTCTGACTCAGGCGTTCTTTAATAAAAATAACAAACCTTTTTCAGTCTCGATCATTGATGGGAAAGTTGAAGTAAAATACGATAGCGCCGACCAGGCCGAGATTATATCGGATGAAAATCTGTCTTATTCCGGAAGCCCGTCATCAATTGAAGTCAATCAGAGTACGAATCAACTTGAAATAAATTATACGATTTTACCGAGAGATCCATCAGGAAACGGCGCGTTGAGTTTTCAAATTAATACTGCGCTGAATTATCCGTGGAATGACAATGGGGGAGGGCAGAGCCATTGAGAAAATTGAATGTACTCAGACGGCAGGAAGGATCGGTGCTTCTCGTGGTTCTGCTGGTCATTGCTATTTTTTCGATCATGGGACTTCTTCTGACTAACGTATCATTCAGCCACATGCGGCAGATCAGCAAGGAAACCAGTCGTACCCAGGCGACAAATGCGGCCGAGATGGGACTCACGGTTTATAATCAAAAAATAAACGAGGAACTGAAAACCATCAATCAAAATATTCCTGGCACCTTTGAAGCCTTTAAAACCGCGCTGGATAGCGCACTGCCGGACGCTCTGGACTCATCCGGGGATCAGGTTATCCACTCGATGCAGGGCAATCCGGAATATGAAGTGGCGATCGGGAACGAGCATGCCGGAGACAATCAGATTCAGCTGACCGTGACCAGTACGGGGACCGTTCAAGGCGAGAAACGGATCATTACTCAGGAAAAGACTTTTAAATATGGGAGCGATTCAAGCGGAAGCAGCAGTGGAGGGGATTCCGACCGCACACCGGAATACATGGGGCTGTCACTGCCCTATATGGAAGGAAGTCTGATTCATCAAGGAAACTATTATTGCCATGCCAATGATCATGTTTTTATTAATGGCTCATCGGCCAACTGCGTGGGAGACACAAAGCAGGCCGTTGATTTTTCGGCCATTCAAAGCCTTTTTCAGGACATGCCGCTTGTAGTGCCTCCAAGTTCTCCAATAGCAGGAGCTCCGACTATTTCCGGGAATGATATGACACAGCCCCTCTTTGAGGGAGCAGTCAATTTTTCAAATCAGTTAAATATACAACCAATCAATGCTCCTTCGGTATTTGATGGAGACGTTTATGTGGACGGACAGTTAAATATTGAGAACCCATCAACCTTTAACGGAGATGTTTATACAAGCGGTCAGATGAACATTAAAGAAAACACGGTGTTTAACGGGAATGTATTGATTAATGGCCAGTTGAATGTCGAACAAGGTGTCACCGTGACTTTTAACGGCTACGTCCGAATCAATCAACAGATCAATCTGAAAAAGGACAGTGATGCCACCTTTATGAAAAACACCTATATTAACGGACAGGGAAATGACACAGGCAAGGCTACGTATGTGGGGAACGTTTATTTCGGAGGCGATCTGAATTCCGAAGGGGGCGACACCTATCAGGGCTATGTTTTCATCAATGGATCGAACAACAGAAGCAATGACAGTGCAGGATGGAATGAATCTGTCAATTTTGAGCGTACAGTTTATGTCAAGAATAACTTTTATCCGAAGAGTAATAAATCCGCGATCCATTTCGATCAAGGCGTAGTCATTGGCGGGGATTCATCCCCACAAACCAGTGCAAACGGATTGATTACGATTGGGCCTCAGCAGCGGGGCGGCAGCACGATCCCCGCGCCGGCCACTGTCGCGACGAGCAATACAAGTTATCAATGAGGTCAATCAAACGATTCTCTCGTTGAGTTTATGCCAGCGTCTCAGTTGGGTCAGAAAAGTAAAAATATAGCCTTAACGCCGATTCATCCTCGTGCTGCGCGGTCAAAGGCGATAAACGGCTGAGACGGTGAAAAGAAAGCGTAAAAATCTTTTTCCCAACAGACATCAGGACTTGATGAAAAAAAGATTGTAAGAATGCAGGGAACCTGTTTTAATTTGATTTTGAACAAAAAAGGAGGAAAATAAGGATAGGCAAACACAACCATGTTGAAGAAATCAAAGAAAAACTGCGTATCATTTTTAAGCGGCCTTCTGGAAGACGTACCGGAGGCCCTGGAAAAAATAGTGATTTGCTTAAGACTGTTGAAAAAAAATAACCGAGATTTCCTCAATTCCGTGGGGAGAGAAGGGATTGTTCTTTTCGAAAAACACGGATGACAAAAGCAGATTAGGGATACTTTTTACCGTAAAGAATATGGAAGGAGAGGAATCGAATTGCTTAGACTGCCCGATGACTACTTGAAAGATGTGTTGGTTCGCCTTGCACACCATTCCACGGCAATCGAAGGTAATACGCTTTCGCTGGCCGAGACGGTTTCCATTATTTTGCATAATGCACTTCCTCCCAACTCACGCAGCGTCGATTTACGGGAAGTTTATGAGGTCAAGAATCACGAGCAGGCTTTCAACTACTTGCTGGGCGAGCTGGATCAGAATCACCCGTTGACTATCGATACCGTAAAAGCTATCCATGCCGCGCTAACCGACCGCCTGCAGCATGATCGCGGCCAGTTCAAAACATCGGACAACGCAATCCTAGGTGCAGAGTTCCATACAGCCAGTGCTGTGGAAACGCCGCTGCTCATGCGGCAGTGGGTCGACAATCTGAATTATCGTCTGGCACATGTGGGAAAAGCAGCGGACCGCTATTTGGCTATCAGCGAAGCGCATATTGCGTTTGAACGCATCTCCCCATTTTCTGATGGAAACGGTCGAACGGGACGCATTCTGATGAACTATTCCTTGTTGCAGAATGACTTGCCTCCGGATGTCATCAGCAGGGAGGATCGCACAGCTTATATTGCTTATCTCGCCAGTGAAGATGGCACGGGCCTAAGCCAATTTATTCAAAAGGAATCTCAGGAAGAGCTTGACCGTATCCGCCGTTTTCAGAATCAGCAGGCTCAGCAGATTCCCTTTGAGAAGGCAGAGGCCGAAAATGAAAATAGGACTATTGAAAAGGGACCTGAACTGTAACGCCTGGACAACGGAAAATCTGGGTGACTACTATACAGGTCAGTCAAATTTTTCAAGGTTATTTGCAGCTCCAGAATGCCTCGCCCATCGCTTCGATTCTATAAAACCGAATGGCCGCGGCCGTTCAGGCTCTTCGGGCTGCCTTAATCCGCATAGCTCGCAAACCTTGGCGGCGGATAAATATACTGGTCCTGAAATCTGACAAAAAACAGCCTGGAGAAAAAGCTAGTAATCTTTTCTCCAGGCTGCTTCCATTTTACTAAACAACGTGGTTTAATTATTTCGCAACCTTCTCCAGATTTCCGTTCTGGTCCATTTTGAAAGTGGCGCCTTGAACAGACTCCTGGTCCTGGAAGGCAACCATCCGCCGGGCGCGGTCCATAATACCGATCAGCGCCTGATAATCGTCCTCCACGGTTTGCTGACGGCTCTGCAGCCCGCCGATTTCTTTTTCCAGATCGGCTATCTTTTGAAGGAGTTTGCCGTTTTCCAGCTTTAAGTGGCTGTTTTCCTGCTCCAGCCGGCCGGTCGTTGCTTTGCCGCGCTGCAGCGTCTTCAGAAAAGCGATTACATCGCCCAGATTTATTTCTTGTTGTTCTGCCTGCTGGTCAGAAACGACGGTCATATCCGGAGTTGTCCCGACCTCCGCATCCTCATTCTGCGTCTCTGAAAGATCTGCAATATAAGCGGTTTCCACAGCAGAAAAAACGGGTGCGGGACGAACAATTTTGCTCCGCTGTTCGGCGCGTTTCTTCTGCTTGCGCTGTTTTTTGGCAATTTCAATCGCCTGCTCGTATTTTTTGCGCACGATCGCGTTCCAGCGGAAGCCGCATGCGGCTCCCGTACGATTCAGCCGGTCGCCGACTTCTTCAAACGCATCAAGCTGTGTGCTGCCTTCTCTTATGTGGCGCAGAACGGTTTCCGCAAGCAGCAGATCGTCTTCATGCGACCATGCATCTTGTCTCACTTTTGTCATGGTATACTCTCCTTCTTGCATTCTTGCTTATTTTTAAGAAGGATAGACAACTTGAAAGTTTTTTATACACAAGTCATTTGCTATTGTATCATTCATTAAAATGGAAGAGAGTCATTTATTTTCCCGATCGCGTTCGGCAAAATAATCCAGTCTTTTCTGGATGGTCTTTTCGTAGCCGCGCGGCGAAGGTTGATAGAATTTCTTTGCGCGCAGGTGCTCCGGAAGGTAGTTTTGCGGGACATAGCCTCCCGGAAAATCATGAGGATACAGGTAGCCCTTCCCGTGGCCAAGCTTTACCGCTCCCTTGTAATGGGCGTCGCGCAAATGAAGCGGCACGTCGCCGATTTTCTCATTTTTTACAGTGTCAAGGGCCTGATCAATGCCGGCGACGGCCGCGTTGCTTTTCGGAGCGGTGGCGATGTAAAGCGCCGCTTCCGCGAGCGGAATACGGGCTTCTGGCAGGCCGATAAACGTTACAGCGGTGACGGCTGCGTTCGCGACGAGAATGGCGTTCGGGTCAGCCAGGCCGACATCTTCAGCCGCGTGGATAAAAATCCGGCGCGCGATGAATTTCGGATCTTCGCCGGCGGCAATCATTTTGGCCAGCCAGTAGAGCGTTGCATCGGGATCTGAGCCGCGCATGCTTTTGATAAACGCCGAAACCGTATCGTAGTGATTGTCCCCTTTTTTATCATACTGAAGCACTTTCTCCTGAATCGATTCTTCGGCGACGCCGCGGTCAATGTGGATCACGCCGTCTTTGTCCGGATCGGTTGTCAGAACGGCGAGTTCGAGTGCGTGCAGGGCGGTACGGCTGTCGCCGCTTGCGACACGGACGAGATGGTCGAGTGCGTCGCTGTCTGCCTGAATCTTATAACTGCCGTAGCCGCGTTCCTTATCGGTAAGCGCATTTTCAAGAATCTTTCGGATGTCGCCCTGTGAAAGCGGAACGAAGCGGAAGAGGCGGGAACGGGAAAGCAGCGCCGGATTAATTTCGAACATCGGGCTTTCGGTCGTTGCCCCGATTAAGATTATTGTTCCTTTTTCCACCGACGGCAGCAGTGCATCCTGCTGTCCTTTATTGAAACGATGGATTTCATCAATAAAAAGGATGGTTCGCTGTCGGTCAAATTTCAGCCGTTCTTCCGCACCCGCTATGATTTTTCTCAGATCGCCGACTCCGGCAGTTACCGCGTTCAGCTGTTCGAAATAAGCCGCCGTCGATCGGGCGATAATATGAGCAAGTGTCGTTTTGCCGGTGCCGGGAGGTCCGAAAAAAATCATCGGGGTCAGCTTGTCTGCCTGAATCGCCCGGCGAAGCAACCGGCCTTCTCCGACAATCTGATCCTGACCGACAAACTCGTCAAGCGTCTGCGGGCGCATCCGGTCGGCAAGGGGCCGCGCGTTCCACGTTTTATTGTCATCGGATGGAAAATCAAATAAGTCCATCCTGATCATCCTCTCAAGTTTGATATAAACCCGTCATGCCCGGATTCAAAACGTGCAAGAAAAACAGTTTTCGTCTATAATAATTTAGAGTCTGATCATATTTTACCATATTTAACGGATCGGATCGCAAAAGCGGCTTCCGCGCGCCTTCGTCCGTTTTTAGAGGGTTCAGGAAGCCTGGAAACCGATCGTTCTTTTTTTTATTGCGAACAGCAGAAAAATTTTTTATGATAGAGCAGCTGATTTTGACTGATGAAGAGGTGGTTCATAATGAAAATATCGACCAAAGGGCGCTACGGTCTGACGATCATGATGGCTCTGGCAAAAAATAAAGGCAGGGGTCCGCTCTCGCTTAAAGCGATCGCAAATGATCATAATCTGTCTGAGCACTATTTGGAGCAATTGATCGCTCCGCTCCGCAACGCCGGACTGGTGAACAGTATTCGCGGTGCGTACGGCGGTTACGTGCTGTCCAAGCTCCCGAGCGAAATCACGGCTGCTGATGTGATCCGCGTTCTGGAAGGACCGATTCAGCCCGTTGAAGTAATGGAGGATGACGATCCGGCAAAGCGCGAGCTCTGGGTGAAAATCAGGGACGCCGTCAAAGACGTGCTTCAGGGCACGACTCTGGACGATCTGATTCATTTCGATTCCGATCCGCAGGTGCAGGATCCGGACATGTTTTATATTTAACAGAAGATTAAAGGAGTGATGGGCATGGATCCGATTTATCTCGATCATGCCGCAACAACGCCGATCGATCCCGAAGTATTGGACGTCATGGCGGATACCTATAAAAATGTGATCGGCAATCCGTCAAGTATCCATTCTTTCGGCAGGCAGGCCCGGAGAATAATTGACGACGCACGTGATACGATTGCAAAATATATCGGTGCCGAAAGCCGTGAGATTGTCTTTACAAGCGGCGGAACGGAAGGCGACAATATGGCGATCATCGGCGCCGCGCTTGCAAGCAGAAAGTTCGGAAAGCACATCATTACGACAAAAGTGGAGCATCACGGCGTGTTCAGGACGTGCGAATATCTGGAATCCCTCGGCTTTGATGTGGATTATCTTGATGTCGATCGGACCGGGAGAATCTCGGTCGATGATTTAAAAAAGAAACTGCGTGACGACACGATACTCGTCACTATCATGTACGGCAACAACGAAGTAGGCACGATTCAGCCGATCCAAGATATCGCGCATCTCCTTGCATCGCATCAGGCCCTTTTTCATACCGATGCAGTTCAAGCATTTGGAACAGAGGACATGGATGTTAAAGATACGCCGATTGATCTTCTGTCGATGACGGGACATAAGATCGGCGGCCCGAAAGGGATCGGGTTTCTCTATATACGTGAAGGGGTTTCGCTCACCACTATGACACATGGGGGCGAGCAGGAACGGAAGCGCCGCGCAGGTACGCAGAACGTTCCCGCGATTGCCGGGCTGGGACGGGCGGTTGAACTTGTGCGCGATCGTCAGCCGGAGCGGATCGGCAGATACCTTGAAGAACGCCGGACTCTTCTCGATACACTTGACGCGGAGCATGTCGGTTATCGCGTAAATGGGAATCCGGATCATTTTCTGCCGCAAATTCTTAACTTATATTTTCCGGGTACAAATATTGAAACACTGCTCACCAAGCTTGACCTGGCCGGTGTCGCTGTCTCAAGCGGATCGGCATGCACAGCCGGATCGGTGGAGCCGTCGCATGTGCTGACCGCGATGTTCGGCCAGGACGCTCCGGAGACAAGGAGTTCGGTCAGAATCAGTTTTGGAAGCGGGTTAAGGTTGGAACAAATTAAAGAGGCCGGGAATGTTATTGCTCAATCTGTTCGGGAACTTGTCGGAATCGGGCAGGATTGACCTCTGAAAGGGCTGGTGAACAACTTTGGCGAAATCCCCCAGCAGTACGAGGGTCGTCGTTGGCATGTCGGGCGGCGTGGATTCTTCTGTTGCCGCTCTTTTATTGAAGCAAAAAGGATATGACGTGATCGGCATTTTTATGAAAAACTGGGATGACACCGATGAGAACGGGGTCTGCACGGCAACTGAGGATTATGAGGATGTTGTCCGGGTAGCTAATCAGATTGGTATTCCCTATTATGCCGTGAACTTTGAAAAACAATATTGGGACCGGGTTTTTTCCTATTTTCTCGCGGAATACAAAGCGGGGCGTACCCCGAATCCCGATGTCATGTGCAATAAAGAAATTAAATTCAAGGCTTTTCTTGATCATGCACTCTCACTGGGCGCTGATTATGTAGCAACGGGACATTATGCGCGTACCGAGCGGCGTGAAGGAAAGACGCTTATGATCCGGGCGGCCGATCAGAACAAGGATCAGACTTATTTTCTGAACCAGCTTTCTCAGGAACAGATTTCAAGAGTGCTTTTTCCGCTCGGAGACCTGGAAAAGCCGCAGGTCCGGGCGATCGCGCGCGAACATCATCTGGCGACCGCCGGCAAAAAGGACAGCACCGGGATCTGCTTTATCGGCGAACGCAACTTCAAGGAGTTTCTCAGCCACTATCTGCCGGCCTGCCGGGGCGAAATACGCACGATCGACGGCGAACTGAAAGGCTATCACGACGGCCTGATGTATTATACAAACGGCCAGCGGCAGGGACTGGGAATCGGCGGTCCGGGCGGTCCGTGGTTCGTCTGCGGCAAAGATGTGAAACGAAACATTCTGTATGTCGCGCCGGGCGCAGATCATCCGGCTCTCTACTCTCAGGGGCTGATCGCGGAAAAGGTCAACTGGATCAGCGGCGCGCCTGAAAAGAACGTTTTTCACTGCACGGCGAAGTTCCGTTACCGTCAGAAAGATCGGCCGGTCACCGTTCACGTGCGGCCGGATAACCGTCTGGAAGTTGTTTTTGATCAGCCGGAGTGGGCAATCACTCCGGGGCAGGCTGTTGTTTTCTATCAGAACGAGATCTGTCTTGGAGGGGCGACCATCGGCACCATTCTGAATCAGGGAACGGACGCGGCCATAGATTTTGTAGACTCGGCACCTTTATGAGTGCTGGGTCTTTTTCGGTGTAAAAAGCGCCGTTCACGCCAAACACGGTGAACCCGGATCCGCGGCCGCTTTAGTCTTGAAATCAATCATCTGAACAGGGGAGTTGTTCGTTTTGGAAAGTAAAACAGAAAAGGCTTTGCGTCTGATCAGGGAGAAGGACTATGCGCAGGCGGCGCAGGCTCTGGATCAGGCGATTTCCGAAGAGCCGGATAATCCCGCGGGATATGCGAATTTCGGAAACCTTCTGATCGCGGCCGGGCAGCTAGGACGTGCCCCGGCCTTTTTTGAAAAAGCGCTCTCCCTTGATCCGTCCTACGCATCCGCTTCATTCGGGTACGGAAATGCCCTTTTTGAGATGAAAAAGTATGATGAAGCGCTTGTTCAATTTGAACGTGCTCAGAAAAACGGGCTGAATGAAGGCGATTTGTTCTATATGATCGGCAGGTCCGTGCTTCAGCTTGGACATCCCGGCCGGGCGCTGGCGGCCTTTCAGCGCGCGGTCGAGTTGAACAGTTCAGACACGGAGGCCAGATTTCAGTACGGACTCCTGCTGGCGCAGTTCGGTCAACTGGACGCAGCTGAAAAACAATTTTTAAGAGTACTCGCGGAGAATCAGAATCATGCGGATGCGTTCTATAATCTTGGCGTCATCGCAATGTATCGGGACAAGGGCGCCGACGCAAATCAATATTTTGCGAAAGCGCTGGCTCTAAACCCCCGCCATATGCTCGCGGCGCATGGCCTTGAAAGACTGAAAAAGACCGGGGAATCAAACCCGCCCAAAAAATAGAACAGGATTTTTGAAACTCTGCTCATTCCGGTTCGATTAGTAATAAGCATAAAAGGATAAAGATCTTAAAACAGAAAGGACGGCGGGGAAAATGGAACAGGCAGCTATGGATTTATTTTCGGACCGGCATCCGTCGATTAAGGGCGAACCGGTGCGCATCGTTTTTCAGAATAACGACAATGGCTACACGGTGATGATCGTAAAAATTCATGAAACCGACGAACCCGTGATTGGAAAAGAAATCACGATTGTCGGTTACTTTCCCGCCGTCCATCTTCACGAGACATACCAGTTCATTGGAAGACTGAAGACGCATCCGAAATACGGCCAGCAATATGAAGCCGAACGCTACCGCAAGTTGCTTCCGCAGTCCCGCACCGGCATGGTCCAGTACTTGTCCGGCGATCTTTTTCCGGGAATCGGTAAAAAGACGGCTGAGTCGATTGTCGAAACGATCGGGGACAACGCAATCACGAAAATTCTGAATGATCCTTCTTGTCTCAATATAGTGCCTAAGCTGGAGAAGGAGAAGTCCGATTTTATTGTGGAGACGCTTCTGAAAAATGAAGGACTGGAGAAAATTCTGATCGGTCTCTCGGATTACGGGTTCGGCTCCCAGCTGGCCATGAAAATCTATCAGACTTACGGTGACGATGCGCTGGAAATTATCAAAGAGAATCCTTATCAGCTGATCCAGGATATCGAAGGCGTCGGGTTTCAGCGCGCGGACGAGCTGGCAGCGCTGCTGGGCATTACCGGAAATCACCCGGAACGCATTCAGGCCGCTATTCTCTACTGGCTGAATGAGCGGGCTATGAACGACGGTCATGTGTTCATGCCTTATAACGAAGTCATCCCGGCTGTTGAAAAGCTGCTTTCGCGTCCTGCGCAGGCTATGGATCAAGCGCCTGTCATTCGCGAAATAGATGTTCTTGAAGAAGACGGGCGGCTGGTACGGGAGGAAGAAGACGTCTATCTCCCTGAGCTTTACTATGCGGAAAAAGGCATCGTCACCGGTGTTCAGAAACTGATGGAACGGAGCGGAAATCCGGATGAATTTTCCGAAACCGAGTTTCTCGAAGCACTTGGCAAGGTAGAAGAAAAACTCTCCATGCAGTATGCGGAGAGCCAGCAGGAGGCAATCCGAAAAGCGATCCAGTCTCCGTTAATGATTTTGACAGGCGGACCGGGCACGGGAAAAACAACGGTTATTCAGGGGATCGTCGATGTTTACGCGGAACTGAACAGTCTCTCTCTTGAACCAAAAGACTATGACAGCGAGCACCCATATCCTGTACTGCTTGTAGCGCCTACAGGCCGGGCGGCTAAACGCATGAAGGAATCGACCGGTCTTCCGGCGGTGACGATTCACCGGCTGCTCGGCTGGAACGGCGGATCCGGCTACACACATGATGAGGACGATCCGGTCGAGGGAAAACTGCTGATCGTCGATGAAATGTCGATGGTGGACATATGGCTCGCCAACCAGCTGCTCAAATCGCTTCCCGAGGATATTAAGGTCGTCATTGTCGGCGACGAGGACCAGCTGCCCTCCGTCGGGCCGGGGCAGGTACTCGGTGATCTGATTCAGTCCGGAGTGATTCCCATTGTCCGACTGACGGACATTTTCCGCCAGGCCCGGGGTTCATCAATCATCGAGCTGGCTCACGAAATTAAGCAGGGTTTAATCCCGGATGTGACGGTTCCCAAAGCGGACCGCCGCTTTTTCCACTGCCATCAAGCCCAAGTGGTGGATGCAGTCTGCCAAATCGCGAAGGGGGCCGAGAAGAAGGGTTATCAGCCAAAGGATATTCAGGTACTCGCCCCGATTTACCGCGGAAACGCCGGCATAGAAAAGATAAACGAAGCCCTGCAGGAACTGTTTAACCCTGCTTCGGATCAGAAACGGTCCCTGACGTATGGCGACCACGTGTTCCGGGTTCATGACAAAGTTCTGCAGCTGATCAATAATCCGGACGATCAGGTGTTCAACGGGGATATTGGTGAAGTGGTCGCCATACTGAAGGCTAAGGAGACGACTGATAATGAAGACACGGTCGTCGTTTCATTCGATAATATCGAGGTAAAGTATTTGAAACATGATCTGAATCAGCTGACTCTGGCCTACTGCTGCTCGATTCACAAGGCCCAGGGCAGTGAGTTTCCAATTGTGATTCTTCCGATTGTAAAGGGCTATCACCGGATGCTGAAACGCAATCTGATCTATACGGCCGTCACGCGCAGCAAAGAATTTCTCATGCTGTGCGGCGACGAAGGTGCCTTTGGCCATGCGGTCAGTCGCAACGATATAGACAGACGCCACTCCAATCTGGCGAAAAAATTGCAGGAACGGATGCATGTGATACCGGGAGAAGCTCCGCATTAATTGAAGCGCCTTTTAAAAAACTTTGATATAGCTCTCGGCCCGTGAGCCCATGCGGATTCTTGAAAACGAAAGGGCTTTCATATCTAAAAAGCTGCAGGCCGATTGTTTTTAAGTTCGGCACAATTTCCGCCCGATTCAGAGCTGGTTAAGCCTAATTCGGAGCAAGCTCGAATATTCGGAGCGACTACCGTCCGATTCGGAGCAAGTTCGAAAATTCGGAGCAACTACCGCTTCATTCGGCGCAACTGATAAAACGGTCCCGACGCCGGCAAGGGCAAATATTCCGGCGGTTGCAAATGAACAAGTGGTATCGGTACAGAAACTTTTTTTAAAAAAGAGTATATTTTGATCCATTTTTGGACATGGATGCGAGTAATCAAAAAGATTGAATGAATTTGAGGTGAAAACAGATGAAATGTCCGAACTGTCAAGGTAAGAGTATCGGAAAGCTGAGTACCAATCAGTATTATTGCTGGGACTGTTTTATCGAACTGACACTTGAGAACGGTACATTGTCCCTAAATCAGGTTGAAGAAGACGGTAGCCTGACCACGCTTGACGATTTATTTGAAAAGGAGCAGCTTGAGGCGAAGGCGAACGGATTTTAGCTTCTATTTGCGGCAGCGACTTTTTCCTTCCATCGGTCATGTTTTTTCATGCACTGGGCAAGACTATGCGTGGAGGGATGATCATGCGGAAGTGGCCTGCATTGCAGTGGATAAAAGTCTTATCGATCCTGTTGCTTCTTTTTTTAAACGGCTATCTTTTTTACCGGCTGCTTCCGATGCTCAATGTCCTGATGCAGTTTTTCCTGAAAGTGGCGTTTCCTTTTGCTGTAGCGGGAATTATCGCCTATCTTCTTCATCCGCTGGTCAGGCGCTGCCACAGGGCGGGAATCCCGAGAACGGTTGCCATACTCGCTATCTACGCCATATTTTTTGGAGGCGTCGGATTTCTGCTGTACAAGGGCGGGCCTGTTTTCATGCACGAATTGAAAGGGCTGGATAAAGAGTTTTCAAAGTATGAAGCGTTTTATCAATCGAATATTGATCATGTTTATGGATCGACGCCGGAAGCGGTCCATGATCACGTAAATAAAGCTCTGGAAAGAATCCGCAAGGGGACCGCCTCCTGGGCGGACAAAATCATTGACTGGTGTTCCGGACTGATTCAATCGATGTTTACGTTGTTCATTATTCCGTTTCTTGCCTTTTATTTTCTGAAGGACGCGGACCGCATGAAAAGAGGGGCGATGCACCTCGTCCCAAGAAAATGGCGGCGGCAGACGGCAGACATTTTTTCGGAAATGGACCGTTCGATCGGCAATTATATTCGCGGTCAGCTGACCGTATGCGCGGTTCTGGCAGCATTGGCCTCTCTCGGTCTGTGGCTGCTCAAGGTGCCTTATCCATTTGTCTTCGGTACTTTTATCGGGGCGACAGACCTCATCCCGTATTTTGGGCCGCTGATCGGCGCGGCTCCCGCCATTCTGATCGCTGCAACCCAATCGGTTTACACTGTGTTCGGCGTGATCCTGCTGATTCTGCTGATTCAATTTCTTGAGGGCAACGTCATTGAACCTCTGATTGTCGGGCGAAGCGTCGATATCCACCCATTGTATATTATGCTCTCGCTCGGCATCGGCGGCGAGCTGGCGGGAATCGTCGGGATGCTCCTGGCGATTCCGTGCTTCATCGTCATCCGTACCTGTTTCCGCCATTTGAAAGACCGGTACCGTACAATTGACAAATAAGGGGAAACTCATCTATAATAGCGGCAGAATAATGAAACCGAGACGAAAAGAATAGCAGCAGCGCATGCAGACGTTTTGCCCTCTGCCCCTTTTGGTGTGGGAACCTGACATTGCCGTAACGCACTTGGGATAAAAGAACGACGGTTTTTGAGGGAATCTCGGCGGATCGGATACGCCGGGTGCAGAATCGCAGATGTCTTTCTTTTCATTTTGCTGCGCGAGAGTCAGTGTTCAAGCGAGAAGCTTTCGTCCTTTCATGGTGATAGGATGGAAGCTTTTTTTGTCCGCTGCCGGGACAGTCCGCTGAGTTCGGTTTTTAATATTGAGTAAGTTGGGGGTTCTTGCGATGAAACAACTCAGTTCATCTGAGGTCAGACAAATGTTTTTGGATTTTTTCAAAGGAAAGGGCCATACCGTTGAGCCGAGCGCTTCACTGATTCCAGTTGACGATCCTTCGCTTCTCTGGATTAACAGCGGTGTCGCCACTCTGAAAAAATATTTTGACGGACGGGTTGTCCCCCGGAATCCGCGCATCTGCAACGCTCAGAAAGCGATCCGGACGAACGACATCGAAAACGTCGGTTATACGGCCCGCCATCATACTTTTTTCGAGATGCTCGGCAACTTTTCAATCGGCGACTATTTTAAGGAAGAAGCGATCGTCTGGGCATGGGAATTTCTGACGAGCCCGGACTGGATCGCATTCGATCCGGATAAATTGTCGGTGACCATTTATCCGGACGACGATGAAGCATACAGGCTGTGGCATGAGAAAATCGGAATCCCTGATGAACGGATTATTAAACTGGAGCATAACTTCTGGGATATCGGCGAGGGACCGAGCGGCCCAAACACGGAAATTTTCTATGATCGCGGCGAAGCGTTCGGCAATGATCCGGCCGATCCGGAACTTTATCCAGGCGGTGAAAATGAACGCTATCTGGAAGTTTGGAATCTTGTGTTCTCACAATTCAATCACAATCCCGACGGCAGCCATACGCCGCTTCCGAAAAAGAACATAGATACCGGTATGGGGCTTGAGCGGATGGTTAGTGTGATCCAGAATGCGGAAACCAACTTTGATACCGATTTGTTTCTGCCGATTATCCATAAAATCGAAGAGGTTTCCGGAGTCGCCTACAAAAAGGGACAAAAGAATACCCCTTTCAAAGTGATTGCCGATCACGTCCGGGCTGTCTCGTTTGCGATTGCGGACGGAGCTTTACCGTCTAATGAGGGCCGCGGTTATGTCCTGCGCCGCCTCATCCGCCGAGCGGTCCGCTATGCGATGGACCTCGGCATCAACAAGCCGTTCCTATATGAGCTCGTGCCGATCGTTGCCGATATTATGAAGGACTATTATAAAGAAGTCCTTGAAAAAACGGCATTTGTTCAGAAGGTGGTTCGAAGTGAAGAAGAACGTTTTCACGAGACCATTCACGAGGGCATGTCGATTCTGAAGGAACAGATTGCCGAAGCAAAGGCGCAAAACAGGCTGCAGATTTCCGGCAGCGAAGTTTTTAAGCTGTACGACACATTCGGTTTTCCCGCAGAACTGACTGAAGAGTATGCCAGGGCGGAAGGACTCGGCATTGATCACGAGGGCTTTGAACAAGAGCTTGGCAAGCAGCGGGAAAGGGCAAGATCCGCACGCCGCAATCAGAAATCCATGCAGGTTCAGGACGGCACTTTGCGCAATATTACCGATCGCAGTGAATTTGTCGGCTACGGACAGCTGACGGTTGACGGTGCGAAGGTTCTTAGGATCATCAAAGAAAATGAAGCGGTGGACGGTGCTTCCGAAGGAGAAGAGGTCAAAATTATTCTTGACCGCACCCCTTTTTATGCGGAGAGCGGCGGTGAGGTTGCCGACAAGGGGCGTATTAAAGGCGGGGCGGCCGCGCTTCTTGTCACGGATGTTCAGAAGGCGCCGAACGGGCAGAATCTCCATACCTGTATCGTGGAAAACGGCCGGATTAAGGTTGGGGATACGGTAAGGGCGGATGTCGATAAAGAAATGAGGCTGTCGGCGCAAAAAAACCATACAGCAACCCATCTGCTGCATCAGGCATTGAAAGATACACTGGGCACACATGTCAACCAGGCCGGATCCTACGTTTCGCCGGACAGGCTCCGATTCGATTTTTCACATTTCGGACAGGTTACGGAAGACGAACTGGAGCAAGTAGAACGGATCGTCAATGAAAAAATCTGGGAACAGCTTCCGGTGACAACGGCTCAGATGCCGATCGATGAGGCGAAAGCGCTCGGAGCCATGGCGCTTTTCGGCGAGAAATACGGGAAAATTGTGCGGGTTGTCAAGAGCGGCAATTACAGTCTTGAACTTTGCGGCGGCTGCCACGTGAAAAACACGGCGGAGCTGGGCCTGTTCACTATTGTTTCGGAAAGCGGGATCGGTGCGGGCACGCGGCGGATTGAAGCATTGACGGGTAAAAAAGCCTATGAAAAAATGAATCAGGATAAGCTGGAACTGAAAAACATCGGCCGCATGCTGAAAGTCTCGACGGACCAGATTCCCGAACGTCTGGACGTTCTGCAGCAGCAAATGAGAGATCTGGAGAAAGAAAATTCGGCGATTATGTCGAAGCTTGGCAATGCGAAGGCCAATGAGCTGGAACAATCGGTCAAACAGATTGGCGACGTCGCCTTTATTGCCGAGCAAGTGGATTCAATGGATATGAATCAGCTCAGGACGATGGCCGATAATTTAAAAAATCATTTTCATTCGCTGGTCGTTGTCCTCGCTTCCGTTGAAAACGGCAAGGTGCATCTGGTGTCTGGGGTCACCAAAGATTTGGTTGCAAAAGGTTATCATGCAGGGAAAATAATCAGGGATGTAGCTGCTGTCTGCGGCGGGGGCGGGGGCGGCCGTTCGGACATGGCTCAGGCGGGCGGACGCCTGCCTGAGAAAGTAGCAGAAGCTCTGCAGACCGTGGCCGGCCTGATTGAAAAAACAGCTGTAGGATAACGGGGAAAAGAGAGATCGCCTGATTTTGGAGCAGAGGGCCAGACTTCTCCAAATTTTCTGAATAGGGGATGACAAATTTGGATAAGACGATGAAATTCAACTTTGGCGAACAGGACAGGCACAATACGCGCGAAGTTCTGTTTAAAGTATATGATGCCCTGGAAGAAAAAGGCTACAATCCAATCAATCAGATTGTCGGGTACCTGCTCTCCGGTGATTCGGCGTATATTCCCCGGCATAAAGACGCCCGAAAACTGATACGGAGGATTGAACGGGACGAGCTTATCGAAGAGCTTGTCACCTATTATCTTAAAAAGAAATGGGACAAAGAATGAGAATTATGGGCCTTGATTTCGGAACGGTTACGGTCGGCGTGGCGGTCAGCGATCCGCTCGGGCTGACGGCACAGGGTATTGAAACGATCCGTTATGTCGAACATAAGAAGAACGTGTTATTTGATCGTCTGGGCGAGCTGATTGAACAGTATGCCGTTCAGTCGATCGTTGTCGGGCTGCCGAAAGATCTGATCGGAACGGAAACCGAGCGTGCGGCGGCATCAAAATCTTTTGCGAAGAGCCTGCGCCGGAAGTTCCATCTTCCCGTTGATCTATGGGATGAGCGCCTGACGACAATGGCCGCCGAACGTATTCTGATTGCTGCGGATGTAAGCCGCAGCAAAAGAAAGAAAGTCATCGACATGGAAGCTGCCGTATTGATTTTGCAAAGTTATCTTGACAAAAAAAGAATGGAGAAAAAAAGAGATGAGTGAACACAACCATTACCCGATTTTTGTGCCGGATCATGATGAAGAGAAGGACAGAATCGTGATTCCCGATGAAAACGGCGATGAAAATCTGTTCGATGTGCTTTTTTATTTTGATGTGCCGGAAACTGACAAGTCTTACGTTGTTGTCGTCCCTGTCGAGGAAGAGACGGGCGACGACGAGGAAGAAGAAGTTTTTGCCTTCAGGTATGAGGACGAGAATGACGAATTCAAATTATTCCCGATTGAGACAGATGAAGAATGGGACATTGTCGAAGAGATGATTAACACGTTCAGTGAAGAAGAAGATTAAAGAAACGGCCCTTGCGGACAACGAGGGCCTTTTATACGAAACAGTAAAGGCAGTCCGGCCTCGGAAATATCGTTTTCCGGCTTTGCACCGTACGTTTTCTTTATTTTTTAGTTGACGCGCAAAATGGCCGGAACTCTGTCGAATACATGAACGTTTTTAATAAAACGAAGTGTATAATGTTTGGGGTGCTCTTGGAAGGGAGAGGCTCATTTTGAAATTGCGAAACAGCCGATGGCGTCTGATCATCATGATCGCCGGAAGCGCCATCGTTTTACTTGGTTTTTCCGTATGGGGTTTGTCCAATTATTATGCCGGCTTGCTGAAACCCGTTGATCCTCAGAATAATCAGGCAGTGACGATCACCATACCGGCGGGGTCATCGCTGAAGGATGTCGGGCAGGTTCTCGAGAAGAAAGGTTTGATCCGCAAGACATGGGCCTTTGAATTTTACGCAAGATGGAAGCATTTAAATCAGTATCAATCCGGGACCTATACTTTTAACCGCACAATGTCCGTTGACAGGCTGATGAACGATCTGGAAAAGGGAAATCACAATCGGGTTATCTTCCTTGTCGATGTTCGCCAGGGGATGTGGGTGAGTGAAATCGCAAGTCAGATGGCCAGAGCCTCAGGACTCAGCACGCAGGACATTCTGAACAAGCTTAAAGATCCGGCGTATGTGAGAGCCCACTATATGAAACAGTACCCTTTTCTGACAAATCAAATTTTCGCAAAGGGCGTGTTCTACCCGCTCGAAGGTTATCTTGCTCCCGGTGTGTACCAGTTTACCAAAGGGAAAAATTCCCCGACCCTCGATCAGATGGTCGATCAGATGCTGGATAAGACGGGACAGACCGTTGCACGCTTCTCAAAGGAGATCAATTCAAACTCGCTCGGTTCGCTTCACAATATTCTGACGATGGCATCGCTTGTTGAACAGGAGGCGCCCGATGCCAAAGATCGGCAGAAAATTGCAGGTGTTTTCTATAACCGGCTGGCAAAGAACATGAAGCTTCAGACCGACCCGTCGGTGGCCTACGGACAGCAAAAAAGAATTCAGCAATACACGATAAATGAACTGACGACGGATACGCCTTACAATACATATACAAGGACAGGCCTTGTCGTCGGGCCGATCGGCAGTCCGTCGGTCGATGCGATTCAGGCGGTGCTTGAACCAGTCCGTTCTGACAATTATTACTTCTATGCACGTCCCAATGGGCAGATTTTCTATTCGAAAACCTATGCGGAACATCAGGCCATTGTTGCTAAATATAGCCATGAATGGGCAAAACAGTCCTAATGAGGACCGGGTGCGGACGGCCGGCAGCAGGCTGTGAAGCATCTTTTTTTAGTTGGGAAAGGGAGGAGAGCGATTGACAGACTTTGACAGATTGTCGGAGTATGCGGCCGCGTTTGCTAAATCGGAAAACAATATGCTCCGGCAGATGGAGGAAAGAGCGAAAAAAATTTATATTCCGATTATGCATCCTTCGGCAATCGCATTTTTGCAGCAGCTGATCAGATGGAGAAAAGCAAAACACATTCTGGAGCTCGGAACGGCGATCGGCTATTCTGCGATCAGGATGCGTATCGCCGCAGGTGCGGGTGCAGAAATCGTAACGATTGAACGCGATAGAGACATGATCCGCGAGGCAGAACAGAACATAAAGAAACAGGATTTGACAGCATCCATCCACATCGTTGAGGGAGACGCGACGGAAGACCTGCCCGCCGCCCGGGCGGCGGCCCCTTTCGACCTGATTTTAATTGATGCGGCAAAGGCACAGTATGAAACGCTTTTTCTTAAGTACGCTCAGTATCTCGCTCCTGAAGGGATCATCGTGACGGACAATGTCTTTTTTCACGGACTGGTCTGCGATATTGAAAAGGTGGAGAAGAAACAGCTTCACAGACTGGTCGGCAAGGTCGACGGCTACAATCGCTTTCTGGCGGAAAGAAGCGAATTTGATACGGTCTTCCTTACGGTAGGAGACGGCCTTGCCGTCAGTACAAAAAGATAGATCGCAGAAGCCTTTCATTGAACGGAGGAGAGTAACGAGATGAGCAGGAAAAAACCCATTGTCATCGGTGTTGCCGGAGGAACCGGGTCGGGCAAAACGACTGTGACGCGTAAGATTTATCGGAGCTTTCCGGACAAATCGATTGCGGTCATACAGCAGGACGCTTATTACAAGGCGCAGGACGACAAGCCGTTTGAGGAACGCCTGCTGACCAATTATGATCATCCGCTGGCGTTCGACACGGATCTTCTGATCGCGCACATCCATGAACTTCTGCAATTCCACCCGATAAAAAAACCGGTGTATGACTATACAGTGCATACGAGATCTGATAAAATTGTACCCGTCGAACCAAAAGATGTCATCATACTGGAAGGGATTCTGATCCTTGAAGACAGGCGGCTCCGCGATTTGATGGACATCAAGGTTTTTGTGGACACCGATTCCGATTTGCGGATTATCCGCCGGTTGCTTCGCGACACGGAAGAACGAGGCAGGAGTGTGGAATCGGTGATTAACCAGTATCTGACTGTAGTGCGCCCAATGCATCTGCAGTTTGTCGAACCAACCAAACGTTATGCGGATATCATCATTCCTGAAGGCGGCAAAAATACGGTTGCGATCGACTTGATGGCGACGAAAATACGTGCTGTACTCGATGGTGCGGACGCATCGCCATTTGATTGAAATCATATAATGGAGGATCTGAAGTTGCCGGCCTCCTGTAGTGCAAGCGCATAAACAAACAGGCATAAAGATAATTTTAGTAGGAGTGTGAATGTTGATGGCAGAAAAGCTTCATTATATGACAGCCGAAGGCAAAGATAAACTTGAACGAGAGCTGGAATATCTGAAAACCGAGAAACGCAAGGAAGTTGTTGAACGAATTAAAATCGCTCGTGGGTTCGGCGATCTTTCCGAAAATTCCGAATATGACGCTGCAAAGGACGAGCAGGCGTTTGTCGAGGCACGTATTCAGCAGCTTGAACAAATGATCCGAAACTCGGTTATCATTGAAGACGATGAAACGACTGATGTAGTGAAAATCGGAAAATCCGTGACGTTCAAAGAATTGCCGGACGGCGAAGAAGAGACTTATCAAATCGTCGGGAGTGCCGAATCCAATCCGTTTGAGGGGAAAATTTCAAACGATTCACCGATGGCTAAGGGCTTGATCGGCCTTTCCGTAGGTGAGGAAGTCAATGTCAGCACACCCGGCGGCGACATCCGCGTGAAAATATTGAAGGTCGAATAAGTTATGTAAGAAGGCTGACGCCAGCCTTTGGAAATGACACAGAGACAGACGCAATCCGTCCTGCCGCCTGGATGCCTCATCATTCTCCGGCTTTCGGGTTGCGTTTTATTTCACTATAGGAAAGTATAAAATTTAAAGGATTATAGTGTAAGCGACCGAACAGATCGCCGCGTCCTGCGGCACGTTCGGCATTAGGCCGTCCTGGCCCCCGCAACTAAGGCTCAGCCTGCGCCAAGTTTTCTAATGAATCACGGGAACAGCCGGAATAAACACACGACATGTATAATCTATAATCTGTTACAGTCTGATGATAATCCTTCGGGACAGACAGGACGAGTATTTTATTGCGAATTTTATTTATAAATAGCTTTGGGTGCTGTCAACGATAAAAATGATTATCGGATCCCAGCGATATAATGACACGCAAAGCTGCAAACATGCTAAGATAATGTTGTCTGTTCAATAGCTGCTGTTTAACAAAGGAGGATGCCTGTATGAGAAACACAAGAGGGAACGGGTCCTCGTCGCGGTTCGAAATGCGCAGAAACAAGTCGGACCGCTGGCTGAACTGGACCGTCGGCATCGTTTCCGTTTTAATTTTGGCGATTGGCTGTATCATTCTCGTTTCAGTGTTCAGTACATCATCGGCTGATAAAACGGCTTCACAGACACACAGTGCCCAATCCGGAATGAATAGCGGAACGTCAAATAAAAACAAGTCGGGCGGGACATCCGCCCGGTCAAATGGAACGGGATCGAATCAGGTTTCAAATAGTGAAAGGGCCGCTTCATCAGCAAGCTCTTCAAGCGCCGTCCCCCAGAATTCGGGTGAAAGCCATCAGGCGTCGTATGATATAGGATCTGCCGATTGGAACGCACAGGTCACGGCAATTGCCGGTGCCACCGGAATCGATCAAAATAATATGGTCATTCTCTGGCTGGGAAATGGCGGTTCTCCCAACAGTTCGCTCGCACGTGTGGCGTCGAAAACCGCGCAAAGTTCCGTTTATGTCGTTCATCTTATCTATCAGGCCGGAAAATGGCAGGCTGATCAAGTACAAAAACCGCAGTGATACACTCAATTTTCTCTTTACACAAAAACAATGCCCCGTCCGGAAGACTTCCGGACGGGGCATTGTCATGAAAAATCATGATCACAAAAAAAGATTCCTATTAAGTGATTGGAAAGAGATAATCATTGAATTCCAAGTGAAAATGTGTTACGTTTAATCCAATTAATCATACAAATATTATATGAATACTATTTGAATAATAAAATGATGGAGTGGAATCTATGGGCCGAGAATTTATTGATACATTTGAACGCTGGGCGGATCATTACGATCGTTCGGTTCATGGGGAAAGTCCTGAATATCGTGAAGTCTTCAGAGACTACGATCTCATTCTCGACGAAGTGGCGAAGCAGGCTGAAGGTACGGTTCTTGAGTTTGGCGTTGGTACAGGGAACCTGAGCGCCAAACTGCTCAATTCCGGGCTGACCGTCTTCGGCGTTGAACCATCTGAGAAGATGCGGTCAAAGGCTCACGATAAGCTACCGGATCTGAAACTGTATGACGGAGATTTTCTCGATTTTCCGGAAACGGATCAACCGGTCGATACCATAGTCAGTTCATACGCTTTCCATCATCTCACCGATGAAGAAAAAGGGGCCGCCATTACGAAATATAACCGCCTTCTGCCCGTTCATGGTAAAATAGTGTTTGCCGATACTTTGTTTGAGAATGACGTGGCAAAACGCCAGCTTTGGCGCTGGGCAAGTGTTCATGGATTTGCAAACTTGCTTAAAGATTTGCAGACGGAATACTATTCGCTGGTGCCTGATCTTGATCGAATGCTCCGGTATCGGCACTTTGTTCCTCATTTCAGGCAGCTTAACAAATTTGTCTGGCTGATTATTGCTGAGAAAACGGAAGAACTGTGAGAGGAAGTCGGGAATGAGAATCGGATTGATCGGTGCAATGGAAGAGGAAAGCAGGATACTTAAAGCAGCAATGAAAGACGTCAGAGAAACGGAAGAAGCCCGATGCCATTTTTACAGCGGCAGGCTCGACGGTTTCGATGCCGTGCTGCTGCAGTCCGGAATAGGGAAAGTCAACGCCGCGCTGGGCACAACTCTGCTGATTGATCATTTTCAGCCGGATATCATCATTAATACAGGATCTGCAGGGGGAACAGATCCGGCTCTCGAGATCGGGGATGTCGTTATTTCTTCCGCAGTGATTCATCATGATGTTGATGCGACAGCCTTTGGCTATCGGCCGGGTCAGGTTCCGCAGATGCCTGCTTCTTTTCTGCCTGACCCTAAGCTCGTTGCATTTGCCGAAAAAGCGGCGTCCGAAGTGTCCGGCGGGCACAGGGCGGTGAGAGGTCTGATTGCGACGGGCGATTCCTTCATGTCCGACCCCGAGCGTATCGGAAAGCTTAAATCCCTTTTCCCGGAGATGAAAGCAGTTGAGATGGAGGCCGCGGCAATTGCCCAGATCTGTTATCAGTTCGGTGTACCTTTTCTCATTGTCCGGTCGCTTTCCGATATCGCGGGTAAAGAGTCGAACCTGTCCTTTGATCAATTTTTAGAAACCGCGGCGAAACATTCCGCACAATTCATACTATCCTTGCTGAAGGAGATTGATTTAGATGCCGGAACAGAAAAAAATGAACGTTGAAAGCTTTAATTTGGATCATACAAAAGTCAAGGCCCCTTATGTGCGACTGGTTGGTGTCACGGAAGGAATACACGGCGATAAAATTTATAAATACGATGTCCGCTTCTGCCAGCCGAATAAAGATCATATGGAAATGCCCGCGCTGCATTCTCTTGAACACCTGATGGCGGAAAATATTCGCAATCACATCGATAATATTTTTGATGTCGGCCCGATGGGATGCCAGACCGGATTTTATGTATCCATTGTCGACAATGACAGTTATGATGAGATTCTCGATGCTCTTGATAAAACCCTTCATGATGTGCTGAACGCAACAGAAGTGCCGGCCGCAAACTGTTATCAGTGCGGCTGGGCGGCAAGTCACGACCTTGAGGGCGCGAAAAAGATTGCCGCAAAAATGCTGGATCACAAGGCCGAGTGGAAAGAAATCTACGCTTAACTCGGCACAAGAGACCGGCAAAAAATGGGGGGACTGTTGTGGCGGTATTCGGGAGTGTACATGAACTGGTGGGCGGAACCCCGCTCGTCGAGCTGCATGCTTTTCCAATTCCGGAAGGCGTGCATTTGTACGCGAAATGCGAGTATTTTAATCCCGGGGGAAGCGTCAAGGATCGATTAGGTGAACATTTTATTCATGAAGCACTCACTTCCGGAAAATTGAAACCGGGAGGCACGATCATTGAGCCGACGGCGGGAAACACAGGGATCGGAATCGCTGTTGCGGCGATCGGCAAGGGCATTCATGTCATCTTTTGTGTGCCGGAGAAATTCAGTATTGAAAAGCAGACACTGATGAGAGCCTTAGGCGCCGAAGTCGTCAACACCCCTACCGAAGAGGGCATGTCCGGCGCACTGGCAAAGGCCAGGCAGCTGGCGGAAGAGACTTACGGCAGCTACTGTCCGAACCAGTTCGCCAATCCGGAAAATCCGAACGCGTACTATGACACGCTCGGTCCGGAAATTTGGGACGACTTAAATGGAAGGGTGGATGTCTTTGTCGCCGGTGCCGGAACCGGGGGAACATTCACAGGGACAGCGGCATTCCTTAAAAGCAAAAATCCGGGTATTAAGACGGCTGTCGTCGAACCTGTCGGATCTATTTTGAACGGCGGGAAGCCCGCCGCTCACCGTGTGGAGGGAATCGGCATGGAGTTTATTCCCTCATTCGTTAAAACCAAGTATTTCGATGCAATTCATACAGTTAACGATGACGATGCATTCCGGCGATTGAAGGAGGCGGCTGCCAAAGAGGGGCTGCTGATCGGCAGTTCATCGGGGGCAGCGCTGCACGCCGCACTGCTTGAGGCCGAAATTGCCGAGCCCGGAAGCAACATTGTCGTCATTTTTCCGGATTCCAGTGAGCGGTATCTGAGTGAAAGAATTTATGATTAAACGAATAAGATGATGAGTCGGCCAAAAAGGGAGAGAATTTGTTTTGAAACCTAAGACGAAAGTGATTCACGCCGGAATTTTCGGTGATGAGTATACAGGAAGCGTAAGCGTACCGATCTACCAAACGAGCACCTATAAGCAGGAAGCGGTTGGAAAGACAAAGGGCTATGATTATTCGCGGACAGCCAATCCGACACGTCACGCGCTGGAGGAGCTGATCAAGGAGCTGGAAAACGGCAAAGCGGGATTTGCTTTCGGATCGGGTATGGCTGCCATTTCTTCCGTTCTGATGCTGCTGAACAGCGGTGATCACCTGATCATTACCGATGATGTGTACGGAGGGACATTCAGAGTCGTTGACAAGGTTTTTAAACGTCTCGGTATTGCGGCCACTTTTGTGGATACGAGCGATCCTGAGAAGGTCAGGGCGGCTGTTACCGATCGAACGCGGGCCATTTACCTTGAGACACCGACAAACCCTCTGCTGAAAATTACCGACATTCGGGAAACAGCACTTTTTGCTCATCAACATAATCTGCTGCTTATCGTAGACAATACGTTTGCAACGCCGTATTGGCAGCATCCGCTCGATCTCGGCGCCGATATTGTCCTTCACAGCGCGACAAAATACATCGGGGGACACAGCGATGTAGTGGCCGGGCTTGTTGCCGTGAATTCAGAGGAACTTGCCGAACGGATCGGATTTATTCAGAATTCTGTCGGAGCGGTACCGGGACCACAGGATGCCTGGCTGCTGATCAGAGGCGTCAAAACGCTCGCACTGCGCATGGAACAGATTGAGAAAAATGCGCACGCAATCGCTGAATTTCTTGAAGCCCATCCGAAAGTCACAAAAGTTTACTATCCGGGACTTGCGAATCATCCGGGACATGAACTGGCAAAAAAGCAGGCCGGAGGTTTCGGCGGCATGCTTTCTTTTGACGTGGGCAGTGGGGAAAATGCCGATCGTCTGCTCGTGCGAGTTCAGTACTTCACGCTCGCTGAGAGTCTTGGGGCTGTCGAGAGTCTGATCTCTGTTCCGGCAAAAATGACGCACGCTTCCATACCAAAACCGCGCCGGGAAGCACTGGGCATCACGGACGGATTGATCCGTCTCTCCGTCGGGATTGAAGATGGCGACGATCTCATTGAAGATTTGAGACAGGCGCTGGACTGATTTCGGAAATTTCCGCCCAAATGACCGGGCGGTTTTTTTTCTGTCAGAAACTACCTTTCCAATTTTCATAGGGAACATGTTAAAGTAGGGAATGACGGAGGGATCGAACATGAGAGATTACGAGAAAATCATTCAGGAGAAAATAATCGACTGCCGAAGGATCGCAATGCTTTGCCTGTTTCTGAGTGCGTTTCTTTATACCGGGACCATGATGCCCGAATACGCGGATGTGGATTGGAAATTGGCCATTCTTTCAGGGGCGAGCCTCGCATTTTTGCTTCTGACTTTCTTTTTCTATTGGAGAACGTCTAAACTGAAAGATAGGCTGGATAAATAAAACGGAGTGGGTAATTATTGAAATCCGGATCTGGCTCGCTGCGCGTCGGTTATTTGCAAACCGCGGCCTGGAACTTCTGACCGGGTATGCGCGCGGACAGGAAGGAGCATTCAGTTATGGATTTAGGATTAAAAAGAAAACGCGCCTTGATTCTGGCATCGAGCAAGGGTCTTGGAAAGGCAGTCGCCAGGCAGCTGGTCATTGAAGGGGCAGAAGTGATTCTTTCAAGCAGGAATGCGGATCATTTAAAAGAGACGGCTGAGGAACTTAATCAGCTTTCTGAAGAGGCGGTGACTTATTTTCCTGCGGATGTTTCGAAAAAGGATGATCTGGATGCTCTTACGGATTTTACCAGATTGCACTTCGGGGCACTGGATATACTGGTCAACAACGCAGGCGGCCCGCCAAGCGGGGATTTTTTGTCTATGGCTGATGAAGACTGGCAAAGGGCATTTGAACTGAATCTGCTCAGCTATGTGCGAATGATCCGGTCTGCCGTTCCGCTCATGGAAAAGTCGGGAGGCGGCCGCATCATTAACATCGCTTCCTCATCGATTAAAAAACCGATCGATGGTTTGGTCTTATCCAATACATTCCGTCTGGGAATTGTTGGCCTGACGAAAACGCTGGCGGGAGAACTTGCCGGGAAAAACATATTAATCAATACGCTTGCTCCGGGACGGATTGCCACGGATCGGGTCGCACAGCTTGACCGGCAGAAAAGCGAACGAACGGGCGTCGCCATTCAGGATGTCCGGACACAGTCGGAAGCGGAAATTCCGCTCGGAAGGTACGGCCGTCCTGAAGAATTCGCCAGGGTCGCCGCTTTTCTGGCATCGGATGTTTGTTCCTATATAACCGGAGAGTCGCTGCTCATCGACGGCGGACTCGTAAGAAGCATCTGATTTTAGCAGGTGCAGACAAAGGTGCTAGAGTAATACCGATTTGAAAAAAATGCTCAAAAAAGCTGAATCGTCGCTGTAATTGAATACGGACAGAACGTTTATATGATGATTAAAAGGCCTCCCGGGTATCGCTGACCCGGGAGGCCTTTTAATCGAAACGACTGATTATTTTGCGGGAATCGCGTCATGGTTAACGTAACGTTCACCTTTTTGTTCGCTGATCAGATTGATGGCCGTCTTTGCTCCGTCGCCACTCGTCACGATCGTGTGGACGCTGACTCCGGCAGCGACGCCCGCCGCCCAGATTCCATCGACGCTTGTGTGTCCGGCCGGATCGGTGTCAATAACAGTCTTGACATATTTTTCTTGACCGTCTTTGGTTTTAAGACCGATAGTCTGGGCCAGTTTTTGATTGGAACCGGTTGCCAGGATGACCTGCCTGGCTTCAAAGGTTTCTCCATTTTCCGTCTCAATCCGGAATCCATCTTTCTCCTTGCTGACGAGTGTAACCTGCGCTTTAATGATTTCTGCTCCGGCGCTTTCGGCCTGTTTTCTTCCGGCAGCAACAAGATCCGATCCTGTAATCTCCTTGACGCCGTAATGATTTCTGAGGAGCGCCCTTTTCGTCAGCCCCTTTTCGTTATCGAGGAGCAATGTTTTCAAACCGGCTTTGCCTGTGAACAGCGCGGCGCTCTGTCCGGCAGGGCCGCCGCCGATTATTGCCGCATCGTACATACATCATTGCCTCCATTCAATTAAAATAAATATTCAATCCATGTAAAAGCCGGATGATCGGCTAATGAAATCATCCGTTCCTTCTTGGTTTCATTATACCGAACTGACGATATCAAAGGTTGTAAAATGCTCAGGATGGTCATATAGATACACGTCCACCTTTTGCACATGTGAAAAAGGGCTGCCCTTTTTGATCGTTTTGATGAACCGATCAATGTTCGTTTCAGAGCCTTCTGCAACAATTTCAACACTGCCGTCCATACGGTTCCGCACCCAGCCTGTGATATGCTGCTCACTTGCTTTCTGCCAGGTAAAGTAGCGAAACCCGACGGCCTGCACCAATCCCTGAACCATAAGATGAACACATTTTGTCGTTTCAGATTCAGCCATGTCCAATTCCTCCGCTCCGCGTCTTATACCGATAGTTAAAGTTTACCATTGGATCGCTGAACGGGGAATGAGAAAGCTCATAAAATGGTTCTCGAGAAAATTCAGACTAAAAAACGACAGGGCGCCCCGGTTTCAGTGACTGGGTTTTCGGTAGATTTCGTTGAAAAGTTTCATCAATGCGCGTTTTTCGATACGGGAAACGTAACTTCGGGAGATTGACAGCTTCTCCGCAATTTCCCTCTGAGTCAGCTCCTGATGGTTATCTAGCCCGAATCGGTCAATGATCACTTCTTTTTCACGGGAGTCGAGAACGTGCAGAGACCCATAAATTTTCTTGGATTCCAGGTTGAGTGAAATTTCATCAACAATGTCCTTGTTTTGGGATTTTAAGATGTCGATGAGCGAAATGGTATTGCCTTCTTTGTCCTGGCCGATCGGATCATTAAGCGAGACGTCTTTCCTTGTCTTTTTTAATCCTCGGAGGTGCATCAGTATTTCGTTTTCGATACATCTTGCCGCATAGGTGGCAAGTTTTGTTCCTTTCCCGACCGAGTAGCTTTCGATCGCCTTGATCAACCCGATTGTACCGATAGAGATCAGATCGTCTGTGTCCTCCTTAGTGTTCTCAAACTTCTTGACGATATGAGCAACGAGTCTCAGGTTGTGCTCGATTAATTTGTTGCGTGCCGCCTGATCGCCTGTTGCCATGAGGTCGAGACACTGTTTTTCTTGTTCTTCTGACAACGGCTGGGGAAAAGCATTGTTTTTTACGTAGGACACAAGCAGCCATATTTGTTTAAATAAATAGGCGATCCCGCCCAAAATCGACAGCATGGCTTCTCACTCCTCAAACGAAGCATAGATTTTCGTTGCTGTCTTTTAGCTTATGGGCTTTCGCCCTGTCCGGTGCCTGTCCGGGATGAGCAAAAAATACGGGTGGACTAAAAAAATATCTCCCTGGCGCGGCAGAGAGAGCGGTATGACGAGTCACGTGCCCAGTCAAATAAGAGGCGTGTGAATAGATTATAGGGTACTCTGATCAAAGAATCAGGTCAGGAATGGGTAATTCATAAGGCTGCGGATCGGGCCTTGCCTTGATCGGCATTGGTTCATTGTGGGCACGGCATTTGTTTATTAAAGAATGGCCGGCGAAAGGGGGCTTGCTTCAGACGAAGCGACCTGAATTTCAGAGGGCGGTTTCCGTTTCACCGGGGGCTGCCATTGCTGTAAATGAAAACCTGATTTGAATCATCTCTGCGGCTGCAACAGAATTTAATTCATTTGATGCAGGCGTTCTGTCAGCTTCCTCCGTCTCACCTCCTGCTCGATCATCTGAATAAAATCATTGCTCAAGTGATACTTTTTGGCCTTTACATAAGACTCGATCAGCAGATCGTCCGACAGGTTCTCCATTTTTTACCGTTTCCGGTTGCCACCTCCTGTTTTTTTGAAGATGCATCTTTTTCATATTCACTCTATCATGAACGTTCATAGGGAACAATCAGCCGCTTATCCACAGATTATAGTGGATAAACTGTGCACGGAATGTTTATAATTCAAAAAATTGCTGAATTTTATCAGGAATCGATGTGGACAAGGTTATCCACAAAAAATGGGTTGTCGTGTTTTGTCGAAACATTTCGCTTCTTTTTTTCTGTTAACGTCATAGAGACAGTAGGAAAAAAAACTGATATTGATTCTTGACCATTCACGTTGTACCCTTGAAATCAATAGGGATTTGTTAAAAACGAATTTTTTTCAGGGAACGCCGCACCCTATTCCCTGGCCCGGAGATGCTTTTATAACGTAAACCTGCAGGGCATCCTATACGTTCTTCCGGCAGCCGCTCGAAAGATCACGGGCAAAATTTGGTTTGGGACTTGGTAAAACCGGCAACATGTGGGAAAATAAAGAAAGAATATGAGGTGCTGATCTAGTGTTAAAAAAATTCCTGCCGGACGAACATGTAGAAAATATAATGGATATTCAGCCAGAGGAGCTGAAAAAACGCGGAATCAGGGGATTGGTCACCGATCTGGACAATACGCTTGTCGCGTGGAATGAGGCGCATATGATACCGGAACTGGTTAAATGGTTCGCGTCATTTAAGAAAGCAGGCATTTCCGTCATGATCCTGTCGAATAACAATGAAAGGCGGGTCAGGACTTTTTCCGAACCCGCACAGGTTCCCTATATTTTTCGGGCGCGAAAACCGCTCTCCCGTGCTTTCAGGCGTGCCATGGAAGAGATGCATTTGAGAGAGGACGAATTGGTTGTTGCCGGCGATCAGATTATGACCGATGTCTGGGGCGGAAACCGGATCGGGGCTCATACAATCCTTGTTGCACCGGTCACTTCAAGCGACGGCTGGGCAACAAAATTCAGCAGGCGGATGGAGCGCTTCATCCTGTCACTGATGCGCCGGCGGGGATGGCTGAAATGGGAGGATTAGAAAACATGCCTGACATCTACTGCGAAGGATGCGGAGTAAAAATCCAGACGGAAGACGAGACAGCCCTTGGCTATGCGCCGCCCGGCGCGCTCCGGAACGAGCCTGTTGTCTGCCGGCGCTGTTTCCGGCTGAAGAACTATAATGAGGTACAGTCTGTTCCGATAACCGGCGACGATTTTCTGAAAATGCTTTCGCGGATTGCCGAAGTGGATGCACTTGTCGTTTATCTGGTCGACATCTTTGATTTTTCCGGCAGCTGGGTACCCGGGCTTCAGCGTTTTGTCGGTGAAAATCCGGTTCTGCTCGTCGGTAATAAGAAGGATCTGCTGCCGAAATCGACGAACGCCAATAAGCTGAAGAGCTGGATTTGGCGTTCTGCCAAAGAGCTTGGCTTAAAACCTGTCGATGTTCTGCTGATGAGTGCTGAGAAGAATCACGGCATCGATGAGGTTAAGAGAAGTATGGAGTTTTACAGAGACGGAAGAGATGTTTATATTGTCGGCTCGACAAATGTCGGTAAGTCGACGTTTATCAACCATCTGATTCAGGAGACGGTCGGCGGTAGCGGCGTGATTACCACTTCGCGTTTTCCCGGGACGACGCTGGACTTTATCGGGGTTCCGCTTGACGACGGGTGTACGTTGTATGACACGCCGGGTGTGGTGAATCTCAGGCAAATGGTCCACTTTGTCGATGTAGAAGACTACAGACAGGTGATGCCGAACAGAGAAATCAAGCCCAAAGTTTTCCAACTGAATGAAAACCAGACTCTATTTCTTGCCGGAATGGCCCGTGTGGACTACCTGGGACCCGGAAGGCGCTCATTAATTGTCTATGCATCGAACGCGCTTGTGATTCATCGAACGAAACTGGAAAACGCGGATGATCTCTTTAAGCGGCAATACGGACATCTGCTGGCGCCTCCCGGCCGCCGGGATCAGCTTCCCGTTCTGAAACGCTTTGACTACCGGACCGGTGAGCTGAACACGGACATTGTTTTCTCCGGACTCGGCTGGGTGACGGTCAAGGGAAGAGGGGCGCGGCTGTCGGCATTTGTGCCTGAAGGTATCGGTGTCACCGTACGCTCTTCAATTATCAAGGGGTAGAAATGATGAGAAAATGGTATGGTGTGATCGGGGATCCGATCGGGCATTCTTTGTCACCGGTTATGCATGAGTTTTGGTTCAGCCGGTCGGGCATTGATGCCCGCTATGAAGCTTTTCATGTCACGAAAGAAAATCTTGTGAAGGCAGTTGACGGGCTGAGAGCGCTGGGCGCGAGCGGATTCAATGTGACCGTTCCCCATAAGTCGGCTGTCATTCCGCTTCTGGATGAAACGGACAAAGATGCACGGATCATCGGAGCCGTTAACACGGTCGTTCATTCAGGCGGACGGCTGATCGGATATAACACAGATGGCATCGGTTTTTTAAAAAGTATTGAAACCCGTTTTCCGGAGATTTGTGCCGGAAAGCCGTCTGTTCTGGTTCTGGGCGCAGGCGGAGCGGCAAAGGCCGTGGCTTTGACACTGGCGAAGTACATGGCCGGAAGGCTTGACGTGTGCAATCGCACATTGAAAAAGGCGGAAGCCCTGAGTGAAACGTGCAGGGAATTTTGTCCATCCGAAGCTTGTGAACTTTCCGGGGCCGACGAGCAGCTCAGCCGGTACGATATCGTGATCAATTGTACATCTGTCGGTCTGCAGGCCGATACAGACGGCCAGGTGGTCGATGCGGCCGGTGCGAGGCGGGGCACACTTTTTGCGGACCTGATCTACCGTCCGTCCAGGACGCCCTTTCTCAGGCAGGCGGAAAGTCTGGGCAATCCGGTGCTGAACGGTTTACCCATGCTTGTTTACCAGGGAGCCTATGCATTTAAGAAATGGACAGGCATCATGCCGAACGTCTCCGAAGGGGAAAAGCTGCTTCAAAGTCTGTTCTCAAAATAACGGTTTTTCGGATTGAACAGTGAAGCGGCAGAAGACCGCACATCTTTAGATACAAGACTGACGACTTAAGACGGAAGGATCAAACGGATGCTTAACAACAGGCAAAGAGAATTTCTGAAAAAAATGGCCCACCCGCTGAAACCGGTTTTCCAGGTCGGAAAAGCAGGGCTGCATGAACAGGTTTTCAATGAACTGGATGCCGTTCTCGAGAAGCGCGAACTGATTAAAGTTTCTCTGTTGCAGAATACTTTCGAGGATGCCGGAGAAGCGGGAAAGCGGATTGCAGAAGAAACGCATGCCGAACTTGTGCAGATAATCGGTCATACACTGGTTTTATACAGAGAATCGAAAGAACATAAACGGATTGAATGTCCGAAAGGATAAGGAAGACCCATTTCATGAGAAGAATCGGATTGCTGGGGGGCACTTTTGATCCGCCTCATCTTGCGCATCTGCTGATCGCGCAGGAAGCTTTGGAAAGATGCGGACTGGATCAGGTTTGGTTCATGCCAAGTTACATTCCGCCGCACAAACAGGGAAAAGTTACTCATACGGATGCCGGACTCCGAGTGGAGATGGTCAAACGGGCGATTAAAGACAATAATCATTTCAGGCTGTCATTAGTCGAAGTGAACAGGGGAGGGCGCTCTTATACAGTCGACACTTTAAGAGAGCTGACAGGAAAATATCCGGATGACCGGTTTTTCTTCATCCTCGGGGCTGACATGGTGAACGATCTGCCGACGTGGAACGGCATTGACGAGCTTTGCAGACTGACGACATTCATCGGATTCCGGAGACCGGGCTACCGGGCCGGGCATCCCGCACACGCCGATGTGATCTATATTGATATGCCCCAGGTCGACATTTCATCCAGCTTTCTTCGCGAACGGCTGAAGGCCGGGCTGTCATGCAGGTATTTTTTGCCGGATGCGGTCAAAACATATATTGAGGAGAGACGGCTCTATGAACATTGAGGAAGCGGAGCAGGCAATCAGAGACATTTTGCCGGAAAAACGATACGTACATTCACTTGGCGTTTCGGAAACGGCGGGAAAACTTGCGGAGAAATACGGAGCAGATCCGTATAAGGCAAGACTAGCCGGCATGCTCCACGACATCGTTAAATATTTTCCGGATGATCAGTTAAAAAGGATTATTCTGCGCCGAGCCGACATCTCGAACGATTATCTCGCGTATTCGGTTAAACTGTGGCATGCTCCCGCAGGCGCGGCTTATGTTCAGGAAAATTACGGAATCGATGATCATGAAGTCCTGAACGCAATGGCGTTTCACACAACCGGCAGAAAAAGTATGACAGATCTCGAAAAAATCATTTTTCTTGCGGACTATATTGAGCCTGGCAGGGACTTTCCCGGAGTCGATGAAGTGCGCGAGGTTGCCGGACGGAGCTTGGATGAAGCGGTTTTTCAGGAACTTCAGAGGACGATTATCCATCTCCTTAATAAGCGACAGCGTGTCTATCCGGAAACATTTGAAGCATATAATGATCTTGTCTGACAGGAAGCAGAAAAAACAATGAGGTGACTTAATGAACAGTGAGGAATGGGTAAAGTATTTTGCCGAAGTAGCCGATGATAAAAAAGCTCAGGATATTGTCATGCTCAAAATGAAGGGCATTTCAATCATGGCCGATTATTTTATCATTTGTCACGGCAATTCTGAAAAACAAGTACAGGCTATCTCGATGGCACTGAAAAAGGCCGCCGAGGAAAAAGGGCTCGCCGTGCGGAGGCTTGAGGGCTACGATCAGGCGCGCTGGGTGCTTGTTGATCTCGGAGACGTGGTCGTGCACGTCTTTCATAAAGACGAGCGCGATTACTACCAATTGGAAAAACTGTGGGGGGACGCCCCGCTTTATACATTGGAAAAGAAGCCGCTCTGAAGCGGCTTTAAAATTATCTGCGCCGGCCGTTCTTCGTAGTCAGACACGGGATCCTTCAATATTCATGCTGATTTCTCTGTTTTGTCACATTTTCAGGAAGGATTCCCCATTTTACAGGGAGAATAGGACTAAGTGGTGTTCTGTTGGCCGTCCCCATTCAGTCTGTTCCATTGAAAAATGGATCCACGGCGAGATGATCCTCTAGAAATTTCTTCTGCGTTTCTTCAAAAAGATGCTCAAAAACGGTACTGCATTCATGATTCAAAACGTTCAGTCCGACACCTGTCACCCCGCCTTTAACCGTGACTTTTTTTCTTAACTCGTCAAGTGTGTAAGTCTTCCGCTCGAGCAATTTCCCGAATCCGATAACCATTTCGGCGGTTAATTCCATGGCCTGTTTTTGGGAAATGCCCGTTGACTGTACGGCGCCGTCTACCAATTTTTCAAGCAAAAAAGAGAGAAAGGCGGGCCCGCAGCTTGAGAGATCTGAAGCCGCACGGATATTTTCTTCCGCAATCTCGATCGGATGCGAAAAGTGTTCAAGAAGATGCCACAGCTTGTTCTTCATGTGCTCATTTATGCTCGTACCAAATGTGACGAGCGTGCTCCCCGCAAGCGCCTGGTTGACAATGCTCGGAACGACCCGTGCAGCAGGACAGAGTATCAGTTTCTCAAGTTGTTCGACCGCGACAGGGCTTGTAATCGAAACGGCCAGTTGATCGGTGCGCCATACGCCGCGTACAGACTGAAGCAGGGGAAAGAATTGAAGCGGCTTGACGCAGAGAAAAACAAGGGCTGAACGCCGGATGACTTCAGCCGCTGAATGATGGACCGTCAGCCCGCGATATTTTCGTGCGAGATCGAGCGCTTTTTTTTCTGTCCGGTTCATCACCGAAATGTTTTTCGGTCTGGCGGATTTGCTTTGTATCAGCGCGTCGACGATCAGCGATCCCATGTTTCCGGTTCCGATAACGCCGATCTTCATGATTGCCTCACCTCAATCTGTTCCGTATCCTTCATGGATTTTATGTTCAGACTGCGTGCAATATGCACTCTGCGGGACGGCATACCAGGACACTATTCTGAAAGAATGGGAGTGAGCTGATGGAAAAATTATGGCGAAAACACAAAATTCTGCTGTGTGTGCTGTTTGCCGCCGCCTGTCTGTCGCTTCTGCTGATGTACCGGTATTATTCAGCAGGTCAGGGAGCTTCTGAAACAGCGAAAACCGAATCCATGTTTTCAAAAGCCGGTCAGACAAAGGTTGCGGAACAACCGGCCGGTGCGGCTCAGACTGAAAAGAAGCAACCGTCCGGAACCGTTGTCGTCGATATAAAAGGGGCAGTCAGGAGACCGGGGATTTACCGGATGAATGCCTCCGACCGTATCAGCGACGCGATCAGGAGTGCAGGCGGTCTGACTGAGAGAGCGGACGGGAATAGGATTAATCTTGCACGGAAAGTTTCGGATGAGATGGTCGTTTATGTGCCTGAGAAAGGGGAAAAAGAGGTTCCGCTTACGGCGGGCGTGTCTGCCGCTGATCCTGCTGCCGCGGTCGCTCCTGGAGAGACGGGGCAGGGGAAGATGGTGAATATTAACACCGCGGATGAACAAGGTATGCAGGATCTCCCTGGAATCGGGCCGGCCAAGGCCAAGGCCATTGTGACGTACCGAAATGAACACGGTCCTTTTAAGACAGTTGATGAACTGACAAATGTCTCAGGCATCGGTGAAAAGTCCCTGGAGAAAATCAAGCCTTCGGCAACGGTAAATTAACCGGTCGCAAGGCACAAGTTTTGATACAATGGGGACAGAGTATTTCAATTTTTTCGGGGAGGATATAAGATGAAAAGATTATCCTGGGATCAATATTTTATGGCGCAGAGCCATTTGCTTGCATCGCGCAGCACGTGCACACGTCTGGTCGTCGGCGCGACGATCGTCCGTGACAAACGGATTATCGCCGGCGGATACAACGGCTCAATATCCGGAGGCGTGCATTGTACGGATGAGGGGTGCTATTTGATTGACGGCCACTGTGCAAGAACGATACATGCTGAAATGAACGCGATCCTGCAATGCGCCAAATTCGGAGAACCAACCGAAGGCGCGGAAATTTACGTCACGCATTTTCCATGTGTCCAGTGCACCAAATCGATTATTCAGGCAGGCATCCGGAGTGTTTATTATGCCAGAGACTATAGGAATCACCCTTACGCGGAAGAACTTTTCAAAACGGCGAAAATAGCCGTCAAAAAAGTTCCTTTCGACAACATTTTTGCAGTAAATGAGGAGGATATTTCCGGAAAGCAGTTAGCCTATATTGCCTCATTGTTTAAAAAGCTTGAAGAGTCAGGCGTAAAAAAAGAAGAGCTGCACAATTTGTATAATCAGGCGGAGCAGCTGTTTGCCCGCGGTATGTAATGCCATTTGAAGGCAGATGGCATCTCCTTGCACTTTGCGCCTGTCTCTCAGCCTGGGCGGCGGCAGGGAACCAGCCCGCGGTCCCGCTCCTCCTGCTTATCGCTTACGGACTTTACTTGATTTTCGGAGGGCATTACAGTCTGTTTGCGGCTTTTGCCGCACTGTTCCTGATCATCGGAACAGACGTTTTCTTTTTTCAGACAAACAGAACCATTTTATCAGAGAGACAATCGGATTTTGAAGGGACAATGGAAGGCAGCCCTTTTTTTGACGGAAATCAGCTGAGTTTCATGCTGAAAACGTCTTCGGGTGAAGTTGTCAAGACTTTTGTCAAGCTGCCTTCAGAAGAAGTGAAGAACAAGCTTTCGCGGTCGCTCAGACCGGGCGTGATCTGCCGCCTGTCCGGACAGCTTGAGCGGCCTCGCGCGCCTTCGAATTTTCACGCATTCGACAATCGCAGGTATCTGGCACTGCACCATGTATACTGGGAGCTGAAAGCGAACGGTCCTCCGATATGTCGGGACAGATCCGTTTCGCCGGCTGATCATCTGAAACGTTTCCGGCAGGATCAGATTAATCAAATCAATGCTCTGTTTTCCCCTTCAAGCGCTGAAATGATTAATGCGCTTGTTTTCGGCGATGACAGCGGCTTTGATCCGGAGCTTGCCGATGCTTACCGGCTTTTTGGTCTTGTCCACTTACTTGTCGTCTCCGGAATGCATGTGACCGTTATCTTCGGCTGCCTTTTTTTCGCTGCGCGGCGGCTTGGCATGGTCAGGGAGCACATCGTCATCCTGTTTTTGCTGCTGGTTCCGGTGTATGTGATCATGACCGGTGCCGAACCATCGATTGTTCGTTCCGGCCTGACGACTTGTCTGTTTCTCGCGTCCGATCTTCTGAAGAAGCGTAGGCTGAGAACAACCGATGTGATCAGCGGCGCCTGCCTGATCATGATCGCCTGGGATCCGAATGTTGTCTTTGATCTTGGTTTTCAGTTGTCTTTTGCCACAACGTTCGCGATTTTGATTATCGGATCGCAGGTTATTGAAAAATACCGGTCCCCGTTGATCAGAATCGGCGCTTTATCCATGATCAGTGAACTGGCCGCTTTCCCGATCGTTATTTTCAGTTTTTATCAGCTTTCTTTGATCAGTTTTTTTCTCAGTATATTTTTTGTCCCCTTTCTGACATTTGTCATCCTGCCTTTATCGGCTTCCGCCTACCTCTTTAGTATTCTTTTTCCATCTTCGGCCGGGTTTATGTCCTTTGTCATCGATTTGTTTCTCACTCCTCCGCATCAGGCGCTTCTGTTCCTGTACCGACATCCGGTTTTGCAGCTGAATTACGGCTCGATGTCTCCATGGCTGCTTTCGACGGCCGTCCTGATTATTTACGCCATTCTTTTAATCTGGGAGCGATCCAGCAAATCGTGGACATTGCCGCTTCTCATTTTCCCGTTTCTTCTGATTTACGGGA
Source organism: Sporolactobacillus putidus (assembly GCF_014647035.1). Classification (GTDB taxonomy): domain Bacteria; phylum Bacillota; class Bacilli; order Bacillales; family Sporolactobacillaceae; genus Sporolactobacillus; species Sporolactobacillus putidus. The sequence goes on along the minus strand of NZ_BMOK01000001.1, from coordinate 50,478 downwards.
TCGTTGTCTTCTACGATTGGATCAATCCTTACGGTTCGGTTACGTTCCTTGATGTCGGCCAGGGAGACAGCATTCTGATCCGGCTGCCGCACCGACAGGGCAATATACTGATCGACAGCGGGGGATCGCTGCCCTATTTTCAGAAAAGCTGGGAGAAGCGGAAAAAGCCTTTTGAGGTGGGCAGAGACGTTGTTCTTCATGAACTGAGGGCGATGGGAATCGGGTCGCTTGATGCCGTTGTCATGACCCACAGTGATTTTGATCATGTTGGCGGCATGGGAAGCATTATCGGTCAGATGCCAATTAAAAAGATCGTCATCAGCCCTTATTTCAATCCGGACCAAACGGATATTAAATTGTTCAGGCAAGCTGTCGGTATCGGAACCAAAATTGACGAGTTAAAATCGGGAGACAGACTGATCATCGGAAATTCCGTTTTTTATGTACTTTCACCGCTCGGACGTTCGAACAGCAATGACAATTCGCTAGTGCTTCAGACTATGCTCGGAGGGAAGAGCTGGGTTTTTACCGGAGATCTGGGGACAGACGGCGAAAGGAGACTGCTCGCTCAATATCCGTCCATTCGGGCGGACGTGCTGAAACTTGGCCATCACGGCAGCCGGAATTCGAGTTCCGAAAACTGGCTGAGCCAATTAAATCCATCTATAGCTATTGTTTCCGCCGGTAAAAATAACCGTTACGGCCATCCTCATCAGGACGTACTGGACCGGCTTCAGGTGCATCATACAGAGGTACTGAGAACGGACAGGTCAGGCGCGCTGCAGTTTCTGTTTTCAAAATCGCGGGTTGTGCGGATAAGAACGGCTGCCATTCAAAAGTGATCAAAGACCCCTTTTTCCAGCATTTTTCTTGCACTGACAAGTGTTGTCACCCATACTTTGCACACACATAGGATAACATAGAGAGAGAAACAGAACATCGTCTGTCCCGCGCTGTCCTAGGCTTTGCGAGACAAACGTTCATATATAAATCAGGGACCGGTCCTAAAGACCGTCCCTTTTTCTCTTGTCAATCGTCTTTCCGGATTGTAAAGTAAATGGTGTAAGGGGGCGACTGAAACTGGCACAGGTCAAACAAATGGATTTGTCGGTCCGGAAACCGCTGGCGCCTGTCTATCTGCTGTACGGAACCCAGGATTATCTGATCCGGCTGGTGAAAAAAAATATTGTTCGGGAAGCATTGTCCGATGAAGAGCGCGATTTTAATTTTTCAAGTTATGACATGCTGGAAGTCCCGATCGAGTCCGCTCTCGAAGATGCGGAAACCGTTCCGTTCATGGGCGAAAAAAGAGTGGTTCTGATAGAAAATCCGTTCTTTCTCACCGCTGAAAAAGCGAAAACAAAGGTGGATCAAGATTTAAAACGGTTTGAACAGTATATTGAACAGCCCTCTCCGGATACGGTCCTTCTGATTGAGGCACATTATGAGAAACTCGATAAACGGAAGAAACTGGTAAAAAGTCTGGAAAAAAAGGCGCAAGTATACGAACTGTCGAAACTCACGGATTCGACAGTTTACCATCTTATGGAAAAAGTTGCGGCCAAGTATGGAGCTGTCTATACAAAAGACGGTCACGAGCAGCTGATTTCCTCGGTCGGACCACATCTGACACAGCTGGCGAATGAGGTTGGAAAATGCGCATTGTACTGCGGCCCGGACAGACCGATTGATAGTCGCGCCGTGCTGGAAATCGGATCGCGTTCGCTCGAAACCAATGTTTTTCTGCTGGTTAATAAGGTGATGCAGAAAAAGACGGCGGATGCGCTTCACCTGCTTCACGAACTGGTGAGGATGAAAGAAGAGCCGCTCAAACTGCTTGCCCTGCTTGAACGGCAGTTCCGCATTGTTTATCAGGTCGCGTATTACCGGGACGCGGGGTACACGCAAAGCAGCATTGCCGGAAAAATCGGAGTTCATCCCTATGCAGTGAAACTCGCCGCCGAGCAGTCGCGTTTATACAATGCGGATGTGCTGAAAAGGGCTCTGGAAAAATGCGCGGAGACGGATTACCGGATAAAAACCGGGCGCGAGGACAAACTGCTTGCACTTGAAATGCTGATTCATTACATCTCTTCAGCTGTTTCTGCTTAAAGAAAAACTTGGCAAAGCGGAGCCCTTAGCGCTGGATGCGCTTTAGTTTTTTTATATTGCTTATTTTTGTATAGAAAAGAGGACCGCTATTCAGCGGTCCCCGTTTTTTAAGTCAGGCGTTCAGTTCATTCAGTTTCTTGGACAATCTCGATTTTTCATGAGCTGCTTTGTTTTTATGAATCAAACCCTTTGAAGCAGCTTTGTCAACCTTCTTTGTTGCGGCAAGAAAAGCTTCTTTTGCAGCCTCGACATCTTTTTCTTCTACTTTCGCGTTGAACGACTTGATCGCCGTACGCATTGCAGACTTAAACTGCACATTGTGCTGACGATTGGCCTCGCCTTTCTTTACGCGCTTAATGGCTGATTTGATATTTGGCATCACATTCACCTCCAAAACCTAAATTCCCGGTCAATCATAATCAAATGGCTGCAGAAACAGTGCCGAAACGGAATCTACAGTCATGTTTAGCTGAGATTATTTCTGACAAACTGTATTGTATCAAAGCCGCACCGCTTTTGCAACGATGAATGAAAAATGTCATGATCGACCATCCTTTTTAAATAGAAGCACGACAACATTGAGTGACGGGGGAATGTTAAATGGCAAAAGAGCTGGACCTGCATGCTTACGGTGTCCGCACCGACCTCGCGATCGAGTCGGATGAAAAAAAATCGTTAATCAACCATGGTGTTGAACTTGAAGAAAAAAATGAGAACGGAATTAAAATTACAAAAATGACGATTAAGCAGGATGCCGCGGTGAAAATGAACAAGAAGCCCGGCGCCTATCTGACTTTTGAAGCAAAAGCGCTCCGTACCGGAGACACGGAGATAGAAGAAAAAACGGAAAAACTATTTGCCAAGTATTTTGCGCAGTTTCTCAAAGATCTGAATATCCCTGAAGATGCCGAATGCCTTGTTGTCGGGCTGGGTAACTGGAAAGTAACACCGGATTCACTGGGGCCGAGTGTGGTCGGGAACATCCTTGTGACGAAACATCTGTTTCATCTTCAGCCAGAAAGCGTTCAGAAAGGCTATCGTCCGGTAAGCGCGATCACGCCGGGTGTTATGGGCCTTACCGGCATTGAGACGAGCGATATTATTCTTGGCGTGATCGACAGACTAAAGCCCGATTTTCTGATTGCCATCGACGCGCTCGCTTCGCGGTCTATAGAAAGGGTCAATACGACCATCCAGGTTTCGGACAGCGGCATTCATCCGGGATCGGGCATTGGCAACAACCGGAAAGAACTCAGCAGAAATACACTCGGTATACCAGTGATCGCTGTGGGTGTGCCGACCGTGGTTGACGCGGTGACAATCACAAGCGATGTGCTGGATCTTTTGCTCAGGCATCTCGAACGCGAGATGAGCGGAACAGAGCCTTCACGCGCGCTCGTCCCTTCGTGGCTCCCATTCGGTGAAAAAGTGGATTACGCTAAGCTGGCGCTTCCGAGCAAGGAAAAAAGGGCGGCTTTTCTCGGCCTGGTCGGTACGCTGAATGAAGACGAAAAAGCTCAGCTGATTCAGGAAGCACTCGGCGCGTCCGGAACCCAGCTGATGGTTACGCCGAAAGAAGTTGATTTTTTTATTGAAAAAATGGGCAATGTTCTGGCCGGCGGTCTGAACGCCGCATTGCACCGACGAGTAAATCAGGAGAATGTCGGTCACTTCACACATTGACCGGCATAAAACTTGTTTTGCCGCATAAAATCCCTGGTGAACAAGCCGTCTGGGGACAAGCTCTTTAACGATGGGCAGGATGGAGTGATGATCATGAAACGGACGATGATCGAGATGCTGATCATTTTTTCAATTCTTATGCTCTGCACGCTTTACGGTGCGGTAACGGTAAGGGATACACAGACCATAAATACACAGAGTACGAACGTTCAGACGACAAACGCGCAGAACGCAGCCGTTCCGGGCAGCAGCCCTTCTTCCGGAACGCAAAACGCCGCACCGCAGGGAACGGTTGGACAGAGCGCCTCTAATATATCTCAGCGTTCCGGTTCCGCAGCGGCAAAAAATACGGGTGATGCGTTTTCGAATAAAGTTTCCCGTCTTTTTCTCTGGGGTGTAGGCCAGGTGGCCGGAATTGTAAAGGGAATGATTCAAGGCTTCGGCTGAGTTTATTCCGAATCTTTTCCGCTCAGGCCGATTTTTTCAAGAGGGGCCCTGTTAATCGCTTTATTCTCCGGCATTTCTGTGCATCAATAGAACCGTTCTCTTCGTTCCGGTTTTTTCCGCGTTGAAACGGGGTGGTCCGATTGTTATAATCGAACATAAGCAAGGTGTTTTTGGAGCAGGAGGAACACAGATGGCAGAGAACATAAACAGCCGGCAGTCGCACATCCGCAATTTTTCAATCATCGCCCATATCGATCATGGCAAGTCGACTCTGGCCGACCGCATACTGGAAGCGACACAGGCGCTGACGAAGCGGGAGATGAAGGAGCAGACACTGGACGCGATGGACCTGGAGAGGGAACGCGGAATCACAATCAAGCTGAATGCCGTTGAATTGACTTATAAAGCGCCGGACGGCGAAACCTATATTTTTCACTTAATCGACACGCCGGGGCACGTCGATTTTTCTTATGAAGTCTCCCGGAGCCTCGCGGCATGCGAAGGCGCCCTGCTTGTCGTGGACGCCGCTCAGGGGGTTGAGGCTCAGACACTGGCAAACGTCTATCTGGCCTTAGAAAATAATCTTGAAGTGATTCCTGTGATTAATAAGATTGATCTCCCGAATGCCGATCCCGATCGAGTGAAAAAGGAAATAGAGGATGTGATCGGCCTTGATGCTTCCGAGGCGGTTCTTGCCTCTGCAAAAACGGGAATCGGCACTGATGAGATTCTGAAACAGATTATCGAGAAAATTCCGGCGCCGCAGGGAGATCCTGACGCCCCTCTTCGCGCACTGATTTTCGATTCACTCTATGATTCATACAGGGGCGTTGTCGTGTATGTGCGGATTGTTGACGGAACGGTCAAGGTCGGCGACAGAATCAGGATGATGGCCAGCGGAAAAACGTTCGAAGTCACCGAAGTGGGCGTGTCCACGCCGAAAATTGAAGCCAGGGATCGGCTGTCCGTCGGTGATGTCGGTTTTCTGACGGCTTCCATCAAGTCGGTTCACGATACACGGGTCGGCGATACGGTCACTCATGCGGACCGGCCGGCCGCTGCGCCGCTTCCGGGTTACCGGCGAATGAATCCGATGGTTTACTGCGGCCTTTATCCGATCGATACCGCTCGATACAACGATCTTCGGGAGGCGCTCGGGCGTCTCGAACTGAATGACGCGGCGCTTCAATATGAACCGGAGACGTCCGAGGCGCTTGGATTCGGATTCCGGTGCGGCTTTCTCGGACTGCTGCACATGGATATCGTTCAGGAGCGTCTTGAACGGGAATTCAATATTGATCTGATTGCTACCGCCCCGAGCGTGATCTACAAGGTCGGACTGACCGACGGATCGACGGTCAGCGTCGGCAATCCGTCGGAAATGCCCGAACGGAAATTTATTGCTGAAGTTGAAGAGCCCTTTGTCAAGGCGACAATCATGACGCCTAATGATTACGTCGGTGCGATTATGGAACTTTGCCAGAAGAAACGCGGTGAATTTAAAAATATGGAATATCTGGATGAGAACCGGACCAATGTTATTTATGATTTGCCGCTTTCAGAAATCATGTATGATTTTTTCGATTCGTTAAAGTCCAGCACGAAAGGCTATGCGTCCCTCGACTACGAGATGAACGGTTACAAGGCCGGCGATCTGGTCAAAATGGATATTCTTCTGAACGGGGAAAGAGTGGACGCGCTTTCCGTCATTGTCCACAAAGAATTCGCTTTTGACCGCGGTAAAGCGATTGTCGAAAAACTGAAAGAACTGATTCCGCGCCAGCAATTTGAAGTGCCGATTCAGGCGGCGATCGGCCAGAAAGTCATCGCGCGTTCAACGATCAAGGCACTCAGGAAAAATGTTCTGGCGAAATGCTACGGCGGCGACGTTTCGAGAAAACGCAAACTGCTGGAGAAGCAGAAAGAGGGAAAAAAACGGATGAAGGCGGTCGGAAGTGTCGAGGTGCCTCAGGAAGCCTTCATGGCGGTGTTCAAAATGAGCCAGGATGATTAAGGGGGAGTGCAGGTGACAAGAGGTGCGTATATCCACATCCCCTTTTGCGATCATATCTGCTTCTATTGTGATTTTAACAAGGTTTTTATTAAAAACCAGCCGGTTGACGATTATCTTCTGGCGCTGGACCGGGAAATGGCGCATTACGCGTCAATGGGTCCGGCAAAAACGATCTATATCGGGGGCGGGACACCCACAGCGCTCGATGAAGAACAGTTTGAGCGGATGCTGGACAGTGCGGACAGGCATTTCATGCATTCCGGGATTGAAGAATTTACCGTGGAAGCCAACCCTGAAAGTATGACCGATGAGAAGCTTTGCCTGATGAAAAAATACGGGGTAACGCGTCTGAGTATCGGTGTGCAGTCTTTCGATGACGGGCTTCTGAAGGCGATCGGCCGCGCCCATGGAGCCGAGGATGCCAAAGAGGCGGTCAGACGAGCCGAGGATTCAGGTTTTGATAACGTCACTTTGGATCTCATGTTTGCGCTGCCCGGCCAAACAGAAACGTCATTGCAGGAGTCGCTTGAAGCAGCGGCCGCGCTTGGAACGCCGCACGTCTCAATTTATTCCTTGCAGATCGAGCCGAAAACCATTTTTTTCAACCGCATGAAGAGCGGCAAACTGCGGCTTCCCGGAGAAGATATCGAGGCGGATATGTACGGCCGCATCATTTTCGAGCTTGAGAAACACGGCCTGCATCAGTATGAGATCAGCAATTTTGCAAAATCCGGTTATGAAGGCATCCACAATTCGTTGTATTGGCATAACGAAGAATACTATGGGATCGGGGCCGGTGCCCACGGCTACGTCGACGGCAGAAGGTACGCCAACGCCGGACCGATTAAAAAATATATCGGACTGGTGGCTGAGCGCGGTTATTCGGAAACCTTGTCTCACGAAGTAACGAGCCGTGAGAAAATGGAGGAAGAAATGTTTCTCGGTCTCCGGCTTCTCAAAGGTGTCAGCAAGAAGCGGTTCCAGGAGAAAACAGGCCGCCCGATAAAAAGCATTTACGGCGAACAGATCGAACGGCTGAAGGCGCAGGGGCTGCTGAAAGAAAGCGGAGACCGGGTGGCTCTGACAAAAAAAGGGGTTTTTCTGGGGAACAATGCCTTTGAGGCCTTTCTGCTGTCCTGAAGAAATTCAGCGGGGTCACCTGCCGCACTTCATAAATCCGAAAGACCGTATATGATGTTTATGACTTCTTTTCCTAACGGATGAGAGGTCATTTTTGTCATTGAAAAAGCATCCACGAACAAAGCGGGCTGATAAGGAATACCCGGACATCACTTAAAGACGATGGAAAGTTATTGATTAAAAAAATAGCATTGGCTCCTCCATCGCCAATACCTGTGATGGCCACATGTACCATCCACTCTGACTTTATTGTAAATCACACATATTAAAAACAGTTTAACACCGGGTTAAGAAAGGATGATACATACGATAACGTCGCGTGCAAATCGCGCCTTGAACCCGTGCTCATGACCGCCGTCAATTTTTACAAAATTTTAATTTTTTATTAATGCTATATGTTTATAATAGACAAAGTAAAAAACAGAGAGGATGCTCAAGATGAAAAGAAAACAGTCATATATTCAACTTGTACAGACAAACAAGTCCGAAATATTGGGCGACAAAGAAAAACTGGAAATGATCGACAGGATCATCGAACAAAGGCGCATAAAGGGAAATAAAAAGCAGGTAAATCGGCTGGAAAAATAAAAGAAAAAGATGAGGAGGCTGCGAACGGGCGGGCTCCTTTTTCACACAAGCAAACCGGGAAGCGGCACGGGGAGGCAAGCAGACGCTGCCGTCACAGGTATTTGCCGATTCGTCTGTTCACCCGTTCATTGGCGTCCGGCCTGGAATACTGTACATGAAACAGCTGCCCTCTCATAACGGCATCATACTGAAGCCAGCTCATTCTCGTCATCCGAATGTGATGATCGAAGATTTCATTTTTATTTGCTCTGATGTCCGCTCTGACTTTACGGATCGCCTGATCCATAACCATCTGATAGGATGATTTGAATTTGAGCGGTGCGGCATCAAGCACCTTCTTGTCATGGTCAAGTGCCATACAAACGAGTGGAAGGAAAATATAGTCATCGACCATTCTTTCTTCGTCCGCACTCATCTGCTTATCGGATCGAAAAGAATCAGACAGATTCATGGGATCACCTTTTTAATTAAATTATAGCGAATATATGTTCTTGTTGCAAAATAATTTTTTTGACTTCATTCTGACCAGAAAAATACGATCAGCTGCGATTATTGTTATCGATACATTTTTATAAGATAGATGGATGAATGTATAATGATAAACGTTGATTATTCGTGTTTTTTGTCAGATGAAATGTCCTAAAACATTGACAAATGGGCGGGAAGTTGTTAAATTTTAATGTAGAATTAGCACTCGGATAAAGAGAGTGCTAACAGAGGTGATAAAGATGTTAACAGAACGCCAGTTGTTTCTGCTGCAGCTTCTTGTTAATGACTATATTCTCTCTGCCGAACCCGTGGGGTCCCGTTCGATAGCAAAGCGTGACGACGTTCATTATAGTCCGGCGACGATCCGGAATGAGCTGGCGGATTTGGAGGAGATGGGTTATCTGGAAAAGACGCACCTGTCTTCCGGGCGGGTGCCTTCGGAGAAGGGATATCGTTTCTATGTGGATCATTTGCTTTCGCCCGCCATGCTGAGCGATAAAGAGATGCATGATATCCGCAAGACGTACCGTCAGCAGTTTGCAGAGACCGAAGAACTGATCCGGGTTACTGCCAAGCTGCTTTCCGAATTTACGAATTATACCGCGATTATGCTTGGACCGGAATTGCTTGAGACAAAACTGAGGCACATTCAGCTGATCAGACTGTCAGAGAGTCAGGGTGTAATGATCATCGTGACCGATACCGGACACGTCGAAAACAGGCTTGTGTCTTTTCCAGAAGAAATCAGAGCGGAGGATATTGAGAAAGTCGTCAACGTTCTGAACGAAAAGCTGAATATGGTTCCTTTGTATCAGTTGCAAAGCCGCCTTGAGACAGAAATCAGAGACGTGCTGAGGCAGAATGCTAGCAGCTATGAACGCGTGATGTCACTCCTCAGCGAAGGTCTGACGATCAGCGATCCGGAAAAAATTTTCTACAGCGGCAGGAGCAAGATGCTGGCACAGCCCGAATTTCAGGATGTCGATAAAATCATCTCGCTCTTCAATGTATTTGAAGGAAAAGAAATTGTCCGTGAACTGATGAGCATGCCTTCTGAAGGTTTGCATATCCGGATTGGCGGGGAAAACAGGCTGGTCGGAATCAAAGACTGCAGTCTGATAACGACAACTTATTCGGCCGGCGGGGAACATCTGGGCACAGTCGCCGTGATCGGTCCGAAGCGCATGGCCTATCCCCGTGTTGTCACTTTGATTGACGTTTTATCCAAGATATTGACAAAAAGTTTGAACGACAGGAAAAGCAAGGAGTAGAACGTCGTATTTTTCAGGAGGTGAGCCTATGGCTAAACAGACGAATGAAGAGATAAAAAAAGATAGGGCAGGAAATACTGAAGATCAAATGGTTCAGCCCGAGGAAGAAAAAAAGAAAGACACTGCTGTACCGGAAGCAGAGGATGCAGCGCAGGCTCAACCCGAGGAAACGGCAGAGGAAAAAGCTGCGGACCAGCCCGATGCGGAATTACTTGCCAAAAAGGTCGGAGAATTGACGGCCGAGATCGAATCGCTGAAGAAAGACAGTGATGATTTGAATAACCGCTTGCTTCGCGCGCAGGCTGATTTTGAAAATTTCAGGAGGCGCACGAATAAAGAAAAAGCTGATGCGAGAAAATACCGCGCTCAGGATCTGGCATCGGACCTGCTGGAAATTCTGGATAATTTTAAGCGGGCGCTGGATGTAGAGACTACGTCTGAGGACGGATCGGCTCTGAAAAAAGGTATGGAGATGGTACTGGGCAAATTCGAGACGGCGCTCAAAAAAGAGGGTGTTGAAGAGATTGACTCTCTTGGAAAACCGTTCGATCCAAATTTTCATCAGGCCGTGATGCAGGAAGAAAGCCAGGAACACGAGGCCGGAACAGTTATTCAGGTGCTTCAGGCGGGCTATACATTGAATGGACGGGTCATTCGTCCGGCAATGGTTAAAGTCAGTGCCTGATTTGCGGGCACTGCTCAGTACTATGTTTCTAATATACTTAGGGGGAAATAAGAATGAGTAAAATCATTGGTATCGACTTAGGTACGACAAACTCTTGTGTGGCGGTTATGGAAGGCGGGGAACCCGTTGTCATTCCGAATCCCGAAGGCGGCCGTACAACACCGTCTGCTGTCGCTTTCAAAAACGGTGAACGTCAGGTCGGCGAAGTAGCCAAACGCCAGGCGGTCACAAATCCGAACACGGTGCTCTCGATCAAGCGCCATATGGGATCCGATTATAAAGTTGAGATTGAAGGGAAAAAATACACGCCGCAGGAAATTTCTGCGATTATTCTGCAGAAGCTAAAATCGGATGCCGAAGCTTATCTCGGGGAATCCGTGGAAAAAGCGGTCATTACCGTTCCTGCTTACTTTAACGACGCGCAGCGCCAGGCAACAAAGGATGCCGGCAAGATTGCCGGCTTGGATGTTCTCAGAATCATCAATGAACCGACGGCGGCATCGCTTGCTTACGGCCTGGATAAAGGCGAAGATCAGACGATTCTTGTCTTTGACCTTGGCGGCGGTACTTTTGACGTGTCGATTCTTGAACTCGGGGACGGCATTTTCGAAGTCAAAGCCACAGCCGGCAACAACCGTCTCGGCGGGGATGATTTTGACCAGAGAGTCATTGACTATCTGATCGATCAGTTTAAGAAAGATAACGGCATTGATTTGTCCAACGATAAAATGGCGCTTCAGCGGCTGAAAGATGCTTCCGAAAAGGCCAAGAAGGAACTGTCCGGCGTCTCTCAGACTCAAATTTCTCTCCCGTTTATTTCAGCTGACGCTACCGGGCCGAAGCATCTGGAAATCAACCTGACACGCGCAAAATTCGACGAACTGACTGCCGATCTCGTGGAATCGACGATGGGACCGGTTCGCCAGGCTCTGTCCGACGCCGATATGACCATGGACGATATCGATAAAATTATTTTGGTCGGCGGATCGACGCGTATACCTGCGGTTCAGAACGCAATCAAAAACCTGACCGGCAAAGATCCGAGCAAGGGTGTCAATCCGGACGAAGTCGTTGCCGTGGGTGCGGCGATTCAGGGCGGCGTGCTGACAGGGGATGTAAAAGACGTCGTGCTGCTTGATGTTACCCCTCTTTCCCTTGGCATTGAAACGATGGGCGGCGTGTTCACAAAACTGATCGACCGCAATACAACGATCCCGACGAGCAAGTCACAGGTCTTCTCAACGGCGGCCGACAATCAGACAGCTGTTGACATTCATGTGCTTCAGGGTGAACGCCAGATGGCCGCTGACAATAAGACACTCGGCCGTTTCCAGCTCAATGACATTCCGCCGGCTCCGCGCGGTGTGCCTCAGATCGAAGTCACTTTTGAGATCGATGCGAACGGGATTGTCAATGTCAAAGCGAAAGACAAAGGCACAAACAAAGAACAGTCGATCACCATTAAATCTTCATCAGGCCTGAGTGAAGAAGAAATCGACAAAATGGTCAAGGACGCTGAAGCGAACGCCGATGCCGATAAAAAACGCAAGGAAGATGTCGATCTGCGAAATGAATCGGATCAGCTGATTTTTTCAACAGAAAAGACACTGAAGGATCTTGGCGATAAAGTCGACGGATCAGAAAAGGCGAAGGCAAACGATGCCAAGGATAAGCTGAAGAAAGCACTTGAAGGCAAGGATATCGAGGCCATCAAGAAGGCGAAGGACGAATTGAATGAAGTCGTTCAGCAGCTTTCCGTTAAACTGTATCAGCAGGCGGCTCAAAATGCCCAGGGCGCGCAGAACGCGGGCAGCTCAAACGGCAAAAAGAAAGATGACGATGTCGTTGATGCCGATTATAAAGAAGTCAACGATGACGACAAGAACAAAAAGAACTGATGCAGCGTAAGCTAACATCAGCATACATTGATGATTGATTGAGTGATTGAAGGATAAAGTCGAAGTCAGGCACGGGTCTTGGCTTTGGCTTTTTCTTGCTTAACCGCCAGTCCGGATGTTATGATTTATTTTATACGATTACAAGGCGAAAAATGTCAGCTGAAAATAAGAGGAGCACTTAAGCTAAGCCGCGACCTAGGGCCTGGCTTTGCCAGGTTTTCTATATGTGAAGTCATTTCGGGAGTGATTTGATGAGTAAACGGGATTATTACGAAGTCCTCGGGGTGAGCAAAGATGCCTCGAAAGACGAGATTAAAAAAGCTTTTCGGCAATTGGCGAGAAAGTATCATCCCGATGTAAACAAGAGTGCAGATGCAGAAGAAAAGTTCAAGGAAGTCAAAGAAGCCTATGAGGTTCTAAGCAATCCGGAAAAAAAAGCGAATTACGATCAGTTCGGTGAAGCCGAACCGAACCAGGGCGGGTTTGGCGGATTCGGCGGCCAGGGATTCGGGGGTTCTGATTTCGGTGGATTCGGCGATATCTTTGATCAGATTTTCAACGGCGGATCCAGGAGGCGCGACCCGAATGCGCCGAGGCAGGGAGCCGATCTGCAGTATGAAATGTCGATCACCTTTGAGGAAGCCGCTTTTGGCAAGACAACGGAGATCAGGATTCCAAAGGAAGAAACGTGCTCAACATGCCATGGAACAGGAGCGAAGCCGGGTACAAAACCGGAAAGCTGCTCGCATTGTCACGGGACCGGACAGCTGAACACCGAACAGAATACGCCTTTCGGACGTATCGTTAACCGGCGTGTATGCCCTTATTGTCACGGCACCGGGAAGGTTATCAAGAGTCCTTGTCATACGTGCAGCGGTGCCGGCAGAGTGAAAGTCAACAAGAAAATTGAAGTCAAAATCCCGGCGGGAATCGATGACGGCCAGCAGATCCGCCTGTCCGGGCAGGGCGAGACGGGAGTGAACGGCGGTCCTTCAGGGGATCTCTACATCGTCTTCACCGTCAAGCCCCACAAATTATACCGTCGCTCTGGTGACAATGTTTTTCTGGAAGTACCGCTCAGCTTTGCCCAGGTTGCTTTGGGGGATGAAATTGAAGTGCCGACACTTTACGGAAAAGTCAGCCTCCGGATACCTGCAGGGACGCAGACTGGAACGAAATTCCGCCTGAAAGGAAAGGGCATCAAAAATGTCAGAGGGTATGGGCAGGGCGACGAACATGTAACGGTAAAAGTGGTCACGCCAAAACATCTGTCGGAAGAAGAAAAGACACTTTTCAGGAAGCTCTCGCACCTTTCGGGCGGTTCGCCGGATCAGGAAAACGAAAGTATTTTTGACAAAGTGAAAAAAAAGGTGTTTAAGGCTGACTGATTGGGCGGGAACAACCTGAGAAAAAGAGATGATTTTTCGGCCAGCAGGCGTCCACTTTTTATAAAATAATCGGAGGATTGACCTTTCTCCGGGTTTTGAGCCATCTTTTAGACGGAAACGGAGTTTAAGCACTTATGAAATGGTCGGAGATTTGTATTCATACAACCGAAGAAGCCATTGAACCGATTACAAACATTCTTTACGAAGCGGGTGCAGGCGGCGTTGTGATCGAAGATTCTCATGATCTGCAGAAGGAATGGCCCCAGGGAAACGGTGAGGTTTATTCACTTGATCCGGCTGATTATCCGGCTGAAGGAGTCAATGTGAAAGCCTATCTGCCTGTGAACAGCTTCCTCGGCGAAACCGTCGCGGAAATCAAACAGTCGATAAACAACCTTCTTCTTTATGAAATTGATCTGGGAGAAAACCGCCTAACGTTCAGTGAACATAACGAAGAGGAATGGGCTACAGCCTGGAAAAAATATTATAAGCCGGTCACAGCCGGCAGGCATTTTGTCATTACCCCGACATGGGTTGACTATCATCGGGAGTCGGAGAAACGGCAAGTGATCGAATTGGATCCGGGGATGGCCTTCGGTACAGGAACGCATCCGACCACCGTACTTTGTCTTGAAGCTCTGGAGCGGTACATGCCTAGAGGTGCGAAAGTACTCGATGTCGGCACAGGCACAGGCGTGCTGTCGATCGGCGCGGCAAAATTGGGTGCCGGTGAAGTCCTGGCCGTTGATCTCGATCAGGTGGCTGTTCAGTCGGCGCGGCTGAACGTGAAATTGAATAAGGTCCAGGATATTGTAGAGGTCAGGCAGAATAATCTTGTCGATACGATTGAACCCGGCTTTGATGTCATCGTGGGCAATCTTTTGGCAGAACTTGTTATCCGGCTCGTCAAAGAAGGCGCGTCCCGCATCATGAGACCGGATGGACTGCTGATCGTTTCCGGCATTATTAAGACAAAAAAGGATCAGGTCGTCAGGGCGCTCACTGCGTCCGGTTTCCATGTGTTTGACTGGCCGGAGAGCGGAGACTGGGTGGCTTTGATCGCCAAGAAGGAGCCTTGAGCATTGCAGAGATATTTTGTTCCCAAAGAGCAGTTTGACGAGTCCGGTGTGCGCATAACCGGAGAAGATGCCAGGCATATCCGGCGGGTCATGCGAATGAATGTCGCCGATACGATTATCTGTGCCAATAACAAGGGCGATGCTTTTCTCTGTAAAATTAAGGCTTTTGAGGATCAGAGCGTTATTGCGGGGATCGAATCCGTACTTACATCGGAATCGGAGCTGCCCGTCCGTATCACGATTGCGCAGGGCATACCAAAGGGCGATAAATTTGATACAATTGTTCAAAAAGGAACGGAGTGCGGAGCGGCAGCCTTTATCCCCTTTCATTCCGAGCGGACGGTTTCGGTCTGGCAGAAAGAGAAAAGTGAGAAGAAACGGCTTCGTCTGCAACGGATTGCCAAAGAAGCATCCGAACAGACTCACCGCCTGCTCATACCGGAAGTTGAACCTTTGATGACACTGGATCAGCTGTTGATTTTCAGTGAGCGGTTTACCTGCAAGGCGGTGGCTTATGAAGAGACGGCAAAAGCGGGTGTTCAGTCCGGTCTGCCGTCATTGCTGAGAAATATGAAGGCCGGGAACAGTTTGATCATGGTCATTGGTCCCGAGGGGGGTCTTTCCCCTAACGAGGCCGAACGGCTGAAGCAGTCCGGCTTTCTTTTATGCGGTCTGGGCCCGCGCATATTGAGAACGGAAACCGCCGCTCTCTACTTGCTGTCCTGTGCGTCCTATCATTTTGAATTATTACAACGTGAGGTGGATCGATAAAAATGCCTTCTGTCGCTTTTCATACATTAGGTTGTAAAGTCAATCATTATGAAACGGAAGCCATATGGCAGCTGTTTCAGAAACAGGGTTATGACCGCAAGGATTTTGAAAAAACCGCCGATGTCTACGTGATTAATACGTGTACGGTTACGAATACCGGCGATCAAAAAAGCCGCCAGGTTATTCGCCGCGCGATCCGCAGCAACCCTGACGCCGTCATCTGTGTGACCGGTTGTTACGCTCAGACGTCTCCGGCGGAGGTTCTTTCGATACCGGGTGTGGATATCGTTGTTGGCACGCAGGACAGAAGCAAACTGCTTGACTATGTCGATCAATACCGCAAAGAGCGCGAACCGATCAACGGAGTCGCGGACATTATGAAAGCGAAGGTCTATGAAGAACTGGACGTTCCCGTTTTCAGCGACCGGACTCGGGCGTCCCTGAAGATCCAGGAAGGCTGTAATAATTTCTGTACGTTCTGCATTATTCCCTGGGCGCGCGGTCTGCTTCGTTCCCGGAAACCGGAGAATGTGCTGAAACAAGCGCAGCAGCTTGTGAACGCGGGCTACCGGGAAATCGTCCTGACCGGCATTCATACAGCGGGCTACGGCGAGGATATGGAGAATTACAGCTTCGCGCAGCTGCTGAGTGATTTGGAGATGAACGTGGACGGCCTGAAAAGGCTGCGTATCTCGTCCATTGAGGCGAGCCAGATTACCGGCGAAGTGATTGATGTAGTCAATCAATCCCATGTTATGGCCAGGCATCTGCACATCCCGCTCCAGTCCGGGTCGGATGGTGTTTTGAAAAGGATGCATCGCAAATATACGACGGCTTTCTTTGCCGATAAGATTGCCGGCCTGCGAAAGGCCCTTCCGGATTTCGCACTGACTTCAGACGTCATCGTCGGATTTCCGGGAGAAACGGATGAAGAATTTGAAGAAACCTATAACTTTATTCGTAAGCTGAAGTTCGCGGAACTTCATGTGTTTCCCTATTCTCAAAGAACCGGTACGCCTGCCGCCCAAATGCCGGATCAGGTGCCTGTCCATGTGAAGCATGAACGTGTGGAGCGTCTGATTGAACTGTCTAACAGACTTTCGGAAGAATATGCGGCAAAATACAAAGACAGCGTGCTGGAAGTCATTCCTGAAGAACCGCTTAATCATCATGAACAGGACGGGTACTTCGTCGGGTTTACAGACAACTATTTGAAAGTTAAATTCCGTTACCCTTCCCATGATATTGTTGGAAAACTGGTCCGTGTCAAGATCACCAAAACGGGTTACCCGATCAATGAAGGCTCTTTCGTCCGTGTTCTCGATGATGACGAACAGCCGGCAACGACATACTAAGCAGGCGGAACAGGAAATGGGCTGTGTCCGGAGCCGCGGCTCATTTTAATTGAGTTCTCTCCACCCAGCGCCCGTACGGACCGGCAAGAGGAACGGCAAGAAGAGCTGTAATCAGATTGAACAGGACAGAGGAATGCGCAAGTGCAGTCCGACCGCTGCCAGCGATGAGCAGCGAAAAATCGCTCATCGGATGAATGAACGGAAAGAAAAGCAGGACGCTCAGCACGTTGAACAGAATATGTGTATAGGCCGTCCATCTGCCGGCTCTGCCAGCGCCGAGACTCGCAATATAGGTTGTCACGCATGTTCCGATATTGGAGCCGAGCATAATGGCAATCGCCGAGGGAAGCGACAGAATTCCGTGATCGAGAAATCCCATACAGACGAGCGTCGTTGCAGAACTTGACTGGATAATCGCTGAAAAAAGCGTCCCGACGACAACGGAAAAAGACAAGTTTCCATTGGCATCCGAGAGCAGGCCGGATATGAACGGCGACCGGACAAGCGGTTCGGCAAGCGAGCTGAAGCCGGCCATCGAAGCAAAAAGACAGCCGATTCCGAAAAACAGCGAACCGATTGAAATACTGTGGCGGAAGGGAAGGCACATGATCATGAGACCGGCAACAAGCAGTACATAGTGGAGCGATCCCATGGGCAGCGCGGCAATTTCACCGGTGAGTGTCGTTCCGATGTTGGCCCCGAGTATGATGCCTACCGTCTGTGAGAAGCGCAGCGCATTCGCGCCGATCAGTCCGACTGTAATGATCGTTACGGCGGAACTGCTCTGCAGCAGAATAGACGCCAGTGTCCCGATTGCCAGACCTTTCAGCGGCGTGTCGGCCGCCCGCTCCAGAGTGTGCCGCATTCTGTCGCCGACAAGTTCATGCATGCCTCCGGTCATGACCCCCATGCCGAGCATAAAAAGGAGAATATAGAGAATAAAGACGAGGACCTGATGGTTCACCACTGATCACCTCGTCCTATTCTATTTAAAAGGCAGTTTTTCCATGACTTAAAAATGGGACACGTTCTTTTTACTGCCTGATCGGACAGGCATGACTGAAATTTTCATGGACTTTTGTATCTTTCCGAAAAAGAAGTCCGTCCTTCAGCCGGGAGAAAGCCATTGGTTTTAATTTGATCATTTATGGTCTATCGTATATAATGTCTAGTGACATGCAGAGATGTCATTTTAAGTTGTTGTGCTTTTGGAGGGAGGGAAACATAGATGGTCGAGACAAGGGTTCGGAAAAATGAATCGATTGAAGATGCTCTTAGACGTTTTAAACGGTCGGTTTCTAAATCCGGGACTTTAGCGGAAGTGAAGAAACGGAGGAACTACGAGAAACCGAGTGTAAAGCGTAAGAAAAAATCTGAGGCTGCGCGCAAAAAACGTCGCAAATTCTGAGAAGGAGTTTTATAAATGAGCCTTGTTGATCGTCTGACAACAGACATGAAGCAAGCGATGAAAGCGAAAGATAAAGTCAGGCTTTCCGTCATACGCATGATCAAAACATCGCTGCAGAATGAGTCGATCAAGAACGGTAAACCGTTATCGGAAGACGAGGCATTGGCGGTTCTGACCCGAGAGCTTAAACAGAGGAAAGACTCCCTCCGAGAGTTTGAGAATGCGGGACGGCAGGACCTTGTTGACGAGGTCAGCGAAGAAATTGCAATCGTTCAATCCTATATGCCTGAACAGTTATCTGATGATGAGATCCTGTCCATTATAGATGAAACAATTTCTGAAGTCGGTGCCAAATCAAGTGCAGATATCGGCAAAGTGATGAAGGCTGTCATGCCGAAAGTGAAAGGCCGTGCCGACGGAAGCCAGATCAACCGTTTGGTGCGCACAAAATTAAGTTAAAGATCGGAAGCTCTGTTTGCTTGGAAGACAAACAGAGCTTAATTATTAAGTCGAATTTAATTCCCTTTTTTCAAAAAAAATAGAAAATCTACGAGGTAGGGGCTGAGGGTTGTGTCAACGTCTACAGTTAGCGTTTTAATTATTGCCGCACTGATTATTATCGCAATTGTGGTTCTCTTTACTTTTGTACCGGTGATGCTCTGGATATCGGCACTTTCTTCCGGAGTCCGCATCAGCATCTTCACATTGATCGGCATGCGCCTCAGAAGAGTCGTTCCGCGCCGCGTCATTGATCCGCTGATCAAGGCAACCAAGGCAGGGCTTGATCTGCACACCAACCAGCTGGAAAGCCATTATCTGGCCGGGGGCAATGTGGACCGCGTGGTCAACGCATTGATTGCAGCGCACCGCGCAAATATTGAATTAACCTTTGAGCGGGCGGCGGCAATCGATCTGGCGGGGCGGAATGTGCTTGAGGCCGTCCAGATGAGTGTGAATCCGAAAGTTATTGAGACGCCTTATATTGCCGGTGTCGCCATCAACGGGATCGAGGTCAAGGTCAAGGCGAGAATTACCGTCCGGGCCAACATTGATCGATTAGTCGGAGGTGCCGGAGAAGAAACCGTCCTAGCCCGTGTCGGAGAAGGTGTCGTCAGCACAATCGGCGCGTCGCATACACACAAAGATGTTCTGAAAAATCCGGATACAATTTCTAAAACCGTTCTTCAGAAAGGGCTTGACGCCGGCACGGCATTCGAGATTCTCTCCATTGATATTGCCGATGTCGACGTCGGCAAGAACATCGGGGCCTTTCTGCAGACCGAACAGGCTGAGGCGGACAAAAACATCGCTCAGGCAAAAGCGGAGGAACGCCGTGCGATGGCTGTGGCCAGTGAGCAGGAGATGCGTGCACGCGTCGAGGAAATGCGTGCAAAGGTGGTTGAAGCGGAATCGGAAGTACCGCTCGCCATGGCCGCTGCACTCAAAGAAGGAAAACTCGGTGTTATGGATTATATGAACTACAACAACATCAAGGCGGATACCGAAATGCGCCATGCATTCGGCAACAATGGGGAGACCGGCGACAATTCTTCAGGCGATGAATATAAGTAATCGTGTTCTGAGCGGGAAGGGGGTGTTCGGCTGATGGGATTTGTCTGGATTATATTTGCCGTGATCGCTTTTATTTTTTATGTTGCGAGATCGGTGGAAAAGCAGAACGCGCAGGAGAGAGCGCGGCGTGAAGCAAGGAGAGGACGGCGTACGGCCGTATTCCCGCCTGCAGATCAGGCTCAAGGAGAACGGCACCTGTCCATGACTTCCGAAGAGAATGCCGAGAATGGCGAACCTGATACAGAACCGCTACGTGAGCGTACCACGGGAAGCACGGAACGGAGAACGCTTCTTCAGGAAGCAAGCGATCGGCTCGCCCGGTCGGAACAAAAAACAATGCCCTCCTCCAGACGGCGTATTCCTGGTAGAAATGTTTCCGGAACTTCTTCTGAAAAAGTAAGACCCGGATGGACCGGAGACCGGCGCAGAGTCCGTCAGGCTTTTCTTTTTGCTGTGTGCATCGGCAAACCGCGGGCACTTGAACCGCATGCTTACTTCAGAAAACGGAACACTCACTAAAAAATAAAAATTCATAGAACAGTAGACAGCGCTTTAGACAGCCCGGCAGCACATTTAGATTCAGTGAATGTGCCGCCGGATTTTTTATTGTCTGGGAAATTATCAAATATCGACTTGTGAATAACTGTCCTTTAACTTTCTGCAGAACGCTCAAGGGAATCCGAACCTAAACATATATCGGCCGTTGCGGAAAAATATCGGTCTTCAAAAAAATCTTCTTTTGTTTTTTATTTCTAGGGAGTGTTCAAAAATGTTTCGCTTTTTTCGGACTGTATTCCATGACGAATGATCAAGATTCAGTGTGCTAGGAGGACTGACTGGTACATAAGGTTGTAAAGAGGTGGAGAGAGATTATGAAAAAATGGACCGCTCGGTTTAAGAAATGGTTTGCGGCTGTCTCCGACATACCCGCCGATGTTGTGATGGACTTACCGAGAATCACACTGATCGGTCAGTTTCATCTCTCTATAGAGAATCACAAAGGGGTTCTGGCATTTTCAAAAAACGAGCTGAAACTGGCGGTACAAAACGGCCAGCTTCACATCACCGGTGAAGAGTTTGTTTTAGAAACCATTCTGGAAAAAGAGATATATCTTGAAGGCCGCGTGAAGGATGTTCGGTTTGTCGATGACTGAAAGGGGGTGCGGTGGTATTGAAACATCAGATTCAGCGTACAGGAGGCTATCTGAAAGCGGCTATTACGGGTGCGGAGACCGAGCGGTTTATTACCCGCTGTGCTGAGGAGGGCATCCGGATGTGGCAAGTCAGGCGCAAAAATGAGACAACCCTCATTTGCTATATTGAGCTTACTGAGGCGGGAAAATTAAAAAAAATACTTAAGGAAACCGGAAGCCGAATGCGTATTCTGGATAAAAAGGGGGTTCCATTCCTGTGGGGAAGCATCAGATCGCGTCTCGGAATGGTCGCGGGGCTGTTCTTTTTTTTGGTGCTGTTATTGACTTTGTCGAATATGGTATGGGATGTTGAGGTGAACGGCGCAGACCCGAAACTCGAAGAGCAGATCCGTTCATTATTGAAGAATGATCATCTTTATGTCGGCTCTCTTGAGTTTTTCGTCCCTGCAACCGATCAGCTGGAATCCAAATTGTCCGCAAAGCTGATCAATGTCACATGGATCGGTGTTTCACAGGATGGAACCAGCTATCGAATTGATGTGGTTCAAAAAAAATACCCGAAAAAGATAGAAACAGCGGGGCCCAGAAATCTTGTCGCCGCAAAACAGGCGGTCATACACAATATGTTTGTTGAAACCGGACAGCCTGTCGTCGAAAGCAATCAGTTCGTCAAACCCGGACAGATTCTTGTTCTCGGCAGAATTGGAAATGAAAACGAACCGAAATTTGTCTCTGCCAATGGGAAAGTCATCGGTGAGACATGGTACCAGTCCGAAACTGCCATACCGATGAAAAGCCGTTATACTCTGTACACGGGGAAATCGGCCACTCAACATCGCCTCGTTTTTTGGGGCTGGTCTCTACCAATCTGGGGATTTAAAGCAGAATCGTTTAAGAACTACGATAAAGAAGTCATCCGCAAGCCGCTCCGCTTTCTGATTTGGGAGCTTCCCGTTTCCTACGAGCAGATGCTTTACAGAGAAAAACAAACGGTTATGCGCAGCCTGAAGGAAAATGAGGCACTTAGTGAAGCAAAGGAAACGGCAGAAAAAAAGTTATTGAACGAACTTCCCGACGATTCGGAAATTGTCTCTTCGACAATTGAAGATAAGCGGATGGAAAGCGGCAAGCTGACCGTTCGAATCCATTATATTGTCTATGAAAATATTGCCATTCCGCAACCGATCGATCCGGCGAAAGAACAGAAAAACATGAAAGCGAAATAAATAAGCGCTCCGGAAACGCAAATACTTTGTCTTTTCTTTCCAAGATATCGGCTTTCCGCATGTAAAAAACAGGGCCCCAGGCTTTGAGTGAAAACCGATTGGAATTTAAACGCTCACGTATGGTAAAATGAGAAAAAGTGATCTGATTTTGAGGAGGACAATTAGAGCTTGCCAGAACGCCAATTATATGGGATTTCTATAGACTGGGATAATGTAAATGAAGCGCTGATGCTGTTTGGTCCGGGGGATGCAAACCTGAAGATTATCGAAAAGACGCTGGGGATTTCCATCGTGACGCGCGGCGGTGCGGTCAGTGTCTCTACAGAAAATCAGAGCGATGTCCGGAAGGTTGAGCAGGTACTCAGGGCTCTTTTGCAGTTGATCCGGCGCGGCATTTCCATCTCGGAACGGGACGCCGTCTATGCTCTGAAAATGGCTGAGGACGGCCAGCTGGATGCATTCGGCGATTTGTATGAAACGGAAATCACGACCAATGCGAAGGGGAAGCCGATCCGCGCTAAAACACTCGGACAGCAAAAATATATCCAGGCCATCAAAAAACATGATATGGTGTTCGCCATCGGCCCCGCCGGAACAGGGAAGACCTATCTTGCCGTTGTAATGGCCGTCACCGCTATGAAGGCCGGAAAAGTGAAGCGTCTGATTCTGACCCGGCCTGCTGTGGAGGCGGGAGAAAGCCTGGGGTTCCTTCCGGGCGACCTAAAAGAGAAAGTGGATCCTTACCTTCGCCCCCTCTATGACGCACTCCACGATGTGCTGGGCGCAGAGCATACGCTTAGGCTGATCGAAAGAGGAACGATCGAGATTGCCCCGCTGGCCTACATGAGGGGGAGGACACTGGAGGATGCTTATGTTATCCTCGATGAAGCCCAGAATACGACTCAGGAACAGATGAAGATGTTCCTGACCCGCCTTGGTTTCGGCTCGAAAATGATCATTACGGGCGACGTGACTCAGGTAGACCTTCCGAAAGGAAAAAAGTCGGGGCTGAAGACGGCCAGAGAATTGCTGGCGAATATCGACGGCATTGCTTTTATTGACCTGCACAGTACGGATGTCGTCCGTCATCCGCTGGTACAGAAAATTATTCGGGCCTACGGAGACTGACAGATCGGCCGGCAAACAGAAATGGATTTTTCCTGAGAGGAAGGCCCGTTTCCGGAAAAAGGCTATGGCCATCTGTTCATCGGTGACTTACTTCATCAGCAAAGTTTTGGAGGCAGCGCAATGACACCATCGTTCCTTATTAAAGGTCAGCTGAAAAAATTTTTTGCCAGGTATGTCGCCAATTGGGGGATTTATGCGATTGTCGGTATTGTTCTTTATGTACTGATGATCGGCAGTGTTATGCCGAAAAATCCCAATGTCCGTCTCCATGAAATTGCGCCGAGCGATATTCAGTCGCCGATCGATGCCGTCGACACGCAGGCAACGGAAGCAAAAAAACAGGAAGTGATGGGGGCGACCCCTTCCGCTTATGTATATAACAGCAATCTCGCCCTTATTCAGGTTGAGAAAGCCGGAGACCTTTTTGATACGGTCTCCTCAATAAGAAAAGAAAATAATATAACGGCGCAGTCGACTCCTGCAGAGCTGAACGCCGCCATTCAGAAAGTTTCCAACAGACTGTCTCCATCGCCGGACTTCAAAATTTCAGACACGACACTGAAAACGCTGATGACGGCATCGGACCATAATCTTCAAATTGCCCAGGACATCACAAGCACAAGCATCTATGAAGCAATGAGCGGAAAAGTCGGCTGGAATGATCTGGAGAGCGTGCAAACGAAAGCCTCGGCTTCGCTCCCATCCTCCGTATTGGACGACAGTATGCGAAGCGCGCTGAACGAAGTACTGCGCGCCTATATCACCGCCAACTACACCTTTGATCCGACGGCAACAAAACGGAACAAGCAGGAGGCTGCCAATAACGTCAGCAATATCGTCATTCACCAGGGGGAAGTGATTGTCAGAAAAGGCGAACTGGTTACGAGTGATATGATCAGGCAGTTGAATCTGGTCGGACTAATGGACGAACACTTTAATATTATTCCGTTTATCGGCCTGCTATTACTTACCTCATTCATTACAGCCGTGATCTGGTTCGAATTTCATCGGTTTAAAACAACGAGTGAGAAAACGCCATTAAAATACCTCGGCGTTTACGTTCTGATTTTTCTTGGTATGGCCGCGATCATTAAAATCTGCAGCTATCTCAGACTGGCAAATGTCGCCGGATTAGCAGATGTCATACCGATCGCCCTCGGCCCTCTTTTGATCCGTATGCTGCTGAACGAGCGTATGGCCATTGTTTCAAGTATGCTTCTCTCTCTGGTCGGAAGCGTGATATTCGGGATCAGTGTGAAAGCCTCTCTCTTTGACGCGCCGATGGGCATTTATCTGCTTTTTTCTTCGCTCGCCGGGGCAATGGTACTAAGAAGGAAGCAGACCCGTCCAAAGATTTTCCTGACAGGCGGAATGATCGCCTTTGTTAATGTGCTGGCTGTCCTTTCCCTGATGATGTTTCAAAACGCGCCGTTTTCGCTTTCCGGAACGGGGATGACCCTGGGCTTCGCTTTTCTTTCAGGTTTCCTGTCGGTGATACTGGCGAACGGCGTGATGCCGCTGTTTGAGGCTGGATTCGATATTTTGTCGCCGATGCGGCTGATTGAATTGTCCAACCCGGGCCAGCCCCTCCTGAGAAAAATATTGCTCGAGGCGCCCGGAACTTACCATCACAGCGTCATGGTGGCTAATCTTGCGGAACGGGCATGCGAAGCGATCGGAGCGAACGGTCTTCTTGCCAGGGTTGCCGCGTATTATCATGACATCGGCAAAACGAAACGCCCGAGGTTTTTTGTTGAGAATCAACTTGATGGAGTGAATCCGCACGAGAAGATTTCTCCTCAGCTGAGCCGGACGATTATCTTTTCTCATCCTTATGACGGGGCCGATATTTTGCGCAAACATCATATGCCAAAGGAAATTATTGACGTTGCCGAACAGCATCACGGCACAACACTTCTCCGCTACTTCTATGCAAAGGCTCAGGAGCAGAGCGACCAGCCGATTCCGGAAAGCGAGTTCCGCTATCCGGGTCCGAAGGTGCAGACGAGGGAGGCGGCCGTCGTTGAACTCGCCGACAGCATCGAAGCGGCGGTGCGTTCTATGAAAAAGCCGACGCCGGTCAAGGTGGAGAATCTGGTGAAGAGCATTTTCAATGACCGCCTGAGCGACGGTCAGTTTGATGAATGCGACATCACGCTGAGCGATTTGAAAAAAGTCGAAAAATCGATAGATGAGACACTGAGGGGTGTCTATCATTCGCGTATTGAGTATCCAAAAGAACTAAAAATGAAAAAGGTGGACGAGAAATGACGATGACGATTGACATGCATGATGAGACGGGCGAGGTCACCGATGGGCTTCAGCAATGGGTGATCCGGCTGATCGACCATGCTGCTGGCGTGCTGGATCTGAAGGGAGAAATCGAATGCTCTCTGACTTTCGTCACGAATCCGAGGATTCAGGAAATCAACCGTGCCTATCGCGGGATCGACAAGCCGACAGATGTGATCTCTTTCGCTCTGGAGGAAATGGAAGAGGACGAGGTTCCGATTATATTGGAGGAAGGGGAACCTCGCGTCCTGGGCGACATTATCGTTTCGATCGACAGAGCCCGTGAACAGGCCGAAACCTACAACCATTCATTTGAGCGTGAACTCGGGTTTCTCATCATACATGGTCTGCTACACCTTCTTGGCTTCGATCATAACACGAAAGCGGAAGAAGAGGAAATGTTCGGTCTTCAGGAAAACATCCTTTCTTCTTTTGGATTGAAAAGGATCTGACTATGGAAAAGTACGGAAGAAGAAAACATAAACATCTTTCAGAAAGTTTCAAAGACGCTATTTCCGGATTTCGTCTCGCCCTTTTCCAAGAGCGCAATATTCATATTCAGCTGTTCGCCGCTGCAGTCGTGATCATTTTTTCACTCATGATTCATGTCCCTCTGACGGACATGCTGATCATTTTTGCTCTGATCGGCGGTGTCATCAGCCTGGAACTGGTGAACACAGCGGTTGAACGCCTCGTCGATCTCGTCACTAAAGAACGCCATCCGATGGCGAAAGCGGCAAAAGATACGGCCGCAGCAGCCGTATGGTGGTTTTCCGTCATGGCGGCCGTTATTTATTTTTTCATCGTGTACAACACGTTGCATTAATCCGTTCTAAAAGAAAAGGGTGGGAAAAATGGAAGATAAACAACTCATTGAAACAGCCCAGGAAGCAATGAAAAACGCTTATGTGCCCTACTCACATTATCATGTAGGCGCCGCGCTTTTAACTAAATCCGGCAAAGTTTTCACCGGATTCAATATTGAAAATGCCGCTTTTTCAGTGTGCAACTGTGCGGAGCGGACGGCAATTTTCAAAGCGTTTTCCGAGGGCGAGCGCGAGTATGCGGCGCTGGCCGTCATTTCGGGCGGAGAAAGGCCGGTTCCGCCGTGTGGCGCATGCCGGCAAGTGATGAGCGAACTCTGTCCGCCGGAAATGCGGGTTATTCTAGCCAATACCGCCGGTCTAACAATGGTGACCTCGGTTAACGAATTGCTTCCGGGCGCTTTTGAAGCGGGGGATATGAAAAAATGAGCGAATCATTTAAATCCGGTTTTGCGGCGATCATCGGCAGACCGAATGTCGGAAAATCAACGCTTCTGAATCACATTCTGGGGCAGAAAATCGCGATCATGAGCGACAAGGCGCAGACGACACGAAATAAGATTCACGGTATTTACACGACGGATGAGGAACAGGTTATTTTTATAGATACACCGGGAATACATAAACCGAAACACAGACTCGGGGAAGTCATGACGGCGATGGCACTGGCCACACTCAATGAAGTGGATCTGATCCTCTTTATTATCGACGCGGAGAAGGGTTACGGGAGAGGCGACCAGTTTATCATTGATTTTCTGGAGAAAGCCGATTCCCCTGTTTTTCTTGTCGTCAATAAAATCGATAAGGTACACCCGGATGATCTGCTCCCGCTCATCGGACGTTACCGGCAATTATATGACTTTGCTGAAATCGTTCCGGTGTCCGCGCTGCTGGGACAAAACACCGGCACATTAATGAAGCAGATCCGCGGCTATTTGCCAGACGGTCCGAAATATTATCCCGACGATCAGGTGACCGACCATCCGGAACGGTTTATCGCCTCAGAGCTGATCAGAGAAAAAATTCTTCAGCTGACTCGAGATGAGGTTCCTCATTCTATCGCTGTGATTATTGAACAGATGAAACATGATAAAGAACGGGGCATCGTTGATATTCAGGCAACGATTATCGTGGAGCGGCCATCGCAGAAAGGAATTATCATCGGAAAGGCAGGCAGTATGCTGAAAAAAATCGGTACACTTGCCAGAAAGGAAATTGAAGCGCTGATCGGCTCAAAAGTCTTTCTCGAGCTGTGGGTGAAGGTCGACAAAGACTGGCGCGATAAAGAGGAAGAGCTGAAAAACTTCGGCTATATCAGCCAGGAAGAGTAACGGAGACTGCCAAGTCCGGAACCCAATTAACAATCATTTCTTCTCATGATTCCACCTTTTTCGTAAACGCTATAGATGAGGCGGAAAAATGGGAAGGATGAGAAACTCATGTTAGACTTAACTTGGAGAATTTTTTGTATGACTGGAAGCATTGATTTCTATCTTCTGATGAAGGAAATGGAACAAAAAGATGAACAAGAACCTGCGGAGGGGACCCTGCCGGGCGTATCCGAACCCGCCGGGTGACTCAAAAGGCAGTGAGATAAGAGAAACGGGTGATCGCTTTGATGATCAAAGCGGAAGGCATCATCATTCGCACAGTTGATTATGGGGAAACAAATAAAATTGTTACCCTCTTTACCGAAGAATTCGGAAAAATCGGGCTGATGGCAAGGGGAGCTAAAAAACCAAAGAGCTCTCTTTCTGCGGTTAGTCATGTGCTTTTCTACGGCCTCTGTCTCTTCCAAAAAGGCAGGGGCCTTGGCATGCTGTATCAGGCCGAGGCGCTGAATCCTTTCAGGCGAATCAGGGAGGATATTGAAAAAACAGGTTATGCGGCCGTAATGCTTGAGCTGACAGACAGGCTGACTGAAGAAGGCAAAGTTTACACCGGGCTTTATCATACACTCCGGGATACACTGCTGTTGATGGAGAAGGGAACGGACGCGCCCGTGCTGGCAGCGATTTATGCGGTGAAAATGATGCGTGTTGCCGGAATTGATCCGGAAGTGGACCGCTGCCTTCGCTGCGGCCGGCAAAGTGAACATTACAAATTTTCTGTATCGGGAGGGGGTGTTCTTTGTCCCGACTGCTCGGATACGGACCCCTATGCAATTTCAGTTTCGGTAACGGCCGGCCGACTGCTGCCGCTTTTTAAGCATATTCCGATTGCACGGATCGGACATGTGTCACTGAAGCGCGAAACGATAAAAGAAATCGAGTCATTGATTACTATTTACTATGAACAAAACGCGGGACTGAAACTGCGTGCCAGACGCTTTATCGACCAGTTGTCCAGGTTTCGGACCGAGTGAAAATTCCAATCGCGGGTCCGATCGGGAACCGGGACAAGCGGCTGATAAGGTTGTCATGGGTTGTACATAGAGATATGAAAGGGCAGGGGAGTCGGATGGAACTGAATGAGCGGCAAAATAAGATTATCGAAATTGTGAAAGAGGGGGCGCCGGTAACCGGAGAGCAGATTGCTGAGAGACTGAATGTAACGCGCGCGACGCTTCGGCCGGACCTCGCCATTTTAACTATGGCCGGTTTTCTTGACGCGAGGCCGCGTGTCGGCTATTTTTATACAGGACAGACGCCTTTTACATTGCTGTCCGAGCAGATTCAGAAAATGGAAGTAAGGAATTACCAGTCTCTTCCGGTTGTCGCAAAGGAATCTTCGTCAGCTTACGAAGCCGTGTGTACCATGTTTCTAGAAGACGTCGGTTCCCTTTTCGTTGTTAATGATCAAGGTCTGCTTTCCGGTGTTCTGTCACGGAAAGATCTTTTACGTACGGCGATCGGGTCTCAGGATATGAATCATGTACCGATCAGCGTGATTATGTCCCGTATGCCCAATATCACCTTTTGCCGCAGCGACGATGCCGTGATCGACGTCGCCGAACTTCTTATTTCCAGAGAAATCGATGCCTTGCCGGTTGTCCGGACAAAAGGGGACGGTCTGGAGGTTATCGGGCGTATGACGAAGACGAACATTACCAAGGCCTTTGTCGAGCTGGCCAGGGGAGCTGCTGAGTAATCCAAGACAATCCTCTCGTTGCTTCACCTTGAGGAACGAAGAATATTCGTATTTGGGAGGGATGTAAATGACTGAACGCCATCTGATCTATGTTGTTTCCGATTCTCTTGGCGAAACCGCCGAATCGGTCGTTTGGGCGGCAGCAAGTCAGTTCGGACAGATGAATGTTGAAATCGAACAGTTTTCATTTGTCCGCGATACAAAAAAAATAGATGATCTCATTGTTTCGGCAAAAAAAGATCACGCTTTTGTTGTGTTCACTTTGGTCATGGCGAATTTAAGCCGCTATTTTACGGTAAAAGCTAAGGAAGCAGGGATCCAGTATCTCGATCTGATGAGCGAGATGGTTAGCGGATTGAGCAATTTTCTCGGGAAACAGCCCTTGGGAGAACCCGGACTTTCACATCAGCTGGATGAAGATTATTTTCGAAAAATTGAAGCCATCGAGTTTGCGGTAAAATACGATGATTGTAAAGACCAGCGAGGGATTCTATTTGCGGATATCGTACTGATCGGCATTTCTCGGACGTCCAAAACGCCGCTTTCACAATTTCTCGCAGTCAAAAAATACAAAGTGGCGAACGTTCCCATCGTTCCGGAAGTTGATCCTCCTGAAGAACTCTTTAAAATCGACCCGAAACGATGCTTCGGACTGAAAATCAGTACCGAACGCCTGAATTCGATCCGCATGGAACGTCTTGCCGCACTCGGACTTGATGGAGGGGCAAATTATGCGAACTCTGACCGTATTAATGAAGAGCTAAGATACTTTGATGAGATTGTTCAGCGCGTAGGCTGCAGAGTGATCGATGTGTCCCTGCGTGCAGTCGAGGAGACCGCCAATGAAATACTGAAGTACATGAGCGAAATCGCCTGATTTTCTTCACGTTTTCTCCGTTCTGCAGGCGTTTGGGAAGCATGCTGCTGTTTCTTTTTCTGATGGGGAAAAGAAATGCGCATCAAGTAACACTATTTAAGGGATACTCGGTGATTTTGACAATATTTGCAATATAAAAACATAAAAAGACAAGAAGGATTTACAACGGAAGTTAGAGAATTAATTATGGTGAATAAATTCACGTTATATGTCGATGCAGATGCGTGCCCGGTTAAGAAAGAAATTATGGACAGTGTAAAATCGTTCGGTGTTCAACCCGTCTTTGTTGCTTCTTACGCCAGTTTCAGTCCCGACCGGCAATCGACATGGGTATTTGTGGATCAGGAGAAGGAGGCGGCCGATCTCTATATTCTGAACCATGCTGGGCCGGGAGATGCCGTCGTCACACAGGATATGGGGCTTGCAAGCCTGCTTGCCTGCCGCGGTGTGTCCGTTCTATCCGATCGGGGAAAGGAGATCGCGGAGAGGGATATTCCGGAAATTCTGAACAGGCGGTACCTGTCCCGAAAATCGCTTGCCACAGGGCGAAGAATTAGGGGTCCGAAGCCGTTCACAGAGAAAGACCGGAAAAATTTTTCAGTTGCTCTGACAAATTTGTTATGCCGTTTAGATCATTAGGATATAAATAAGTAATAATGTTGGTGGTGCATGACCAAGTGCGACTGCATGAAGACACAATTGAGAAGATCAGAAAGTCTCTGGATATTGTCGATATTGTCGGCGACTATGTTCAGCTGAGAAAACAAGGGAGGAACTTCGTAGGCTTATGCCCCTTTCACAGTGAGCGCACTCCTTCTTTTTCCGTGTCTCCGGATAAACAGCTTTATCATTGCTTCGGATGTGGTGCGGGAGGAAATCTGTTCACCTTCATTATGGAAATTGAAGGGATGTCCTTCTCAGAGGCGGCGCAGTTTCTCGCAGACAAGGCTAAAATCGATCTGGGCCCCTCTCTTTCAAAAACGTCCGCAGGCGGAGACGCAAGGGATCAAAGTAAGAAACAACTTTCCGAAGGTATGGACCTGTTAACGAAATTCTATCATTATTTGCTGGCGACTGCAAAATTTGGCAAATCCGGCATGAACTACCTGAATGATCGCGGCTTCACAAAAGACATGATCGAACGTTTTCAACTGGGCTATGCGATAGACAGCTGGGATACGGCCACTTCCCTGCTGGAAAGAAGGCAGGTGAATCTCGGACAGATGGAGAAAGCCGGGCTGATCGGTAAACGCGGATTTGATAACAAATATTTTGACCGCTTCCGCAACCGGATCATTTTCCCGATTTTCAATCCTAGAGGGCAGACGGTTGCCTTTGCTGGAAGAACACTTGGGGATGAAAAACCGAAGTATCTGAATACACCGGAGTCTTCACTGTTTCACAAGGGGAAAATTCTGTACGGTTATCATCTGGCGAGACAGTCGATCCGGAAAAGCAATCAGGCGGTGCTTCTGGAAGGCTATGTCGATGTAATCAGAGCACATCAGGCCGGTGTAACGAACAGCGTCGCTTCAATGGGAACGTCGCTGACCGAAGAACAGGCGGCGATGCTTTTCAGGGCGGCGGAGACTATTATCATCTGCTATGATTCGGACACTGCCGGGATTGAAGCAAGTTTTCGCGCTGCGGCCATGTTTCAGGAAAGTAATAAAATTGTGAAAATCGCAAAAATGCCTGAAGGATTTGACCCCGATGACTACATTCGCAAGTTTGGCGGCGAACGTTTTAAAAGTGATGTAATAGGGGCAAGCCAGACACTGATGACTTTCAAGATGGATTACTTCAGAAGAAAAAGGAATCTGGTTGATGAAGGAGATCGGCTGCTCTACATCGAAGAAGTATTGAAGGAGATCAGTACTCTGAAAAGGGCGGTGGAACGTGACCATTATCTGAGATTGCTTGCTGAAGAATTTTCGATTTCTCTGGATGCGCTGAAGAGGCAGGAAATGCAAATGTACAAAGCGGCAAAAAGGCAGGAGGAACGGCGGGATCGTGAGCGCCCTGTCATCTTAAACCGTCCGGACCGGATTGCACCTGCTTATGAAATGGCTGAGCGAAGGCTGCTCGCAAGGATGATGAGAAGCAGGAAAGTTACGGAGCATGTTCGGGATATGCTGGGCGGCACTTTTGCCATTGAACTGCATCAGGCATTAGCCGCGTACCTGTACGCCTATTATGAGGAAGGCAATCCGCCTGACGAAGGACTGTTTATCCAGCGCCTTGAAGACCCCGGTCTTCAGCAGAAAGCTGTGGAATTATCCATGATACCAATGAGCGATCAGGCGGAAGAAAGAGAAATTGAAGATTGTATTCATCAGGTCATCAAGCATTCCAAAGCGGCAGTGATTGCGGACAAAGAAGAGGAAAGAAAGCAGGCGGAGCAAAGCGGCCATTACCAGCTGGCTGCCCAGCTTGTGTCCGAAATCATCGGCATAAAGAAGCAGTTGAACGCTCACAATGCTGAGCAAGAATAGTACTCGGAAGGAGGGGGTCAAATGGCTGGCAAAGCAAGCAGGACGGAGCAGGAACTGACCGCGGATCAGGAAAAAGAACAGCTTTTTGAATTAGGAAAGAAGCGGGGTTCTCTGACGTACCAGGAAATTGCGAATCGTCTTGCGCCATTTGATCAAGAACCGGAACAGATGGATGAATTCTATGAGATGCTTGCCGATCAAGGCATCGACATCGCTGATGAATCTGACGAACCCGGTTCTGATGAAAAGCACAAGGAAGAAGAATTTGATTTAAATGATCTTAGCGTTCCTCCGGGCGTTAAGATTAATGATCCGGTCAGGATGTATCTCAAGGAAATCGGGCGTGTAGACCTGCTCTCTGCAGATGAAGAAATCGCTCTCGCCAAACGGATCAATGCCGGCGATGAGGAGGCAAAAAGGCGGCTTGCAGAGGCAAACCTCAGGCTGGTTGTCAGCATCGCCAAGCGCTATGTCGGTCGCGGCATGCTGTTTCTTGATCTTATCCAGGAAGGCAATATGGGACTGATTAAAGCGGTTGAGAAATTCGATTATA
Source organism: Sporolactobacillus putidus (assembly GCF_014647035.1). GTDB lineage: Bacteria > Bacillota > Bacilli > Bacillales > Sporolactobacillaceae > Sporolactobacillus > Sporolactobacillus putidus. Next base: position 16,939 of record NZ_BMOK01000001.1, on the reverse strand, counting down.
CAAAAGGATTCAAGTTCAGCACGTACGCGACTTGGTGGATCCGTCAGGCCATAACCCGCGCTATTGCAGACCAGGCCAGAACCATCCGTATTCCCGTCCACATGGTTGAGACCATCAATAAGCTGATCCGCGTCCAAAGACAGCAGCTGCAGGATCTCGGCCGTGAACCAACTCCTGAAGAGATTGGCAAAGAGATGGACCTGTCGCCGGATAAAGTCAGGGAGATTCTGAAAATCGCTCAGGAGCCGGTGTCGCTTGAAACACCGATCGGTGAAGAAGACGATTCCCATCTCGGTGATTTCATTGAAGATCAGGACGCCAAGGCGCCTTCTGATGCCGCGGCTTATGAACTTTTGAAAGAACAGCTGGAAGATGTTCTGGATACGCTGACGGATCGGGAAGAAAATGTTCTGAGACTGCGTTTCGGCCTGGACGACGGCAGAACACGGACACTTGAAGAAGTCGGCAAAGTTTTTGGAGTGACAAGAGAACGTATCAGACAGATTGAGGCGAAAGCTCTGAGAAAACTTCGCCATCCAAGCAGAAGCAAGCAATTGAAAGACTTTTTGGACTAAAAGCCCAAGCTAATCGCTTGCTCCCTGAAAAGGGGGCGAGTTTTTTTTACCTAAAAAATGAAAGAGATAAGCTCTATATCCTTTATTTTAATGACTTTTCAGCCAACTTGCAAATCACCGTCAGAAAATGTGACCCTTAATTTGAAGAATAGCTGATAAAAAAAGTCTTTCACACTAATGACACTGTATATATTCTTATTTTAAACCAAATTGAAAACGTTATCAATAGAGAGCTCCCGCAAGCGATTGTAACGAGATGTTTTCGGAATCAGGTATTTTGCTTTTTCTTGCCTGATCCGGAAGGTTGGGAATCGTAACGGATTGTGGTAAGATAGCAGGGAATCTGCAAGCGCTAAGATTAAGGATTGTGACTCATGCAAACGATACACTTGTCCAAAAGACTTCAGACTGTCATGTCGCTTATTCCAAAAAATGCCGTGCTGGCCGATATTGGATCGGATCACGCACATCTTCCTTGCCGTGCTGTACAGGAAGGGATTGCTATAAAGGCGATTGCCGGCGAAGTAAGAGAAGGTCCTTTCAGTCAATCGCTTTCTAATGTTCAGGCACTGGGTATGGCCGATTCGGTTTCTGTCAGACTGGGGGACGGGCTGGATGTCATTGAGCCCGGAGAAGCAAAGGTTATTGTCATCGCCGGAATGGGCGGAGAACTGATCACGGACATTCTGGAGCGCGGCCGTGCGAAGCTCGCCGAAGAAACAACGCTGATCCTGCAGCCGAATATCCGGGAGCCGGGCTGCCGTGCGTGGCTTGCCTCTGGTGGCTGGTCGATAACCGACGAAGCCATTGTCGAAGAGTCCCCTCACTTTTATGAAATCATTAAAGCTAAACGATGTTTGACCGGAGAAGCTCGTTTGACCGATGAAGAATTGATGATGGGACCGGTCCTGATCAGAAATCAAACCCCCGTCTTTCGAAAGAAGTGGGCTCTCCGCGAAGCGAAACTGCAACTGATCCTGCAGTCGCTCGAACAGACGAGAGAGACTGAGGCCGTTATATTGAAGCGAGCAGACTGCCTCAAAACGCTGAAGATGATCGGAACGGTTCTAAATAGCTGATCGATAGAGGCGGACCGGGACGGTGCGGGTGAAGAATTTTTCAAGCTAAAATCACCAAAAAGAAGGTTTTTACATGAATCAATGGATTTCGGGTCGGCGGCTCATACAGCGATTTGAAGAATGGGCACCTAAGTCACTGGCTTATGAAAATGATAAAATCGGCCTGCTGATCGGGACTTTAGATAAAAAAATAAAGAAAGTCATGGTCACATTGGATGTACTGGAAAACGTTGCCGATGAGGCGGGGGAGAAACAGGCGGATCTGATTATCGCTCACCATCCGGTGATTTTTCACCCGCTGAAGAATGTGCGATCCGACGAGGGTCAGGGTAAGATTGTCACGAAGTGCATCAAACATGATCTTGCGGTTTACGCCGCGCATACCAATCTTGATATCGCAGAGGGCGGCGTGAACGACATGCTTGCGGCACAGCTTGGGCTTACCGGGACAGAGATTCTGCAACCGACTGTCAGCGAACCTCTGTATAAGCTTGCCGTTTATGTACCGGAGAGCCATCTTGAGGCGGTCCGGGATGCGATCGCCGACGCGGGTGCGGGCTTTATAGGCCGTTACAGCCATTGCACGTTTGCGGCGGCAGGAGAGGGGACCTTTCTGCCCGAAGAAGGGGCCCACCCTTTTATCGGCACGCCGGGAAAAATGGAGAGGGTCGCCGAAAGAAAGGTTGAGACTTTAGTGCCTGAGCATCTGCTTCAAACAGTCATCGAAAAAATGATTAAGAGCCACCCTTATGAAGAGATAGCCTATGATCTCTTTCCCCTGAAAAATAAAGGCAAAACATACGGGCTTGGACGGATCGCCAGACTTGCCGAACCGATCGCATTCGGCGACTACTGTCTGCAGGTCAAAGCAAAGCTTGGTCTGGAAGGGCTTCGGGCGGTCGGACCCCTGAACGAAAAGGTACGGACGGTAGCGGTCTCGGGCGGAGACGGAAACAGCCTGATTCCTTTTGCAAAGAGACGGGGAGCGGATGTGCTGATTACAGGCGATCTATACTACCATACGGCTCATGACGCACTGCTGAGCGGATTGAAAGTCATTGACGCGGGGCATCATATTGAATCGGTGATGAAAAAGGGTGTTCAGCGTTATCTGCAGCGGGTGATTGAAGAAGAAAACTGCGATACTGAAGTGATTCTTTCGGAATCGGTGACCAATCCATTCCGGTTTATCTGAATAATTAAAGGCCCGCAGCCGCCAACTGATGGTCGGACTGCGGGCCTTTGTCGATTAAGTCAATAATTTAGCCGGCCGTTCTGAAATGTTTTTCATTGAAACGCAATGTCAGAGTTTTTCTGCTCGGAACTCCTGACTGGTTTTCAGGACGGCTTTCACGCGCGGAAAAGTTATAGCGTTTCTTCTGTTTCCTTCCGGCGCCGGTTATGATCCGGTTTGACTTTTGGCAGAATGTTATTATTCTTTGCTGCCTTGCTTTCGGTTGACCAGGTTTCCGGATTGTCCGGATCATACTGATCAAGAAAGAGAATGACTTCTTTGGTCAGTTGTGTCGGCGTTGAAGCACCAGCCGTGACCGCAACTTTCTTTACGTCCTTAAGCCAGTTCAGCTGCAGCTCGGACAGATCCGCGATCCGATGCGCAGGCGTGTGCGCAATTTCTTTGGAGACCTGTGCCAGTCTATTGGAATTATTGCTTCTCGGATCTCCGACCACAATCAGCAGGTCGACATCCTTTGCTTGGGCGGCGACAGCTTCCTGACGGGTCTGAGTGGCCAGACAAATCTCATTGCACGTCTCTGCCTGCGGATATTTCTCTTTAATATAGTTCATGATCTCGCGTACATCCCACTGACTCATCGTCGTCTGATTCGTGATTATGATTTTTTCTGCGCGGAGACTGAGCTTGTTTACATCTTCAACGGTTTCAACGAGGTGGACAATATCAGGTGCAACGCCGATCGCGCCCTCAGGTTCCGGGTGCCCTTTCTTGCCGATATAAATGACATGATAGCCTTCTTTTTTCTTTTTCTCAATGAGATCGTGTGTTTTTGTGACGTCGGGGCAGGTGGCGTCGATTGTCGTCAGCCCTTTTTTTTCAGCGAGAATCCGCACTTCCGGCGAAACGCCGTGCGCGGTAAAAATAACCGTCCCGTGGTCGATTTCCTGTAAAAGGTCGATCCGTTTCTTTCCTTTGATATCAAGAGTTATGATACCCTCTTCTTTAAACGCCTCGGTCACATGATGGTTGTGAACGATCATGCCCAATATATAAATCGGCTTCGGCAATTCTTCATTCATGGCCGCTTTTCTCGCAATCACCAGTGCATCGACCACACCGTAACAATAGCCTCGAGGCGAGACCTTGATCACTTCCATTTTTCTATCTCCCCGATCTGAAGAACTTCGTCTCTTCTCTTTTTCCTTTCAAACCTCATTATAAAGGAGCCTATTCGAGAACACAACGAAGCTGAAGGGAGCGAATGTTTAAATGTACATACGCGGCCGTGAAGGTCTAGTCACGAAGTCCTCGCTATCCCAGGAGATCTTTTTTTCTTTCACAGCTTTATTTTTTTTCTCTTTTCCGGTATCGGCCTGTTTCGTTTCGGTCTGCTCTTTTTTCTGTTCGTTTTCTGCCTCGTCTGACTCCTCCTCAGACTCCTCCGTCTCTTTGGAGGCTGTTTCTTCGGAGGCCTGCATGCTTTTCAGGACGCTGATAATAGCCGGAGCGTTTTTGATAAGCGGCCCGAACTGCTGAACCATCGGGAGTACGGTCTGCGCCGTCTGAATGGCTTTCTGGGCATTTGCAATCATGCCGAAAAGATTGATCCCGCCTCCCGACTGTCCCGTACCGGGAGAAAGCATGGAGAGCAGGTTGGAAAGCCCACCTGTTCCTGAAGAAGGGGCCGCCGGCACCCTCGGCATCGGAGAAGACATGCCTCGAAAAAGCGAAGGAAACCCACGTGTCGGCAGTGCCGGTGGAGAAAAAGAAGAAGGGGCCGCCGGCACCCTTGGCATCGGGGAAGACATGCCCCGAAAAAGCGAAGGAAACCCACGTGTCGGCGGTGCCGGTGGAGAAAAAAATGAGGGGGCGCCCCTGAACATTGACGGCGGTCCTTGCTGAAACGGAGGCATGTTCTTTCATTCCTTTCATCGTATTATTCGCTGATATAACAGTGTATGTGATAAACAGCCATCCGTGAATGAAAGGAGGAAAACAATCCGCGGGGCGCAAAATCGGACAATTATGTTAAAATAAGTAAAGAAAAGAGGGGATGTCTTTGTTAAAAATAGGATCACATGTTCATATGTCCGGATCCAAAATGCTTCTCGGAGCAAGTGAAGAGGCGGTTGCTTTTGATGAGACGGTGATGATGATCTACACCGGGGCGCCGCAAAATACAGTAAGGAAACCGATCGAGAAGCTGAATATTGAGGCGGGACGGGAACATATGAAGGCACACCATATTGAAGAAGTGGTTGTTCACGCACCTTATATCATAAATATCGCCAACACGGTCAAACCGGATACCTTTTCCCTGGGTGTGTCCTTTCTGCGCAAAGAAATGGATCGCGCGGCGGCGATCGGCGCAAGGCAAATGGTTCTTCATCCCGGTGCGCATGTCGGCGCGGGTGTCGAAAACGGTATTGCAAAAATTATTGAGGGGCTGAATGAAGTGCTTGAAGAAGGCGACACGGTTCAGATTGCCCTTGAAACGATGGCGGGAAAGGGGAGCGAGTGCGGATTCCGGTTTGAACAGCTGGCGGAAATTATCGATGGTGTACGGCTGAACGGGAAACTGTCCGTGTGCTTCGATACATGCCATACAAATGACGCCGGTTACGATGTGGCCCACGATTTCGACGGGGTCCTTAACCTGTTTGATAAAATTGTCGGAGCAGACCGGATCAAAGTCATCCATGTTAATGACAGCAAGAATCCCCTTGGAGCCCGGAAAGACCGGCATGCCAACATCGGCTTGGGCACGATCGGATTTGAGGCGCTCAATTACATTGTTCACCATCCGCAGCTGGAAGCGCTGCCGAAAATACTCGAAACGCCATACGTTGGCGAAGACGCAAAACACAAGAAACCGCCGTATAAATGTGAAATCGCCATGCTTAGAGCAGAGCGCTATAATGATCATCTGCTTGAAGATATTCTCGCCCAGCAGAGCTGATTGTCCGCTGTACGGTGTCTTAACATACAAAAATAAGCCGGAGTCTCTCCGGTTTATTTTTGTGAAAACCATAAACCCGGTTTTCCGTCTCGGGAGCTGTGTGTTGTATGATCACTGATACTTAGCCATCAGTTCCTCAAACCGCCGGTTCAGTCGTTCAGCCATATTCTGGCCAAGTTCCTCAACAAGAATCTGCCGCAGTGTCTTTTGGCCTGCAGAATCAAACAGATTAATGTTTTTTCCGTGCACGCGGCCGGCGACTCTGGCGGCCTGATCTTTTGAGATCGGGATGCCGAACTGGACGGCCTGCTGGTAAAGCTCATCCGCCGTGACTTGATTAATCCGCTGATTGACGATTTGTTGAATCATGGGATGCACATTTTCCACTCCAATTCATCTTTGATAAAACATTCATCATAGCCTATGACGGCCAAATCAGACGGATACTCATAATTTACCGGCAAAAATCGACAAAGTTTGCAACGTGGTCGAAACTTGTCTAACATTATTTGGCAGTTTACCCTATATCATTTTTCCTGATTAAAGTATAATTAAATATACATAAAAGCGTTTGAATTTTTAAACGTTTAAAATCCGAATGGCATTTTAAGGAGTGTTTAGAGTGAAGGGGTGTAAAATATAAAGAGGAGTGATAACCATTATATATCATGAATCCTTTCTATCCGTTTCTGAGAAAGACCTGTTCGAGAATCAACTGTCAATGGAAATGCGTTTCTGCCTGACTCCCGAGGGTCGTATTTTAGATTGCAATAGAAATGGCAAAGTTATGGTTGATCGCTTTGGGGATTGCTTTTTGGACTTTTTTACGGAGCATGCCCGGCTAGAGGCGGAAAATTACCTCAAGACCATCATGGAAAGTGACGACATTGTTGCTGCGCTGCTGAACGACCGGGTAAAAGACAATGGCGTAGGCACACTTTACAATGGATTCGGCAAAGACGGAAAAATATATATTGCCGGCTATCATACCGCGCTGATTACCCGTCTGGCAGCAGAGTTTGCGCATGAGCTGAGAAATCCGCTGACCGTGATTAAGGGGTTTGTGCAATTATCCGACTATACACAGGAATTTGATAAATATAAAAGGACGATCATTTCTGAAATAGACCGCATGCACGCGATCCTGGAGAACTTTCTGACCCTTTCCAAAAAACAGATTAAACAACAGCAGATGCTGCCTGATAAAGTTTGCACATCCCTGATCTCCCTGATTTCATCGGAATGCTCACTGAGAAAGATTTCTTTTGACTATGATGTTGCCTATTCCGAAAAAAAGTGTTCGATTGATCTCTCCATGATTAAGCAGGTTATTCTGAATCTGCTCCGAAATGCGCTTGAAGCCATAGAAGAAAAGGAGCAATCGGAGAAAAAGATTTTTTTCAGAGGTGCCATTGAAACCGGGGGCTACCGTTTTTCATTGTCGGATAATGGCTCGGGAATTGAAACCAATGTTCTGAAACAGCTGGGCCAGCCTTTTTTTACAACAAAAGAAAAGGGGACAGGCATTGGTCTGTCTCTATGCAAAAAAATTGTTGCCGAGCATCATGGAACTTTTTGTGTGAGTAGTTTGCCGGGCAAGGGGACAACTGTCAGCTTTTATCTGCCGTTTACTGTGGCATAGCGGAACGCCGGTCTGTTTCCATAATCTGTATCAGTTAAACCGACCCATTTGAGTCAGACTATAGACGATCCTAAAATGAAAGTGAGGGGTCGCTATGGCTGGAAAGGATCATTTGGGCGAAGATTCATTATATGAGAAGCGGCATGCTTTCAGTAATGAAGAGTACGCAAAAGAACTCGCGGCCGATCAATATGATCCGGAAAGCGGGCGGGCGGAACATGATCGCCCGTTCGGGACCGGTGAACGGCGGGTTTTTGAGAACGGAAGAGGAATGGGCTGGCTCGCGCTGGTGTTTTCCGTTGCAGCGTTATTCTTTCTTCCCATTGTTCTGGGCATCGTCGGGATCATTATTGGTTATATAGCCTTCCGAGAAGGTGCGCGGACTTTGGGCGGCTGGGCCATAGGTATAGGCTGTGCTGCTGTTTTGATCCAATTGTTTTCGCCAATGTTCTGGTGAAAAAAATCAAAAGGGCGCTTTGCGATTTGCAAAGCGTCTTTTTGATTTATGCATATTTCTGTCACTGCGATTGTGACATATGTTACAATATCGTTGAAAATAAACGAAGACGCTGTGAAAAGGGAAGGATAACATGGAGACGATAGAAGCCATTCATTCGAGACGTTCAGTTCGCAAAGTAACAGACCGGGTACCGCCAAAAGAAACGATTATACAACTTCTGGATGCGGCGAGACGCGCGCCGAATCATTTCAACACACAACCGTGGCATTTTACCGTTCTGATCGGCGAAGGACGCAATAAGCTAGGAGACGCTTACGGAAAAATCAACCAGCAAGTTTTGGAAAGTAGGGATAAAGAATCGCTGGATGAGGCCTATAAAAAGGGTTTGGCCAAAGCGAAACGTTCTCCGGTTGTCATTGTCGTGACTGTTGAACCTGCGGACAATCCGAAAGTGAAGATGGTCGAAGAGATAGCGGCGACCGCCTGTGCCATAGAAAACCTGCTGCTTGCCGCTCATGCTCTCGGAATCGGAGCGATGTGGCGTACGGGGGACCCAGCATATACCGACACCATGAAGCAAAGTTTCGGGGTTTCTGAAAAGGGCCTGGTGATGGGCTATATCTATGTCGGTTACCCTCAAGAAGGAATCGAGGCCAAGGCACCGGTCAGAAAATCTGTTGAAGAGATTACGACCTGGGTGAGTGAGTAAGGGCTCGGAATCTGGCTAAATGAAAAAAAATCCGGGGATTCAGTCCCGGATTTTTTTTCATTTTTCAACTCTTGATTTTCGCTTGTTCTGCTTTCTTTTTTGCAAAGTATTCTTCGGCAAGCTTGTCGATCTCGATTTTCAGTTCTTCGACCATCTGATCCTCAGGCACTTTGCGGATGACTTCTCCGTGTTTGAAAAGTAGGCCTTCTCCGCGGCCTCCCGCGATGCCGATGTCGGCCTCCCGTGCTTCCCCCGGACCGTTGACGGCACAGCCGAGCACCGAAACCTTAATCGGTGCGTTGATGTGGTCAATATAGGCTTCCACCTCATTGGCGATCTTGATCAAGTCGATCTGGATACGGCCGCACGTCGGGCAGGAGACCAGAGTTGCGGCGTTGGTCAGGCCGAATGTCTTCAGCAGTTCGCGGCATACCTTGATTTCTTCGACCGGGTCAGCCGACAGTGAAATCCGCATCGTATTGCCGATGCCTTCGTGCAGCAAAATGCCAAGCCCGGCCGCACTCTTGATGCTTCCGGAAAATTTGGTTCCGGACTCGGTTATCCCGAGATGAAGCGGGTAGTTGAACGTGCGGGCGGCCTTTTCATAAGCTTCAACTGCCAGATTAATGTTCGAAGCTTTCAGTGAGACAATGATATCGTGAAAATCAAGGTCTTCGAGAATCTTGATATGATGCAGCGCACTCTCAACCATTCCGTCCGCAGTCGGGTAACCGTATTTATCCAGAATATGTTTTTCCAGTGATCCGGCGTTGACGCCGATCCGGATCGGAATATGTCTGGCTTTTGCCGCGCGGACAACGGCTTCAACATTTTCCTGCTTGCCGATGTTTCCGGGGTTGATGCGGATTTTATCGGCGCCGCCCTCAATGGCTTTCAAGGCGAGTTTGTAATTGAAGTGAATATCGACGACAAGCGGTATATGGATGCCGCGTTTGATCTCCGGTATGGCAAGCGCGTCCTCCATGGTCGGACAGGCGACGCGGACCATCTGGCATCCCGCCTCTTCAAGTCTCCTGATCTGGGCAACGGTTGCCGCCACATCGCGTGTTTTTGTTGTTGTCATGCTTTGTATGATGACTTCATTGGATCCCCCAATGGTTAAATTTCCGACTCTCACTTTTCTCGTTTTCGTTCGGTGCGTAATTTCTGACACGAACCATTCGCTCCTTTATAGGTAAGAATGAGTTATCTGCGACCTTTTCATACAGACCCAGTATATCATGAATCGAGCGGAACTGCCGCCTTTTGACATTCCCGGGCCAACATTTACGATTGGATCCCGGCGCGCGATGGGAAAGCATTCGCTGTTCATGCCTTAAGGCTGACGGTCATAATACGGAAACGCATAAGCTCGTCCGATCTGCAGATGGTTCGGGTCGACCGACGGATTTAAAATAGCGAAATCCTTGATCACTTGATCAATGGAGGGTGATGTCTTATTGATACGTTCCGCAACCGAAAGGAGTGTGTCTCCGGGGGCAACGGTGATTTTTTGAAAAGAAAGCGGAGCATTTACAGATTGAGCAGATGTTTTCGCCGCGGTTCCGGCAGGCAATGATCCGGAAGTTAGATCGGTATAGCTTGTCCAGCATACAATAAGGATCAATAGAGTAAAAATTCGTTTTTTCATCCGATCATCTCCTCGTATTCCATCTATACGCTTTGAATCCGATCGCTATTCACTTTTTCAAAAAATATTCAAAAAGAAACTTTTCGCCGCTTTCCACGTATGGTTTAATGAGAGGAGACCTGTCACATTGATTAAAAAACTGGCGGAAGCGGGGAAGAGAGGCCGGGTTTGTTTTCCATCCAGCGGCATTTTAATTTCCTCGAACCAGCTGAAAGAAGGTGTCCGATTTGGGCTTACTGGCACTTCCTGCAGGCGGGTTTTTCGTGATCCTGCTTGCATCCTCATTTTTGTTTGCCGAGCTTACGGTCAAGGCAAAAGGGATTTTTGCCGTCATCGGCAGCGGACTGTTCATCTATTATTTTTCTTATTTTCTTACCGATCAGGCATCGCAATGGATTGTGCTGCTTCTTGTCGGAGGGCTTATTCTGATTATTATTGATGGAAAACTCTTTACCACAGGCGTAATCGCGATCCTGGGCTTTATTCTTATGATCGTTGCCTGCGCGCTTCCGGCACCGTCCTTACTGTACGGTATGCTGGTGGCTATCGCGTTCGTTATCGGTACATGCGGGTCCTTTCTTTTTAAAAAATGGCTTCCAAAACGCGACTATCTGGAAAAGCTGACCCTTCAGGACCGGCTTTCCAGTGATAAGGGATACGTATCAATGAATAAGGACTATCGCGACTTGGTTGGAAAGCAGGGCGTGACGCTGACTCCTTTCCATCCGGTCGGCACGGTCAATATTAATGGAAAAAAATACAGCGCGATTACAGACGGCGTTTTCCTCGAAGAAAATGTGCCGGTACAGGTTGTATCTGTGGATGGAACAAGAATCGTAATCGATAAGATTTGAAGAACGGATCGGGGGAACGAAACGGAAAAAGTAAAAAGGCAGCTAAATCCGGTCGGAGGATGTAACTGCCTTTTCGCTTTTCGGCTGAAAGCGGAAATGAATATTCTGCTGGGATCGCGAGGAAAAAGAGGGTTCACACTGAAATATTTTCCGCTGCAAATACGTAAGAACGATTGGCCGCTACGAATGCAATGATTGAACCGACTAAAAAGAACAGGACACCCCCCAAATAAAGAGCGGCGGCAATAACCTTGCTTTTTTCATTAAGCACGACGGCTTCGTGTGTCTGATTCATAATTACGTTTCACCTCTTTCGAGCCCTTTGTACCTATATGTATTCAATTAATAATTATTGCGTTCGTTATACAAGTGGAATTGGCCGGCCGGCGGGAAAGCCCGCTAAAAAAAAGTGTTGTCAAACACAGAGCATTATGATATATTAGTTCTTGTCGTTGAGAGAGGATCGAAAACTTTCAACAATTATTGACAGGAACAACGGCTTGTGTTAAATTAGTTTTTGTTCTAAATTTATTCCACAGTAGCTCAGTGGCAGAGCAATCGGCTGTTAACCGATTGGTCGTAGGTTCGAACCCTACCTGTGGAGCCATGGCGGTGTAGCTCAGCTGGCTAGAGCGTACGGTTCATACCCGTAAGGTCGAGGGTTCGATCCCCCCCGCCGCTATTTTTTTATCCAATGGCGGTTATGGTGAAGTGGTTAACACACCGGATTGTGGTTCCGGCATGCGTGGGTTCGATACCCACTAACCGCCCGTTGGACCCTTAGCTCAGTTGGTTAGAGCAGACGGCCCATAACCGTCCGGTCGTAGGTTCGAGTCCTACAGGGTCCACCACTTGTTGTGGAGGAATACCCAAGCTTGGCTGAAGGGATCGGTCTTGAAAACCGACAGGGGCTTCACGGCTCGCGGGGGTTCGAATCCCTCTTCCTCCGCTTGTACATAATCAATACCTTTCATCAAGCACTCAGGAATAGCCATAAAGAGGCATTTCTGAGTGTTTTACATTTTGGTGGCCGCTAATGGATACGAGAAATACAAAACATTCTTGCATGGTTTCTCATCATTTTTGACTGCTTCCGAACCGTAAAGCACGGTCGTGCCATGTATTTTTGAAAGGCACCTTGACCGAGATTTTGGTTTTTTCCCATCGCAAGTCTAGTTCTGAACTTTACTGATGTCCTCCTTAAACCGCCTTTTTTCTTCCTTAACGATTATACAAGATCAGCGCCTGAGTTTCTCATCGCAATAAGTAATGGAGATTTTTACGTACATTTTTACTTAGCATTAAACGTATTATCGTGTATAATAAACGTGTGTTCAGAAAATGCTGAGAAGGAGAAAGCTAAATGGAAGATTCAGCAATGGCTAAGCCCAAATTCAATGCAGATCAAATTGTTCCGGCTTCTGTAGCCTCTAAAACCTTAGGCAGTATTCGCAAGAAAGCTAAGAAGGTTCCACAGTTTATTTCTGAAAATAATAAAATTGATTCCGTTATCCTGGATTATCGCCAATATGAAGATCTGATTGTTCGTCTTCATCGTCTTGAAGATGACTTGATTTATCAGGAAGCTGCCAGACGCCTCGAGGATTCTGAAGCCGGTAAAACAAAGCCAATTCCGTTAAAAGATACAATGTCAAAAGAAGAATATAACGCCTTTAAACGATCGGATCCGGACGATATTCCAGACGATGCGTTGTTTGAGCAGTAATGGCTAAATTTAAGCTTGAGTACATTGATGAAAATGCTCGTAAGGAATTTGATAATCTTGACGGATCAACGAAAGCTATTGTTCGCAAATCTTACCGTAAGCTTGAATATCGTGCTGATGAGATCGGTAAGCAGCTCTCCGGAAAACTTCATGAATGTAAAGAAATCAAACTCAGGCATATTGGGATTCGAATCATTTTTCATATCGTTCACGGACTGGTTCAAATAGTTCAGATTATCACAATTAATAAGCGTGAAGATAAAAAGGTATTTGAAATTGCTGAAGACTGATTAAGGAAGTAAAGTGAGGCTAATCGCCTAAAGTCTCGGAAATGCGGAAGCGCACGTTTCCGGGCTTTTTTTGACAGAAGGATATGGGCAAAGTAAAATAAACGTGTTGATAATGGCTAATGGGACACCGGAGAGGGGGTGTCCTTATCTATGATTAAAAATCATTGGCTGATTTTCATTGGAACAGGAAGAAAATGAGTGCGGCCGACGAATGACTTTGATGGAATAGGGCCGCGTGCTCATAGGGGGAAATGAGTTTGGCGAAGGAAATAGTGAATAACAAAGAAACGAAAAATAATCTGCCGTTAAGACTCAACATTTTGTTTTTGGTGGTCTTTCTGGCGTTTGCGACGTTGATCGTACGGCTCGGTTTTGTCCAGATTGTGAACGGTGCGCACTATAAGAGCATTGTCAACGGCAACCATAATCAGACAGCCAATATTGCGTCGGCCCGCGGGAAAATTGTTGATATAAATGGAGTGACCCTCGCCGACAATAAAGCGGAGCTGGCAATTGTCTACATACGCAACGCCGGCATCGATGCACAGAAAAGCCTCTCCATCGCCCGGCAGCTGTCTCAGCTGATCACGATGGATAACCAGGCGGTGCAGCTGGTGACGACGCGGGATGAGCAGGAGTATTACGCGCTGACTCATTTTAAGAATCTGCAACAGGCTTTCAATGCCTTTCTGTCGCAGAAGGAACAGACTACGCTGGCCGCCAACCCGACCAATGAGTATAACCTCCTGCTCAGCCGTATTCCGAATCGTGTCCTGACCGGTTTTACAGCGAAGGACATGCAGGTAATGGCGATTCAGCACGCGTTTAATCAGGCGTCCAACCTTAATCCGTATATCATCAAAAGGGGTCTGAACGTGAACGACAGGGAGTATGTCAATGTCGTGGACCATCTCAGTGAATTTAACGGAACGATTCAGACCGCCGACGTTTCCTCGCGGGCTTACGCTCCGAACATCCCGTTTTATATTGGAACGGTCGGACAGATTCCCGCCGAGAAGATCAATAACTATCTGGCGGAGGGCTACAGCCGGAATGACATGGTCGGGACGAGCAATCTCGAGCAGCAGTATGAATCCTATCTGCGCGGTGTCCCGATGACACTGACTTATCACACGAAAAACGGGCAGCCGGTCGGCAATCCGACGGTCAAGCCGGGCCAGCGCGGGGATGATCTGCAGCTGACCATTGACAGCCGGCTGCAGGATGCGCTGCCGCAAATCCTGATTTCGAACATTAAAGCGGCGCGGGCGCAGGCGGGAAACAGCCAGAACAACAGTGCTTACGCAGTCGTAATGAATCCGAAAACCGGGGCGATCCTGGCGATCGGCGGTGAAAAACTGGTCAACGGCCAATTTGTCGACGCGTCAAACGAAGCGATCAACTCACAGTTTGCCATGGGGTCGGCGGTCAAAGGTGCGACCGAACTGACTGGATTTCAGTACAACGCGGTTCCGACGTCATTCACCGACATGCCGATCCAATATCCGGGACAGAATCCTAATAATAGTTTTAAATCATGGGAAGTAAGCGGATTGGGAAGCCTTACGCCAGCACAGGCGCTTGAGTTCTCTTCCAACATCTTTATGGCGAAGATCACTTCGAATATGGCCGGGATCACCCTGACCCCGGCAGGAGGCCACTATCAGGCAAGCCTGCCGCTGGCAACCAGCCCGCAGTTCATCCGCGCGGTGGAAAATTTACGAAACGGCTACAGCCAGTTTGGGCTTGGCGTAAAAACAGGGATTGACTTGCCGACTGAAGGAACAGGTTATAACGGCGGGATGCCGGATAACCCAGGTTTGATTCATCAATTTGGCATTGGGCAGTTCGACACCTATACCCCGCTCGAAATGGTTCAATATATCTCGACGATTGCCAATGGCGGCTACCGGATTCAGCCGCACCTGCTGCAGTCGGTCCGTGCGCCGAGCAGCGATCCGACCCGGCTCGGTCCGACGATTTATACGTATAAACCGCGCATTCTAAATACAATCAACAATACGCCGCAACAAATTCAAACCGTGCAGGACGGGCTCTATCTCGTGACGCATGGTCCGTCATTACAAGCCACGGGAATTATGCTCGGTACGGGAGCCAACACGAAATATAAGATCGCGGCAAAGACGGGTACCGCACAGATTGATGCGAACGATCTGCAACTCTATAATGAGACACTCGTCTCATACGCGCCTTACGATAATCCGCAGATTGCTGTAGCGGTCGTTGTGCCGGCCGTAAGGACAGGCGCTCAGAATAAGCAGATTGCTTTGGATATTTATCAGAAATACGACAGCCTCTATCATTACACGAGCGGTAACTAATCTTGGGTGGCTGCTTACCGTAAGGTCTTTTCTTCTAATGGGTTCACTATACAACCGAACCTGATTAACAAATAATAGTGTTTGGCATTTTTGAAAAATGCGTTTCTGAACAGACTTAACTCGAATAGTCAAATCCGGTATGATCAGGATTTGACTATTTTTAATGCTCTGCAAAAAAAAATAAGAGATTTTATGAAAAAGGAAAAGAGAGGTCTGAGGGAGAAGAATCCAAATACTGCAGCTTACAGGCAAATTAAATGCCGGTCGGGCATTGTCGCTCTTCCGGCATTTTGATTACCGATTATTGATGATTGTTCGTGATCACTTGTGCGATCTTTTGAATCGACATATCGCTTGAAACTTTAAACGTGCCAAGTTGAACGAATTGATCGAGTTTGCTTGTATGCAGATATTGTTCGAAATTGAACTTTTGATCCGCAGGAAGAATCTTTGCGTTGACCAGCTGCGTTGAGATATCGCTTGGCGTCATGCCATTGTTGATCTGCAGATCGAAGGATATCGGCTGGGGGCTGCTGCTTGCTGCCGGTTTTGACTGAGCGTTTTTCGCTGCTGCAGCATTGACGCTTGCCATCCACTGGTTATAGGCGTTAATGTCGATCGCCTTGCGTTGGTGGCTTGCCAGGTACTGACTGACGGTAGCATCGGTCAGCGGTGTCTGCCTGACCGTATTCTTTGCCGCTGTCTGATTTCCATTATTAAAAATGACATAATAGAAAAAGGCGAAAACAGCACAAGTGATCAGGACACCTGCGGAAAAACCGCGTATTCCATTTCTTGTCAACACAATTCACCCTTTAAATTTATCCCGGTCCCCGAGCATAACTTCCTCTTCGAGTACGCGAATTTTTTTCTTGACTTTATAGAGCTCCTGCATCATAGTGATTGAATTTTCTTCCAGCTGGCTTTCCATTTGTTTCACACTGTCTTGTTTGTAATAAGAAAGAGCCAGCGCAATCAATCCAATGATCACAAGGATCAGAATAATGAAACCCATAATTTACCCCCCGACACTTTTTTGAAGTGCGTTAAAAAATGAATGAAAAAGCGAACGGCCCTCGAAACAATCGGGATCAGGAGCAATCCGGCAAGTGCGGTTTCCTTGAATACAGAAGGAAACTAAATAGGGCGGCCCACTATCCATTTTTTGAACATCCTAGTGTTATTTATAGCATAACTCGATAATATACGGAAGAAGATTGCCGAAAAAGAAAGAAAAATGTAAAATAACTAGCAAAAAATTCCGGCTGTCAAAGAAATAAGACTATGTGTAAAATGTTTCTCGGTGGATGAATCAGGCTAGGCGGCGTTGGGGGGAGCGGCGTGCCGCTCCCCCCAACCAAAGGTTTATCCTTTTTCCTTCTTCTACTAGACGAAAAGGAGAAGGCTCCTTATTCTAAATGTATGCCGACCAAGGTGAATACATCGTGAATAGAGGC